>NZ_OY829290.1:0-1200000 GCF_963691685.1 Thalassovita sp.
CACTGGCCGGGCAACGCACGTTGTTGATCGACGCGGATCTGCGCAGCCCAAACATTCAGGCCTTCATCGGGGCGGAGCCAAACGTGGGCCTGCTGGAATACCTGCAATCCAATGGTGCGCTGCGCCAGAAACAGGCGGGGGCTGGCCGGGATGACAATGATGCGCCCGTGGAACAGTTTTATCTGCGCGATCCGCGCAGCCCCTTGGCGATTATCCTTGGCAGTCGGCGCGCGGATGTGCCGACAGATGCGCCGTTGCAATCCACGGCCTTCAAGGCACTTCTGGACAATGCACGTGGCGCCTTTGATGTGGTAATTGTGGATTCCGCCCCTTTGGCGCCGCTGGTGGACACGCAGTATATCGCGCCGCTGGTGGATGTGGCGGTGCTCTGCGTCCGCTTTGGTCAGGCTACCCAGGTTGAGCTGCGCAGCGCCTACACCAGCCTGCGGGAAACCCTGCCGGAAGATGCAGCGATCATCGGGATCCTGAATGGGGTGGAGGGGCGCAGTCAGGGCTACAGTTATGGCAGCTATTTTGACTGAGGATGCAAAAACGCCCTGCGGTTGGAACCAGCAGGGCGTTTTTAATTGCGATCTTGGGGCGTTTAGAAATCCAGGTTTTCCACGCTCAGCGCGTTTTGCTGGATGAATTCGCGGCGGGGTTCCACCACATCGCCCATCAGCTTGGTAAAGATGTCGTCCGCCTCGGTCATATCCTCAACCTGAACCTGCAGCAGGGTGCGCGCTTCGGGGTCCAGCGTGGTCTCCCACAGCTGATCCGGGTTCATCTCCCCCAGACCTTTGTAGCGCTGCAGCGACAGGCCTTTTTCACCCTCTTTCAGGATCGCGTTCAGCAGATCCAGCGGGCCGTGGATCAGCACCGACCGATCCTTGCGCATCAGGGTTGCAGGTAGGGTGTAAATCTCCTGCAAGCTTTGGGTGAAGCTGCCGGTTTTGCGAGCTTCGCCCGAACGCAGCATCGGACCGTCCAGCGTGCGCACCTCTTCAACGCCGCGCAGAATACGGGCCAGACGGATGCCGTGATCCTGGGTGATCCGGCCCTGCCAGCCACGTTCATATTCCAGCGCGATATCGTCCAGACGTTTGGCAACCTTATCGGCCACGCCTTGCAGGTCCGCATCCACCGCACCGGGGACAAAGGCGCCGGCAATGGCGGCCTGTTCCAGAATGTGGCGCGGGTAATGGGTGGGGAAGGCATCCAGCAGACGTTTCAGGCTGCGCGCCTCTTCGACAACACGCTTCAGATCGGCGCCGGCGATTTCCATGCCAGTGCCCAGCTTCAGCACGGTGTCCTGAATGCCCTGATCGATCAGATATTCGTCCATCGCGGCCTGATCTTTCAGATAGACCTCAGACTTGCCGCGGCTGACCTTGTAAAGCGGCGGCTGCGCAATGAACAGGTGACCTGCTTCGATCAGCTCGGGCATCTGACGGTAGAAGAAGGTCAACAGCAGGGTCCGGATGTGGGCGCCGTCGACGTCCGCATCGGTCATGATGACGATCTTGTGGTAGCGCAGCTTGTCCAGATTGAACTCATCCCGGCCAATGCCGGTACCCAGCGCCATCACGAGGTTGCCGATCTCCTGACTGGAGAGCATCCGGTCAAACCGCGCGCGTTCCACGTTCAGGATCTTACCTTTCAGGGGCAGAATGGCTTGGGTCTGACGGTCACGTCCGGTCTGCGCAGAACCACCGGCCGAGTCACCCTCGACCAGGAAGACTTCGGTTTTGGACGGATCTTTTTCCGAACAGTCTTTCAGCTTACCGGCCAGGAAGTTCACATCCATTGCGGTTTTGCGGCGGGTCAGCTCGCGCGCTTTACGGGCGGCTTCGCGGGCCAGCGCGGCCTCAATGATCTTGGAGACGATCATCTTGGCGGTGTTTGGGTTTTCCTCAAACCACTCGGCAAGTTTTTCGCCAGCAAGGGATTCCACCGCCGGGCGCACCTCAGACGAAACCAGCTTGTCCTTGGTCTGGGACGAGAATTTGGGATCCGGCACTTTCACCGACAGAACGCAGGTCAGGCCTTCGCGGGCGTCATCGCCGGTGAAGCTGACCTTTTCCTTTTTGCCGATGCCGTTGTCCTGCGCGTATTTTGACAGGGTCCGGGTCAGCGCGCCGCGGAAACCCGCCAGGTGGGTGCCGCCGTCGCGCTGCGGTATGTTGTTGGTAAAGGGCAGAACGGTTTCGTGGTAGCTGTCATTCCACCACATCGCCAGTTCAACGCCGATATCGTCCTTCTCACCGCGCACATAGATCGGATCCTCCATCAGGGAGGTTTTGGAACGGTCGAGGTATTTCACAAACTCTTTTACACCACCGTCATAGTAGAGCTCAGTGCGCAGCGCTTCGGCGGGGCGCTCATCTTCCAGGATGATCCGCACGCCGGAGTTCAGGAAGGCCAGTTCGCGCAGACGCTTTTCCAGCGTCTCAAACGAATATTCGAGGTTCGAGAAGGTATCGGTGGAGGCAAGGAAGCGCACCTCGGTGCCCTTCTGGCCATCCGCATCGCCAACAACACGCAGATGTTCGGTGCATTCGCCGTGTTCGAACTTGGCCCAGTGTTCCTTGCCGTTGCGCCAGATGCGCAGTTCCAGCCAGACCGACAGCGCGTTCACAACCGAAACGCCCACACCGTGCAGACCGCCGGACACCTTGTAGGAGTTGCTGTCAAACTTACCACCGGCGTGCAGCTGGGTCATGATGACCTCGGCCGCTGAAACGCCTTCTTCTTCGTGGATATCCACCGGAATCCCACGGCCGTTGTCGCGCACGGAAACCGAACTGTCGGCGTGGATTTTCACATGGACAAAGTCCGCGTGTTTGGCCAGCGCCTCATCGATGCCGTTGTCCACGACCTCATAAACCATGTGATGCAGGCCCGAACCGTCATCGGTGTCCCCGATGTACATGCCGGGGCGTTTGCGCACTGCTTCCAAGCCCTTGAGAACCTTGATGGAATCTGCGCCGTATTCCTGCGAATTTTGCTCGGTGTCGGACATGCCGGCCTTCCTACGTTTTTGGTCCAAAACATATACGAAACCTGACAGGGGATGTCACGCCCTGCGGGGCATTTTGGTGGTCTCAGGTAGGGGGGATCAGGCGGGTGCGTGGTGGGGTGCCTTGCGTGGCGTGTTACGGCGCGTTGGTGGTGCCTTCGCGGTCGGCTTCTTCCTGTGTTTCCACCCAGCGTTTGATCACGTCACGGGCGGCGGAAGCATCGTTTTCCTCAATCGCCAGACGCAGATCCTTCAGCGCGGTGGCAATCTCGATCTCTGACAACAACCCTTCCTGGGCGCGCAGGATTTTCGGGTGGGGTGTGGTCAGCATATCGGGGCTGATCAACAGCTCTTCAATCAGTTTTTCACCGGGGCGCAGGCCGGTGACTTTGATTTCAACATCACCGTCCGGATTGCCCTCATCGCGGACTTCAAAACCGGCGCCTTCGATCATCTGACGGGCCAGTCGGCGGATCGGGACCAGATCCCCCATATCCAGCACAAAGACATCCCCCCCGCGCGAAAAGGTGCCGGCCAGCAGCACCAGACGCGCGGCCTCGGAAATGGTCATGAAATAGCGCGCAACATCATTGTGGGTCAGTGTCACCGGGCCGCCTCGTGCGATCTGTTCCTCAAACAGCGGGATAACCGAACCGGAGGACCCCATCACATTGCCAAAGCGCACCATCGAGAACATGGTGCCATCGCTGCGGGTGGCCAGATCCTGCACCGCCATCTCCGCCAACCGTTTGGAGGCGCCCATGATGTTCGTTGGCCGCACAGCCTTGTCTGAACTGACAAGAATGAAGCGTTCGACGCCTGCCAGACGCGCCGCATCCGCAAGGGTTTTGGTGCCCATCACGTTGTTCTGCAGGCCAGCGATTTCGTTCTTTTCCACCATCGGCACGTGTTTGTACGCGGCGGCGTGCAGGACCACTTCGATTTGGTTTTGCTGCAGCAGGCTTTCCATCATCTTCCGATCACAGACGGATCCCAAAATGGCGGTGATCGGCAGATCCGGGGCGATCGATTGCAGCTCTTTCTCAATCGAATAAAGCGCCAGTTCTGAGTGATCCAGCAGCACCAGATGGGACGGGCGGCAGGCCACCAATTGGCGGCAGAGTTCTGACCCGATTGACCCACCCGCACCGGTGACCAGCAGACGGTGGCCTTGATAGGCGTGCGACACGGCGGGCAGATCTTCATCCAGCCCGGTACGACCCAGCAGTTCATCAATGGGGACGGGGCTGTAGCGTTTGGACAGATCCACATCGGTCAGAAGATCCGCAAAGGACGGCAGCGTGTGCACCTCACAGCCATAACGGCGCAGGCGCATGGCGATTTTGGCGTGGGTCGATGGGGTGGCTGAGGGCATGGCCAGCACCACGCGGTTGACCTCCTTGCGGTTGACCAGATCTTCAATCCGGCTGGAGGCGTAAACCGCAGCCCCCATCAGGGTCAGGCTCTGAAGTTTGGGATTGTCGTCGACAAAAGCCACAAGCTCCACGTCATCGCCGGCGCGCAGGGCCGCGGCCAGCTGCAGACCGGTCTGGCCCGCGCCGTAGATGATCAACCGGGTGCGGCCGGGTCCGGTGCGATAGATGGCAAGAACCAACTGGCGCAGCAACAGACGGCTCATCGCGATCCCGATGAGCAATACCATCGCAAAAACAGCAAATAGCGCGGTCGGTAGGCCGGTGTCTGTGACAAAACTCAGGCTTGAACAGGCCACAGCGACAAGCGCGGCCACCAAACAGCTGCGCAGAATGCCAGAAGATTCATAAGCATTCAGGCTGAGCCGGTGCAGACCAAGAACATTGGCGGTGCTGGCGCAAAAGAGCGAGGCGAAAACCAACAGTGTCAGCAACGCAACGGGTTGCTGCAGCATCTGGCTCAAAGACTGAAGCAGGAAAAGGGTAAGCAGCAGAGAGAGCGGCGCGACCAACAGATCAATCGCCATAAAAAACAATCGCTTATTCTGGTCTCTTAAATGAGAGACAAACGAATAGAGCGTCATTTTGCCCTCCTAATAACACCAATCAGCGGTCGCTTTCTGTAGCTCTAATCTTGGAAAGTAACCAAGCCGCTAACAAATGGCTTTACCACAGTATTGGATTTTACTTGCAAGGCGCAAGATCTGGTATCGCGCGTTGCGTGTGTGTGGCAAATCTGACGCCGTTTTTTATTTCTTAAGCGTACGTTTTAGGACGTAGAGATCCAACCAGAGCGAGAGATGTGCCTGATAGATCAGGTCCAGCCGCGCTTTGCGTGGTACGCAGCGTCGGCAATAGAGGGCCTCGGTCTCTTCGGCGCTGGTTGAGGTGGCAAGGATGCGTTCTTCGTGCTGATGGAAAACAGCTGTGGCCAGACCGGTCACGCCGGGGCGGTTTTGCAGAACCTTGGCGTAAAGCTCCGGGTAAAGCTCGACATAGCGGCGCAGCGGTGGGCGGGGGCCGACAAAGGACATATCCCCACGTAGGATGTTCAGCAGTTGCGGCAGTTCATCCAACCGGCTGCGGCGCAGAAACTGGCCTGTGGCGGTGATGCGTGTGTCTTTGTCTTGGCCCGTCACGCCGCGGTCTTCGGCATCGGGCTTCATGGTGCGGAACTTCCACAGCCAGAACGGTGATTTTTCCGTGCGCATTCGTTCTGAGACGTAAAACACCGGCCGCCCGTCGCGCAGCAGGATCCACAGCGCAACGCCGATCAGCACTGGCGACAGCAGGAGCGCCAGAAAGAGGGCAAAGAAGACATCAAACAGGCGTTTCCAGATCGGCAGGCGCTGCGGCATTACATCACCCCAAGCCGGTGCAAGTCGGCGACAATTGCTGCGGGATCAGAGCTGTTGGGGGCAAGCGGAACCAAGGACTGCAGCAGGCTGGTGTCCAGCACCGCGGTTTCGCGGGCGGTTTCCGGGGCGGGTGACCAGTGAAAGGCGCGGTTAGCGGCTGCCAGCAGCGCCTCCATCCGGATGGGCTCTGTGGCGCCAACGTTCAACGCCTGTGGCAAGTCGTTGAGGGGCAGATGCGCCAGACCTAGAACCACCTTGGCCAGATCAGCAGGCGCGATATAGCTGCGCAACGGGCCGTGGCCTGAGGCAAACTGATCCAGCCGGATCAAATTGTCCTCGACCAACGCGCGGGCCAGGCTTTCGGCGCCGGCGACAGATCCAAGCCGCAGGCAACAGCGCCGCGGGCCGGGGGCCACCTGCACCGCCTGTTCCATTTCGGTTTTGGCCATCCCATAGGCGTTTGAATTGCCCAGCGGATCTTCTTCACGCAACGCACCGGTTTGTGGCAGATAGGCCGCAATCGAGGACGCGTGCAAAACCCGATCGGCCCCGGTTTCCGCGCCGATACGTTGAGCTTCGATCGCAAGGGTGCGATTGGCGGGCAGATCCGTCGGCCCGCCCCAAAGCGACAGCACCGTATCCACCTTGCCAAAGACATCCGTCGCCGCACCGGGGCGAAACGGGATCATGCCAGGCTGTGCGGTGCGGGCCTGCCAGATGACCTGCGTGTGTTCGGGCGGATCAATCGACCAGACCTGACGCAACAGCGTACCAACAGCCCCGGTTGCCCCCAGAACCAACAGACGTTTTTGAGGATCTGCGTTCACTTCGGTCCCTCCGCTTGCATCAGCTCTGACAGCCCGACGTCATCGCGCACCTCAAGGTACTGCGCGCGGGCGCCGAGGCTTGTAAACAGTTCCGGCCCGGTGCCGGTCATCCAGGCCTGCGCGCCAAAGCCACAGATTTCATCGTAAAGTGCGGCCAGTCGGGTGGCATCCAGATGCGCTGCGACCTCATCCAGCAGCAGAATCGGCGGCATGCCGATCTGTGCCGCCAGCGCCCGCGCATTGGCTAGGATCAATGAGACCAGCAAGGCCTTTTGTTCTCCGGTGGAACAGTCGCGCGCCGGCACGCCCTTGGCTGCAAAGACACCATAAAGATCGGTGCGATGTGGCCCGACAAGGGACCGCCCGGCAGCGATGTCACGGAAACGGCTTTCCTCAAAGGCGGCGATCAGGTCCGCCTCCGTTTCCGGCATTTCGCCTTCACTTTGGGTGAGTTCCAGATCGGCTGTTGGGAAGGCGGTTTCTGCCTGTGCCTGCGCCTCTGCGATAAAGGAAAGCGTTTTCAGGCGATTGGCGTGAATGGCCGCGCCATGTTCGGCCATCTGCGCCTCTAGCGCCTTGTACCAGAAGGCATCGCGCTGCTGATCCTTTAGCAGCCGATTGCGTTCGCGCATGGCTTTTTCATAGGCTAGGGTTGCCTCACCATGGCTGGGAAAGAAAGACAGCGCCATCCGGTCCAGAAACCGCCTGCGCCCCTCCGCCCCTTCGATCCAGAGGCGATCCATCGAAGGGATCAGCCAGAGAATCCGGGCCTGTTTGGCCAGTTCCAATTGCGGATGGGATTTACCGTCGATCTTCAGCTGACGTGCCGCGCCGCCTTCTGACCAAATCTCAATCTCTGAGTGCTGGTCGCCGCGTTGCAACAGGCCGGTCAGCTTCCATCCCAGTGCTTCGGGGCGGCGAGTCATATCCTCGGCCGAGGCGCGGCGCAGGCCGCGACCGGGGGAAAACAGCGAGACCGCTTCGAGGATGTTGGTTTTGCCAGATCCATTGGCGCCGTAAATCGCCACGGGACGGCCATCACAGGTAATCTCCGCCCGCTTGTGCGAGCGAAAGTGCGATAGCGTCAGGGATCGGAGTGCAAGATCAGCCATGGGGGCGTTTTCTGGGGCAGAAAACGCCAGCGGAGTTTGCATCAAACCCCGCCAGCGGGACCGTCAGGTCAGACGCGCATCGGCATGACGACATAGACGGCGGAGGTGTCACTGCCTTCGCGCATCAGGGTCGGGTCACCGGAGGAGTTGAACATGAAGACAGCGTTTTCGCGGTCAACCTGGCTGGCAATTTCCAGCAGGTACTTGGCGTTGAAGCCAATCTCCAGGCGTTCGTCATTATAGGCAACGGCCAGCTCTTCTTCGGCGGCGCCGCTGTCTGGTGCGTTGACCGACAGGATCAGGCGATCCTCTTCCAGCGACATTTTCACAGCGCGCGAACGTTCCGAAGAAACGGTGGCCACCCGGTCCACGGCCGAGGCAAATTCCGAAGCGTCCACTTCCATCTTGCGGGTGTTGCCCACGGGGATCACGCGGCTGTAATCGGGGAAGGTGCCATCGATGACCTTGGAGGTCAGGGTGATGTTCGGCGTGGCAAAGCGGATTTTGGTTTCGCTGACAGACACGGCAATCAGCATCTCGTCATCGTCCAGCAGCTTGCGCAGCTCACCCACGGTTTTGCGCGGCACGATCACACCGGGCATGTCGCCCGCTTCCATCGGCAGATCGGCGTCGATGCGGGCCAGACGGTGACCGTCGGTTGCCACAGCGCGCAGCACCTTGCCGTTTTCGCTGTCCGAGACATGCAGGTAAACACCGTTCAGGTAATACCGGGTTTCTTCGGTCGAGATGGCGAATTTCGATTTGTCGAACAGGCGGCGCAGCACCGGCGCGGGCGCGGTGAAGTTGCTGGCGTATTCGGCACTGGCCATGACCGGGAAATCTTCCTTGGGCAGGGTGGCCAGGTTGAAGTTGGAGCGGCCCGCCTCAACGGTCAGACGACCGGCAACGCCATCTTCGGTCAGGGTGACCAGCGCGCCATCGGGCAGTTTGCGAACAATCTCGTGCAGGGTAACAGCCGAAACCGTGGTCGAGCCGGCCTTTTCAACCTGTGCAGTGGCCTTGTCGACCACTTCGATGTCCAGGTCGGTGGCGCGGAACTGCACCGTGTCGCCTTCGGCTTCGATCAAGACGTTTGCCAGGATCGGAATGGTGTTGCGCCGTTCCACAACCGACTGCGCCTGAGAGACGGCCTTCAGAAGCGTCCCGCGTTCGATGCTGAATTTCATTCCCTCGCTCCTATCCCTGTTCGGCCCGTCTTGGGGGAGTGCAAGGTAACGCATTCCCGAAGGGCCTCAAGCCTTTTCTTGGTTTCTCTGATGCTTTGACGGGGGCGTCAAGGGCCGTCAAGACAATGGGCGCCGCCAGCGGATGCAGCGACGCCCAAATGTGCGGTTCTGGTGACGCTTTTTGGCGTCCCCTGATGTGGCTTACGCTTCCAGCGCGCGGCGCAGCAGTTCCAGATCTTCGGCGATCTGACCGTCCTGCTGGCGCAGTTCCTCGATGCGTTTCACCCCGTGCATGACGGTGGTGTGGTCCCGGCCCCCGAAGCGACGGCCGATTTCCGGCAAGCTGCGGCTGGTCAGCTGCTTGCACAGATACATGGCGATCTGGCGCGGACGGGCGTAGGTGCGCACACGTTTCGGGCCGATCATGTCGCTGAGGCGGATGTTGTAATGTTCGGAGACTTTGCGCTGGATCTCTTCAACGGTGATCTTGCGCTCAGAGGCGCGCAGCACGTCGGCCAGACAATCCTGCGTCAGTTCCATGGTGATCGGGCGACCAACCAGCGAGGCAAAGGCGAAGAGGCGGGTCAGCGCTCCTTCCAGCACACGAACGTTGGTGCTGATGCGATGGGCCAGGAATTCCAGAACGCCGGGCGCCAGTTCCAGACCGGGATATTGGGCGGAATGCTGTTCGACTTTGGACTGCAGAATGCCAAGACGCAGCTCATAGTCGGTGGGGTGCAGGTCTACGACCAGACCACATTGCAGACGCGACTTGATGCGCTCTTCCAGGTCTTTGATCTCACCCGGGGCGCGATCAGCCGAGATGATGATCTGTTTGTTCTGATCCACCAGCGCGTTGAAGGTGTGGAAGAACTCTTCCTGGGTGCTGTCTTTGCCGGCGATGAACTGCACATCGTCCACCATCAGCACGTCGACCGAGCGGAACAGCTGTTTGAAGTCCATCATCTTGCGGTCGCGCAACGCTTGCACGAAGCGGTACATGAACTGTTCCGCCGACAGGTAGACCACGTTCAGGTCCGGGCGTTTGGTCTGCAGTTCCCAAGCGATGGCGTGCATCAGGTGGGTCTTACCAAGGCCAACACCGCCATAAAGGAACAGCGGGTTGAAGGTGACGGGGCCACCTTCGGCAACACGACGGGCGGCGGCATGGGCCAGTTCGTTCGGCTTACCGACAACAAAAGTGTCAAAGGTAAAGCGCGAATCCAGCGGCGCGCCTGGCAGGAGCTCTTCGCGCAGGGCCTGGCTGGTGGCGGCACTGTCGGTGGCTTCAACTACGGAATGGGTCTGTGCAGAGGTGGGGGCGGCATCATCGGGTTCGGCCAGTCGCGGCTGGGCCACGGGCTGCGCTGCGCTGGCGGGGCTTGCCGAATGGTTGGCGGCTTGGGTGGCGGCAACACGGGGACGCGGGGCGGAGGTGCCAACACGGAAATGGATCCGTCGCACGTCTTCACCAGCTTCGCTGAGCTTATGCAGAATCAGGTCGCCGAAGTTCTGCGACACGTAATTCCCCAAGAAGGTCGTCGGGACCTGAAAGGTTGCAACACCATCGGTGATCTCGAGGAACTCGAGCGGTTCGATCCAGGTTGCGAAGTTGTTCTTTCCCACTGTCTTCAAAAGGTTGTTTTGAAGTTGGCCCCACTGTTCTTGCGTCATGTTCCCCATTCCAGCCTGTCGTTTCTTCCTTGACTCAGCGCCTGCACCTGCGCCGCAAAACTCGTACCAACCTGGACACAGAAAAAAACAATCCTTGCCGCTGCAGCATAGTTGCAACGGTTGAATCGTCCAAATCTGGACCGAACTTCGCGCCACGCACCGCGGCCTTCTGGCAACATCCGTCCCCCAACGGCTGTGCCTGCGGTGCACGCTGTGACGCGTTCTTATGTAGGACGGGCGAGGCAATAGCCTAGACTTCCGCGGCATCTATCGTTCACTGCAAGAACGCTATGCGCAGAGTTCATCAGTCCCATGAAACACCATTCGGAACCGAATGGAATCACGTGGGCGCCTGTCCCCCCAGGGCGATGTGGAATCGCTGTGAAGGGAAGCTAGCAAGTTGGCCAGTCGAGTCGCAACTGAACTTCTGGGCTTGACTCAGAGATTCCCAAAAAGAATCTCTCGCGCCGAATTTTTCTGCAACACATGGCTGAAATTACGTGCAGGTAAACGAAAAAAGGCGCCACCGAATCGGGGCGCCTTTTCTCAATATTTCAAGGGGTTCGCAGGTGCGATTAGCCCAGTGCCTTCACGCGTGCGGCGAGGCGGGACATTTTGCGTGCTGCGGTGTTCTTGTGGAAGACACCTTTGGTGACGCCGCGCATCAGCTCAGGTTGGCACGCGCGCAGAGCGGCGGTTGCGGCTTCTTTGTCACCGGAAGCAATGGCTTCCTCAACTTTACGCAGGAAGGTGCGGATGCGCGAACGACGTGCTTTGTTTACAGCAAAACGGGTTTCGTTCTGACGGGCGCGTTTTTTTGCCTGAGGCGAATTTGCCATTTCGAATGTTCCCTAAGGTTCGGGGTTATATGTCAATCAGCACGTGCCCCCACCTGACAGCTTCCTGTCGGGAATCATTCTAGCCAGAGCGGGCTTCACGCGCATGTCTGGCGGCCCTTTTACGCAAGAATCCCAGAGATGCAATAGAAAAACGGGCCGCAAGGCAGCCCGTTTCCCTTATTTCTATGATTCTCGACGTTTGCGCGCTTACTTGTCGCGGAACTGCGGGGTGCGCTTGTCGATGAAGGCGGCCATGCCTTCGGATTGATCTTCGGTGGCAAACATCGAATGGAACAGGCGACGTTCGAAAAGCAGGCCATCGGCCAGCGGCACTTCGAACGATTGGTTCACCGATTCCTTGATCGCCATCACCGAGATCATCGACTTCTCAGCGATTTTGGCAGCGGCGCCCATCGCTTCGTCCATCAGCTTCTTAGCGGGCACGATGCGGCTTACCAGCCCAGCACGCTCAGCCTCTTCGGCATCCATGAAGCGGCCGGTCAGGTTCATGTCCATCGCCTTGGCCTTGCCAATGGCGCGTGTCAGACGCTGGGTGCCACCGATGCCGGCCATCACGCCCAGGTTCACCTCGGGCTGGCCAAACTTGGCGGTGTCCGAACAGATGATGAAGTCACACATCATCGCCAGTTCACAGCCGCCGCCCAGCGCATAGCCGGACACAGCTGCAATCACCGGTTTGCGAACCTTGGTCACCTCAGCACATTCGGGACCAAACAGATCCTCGGTGAAGACATCGGTGTAGGTCTTTTCGCTCATCATTTTGATGTCGGCACCGGCTGCGAAAGCCTTCTCATTGCCGGTCAGCACGATGCAGCGCACCTTGTCGTTGGCTTGGGCCGATTTCATCGCGTCGGCAAGCTCGCTCAGCAACTGCGCGTTCAGCGCATTCATTGCATCGGGGCGATTCAGTTTCACCAGCGCGATGTGGTCTTCTACTTCGACGATGATCGTCTCATAGGCCATGTATTCAGCTTTCATTATTCCAGTCAGTCCCGATTACTGGACAATCCCGGCGGCTGGATCAAGCTATCTTTGACAGCGGGGGCAGTAAAAACTCGACCGGCCCGATTGTACGATACGCGACACCACACCGTCGCAGCCCTCGCGTTTGCAGGGGTCACCTGCGCGGTCGTAGACGTCAAAACGGTGTTGAAAATAACCAAGTTCACCGCCTGCGCTGCGGAAGTCCTTGAGGCTGGAGCCCCCCGCTTCGATGGCGTCTGACAGCACGTCGCGGATGATCGGTACCAAAGTTGCGACCTTGCGTCCTGCAATCTGTTTTGCCCGCCTCTTTGGGCTGATCCCAGCACGGTAGAGCGTTTCGCACACGTAGATGTTGCCCAACCCGGCGATGATTCCCTGATCCAGCAGCGCCGATTTCACCGGGGTGTTTTTGTCTTTGAAGGCCGCGATCAGGTAGTCCTCAGAGAAGCTGTTGCCGAAGGGTTCGGGCCCCAAAACTGACAGTAGTTTGCTGTCCTCTGCCGTGGCCGTGTCCAACAGATCCATCGCCCCAAACCGGCGCGGATCGTTGAAGGTGATGCGGGCGCCGTTGTCCATGTCCAGAACCACATGGTCATGTTTTTCAGCCTGCGGATGGTCATGCACAAATTGACCCAAAGGATCGCCTGAGACCAGCATCCGCCCCGACATGCCCAGATGGATCAACAGGGTTTCGCCCGAGGCCAGATCGGCCAGAATATACTTGGACCGCCGCCGCAGCCGTTCGACCCGCTGCCCGGTCAGCCGTTCAGACATCCGCTCCGGGAAGGGCCAGCGCAGATCCGGGCGATTGATCTGCGCCTTTGCAATCACCGCCCCCTCCATCGACGGCATCAACCCGCGCATCACGGTCTCAACTTCGGGCAATTCGGGCATCAACGACTTCCTTTAAGGGTATTGGTGTAGAGCTTGACCAGCAATCTGAGTTTGGGATCGTCTTTGGCAAGATGATCCAGCAGCTGCTTATAGCCTTTATAGTTGGCGCGCACTTTCAACACCCCCTGTTCCCCGAAGTCCAATTTGGCGCCACCAGCGAAGGTTTTAGCCAAAGGCGAAACGCTTTGCAGACCGCTAAACAAATAGGATTTTCTTTTTATGAGAAGCCCCGTTCGGGTGATTTTCTCAGCGCTGACGGTCAGCCTGTTAAAGCTTATCACCCAAACCGCTAGGCCCATCAGGGTAAAGCCCAGCATAATCGCAAAGGTAATCCAGTCTTTGCGGGTGGCCGTTGCCTCGGGCAGAACGACCAATGCGTAAAACAGTGCGCCGCCGCCAAAAAACAGCAAAGAAAAGAGAATGGCCCCAAGGCCGATGGCCGGCTTCATTTTCAAGACATCAACTGTCCCCACACCGGTTTCATGGGGCGCTTGCTGGGATGTGGCTTCTTCGGTCCAACCAGCGTAGGCGTTTTGCTGAGTTTTGCGTGCTGCGCGCGCCACAATCCACCATTTCAGAATGATCAAAGGCAGGAAAACCGCCAATATCCCAAAAAACAGCCCGGGATTTCCGGTTGCCGCGTCCCAGACCCCCTTTAGGTCTTCAATAATCGACATAACTATGGTTCCTACTGCTCAAAATGCCTTGGTGAGGATGCCGCATATACGATGGCCAATGACCACGGTATACAAGTGCTAAAATTCTGGGATGTCCGTAATGTCCGGTAATGAAAACACCACCCACTTCGGCTTTGAAACCGTGCCTGAGTCTGAAAAGGCGGGGCGGGTTCAGGGGGTCTTTGGCTCGGTTGCGTCGAAATATGACGTGATGAACGACGCCATGAGCATGGGCATCCACCGCATCTGGAAAGATGCGATGATGGATTGGATTGCGCCGCGTCCGGGCACCAAACTGCTGGATGTGGCGGGCGGCACCGGTGACATTTCCTTCCGCTATCTGAAACGCGCGGGCCACGGCCATGCGACGGTTTGCGACCTGACCGAACCGATGCTTGTTGAGGGGCGCAAACGGGCAGAAGCGGCGCAGATGGCCGACAGTCTGGATTGGGTCACGGGCGATGCCATGGCGCTGCCGTTTCCCGACAACACGTTTGACACCTACACCATCAGTTTTGGCATCCGGAACGTGACCCGCCCGCAAGAGGCGTTGAATGAGGCCTACCGTGTGCTGAAACCTGGTGGCCGTCTGATGGTGCTGGAGTTCAGCCAGATCCCCAACGACATGATGCAGAAGGCCTATGACATTTATTCCTTCAACGTCATCCCGAAGATGGGGCAGGTGATCGCCAATGATCGTGACAGCTACCAGTATCTGGTCGAATCGATCCGCAAATTCCCGGATCAGGAGACCTTCCTGAACATGGTGAAACAGGCCGGCTTTGAGAATGCAAAATACCGCAACCTGACCATGGGCATTGCCTGCCTGCATTCGGGGTGGAAGATCTAAGCGATGCGTGGACCTCACAACATCTGGCGTCTGATCCGTACAGGCGCCACGTTCGAACGCACCGGTGCCATGGGGCAGGCGCTGGACGCGATGCAGGCGCCACGCTCCATTCGTGTGGCGGCCCGTGTTCTGGCCTGGCCGTTCCGCTGGCTGGGTTACAAGGGTGATCCCGAGATGCCGCCCGTGACCCGCGCAATCACCGCGCTGGGGCCGGCCTATATCAAGTTTGGCCAGATCCTATCGACCCGCCCCGATGTGGTGGGCGATGAAATGGCGCCGCAACTGCGGGTGCTGCAGGACAAGCTGCCGCCGTTTTCCATTGCCGAAGCGCAAAAGAGCATCGCCGAAGAACTGGGCCGTCCGGTGGATGAGGTGTTTTCCGAATTCAGCGATCCGGTGGCCGCGGCGTCCATCGCGCAGGTGCACCGGGCCCGTCGGGCGGATACTGGCGAAGAGGTTGCCGTCAAAGTGCTGCGCCCCGGCATTGAACGGGCGTTCCAGCGCGACATCGATGCCTTTTACTTTGCCGCCGATGTGATCGAATTCCTTTCCCCCGCCTCGCGCCGGTTGCGGCCGCGTGATGTGATCGAGCATTTCGAAGGCGTGGTAAAAGGTGAGCTGGATCTGCGTCTGGAAAGCGCCTCGGCCTCGGAATTTGCCGCCAATACGGTCAGTGACGAAGGGTTCCAACTGCCGCAGGTGCGCTGGGGTCTGTCAGGGCGTCGTGTGATGACGATGGATTGGGCCGATGGCCTGCCGTTGGGTGATAACGATGCGCTGGATGCGGCGGGACATGACCGGCGGGCCCTGGGCGAACGGGTGCTGCAGCTGTTTCTCAGCCACGCGCTGCGCGATGGGTTTTTCCACGCCGACATGCATCAGGGCAACCTGAAGGTTCACGCCAACGGCAATATCATCGCCTACGATTTTGGCATCATGGGTCACATTGATGAATACACCCGCCGGGTCTATGCCGAGATCCTGTTTGGCTTCATTCGACGTGATTACAAGCGGGTGGCCGAGGTGCATTTTGAGGCGGGCTATGTGCCCGCCACACAGGATGTCGATGAATTTGCCCGCGCCCTGCGTGCTGTGGGGGAGCCGATTTTTGGCATGGATGCCAGCCACATCTCGATGGGTCGGTTGTTGAACTACCTGTTTGAGGTGACAGAACGTTTTGGCATGGAAACCCGGACCGAACTGATCCTGTTGCAGCGCACCATGGTGGTGGTCGAAGGTGTCGCCCGGTCGCTGCATCCTGAGGTCAACATCTGGGAAGTCGCCAAGCCGGTGGTCGAAGATTACATCAAGGTCAGCATCGGCCCACGGGCTGTCTTGGGCGATTTGGCCAAAACCGCCAAAGTTCTGGGCCGCTTTGGGCCCCGTCTGCCGGGGCTGGTTGAGGCCGCTCTGATCCGCCAGTCCGAGGTTCCCGATGAGGTGCAGCCGCGCCGCTGGATGGGCCGGGTGGCCTGGCTCTCCTCGGGTGTCGTGCTGGGTGGGGTGATTAGCTACCTGCTGGCGCACGGCTTCTGATCAGCGCTTCCATTTCCAAGGGCAGGGCGGCCGCATAGGCGGCGCTGCCCTGCGTCGCCTTCCAACCGCAATAGGCCACCATACGCCAATGGTGCCACGGTGCCATTACCGCCAACCGATCGGTGATTTCCCCTTCGCCATAAGCGTCCAGAAAACGCGCATGCTCCGCCGTGTTGAGGGGCTGGCCGCGATAGATTTGTTGCATGGCCGGGGACAGAAACAGCGCCAGATCTTCTGTCACATCGCCCAAAGCCGGGCATTGCCAGTCAATCAGCATATCCTGTGCCGCCGTGGCCCCAATCAGCAGGTTGCCCGGCACCGGGTCACCATGCAGCAGCGCGGTTTTGCGGCTGGCGGCGACGGGCGTTTGCGGTTTCAACCGGGTCAGCTCTGATTGCAGGGCGGGCGTCAGGCTGGCCCACATGGTGGCCACTTGCCCCTCAACCATATCCGATCCACCCGGCATATGGCGCAGGCCATCGGGTATCGGATGCGCGTGCAGCCGTTTCAGCAGCTTAGCCGCGCGCGCCGGATCTTGGGACCATAGTTCGCCTGGCTGGTGGTCATAGATCAAGACCGTGCCAAGGGCGCAGCTGCCCTGATGGCTCAGCACCGGGGCCAGTCCGGAAGGGGCCAGTGCGGTCAGAATTCTGGCCTCACAACTGGGGTCATTTGGAAACAGAGGTGTATCGCTGTTTGGGCGGAACAGCTTGATGACCTTGGCCCCTTTGGCGGTATCGACCTGCCACAGCTGATTGGTCTGCCCCCCCTGCAGGGCGCGCCAGCCTGCTTCGGGCAGTTCCAGGCCCAGGCCGGTGGCATAGGCGATCAATTCCGGTGGGGGCAGGGACATTGGCACCAATTGAGCAGGACGCCACGCGGGAGGTGGCAACAATTGGCGCGACGCTAGGCGCTTTGCCCTGAGGGGGCAAGGGGCCCCTGCATCCGGCGATGCAGGGGCTTGATCGTGAGTGACGCCTTAGGCGACGCGGTTGCCCTGCACCCAGGTGCCCCGCACCACTGGTGCATCGGCGATCCGGGCCACGCGGATCAGATCGGCCCGCTGACCAACAGCCAGCGCACCGCGATCCTCCAGCCCCGCCGCCCGCGCCGGGGTTTTGGTGATGGTGGCAATGCCGCGCGCGGTATCGCCCCACATATCGCCCAGCAGCAGACCCGCCGACAGCAGCGCCGCCGGCACGTAGTCTGACGACACGATATCCAGCAGGTTCATTTCAGCCAGTTCACCCGCGGCAACATTGCCCGAGTGTGATCCGCCACGGATCAGGTTGGGCGCCCCCATCATCACCGCGATGCCCTGATCACGGCAAGCCTGCGCCGCCTCAACCGTGGTGGGGAATTCCGCCAGGTGAATGCCCAGATCCGAGGACGTGGCAACGTGATCTGCGGTGGTGTCATCATGGCTGGCCAGAACAGCGCCGTAACGCGCGGCCTCGGCTACGGCTACGGCCTCATGGCGATCGCCATTGCGTTCCCGCAGCCCCTGCAGATTGGCGACATGATCGGCAAATTCCTCTTCGTTGAGGTTGTTCTTGCCCATCACATAGGCCTTGAGTTTGCTCAGATCGCGGAACTGCCGCTGCCCTGGAGTGTGGTCCATCAGGCTGACGATACCCACCCGATCTTCTGGACCAAACTCGGCCATTTCCTCTTCCAGTGTTTCTGAACAGACCTCTGCCCGCAGGTGCAGGTAGTGGCTGATCTTCAACGCCCCGGCGGCCCGCATCGCCAGCAGTTCGCGGGCCAGATCGCGGGCATATTTGCTGTAGCGGCTTTTGGCGCTTGGGATGGAACCCACCCGCATCGCATCAAACACCGTTGTGATGCCAACACTGGCCAGTTCAGCGTCATGGGCCACCAGCGCGGCGGCATGGGGCCAGTCGACGCCGGGACGCGGCTGAATGTGGCGTTCCAGATTGTCGGTGTGCAGCTCAACAAGGCCGGGGCACAAGAGGTCACCACCAAAGTCCTCGGCGCCGTCAGGCACCGATGTGCCGGGGTCAATTGCGGTGATCACACCGTCTGCCACATGCAGGGCGCCGCGGATGACCTCATCTTCCAAAACGATGTTGGCATTTGCGAAGATCTGCTCTTTTGTCATGGTTCCGTTACCTTTGCGCGGCATCACCGGCCGCTATTGTGAGAGCTGTTGAGAAAGTCGAGGCCAACGCGTGACCCAATTCAAGAGATTTGCCGTCTACTACGCCCCAGAACCCGGTCCATTGGCGGATTTTGGCGCAAACTGGCTGGGTTGGGATCTGGCCAAGGGCTGCACTGCCCCCCATCCCGATGTGCCGGGACTGGATGTGGCCAAGCTGACCGATGTGCCGCGCAAATACGGGCTGCATGGCACCGTGAAGCCGCCGTTTCGACTGGCCGATGGGGCCAGTTTTGAGGACCTGGCGGCCGCGGTGCAGGCCTTCTGCGCCACGCAGGCGCCTGTCACGTTGGACGGGCTGCAGTTGACCCCGCTGGGCCGGTTTCTGGCGCTGACGGTTGAGGGCGATGCCACAGCGCTCAGCGATCTGGCTGGGGCAACCGTGGCGGCGCTGGATTCGTTCCGCGCGCCCTTGAACGACGCGGAACTGGCCAAACGCCGCAAATCCCGCCTCAGCGATCGGCAGGAGGAACTGCTGGCGCAATGGGGCTACCCCTACGTGATGGAAGAGTTTCGGTTTCACCTGACCCTCACCGGCAAACTGCCCAAGGCCGACGTTGAAACGGTTAGGCAGCGGCTGCAGCCCTTGCTGGCCCCGGTACTGCCGCAGCCCTTTGTCATCCGTGACCTCTGTCTGGTGGGTGAGGATCAGGCGGGACTGTTCCATCTGATCCACCGTTACGCCCTTTCCGGCTGAAGCGCCGCGTCGATGCCAGCGACGGCCTCAGCTAGGGTGCCGTCGTTCTGGATCACGATGGGGTCCAGACCCTCGGCCAGCTGGAATTGCGCCCGTTTCAAACGGCGGGCCTGTTCCTCGGGCGTTTCCCGGCCCCGTGCCGCTAGCCGCATCGCCAGCACCTCAGCCGGGGCGGTGATCAACACGATGGCGGATCGGGCAAACCGCTCCTGCAGCAGGGGCAGCACCGAACGTGACAGGTTGGCCATCACATCACGCCCCTCAGCCAACGCCGCTTCGACGCTGGCCGGGATGCCGTAGCTCAACCCATGGGCCTGCCAATGCAGGGCAAAACCCCCGGCGGCTGCCAGCGCATCAAACTCGGCAGGGCTGACGCCATCGGCGTCTTCGCCAACGGCTTCTTCGGATCGGGTGATGACCCGGCGCGTGCGCATCACATCGGGATGGGCGGCACAATAGGCCTCCATCACGCTGTCTTTGCCGGCGCCTGAGGGCCCGACAACGGCGATGAACCGCCCCGGCGGCACCGTGCGGCTCATGCCGCCCTCACCGGGGTGAAGCCAGTGACATCCACCACCCGATCACAGACGCGATCGCGCGCTGCTTCGTCGTGGAAGATCCCGATGATGGCCGCGCCACCGGCTTTGGCGTCTTCGATCAGCGACAGCACCACTTCGCGGTTCTTGGCATCCAGGCTGGCGGTTGGCTCATCCAGCAGCAGCGCCGGATAGCGATGGGCAAAGCCGCGTGCGATGTTCACGCGCTGCTGTTCGCCGCCGGAAAAGGTGGTGGGGGACAGCGACCACAGCCGTTCCGGGATGTTGAGCTGAGACAGCAGCTCCTTCGCCCGGGCCTCAGCCTCGGCCACCGGGGTGCCCAGCGCCAACAGCGGTTCGGCCACAACGGTCAGCGTCGGCACCCGCGGCACCACACGCAGGAACTGGCTGACATAGCCCAGCACCTCACGGCGCAGCGTCAGGATTTCGCGCGGTTCCGCCCGGGCCACATCCACTTCACCCACTTTGATCGATCCGCCATTGGCCAGATAGTTGCCGTAGATCATCCGCATCAGGGTGGATTTGCCAGCGCCCGAAACGCCGGTCAGCCCAACACATTCACCAGCCGCCACATCCAGATGCGCCCCTGCCATCACCGGGATCACCGCAGCGCCCTGATTGTGCAGGATAAAGCTTTTCTCAAGGTCACGAATTTCAATCATCGTCTCACCTTTCATCGTTCCAAAAATACTCCGGGGGTGCGGGGGCAGCGCCCCCGCCTCCGTTCTCAGACCTGCAGGACCGAGCTGACCAGCAGCTGGGTATAGCCATGCTGCGGATCATCCAGCACCTGATCGGTTAGCCCCTGTTCCACCACATGGCCGGATTTCATCACCATCAGGCGATCGGCCAGCAGCCGCACAACGGCCAGATCGTGGGTCACGATGATGGCGCTCAGCCCCATGTCGCGCACCAGTCCGCGCAACAGGTCCAGCAGCCGTGCCTGCACAGAAACATCCAGGCCCCCCGTGGGTTCATCCATAAAGACCAGCCTTGGCCCCGTGACCAGATTTCGGGCGATTTGCAGGCGCTGCTGCATGCCGCCGGAGAAGGCGCTGGGGCGGTCATCGATCCGGTCACCCGATATTTCCACCCGGTCCAGCCAGTCCAGCGCCTGTTCGCGAATGTCACCATAGTGACGTGCGCCAACCGCCATCAGCCGTTCGCCAACGTTACCGCCTGCACTGACCCCCATGCGCAGCCCGTCGCGGGCGTGCTGATGCACAAAGGCCCAGTCAGTGCGGCCCAGCATCCGGCGCTCAGGCTCGGACATGGTGACCGTATCGCGTGGCCCGTCGGCGCGGGTGTCAAACAGAACCTCGCCCTGATCCGGGGGCAGGTGACCGGCCAGACAGTTCAGCAGGGTGGATTTGCCTGACCCGGATTCGCCGACGATGCCCAGCACTTCGCCGGGGTAGAGGTCGAAGGATACATCGGTGCAGCCAATCCGGCCGCCGTAGAATTTTGCGATGTCACGCACTTGCAAGAGCGGGGTCATAGCGAAGCCTCCTCAAACGGCACACCCTCGGTGCCCACATGCCCGGCCATACGGCGCGACTGGCAGTAATCGGTGTCCGAGCAGACGAACATCCGCCGCCCGCTGTCATCCATGATGACCTCATCCAGATAGCTGTCCTCACTGCCGCAGAGCGCACAGGGATGATCGGCCTTGGAGGGATCAAAGGGATGGTCTTCAAAATCCAGGCTGACCACCTGCGTGTAAGGCGGCAGCGCATAGATCCGCTGTTCGCGACCGGCGCCAAACAGCTGCACGGCGGCCATTTCCAGCTTGGGATTGTCGAACTTGGGGATCGGTGAGGGATCCATCACATAGCGCCCTTCAACCTTCACAGGATAGGCATAGGCCGTCGCAATGGCACCGTTGCGCGCGATGTCTTCGTAAAGCTTCACATGCATCAGCCCGTATTCTTCCAGCGCGTGCATCTTGCGGGTTTCCACCTCACTCGGCTCAAGGAAACGCAGCGGTTCCGGGATCGGCACCTGATAGACCAGGATCTGATCCTCGCGCAGGTCCTGCTCGGGGATGCGGTGGCGGGTCTGGATGACATCCGCCTCCTCGGTGGCCTCAGTGGTGGCAACCTCAGCGGTGTTTTCAAAGAACTTGCGGATGGAAACCGCATTGGTCGTGTCATCGGCGCCCTGATCGATCACTTTCATCGTGTCTTCGGGGCAGAGCACGGCCGCGGAAACCTGCACGCCACCGGTGCCCCAGCCATAGGGCATCGGCATTTCGCGGCTGGCAAATGGCACCTGATAGCCCGGCACCGCCAGCCCTTTCAGGATGGCGCGGCGGATCATTCGCTTGGTTTGTTCATCAAGATAGGCGAAGTTATAGTCGGACATATCCAACCCTTTCTGCCAAAGGTGTCTCAGCGCGGAGGCCGAGATGACATTTGAAGATCTGTTTGCTTACGGAGTGGCGGGGCTGATTATCATTGCCGTCGCCGCTGTTGTTCTGATTGCCGCCAATGCCGGCGCCCCGAAGGCCAAGAAAACCCGAAGTCGCACAACCTACACCCATGGGATCGATGATGTATCGGTTGACGGGGATGGTTCTGGCGATTGAGGATGGGCGCAATGTCCCAACCTGAAGGAGCGATGGCCGATGGCTGATATTCTTGCTCAATCGATCACGGTGCTGCTGTTTGGCGGTCTGGTATGGATTGCGATCCGCTGGGCGAACCGCCCCGTTAAGCCGGGCAAACCGGGCCGCACCGGAACAGGTGGCGGCATGGATCGGACCCATCTGGGACAGACCGCCGCCTTCGACGCCGAAGTGCGCAGCGACAGCCCACCTGCGGGCGCCGGCTCGCTGGGCGGTGAGGCCTCCAGCGTATCCTCTGGCGGATCCGGGGGTGGGGGAGACTAGGCTCATTCCGCCGCCTCCGGCACGGTGTTTGCCGCGGCGCTGGCCAGGTTTTCCTCGGCCTCAGCCCGCAGTTTGCGCACCAGCTCCAGCTCCGATTGGAAATCGACGTAATGCGGCAGCTTGATATGCTCAAGGAAGCCCGTCGCCTGAATGTTATCCGCATGGTAGAGGACAAATTCCGCGTCCTGCGCCGGCGCGCCCATATTGTCTTCGCCCAGTTCTTCCCAACGCAACGCGCGGTCCACCAGTGCCATTGAAATTGACTTGCGCTCAGACTGGCCGAAAACCAGACCATAGCCGCGGGTGAACTGCGGCGGCTCGGTCTTGGATCCGGTGAACTGGTTCACCGTTTCACATTCCGTCAGCTCCAGCTCGCCCACTTCGATGGCGAAACCCAGTTCGGGGATCTCCATTTCAACAGCGCAGGTGCCGATGCGCAGCTCGCCGACAAAGGCGTGGTTGCGCGCGTAACCGCGCTGGGTCGAATAGGCCATGCCGAGGACAAAACCCTCATCCCCGCGGGTCAGCGATTGCAGACGCAACGCCCGGTCGGCCGGCAGTTCCAGCGGTTCGCGGGTCAGATCGCGCGGGGTGTCCCCCTGATCGACCTCCGTTTGAATCACGCCCTCTTGTTTCAGGAAGGTGGTGATATGCGGCGTGGCTTCCTGACCGGCCTCACGGGTGGGGGCAACGGGGGCCTCCCCTTCGGCGGCCAGTTTGAAATCCAGCAGACGGTGGGTGTAGTCAAAGGTTGGGCCCAGCACCTGACCGCCCGGGGCATCCTTGAAGGTGGCGCTGATCCGGCGATCGCAGGCCATCTCGGCCGTTTCCACAGGCAGGGTCGCGCCAAAGCGGGGCAGGGTGGTGCGATAGGCCCGGATGAGGAAGATCGCCTCGATTAGATCGCCACGCGCCTGTTTGATGGCAAGGGCTGCCAGATCAGGATCATAGAGCGAGCCTTCGGCCATCACCCGGTTCACGGCCAGCGCCAGCTGTTCACGGATCTGGGCGATCGAAAGTTCAGCAACAGAGGTATCGCCACGGCGTTCCTCGGCCAGCCAGGCGTGGGCGGCATCAATGGCCTTTTCGCCCCCTTTTACAGCGACATACATCAGGCAGTCCTCACTTTGGTGGAACGGGGCAGGGCGGCCAATTGGTCACCCGCGCTGAAAAACAGATCAAACCCCAACGGGAACTGGGCCGCATTGGCCTGCAGGGCTGGGATATCCGGCAGGTTCAGCTGGGCACTGTCCTTGATGCCGGGGCCGGTCAAGGTGGCGCCGGTGTTGGTCAGCGTGGGCATCTCAACCACCAGCGTGGCGCTGCGGTCAGGGTATTCCGGTGTACCAATGCGATAGGCGCTGAGCGGCTGCAGCGCGGCCCAGTCGCCAAAGGCAAAATCGGCATCCTCAGCTGATGCGAAGGGGGCGCTGGTGTGGAAAGTGATCCATTCACGCACCGCGGGGCAGTCCCAATCGCCCGCCAGATACACTGGTGTATTGTGATCCAGCAGCACCAGCGCCAATGCGCCAGCGGCGCGTGACATCGGGGCGGGCGGCTGGGCCTCGGCCAGGGTTTCAATGCTGCCGGGGCGGGCCATTGCGTTCATGATCGCGCGGAAAGCGCGGGCGGATTGCTGCGGCGCTTGGGAAAACCCACCGCCTAGGCTGTGTGTGTGCAGGGTGCTCTCCATCAGTCTTCGCCTCGTGCCATCGTGAAGAAGTCAACTTTGGTTGCGGCGGCTTTGGCAGCGCGGGCGGCCTTGTCAGCCTGTTGCGTGGCGGCTAGCGGTGACAGGATCTCGGCGCGGATCTCATCTTCGGCGTCGGTCTGCATCAGGGCATCAACCAGCGCCGCGATCCGGGCTTTTTCCTTACTGCGGCCCTGCACATAGGCGTGGCCGACGGCACCGCCTGACAGCTGGATTGAGCATCGGGTCAGCGTCATCTCACCCAGGTTAAAGGCATTGCCGGTGGCGCCAATGCGGCCCCGGACCATGGTGCTGCCCAATTCAGGTCCGCGCAGCACCTCATGTTCGGGATCGGGGCGTTCCCCCCAAAGCGCGATCAGCTGCGTCTCCGGGGCTTTGGCAAGCAGACCCATCCACGCTTTGCGCTGGGCCTCCTGCGGTGAAAGTTGCGGGATGTTTTGGCTCATCTAGACACCTTGCAGATTTGTCTAATGTTCTATACAACTAGACAAATCATAGAGGCGACTCACTTGTTCCGACAAGATGCATTTTTGTGAAATCTTGGTGACACCATGGCCAAAACACCGATCTGGAAATCCATCGCAGCCACGCTCAGCAATGAAATTGCGGTGGGCCACTATAGCCCCGGGGACAAGCTGCCGACCGAGGCGCAGCTTGCCTCACGCTTCAGCGTGAACCGCCATACCGTGCGCCGCGCATTGCAGGATATGCAGGAACAGGGTCTGACCCAATCGCGCCGCGGCGCCGGGGTCTTTGTGATGGCAGAACCCACGGAATACCCCATCGGCCGCCGGGTGCGGTTTCACCAAAACATCGCGGCGGCAGGGCGGTCGGCGGACAAGCGGCTGCTCTCGCTGCAAACCCGCCCCTGTGACAGCGAGGAGGCTGAGGCGCTGGATCTGACCAAAGGCGATCCGGTGCATGTGTACGAAGGGGTCTCCTTGGCTGATACCGTGCCAATTGCTGTGTCGCGCTCGGTCTTTCCCGGCGCCCGGTTTCCGCATCTGATTGAGGGGCTGGAACAGCATGCCTCGGTAACCAAGGCGCTGGCTGCTGCCGGGGTGCGGGACTACACGCGATCGGTCACCCGGATGACCGCCGTTCTGGCGACGGCCACACAAGCCACGCAGCTTAACATCTCAGAAGGGGCGCCGATCCTGCGCACCATCAGCGTCAATGTCGACCTTGAGGGCCTGCCGGTGGAGTTTGGCTACACATGGTGGGTCGGGGACCGGATGACGCTGGTGCTGGAAGATTAGTGCAACACCAGAAAACGCGCATTTTTATTGCCAACTGCGGGCCTGTCACCTCGCCGACACAGAAGCGGCGTAGGGAAGGGGCAAACCCAGCATGAGGCAGGCAGATGCTAAATCAGCTCCCCCCTTTGCGTCTGACCGGCGCGACCGTTCTGCGGGACGGTGAACTGCAAGATCGTTCCGTTGCCATTGAAAACGGGCGGATCACCAAGGGCCCGCATCCGGCGGTGGACCTGTCGGGCTATTACATCCTGCCTGGGATCATTGACCTGCATGGCGACGCCTTTGAACGCCACATCGCCCCGCGTCCGTCAGCGCCCTTTCCGATTGCCACCGGGCTGCGGATGACCGACCGCGATGCGGCGGCAAACGGGGTAACCACCGCATGGCTGGCACAAAGCTGGTCTTGGGAGGGTGGCATGCGCAGCCCGGCCTTCACCGAGGAGGTGCTGGATACGCTGGTGCGCTACCGCGCCGAATCGCTGACCGACCTGCGCCTGCAAATCCGTTATGAAACCCATATGATCGACAGCGGTGACCAGCTACTGGCGGCGATCCGGCGCTATGGTGTCGACTATGTGGTGTTCAACAACCACCTGGACGAAGCGCTGATCGGCGCCGAAACCAATCCGGCGATGATTGCGCAATGGGCGGCCCGCAATGGCCGCACCGCACGGGAACATCTGCGCATCGTGGAGGAGGCCAATGCCCGCTCCACCGAGGTACCGCGCCATCTGTGCCGGCTGGCTGAGGCCTTTGATACGCTTGGCGTGATCTACGGATCGCACGATGATGAAAGCGCTGAACAGCGCGAACACTACGCGATGATCGGCGCACGGATCTGTGAGTTCCCGACCAAACGGCCGCCGGCAGCTGCGGCTGCGGCGATGGGGGATCCTGTGTTGCTGGGGGCGCCGAATGTTGTGCGTGGCGGGTCGCAGGCGGGCAATATTTCAGCAACGCAGCTGATCCGCGAAGGGCTGTGTGATGCGCTGGTTTCTGACTACTTCTATCCGGCGCTGTCTCAGGCCGCCTTTGCGCTGGTGGATCAGGGCGTGCTGACCCTGCCAGCCGCCTGGGCGCTGATTTCAGAACGGCCCGCCGACATTCTGCGGCTGGCAGATCGCGGTGTGATTGCCCCCGGCAAGCGGGCCGATCTGGTGGTGGTGCATAAGGAAAGCCGCGCTGTGGAGGCGACAATCAGCGATGGCCGCTTGTCCTTCCTCGCCGGGGAGGCGGCACAGCGCTTTGTGAAACTGCAGGCTGGCAATGTGCCCCTGGCGGCGGAGTGATCGGTTAAATCTGGCCACAGGGATGAACTGTCATTCAGAGGTCACGCAACTGTCAAAGACCGCTGCTAGGGTCACCTCAAGGGACGTATCAGGCGCCCTTTTTCAATAGGTAACTCTTTTCCATTATCCCCAATTTGAGACCCTGTCTTGCGGCCCCTCCCCCAGGGGCCGCATTTTTTTGAGGTCGCGTATCCGGGTGGCCTTACGCTTCGTATTTTTCCAAAAACGCCTCAGCCGGCATCGCGCGGAAATCAGGCAGGGCGTCCTTCAGGCGGGTATGATCCCAGTCCCACCAGGCCAGGGCGATCATGCGCTCAGCCAACGCTTCGGGAAACCGGCGGCGCAATGGCTTGGCGGTGACGCCTGCGACGATGGTGTAAGGCGCAACATCCTTGGTCACCACCGCTCCTGAGGCGACAACGGCGCCATGGCCAATAGTGATCTCAGGTTTGATCTGGGCGTTGTGGCCGATCCAGACATCATGACCGATCCGCACCCGCCGTGCCGCGCGGGCGGCAAAGAACAATTCATCCACGCCAGCGTCATCCCAATAGTCATCAGAACGATAGAGGAAATGGTGCATGCTGGCAGTGTGCATTGGATGGTCGGTGGCCCCGATCCGGACATAGCTGGCGATATTGGCAAACTTGCCGACATCGGCATTGGCCACATCCGCATAACGATCGCAGTAGGAATAATCGCCAAAATCCGCGTTCTGCACGCGGCTGCCTTTGCCAACCTCGCAGTAGCGGCCAAAACTGGCGTTTTTCAGTTCAACATCGGGGTGCAGGAACGGGGCGTCCGCAGTCAGCCGGGGCATGGTTTTTCCTTTCCTAAAACTAAAGGAGGCCCGCCGGGGGGAGGTATCCGGCGAGCCTCACAATAAGGGGGCGGGAGGCTCCCCTCATCCTTTGATCAGCTTGCGGCGCAGGATGCCCGACAGCCAATCCATCAGCATCACCATCAGGATGATCAGCACGATGTAGTAGGACACCTCTTCCCAGTCTTTCTGGGTGATGATCGCCTGTGTCAGCAGCAGGCCAATCCCACCCCCGGTGATGGCCCCGATGATCGTGGCCGAACGGGTGTTGGATTCCAGGAAGTAGAGCACCTGACTCAGCAACACCGGGGTGATCTGCGGCAGCACGCCAAAGCGGTAGCGCTGCAGCGGCTTGGCGCCGGTGGACTGGATGCCCTCGATCTGTTTGCCGTCAACGTTTTCCAGCGCTTCCGAGAACATCTTGCCGAAGCTGCCGGTATCCGTGATCAGGATCGCCAGCGCGCCGGTCAGCGGGCCGGGGCCAAAGGCACGGGACAGGACAATCGTCCAGATCAGCGCGTCCACCCCACGGAAGAAGTCAAACATCCGACGCATCGCAAAGCGGATCGCCAGCAACGGGGCAAAGTTCTTGGCCGCAAGGAAGGCCAGCGGCAGTGAAACCATCGCCGCCCCGAAGGTGCCGAGGAAGGCCATCAGGATCGTTTCAAAGATCGCCCAGGCCACATCGGCGTGACGCCACATCTTGTTGGTCCAGAAGTCGTTGGCAATGGCAACCGCTTCGCCGCTGGTGGCGCGGCTCAGCAGTTCCCCCAGACCCATGCCGTGGTAGGGGCTATCCAGGGTGAAGAAGAACAATTCCCAACCGTAGTTGTATTTGAACACCTCAGACCGGTTGCGGGTTACCGTCAGGCGGCCCGCATCGGTGTAGATCGCCAGCCGGTTCTTGGAGGCATTGATCCATTCGGGCACGTCGCCCTCAGGCAGCTGCGCCTGCACACCACGGCGGCCCGGTTCCGTGACCACAAGGCCATAGCCGGGGATGTCATAGGTGACCTGTTTGGGGCCAAAGGTCACGATGTGCCCGTCGCCCAGATCGATCACCGTTTCCTCACCCAGCGCCACCCAAGCAGGGGCTTCGCCGTCCGGGTAGGCGCCCTTGCGCTCACCCTCGATGGCGATGCTGACGGCGGCGTTGCGGTTGTCACGGGTGACATGGGTTTTGTAGCTGTAGCTGTCCCGGATCAGTGTTTTACCGTTGTCCAGATTGGCGCGTTCCGACAGGCCGGCCATATCGAAGGCCACAAAGATATAGGCAAAATAGGCCAGGATCAGCGCGGGCAGGCCAAAGGCCAACAGACGTTTGCGCAGAAACAGCGTATCGATCTGCGGCTTCAGTGTGGTGGGATCAGATGCCATCGTCATTGCACGGCCTCCTTCTGTTTAGGGGCGGTTTGTGCGCCGTGGGTCAGGCGATGACGCAGGGCAGAGGACAGCTGATCGACCAGCACGATGGTGCCAAACAGCAAGAGGAAGATCGCGGCGGCTTCATCATATTGGCCCTTGCCCCAGGACATGGCGTTTTTCAGGTCATAGCCAATGCCACCAGCGCCCACGAAGCCCAGAATGGCCGAGGCGCGAATGTTGATCTCAAACCGCAGCAGCGCGTAGCTGAGGTAGTTCGGCGTGACCTGCGGCATGACGCCCAGAACCATGCGCTGGGTCCAGTTGGCCCCCACCGAATGCAGCCCTTCGACGGGTTTGAGTGAAGCGTTTTCGTTCACCTCGGAAAACAGTTTGCCGAGCGCCCCGGCGGTGTGCAGCGAAATGGCGATCATCGCCGGCACCGGGCCACCGCCCAGCACAAAGATCAGCACCAGTGCCACCACGATTTCCGGGATCGCGCGGGTGATGTCCATCAGACGGCGGAACAGCGGGATCAGACGCGGCCAGCGAGCCAGACCACGCGTCGACAGCAGCGACAGCACAATGGCGATCATCGCGCCCAGCAGGGTAGAAGCGCCAGCGATGTTGATCGTCTCAATCAGCGACGGCAGGAAGGTCAGGAAATGGGCCGGCATCTCGGCCAGTTTCTGGCTGGCTTCGCCCAGAACCTCGGCGGGGAAATCAAACAGGCGGTGCAGCCCGTCAAAGAAGCTGCCAGCGTTGCGGTCATCTGCGGTTTTGAAACCGGCGACCATCAGAGCAACAAAAACCGCCAGCATGACGGCGCTATAGACCCGTTTGCGGCGGGTCATCTCCAGATAATTGGAACGGATGTCCTCAATCGGGGAATGGGTGGTGAGATCGGCCATGGGTACCTCATGTGAAAACAGGCCCCGGCACGGAATGCGGGGCCTGTTTTGTGAAAGAGCAAAGCTTAGTTGGACTTCAGCTTGCGTGCTTCGATGATGACTTCATAGGCGTCGTGGCCGATCGGCATTACGCCTTTGGCTTCGCCGGACAGAACACCGTAGGCACAGTCAGGATCGATCGACGGCAGCGAGGCCATCAGCGCGGTGAACTTGACCTTCACGTCTTCGGGCAGGTCTTTGCGCAGAACGATCGGGCCTTCCGGGATCGGCTTGGACTGCCAGATTTTGACCAGCTCGTTCATGTCAACCAGACCAGCGTCAACTGCGCGACGCAGGGCGCCCGAGTTGTAGCCATCTTCCCAGTTGCCCAGACCGTCGGCCCAGGTCACGCCGCCGTCAAAGTCACCGTTGTAAACACCAACGATGGTCTGCTCATGGCCGCCCGAGAATTTCACTTCGCCGAAGTAATCGCCCGAGGTCATGGTCGAACCGGTGGCTTCAGGAATTTCGATCGAGGGGATCAGGAAGCCCGAGGTCGAGTTCGGATCGCCGAAGCCGAAGGTCTTGCCCTTCATCGCTTCCAGGCTGTCGATGCCGCTGTCTTTGCGGGCGAAACCGATCGAATAGTAGCCGTAGCCGCCGTCAACGTTCACCTTAACCAGGATCGGCTCAACCGCTTCGGGGTCCGACAGGTAGGTTTTAGCGTAGCCCGAGGCGCCCAGCCAGGCCATGTCGATGGTGCCGCCCAACAGGCCCTGGATCACACCGTTGTAGTCGGCCGGGGCGAAGAGTTTGGTGGGCACACCCAGCACTTCTTCGGTTTTGGCGCGCAGGCATTCGTTGTTGTTCAAACGGTCCTGTGCGTTTTCGCCGCCCAGGAGGCCGATGCGGAATTCGGTGATGCCTTTGTCCTCGGCAAGAACCGGGGTGGTCAGGGCGGTGGTGGCCAGAACGGCCGCGATCAGTTTTTTCATCTTACTCTCTCCGATGTTGATGCCCCGTGGCCTGTGCCGCGGGAGATGAAAACTTGGTCTTAACGATTAAGCTGGGATGGCTTCCGGGGTGTTCAGCGCCTCAATTGAGGTGCTGGTCGCCGCCTCTGAGAAGCTGGCGTCGGCGCCGTAGATGTCGCGGGCCACGCCGGTGGTCAGCTGCGCCGGTGTTCCGTCAAACACGACGCGGCCGTGGCGCATGCCGATCACCCGGTCGCAATAGCGGCGCGCAGTGTCGAGGGTGTGCAGGTTGGCGATGACCAGACGGCCATCTTCGTCATGCAGGCGGCGCAGGTCGTCCATCACGATCTGAGCGTTCATTGGATCAAGTGAGGCGATGGGTTCATCGGCCAGCACGATCTTGGGGTCCTGCATCACGGCGCGGGCGATCGCCACACGCTGCTGCTGACCACCCGAAAGCGCCTCGGCGCGTTTGGCGGCGTGACCGGCGATGCCCAGACGTTCCAGAATGTCCAGGGCCCGGTGGATGTCAGCGGTCGGGTAAAGGTTGAACAGGGTCGCTGCGGTGGAGCGTTTGTTCAGTGTGCCGTGCAACACGTTGGACACAACATCCATCCGCGGCACCAGATTGAACTGCTGAAAGATCATCGCGCAGTCGGCCTGCCAGCTGCGTTTGTCCGCGCCGGTCAGGCCGGTGATGTCTTTGCCGTCAAACAGGATGCGGCCGCTGCTGGCATCTTCCAGTCGGTTCAGCATCCGCAGCATGGTGGATTTACCGGCACCCGAGGCGCCAATCACCCCGATCATCATTGGCTTGTCGACTGTGATCGATACGTTGTCGACCGCCGTGTTGGCGCCAAAGACCTTGGTGAGATTTTCGATTGTCAGCATGTCATGCCCCCGCTTCTTCAGGGCAGTCTGCTAGAGATGCTCAGAGTCGGGGATTTGACAAATCGATTAAAGTTTTGTGACGCGACACCCGAAGATGCGCCAAATTTCTGTTACAAAAATCGGAATTTTCTTTTAAGATTAGTGGATTAGCGTGTCGTTGAGTTTTGTGACCTTCGCCAGCCAGCCCAATTGGCATGTCTGCTCTTTAGTCCTGCGTGCGCACAACGGAACGAAACAGGTGGCCGGGCAGCACGATAAAGCTTTTCGAATAGCGCGCCACCATGCGACCGGGATTGGTCACCATGCGCCAGAGCCATTCCATCGCGATCTTACGCACCCACAGCGGCGCCCGTGTCTGATCGCCTGACAGGAAGTCCAAACCCGCCCCAACCGAGGCAAAGGACAGCTTGGGCGCGAACTGACGGCCAAAGGCGGCAAAGACTTCCTGTTTCGGCGCCCCCAGCGCGAGGAAGCACATGCGCGCGCCAGCCGTTTGGGCCGCATTTAACACGGCCGCGGCTTCGGGGCCTGTCGGGTTGAACCCCATCGTGGGGGAGTTCTGGTAGACGATTTTCAGATCCGGCAGAGCCTCACGCAGGGCAGTCGCGGCTTTGCTCAGGCTTTCGCCACGGCTGCCGATCAGTGCAATTGGAATGCCCATTTCGGCGCAGAGCCGGGCGATGGGATACACCAGATCCGATCCCGGCTGCAGTTCCACCGGGCTGCCCGCCAGTTGCGACATCCAGACAATCGGATTGCCATCGGCGACCACGATATCCTGTTCGGCATAGGCATGCTGAAAGGCCTGATCGGTTTCCAGCTTGACCAGATGATCCATGTTCAACGTTGCCAGTGCAAACCCCTGACCAGCCGCGAAATACTGTGTCAGCTTCGCCCTCAGATGCGACCAGTCCGGCGTGTTCACCGAAATGGAATAGGCTCTGATCCAGAACTTCATGTCTTGGCCTCGGGTGCGGCGTGCTTCATGGGCTACGTTGGTCGCTTTTCACATGCATTCTATCGTTGCGGGATTGAAACCTGTTTGCACAGACAATGGTCCCGGGTCTAGGCTAACTTTACAACAAAATGCTGTCAGATTTACAGAATGACTGTGCATTTGTCTCACAACGGGCATCGGACTTAATGACACAACAGGTGCAAGGTAAAGTGGTGGTGATTGGCTGCGGGTTTGTGGCGGATCTGTATATGCGGTCGTTTGAAACCTTTCCCAATGTGACGGTTATTGGTGCGTACGATGTGATAACGACCCGCGCCGCGACCTTTTGTAGCCACTGGAACATCCCTGCGTTCAAATCTCTGACTGCTGCGCTAGATTCCCTGCCCGAAGGCGGCATTGTGCTGAACCTGACCAACCCGTCGGCACATTTTGAAATCAATCAGGCGGTGATTGAGGCCGGGCACCATTGCTATTGCGAAAAACCCCTGGCGATGGACATGACGGACGCGCAGGACCTGCACCGGATGGCGGAGGAGCGTGGCGTGATGCTGGCCTCAGCCCCTTGCAGTGTTCTGGGTGAGGCGGCGCAAACCCTGGCCAAGGCGGTGCGCGATCAGGTGGCGGGCGTGCCCCGGCTGATTTACGCGGAACTGGATGATGGGTTTATCCCGCAGGCCCCGGTGGAGGATTGGCGCAGCGAAAGCGGCGCGCCCTGGCCCTATGAGGATGAATTTCGGGTCGGCTGCACGCTGGAACACGCGGGCTATTACCTCAGCTGGTTGATTGCGATGTTTGGATCGGTGCGCACGGTCGTTGCGGCCTCGGCTGAGGTCCTGCCTGACAAACGCGGTGTGCGCGGTGGCGCGCCAGATGTTTCTGTGGCGACGTTGTTCTTTGAAAACGGTCCGGTGGTGCGGCTGACCTGTTCGATCGTGGCGCCACATGATCACCAGATCCGGGTCATCGGTGACACCGGTGTGCTGGCCTTGCGCAAGGCCTGGGACAACGCGGCGCCCGTGCGGTTTTACAAACGGTTCCGGCTGCGCCGCCGTTTGATTGATAGCCCGTTTGGCAAACGGATCCGATTGACGGGACCGACCCACCCCAAGGTCGGGCGCCGCGGAGCTGCGGCGATGAATTTCACGCTGGGACCGGCTGAGATGCTGGCGGCGCTGGCCGAAAATCGCCCGTGCCGGCTGTCCAATGATTTTGCGCTTCACCTTAATGAGGTCACATTGGCCATTCAAAACGCGGGCGAAGCGACCGGGGCGCAGGCGATGACGACCACATGCACGCCGATGGACCCAATGGATTGGGCGCATTAAGATCGGCGGGGGCGAGAGGAATTCTGACGTGCGAGATGAGGCGCCGAACGTGGGCAGCAGTGTGAAACATGAAGGCAAGGGGGCTGACGCGCCTGTGTCGCTGCGCCTGCTGATCACCGGCGCCACGGGCTATCTGGGCCGGGAGCTGGTGCGCCAGTGCCTGATCGTGGGCCATCATCTGACGCTGATCGTGCGCGATGCCTCGGCCTGCCCGATTGAATGGGAAATCGATCAACGGATTGAGATCATCGAAGGTGATCTGGTGGAATTGAAGGCGGTGCCACAGTCCGATGTTGTGCTGCATCTTGCGGCCTCTCTTGCCGGGGATGCCGCCACCCAGCAGCGTGACACGGTTGAGGCCAGTCGCAGCCTGTTGATCGCCGCGCTGCGGACCGAAACGCCGCCTGCTTTTGTGCTGGCCAGTTCGATGGCGGTTTATGGGGCAATGGGCTTGCGACCCGGCGAAGTGGTTGATGAAACCACCCCGCTGGAAGACGCCGCTCATCTGCGTGACACCTACTGCCGGGCCAAGCTGGGGCAGGAGTTGTTGTTCAGCACCGCCGCCTCAGACGCAGGCCTGCCGCTGCAGGTGCTGCGGATCGGTGCCATCTGGGGCCCGGGCCGGCTGTGGAATGCGCATCTGGGGATTGGCCTGGGACCAGCATTGCTGCGCCTTGAAGCGGCTGGGGACCTGCCTTTGGCGCATCTGCGGCACGCCGCGCAAGCGCTGCGACTGGCGGCTGAGGCTGCCGGGCGTGGCGAAAGCGCGGTGGTCAATGTGGTGGACAGTGATTTGCCCAGCCGCGCGCAGTATCTGGCTGCGCACCGCAAAACGGGTTGGCCACGTCTCACACTGCCCTTGCCCTGGCGCTGGCTGGAGATTGTGGCACGTCTTACCGGATCGCGTCTGCGGTCCGGGCTGCTGAAGACCCCAACCCTACGTTATCGAATGTTGCCGCTGTGCTATGACAACGCCGCCTTGCGCCGCATGGGCTGGCAGCCAGAGGCCGGGTTTGACGACCTGATGGAAGAGGCGCTGCAAGCCACCCCTCCGCAGGAGGCACCGCGTGGCTGAACCGATCAAAATCGCCTATCTGACCGGGGAATACCCGCGCGCCACGGATACGTTTATCCAGCGCGAAGTGGCGGCCCTGCGGGAACAGGGATTTGAGGTCGCCACCTGCTCAATCCGCCGCACCGGCGCCGAACATCTGGTTGGGGAGGAGCAAAAGGCCGAAGCGGCCCGCACCTTTCACGTGCTGGAAGCCGCCGCGCGCCCTTTGACCAGCCTGCGCGCTCACCTGCGCGCCCTGACAGCGCCCGCGCGCTATCTGCGCGCCCTGCGCCTGACGTGCCAGACCTCACCCGGTGGGGTGAAACCAATGCTGTATCAGCTGTTTTACTTTGCCGAAGCCGTAGTGCTGGCCGATCATCTGCGTCGCCAGGGCGTGCAGCATCTGCACAATCACATCGCCAAGGCCAGCTGCACCGTTGCCATGCTCTGCCAGGAGCTGAGCGGCATCCCCTATAGTTTCACGCTGCATGGGCCGGATATCTTCTTTGAACCCATACGCTGGCGTCTGGATGTAAAGATTGCCCGGGCCAGCTTCACCGCCTGTATCAGCGATTTCTGTCGCTCGCAGGGGATGAGCTTTGCCGATCGCGCCCATTGGGAGCGGATGCATATCGTCCACTGTGGGGTGGAGCCGGAACGCTACGTGGATGCATCGCCCGCACGGCCGGGCAATCATCTGTTGTTCGTGGGGCGGCTGGCGGCGGTTAAGGGCGTGCCGCTACTGTTGCAGGCGGTGAAAGCGGCGCGCCAGATCAGGCCTGATCTGCGGCTGACCCTGATCGGGGACGGGCCGGAACGCACCTGGTTGCAAACTGAAGCCGAGGCGCTGGGCCTGGCGGAGGCGGTTGATTTCCTGGGCTACAGATCTCAGAGCGAGGTGGCAGAACATCTGCAGCAAGTCGATGCATTGGTTCTGCCCAGTTTCGCAGAAGGTGTGCCTGTGGTGCTGATGGAGGCGATGGCGGCTGGCCTGCCTGTGATCACCACACAGATTGCCGGTATTCCCGAGCTGGTGGAACAGGGCGTCAGTGGTCAGCTGATCCCTCCAGGGGATGCCAAGGCGTTGGAGCAGGCAATCCTGATCCTGCTGAGCGATCCGGCACAAGCGGCCGCGATGGGGGCTGCCGGGCGCGCCAAGGTGCGGGCTGAGTTTGACATTCAGCAGGAGGCCGCGCGGCTGGGCCAGCTGATCCGATCCTATCTGGCAGGTCATCCGCCCCCCGCCAAACGACCGGACGTGGAAGGGGCCGACGGATGAGCGGCCCAATTGCAGATGCCTCCGTCGCCGCTGTTGCCATTGGCCGCAATGAAGGGGCGCGGCTGATCCGCTGCCTGACGTCGCTGAAGGATCAGGTGGACCGGGTGATCTATGTCGATTCCGGCTCGACCGACGGTTCGGTTGCGGCGGCGCGTGAGATGGGGGTTGAGGTGGTCGAATTGGACACCACGGTGCCCTTCACCGCCGCCCGCGCCCGCAACGCTGGCTTTGCCGCATTGGGCGACACCCCGCCGCGGTTCGTGCAGTTTGTTGATGGCGATTGTGGTGTGGCGCCCGGCTGGATCGCTTCGGCCTTAGCAGGCTTTGACGGGCGGGAGGATCTGGCGGTGGTGACCGGCTGGCGGTCCGAAATCCACCCGGAGGCAAGCATTTACAACGCTTTGGTCGAGTTTGAATGGCACCGCCCCGCTGGGGAGATCCCCGCCTGTGGCGGCGACATGATGGTGCGCAGCGCGGATTTCATCGCGGTGGGCGGCTTTGATCCAACGGTGATCGCCGCCGAGGATGATGAGTTTTGCACCCGGCTGCGTAAGTCGGGCAAACGGCTGTTGCGGATCCCGGTGGCGATGACGCAGCACGATGCGGCGATGACGCGGTTTGGCCAATGGTGGCAACGCGCTGTCCGCTCGGGCCATGGGTTTGCGCAGGTCGGGGATCTGCACCCGGAATACTTCCGCCCGGAACGTCGGCGGGTGATGATCTTTGGCGCCCTGCTGCCGCTGCTGGCCGTGATTGGCCTTCTCGCTCGGATGCCACTCCTGTGGGGGGCGCTGGCGCTTTACGTGCTGTCGTATGTCCGCACCGTTCAGGGGCTGCGACGCGAAGGTCTGCCGCCGAGGGCAGCACTGCATCAGGCGATTTTCCTCAGCCTGTCGAAATTTCCCAATCTTCTTGGAATGTTGCGCTACTATCTGCGCAAATCGCGTGGCCGCGCCATGCGCATCATTGAGTATAAGTAAGGAGGCCCGATTTGGCCCAGTCCCCCAAACGCATCGGCATTATCGGCGCTGGCTATATTGCCACATGGCACGCGGATGCGCTGAAGGCCTCACCCCACGCCACGGTGACAGCGATCTGTGATCTGTCGCCATCGGCGGCGCAGGATCTGGCGGCGGGCTATGGGGCGACGGCCTATGGATCGGTGGAGGAGATGCTGGCCGCGAACACCGTGGATGCGGTGCATATTCTGACGCCGCCCAATCTGCACCGGCCGATCGCGTTGCAATGCATTGCGGCGGGGCTGGATGTGCTGGTGGAAAAACCGGTGGCCGAAAGCGCCGCCGAAGTGGCGGAGATTACGGCTGCAGCCAAGGCGGCCGGGGTGCAGTTTGCGGCCGGTCACAACTTCCTTGCAGTGCCGGCCTATGGCCGACTGAAGCGGATGGTGCAGGATGGGCGCATCGGGCGGCTTTCCGCGCTTGAGGTGCAGTGGAACCTGCCGCTGGCACCGCTCAGATCCGGGCCCTATGGCCTGTGGCTGCTGCGTGATGCCAAGAACCTGCTGCTGGAACTGGGGCCACATCCGTTTTCGCTGGCTGTGGATCTGCTGGGGCCGCTGACGATCAAACAGCTGGAGGTCAATCACCCGATCACCCTGCCGGGCGGCGCGGTACGCCATCAGGGCTGGCGCATTCTGGCGGAGGCGGGCGATGTGGCGGTGACCCTCAACCTGTCGCTGGTGGAAACCCACGATGATCGCTCAATGACGCTGCGCGGGTCTTCCGGTGTGGCACGGATGGATTATGCCGCCGATACGTTGGTCGTGTCGTCTGACAATGCGGCGGACTTGGTGCTGAACCCGTTTCTGAAACAGATGTCCCTTGCCGGGCAACACCTGCGTGAGGGTGTGGTGAACGCGGCGCGTCAGCTGGTGTCGCTGAACCAGAAATCGCCTTATGGCCTGAGTTTCCGGGGCATGGTGGATGCGGTCTGGGGTGCTGCGCCCGACACCCGGTTCGGCCCCGATGCGGCGCTGCAGGTGATGCAGGCAATTGATGATACCCTCGCCAAACTGCCGACCCCGGTTGAGGCAAAGCCGGCCAAAGGCACGCCGAACCCTACCGTCATGGTGATCGGCGGCACCGGGTTTATCGGCCGCAACCTGACCCGTCGGCTGGTGGCGCAGGGCTATGACGTGCGGGTGCTGAGCCGTGGCAGCCATGGACCCTTTGACGATATCGCTGACCATGTGGAAACCGTGGCGGTCAGCCTGCGTGATCTGGAAGGTCTGACCGAGGCGATGCAGGGCATGGATGCGGTCTTTAACCTGGCCAAGTCGATGGACACCACCTGGGAGGCGGCGCTGGAAAATGACGTGGGCACCGCCCTGCGCGTGGCGGAGGCGGCACAGGCCGCGGGCGTCAAACGGCTGATCTACACCGGCACCATTGCGTCCTATGACATGTCAGACCCCGAACAGGTGATCACCGAACACACCGATTTTGGCGACATGTCCGAGCGGAACCTCTACGCCCGTTCTAAGGCCGAGTGTGAGGCCCGGCTGTTGGAGATGCATCGCAATCAGGGGCTGCAACTGGTCATTGCCCGTCCGGGCATTGTGATCGGCGAAGGTGGGCCGCTGCAGCACTGGGGCATTGGCCGCTGGCATGGCGCCGGCGCGGTTCGGATCTGGGGCAATGGTCGCAACATCCTGCCCTTTGTGCTGGCCGATGATGTGTCAGACGGGCTGATCCAGATGATGGTTAACGACGCCGCTGTTGGGCAGAGTTTTAACCTGATTGGTGAACCGATGCTGTCCGCGCGCGGGTATTTTGATGCCATCCATCAGTCCTTGGGTGCGCGGATCAAGGTGAGGCCCGGCCATCTGCATGTGTTCTGGGCGGCGGATGCGGTGAAATATGCGCTGAAAACCAAGCTGTTGCGCCGTCATGGTGTGGTGCGCCCCTCGCTCAAAGACTGGCAGAGCCGGGCGCATTTTTCACCTTTTGACAATGCGCATCCTAAGGCGGTTCTGGGCTGGCGCCCCGAGGCGGATCAACAACGGTTCATTGAACGTGGCATTCGCGATGCCAATCTATTTGGTCTGTAAACCCTGATCGGCGTCGGGCCTTAACCACGATCGCGGCACAATTTTGCCTAGGTTCTGGCGTTACCTGTCAGGGAGAACGTGCGCGATTCGCCCGAAGTTCGGGCATGTGATGTTGAAAATCGTGCCAACAACACTCTGACCTGAGGGGCTGACACCCCAAGGGACAGGGGAAGGCAAAGTATGGTTGAGCAGTCGAAACGATTTCGCCGTGGCATGCGGCAGCGTCCAGCGAAGGCGCCAGAGGAGGCCCCGGTTGATCCACCGGTTGATCCACCGGTTGAGGCCTCTGTTGAGGTGCCGGCGGAGGTGACTGAAGCTGCGCCTGTTCAACGCCGTGGCCTGTTGTCGGGCAGTGGCCGCTCCGCTGAGGAGATTGCCCGCGAAGACCGTGCCCTGCGCTCTGCCTTTCCGTTTCTGGATCTGGATGATGTTGAGGTGGACGCAACGGAACGGGCGGAAGAGGTTGCGCCCGTCGCTGCACCTGAACCGCTGATCCTCAACCCAGACACCGAAGTGACCCCTGAGCCGGAGGCAGAGCAGCCGTCCGAACAGCCGCCGGGGGATGATGGCTGGAATGACCTCGGCCCGATGCCCGTGCAGCGTCAGCAAATGATGCGCAATCTGATCATCACCGCCAGCCGCAAAAACCCGGTGCATGCCGCCTTTGATGTGCTGCGCGCGCGTTTGGTGCAGGCGCTGAGTGACAATGGATGGCGCCGTGTCGCGATCACCTCCCCCACGCGGGATTGTGGCAAAACCTTTGTCTCGGTCAATTTGGCGGTCGCGCTGTCACGATATGAAAACTGCCGCACGGTTCTGATGGATATGGACATGCGCAACCCCAGTGTCGCCAAAACGCTGGGCCTGCGGGATGTCGGCAGCATGGGCGCTTACCTGCGTGGTGAGATTGAGACTCGCGATCAGTTTTTCAAGTTCGATCAGAACGATATGTCGCTGGGGGACAATCTGGCCATCGCGATGAATGATCGTGTGGAACCCTTCGCCAGCGAGTTGATGCAACAGCCCGCCACCCGCGATCGTCTGTCCCGGATGGAGGCGGAACTGCACCCTGATGTGGTGCTGTTTGATCTGCCGCCAGCGCTGGCCAATGACGATGTGATCGCCTTCAAATCCAATTTCGATGGGGTTCTGATCGTGATTGACGGCACCCGCACCAGTGGCGCCGAAGTGCGCGAAGTGATGCGCCGTCTGGGTGAGGATGTGCCGCTTCTGGGGGTGGTGCTGAACAAGGCCGAAGACGCCACAGGTGACGAATACGGCTACTGAGCCGACCTGCCATTAAATAGTAGACAGGAAATCCAGGATCCGCGCCTTGAAGGTCAGCGGCGCCGCACCCGTGGCCAAGGTTGCCGGCGTTGCCCGCCAGAACCAGCTGCTGCGGCGTGGCTTTTTCAGCTGCGGGATGATGACCACTGGCCGGATATCCAGTTCATTCTCCACATGGCGGCTGGTGCGCAGAACCGGACTCATCAGCTCCAGCAGAAAGGCCATGCCAAGCGCAGCCAGCAGTGAGGCCACGCCACCCGCCATGGCGATCTTACGTTTGCCTGAGGAAACCGCGTAATCCGGCACAAGGGCTGTTTCCAGCACTTCAAACCGTTCGAATTGATCCTGGCTTTCCAATTGGCGCGCCATGGCCGCTTCGGTCCGGCGGGTGGTGACGGTCTGATATTCCGCCTGCAACTGTTCCAGCTGCCGCGACATCAGGGAAAACACCCGTTCGACCTCCGGAGCTTTGGCAAGCGCCATCTCAACCACGGCCAACCGTTCGTTCACCAGCGCCACCTGCTGGCGCAGAATATCGGCCTGACGCGCGCGTTCGTCGGCGCGCAGCCGTTCTGAGCTGGTCTCAATCTGGATTAGCTGATTTTCCAGCTCCAACTGATTGGTGCGCAGCCGCGCCAGCTGTTCACGCTGATCGGCGATGGCGCTGGGCAGTGACGGGGCGTTTTGTTCCTTGTAGCGGGCAAACTCAATTTCCAGCGCTTCGATGGCGGCGCTGATCCGGTCCTCTTCGGTTTCAAAGAAGGCCAGGGTTTGGGTTGTCTGGCTTTCGCTGCGCTTCTTGCCCTCAACCAACACCTGCGCCAGTAGCTCATTGGCCACCTCAGCGGTCTGCACCGCATTGTCCAGCCGCACCGTGATCACCAACCCCGAGGGCTGCACATCCGGCCGCCAGGCCTGGGTGGGATCGATCAGTTCGACAATCTCAACGGATTCGCGCAAAGCGGCGACCTTTTCGCCCTCGGTCAGGCTGCTTTCGCGGCTGAACAGATCAAATTTGTCGACCACCGCGGCGACGCTGTCGCGCGACATCAGCTTCTGTTCGATCAGTTTCAGCCGGTTGCGGTTGTTGCTGGTGGCAATCGCGGTGGAACCGGGCAGCGCAGCGGCCACTTGCGGGGCCTCAATCTGGATGACCGCGCTGGCCTCATAGGTGGCGGGGCGGTTCAGCGCGTAGAGCACAGACAGGATCGAGCCACAAAGCGCCACGACACAGATGAAGAACGCGCGGCGGCGGATCACCCGGTAGAGGCTGGAGAGAGAGATCAAAGGGCTCATGTTACGTCCTGTTGTGCGGTACCGTCGCGAAACCTGCGGGCCAAACACGCCCGCCATGACTGTGTCACAATTTAGCAGCCCCGCCGTATTTCTACCAAGATTTTAAGGCAAATATGGCGGAAACAATCTAATTCCAGATCGTAAATCAGCGCCACATTTGTGCCTTATTTGGCCGGAAATCCGCTGTAAGGCTGGCCTGACACCACGGACCAGACGGTTTCCTGCATCAATGCTGCGGTTTCCGCCGCGATTGTTTGCATATCGCTGCCATCGGCGCGGGTCAGCTGATGCGGCAGACCAACGGGCGAGTGCTGGTAGAGCACAGCAAAATGGGTCAGCGCCACCAGATAGGCCCCCAAATCGTTGATATGGATCGGGTCCAGCTCACCCGATTCGCTGCGTTGGAACAGGCTTTGGCGATCTGTCACATCGGTGACGCCACCCGCCGCCTCAACCCGGCGGGTAAAGGCGGCCATGACCTGACCTGCCGGGATCAGGTGAATTGGCTGGCGATCAGGGTCCTGCGCAACCGCCGGCCAGAGGATCTGATCCTGCCAATAGCGCGTCAGATCCCGGTCCAACCGGGTCACCCAACCCTCAGGATCTGTGACCTCATGCCAGGTTTCATAGAGGTAGACACGGACCGCGGGATTGCCGGCGCGCGCGGCTCTGGCCCAACGGGCCAGATAGTCCGCAGTTTCAAAATAGGCGATGGCATCGCGGATCTCGACCATCTCGGTCAGGACAACGGCGTCGTAATCGCCAGAGGCCAGTGCCGCTTTGGCGTCGCGGTAATTGGGGTGATCGTTTTCGCTGTCAAAACCATTGATCGGCTCGGACGGATCCCAATGGGCGCGCAGCGGGGTGCCCCAGCCCAGTTGCGAATGATGCTGGGCTGCTGTGCCACCTGCGCCAAAATGGGCCGTGACCAGTTGCTGCAACATCACCGGCATATCGCGGCCCACCAGCGAATGACCCAGGTGAAACACCTGCATCGGCTCATCCGGGGCGGGCAACGGAACGCTGTAAAGCGTGTCGATCTCCTGCGGGGTCAGGCTGGCGGGCGCGCGCAGAACTGTTGCCCCCGTAAGCGCGGCGAGACCGGCCAGCGCCACACCAGAGGCCAGCCGCCAGCGGCGTTTAAGCCAAGGCAATATAGCGCCGCCGGGCATCTTAGCGATCTTCCATCATACAGCAGGAGACGACATAGCGATCCACCTCAGCAAAGCCACCTGTGGCCACAAACCCGGTCTGGAAAGACCCAACATCCTGCAGAAACGTTGCCTCAAAGCGATTGCCGTCAATCGTCACATTCAACGTGTGAAAATCGCAGATTTCACCGGTCAGCGGGTATTGCGCCTTGTAGACAGCTTCCTTGATCGAAAACAGCGCCTTGATCCGACGGGCCCGGCGCCAGCGCGGGATCTTTTTCAGGTCCTGTTCCTCTTGCTGGGTCAGGATGATCGGCCAGGCTTCTTTCTGCAGCGGCGCGTCGCCTTCAATGTCCAAGCCGATCGAACGCCAAGTTTTGATGTGGCAGACCGCCGCCAAGCACAGGCTGTCACAATGGCTGATTGAGCCAACGATGCCGGCGGGCCAAACCGGGGTGCGATCGCGGGATCTGGGGATGGCGCTGCGGCGAAATCCGATCTCACTCAGCGCTTCGCGCCCGGCGGCACGGCCAGCCGAAAATTCGCGCAGGCGCTTGGGTACGGCGCGGGCCACGGCCTCTTTTTCGGAGTCCATCAACAGATAGTTGTCAGACCGAGGGTCTGTGACGCCAATGCCGACCTGAGGTCCGAACAGTTCCTGAAGTGCGAGGCGGACCCTATCTTCTTTCATGGCTTTGCATCAGTGCCTGTTTCTGACCATCCGTCGGGCCCGCATTTCCTTGCGACGGGACATCGCGGTTGCGCGGGCGCTGGTTGTTGTTTCCTGTTCGCTCGATGGTGCGGCACCCGAAGGGGCGATGTCCATCGATTCTCTCACTTTATCACATAGAGCAGACAAAACAGGGAATTGGAATATGTCTGTGATCCCAAGGGTTTTCGCCCCCAGTTTTTCGCGGATTTCCCGATGCGCCTGAACCGCCAGCAGGGAATGGCCGCCAAGGTCAAAGAAGTTGTCGCGCGCCCCGATGTTGGAAACGCCCAGTATGGCAGACCAGATCGCGGCCACCTCTTGCTGCACGGTATCGCCCAGCCGGCTGGGGGCAGCCACGGCCCCGGCGCCCGTGGTCTGCGGTGCGGGCAGTGCTTTGCGGTCGATCTTTTTGTTGGGGGTCAGCGGGAAGTCTTGCAGCGCAACAAAGGCCGTTGGCACCATGTAGTCCGGCAGGGACGCCGCCACAGTGCGGCGCAGCGCAGCCTCATTCAGGGGGCTGTCCGTTGTGACATAGCCGACCAAACGCGCGCTGCCGGGACTGTCTTCGCGGGCGATCACCACGGCCTGTTTGATGCCGGGGTGGGCCGTCATAGCGGCCTCGATCTCACCCAGTTCAATCCGGTAGCCGCGCAGCTTGACCTGATGGTCGGCGCGGCCCAGGAAATCAAGCCGCCCGTCACCCCGCCAGCGCACCAGATCGCCGGTGCGATAGATGCGGTTTTGCTCCAGGAAGGGATCGCTGAGGAACCGTTCTGCAGTCAGGTCATCGCGCTGCCAGTAGCCACGGGTGACGCCCGCGCCGCCGATATACAACTCGCCCGGAACACCCAGTGGCACGGGCTGCATCGCCTCATCCAGAACGTAGACCTGCGTGTTGGCAATCGGTGTGCCGATGTTGACCGTAACCTCATCTGCACATGCCGTTTCAGTGGTGGACCAGATGGTGGTTTCGGTGGGGCCATACATGTTTTCGATGCTGGCCTTGGTGATCTGGGCATAGTCCGTCACCAGATCGCCGGGCAGGGCCTCGCCCCCGATCATCAGGTGTTTCACCCGCGACAGCGCCCCTCGCGCTTCATCGTTCATGGCAATCATCCGCGCCATCGACGGGGTGCATTGCAGATGGGTGACCTCATGCCGCACGATCTGCGCCGCGATGGAGAAGTCATCCGCGGCCACATCTGATCCCATATTGGCGCCTTTCAGCACCTCGGCCAGATGGGTCAGCCCGTTCAGCACGGTCTGTTTTTTGATGCCATAATCGATCAGGCAGGCGATTTCATCCACGCCGATGCGCTTCAGATCCTCGACCCGGTCCAGACAATCCTCAACCGTGCCGAAAAGGCCGGAATCCTCAAAATACCGCAGGAAGGCAAAATCAAGGATCGCCTCCATCTCTTCGCCGTCCAGCGTGCCGAGATCCAGTTCAAAAGCGTTGTTCACCCCTTCGGGACGTTTGAAGGCTGGGAAGGCCCAGGCGAATTGTTTGATGAGCCCAGCGGCGGAGCGCAGGTAGTCTTTCATCGGGTCGCGGGCAATCTCGCGCGCCTTTTCCCGATCCTCAGCCACAAAGGTGTGCAGCATCAGGGTCACGGTAAACTCCGCCGGATCATGCGCCGCCTCGCGCAGCGCTTCGTGGTAAAGCTTGATCTTGTCCCCGACCTCCTCAATCGACTGCCCCAGAAGGTGGGTCAGCACGTTGGCGCCAATCCGGCCTGCCTCGACCCAGGTGTCCGGATTGCCTGCGGTGGTCACCCAGACCTGCAGCTTTTTTGACACAGGGCGCGGCTGTGTCACCACGCCATGCATCGATCCGTCTGCCATCGGAAATTCCACCTCTTCACCGCGCCACAGGGCGCGCAGCTGTTCGATGGTTTCCAGCATCGCCGGTTTGTTGTTCGGTGGGGTGTTTTCGGGGCGCAGCACAAAGTCATGCGGCTGCCAACCCGAGGCGATACCCAAACCGGTGCGCCCGTTGGTCAGGTTGTCGATCACCGCCCACTCTTCGGCCACACGGGCGGGATGGTGCAGCGGCGCGACGCAGCTGCCTGCGCGCACGGCCAGATTTTTGGTCAGCGCCGCCACTGCCGCGCCGGTGACAGACGGGTTCGGGTAAGGGCCACCAAAGGCGTGGAAGTGGCGTTCCGGCGTCCAGACAGCGCAGAACCCATTGGCATCGGCAAACTTGGCGCCTTCAAACAGCAGCTCATATTTATCGCGGCCGACACCATCGTCATTGCCCCAGTAGAACAGCGAAAACTCCATTCCCTTGCCGGTCTGATTGATCCGCCCGGAAGAGACCAGCGCGCGGTTTTCGTCCGAGGAGAGCACCAGTTTGAAGCCGCGGGCGAGGGTGTAGAACAGCTCCAACACCGAAATGTCGAAGCTGAGCGAGGTCACCGCCAGCCAGACCGATCCCGCCGCGTGGTCGATGCGATCATCCATACCGGTGAAGAAGTTCGACACGTTGCGATGTTGGACCATCACCCCTTTGGGCCGTCCGGTGGAGCCGGAGGTATAGATCATATAGGCCATGTCATGGCCCGCGACCGCGACCTCCAGATTGTCCGTCGGGGCCGACAGGATGCGCGGATCGCTGTCCAGTGCCAGCACCTCGGCCTGATGATCCGGTAGATCGCTCAGCATGCCCTGCTGGGTGGCGATCACCTGACAGGCGCTGTCTTCGACATAAAGCGCGATACGATCGGCGGGGAAGGCGGGATCCAGCGGCACATAGGCGCCGCCAGCTTTCAGGATCCCCAAGGCGCCAATCAGCAGGTGCGGCGTGCGCTGCGTGTTAAGGCCCACCAGCGTGCCGGGCCTCACCCCCATATCGCGGAGCACATAGGCCACCTGATTGGCCCGGGCGTTCAACTCGACATAGCTGAAGCTTTCGCCTTCCACGACCAGCGCGGTGGCATGGGGTGTTTCGGCAACCTGCCGTTCAAACATCTGATGCGCACAAAGGTCGGCATCAAAGTCAACGGCAGTGTTGTTCCAGTCCCGGGTCAGCAGCTGATGTTCCGCCTCGCTCATCAGGTTCAGGTCTTCGATCCGCCCGTTCTGTGCCAAAACATGTGCGATCCGGGCGGCAATGACCTGCAACAACGCGTCGCTGACCCGTGCCGCATCGGCCTTCAGCACCGGTTCAGGCGTCAGGCAGAGCGTGATTGCCGCGTCAGGATGGGGCGCCTGATCGCTGATCGCCAGCTGCGGCATGGCCGGGTGTTGTATACCGGGCAGGCGGGCAGGCAGATCCGCAGCGACAGGGCCCAATTGGCGCACCTTCTTGAGGGCTTGGGTGACCTCAGCGCGGGCTTCTGTGACAGTACCTGAGGTCATCACCCGCAGGGGGGACCAGTTCAACAGATAGGCGCCTGCGATGCCTTTGCTGGGTTGGGTAAAGGCCAGATCAACATGATCACCTTCGGCCAGATGTGCGGCCATCACGGCAAGGGCAACCGTTGCTTCCTCTGCGGTGCAGGATAGCGCCAATTCGCGCAGCCCCTGTTCACTAGTTGCAGCGCAGGGCAGATCTGCAGGCAGTAGGGTTTCAAACAGCGGGCGCAGCTTGGCCTCGGCCCGAATGGCGGGGTGCAATGCGGCATCGACCTGCGTTGTGAACCCAGCATTGGGGCTTTCCAGCATATCGCCGACCTGCGTTAAGGTGCTGGGGTCAACCGCTGCACCGTTAAGGCTGCGCAGCCCCGTCAATTGCAGTGCACCCTCAGCACAGGCGACGGTCACCCCATCAGGATCAACGGCCAGAACCGCGCCTGGTGTGCTGCTGCTGGTCTCTACCTGGGCCTGACCAACCAGCAGGATCTGAGCGTTTATCACAATCTTGGCGCAGCTGATGGGGTTCCAATAGGCGCCATGATCCAGTGCCCGCACCAGTGCCTGCTGGTTGGCGGCGGGGCGGGTGAAATCCAGCCGGGCCGCTGCGGCGGGGCGGTGGGTTAGCCCATAATAGCTGCGTTGGTTCAGATCCTGTGGCTGGCGATCGGGCAGATCGGCCTCCAGCGCGTCGATCAGGGCGGGGAAACTGTCAATCGCGGCCTCATAGCAGCTGGTGTTGAGGCTCAGCGCGGTGTCTTCTGGACCGATGTCGAACATCCGTTGCAGCAGAATGTCACCTTCGTCCACCGCTTCGGTCATCAGATGCCAGGTGATGCCATGGCGGGTTTCGCCGTTGGCCAGCGCCCACACCGGCGCGTTGAGCCCTGCATAGGCCGGCAGTGGCCCGTCGTGGAAATTGACCGCACCTTTGGCAGCCATGTCCAGTACCGCAGCCGGGATCATGTCGAGGTTGGCGATGGACAGCAGCCAGTCAAACCCCGGTTGCAGTTCGGCGGCCAGATCGGCGCCGGGGGCCAGAACCTGCAGCCCTTGCTTTTGGGCCCAGGTGGCCACGTCAGGGTTGCGGGTGACAACGGCCCGGATCAGGTGCCCACGTCGGTGCAGCAGGTCACCGCATTGTACCAAAAGGGATTCATTGCCGATCAGAACGGTGGAAAACGGGTTCATCTAAACCTCCGGGCTGACGCTGGTGCGGGGTGGCGTGACCCCTTGCGGAACGTCTGGCAATTGGGGGATCTGCGGGGCGCTCAAGGGGCGGAACAACGCGGCAGCATCATGACGGATGAGATCGCGCAGGAACACAGGCGGATCCACCGAACGGCGCCCCCGCAGGACACGCCTCAATCGGTGAAAACTCCCACCGATCAGATGCAGTATACTGGCGCAGAGGGCATGCAGCCTTCCGTGGTTTTTCACGTGGTAATACCAGCGCGACTGGAACCAATAGCGCGGTGTCCGTGCCCAGCCGCCCATCCCGGTTGAGACAGATCCGATGTGCATCACCCGGCTTTCGCGCACGAAATCAACACTATAGCCCGCACGCTGCCCGCGCAGGCACAGATCTGTTTCTTCAAAATACAGGAAAAACGCCTCATCAAAGAGGCCGATATCCCGCAGCATCGACACCCGCATCATCAGGCTGGCCCCGGCCACCCAATCCACCGGCTGGCTGTGCTCAGGCGGCGGCATCGGCACCTGATGGTTTTTCAACAGGCGGGACACCGGTCCAAACCGCATTGTGCCCTCCAACTCCCCCGGCAGCGAGGGGAAGCGGAAGGTCGACATATGCGGCACGCCGTCTTCGCCATAGATCAGGCTGCCGGCAAATCCGGTCTGCGGATGGGCCAACATATGGTCCAGCAAGCTTTGGATGGCGTCCGGTTCCGGGAAGGCGTCGGAGTTCAGCACATAGATGAAATCAGGCGTGGTCTCTGGATCGGACAGCCCGGCCAAAATGCCGCAGTTGTTGCCCGCCCCAAAGCCGCCGTTGCGCCCTGCCGCCAGAACCGTGACATCCGCCCAGCCCTCCGCCGTGACATGGGCGCTCATCTGGTCAAAGGACCCGTCCTGCGAGTCATTGTCGACCACGATGATCGTCCCATCAATGCCCTGCATCGCCCTGCGCGCGGCAGCAACGGCGCGCAAAGTCATCTCGGCGGTGCGATAGTTCAGCACGATGGTCAGCACCCGGGCGGATGGGAAAGAGGCGGCGGTGTTCATCTATTCGGCTGCCTTCTTGGTCGGTTGGGGCGCGTTGCCACGGTTGGGCGTGCGCTTGCGCGCCTCAATCCGGGTGAGCGCATCGCGCAGCCGCGCCACCAGCACCCGGACATTGGGTTCCAGAACCATCGAATCGTGATCACCGGGCACTTCGAACACCTCAAGCTTGCGGGCCCATTGCCCCCAATCGTTGTCATAAAGCACATAGGCCCGTTCGCTGTTCACCAGACGGTCCGGCGCCACCTGCCAGCGGCCCTGCAACGGCGGGCGGTAGAGCTGCAGCGGCCCGTCCCATGGTGCCAGATCATAGCTGGCAACCGCCTCCAGGAATGCGGCCTCAATCGCGGCGTCGTGGAACTGCGCCTCTGGCTCTGCCGGCACGTGTTGCGCCGCCTCAGGTTTGCGCCGTTTTTCCCATTCCCACTGCAGCCGGTTCTTGGCCCAGTTCAACACGTAACGCGGGCCTTTGGTTTTCAGCTCCAGCCACTGGATCGCCAGCCGGTCGCGGCGGCTGAGCGGCCGGCGTTGTGGCAGGGGCGTGTCCAGCATCACCAGCAGCTCAACCTCTTCACCTGCGGCTTTCAGCTGCTGCGCGATTTCATAGGCGGTGATGCCGCCGCCGGAAAACCCGCCCAGCATGTAGGGGCCATTGGGCTGCACCTTGCGCATTTCAGCGATGTAGTCCCGCGCGGCCTCAGGGATTGAGTGATGCGGTGTGGCCTCACCAAACAGACCGCGCGCCTGAAGCCCGTAAAACGGCCTGTCGGTCCCCAGCAAAGCAGCCAGGTGGCGCAGGTTCAACACGTTGCCAAACATGCCCGCGACCAAGAAGAACGGGGTGCCCGCGCCGCCTTCGCCCTGATGCATCGGCACCACATGGGTGAAGCGCCGCTCAGGCACCAGCGGCACCACATTGTCGGTCTGCTGGTCTGACGGGCTGCCCTGATCCGGGATCTGGGCCGCGATTTTGCGGATGGTCGGGGCCTCAAACAGCAGTGAGATCGGGAAATCGCTGCCATAGGCCTTTTTGATCTGGGCAAAAAGGCGCACGGCAATCAGGGAGTGGCCGCCAAGATCAAAGAAACTGTCATCGATCCCCACCTGATCAACCCCCAGCAGATCCTGGAAGAACCCGGCGAGGCGTTTTTCCACCTCGGATTCTGGCGCGGCATAGTCCTGATCCAACTCCGGCCGCTGGAAGCTTTGTGCGCTGGAAGGCGTATCCTGCGTCTGACCCGCTTGCGCCACCAGTGCGGGCAGATCCAGTGAGGAAATCACCAGCTGTGTCTGCGGCACGCTTAGCGCCCGCAGGAAGGCCATGGCGCCTTCAGCCGGGCGAATACCCTGGCTGATGTTGTGCTGCAGCCGTTCCTCGGCCGCGGACAGTGGGCGGTCCTCCACCGCCGTGGCGGGTTTGGCGGTGCTGAGGCTCAACCCGCCGGTCAGTTTGCGCACTGAGAAGCCTTCAATCTCCATCAGGACGGTGCCGTCGGCGGCGGTCAGGGTGATGTCAAAGCTGGCGGTCGCATGTTGGGTGCTGTTCTGCTCGGCGCTGCGCACCCAGGAGGTGATCTGCGCTTCCAACGGGGCATAGACCCGAACCCGGTGATAGCTGACCGGCGCCCAGAGGTGGTGCCCCTGGTATCCGGCGATCAATTCCATCGCCCAGCCGGTTGCGATGTCCAGCAGGCCGGGGTGCAGGCGGTAACTCTGCAGGTCCGCGGCATAATCCGCAGGCAGGGCCAGATCTGCGATACCCTCACCAGCGCCAAACGCCGTGCTGTGCAGCACCTTCCAGCGGGGACCAAAGGACAGGTGTTTTTCCTGTGGGGCCACCAGCGGCCCGTCGCCCCGGCGCGCCTGTCCGCAGCGGCGGCGCAGGTGGTCGAGATCCAGCGGCGCGGGGCGGGTGAGCGCGCGCAGCGAAATCGCGGCCTCGGCATTGGGGCCGTAGCCCGTTGCCGCTGATCCAGTGGTTCCCCCGGTGGCGCTTTCGACCATGACGTCATAGCCCAGATCACTGCGCGGCAAGCTGAGCCGCATGTCAGTGGTGCCATCCTCCTGCACGGCTAGCGGTGCCAGGAACAACAAATCCCGCACCTCATACGGGCCGGATTCGCCCTGGGCTTTCAAAGCTTCATCGATCAGTTCCAGATAGCCGGTGCCGGGCAGCAGAATGTCACCCGCTTTGGTGCGGTGTTCATCCATCACCCAATCCTTGACCGACAGGCTGCGCTGGAACTGGCGGTTGCCATTGGCGTCATCCCGCATGTCACCCAGCAATGCCTGACCTGAGGGGCGCCCCGGCAGCGTGGCGGTTGGCTGGCGGCGGGCCTCCATCGCTTCGGCGGCCATGCCGACCTCTGCCCAGACCCCCCAGTTGAGGGACAGAACCCGAGTCTTGCCACCGCTGCGGGACTGCGCCCAGGCGTTCAGGAAGGCGTTGGCCGCGACATAATCCACCTGTCCCGCAGGCGCGGTCACGGTGGAGCTGGAAGCAAAGACTGCCAGCCAGTCCAGACTGCCATCCGGGAACAGTTGATCCAGCACCTCGGTGCCGTGGATTTTGGGGGTGAACACCGCTTCGATGTCGCTCAGTGACTTGCCAAGGATCGGTGCGTCTTTGATGACGCCCGCCGCGTGAATGACGCCGTGAATGTCACCAAAGGCATCCCGGGCCATGCGCTGGGCGATCCGCATGTCTTCGACGTTGGAGACATCGGCAGCCAGCACCAGAACCTTGCCGCCTTTCTCCTCCAGCTGTTGCACCGCGCGAATGCGGCGGCTGGAGGCATCGGTGGCCGGATGACTGTGCAGGTGGTCGGCCCAGCGGTCACGGTCGGGCAGGGCATGGCGCGACAGCAGGACCACATTGGCGTGGCAGCACTCGATCAGCGTGCCGGCCAGGGTCAGACCAATGCCGCCAAAACCGCCGGTGATCATATAGGTGCCACCCTCGCGCAGCATGTCGGCACTGGGTTGAGGCGTTTCGTCGGGGGTGAAAGGCACAGGCGCGTAGTCCAGCGCGTAGCGTTTGCCACGGCGCAGGGCGGCGATGGTGTTGGCCGGTGTCGCCAACACCTCCTCCAGCAGTGGGATCAGCAGGGGCGATTCGCCCATTGCCTTGCCCAGTGCCTTGCCGCGTGATTTCAGCCCTGATTTGCCCTGTGCCGCCTGCAGATCCAGCACGGCGCAGGTCACGCCTGGGAATTCGCGCGGGATCACCTGCACGGGCCCTAGAACAGTGGCCTTTTCAGGATAGCGCAGGCGTTCATCACGCTGTTGCATCGCATCTGAGGTCACCACCGTCATGTGCAGATCGCTTAACCCCTGTTCGCTCATCGCCTGGCTCAGGTACAACAGCGCGTAGAAGCCATATTCCATATTGCGATGGAAAAAAGAGGATCCGGGCCGACAGCGCTCATCCTCGGTCAGCAGCCAAAGGTGGACAATGCGGTCGGGCATTCTGTCTTGCGCGGACAGATCCTGCATCAGACGGTCATAACCGACCCGACCATGTTCCGGCGCCAAAAGGTAGCCGTTCGATACTTTGGCAAACCCATCACCGGGGCGCACGGTTGTGACCTCTTGCCCGGCCTGTCGCAGCTTGGCGGTCAGCGCGGCGCCATGGCCGTGGGCATCTTCAAAGATCAGCCAGTTCTGTGGCGGTAGTTCGCTCAGATCACCGGCTACATCCAGACTGCAATCGGCGTAGCGTGGGCTCCAACGTGGGGCATAGGCCCAATCCGCCATATCCTCCTGCCGCATCAACCAGCGTTGTGCGGCATCGGGCTGCGTGCCGGCGTGATCGCTGGCGGGTTCAATGAAATAGTCCTGATGCTGGAACGCATAGGTCGGCAAAACAACGCGATTGCGCCGCCCTTCGCCCCAGAACTGATCCCAGTCAAAATCCACACCCACGGCCCAGATCCGGCCCAGCATGGCTGCGAAATAGCTGTCATCGGCGATGTCATCTTCGGGATGGCGCAGGCTGGAGATCACCTGATTGGCGCTGACATCAGGATGCTGCGTCGCAAGCGAGCTGAGCGCCTTGCCTGGCCCGACCTCAAGAAAGACGCGGGCGCTGGGCGCGGCCAGGGTGCTGATGCAATCGGCAAAGAGAACCGTATTGCGCAGATGGGCGACCCAGTATTCGGGATCCTGCGCCTCCTCCGCGGTGATCATCGCCCCGGTTCGGTTGGAGGCAAAGGGGATCTGCGGCGGCTGCAGCGGGATCGTCTGCAGGAAGCTGCGGAAGCGATCCAGGATCGGGTCCAACATGCGGCTGTGTGCAGCGATATCGATGGCAATGCGCTGGCACTCAATGTCACGCTCCGCGAGCTCCGCTTGCAGGCGCTCCAGCGCGGCGTCCGGCCCGGTGGCCACCGACAGGCCCGGCGCATTGACGCTGGCCAGATCCAGATCGCGGCCCAGCAGCGGGCGCAGCTGATCGGCCGGCAGGGCAACAGACAGCATGCCCCCCGCGGGCACCGTGTCAAACAGCTGCCCGCGCAGGTGCACCAGATCGATACAATCGGTGAAGGACAGGACCCCCGCCAGACTGGCGGCGGTGTTTTCCCCCATCGAATGGCCCACCAGCGCTGCCGGTTTCACCCCCCAGCTGATCCAGAGCTGGGCCAGCGCATATTCGGTGATCATGATCAGCGGCAGTTGCACAGAGGGCTGTTTCAGCGCCTCATCCGCCGCGGTCTCAGCACCCGGTTCCGGCAGCCAGAGCGCGCGCAGGTCATAATCAATCTTGCCCTCAAGATGGGCCAAACCCCGGTCCATCCAATCGGCGAAGACCGGTTCCACCTCATAGAGGTCGCGCGCCATGCCAGCATATTGCGCGCCGCCGCCGGGGAACATGAAGACCACCTCTGGCGCCTCAAGGGCGGTATGGGTGAAGACCCGGCGCGGATTGCCTTGTTCCAGCAGATCGGCGGCCTCAGCATGGGTCTCCGCCACAACAACCCGGCGCTGTTCAAAGGCGCGGCGGCCGTTCTTCAACGTCCAGGCAATATCTGCCAGCGGCTGATCCGGGCGTTGGCGCAGATGCTCGGCCAGCCGGGTGGTGTTGCCCTCAAGCGCACCTTTGGTGCGGCCAGATAGCGTGAGGATCTGAAACGGGAAATCGCCCGGCTCTGAGGCCGCGCGTTCCGGCGCCTCTTCCAGAACCGCATGGGCGTTGGTGCCGCCCACCCCAAGGGAATTTACACCTGCCCGGCGCGGGCCATCGCGGCGCTGCCAGTCCCGCAGGCTGTCATTGACGCGGAAAGGGGAGGTTTCAAAATCAATCGCCGGGTTCGGCGCCTCATAGCCCAATGTCGGCGGCATCTGTTTGTGATGCAGCGCAAGGCTGGTCTTGATCAGGCTTGCCACACCGGCAGCGGTGTCCAGATGACCGATGTTCGTTTTCACCGACCCGATGCGGCAGAAACCCTGAGCATCTGTCGTTTCCTGAAAGGCCTGCGTCAACGCGGCCACTTCGATCGGGTCGCCCAGATAGGTGCCGGTGCCGTGGCATTCGACGTAGTCGATGCTGCCGGCCGTGACCTTGGACAGGGCGTGAGCATCGGCAATCGCTGCCGCCTGACCATCGACCGAAGGGGCCAGGTAGCCGGCTTTTGCAGATCCGTCATTGTTGACCGCGGTGCCCTTGATCACGCCCCAGATGTGATCGCCATCGGCCAGTGCATCCTCAAGCCGGCGCAGCACCACCACCCCGGCGCCTGAGCCGAAAACAGTACCCTGTGCACGGTGGTCAAAGGCGTGGCAGTGACCGTCGGGTGACAGGATTTCCCCCTCTTTGAACAGATAACCCCGGTCCTGCGGCAATTCGATGGTGACCCCGCCAGCCAGCGCCATGTCACATTCGCCGTTCAGCAGCGACTGACAGGCGTAATGGGTGGCCACCAGCGAGGTGGAACAGGCGGTCTGCACATTGATCGAGGGGCCTTTGAGGTCCAGCACATGGCTGAGACGCGTGGTCATGAAATCCTTGTCATTGCCGGTATGGCGCAGCAAGAACATGCCGGTGTCATCAACCAGATCGCGGTTTGAGCAGATGTTGAAATAGAAATAGCTGCCCATGCCACAGCCACCAAAGACGCCAATTGGACCATCGAAACCCTCAGGCATATGGCCGGCATTTTCCAAAGCCTCCCACGAGGTTTCTAAAAACTGGCGATGCTGCGGATCCAGAATCGCCGCCTCTTTCGGGGAAAATCCGAAAAACTCGGCGTCGAAGGCTTTGTAGCCGTCCAGCGGGGCTGCGGCGGCGACGTAGTCAGGGCGGTCGATCAGATGGGCCGCCTCACCGCTGGCAATCAGCTCATCGCGGCTCAGGGAGCGGATGGATTCAATGCCGTTTTTCAGATTTTCCCAATAGGCCTCAATCGACAGCGCACCGGGCAGGCGCGCAGCCATGCCAACGATGGCAATCTCCGCGGTCCTGTCCTCCTCCTCGGGGTTTGGGGAGGGCTGAGAGTGCATTGTTTCCGACATTAAAACAAACTCAATTAAACAGTTATCTTCTAAACAACATACGGGAAAAATGTGGACTCTTTGAGGCGCAGAGGTGGGATTCCCCCGCTCAATTGCGGATTTCCTAACCGAAAGACGTAGATTCCCCGCGGATTCTACGGGGATTTAGCCGCTGATGGTCTGAATTGTTTCCCAATGCAGCACCAATAGCAGTGCTGAAACGCCCAGCCCCAATCCGGTATAGGCGATGTCATGCAACGGGTCCCAGGCACCCTGACGACGGGCCAGCCAGACCACCGCGGGATAGGTCAAAAGGGCCGCCAACCCGATGCCCAGAATGGCGCCGATCAGCCCCCAATAAGACAGGCCAAGCGCCAACATCAGCAGCAGCACCACAGCCCGCACCAGCGACAGGTAGAAGAAATCGCGGCTGTCCCCGCTGGCAAGCGCCGCCCGGTCATAGGTCAGCGTTACCAACATCGGGATCTGCATACAGGCCAGCAGCGTCACCACCGCCCCGGCGGCGGCGTAACGCGGATCATATAGCAGATTGACCATCCAGGGCCCCAGCGCCGCAACGATCAGCAGCAGGCTGACCAATAGCCCGGTGGCTGCCATCCGCATCCGGCGCAGTGTCAGGAAGTTTTCCCGTGATGCAGCGGGCGGGCTATCGCGGTAGATCGGCACCAGCACCTTCTGGATGACCATCCCCCCCATCAACAACGGGAAGGAGGCGAGGAAATAGCCGATGTTGTAAACGCCAAAGGCCTCAAGGCTCAGGTATTTGCCGATCAGCAATTTATCCCCTTGGGCGACGAAGAAGCCGCAGATCGTCGAAAGAAAGACCCATTTGCCAAAATGGATCAGCTCATGCGCCGCCGCTTTTTCCCAGCGCAGGTGGTTTCGCGGGCCGGGCAAGAACCGGTTCAGCAGGATCAGATGGGTCAGCGCGGCCGCCAGACCGCTGATCACCAGCGCCCAGACAGATTGCAGCGCCCAGGCGGCGGTGATCGCAATGATCAGCCCGGTCACCTGCACGGCCAGCTCAATCAGTGTGACGCGCCCGGCCTGCATATGCCGGTTTGCGCTTTCCAGTTTTGTCGGGTTGAACCCGGCGATCAGCAGGCTCAGCGCGGCGACCGGCAACAGCTGCATCAACATCGGCTCGCCGTAGATCAGCGCCACCGGGTAGGCCAGGGCACAGGCGGCCAGCCAAAGGCAGATGCCGCGGATGATCTGGATCGTCCAGGCGGTGTTCAGGAACTCTTCCTCATCGCCACGGGGGCTGCGCATGATGGCCGGGCTGGTGCCGACATCGGAAAACATCGACAGGCCCACCATGACGACCGAAATCAGCGCCATGATGCCAAAGGCCTCAGGGAAGAGGATGCGGGTCAGTACCAGATTGGACAGCAGCCGCAGGAACTGGAACCCGGCGTACCCCCCTGCATTGATTGCAGAACTACGGAACGCGCGGGTCATCAAGCCAGACCCGAAGGCAAGGGTTCGCATGCGATCAATCATCTGCCACGGCTCCAGCTGGTGGGGTTGCGGCCCAGTTTCCCGGCCAAGCGCACGGCAACATAAACGGCAAAGCTAAACGGTTGGTGAAGCGCGTTGCGCAGCACATCCCTTGCCCGGTAGGGCAGTTTGTCATCATTTTTCAGCAGCTCAGGAAACTGCGCTGCAATCTCAGCAACGCCCGCATCCTGACGGCGGCGGACCCGGATCAGATTGCCAAACCCGGTGACCAGTGGCCAGTCATAGGGCGCGGCGACCTTGACCCGCTCGGCGGCGGTGAAGTTCAGCCGCACAAAGGTGTCATCGGCGATCACATCGGGAAAGGCCTGCCAACGCGCCCGCCCGGCCCGGTTCACCGCATAAAGCCCGCAGCCCGGCACGCCGTCGCGCAGGAATGGCACCGTGCGGTAAAACCGCGCGAAGGCCCGGGTCAGGGCGCTGGGGCTTTCCGGGATCACCACCGTGCCGCTGGCATAGCGCGGCGCCGCATCTGACAAGGCGCTTGCAAGCTCCGTCAGCATCTGCGGCGCGATGATCACATCGGCATCCAGATAGGCCCGCATATCGCCGCCGGCTGCGGCGTCACCTGCATTCAGGGCACCGATCTTCCCACCTTCGCTCAGCTCAATAACCCGCAGGGGATAAGGCATCGCAGCGTGGTCTTCTGCCATCGCGCGGGCCACTGCAGCGGTGTCATCCGTGCAGCCGTTGGCGACTACAATCACCTCAGCCCCACCGGTAGGAACCGCGGTGGCGGCGATGGCCGCCAGGCAGGCCGGCAGCGTCTCAGCTTCGTTATGGGCAGGGATGATAACAGAGATCATCAGCGGTTTTGCGTCCTAAAAGGTAGGGTTTTATCCCTTTGGTTTATCCTGCAACGGCTTGTCATTGTTGGTAAACTAGCAAATCATTCCAACGTACTTATATATTGATTTTGTTCTAGCCGGGCAGCCGGTCTAAAAACAATGACCTGCCGGAGGAAAAATGGCCAAAGGACCAGATGCGTGACTGAACTTCCAAAGCTTGGCTATTTACTGCCCGAGTTTCCGGGGCAGGCACATAGTTTGTACTGGCGTGAGATCCTCAAGCTGGAAGCGATGGGTATTGAGGCGGTGCTGTTTTCCGACCGGCCAACCGATACGGCAGCGCATGCCTGGGCCAAAGGGGCGCGGCAACGCACCGAGTATCTGGCGCAGGGCACCATGTCCTCGCTGATGTCCCTGCCCAAGTTGCCGTGGCGGCAGTTGAAACAGGGCAGCGGCAATGTCGAACGGATGCGCGCCGTGTCACATGCGGCGCCGGCTGCTAAACAGCTGGCCCAGTCCTGTAAAGCGCAGGGTGTGACCCATGTGCATGTGGCCTCCTGCGGGCCGGTGGCGATGATCGCTGCCTTGGCCAACCACCTCTATGAATTGGATTATTCGATCAGCCTGCACGGCCCTCTGTCCGAAGGCGGCATCGGTCAAAAGTTCAAATGGCAGTCAGCGAAATTCGCCGTCATTGGCTCGCAGCGGCTGCTGGATGAGATCACCCCGGTTCTGGGTGAATCGCTGCCAGAACGTGTGCTGGTCCAGCCGCAGGGGGTGGATACCGACTACCTGCGTCGCGATGCGCCCTACCGGCCGCCGGAACCCGGTAAAACCCTGCGTTTGGTGTCCCGGGCGCGGCTGCATGCCTCCAACGCGCATGAGGATCTGTTTCAGGCGGTGACGCTGTTGCAGGGGCGCGGCATTGACGTGCATCTGGAAATCATCGGTGAGGATGATGAAGGTGGCACCGGCTATCGCACCGTGCTCGAGGAGCAGATCACCGAACTGGGCCTGATCGGCACCGTACGGCTGATGGGGTCGGTGTCTGAGGACACGCTGCGCGACCGGCTGTGTGATGCCCATGTCCTTGTGATGGCAAACCACTCTGAGGCCCTCGGCGCCTCTGCCATGGAAGCGATGAGTTGTGAATGTCCGGTGGTGGGCATCGAAGGCGGCAGTGTGGATGAGTTGATCACCAACGGCCGGGACGGTGTTCTGGTTGAAAAGGGCAACCCGGTGGCGCTGGCCGCCGCGCTGGAATATCTGGCCACCGATCCGGTCCGGGCCGCCGCATTGGGGAAGGCAGGGCGCAAGCGGATCCTGCAGAGTTTCGATGCCGCCCGCGGGGCAGAGGCACTGGTGCGGGAGGTCGGGCTGACCCCACCGCCGATGGAGCCGATGCCAGACGAACCGCTGCTGGATTTCTAAACTCTCAGGCGGTGCGGTTGCGCAATCCTGTTGGCCTTATTGCCGTGGCGACACACGGTAGAGCTGACCCGGCGCCGCGGAAAACTCCAGCTGTTCGATGCCGCGCATTTTCACTTCGCCCTCGGGGCCATCTGCGATCAGGAAATCCCCAACCGGGCTGCTGGCCCAGCTGAACTGATAGTCTATCGCCGCACCGGGCAGTACTGCCGTATCAACACCCGCGCCGCCATGCAGGGCATCAGCGCCGCCGCGGCTGATCAGCCAGTCATCGCCATCAGCGCCCACCAGCACATCACCCATTGCGGTACCCTCCATCAGATCATCCGCACCGCCACCCGCACGGGCGATCCCCCGGCGAAAGACCTGTGGATCGCGGCTTTCCCAATCGGTCGGCAGGCTGGTGTTGGCGCGTTGGATCACCGCCCAGCGGGGATTGTTGTCAGACAGATGCCGCAACCCGCCCCAGCTGCCCCATTTGCTGGCCGCAGCCACATCAACAAAAGCATTGAATAAGGTGCCCCCGGCATCCTGCCAGCCCTGCAGCACATCCGCATAAAGCGCCGCCATTTCCTGACTGTAGTTCAGCTTGATGAAAAACGCGGTCAGCGCCTCATCATTGACCCAGCCCTCATGGCCAACAATATGGGTGCCGCCCTCATACATGATTAGGTCCATGCCATAGGATCTGGCCACCCCGGCATGATAGGGGAAAACCTCCTGCGTCAGCCGCTTCACCTCACCGGATTGCAGCCACTTGTAGCTGCGTTTCAGCGCCTCGCTTTCGCTGATCTTCAACCAGTCCAGCACCTTGGCCGCCTGCGGATCGGCGCCCAGCTCATAGCCGAAATAGCCGGTCACCGCATAGGCATCAAAGCGGTCGCCGGGGCGGATGTTGCCGCGCGCTTCGCGCATGAACAGCGGGGCCTCCAGCGCTGCCTCCTCCAACCCGGGCCAGCCGGTGTGGACCGCGATCACCCGGGTCAGCCGGGTCTCAGCCTCCGCGCCGAAGACCTCAGCCCAGATATCTGCCACCTCAGCCGCGCGGACGCCGGCCCATTGCATCCAGCCATCGGTGTTGCCACTGGCCCCGCGCCAGCGTGCGGCGGCCTGTTCGGTGGCGTATTTCGCCTGGGTGAAAATATGGTTCCAGACCTCATTGGAATATTCCACATAGGCCTTCAGCCCAGGGTCCAGATCCCGCTGTACCACTTCGGCAAAGCGGCGCACGTAACCGTCATCGGCCATATGCGGCATGTTGAACCACGGATCAGCGCCCACCTGATTGGCCAGCTGCAGCATCACCTCAACCGGGACGCCGCGCCAGGCATAGGTGTAATCCGCCGGCAACGGGCGCTGATCCCACTGTGAGATTGGCGAATGATTGGTGGCCATCCAATCCATGAACCGCAGCACCCGCATATCCTCAATCTGGCGCAGCCAGTCTGGGTTAAACACCGCGCCCATTTCCCAGAAAGGCAGGTGGCGTTCGTGGATCACCTGAATGTCGCGGATCGGATCCTTGGGATCGGTGCCCCGCAGTGTCACCGCCACCAGACCTTCGCCGGGGGTGAAGTTGAACCAGATCTCACCAGTGCGGGCGCGGATGTCCCTGGCCCGTCCCAGCAGGGTGATATTGCCCTTGCCCTTGTAGGTCAGCCGGTAGCGGCCAGCCGTGTCGCGGGCATCACTGGGCAGATCCGCCAGAATAAAGGTCTCCAGCTGCTCCACCCCTTTGGGGATCCGCAGCGGCCAACCCTCATCGCTCAGGTGGCCCTCCGCGCGCAGGGTGTCAAAACTCATCCCGCCCCATTGATCCGGCAAATGTCCCACCCAGGGACGGGCGGATTTCATCACGTCGATAAACGGCATCTGTGTGGACCAGTCTGAGATTCCGTTGAGGCCCATCGCCAGCGCAGGCACCGCAGGTGGGGCGCTGTCCCGCGCCTGATCACGGCGTTGGGTGGATGGCGGGCGCAGCGTTTTGGCGCGGCTGTCCCAAAGCGCCTCAGCAATCTGGCCATAGTTCTGGCGCACCAGAGGGTGAATACTGTCAGGCAGCAGCATCTGCGCCGGCAGGTCATCCTGAAACAGTGCGCTGTAGCTGATCAATGCGGCCAGGAAATAGACCGTCGCGGTGCCATGCGGTGCATCATCGCTGAACAGATCGGTGGCGGTCAGACCCTCAAGGGTGGGCAGCGCCAGGATCTCAGGCAGGGTGGAGGCGACAGGCAACAGGGTGACCTGCAGGTTTGGCCGGGCCCGCTGCAACGCTGCGACGTAGTCTTCATACCAGTCGTGATAACCGGTTTGATTGTCCGCAAGGTATTGGTTCAGTTCGGATTTTGACGGCGGGAAGGACCGGCTGTAGCCCACCATATCCGCCCAGCCTTCGTAGATGAAAAACCGCGGCTGCTCTGCCGTGGGGGGCACTCCTTCGCGCACCCAGTCAAACACCTTCAGCGTTGCGGTGACCGGGCTGTCGCGGTTTGGATTGTTGCTGTCATACAGTGCTGAGGGCGGCTGATACTGAATGAAATTGGCAGGGTTCAACACCACCGTGTTCACACCCGCATCGGCAAAGCTGCCCAGACGTTCGGACCAGACCCCGCGCACCCCACCGATCTGCCAGTTGGGCTCCGGTGGCAGCTGCCCGGCAAAGTTCCGCAGAAACCCCCAGGTGCCATCGGCCTGCAACCTGCCGCCGCGCGCCTCGGCGATCTTGTTCAGCCAATACGGGGTGGAGGTCTGCGGCAGACCCTCCAGATGGTGCATCAGGGAATTGCCAAAAAAATATGCCTTCAGCGTCGCCTCCGCCCGCGCCTGTTGCGCGTTAGATGGCAACGGCAGCATCAGCACCAGGATGAGGGTCAGGATCAGGGGCAGGGATAGCGCTGTTCGGGCGGGTGAGAACATGTCAGATCCTGTTGCTCAGTGTCCTGTTGCACGGCGGGTCGGTGGCGACCCCGTTCTTTGTAGTCGAGTTTCGCGCGGCTTGGCCAGCCTCTCCACCCGCGTCACCTCAGGCGTTACATCACCGAGGTCAGGCCGGATTTGTGTCGTTTGGGGGCGGCACTTGGCGTGTTGAACGCCTGTGCCGTGTTCTGGCGCAATTCCTCTGCGTGGCGCAGCAGGGCACCGGTCAGCAGCCATGTCAGCGGTGTCAGCGTGGCATTTGGCAACAGATCAATCAGGTTGATCGCCAGCAGCAGTGTCATACCGCCCACGGCCGCCGACATCTGCACTGCGTTTTGCCCCCTTTGCAGCGCCCACAGCATCACAATTGGCGCGGCCAGCAGCAGCATTTCCGCGGCAAATCCGACCCAGCCGAAGAAGCCCAGCGTGATCACCCAGCGGCCGTCTGACACCAGCAACTCCTGCCCGGTAAACGGATCCAGGATCTGGTTGCGCCCCCAGCTGCCCCAGCCAAGGATCGGACGTTCCATCGCGCGTTCCAGCAGGCTGGATTCATTGTTCAGGCGGAACTGCAGCGAACTGGCGCGTTCCTCGCTGATCCGGCTGGCCAGTTGCAGCAGCGCCTCTTCGGGCAGCCAACCTGCACCTTTGATGATCGGATAGGCAATGGCCACACTCGCAAAGGCCAGCGCCACCCGCAGCTGCGTGCCAAGCGGCAGCAGCAGGGTCAGTGGCAAAAGCAGCATCGCATAAAGAAGCGGGCCCACCGATTTGCACAGCACCAGAATCACCATCAGGTACATCATGACCATGAAGGCCTTCGCCCGCTCCGGTCCGTCTTCGGTGCGGGTCAGCGTTGCGGCGGCGATCACGGCGCTCATCGCAAAGAAGGCGACCCACAGGCCGTGGTACAGGAACACAATGGGGCGGAAGCCGCCAAAGCGCATCATCTGGTCGAAGTTGTGCTGGAAATAACCATAGATCCAGAGGTTCAGCTGTGGGGACAGCCGCACCTCAATGAGCATCGGTAGTGAATAGATCAGCCCAAACAGCGCAAAGGCCAGCAGCACATCCCGTAGGTCACTGGCACTGCGCAACAGCGCGTAGGACAGCAACATCGGCAGCACAAGGCTGAAGCGGTTGATGACAAGGGACAAGGCGTCTTTCACCCCAAGCCCCGGCAGGCCAAAGGCCCCAAAGGAAATCCCATCGGTGTTGGCAAAGACGGTCAGCACCGGGGAGAAGATAAATACCGCCAGCGTCGCGGTCACCCAACCGGTGCGCGGCAAGCTCAGTTGGTCACGGCAGTGGATCAGGCAGGCCAGTAGCAGCGACAGCGCCGGTAGGTTTTCCTTGTCCAGGGGCGGCAGCAGCGGCAGGTCAAACTGCGTCGGGGGCGGGGGCAGGAACAGATAGGACAGAAACAGGTTTGCCAGCAACGCACGGCCGGGCGGCAGCCATCGGAACAACCCGATCGCCACCAGGGGCCAAAGCCCCAGCATCAGATATGCAATTGCGTTGGGCACCATGTGCCGGATCTGTCCTTTGGTTCTGCGAAGGGCGCAGGCCCTTCTGATACTGACGGTCAGGGTTAACGGAAGCTTAGGGCAGAATAATGGCGGTGACAGGCGACAGTGGCAAATAAGAGGATGGTGAGCTTCGCGCGACAGACCAAAGGCCGCGGGGTTAGCGCGGCCTTTTTTAATTCAGATCGGTTGGCGGTGGCGTTTAGCGCCCGGTGGCCGCCATCACCACGTTGACCGTGGCCAGCAGCACCTTGAAGTCGGTGCCCAGCGACAGATCGCGGTAGTAGCTTGCATCATAGCTGGCACGTTCGCGGAAACTGCATTCATTACGCTCCGAGGTTTGCCAGTAACCGGTGATCCCGGGACGCATGCGGTAATATTCATCGCCGGGGTACAGCTCTTTCTGGTTGGTCATCATCGGGCGCGGGCCGACCAGTGACATCTCACCCTTAAGAACATTCAGCAGCTGCGGCAGTTCATCCAGTGAGGTGCGGCGGATGAAATGGCCAAAGCGGGTGATGCGCGGATCATTGGTCAGCTTCTGGTTACGGTCCCATTCGGCACGTGCGGTGGGGGATGAGGCCAGATAGGCCTCCAGCGCGGCATCGGCATTGGGGATCATGCTGCGCAGTTTCAGCATGGAAAACTCTTTGCCGTTCAGACCAACCCGGCGTTGACGGTAAAAGGCAGGTTTGCCGTCCAGCATGATGATCAGGGCCAGCACAGCGACGGTGAACAGGGCAGGCGGCGCCATCAGCACGACCAGCACAACATCTAGCACACGTTTGCCCATCAGGCGGTAGGCCGTCGCAGTTGGGCGCCATTTGCTGACGCGTGCGGACAGATCGCTTGCGTCTTTGGCGGCATCCAACGCTGCATCCAATGTGGTGGACGTGGCTGAGACGTGCATGTTCATTCCAAACCCTCCCCGGGGTCAGTTAGCGTGTGCCAAAACGGCCTGCCTGAAAACATCAGACACAGCCCATCAGCACCTTCCGAACGCCTGCGCGCCCGAAAAGACAAAACCAAAACTGTTCATGTGACGCCGGGCAGCTGGCAGATCACCGCCCGGAGCAAGCTTTCCGAAGACCGGGCCGATGCCCCCACACCGTGTTTCGCTCAAAGACATTTAAGTTTTAAGCGGAACTTTCTGTGAATTTTCCCCACAGTCGCACCGATCTTTCGCCATATTTATGGCAATTTGGCCCTTTTTCGTCAACGCGAGCGCCACATTTGCAACTCACAGGTGACGCTAGGCCCAAAGTACTAGTGGCCCGTCTTTACAGGTAAAAATTGGTTAATCCCGGGTACATCAATTGCCGTTGAGGTCACGTAACGGCATGCAAGACGCCCCCGGCGGGCACATGGGCCCCAACTGCGAAAAGTTGATATTTTGACGGGGGATAAGGGTTATTGTTGGGGACTGGTCGACAATCGCCCCGCCTCAGTTTCAGAGTCCGCAATCCATAGACAATTTAGGCACCTGACGCCCAAATGTGTTTAGCCCTGTCGAGGCCAGTCAGCTCAGTTTTTTTGACATCAGTCGTCAAGATTTCCCGCCGCTCAAATCCAGACACGCAAATCGCCGTCTTTGATCCCGCGGCGGATCAGTAGGACTTTGGTACAGGTTCAGGGTTCGCAAACCACGCGAATCCTGCAACTAGGGGGAGAGTAATTTGTGAAACAGCCTCTGCCAGGGGGCGCTATTGTTCACAAGGCCCGAACAAAGATCGGCCTAAAGTGATTCGTTTTTTAGCAAAATCGGGCAAGCAAGGGGTGCAAATGCATCCTTTTGAGTCGAGAGATTCGCCTTTTGCGATCTGATCGATGTGCAAAGGGCGGGGTCGAAACCCCACCCTAGGTTTTAGAACATTGGTATTAGAAACAGGCGTCCAACAGGGCGCGCGTGTTGTCTTCGGTCATCTCCACCGGGTTGCCGCCGGTTGAGGGGTCCGCCAGTGCGCCTTTGATGATCGCCTCTTTGTCGGGATCCGTCACACCCAGCTCGGTCAGGTTGGCCGGAATGCCCAGGCTGTCGTTCAACTCACCCACAAAGGCGTAGAACCCGTCAAAGCCGCCCTCGATACCCAGATAGGCCGCCGCGCGTTCGATACGCTCTTCGATGGCATCGCGGTTGTACTGCAGCACCGGCTGCATCACGACGGCGTTGGTGGTGCCGTGGTGGGTGTTGTACATCGCGCCAATCGGGTGGCTGAGGGCATGGATTGCGCCCAGACCTTTCTGGAAGGCCACAGCGCCCATCGCCGCGGCCGCCATCATCTGGCCACGGGCCTCGATATCGGTGCCGTCCTTATAGGCGCGTGGCAGGTATTCCTTGACCAGACGCAGACCTTCCAGCGCGATACCCTGCGACATCGGGTGGAAATGCGGGCTGCAGAAAGCTTCCAGACAATGGGCGAAGGCATCCATGCCGGTGCCTGCGGTGATCATCGGCGGCATGCCCACGGTCAGCTCAGGATCGGCAATCACCACGGTCGGCAGAACCTTGGGGTGGAAGATGATCTTCTTCTCATGGGTTTCCGAGTTGGTCAGAACCGAGGCGCGGCCCACTTCGGACCCGGTGCCCGCGGTGGTCGGCACGGCGATGATCGGCGCGATGGCGTCGCTGTCGGCGCGGGTCCACCAGTCACCCACATCCTCAAAATCCCAGACCGGGCGGGTCTGACCGGCCATGAAGGCCACCATCTTGCCCAGATCCAGACCCGAGCCGCCACCAAAGGCGATCACACCGTCGTGGCCACCGGCGCGGTAAACTTCCAGACCAGCGTCAAGGTTCACCTCGGTCGGGTTCGGATCCACCTCGGAAAAGATGCCACGGCCCAGACCGGCGGCTTCCATGATGTCCAGCGCCTGCGCGGTGATCGGCAGCGGCGCAAGGCCCTTGTCGGTGACCAACAGCGGTTTCTTCATGCCAGCGGCCGCACAGGCGTCGGGCAGTTCGTTGATACGGCCCGCACCAAAGCGGATGGCGTTGGGGTAGGACCAGTTAGCGGTAAGTGTCATGTTCTTGTTCCTCTCAAACAGCCGGGCTTAGCCGGTCACCTTTTTCAGGTGGTAGGATTTGGGACGGGTCAGGTTGTGGTAGCCGATAACCGACAGGCCACCACCGCGGCCGGTGTCTTTGCAGCCGGTCCAGCACAGGCCCGGATCCAGATAGTCGGCGCGGTTCATGAACACGGTGCCGGTTTCGATCTGATCGCCGATGGCCTGCGCGCGTTCAACGTCTTGGGTCCAGAGCGAGGCAGTGAGGCCAAAGTCACTGTCGTTCATCAGCGCAATGGCTTCGGCGTCGTCTTTCACCTTCATGATGCCCACAACCGGGCCGAAGCTTTCGTCGCGCATCACCCGCATGTCGTGGGTCACATCCACCAGGATCTGCGGTGCCAGATAGGCGCCGCCATCTTCGGGGAACAGCGCCGGGTCGATCAGCGGCGTGGCGCCTGCTTCAACGGCTTCAGCAATCTGGGCGCGAACCTCATCGGCGAAACGCACATTGGCCATCGGGCCGATGGTGGTCTCTTCCTCCAGCGGGTTGCCCAGCTTGTAGCCCTCAACGATTTTCACCGCCTTGGCGACGAAATCGTCAAATAGGCTCTCAACCACATAGATCCGTTCGATCCCGCAGCAGCACTGGCCCGAGTTGAACATCGCGCCATCAATCAGCGTGTCCACGGCGGCATCCAGATCGGCGTCTTCCATGACATAGCCCGGATCCTTGCCGCCCAGTTCCAGACCCACACCGGTGAAGGTGCCTGCTGCGGCGCGCTCAATCGCACGACCGCCACCAACAGAGCCGGTGAAGTTCACAAAGCCAAAGCTTTTGGCCGCGATCAGCTGGGACGTGGTGTCATGGCTGAGGAAGACGTTTTGGAACACATCCGCCGGCACGCCCGCTTCGGTGAAGGCCGCGACCATGCGTTCGCCCACCAGCAGGGTTTGCGTCGCGTGTTTCAGCACCACCGTGTTGCCCGCGATCAGCGCCGGGGCAACGGTGTTGATGGCGGTCATATAGGGGTAGTTCCACGGCGCCACGACCAGCACCACACCATGCGGCACCCGTTTGATGTAGCGCTTGAAAGTGGCGTCTTCGCCCACTTCGATATCGGCCAGACTGTCGGCCGCGATCTGGCCCATGTAGCTGGCGCGCTCATTAAAGCCGCCGAACTCACCGCCATAGCGGACCGGGCGGCCCATCTGTTTGGCGATCTCGGGCACGATCTCATCGTTCATCTCGCCCACTTTGGCGACACCGGCCATGACCAGATCGATCCGCTCTTGCAGCGGACGGGCCGCCCAGGCGACCTGCGCGGTCTTGGCGCGGGCAACCACCTCTTTGGCGGCCTCCGTGCTCAGCACTTCGCGTTCCGCCAGCACCGATCCGTCGATCGGCGAAATGCATGTCAGTTTCTGTCCCATGCCACAGACTCCAGTAAGAGAGGGGCGAAAACCCCCCAGTTTCATCGTTTTAAAAATACTCTCCCGCCGAAGGCGTCCGTCAGAGGCCCCGGGCGGTATGGGCGGGGGTGTTACGCCCGCTCAAATCCACGCGCCAATTCCCAGTCGGTGACGGCGTTGTCAAACTCTTCCTGCTCCACCTCAGCGGCGCGGGTGTAGTGGTTCACCACCCAATCACCCAAGGCGGCGCGCAGCATGGTCGAATTGCGCAGGGTTTCGGTCGCCTCCCGCAGGGTGTGCGGCACATCGGTGACGCCTTCCATCTCATAGACGTCGCCCTGCAGCGGTGCGGCCAGTTCCAGCCCTTCTTCCACACCGGCCAGACCGGCGGCGATCAGCGCGGCCATCGCCAGATAGGGGTTCAGGTCAGACCCGCCAATGCGGCATTCGATCCGCACGGCCTTGGTGCCTTCGCCACACAGGCGGAAGGCGGCGGTGCGGTTGTCGACGGACCAAACGGCCTTGGTCGGGGCAAAGCTGCCTTTCTGGAAACGTTTGTAGCTGTTGACGTAAGGCGCCAGGAAATAGGTCAGGTCGCTGGCGTATTTGATCTGGCCCGCCACATAGGATCGCATCAGGTCGGACATGCCATGCGGCTTGTACGCATCAAAGAAGACGTTCTGCCCGTCTTTCCACATCGACTGATGCACATGGCTGGAGGAGCCCACGCGGTCCGGGCGCCATTTCGGGATGAAGCTGGCGGCATGGCCCTGCTGCCAGGCGATTTCCTTGGTGGCGTGCTTGGCGATCGTGTGGTGATCGGCGGTCAGCATCGCTTCGGCGTATTTGATGTTCAGCTCTTCCTGACCAGCCTCGGCTTCGCCTTTGGTGTTTTCCACCGGGATGCCCGCCGCATAGAGGTGATTGCGCAGCGGGCGCATCACATGTTCTTCTTTGGTGGTCTGGAAGATGTGGTAATCTTCGTTATAGCCCGAGATCGGAGTCATATCGCGGTAGCCCGAGGCGGCGATTTCTTTCAGCGACTTCTCAAACAGGAAAAACTCCAGCTCGGTCGCGGTGACCGGGCTCAGCCCCATCGCCTCGGCGCGGGCCACCTGTTTTTTCAGGATGGCGCGGGGCGAATGTTCGACGTCTTTGTGATGGTGGTGATCCAGCACATCGCAGAGCACCAGCGCGGTGCCTTCCAGCCAGGGCACCGGACGGATGGTGCCAAGGTCGGGTTTCATGATGTAATCGCCATAACCTTCCTGCCAGGAGGTCGAGGCATAGCCATCCGGCGTGCCCATCTCCAGATCGGTTGCCAGCAGGTAGTTACAGCAGTGGGTTTCCTCATAGGCGCTGTCGACAAAATGGTGGCCGACGAAGCGTTTGCCCATCAGGCGGCCCTGCATATCGACAATACAGGCCAGTACCGTGTCGATGCTGCCGTCTGCCACGGCTGTTTTCAGCTCTTCAAAAGTCATCATGCCGGGCATTCCTCATCCCTTGGTCGGTCTTGCGATCTGGTGGTGTGTCTCTTGGGCGATGAGCCCTGGCAACACCCGGGGCCACATCTGATGTCTTGGACACGCCCCGATCAGAATCGGGGCGCTTTTGCTCAGCTTAGCCGTAACGGTAGGGACGGCCAGCTTTCTGCATGTCGGCGTTGTACTTCTTGATGATTTCAACAACGCGGGCTTTGGTCGGGCTTTCGGCCGCAACTTCGTCCCAGAATTTGAAGGCCGCTTCTTCAACCTGTGCCCATTCGGCGTCAGGGATCGAGGTGAGCTCCATTTTCGGGCCGTTGACGCGCAGGTCGGCTTCGCCACCCCAGTACCACCACTGACGATAGTAGTGCGACTGGTCACAGCAAACGCGGAACAGGGTCTGCAGATCTTCCGGCAGGCCTTCCCAGCTGCCCTGGTTGGCAAAGAACGAACCTGCCCAGGCGCCCGAGATGTTGTTGGTCAGGAAGTAGTTGGTCACATCGGCCCAGCCTACGGTGTAGTCTTCGGTGATGCCCGACCATGCGATGCCGTCCAGTTCACCGGTTTGAACCGCAACTTCGATGTCTTCCCACGGCAGGGTCACAGGAACCACGCCGAACTGGCTCAGGAAGCGGCCAGCGGTCGGGAAGGTGAAGACGCGCTTGCCTTTAAGGTCGGCGAGCGAGCGGATCGGATCTTTGGTGGCGAAGTGGCAGGGATCCCATGCGCCAGCCGAGATGTGCTTCACGCCAACTTTGGAATACTCTTCGTCCCAGATCTCGTTCAGGCCGTATTTGTTGAACAGCACCGGCACGTCCAGCGAGTAGCGCGAGGCGAAGGGGAAGTAGCCGCCAAATACGGTCACTTCGGTGGGCGACGCCATCGAGTCATCGTCGGACTGAACAGCGTCGATGGTGCCGCGCTGCATGGCCTGGAACAGCTCACCGGTGGGGACCAGCTGGTCAGCATAGAACAGTTCGATCTGCATGCGGTCGCCTGCGATCTGGTTGAACATGTCGATCGCGGGTTTCACCACGTGCTCGGCCAGGGCCGGGCCCGCATAGGTCTGCATCCGCCATTTGATGGTGCCGGAAGCCAGCGCCGGGGTGGCCAGCGCCGCCGGGGCCGCTGCGGCACCGGCAAGGAACTTACGTCTGGTAGTCATGTCATACTCTCCTAGTGGTTCAGTTTGTTGTGGGTTTTCCCCAGTTTGTTGAACGCTCCATTAACTGGAGTTCTGTCATTTTCCGTAAACGTATTCCGGCAGCCACAATGCGATCTGTGGGAAGGCCATAATCAACGTAAGTGCGCAGACCATGATCATCACAAATGGCAGGATCGAGCCGTAGATGTCTTTCAGTGAGATTTCCGGCGGCGCCATCGCGCGCATCAGGAACAGGTTGTAGCCGAAGGGCGGCGTCATATAGGCGATCTGTGTGGTCACAGTGTAGAGAACGCCGTACCAGATCAGATCAAAGCCCAGCACCTTAACCAGCGGCACATAAAGCGGCGCAACGATCACCAGCATTGCCGTGTCATCCAGGAAGGTGCCCATGATTATGAAGCTCAGCTGCATCAGGATCAGGATCACCCATGGGTCCAGGCCCAGCTGTTCGGTGAACAGGTCTTTGATCGCGTTCACCGCGCCCAGGCCATCAAACACCGCGCCAAAGCCAAGGGCGGCCAGAATGATCCACATGAACATGCAGGAAATCGCCAGTGTCTGACGCACCGAGGTTTCAAACACCTCACGGGTCATGCGGCCTTTGACCACTGCCGCCAGGAAGGCGGTCATCGCGCCGATTGCCGAACTTTCCACCAGTGAGGTCCAGCCGTTCACAAAGGGCACCATCATCGCGGCAAAGATCACCAAGGGCAGCAGACCTGCACCCAAGAGGCGGATCTTTTCGGCGCGCGGCACGTTACGCTCTTCTTCGCTCAGCGTCGGGCCAAGCGCCGGGTTCAGTTTGCAGCGGACGTAGATGTAGATGATGAACATGGTCGCCATCAGCAGACCCGGCACCACGCCGGCCAGCCACAGCTGCCCCACCGGCTGGCGCGCGATCATCGCGTAAAGCACCAGCACAACGGAGGGCGGCACAAGGATACCAAGGCTGGATCCGGCCTGAATCACCCCGGTGACCATACGTTTGTCATAGCCCCGCCGCAGCAGTTCCGGCAGCGCGATGGTGGCGCCAATGGCCATGCCCGCCACGCTGAGGCCGTTCATCGCCGACACCAGCACCATCAACCCGATGGTGCCAATGGCCAGACCACCGGAAACCGGGCCCATCCAGATGTGGAACATCTTATAAAGGTCGTCGGCGATCTTGGATTCCGACAGCACGTAGCCCATGAAGATGAACATCGGCAGGGTCAGCAGCGGATACCATTTCATCAGCTTCATCGCGGCCGAAAACGGAATGGCTGAGCCACCGTCGCCCCACAGCAGCATCGCTGCCAGCGCTGCCACGCCGCCAATCGCGCCAAAGACACGCTGGCCGGTAAACAGCATCACCATCATGGTGGCGAACATGAAGATTGCGATCATTTCGTAGGACATGCGATCAGATCTCCTGTCCGCGAATGCGGGCGATGTCTTTGAAGAATTCAGATAGGGCCTGCAGCAGCATCAACAGGATGCCCAGCATCATGATGAACTTGATCGGCCAGAGGATCGGGCGCCAGGCTGTGGGGCTGCGTTCCAGATAGCCCAGAACCTCACCCGCAGCTGTTGGGCCGCCAGTGACGAAGGCCACAACCAATTCCCACATGAAGGCGAAAGGCGTGCCTTTGAAATGGCCCAGCGAATAGGCAAAGGAATCAACCGCACCGTAAAGCAGAACCCCAAGGTAGAAGGCCAGAACCACCACAGTGATGGCGTCAAACTGGGCTTTCTTGCGGTCAGACCAGGTGTGATAGAACAGGTCCATCCGCACGTTTGATCCCATCTGGATCGAATAGGGCCCACCAAGGATGTAGTAAGACACCATGGCAAACTGCGCCATTTCCAGCGTCCAGAGCGATGGCAGGAAGAAGGTCTTGGAGATCGAGGACCACATCAGGATCCCCACCATGACAAAGATGCCGTACATCACGATCCGGCCCAGCCGATAGTTGATGGCATCCACCCAGCGGACGTAGCCGCGAATTAGCCCTGGCATGACGCGCCTCCTTCAGTTGGCAGACCACGACTTGGCAGACCGCAGGCCGCAATGGCCTCAGCGATCCATGCGGTCATCATCTTGGCCATGGCGGCCTGTTCGTCTGGGGTGCGGATCAGATCATTGCGGATCTCGATCATCACGTTTTGCATATCCCGCGTCAGCGCATGTGTTTTCAGCGTATGGGTCACGCCGTTTTCCGGCCCATAGGGATCATTGCGGCGCACCACCATATCGGTGTGTTTGGCAGCGCAGGCCAGCATCGCGTCGGCAAAGCGGCTGTCACTGTCATGCAGCACGCCGATCTCAACCTCACGCGGCTTGCCGTTATAGGTGGCGGTGAAACTGTGCATGGTCACCATCAGCTGCGGGTCCTGCTGGTCCAGCAGCACCTCCATCGCGGCGTTGAAGGGATCATGGAACCGGCTGACACGTTCGGCGCGCTCAGCCTCGGTCAGGTTCTGGTTGCCGGGGATGTCGAACACCTCACTGCGGGCGGGCATGGCGTCCGGCGCTTCGGGTGGGCGGTTGCAGTCAAACAACAGACGCGAGGCGCCACCGGCGATCAGCGACGCGCCCAGATCTTCGGCCAGCTGTTCTGCGATCGGCAGGGCACCGGGATCCCAGGCGACATGGCTTTGGCGCACGGCCTCGTCCAGGCCCAGCCCGTCAAACTCTGCCGGCATGGCGTTGGAGGCATGTTCACACACAACCAAAATAGCCGCGGCCTCAGCGGGCAGCGTGACCTTCACGGCCTCATTGTCAAAGATCGGATTGCGATCCGCCATATCCAGAAGTGTCCCCCACGCGCGACGCCCACGTCAGAGCGCGGGCTGTTTCTGAAATAAATTCTTCAGATTGAGTTGACCTGTCAATGAAAATTCTGAAAAATTTTCTTCAAACGAGTGTCGGTTGTTTATATCGTAATCAAAATTGTGCGTGATCCAGGGGGGAAACCTGTGACTGATCAACCCGAAACCATTGCCGAGCGTCTGCAAAACGCCTTTGACAGCCTGACACGGGCGGAACGTCAATTGGCGGATTCGCTGTTGCAGAACTATCCGGTCTCGGGGCTGGCTTCGATCACGCAGGTGGCCAAAGCGGCAGAGGTTTCTACGCCAACCGTGGTCAGAATGGTGCAAAAACTGGGGTTTTCGGGCTTTCCCGACTTTCAGAACGCCCTGCGCCGCGAATTGGAAGCGCAAATCTCGGACCCGATCACCAAACATGACACCTGGGTCGAAAGCGCCCCGGACGCCCATATCCTGAACCGGTTCACCGATGCGGTGATGGGCAACATCCGGCAGACGCTGACGCAGATCGATCCCGAACAGTTTGACCGCGCCTGCGCGATGCTGGCTGAAACAAATCATTCAGTTCTGGTGGTTGGCGGCCGGATCACCCGGGCGCTGGCCGACTATTTCTTCATGCATATGCAGGTGGCGCGCCCTGGGGTGACCCATATTCAATCGATGTCAAACGCCTGGGTGCATTACCTGTTGGACATCAAACCGGGTGATGTCGTGGTGATCTTTGACGTGCGCCGCTATGAGAACTCGACGCTGCGACTGGCAAAAATGGCCAAGGAAAAAGGCGCGCGAATCGTATTGTTCACCGACCAGTGGCGCAGCCCGGTGCATGAGTTTGCCGATTGCACCTTCTGTGGCCGCATCGCCGTGCCCTCGGCCTGGGACAGTAACACCGCACTGATGTTGATCCTCGAAGCCATGATTGCCGAGGTTCAGGAACACACCTGGGATTTGACCCGTCAGCGCATGGAAGAGCTGGAAGGCATGTTTGATCGCACCCGGTTTTTCCGCAAGTTTACCTGAAACGGATTAGCGCTTCAGCGCCCGCTGGAAGGCATCGCGCGACCGCATGGTTTTGGCGTAATCAACCAGCCGCTGATCCGGTGCCGGGAACCGCGCGACATGGGCCCAGTTCAGGCAGTGGGTTAACACGATGTCAGAAATTGTCATTTTGTCACCCATCACAAACGGCCCTTCCAGCCGGTCGGCCAGCCGTGCGGCGTTGCGCAGGTATTCCTGTTTCAGGCTGTCCTTGACCGCCGGCACCCGCATCTCCTCGGGCAGGATGAAGCTGTGGCGCGCCGCCATCCACAACACCGCATCCAATTCATCCAGGATCTGGTGCAGCAGGGCATCCTGTTTGGCCCGTTCAATCGTGCCAGCGGGGTAGGTCAGCGCATCGTGCTTGTCCGCCAGAAAGGTCAGGATCGCGCTGGAATCGGTCAGGTAGTCCTCCCCCACTTTCAGCGCCGGGATCTTGCCCAGTGGGTTGGCGGTTTTGACCTCAGGGGAATGGGGTTTGGCATCCAGCACCTCAAAATCGAGGCCCATTTCTTCCAGCGCCCAAATCACCCGAAACCCACGGCTTTTGACGCCACCGATCACTTGATACATCGCTTGTCCTCCCGAAATTTGCCCGAAACTGGCCGGTAAATTCTGCGTGGAAAGAGACCGTGATTGCCGCGCCAAAGCCAGCGTGACCCTACGTCGCGCGGCTGACCTCAGCGTCGGGCCAGCATTGCCAGACGAATCAATGCGCGTTCCACCAGCGCCATTGCAGGGGCATTTTGCCCGGCAGACCGCAGTTGCAGATCGGTGTCCATCAGCATGGTCAGCGCCGCCTCCAGCTTCATCGGACCCCAGGCGCGGGCCTGTTTCTGGGTCCGCTCCTTCTGTTTGAAGGATCCGGGGATGAAGATACGGCCCCCGTCATTGGCGACGATGTTGAACAGGGTGCGGAAATGACGGGTGGTGCCGATGCAAAGGGACACCGCGTTGACGCCCTGTGCTTTCAGCTTTTCCAGAATGGGGCCGATCTGATCCGATCTGCCCTCCGCCACGACATTCAAAATATCGTCCAGCGCGGCCTCAATCGTGGCTGGCGCGCAGGCGGCCACGTCTTCGGATTGCACCGGGGTAGGGTCGCCCATCTTATAAAGCGCCAGCTTCTCCATCGTCTGGCGGAAATCGCCGGGCGACAGATCTTTGCCCAGGTCCATCAGATCGGTCATCGCGGATGTGTCGACGTCCTGGATCCCGGAACGCTTCAGCTCAACCTCAATATCTTCGCGGCTGGGCGGATCGTCATATAGCCCAACGGCATAGGCGTTTGGGTGTGCCTCAAACAGTTTGCGCAGTTTGGAGGTGGGTTTCAGCGCGCCGCCGGTAACAATCACCTGCGCATCACCTTCGGCCCAGTCGACCATGGCGTTGGTTATGGCCGTCGCCGCGGTGTCATTGGCGTCTTCGACAAAGACCACCCGCGGGCCGGGAAAGAAGCTGACCTCCTTGATCGCATCCAGCAGCTGCGCGGGATCTTTGCGCAGGCTGGCGGCGGGAATGCGGGTCAGGCGCATTTCCTCCTCACCGTTTGGTCCGATGAGGGCGGCGATCACCTCTTGCCGTTTCAGCGCGGCCCGCATGGCATCTGCCGAATAAATCAACAGCCCGGCGCGGTGGCTTTCGGGCTGGCGGAAGTATTTATTGGCGTCGCGCGGGGCAAGTTTCATGGCGTCAGAGGCCCAGATCGGCCGTGTTCAGCAGCAACTGCGCCACAATCTGATCCGCCAGAATCACGCTCAGGCGCGCCCGGGCGTCACGTTCCGAGGAAATTGTGGCCGCGGTGGTGCCGGTGGTGGAATAGCCGGTGAACTGCCGCGCTGATCCGGTGAACAGCGTGGCCTCGGTATCAGCATCCTTCAGCTGATACTTCACCTCACCGATCAGATTGAACCGGGCGGTGGTGTTGCTTTCCAGAACGGCCATCCGCTGTTGGCTGACTTCTAGCTGATAATCCAGCAGGTAGCGCGCGGTAGTGGCACGGCCCAGACGGCTTTCGAGTTGCTGAACCAGCAATTGTTCATCGCGGGTTGTCGGGTCAGTGGCAAAGACCGCCCCCTGCAACTGCGCCCCAGCGCCCCCCGGCGCATAGACCGGGGTGAAACCGCAGCCCGTCAGGGCTACGGCTGAGATCAAAGCAAGGAAGTTTCTGCGTTTAGACAACCACATTCACGATACGCCCCGGCACCACAATCAGCTTCTTCGGTTGGCCCCCATCGAGGGCTTTGACCACAGCTTCGTGTGCCAGCACGAGGTTTTCAACCTCTTCCTTGGGCATGTCTTTGGCCACGCTGATTTCCGCCCGGCGTTTGCCGTTGATCTGGATCGGCATGGTGACGGTGTCATCCACCAGCATTTTTTCGTCCGCCACCGGCCATTCAGCGGAGGCGATCAGCCCTTCGCCCGCCAGAATCTGCCAGCATTCTTCGGACAGGTGCGGGGTCATCGGTGACATCAGCTGTGCCAGTACCTTGGCCGCCTGACGTTTCGCTGCTGCACCTGCGTTGGATTTCGACAGGGTGTTGGTGAAACCATAAAGCTTGGCGATGGAGGCGTTGAAGCCGAAGCTGTCCACGCCGCCGGTCACCTCATGGATGGCCTTGTGCATGGCGCGCAGCAGGGCCTCATCCTCTTTGGCGTTGTCCGCTGCATCGGAGGCGGCGATTTCGCTGCAGATCCGGTAAACACGGCTCAGGTGCTTATGCGCGGCCTCAGCGCCCGAGGCGGTCCATTCCACATCACGTTCGGGCGGGCTGTCGGACAGCACAAACCAACGGGCGGTATCAGCACCGTATTGTTTGATGATCTCCACCGGGTCGACAACGTTGTTTTTCGACTTCGACATCTTGGCCGAGGGCACGATAGTCACCTCAGTGCCGTCTTTCAGGAAGCCTTTGCCGTCTCGCAGGTCCACCTCTTCGGGGTAGTGATAGACCGGACGGCCATCCGCACCTTCGGTTTTGTAGATCGCGTGGGTCACCATGCCTTGGGTGAACAGCGCGTTGAACGGCTCTTTAGACTTCTCCGGCAGGTGGCCGCAGATGTTCATCGCGCGGGCAAAGAAACGCGAGTAGAGCAGGTGCAGAATCGCATGTTCAATGCCGCCGATATACTGGTCGACGTTCATCCAGTAGTTGGCATCCGCCAGATCGGTCGGGGTGTCGGCGCGCGGCGCGGTGAAACGGGCGAAATACCACGAGCTGTCCACGAATGTGTCCATCGTGTCGGTTTCGCGCTGCGCTGGCTTGCCACATTTCGGGCAGGTGCAATCGCGCCAGGTCGGGTGGCGGTCCAGCGGGTTGCCGGGGATGTTGAAGCTGACGTCTTCGGGCAGTTCGACCGGCAGGTTTTCTTTCTTCTCGGGCACCACGCCGCAGTCATCACAATGGACAACCGGGATCGGGCAGCCCCAGTAGCGCTGGCGGCTGAGGCCCCAGTCGCGCAGGCGGAATTTGGTCACGCCATTGCCGATGCCTTTGCCTTCGCAATAGTCCACCGCGGCGTTGACCGCTTCTTCACCGGTTTGCAGTTCCTCACCAGAGAAGCCTTTGATGTAGCGCACCTTTTCGGCCTTGGTGGGCACATAGGCTTTGCCTGCTTCGGCCTCGCCCTCAACCGGGGTAAAGACCGGAATGATCGGCAGGTCGTATTTGGTAGCAAATTCGTAGTCGCGTTCATCATGGCCCGGGCAGGCGAAGATCGCGCCGGTGCCGTAGTCCATCAGGATGAAGTTGGCGATGTAGACCGGCAGTTCCCAAGTCTCATCGAAGGGGTGCTTGCATTTGAGGCCAGTGTCAAAGCCCAGCTTGTCGGCCTTTTCGATCGCCTCAGCCGTGGTGCCGCCTTTGCGCGCCTCAGCGCAGAAGGCCGCCACATCTTCACGCTCGGCTTCCAGCTGTTTGGCCAGCGGATGATCGGGTGAGATGCCCACAAAGGACGCACCCATCAGCGTGTCGGGGCGGGTGGTGTAAACCTCAATCGGGTCACCACCATCGGTGCGTTCAAAGCCGAACTGCAGACCGCGCGATTTGCCGATCCAGTTTTCCTGCATCAGGCGGACCTTGGCGGGCCAATCCTCCAGATCGCCCAGCGAGTCGAGCAACTCTTCTGAGTAGTCGGAGATCTTGAAGAACCACTGGGTCAGCTCACGGCGTTCCACCTCGGCGCCGGAACGCCAGCCCTTGCCGTCAATCACCTGTTCGTTGGCCAGAACGGTCATGTCGACCGGATCCCAGTTCACCACCGCGTTCTTGCGGTAGACCAGACCCTTTTCGATAAAGTCGATGAACATCGATTGCTGCTGGCCGTAGTATTCCGGATCACAGGTGGCGAACATGCGCGACCAGTCCAGACCAAAGCCCAGCGGTTTCATCTGGTTCACCATCGTGTCGATGTTGTCATAGGTCCAGGTCTTGGGATGACCGCCCGAAGCCATCGCGGCGTTTTCTGCCGGCATGCCAAAGGCGTCAAAACCCATCGGGTGCAGCACGTTATGACCGGTGGCGATTTTATACCGCGCGATCACGTCGCCCATGGTGTAGTTGCGCACGTGGCCGATGTGAATGCGCCCCGACGGGTAGGGGAACATTTCCAGCACGTAGTATTTCGGCTTGTCGTCGCTGCGGACGGCCTTGAAGATTTCGGCCTTGTCCCAGGCCTCTTGCCACTTGCCTTCGATTTCGGCTGCGGAGTAGCGGGTCATGTCGGACGGACCTTTCCTGGCATGTTTAATCTCTTGTCGCAGGGGTGATAGGCGGCTGGCGCGCATTGGTCCAGTGCCTCTGCGCAAAAATGACCGGCTATGCGCTTGCCAAACACGCGCTATAAGAGAAGCAGCAGTGATACAGGCAATTCCATGAAGATCCTCTTTATCCACCAGAATTTTCCTGGCCAGTACAAACATCTGGCGCCGGCCCTGGCGGCGGCGGGCCATCAATGTGTGGCGCTGACGCTTCGGGTGAAAGAACCGGCAACCTGGAATGGTGTGCGGGTGCTGCCCTATCAGATCAAGCGGCAGCAGGGGCAGGGGATCCACCCGTGGGTCACGGACTTTGACACCAAGGTGATCCGAGCCGAGGCCTGTTTTCACGCCGCCATGCATCTGCGCGACAGTGGGTTTACCCCCGACATCATCGTGGGCCATCACGGTTGGGGCGAAACCATGTTCCTGCGCGATGTCTGGCCCAAGGCGCGGATCGGCCTTTATTGTGAGCTGTATCATTTGGCCAATGAGGAACATCTTGGCTTTGATCCAGAGTTTCAGAGTGACAGCACTACGCTGGATGCGCTGCGTATCCGCATGAAGAACCTCAACAATCTGGTGCACTTGCAGGTGGCCGATGCCGGCATCAGCCCAACGCAGTTTCAGGCCGGCACCTTCCCACCGGAATGGCGCCAGAAGATTGAGGTGATTCACGATGGGATCGACACCGATTTGGTAACTGCCAACCCGGAGGTGCGATTCGCCTTGCCTAATGGATCAGAGGTGACGCGGCGCGATGAGGTGATCACCTTTGTGAATCGCAACCTGGAACCTTATCGCGGCTACCACATCTTTATGCGGGCGCTGCCAAGGCTGTTGCGGGAACGTCCCAACGCGAAGGTGCTGATCGTTGGTGGTGATGACGTCAGCTATGGTGCGCGTCCGCCGAAAGGGCAGACCTGGAAACAGATCTTCATCGATGAGGTGCGCGGCCAGATCCCAACACCCAACTGGGAGCGAGTGCATTTCCTGGGCAAGATTCCCTACGATCAGTTCATCAAGCTGCTGCAGGTCAGCCGGGTGCACCTCTATCTGACCTATCCCTTTGTGCTCAGCTGGTCGCTGTTTGAAGCGATGAGTGCGGAGGCGGCAATTGTCGCCAGCGACACCGGCCCGCTGAAAGAAGCGATTCGGGATGGCGAAAACGGCATGCTGGTTGATTTCTTCGATGGCGATGGGTTGGTGGAAAAATGCTGCGCCCTGCTGGAGGACGCCGAGATGCGCCGCAACTTTGGTCAGGCGGCGCGCAAACATATCGTGCAGAATTACGATCTGCGCAGCCAGTGTCTGCCGCGGCAAATGCAATGGGTAGACCACCTGGCAGGTCTGGAGCCGCAACCGATTCGGGACTGAGCGGGTTCGGTAAATATCTACCGCAAAAGAAAAAGGCGCCCTGAGGCGCCTTTGAATTCCGATGGGCTTGCCGGTTTACAGGCGCCCGTCCTGAATGCGCAGCTGACGCGCGCGGGATAGGATCGCATCTTCGATCGCACGCTGCGTGCTGGCCGAAACCGCACGCCCGTTCTTACCTTGCAGTGCCACGATCAATGAGCGTGCTTCCAGCGCAGGGTCTTTGACATAAACGGTGGCGCGGTAGGCACGGTTGCCGCCGGGTGGTGTGCCGTAGCCCATGACGATCACGCCGGTGAACGGATCCACCGATTCGACGGGCATGAAGTTCAGCACCTCTAAGGAGGCATTCCAGATAAAGCGGTTTACCGAAACCTTAACGTCCGGGTCCTGATCGCGGAAAATGTCCCAGATGGTCTCACGACGTTCTTCTTCGGTTTGTGCCTGCGCTTCGGGTGTCAGTGCTTCTGGCTGAACAACGCTGCAGGCGCTGACCGCCAAAAGGGCGGCGCCAGCAAATACAAGTTTGAAACGGTTGATAAAGGTCATTCTTCGGCCCTGAATTCGGTTTCCCAACCGTCCTAGCGAAGGGATTCTTAAGGAGCAAGGCTTTAGTGTATATACGCTGTGTGCAGCCGCGTGATCGGCAGGCCATCGCCACCCGCCGGGTGCAGGTGTGGCAAAGCTGCACCATCCGGGATGCACAATCCAATCAATCGGTTCAGGCGGCTTGCAAACCGACCCCGAAAAGAGCGAGACAGACGCCATACCCAAGCGGATCACCCGTTTTGGGGCGCTTGATTGGAAAACCGAGGGAAAAAATCATGAAAAAGATTCTCTTCGCATCGACCGCGCTGGTAGCCACCGCCGGTGTTGCAGCAGCTGAAATCAGCTTCGGCGGTTCGGCTAACTTTGGTGTAATGTACAATGGTTCCGAAACCATTGTTAAAAACGAACTGGATTTCGACGTAAAAGGTTCGGGTGAAACCGACGGCGGCCTGAAGTTCGGCGCATCGTTCGACCTGGACACTTCGTACAACGACTCGAACGGCGCTCAGGGCACCGGCATTGCTGACGACAGCAACGGTGACTCCTCCGGTCTGGGTGAAGGCGGCATCGGCGATCCTGAAGTTTACATCGAAATGGGCGGCCTGAAGCTGACCGTTGGTAACATCGGTGAAGCTCAGGACGTTGGCGGCATCTCCGACATCGGTTTCGACGGTCTGGGTGTTGACGATGTTGTTGACGCACTGCGTGAAAACGGTTCGGACGACATCCGTATCGATTACTCGTTCGGCGACATCGCCGTTGCAGCATCGGTTGACTCGGCAACCAACCAGTGGGCCGTTTCGGCTGCTGGCTCGTTCGGCGACATCTCCGCTTCGGCTGGCTTCCGTGACAACGACGGCACCGAAGACTGGAACGTAACTCTGGGTTACTCGGCTGGCGCATTTGGCGTAACCGCCACCTACGCAGAAGCTGGCAACGTTGACGGTTTCGGCCTGGACGCTTCCTACTCGCAGGGCGACCTGACCGTAACCGCAGCTTACGCCGAGCGCGGCGCAGCTGACGCATACGGCATCGGCGCTTCCTACTCGCTGGGTGGTGGCGCAGCCATCGCCGGTGGTGTTGCTGAAGTTGGCGGCGAGACCGTTGCTGACCTGGGCATGACCTTCTCGTTCTAATTCAGAACGCTTAGGACTACCTAAGAGAGGGGCAGGCGTTTCGCCTGTCCCTTTTCTTTTGCGCTATCCCCGGCCGTTTCGGTGCGGGGTTTTCTTTTGTCTTAGTGCACTGCCCTTTTGCCCTGTCCTTTTGAGCGATCATGGTGTTTTGTCCGCAGCGAAACCCAATCCGTGGAGGTCCATCATGTCGCTTGCTGAAATCACCGCCCGTCTGCGCAAGGCAGAGACTGACGCCGGTCGTGAAGAGGGCAGCACGCAGCTGATTGCGGTCAGCAAGGTGCAGCCGAACGAACGGGTCGAGGCGGTGCTGCAAGAGGGGCATCGGCTGTATGGGGAAAACAAAGTGCAGGAGGCGGCCGGTAAATGGCCGGATTTCCGCGATCAGTTTGACGGCGTGAATGTCCATCTGATCGGCCCGTTGCAGACCAATAAGGCGCGCCAGGCGATGCAGCTGTTTGAGGCGATTCATTCTGTTGATCGGCCAAAGCTGGCCCATACTCTCGCCCGTCTGGCGCAGGAGTTGGGTCACTGCCCGGATCTGTTCATTCAGGTCAACACCGGTGAGGAAGAGCAGAAGGCAGGCATCCTGCCAGCAGACGCAGACGCTTTCATCGCGGAATGTCGTGGGCTGGATCTGCCAGTGCAGGGGCTGATGTGTATCCCGCCGGTGGAGGAGGAGCCTGCGCTGCATTTTGCCCTGCTGGCCAAGATCGCTGCGCGTAACGACCTGACCGGCCTGTCGATGGGGATGAGCAGCGATTTTGAGAAGGCCGTTAGCTTTGGTGCCACCCATGTGCGGGTGGGATCAGCCATTTTTGGCGCGCGGGATTACGGCTAAACGCGCATAGGCGAAGCCCCGCTGTGGGGCTTCTGCCAGTGATTACCCGTTGTTCTCACCCAATTTGGGCGATGGGGCATCCAGCTTCAGCTCTGCGTCTGAAAAGGTGAAAGGCGCACGTACGCCGGGGATCCCGTCCAGTGTCACCTTCATACCGCGGGCCTGCACCTGCGGATCCTCAAACACCTCGGCCATATCGTTGATCGGCCCGGCGGGAATGCCGCGCTCTTCACAGCCGGCCAACAGCTCCGCCTTGGAGCGTTTGCGGGTTTCGCCCATCAACAGATCGATCATCCGGTCCCGGTTTGCGACGCGGTCGGCGTTTTTCAGGAATTCTGGCGCATCGGCCATCCAATCAAGACCCAGCAGACCGCAGAGGCGCTGATACTGGGCGTCATTGCCGGTGGCGATGATGATATGGCCATCGGCGCAGTCAAACACCTGATAGGGTGTCAGATTGGGGTGGTAGTTGCCAGTCCGGCCCGGCGGGGTGCCGGTGGTCAGATAGTTCATCGCCTGATTGGCGGTGACGGAAACCGCAACATCCATCAGGGCCATATCCACATGTTGACCTTTGCCGGTCTGGTGGCGCTGGTGCAGTGCGGCCAAGATGCCGCTGACGGCGTAGACCCCGGTGAAGATATCGGTGACAGCAACGCCAACGCGTTGCGGCTGGCCATCGGGATCGCCAGTGATGGACATCAGGCCGGACATGCCTTGGATGATATAGTCATAGCCGGCGCGGTGGGCATAGGGCCCGGTCTGGCCGAAACCGGTGATCGAACAGTAGATCAGACCGGGGTTCACCGCTTTCAGGCTGTCGTAGTCCAACCCGTATTTTGCCAGGCCGCCAACTTTGAAGTTTTCGATCAGAATATCGGCGTCGCGGACCAGTTCGCGCACCTGTTCCTGCCCCTCAGGGGTGCGGAAATCCACGGTGATCGAGGCTTTGCCCCGGTTGCAGCTGTGGAAATAGGCGGCGGTGGTGTCGTCTTCGCGCTCAATGAAGGGCGGACCCCATTGGCGGGTGTCATCACCTGCGGGGCTTTCGACTTTGATGACCTCGGCGCCGAGGTCGGACAAGGTTTGACCGGCCCAAGGGCCGGCCAGAATGCGGGCGAGCTCTACTACTTTGAGCCCGGCAAGTGGTGCAGTCATTACATTCCCAGTTTTTCGTCAAGGATCGCTTTGAGATCCGTATAACTCATGTTGGAATGCTTCTCACCATCAATAAACAGGGTCGGGGTGCCGGAAACATCATCCGCTTCGATGTTGCCCTGGAACCAGGTGTAGAGCGCCTGGGCGTTTTCAGCGTCTGACATGCAGGCATCCAGTTCCGCCTTGTCGAGACCGGCAACCAGGCCGATTTTGCGCAGGTTCTGGTCGATCTCGGTCAGGTTGCCGCCACCGATCCAGTTTTTCTGATCCGCATAGAGCATATCGGCAATGCCGAAGAACTTGTTTGGTTCACAGCGCGCCATCATGGCAGCCCAAAGGCCGGGGCGGTCAAAATAGACATCACGGTAAATGAATTTCACTTTGCCAGTGTCGACATATTCGGCCTTTACCTTGCCTAGCACGTTGTTGTGGAAGCTGGCGCAATGCGGGCAGGTGAAGGAGGCATATTCCATCAGGGTGACCGGCGCATCGTCCGACCCCATGGTCATTTCCAGAATGCCAGAGGTGTCAGCCCCCTGTGCATTGGCCATGCTGACCAGGCTGGGCAGCTTGTCCTGCCCGGGGAACAGCGACAGCGCGCCTGCGGAAACGGCGGCGGCCCCCATCAGGCCCAATGCATATCTGCGGTTCATCTGCTTACCTCTCTTGCGTGTTCATCTTGGTTAATACGTTTTGCGACAACCGTTCCAGCGCCTGCCGGAGGGAGTCATCGCCCACCCCGGCGGCAAGGCTGCTGGCCTCGGCGCGGATCTCAGGGGTGGGTTGCGGTTTGGGTTTTGCCTTGTGGCCATAGGTGAAATCCGCCTGCCCTTCGGCAAAGCCGATCGGGGCGGTCTGGGTCACCCGGATCCGGGCGATGGCATTGTAGCCATAGACGCCGTTCACCTTCTGGCGCAGCTGTTCTTTCTGCATTTCGACCATCGGTGCCATCGCCCCGGTGGTCAGTACGGTGAGGGTGGCTCCAAAGCCTTGGCGGCCATATTTCACATCCACCGGGCGGGCCATTGCGGCCATGTCTTCGCCAACGATTTCAGGCCAGTGGGTCAACAGCCGTGTCACGGCAAAACCACGCGATTCCCCCGCCTTTCGAATCTGCTGTTGCAACAGCGATCCGGTGCGGGCAAAGCCTTTGGTGGTTGGGCGCCGTTTGGGCATGGTTTCCTTCCTCACTCTTGGCCCTATTCTAAAGGCGCTGTAGGCAGACGCCAGCGAATAGAGAAGATCGGGAAATAAACATTGCGTGACGGGAATTTGAAACAGGTCGGCCCTGCTGAGATCGCCTCGGATCTGCTGGCTTGGTATGATGTACATGCCCGCGCGATGCCCTGGCGTGTGCCACCGGCGGATAAGCTTTCAGGCGTGCGGCCGGATCCCTATCGTGTTTGGCTGTCTGAGGTGATGCTGCAGCAGACCACCGTGGCGGCGGTTAAGGATTATTTCCATCGCTTCACCACGCGCTGGCCTACTGTGTCCGATCTGGCCGCGGCTGAGGATGGCGATGTGATGGGGGAATGGGCTGGCCTTGGCTATTACGCCCGTGCCCGCAACCTGCTGAAATGTGCCCGCGTGGTGGTGGCAGATCATGGCGGCGTCTTTCCGGACACTTTGGCGGGGCTGCTGAAACTGCCCGGCATTGGCCCCTATACGGCGGCAGCCATTGCCTCGATCGCCTATGACCTGCCTGAGGTGGTGGTGGATGGCAATGTTGAACGGGTGATGGCGCGGCTGCACAATGTGCATGACCCTCTGCCCGGATCCAAGCCGCATCTGACCGAATTGGCCGCGGGGCTGACCCCTGGGCAGCGGCCCGGTGACTATGCGCAGGCGGTGATGGATCTGGGGGCAACGATTTGCACCCCGCGTAACCCCGCCTGCGGCATCTGCCCGCTGCGCAGTCCCTGTGTTGCGCGGGTTGAGGGCACGGCGCTGGAGCTGCCAAAGAAAACCCCGAAGAAACCCAAACCCACCCGGCTGGGCATCGCCTATGTCGGCCGGCGCGCGGATGGTGCTTACCTGTTGGAGCGGCGTCCTGATAAGGGGTTGCTGGGTGGGATGCTGGGTTGGCCGGGTGGCCCCTGGTCAGAGGAGGGCGCGGCCGAGGCGCCGCCAATCGCAGCTGACTGGCGACTTTTGGGGGCTGAGGCGCGCCATACCTTCACCCATTTTCACCTGATCCTGCAGGTGCGCATCGCGGATCTGCCGCAGGGCGCCAATCCCGATGTGGGGCAATTCATCGAGCCTGAGACATTTCGCCCGTCAGATTTGCCCACTGTGATGCGAAAGGCATTTGACCTTGCGCGTGGCGCGTTCGACAATACGCTCTGAACGCGCATATCGAATGGACCAAGCCAATGGTTGACCACACTGGCCCTGAGACTGCTTCATCACCAAAACGCCTGAGCCTCATCGGGGCGCTGCCGTTCTGGCTGTCGCTGACCCTGATCCCGGTTGCGCTGGTCAGCGCTGGCTTAGGCGGTTGGTTCACGCTGCTGCTGCCGCTTTGGGCGTGGTGGCTGTTTACCCTGCTGGATGTGTTCACCGGTCTCAATCTGGACAATGCCGATCTGGACACACCGGATGACGCGTTGTTCTGGTATCGGATGATCACCTGGATCTGGTTCCCCATTCAGGCGGTGGTGATCTACGGCATGATCGCCTATGCCACGCGCGCTGATCATCTGGATTTGTTGGAAAAGCTGGTGCTGTTCTTTGGGGTTGGGGTCATCTCCGGCACTGTGGGGATCAACTACAGTCATGAGCTGATGCATCAGAAAAACAAATGGGAGCGCTGGCTGGGCGATCTGTTGTTGTCGACAGTCCTTTATTCGCATTTTCGCTCTGAGCATCTGCTGGTGCACCACCGTCATGTCGGCACCCCGGCGGATGCGGTTACAGCGCGTTACAATGAAGGGTTCCACCGGTTCTTTGTCAGGGTCTTGCCGGAATGTCTGGCCTCCGCCTGGGGGGCGGAGAGGGCAATGCTGGCGCGGCGGGACCTCTCGGTCTGGTCGCGGCGCAACCCGTTCTGGCGCTATGTGGTGCTGCAGGCGCTGGCCCTGGCGCTGGCGCTGGCCATTGGTGGCATCGAAGGATTGGCGCTGTTCCTGGTGCAGGCGTTCAGCGCGGTCTGGCAGTTAGAACTGACCAATTACGTGGAACATTACGGGCTGACCCGCAAACATCTAGGCGACGGCAAATATGAACACGTCAAACCCCGTCACAGCTGGAATGCGGCCCATAAGGCGACCAACTGGCTGCTGATCAACCTGCAGCGCCACAGCGATCACCACTATAAACCCGACCGGCGTTTCCCGTTGCTGCAGAACTACGATGCAGAGGAGGCGCCACAGTTCCCCTATGGTTATCCGGTGATGACCCTGATGGCGATGATCCCGCCCCTGTGGCGGCGGCGGATGAACCCCCGCGTGCGCGCCTGGCGCCGGCAATTCTACCCCGAGATCGAGGATTGGACCGCCTATAAGCTGGGCACCAACCCAATGCCGCGCCGCTGAGCCTGGCGGGCGGCGGCCTCCGGCGGGAGTATTTTCGGAACGATGAAAGGGGCGGGTGCACCGTCTGAACGAAAAAGGCCCCGCCATCGAGGCGGGGCAGTTTGGTGCCGGCTGTCAGGCTACAGGCACCGGCGGTAACTTTACTATTCTGGGATACCGCGAGGGTCGAAAATGTGATCACCGGGTTGCCGATAGCCGGCAACCCAATTGGCTTGTTGGGCCTTAGTTGTTCATTTCCGAGCGGATTTGTTGGCGCAGGATGTCGATCGGCACCTCTTTGCCGTCGCGCTTGATGCACCAGTAGGTCCAGCCGTTGCAGCTGGGCGCGCCTTCCAGCGCGGCGCCGACCTGATGGATCGAGCCTTTGACCTCACCGCCGACGATGGTGCCATCGGCACGCACCTTGGCCTTGTGGCGTTTGTTCAGCGAGTACAGCTCATCGCCCGGGCGCAGGAAGCCGCGTTCAACCAGCTGGCCGAAGGGCACACGCGGCTGGGCGCGTTTGCTGGTGGAGACTTGCAGCGCCTCTTTGTCGAAGCGGCGCACGGCGGCCAGACGTTTGCGGGCCACTTTGCGGTAGGCCTCTTCACGTTCGATGCCGATGTAGTCCCGGCCCAGCATCTTGGCGACCGCGCCGGTGGTGCCGGTGCCAAAGAACGGATCAAGGATCACATCACCGGGGTTGGTGGTGCCGAGGATCACGCGGTGCAGCAGGCTTTCGGGTTTTTGGGTTGGATGGGCTTTTTCGCCGTTCTCATCCTTCAGACGTTCGCCGCCGTTACAGATCGGCAGCACCCAGTCCGAGCGCATCTGGATGCCTTCGTTCAGGGCTTTCAGCGCCTCGTAGTTGAAGGTGTATTTGGCGCCCTCGGCCTTGGAGGCCCAGATCAGCGTTTCATGTGCGTTGGTCAGGCGTTTGCCGCGGAAGTTCGGCATCGGGTTCGATTTGCGCCAGACCACATCGTTGAGGATCCAAAAGCCCTGGTTCTGCAACTCAGCGCCCATGCGGAAGACGTTGTGATAGGAACCAATGACCCAGATCGCGCCATTTGGCTTCAGGATGCGGCGGGCGGCGGCCAGCCAATCCTTGGTAAACTTGTCATAAGCCGCAAAGGAGGAGAACTGATCCCAGTGATCGTCCACCGCATCGACCTTGGAGTTGTCGGGCCGGTGCAGGTCACCTTTGAGCTGCAGGTTATAGGGGGGATCTGCGAAGATCAGATCAACAGACGCCTCAGGCAGACTGTTCATCATTTCGATACAGTCACCTTCAAGAATCGTGTTTAGAGGGAGCGCATCTGCGCCCTTCTTTTTGTGTGTGCTCGTCATTTTCTGCCTCAATACCCGGCGCATTTTTGCGCTCTTGGTTGGCCCTAAAAATGAGTCATCTGCGAGTCGGGGTCAATTTCTTTTTTGTATCAGCGCGTTACATTTCACTCTTGATACAAGATATTGTGCACCGGTTTGAAGGATCGCCTATGGTGTGGTGTGACCCCCAATTGGGTCAATGCAGCCTTATGTGTCGCGGTTGGATACCCGGCGTTTGTTTCCCATCCGTAACCCGGAAATTCGGCCCCCAACTGTTGCATGATCTCATCACGTGCGATTTTTGCCGCGATGGAGGCAGCGGCGATTGACACAGAACGGGCGTCGCCTTTGACCACGGTTTCGGCAGGAATGTTGAGGCCACGCGGCACCATGTTGCCGTCAATCAGGGCGAAATCGGCGGGGTGTTTCAGCCCCTGCACCGCGCGCAGCATGGCGATGTGGCTGGCGCGCAAGATGTTGTGTTCATCAATTTCGGCAACGCTGGCATGGGCGACGCAGACATCAGCGTGTTGCAGCACCTCCTCCAGTAGGGCGGCGCGGCGTTTGGCGCTCAGCTGTTTTGAATCGTTCAGGCCATCGGGAATGCGGGTCGGGTCCAGCACCACGGCGGCGGCGGTGACCGGGCCCGCCAGCGGGCCACGGCCAACCTCATCAACGCCAGCGACGCGCAGGTAACCCTGCGCGTGCGCCTGCTGCTCAAAGGAAAAGTCCGGGATCAGTTTTGTTTTGCTCATCTGTTCTGTGAACCCGGATTCTTGCCCCAGTTCAAGGGACCTCTGTGAGGGGACCGCAGGGAAGGCACTTGCGCGGTCCCCTCTGTTACGCCCGATCAGTTGCGGGCGATGGTGTAGCCGCGATCACGCAGGCAGCGTGCCAGGTAGCCTTTCTTGCGGCCATTCTGGGTCCAGATCGGCAGGCGGCAGGCGTTGGGCAGGCGGTCGGCGCGCTGGTAGTGGCGGTTGAGGCATTTGGCGCGCAGCACCTTGGTGTTGCTTCCCAGCGCAGTGGTGGCGCGGGTCACGCAGCGGCGCGGCAGAACCTTGCGCGGTTTCGGGCGGGGCGTGTGAACGACGTCGCGGTCGCGGCGGTCGTTGTTGTCAGACAGCGCCTTGCCCAGGATCACCAGCGCGGTGGCGCCGAACAGAAACTTGGCGATATCTTCGTCGCTGGCCGCGCGGGCGGGGGCGGCGCTGATTGAGGTGATGGTCAGGGCGGCGGCCAGGACGGAGGCAATGAACTTACGGGACATGATGGGGTTCCTAACTGTGTTTACGCGTTGATTTCAGGTGCCCTGATGCGCTGTGGCGGCTCATGTGTCGCGCCGTTGGCTGCACCGTTTCGGGCTGTGAATTCAACTTGGGCCACCCCCCTTGAGACAGGCAATAACACCCCCCTGTTATCGAATATCGCCGTGCGGAAACCCCTTTGGTTATTGAATAACACCCCCTTTCGGCGCATGTTGGCGGTATGAAACACACCCTTGCCATAACCCTCTCTTTGACGCTTCTGGCGGTCGCCGCACCGCAGGGCGCCAGTGCCGCCTGTTACGCCGATTATAAGGCCAAGCAGGACAATCCCCTGAAGCTGCATTACGGCGTCGCCGAACTGACCGGTGCCTGCGCCAAGAAAGCTGCCAAGGCCGAGCTGACACCACGTCTGGCGCGTGACGGCTGGACGCTGCTGAATGTTCTGTCGGTGTTTGGAGATGACGGTTTGCAAGAAAGGAAAGAGAGTGCCGGAACCTACTTCCTCCGCTTCTGACGCCCGCCGATCCGGCACCCGGATCGTATCTTTCGGCATTGCTGCCATTGTCTGTCTGCTGCTTCTGGCGGCAGTTTTTCTGTTTCTGACCCTGCCGGATGCAAATGCCTTCAACATGCGGGTCGAACGGATCTTTGTTGAAAATGACGGTCTGACCAATGCCGCTGACATCAAGCTGCTGGAGATCCTTGCGCAGTCGGGCACGGCCTTTGCCGATACGCTGACCAGCTACCGGATGGTGATCTTTGTCCTGCTGGTCTTTGCCACTGCGATGCTGATTGCCGCTTTGGTCTTTCTGGTGATGCTGGTGATGATGAACCGTCGCATGGCGCAGATCGAACATGCGGGGATTCAAGTGTCCTCGCTGCTGATCAGCCGGGATGAAAACACGGTTTACCTGAACAACATGGGTTTCAAGCTGACTGCGGCAGCGATGGAAACACTTTCGGTTCTGGCCGAAGCGCGGATGGACGAAGATTTGCTGTCAGGTGCTGAGATTGAAGCGATGGTGTCGGGCAAGGATTCTTCGGACTGCGAAGAAGCCGCTGGCGCCACCCGGATCAAGCGCCTGCGCGACACGCTGGGCAATCAGATGGTCAGTGAGCTGCTGGTGAAAAACATTGCCCGCAAAGGCTATATGCTGGCGGTGGACAAGGATGTGATCCGGATGGTTTGAGCCTAGTCGCCACCTCCACCACCGCCGCCGCTGTCGCCACCATCAAATCCGCCATCGCTGCTGCTGTCGTTAACCCAGGCGCCCCCCGGTTCACCCGGGTGGATGTCTGAGCGCATTTCGCTGCCGTCCAGTTCCGTCCAGATCCAGACACCGCTGGCATCCTGGTGCAGGCTTTTGCGGCGGCGGCGATATTTGCGTGGCTCCCAAAAGGTGGAGATCAGGAAAACCGCCATGGCGATCACAAAAATGGCGACATATTCAAATTCAATGTGCATCTATTGACCCTGTTGGCAGATGTAAAAAAGGGGCCCGCAGGCCCCTTAAACTGTGTCACTTGCCGCGCAGCGTGTCGCCAAAGCTCAGCGTTGGCGTCAGCTCCACATGATCTTCGATCTCGGCGTCAGGGTTGGCGGTGCGTTCCACAATGATCTCGGCAGCTTTTGCCCCGATCTCGGCCCGGCAGGCATCCATTGTTGCCAGCTGTTTCGGCAAGCCCTGCAGCAGCTCAACACCGTTGAACCCGGCCAGACCGATCTGGCCCGGGACATCCACACCCTTTTCCATCAGGTAGAGCAGACCACCCGCGCCGATCATGTCGTTGGAGTAGTAGAGGAAATCCAGATCCGGGGTGCGTTCCAGCATGGCGGCGGTCATTTCGCGGCCTTTGCCCAGGGCTGATCCGCCCGAGTAGAACTCCTGATCGGCAACCTCAACGCCGCCTTTGGCCAGCGCCTGTGTCATGCCTTCGAACCGTTTGCGGGCGCGGTGGTCCAGCGGCATCTTGGTGCCCATGAAGCCGATGCGCTTGTAGCCTGCTTCCAGAATGGCCTCACCAATGTGCTGCCCGGCGCGACGGTGGGAAATGCCGACCATAGCGTCGATCGGATCCCCGTCCACATCCATGATTTCAACCACCGGGATACCCGCAGCCCGCAGCATGGCGCGCGAGGCTTCGGAATGCTCCAGCCCGGCGATGATCACCCCTGAGGGACGCCATGACAGCATCTCATAAAGGACCTTCTCCTCTTTCTCAGGCAGGTAGTCGGTGATGCCGACAACAGGTTGCAGATCGGTATCTTCCAGCACCCGGCTGATCCCTGTCATCACCTCAGGAAACACCATGTTGGACATGGAGGGGATGATCACACCCACCAGATTCACACGCTGACTGGCAAGGGCACCGGCGATTTTATTGGGGACATAGCCCAGCTGTTTGGCGGCCTGCAGCACCTTTTCACGGGTGGCTTGGCTGACGTCGCTGCGGTTGCGCAACACCCGGCTGACGGTCATTTCCGAAACGCCTGATGCTTCCGAGACATCACGCAGGGTGAGGGGGCGGTTATCGTTCCGGCTCAATCGCACCATCCTGAATAAACAAGGTTTCTTCATTGTTAGCGCGAACCCACGGGCTTGTTCAAGCCACCGTCACCAGCTAAGACGTCCGGGCGTGGCCCTGTGGCTCAACTGGATAGAGCAGCCCCCTCCTAAGGGGCAGGTTGCAGGTTCGAATCCTGCCGGGGTCGCCAAAACCACCTGAAAAATATGGTTTATTTACAGGACGTTGTGCGGAAGACTGCAAAAAGTCCCGTCAGCTTTCGGGCCGTAATCGACTGAAACGACCGATTTCTCGTACAAAACCTGTACAAAATTCGCACGTTTGTGCGTATTTTGGGGGCCAATCATGAGCCGCCATAGCTTTGATCCCGAAATCGCGGGACTTGTTGGCCTGAATGCGGCGGTGATTTTCCAGAACATCACCTTCTGGATCGAGAAGAACCAAGCCAATCGCCGCAACCATCGAGACGGGCGGTATTGGACTTACAATTCGATCTCGGCCTTTAGTGAGTTGTTCCCCTATCTGAGCGAAAAGCAGATCCGAACAGCGCTCGAAAAGCTGGTCAGTGCAGAGCTGATCATCAAGGGCAATTTCAGCGATGATCGCTATGACCGGACCTGTTGGTATGCCCTGGGCAACTCCATTTGCCCAAATGGGCAAATCGATCCGACCGAAAGGGAAAATGATGCATTTGCCCCTGAGGGCAAGCCATCTGCCCCAGAGGGCAAGTCCTATAAGAACAGATATAAACCATATCAAAAACCAAATCTTTCGCACGCGAAGGTAGCGGTGGAGGATGAGGTTTCAGAAAAGATTTTGTCCGCCTATCCCGAGGATCGCGTTCGCGGCAAAGCGGTTTGTAACTCGCAGATCCGCCAAGCGCTGGCCGACGGAGTGGACGCCAAAGACCTCGAGGACGCCGTGCGGACCTATGCGACCGAGAGCGAAGGCTTCACCCGCTCCAAGGTGTGCTTCTCCGACAATTGGTTCTCCTCTGGCCGTTGGTTGAAATACCTTCAGGAGGTTGAGGAGGCGCGAGAAGCGGGCAAAGCCAAAGAGGTGGAATTGCTGAAAGGTTTGGCCGACTGGGTCACGGACAAGCATCCCCTTTGCCGCCACATAACACCCGGCCAAGTGACCGCTTTGCTAGCCGCGAACCTAGTCAGCTCAGCTGAAATCGAAGCGGCGGGGCTCAGAGCATGACCGCAACCGATCCAACCGAAGAGCGAACAGCAAGGTTACCCACCGATTACATCGGCGGGACTTGTGAGGGGCGGCAAGCCTCCCCTTCAAACCCTAACCAGACGCACGCAAGCGGCGTCAAAGAGGGCCTTTCCGAGAGCGTGATCTTTCGATGCACACCGTCGGAAAAGGAAGCGCTTGTGGCCAAGGCGCGCGCCGCTGGCCTGCCCAATGCCACGCTGATGCGCGAGGCCTTGGGGCTGACCGAGGCGCGTCGGCGCAAGCCCGTCCCCCAAGTTGATCCGAAGCTGACCTTTGCGGTTGCCCGTGTCGGCGGCAACCTCAATCAGCTCTCCCGCTGGATCAACGGCGCGGTCAAATCCGGCCGCGCGAACCAGATCGACGCGCTCAAGATCGTGGTGCAGCTAGTGGTCATCGAACGACAGATGGCGCAGATCGTGGCGGCACACACGGGCGGTGGCGAATGATCATCTCGTTCTTTTCCACCGGCACAGGCGGCGGAGCCGCACCCGTCGACTACCTGACAGCGCGTGAAGTTCTTGCCTATGACGAGAACCGCCGCCTCATCCGCGACGACACCAGTAAACCGCAAACCAAGATCCGCGACCCGTTGCCTGAGGTGCTGCACGGTAACCCCGACCAAACCCGCGACCTTATCGATGCGAGCTCCAACAAATGGAGCTACACGGCAGGTGTGATCAGCTTTGCCGACAGCGACGATCCCAGTCCCGCCGCCCAGCAAGAGGCCATTGAGCTATTTGAGGCTCTGGCCTTTGCTGGGCTGGACAGGGATCAATACGATTGTCTCTGGGTGCGCCACTCGCATGAAGGCAATGTCGAGCTGCACTTCTGCACGCCACGCCTTGAGCTGAGCACGGGCAAGGCGTTGAACATCGCACCGCCAGGCCATGAAAACGCCTTTTCCAGCCTGCGTGATTTGATGAACAAGACGCACGGTTGGGCAGACCCTTTGGAGCCAGATCGCGCTCGCGAAGTGAGGGCGACGATTGAAGCGCCGACGCGCGCGCAAGGTCGCGAAGCGCTGCACGATTGGATCCTCGATCAGATCAGCGTCGGCACCATCACCGACCGCGCCAGCATGATCGATGCTTTGGCCGATGCAGCCTTTGATATCCCCCGTGCCAGCAAGAATTACATCACCGCCAAAGACCCTGACACCGGCGAGCGCTGGCGTTTGAAAGGAGCGATTTTCCATGACGACTGGCAAGCCGAACCGCCTCGCCGAGAAATTGAACGCAGACCTGGAGACAGTACGCAGCGACCACGCCGCCTTGATGGCATCTCAACTGGAGAGCTTCAGGAGCGATTTCAGCAGCATTGCGACCAGCGCGCTACATACAATCGAGACCGATATCAGGTTCTTTCTGAGCGACAGCAGGAGCGAGTTGGAGAGGCGGAGCGAGACGATCAGGCGCTGGTTGACGATCTCACCCTGGGTGATCGTGGTGATGGTCTCATCCTGGATCGCGACAGTGCTGATCGCGAGTTGGTTTTGGACGGGTTTGATCACGCGCTCGGAGATGACGAGGCTTGGCCTGACACGGATCGAACAGGCTGGGCAGACATGGGTGACGCTGGACCCCGACCGGACCGAATTGAAGACCTGCACCATGGCCGGGACGCCGGTCATCTGTATCGAGATCAAGGAACCCTAGATGACACAGACCCTGACAGCATTGGAACGCGAATTGCTCGCATCCGTCGAGCGGTTGGTGACGGCCTGCGAGAGTTCAGCCAAGGAATTGCACGCCTTGGAGAAGCGCTCGACCAGCAGGATCGAAAGCAAGGTGAATGGCTTGGCGCATTGCGTGGCGCTATTGATGAAATCACATCTCACGTCCGTCACCACATTGGCCGACTTGCTGCGCGAGGAGCAGAATTACGCGACGCTGCAGGCGGGGTTAGAGACCAGCTGGAAACTAGCGAAAGACGCCGAGAAGCGGTTGACCGAGAGCTAGACGCGAGAGATAGCCACCGCAGCGCCGGACATTCGCTTTGATCTAACTGCAAATGTTGGCGTGGTTCGAGGGTCTGCAGTGGGAATCTTAGATTCGTTCTGCAGCAATTCACCACACGTCTGCGATTTCTTTGCTGGGTGCGTATGCGGATAAACCGGAACTTCATGTAGAATGCAGCGAAGAGCTCGAAAGAGCCCATAGCGGAAGTCCTTAAATGTTGCTGCGAGCGCTTGCAGCATGGAAATTTCTGCAGATGCGAGCCAAGCGGCACTACTGTGCAGCAGGAAAACCAGCCGACCATTAACGCTACAGATGGGTATTCCAACGAAAGAGCTGCGCAAGTAAGCTTTGGCATATGATTTATGCCGCCCTCATTCCCGTGAGGTTTGACCAAGTTCAACCCAAAAGGAGTAGTCTTCAATGCTGATGCCAAATTCGGTACCTGACCTTCGTGAAGCAGCCGCCGCCGCTCGCGAGAACGCTTATGCGCCTTATTCGAACTTCAAGGTTGGCGCCGCCATGCGCGGAGCATCTGGGAAGATCTACATCGGAGCAAATGTTGAGAATGTCGCCTATCCAGTGGGCACTTGCGCTGAGGAAGCGGCGCTTGCTGCCATGATTGTCGCAGGGGAGACCGAAGTCATTGAGGCCTATGTCATTGCAGACTCGCCAGAACCTGTGCCGCCCTGCGGTGCCTGCCGACAGCGCTTAAAAGAGTTTGGCAAAAACGATGTGACCGTTTGGATGGGCACCACCGACGGCAAAGAAGAAGCCACAACGATCGGTGACCTGCTACCCGGGGCTTTTGATGCCGGATACATGGCCCGCAGTTAAGAGGTCAGGTCAGCCGCAGCACGATTTCCGCGATGTGCGCAGGTCCAACTTCACAGCAGCCGCCTATGATGGTCGCTCCCATCTGAGCCCAGTCCTCCGCAAAATCGGCATAGGCTGCTGGCGTTAGATCTGTACGCGCTGACAATTCTTGAACGGTCGCACCCACCTGGACGAAACTCTGGGTGATTTCAGTGAAACCGTTTGCGTAAGCACCGAAGGGTTTTCCGCAGCCTTTGATGACGTCTACGGCCATTGTTACCGCTTCGGGGGTAGCGCAATTGACAAGCAAGGCGTCCGCTCGGTCGATGCGGTCCATCACGTGTTCGAGAGGCTCTCCCGAGCGTAACTTCGTGCCGTCATAGTCATCGACGGACACGCTGAGCCAAATGGGCTTTCCATGCCCGGTTGCGCCCTCAAGCGTTGCATCAACGTGGGCCAAGGCAGAGACCGTCTCGATCAGGAAATGATCCACATACGGGGCTTGGATGCGGCAAATCTCAGCAAAGCGGTCTACCGCGTCGTGCGGCAGTGGGCCGGTCTGATAGGATCCGAACAAAGGGCCAATCGCCCCCGCCACACTCCCAACTTCTGCGGCGTCACGAGACGCACACGCAATCTCACACGCGGCACGGTGAAGCGGTTCGAACTGTTCATCAAGCCCGGCGGCGATCAGCCGGTCATGATGGATGGCATAGCTGTTGGTGGTCGCCACCATGGCGCCTGCAGCAAAGAAATCGTCATGCACCGCCCGCACAAGCTCTTGCTCGTCCAACAGCACTTTGGTCGCCCAAAGCGGCGTTGGTTTTGCAGCACTTCGCGCAATGAGCTCTTGGCCCATGCCGCCATCCAGAATGGTGATCATGATACGTTTCTATGCTGCCGTTGGCGTTGCAGATTTCCTCCGACCCCGCCGCTCGCGCTTGGGATGTGCCACCTCGACATCGGTGCCGTCGCTTTCGGAGGAAAACGCGCCAAGGGCTGTGCTGATCGCCTCTAGGCTTGGACGGGCACCGATCTCCTGCGTGTCGAGCGCCTCTCGCATTTTCTCCAAGTGTGCTGGGGTCGTGCCGCAACAGCCGCCGATAACTTTGGCACCCGCCGCGCGGGCCAAGACCGCATATTCTGCCATCAGCTCTGGTGTTCCATCATAGTGGATTTCGCCATCAATGTATTTCGGGATACCTGCATTGCCCTTCGCGACGATCGGTATCTCGGGGTATGCTTGGTGAAAGCCCAAGACAGTCCGCAGCAAGTCAGACGCACCCACGCCGCAATTGGCTCCGAAGGCGACGGGCGGATTGTCGAGGTTTTTGACCAAATCGACCAATTCGGGTGACGTGACACCCATCATCGTGCGTCCCGCGGTGTCGAAGGTCATGGTCCCGACCCAGGGAATCTCAACACGGGCGAAGGCTTCCGCGGCTGCGCGGTACTCCTCTGGTGCTGATATCGTCTCGAGCCACAGGATGTCCGCCCCGCCGTCCTTGAGGCCACGTGCCGTCTCTTCAAAGATGTCGACCGCTTCTGCATGGCTGAGCGAGCCTACTGGTTCCATGATATCGCCGGTTGGCCCAACCGAGCCTGCGACGATCACAGGACGCCCCGCGGCGTCAGCAATCTCGCGCCCGAGCTCCGCGGACCTTTTGGACAGTTCATAAGCGCGATGACCTGCATCATGCAGATTGAGACGAGAGCGGTTCGCGCCAAACGAATTGGTGAGGAAGAGGTCCGACCCAGCCTCCACCGCGCCACGATAGAGCGCACGGATGTTGTCAGGCTTGGTGTCGTTCCACAGCTCAGGGCAATCGCCAGATTCCAGACCCATGTTGAACAGATTGGTACCGGTGGCCCCGTCGGCCATGAGCCAATCGCGCTCATTCAAGAATTCGATAAAGTCCATCACAATGGCGCCCTTGCTCAAACTATTACCATTTTGCGTTCGCACGCCGAGCGAGATGAATCAATTTCAATTTTCTCATGAAGAACATGAGGTGCATGTGGCTTTTTCAGGGTTCAGGTTTGAGCCGTGAGCGCCTCAGAAAAGCGCATTGGCTGGCCGGTACTGGGCGTCACAAGTTCGCCGTCCCACATGACCTTATGGCCACGAACAATCGTACCCACTGGCCAGCCGGTGACCGTGACACCATCGTAGGGCGTCCACCCCGCGCGGGATGCAATCCAATCATTGGTAATGGTCTCGCGCCGCTTCATGTCCACAATTGTGAGATCAGCATCGTAGCCAACCGCAATGCGGCCCTTTCCAACAATCCCAAACAGGCGGTTGGGTCCATGACTTGTCATATCGACAAATCTTTCCAAGCTTAGACTGCCTTCGTTCACGTGGTTCAACATGATCGGCACGAGGGTCTGAACACCCGTCATGCCAGAATGGCTGTCTGGATAGGCATGTTCTTTTTCCTCGCGGGTGTGCGGTGCGTGATCCGATCCCAGGATATCCGCGACGCCATTCGCCACACCTGCCCAAATCTGATCCTGGTGTGACTTGTCGCGTACGGGCGGGTTCATTTGGGCATAGGTCCCAAGACGCGCGTAGGCAGTATTATCGAGGGTGAGGTGATGGGGCGTGACTTCGACGCTGGCGACGTCTTTATGGTCCGCAAGAAAGGCGATCTCTTCCCCGGTTGAAATGTGCAAAACGTGAATCCGCTTACCGGTCTTGTGTGCCAATGCGACAAGACGTTTGGTACAGTTCAGCGCGACCTCGGGCGACCGCCAGACAGGATGGCTTGAGGGATCGCTTTGGACACGAAGGTCCTTGCGCTCTTCCAGCATGTATTCGTCTTCGCTGTGAAACGCAGCACGGCGGGAGATCGCGTTCAAGATCGCTTCCACTCCGTCGTCGTCTTGGACCAAAAGTGACCCTGTCGACGATCCCATGAAGACCTTTACTCCCGCACAACCCGGCAGTCTTTCGAGGATAGGGAGCTCCGCGACGTTCGAGTGAGTTCCACCCACATAGAAAGCAAAATCGCAATGCATGCGGTTCTTTGCTGCGGCGATCTTTTCTTCGAATGTCTCGCGGGTCGTTGTCAGCGGGTTGGTGTTGGGCATCTCAAACACGCCTGTGACACCGCCCAAGACTGCCCCGCGCGATCCGCTTTCAAGGTCTTCTTTGTGCGTCAAACCCGGCTCTCGAAAATGGACCTGGGTATCGACAACGCCCGGAAGAATGTGCAGGCCCTTGCAATCGATCACGGCTTTCGATGCTGCGCGCGACAAGTTGCCCAAAGCGGTAATCCGCCCGTTCTCTACGCCGATGTCTGTCTCATGGATTCCGTGATGGTTGACGACAGTTCCGCGCCGAAAAATCGTATCAAAGCTATTCATATGTTGTTGGATCCGAAGTTTAGGCAGTTGAGCTGCAGGAAGAGCACAGACCATGTACCTCAATGACATGGCGCTGCGGCAGGAATCCTGTTTCTTCAACGAAACCAGAGAGGTTTTCGACAAGGCGCGGGGCGGAGCGTTCTTGGACAGTTCCGCATTCGTCGCAGATCGACAGCACAGTCGATTTGTGAGTGAAATCGCATTGGCAAGCGATGTAAGCCTTGAGGGACTCGACCCGGTGAACCCGACCGGACTTAGTCAAACCGGCAAGCGCATTGTAAACCGTCGGTGGCGCGATTTTTGGATGTGACGCCTGCAACCGATGCAGCACGTCGTAGGCGGACATGGCACCATCAGCCTCTCGCAGCACGGCGAGTATCTCAGCCCGCATTTGTTCACCGCGTTTTGTCATGGAACACCTCGCTTCATTTCATGCGCGGGTTGTCGACAGGCGGCACAGGATCGAACCCTGACCCGCCCCATGGATTACAGCGTGCCAGACGGTGAAGCGTCAACCAAAGCCCACGGACGGGCCCATGGGTTTCCAGGGCTTCGATCGCATAGACAGAACAGCTTGGTTGAAAGCGGCAAGAATGCCCAATCCAAGGCGACAGGATCAATCGATAGCCATGGATTGGAAGGATAAGGAGCCGCACAAAGAAAGCCCTCATGCGCGCATCCTCCAACGGCTCTCGCGGCCAGAGTCTTCAACTTCTACGCCCATCTCTAGTAGTTGATCGCGCAATTCGTCGGCACGCGACCAATCGCGATCAAAGCGCGCTTGCGCCCGCTGAGCAACCAGCGCTTCGATGTGATCGACCTCGCCAGCGCCCGCATGCGCCCAAGCAATTGGATCCTGCTGAAGGAGACCAAGGAAACTGCCCGCCTCGCGCAGGCCTGCCGCGATCTGGGCGCGGCGGCTTGGGTCGGCTTCAGAATGCACTTGCGCGGCAAGTGCATGCAGCGCGGCGAAGGCAGCCGGCGTGTTCAAGTCATCATCAAGCGCGGTCAGCACAGGGGCCATATCATCCGGCGATGGCTCTGCCGCCGGCTGATCGCGCAGCGTGCCGTAGAGCCGGTTCAGCGCCGAGCGCGCGGCCTTTGGTGTCTCTGGCGTCCAGTCGAGCGGTTGGCGATAGTGTGCGGATAGGAGCGCATAGCGGATCGCCTCGCCGGGAGCTTCCTTCAAGAGATCGCGCACCAAGAGAACATTGCCGAGCGACTTGGACATCTTCGCCCCTGACACGGTCACATGGCCATTGTGGACCCAGAACCGTGCCTTGGTGCCTTGTGCAATCTCGTTTTCATGATGGGGGAAGCGCAGATCGATACCGCCGCCGTGAATGTCGATCTGCGCGCCCAGATGCGCGCGGATCATAGCAGAACATTCGATATGCCAGCCGGGTCGCCCAAAGCCCCACGGGCTATCCCAGCCGGGTTGACCTGCTCCCGAGGGCTTCCAAAGCACGAAGTCGCGCGGATCACGCTTCCAAGGCGCAACCTCAACCCGCGCACCGGCAAGCATCTCATCCGGGTTCGCGCCAGAAAGCTTGCCATAATCCGGAAAGGCGGGAATGTGAAAGAGCACATGGCCTTCTGCTGCGTAGGCTTTTCCCGAGGCAATCAGCCCTTCGATCATCTCGATCATTGGTCCGATATGCGCGGTGGCATGGGGCTCAATATCCGGCGGGGCAACACCCAGTGCAGCAAGGTCTTCGTGATAGGCCGCTGTGAACTCGGTTGAAATTGCCTCGCAACTCACCTCTTTCGCGGCGGCGGCTATTATCTTGTCATCCACATCGGTGATGTTGCGGGCATAGGTGAGTTTTGGCACCTGCGCGCGCAGCACCCGCGCCAGAACGTCGAACACCACCGCCGGGCGTGCGTTGCCTATATGCGCGTAGGAGTATACGGTCGGGCCGCAAACATACATACGCGCGTGATCCGGATCGCTTGGAACGAACGGTTCGAGCTTGCGGCCCATGGAATTGAATAACTGCAGCATCGGTCAGAACGGCATCTCAACTGTTTCGTGAATCATGCCTTCGGTTGTTGTTTCGATTTCCTTTGGCTTCATGCGAAGCATGTTCAAGCTGGCGTCGAGATCGTCGTGGCTCATGTTTCGAGCAATCACGACGACCCGGCTTATCGCATCTTGCCCGCTCCAGGATTTCAAAGGCACCGGGGCGTCAAAGATGTGTTGGACACCATGGAAGACAAAGGGCCAGTCCATCCCCTCAACATGCACAATGCCTTTGATCCGCAAGAGATCGGGGCCCTTTATTGCGATCAGCATGTCGAGCCAGAAATCAAAAACGCTGGCCGGGATTGGATCGGATACTTCGATAGACGCTGATCTAATTTGGTTTCCGTGGTGGCTTTCTTGGTCATGTCCGTGATGGTGGTCATGGCCCCCGTGGTCGTGTGATTGAACCTTTTCCGACTTGCCGACCCAAGCTTCGATGTCTTCTGTGTTGGAGTCTTCCCGTAGCGCCGACAATCCGAACAAAGCGCCTGTCGGCACTTTTCCGTGGTCGGCGTGGATGCGTTGCGCGGAGTTGTTGATCGTGCTCACTTGTGCCTGGTAGGACGCAAGTTCGGCTACGGACACCAAATCCGTTTTGGTGATAACTATTAAGTCTGCAAGGGCGATCTGGTTGACCGCTTCGGTCTGTGACTTCAGTGTACCCGACCCAGTAGCTGCGTCGGCAACGGTCACAACCCCGTCCATGCGGTAGTAATGCGGCATAAGCTGGTCAACAACCAAGGTATGAATGATGGGGGCTGGTTCCGCGATGCCCGTTGTCTCAATGACGATGCGGTCAAATGCAAGCTCACCGCCCTGCTTGCGCGCCATGAGTTTCCCGAGCGTCTTGGCAATGTCGCCCCGGAACGTGCAGCACAGGCAACCCGATTGCATCAGGATCGTTTCTTCGGTCGATGCTTCGATCAAGTCATGGTCAAGACCAGCCGCACCGAATTCGTTCATGATCACAGCGATCCGGCCTGCTTCTGGGTCATTGATCAAGTGGTTCAGTAAGGTCGTTTTTCCAGCGCCGAGAAAGCCAGTCAGCAAGGTCACGGGGATACGCTCATCAATCGTGTCCATGGGAGTGTTCGTCCTCTTTACAATCCTGCGTTCCTGCGCGAATAGCTTTATGTTATAAAGTAATATATCGCAAGGTGAGCACATGAGCAAAATCGAATTTCAACTCCGTACTTCGGTCGAGCAGGTTGAAGAGGGCACGGACTTCGCCCCAAAATTTGACGAGCATGGGTTGCTGCCATGCATCACCACTGACGCGGACAGCGGCGATGTACTGATGCTGGGGTGGATGAATGAGAAAGCCCTTAAGCTCACGATTGAAACTGGCGAAGCGCATTACTTCAGCCGCGCGCGCCAAGTGCTTTGGCACAAAGGCGCAACTTCTGGTTTGGTGCAAAAGGTTGTTGAGGCCAGAATTGATGACGACCAAGATGCGGTTTGGCTCAAGGTAGAGGTCGCCGGGTCCGGCGCATCTTGTCACGTGGGGTACATGTCTTGCTTCTACCGCGCTGTGCCAACAGCTGAAAACGCAGGGCAACCGCTTCAATTTGTGGAAAGCGACAAGACCTTTGATCCCATGAAGGTTTATGGTGATGTCCCGAACCCAACCCAACTCTGATCAAGCATGGATGGAACGCGCATTGGTCTTGGCGCGTGAGGTGCGAGGTCACGTTTGGCCTAACCCACCTGTGGGCTGCGTGATTGTAAAACACGGCGTAGTTGTTTCTGAGGCGGCCACACATCCCGGCGGCCGTCCCCATGCAGAGCGCAAGGCGATTGAGCAAGCCGGTCAAATGGCAGACGGAGCCACGCTCTTTGTGACGCTGGAGCCGTGCTGCCATTGGGGAAGAACGCCGCCGTGTACGGACGCGATCATCGGTGCAGGCATTGCGCGTGTGGTTTGCGCCGTTCAAGATCCCGATCCACGCGTAAATGGCGGCGGATTTGCGACGCTCCAGGAGGCTGGAATTGATGTTGTGGTTGGAGTTTGCAGTGCAGACGCTGAGGCAATGATGTCCGGCTTTTTCCATCGCGTTCATTTTGGCGTGCCAGAGTTGGTTGTTTCGTTGGAAAGCGGAAACGCGATCCCCGACGGGACAGACGCTGTTTTGGTATCAGGCGAGACTAAGGTGGTTCTCACAACCCGTTCCGGAACCATGGAGAGCGACCTCAAAAACCCGCATCATCTGCTCAGGTGGATGGGGAACCTTGGCCTCACCACGGTGGCAATCCCTAAACTCGATAGGTTTTGGCGCGAATTCCAAGCCCATGCGGAGGTCCCTGCGCGTAGTGATGGGGCGCAGATGGCAATGCCTCCCGGCGAAGTAGGCACCTAGCCATGCAGAAGGCACTCATGCACAAGGCCCAAGGCTTTTGGCACACACATCGGGTCAAGTGATTGGTGCGCGAGCAGTTGGGCGGAGGCGTTCAGTGTTTGGTGTCGGTGCGAGAGACGGTATGTACCGATCCGGGATGTGAGGGTCCGGCAACTGAAATTCGGATCGTTACTCTGGGCTTTCGTGAGATCAGCGCGTTGATTCATAAGCAGGCCTCGGACATCAGACTAAACGACATTCTGACGATTTTTTGAGAACGCTTCCGGTGATGCCTCAAAGCTACAGCGACTTTGACCTCAGGCGCGCCTCTACCGAGGATGCAAAAGCGTGTTCCAAGATTGGTCTGGTCTTACCTGCTTGCGCTTTAGCCTAAATCCCAAGGCATGTTGCCTGCGTTCCGGGTTCTTTCTGATCGGACGGGGCCCAAGAAGAACGCGGATCTGGGCGTGTCTTCCGCCGCGAAAGCGCGGATGACACTATCTCGCGTCTCTAAACGTTCCAGCAGTGCTCGCAGATTTGGCAGCGACGTCACTGCGCCCCGTTCTAGCGGATCGTGCCTTGGAGCGACCAACGACCAACGCACGCAGCCAGCCAAATAGAAATCACAAACGCTCAAGTTCGCGCCCAGTAACCATGGCCCACCAGTGTCTCTTATTTGGGCATCCAAGATCTCGTAGTGTGACCTCATACGCTTTTTGATGAATGGCCGCACGCTTTCGGCTCGGCTTTCACCAACGTATCGCTCTGTTTAGTATTGGATTTGGGCATCTGCATGCAGTGTGTTTGACAGGAAGTAGAGCGTTTTTAGGAACAAGGCTCGCTGAGCGCGGTCTGAAATAGCTGGAGAAAGTGCTCCCTCTTGCTCTGCCAAATACTGAAGGATCGCACCGGTTTCAGACAGGGTGACACCAGTGCTTTCGTCGGCAAGAACAGGAACCATCTCACGTGGATTTAGCTTTAGGAATTCAGGGCTTTGATGTGCACCTCGATGCATATCAACGACTTCATCTCGGTAAGCTGCGCCTATTTCCTCGAGAGCCATGCGGATGACATGGCTCGCGCAATCAGGAAAGGAAAACAGAACATAGCTCATAAATTTGGATAGCGTCTCGTGTGTTGTCCCAACGTCGGTTTCGTAAACCGGTTCAAAGGCGGCTAAGCAGCGGCGGCGACGCCTTTCTGCATCATCAAGCCAGCCAGTTCGTCGATATCCTCATGCGTCATCGGACATGCAGAGTTTTGCGCCATGCCGATATTCGCGTCGTTCTTCATTTCGACGGCCAATTCCGTTTTGGAAACACCGGCGCATTCCGCGGGCAACTCAGGCGCAATCCCGCACGCACGCATCAACGCCGACATCCGACCAGGCAGCGCGTCAGCCGTTTCCTCACCCGCCATTGCCCTAGAGGCCATTGCATAGTTCGACGCCCCCTCGGGCCGGGCAGTGAGCCATGGCAGGCTTGCTTCCAGCGCAAGGCCTGTCGCCAACCCGTGATGGATACGAACAATCGAGCCAAGGGCGTGGCTGATGTTGTGACCCATATGCGTGTTGCAATTGTGCAAAGCCAGTCCGGCGACCAAGCTTGCCCAAAGAACACGACCCCGTGCTTCGAGATTAGAGCCGTCGTCCACGACCTTTGGAAGATCATCGGTCAAAATACGCAGCGCTTCGAGCCCGTAAAGCTGGCCAGCTGGGCTGGTGGTGCGAGACGTCGCGCCTTCAAGTGCGTGCGCAACGGCGTCAATTCCAGTCCATGCCGTAATGTGGGGCGGTAAACTGAGGGTCAACTGTGGGTCTAGTACTGCCTGAGAGAACATCAACTCCTCCCCCCAGAACCAGATCTTGGAACCATCTGCCCTTGAAATAACCGACGTTCGCGTAACCTCAGACCCGGTCCCTGCCGTGGTCGGAATAGCGATCGAAGGAATGGCGTTTCCCGGCAAAGGTTGCGCCGCCAGCGCAAAGGTTTCTGCGCGTTGGCCCGATCGCGCAATGGCTGCTGTAAGCTTGGCGGCGTCCATCGCGGCGCCCCCGCCCATTCCCACGATCACGGCTGCGTCTAGCGCACGCGCCTGCTCGCACAGATCGTTCACAAGCGCTTCTTTTGGCTCGCCCGAGACAGTCGCAGCAACCTCAAACGACTTTCCCTTTGAGCCAAGTACTTGAGCCAGTTGATCGGTGACGCCAAGGTCAGCAAGAACCGCATCCGCAATGACAAGTACCGGCCCTTGCCCCAAACGCGCCGCTATTTCTGGCACATGGGACATGCGCCCGTTGCCAAAAGCGACCGGAGGAACATGCCCCATATTGAATTTCTGCATACTTCCCTCATGTGAAAACTCTGGCGGGGCGAACTCACGCCTCATACTTGTGCTCAACACATCAGACGGCTTAGGCGGGATCAGTGCTGGAACCGACGTAATTTGTCCAAACCACGCAAGTCCGCAAAATACCAAGCCGGGCGGATCTGTTGTTAGACGGGCTCAGCGACCTTCAGCGAAGCGCCCTCGGCCATGGCTCCAAGCTTTGCATAAGCAATCTCGGGGTCTACCGCACCGTACCCTGCAAAGGTTCCAAACCCGCAGTCGCTACAAGCAATTACACGATCTTCGCCAACGATATCAGTGAAACGGGCCAACCGATCCGCGACAAGCTCGGGGTGCTCGACGAAGTTAGTCGTCGTGTCGATAACACCTGGCAGCAGAACTTTGTCTTCCGGTATCTCGTCCTTGCGGGCGCGGAAAACCTTCCACTCGTGACCATGGCGCGGATTGGCATTCTCAAATGAGAGATACTTGGCGTCGATGGACATCAACGTGCTGAACACTTTGTCCATCGCAAGGTCCAACACATGCGGGCCTTCATAGTTCCCCCAACAGGCGTGTACGCGGACCTTTTCGCGTGGGACATCGCGCAACGCATGGTTCATCACCTCGACGTTCACCTTGGCAATCTTGATGAATTCATCATCGGAGAGCTCCGAGAAGAGCATCTGCCTGGAGAGAGCTAGGTCTGGGCAATCTAGTTGGACATCCAATCCTGCGGCCACAATCGTTTCGTATTCGGCCTTCAAGGCGTCGGCCAACGCTTCAAGATACGCCTCGCGAGACGGGTAATGTTGGTTGGGCAAAAACAATGCGACCACGCCAGGAGAAGCCGCATTCATGAACCCACGCTTAACGCCATGTTTCTCCATGGCAGCCTTGAGGTTTGCGATGTCCTTATTCAGGTCGTCATGTCCCATAGACATGATCTTACCTGTGCATTGCGGGCGAGAATAGGTGGCCGTACCACCGCTCTTTGAAAGCCGTTCCATATAGCTGGGGAAGAGCTTGAGATCTGCGGGCGCATTGCGCGGGCTGTCCCCGGAAAACCCTGTGTAACGATCTTTGACGTAGGTTGAGTACGAGATCTTCGAAGCTTCGCCGTCACTGACAATGTCGACGCCAGCCTCGACTTGGCGGCGCACGTTTTCATCAACCGCCTTGGTCATCGTCGCATCAAACTGCGCTTGGTCGTATGTTTCTCCGCGCTCTCTAGCGAACAAGAAATCCACGACTTCTTGAGTTCGTGGAAGTGACCCGACGTGCGTGGTGAGAAGTGGCATAGATTTGGTGCTTCCTTTTTACTTGAATTGGGCAAAGCGAATGACTGATACAGCCTCGAGCTTGGTCTGATTATTTCAATACGTAGATCGCTTTGCAAAGCACAATCGGTGAATTCTTTGAAGGCGTATTTAGCATAGCAGTAAGAAAAGTGCTACAAGCGCATACGGACGCTGCGCGAGCGAAGGGCTAAAGTGCAAGGTCGGGTTTGTCCCGCATTGCAGACCTTGATGTGGCGTGCGGCGAAGGTCCGCTGAGCGGACGCCGCTGCCGTTCGGATCTTTGTTTCTAATGACAGCTATCGGCCCAGAGCGGACTTTTGCGGATAAGGCATCAAACGGCAGCTTGTAACCGAATTCGGAAGCCCAATGTTCTCGCTGCAAGCGCTCGTATCATTTACTTCGCTGCGATGGCGAAATTCCTCATGATGCAGAGCGGCGGAATCAGCGGTAGTTCTTGCGTCCGCAACTTGCGACATTCGGAATGCGGGACAACTCAGTCTTTCACTCAACCGCGCCAGGTTCACACTTGTCCTCGACCAGCCATCAGCCCAGGCAACCAAAAGCAGCGGTGTGGTCCGTCATTGCCGGATTTCGTTTTGGCAGCGAATTTGTGGTGTGGGCGTATTGACGTCTTGCGGGACGAAGCAAGCAGGGTCGCATTATTCCATTGAAAGATGCCGATGCAATCGGCTCGACGTTTGAGGCAATCCAGCGGATTAACGTTGCAATTGGCTTCGAAAAAACGCCACGTTCACGGCCAGACCCGGCAAAAGCCACTGGAACAACCTCACCACTGATAGGATCTCTTCCAACGATGCATCGGATGTGGCTGCGTCACGCAGAGCGTCAGGGGTTATTCCAGACGCATTCGGCAGCGAGACTGCAAGGTCGATGGCCGCTTGATGGACACACTCCACTCTGGTGGCATACCCGGCCTCGGACAATCGATGTTTAAGATCGCTCCAGGCCAAGGTGAAATAGCTGGGCCAACGTGCAAAGGCGCGATAGTCGGTGTTGACGAAAGGCAGCCCGAGCACCTCGCGGAGTTCACCGTAGAGGGCCGCCAGATCGCCTGAGGCGTGATGCGTTTCCATCAGAGGCGGCTTGGGCATGGCTGGAGTTGGGGACGTAGCGCGGCCAAGATCTCCAGCACCCTGCCATGAGTTTCCTTCCAGCAGCAGCCGCGCCAGCGTCGCCATCAGGACGTAAGGCATGTTGCCGGCGGAAAAGACTTCGTTGCAGGCGCGGATGTCGTCGATCTCTTGCACGCCATAGCCCTGCGAAATGAGCCGCGACACTAAGGGCGCAGGCTCCATGGCTTCTGCCTCCCGCTCGGCGACATCACGCATGGACTGGCAGGCCTGTCTAAACACCTTGGTTCCCGTGATTGGCTCCATGGCCGACCACAGGGTGTCATAGAACCGGGGGTAATGCGCGAAGGCCATGGCAACCACGCCCATCCAGGGGACGCCGAGGCCCTTCTTGGTGCGCTCGTAAACCGCCGCGCGCGCGCCGCTGACGGCGAATTCCGGGACTGGATGGATCGCGGGAATAGGGTCGGGCTTCAGCCGGGGGAGTTCAGCCATCGGCGTGGATTTCCTGCGGTAAACCTTCGCTCCATTTACGAAGCTCGTTGAGGAAGCCCAGCGCACTGCGCCCGAACTCGGTGATCTCGTAGTGAACGGACACCGGGGCTGTATCCATGACTTCGCGCCGGACCAGCCCCTGCGTTTCCAGTTGGCGCAGACGTTCGGTGATCATCTTCTTGGATGCGCCACCAACCATCCGAGCCAGATCGTTGAACCTGACCGGACCGTCCTTGAGGTGCCACAGGATCGACCCGGTCCATTTTCCGCCGATGATCCTCATGCCCTTTTCGATCGCGCAAGGTTCAAAACAGGCCTCATAGACCTGCCGCCTGCCCTGGGGGTCGTCTTCGACTCTTGCACGCATATGGCGCCCTCACTTCTAATTTTAAGGTTACCAAAAGTATACTGGTTGATTTCAGTTCCTTGCGATCGCAATTTCCCCTCGAACGGGCCGCGAGTCAAGTGGGGCCCGCCGAAACACAAAGGAACCGACCATGAGCAACATCCTGATTCTGAACGGAGCACAGCCCTATGAATTCGCACCCGGCACGCTGAACGCCACACTGGTGGACCGCGCCCGCGCCTTCCTGGAGGCGCAGGGGCACATCGTGCGTGTGACCACCGTGGCCGAAGGCTACGACGCCAATGCCGAAGTCGACAGCCACATCTGGGCCGACACGGTAATCATGCAATTCCCGATCAACTGGATGGGCGCGCCGTGGTCGTTCAAGAAATACATGGACGAGGTCTACACCGTCGGTATGGACGGTCGACTGACCAACGGCGACGGTCGCACCCCAGAGGCACCCAAGGAAAACTATGGCATGGGCGGCACGCTGACCGGTACCAAATACATGCTGTCAGTCACTTTCAACGCTCCGCGCGAGGCTTTCGACGATCCGTCAGAGCCCTTCTTCCAAGGTGGTAGCGTCGACGACCTTCTACGCCCTCTGCACCTGAACGCTCTATTCTTTGACATGACGCCGTTGCCGACCTTTGCTGCTTTCGACGTGATGAAGAACCCGGAAATCGAGGCTGACTTCGCTCGCTTCGATGCCCATCTGGGCGCCGTCTTCGCGGAAGCTGATCATGTCGCAGCCTGATATCCACCTCTACACGGCTGCCACTATGAACGGCTACAAACCGGTCATGTTCCTGGAGGAGGCCGGTGTTCCCTATGACCTGACCTTCATCGATTTTGCCAAGAACGAGCAAAAGGCGCCTGACTATGTGAAGGACATCAACCCTAACGGCAAGATCCCAGCAATCTGGGATCGAGCCGAAGGGCGGGCGATCTTCGAAAGCGGAGCAATCCTGTGGCACCTGGCCGAGAAGTACGGAAAATTCCTGTCAGATGATCCGGTAACCCGTTCAGAAACCCTGCAATGGCTGTTCTTCCAAGTGGGACATGTGGGGCCGATGATGGGGCAAGCGATGTATTTTCAACGCATAGCCGCACCCAACGGCCATGAGGAACCGTTTTCGATCAAGCGCTACGTGGATGAGAGCCGCCGGTTGATGGAGGTTCTGAACACCCGCCTTGAAGGGCGCGACTATATCGTGGGCGATTACTCCATTGCCGACATTATGATCTACCCCTGGGCGCGGGCCTATCCCTGGGCGCATGTCCGGGTTGACGACCTGCCGCATCTCAAAGCGTGGTTCGACCGCATCGACGCCCGCCCGGCTGTGCAGAAGGCGCTGACCATTCCCAAGGCGCAGCCGCAGTTCTGGGACGAAAACGCGGACGCCGAAGCGTTCCTGAAGGAAAATGCGGCCCGTTTTGCATCTGACGTGAAAAAGGATTGAGCCATGCTCGACACCGATAAGACCGACATCACCTTTACCTATCACACAAAGGACACCGCTCCTGAGGCATCGAAACCGCTGATTGATCAGACCGTGGCCGAATTCGGCGGTCTGATCAGCCTGCACGCGCTGTTTGCCGAAAGCCCGGTGACTTACGAGACCTATCAAAAGGCGTTCGACCTGTTCCTCAAGCACAGCTCGTTCACGTTGCTCGAGGCGCAGGTGGTCTTCATGACTTCGAACTTCATCAATCGCTGCCATTACTGCATGGCCGGGCACACGATGATGATGAAACGGGCCAAGATGCCCGATGACGTCATTGACGATCTGCGCGAAGGCCGAACGCTGGCCGACCCCAAGCTGGCGGCCTTACAAAGCTTTGCCCGAGAGTTGCTTGAGAAGCGCGGCCATATCGGCGACGACCGCCTGCAGGCGTTTCTGGATGCGGGCTATGACCGCAAGGCGGCGCTGGACGTGCTGACGGGACTGGCTGCCAAGCTGATCTCGAACTTCACCAATGCACTGGCCCACACGCGACTGGATCGCGGCATGGAAAAATACGCCTGGGTGCATCCCGACGATCGTTGATCTCTTTTACCCCGCCCCGGTTGGGGCGGGCCATCCAATAGCAGAAAGACCCCGACATGGCCCTGAATGATCATCCGATGTGGCGGAAACCACAGCATCACCACGATCTTGAGAACACCCATGACCACGTCCACTGGGTCGAGTTGTTCTATGATCTGATCCATGTGGTGACGATCTTCCTTTTGGGGAACTACCTGTCGGATCATCTGGACCTGCAAGGGTTTTTGACCTTTGCCGGCGTTTTCATTGCTCTTTGGTATGCCTGGGGTGAGCTAAGCATCTTCAACTCCATCTATGTCAGCACCGATTTCTGGCACCGGATCATCATGTCACTGATGATCTGTACCGTTATGTTCATGGCCGCCGCGGTCCCAGCCATCGATGGCAAAGGCTGGACGTTCTTTGTACTGGGCTTCGCGGCCAATCGCCTGTTGATGGCCGCTCTGTATTTCCGAGCGCGTCGCACCAACGCCGCGAGCAAATCGTTCTGCAACGAACACATTCGCAATTTTCTGATCTTTGCCTCAATTTTCGCGGCAACGGCATTTTTGCCCAAACCCCTGGCCTACTGGGTTTTTGCGGCGGCCATGGTGACCACCCAATTGGTCTACATGATTCCACGGATCAGCGTACTGCGGTTTGATCGTTTTGCCCCGCGCCTTGGACACATGTCCGAGCGGTTTGCGTTGTTGACGCTGATCGTTCTGGGAGAGGGTTTTTTCAAGCTGGTCGTAACCTTGTCCGAGAAAGGTATATACAAGGTCACGCCCGATGTGCTGGTCAATTTCGTGATCGGCGGCGTGTCGATGTTCGTGATGTGCTGGATCTATTTCGACTTTGTCGGCAACGCCAAACCCAAGGACAACAAGCCCGCAACCATTGTCATCTGGTGGCTGGCACATCTGGTGCTGATGCTCTGCGGGGTGATGGTGGGCGTGGCGCTTGCGGCAGAGGTCAAGGTCGGTTTCTGGGATCCATACCCGGTCAAATACGCCGCCATCGGTTGTTTCGGGTTGGCCGGATACATCGCTATGCTTTGGGTATTACGACAGATCATCGAGGATCGCGTCGCGTCCAGATTTGGCCGAGGGGACGTGCGCCTGTTCGGAATCCTTTGCGCAATCGGCACTTACTTTGCGGTGCCTCATGTGCCGTCTCTGGTGGCTAACTTGCTGTGGGGCACAGCGCTGTTTTCGCAGATCGTGGTCCCCGTCAGCCGAGCCTGGATGACCTTCCGCAATGATTGAAGCCAATGCCACCCTACGGGCCCGGGTCTATTGGTGGCTCGAGCGGCCCGACCGAAACGCTGACGGCCCGCTGCTGCTGGAGATCGCGCTGATCGCACTCATTTCGCTGAACGTCGGTGCAGTAATCCTCGAGACGGTCGCGCCGATCTATGCGCGCTGGAAGCTTGCGCTCGACCTGTTTGAGACGGTGTCGCTGCTGGTGTTCACTGCCGAATACTTGGCCCGGTTGTGGGTGGCCCCCGAAAACCCTGAGGTTCGGTTGCGACGGGACTGGGCCACCAGCCCGCTGGCTGTCGTTGATCTATTGGCGATCCTGCCGGCGGTGCTGGGTATGCTATTTCCTCTGGATCTGCGGATACTGCGCACGCTTCGGATGCTACGCCTTCTTAAGCTCACCCGATATTCACCCGCTTTGGGCATGTTGTTGGCGGTGTTCGAGGAAGAAGCCGGGGCCTTTCTGGCCGGTTTCTTCATCCTTGTTCTGATGCTGATCTTTGCCTCCAGCGGGGCCTGGCTGGCTGAACATGAGGCGCAACCAGAGGCTTTCGGCTCTATCCCTGCCGCCATGTGGTGGGCGGTGGCCACGCTGACGACGGTCGGTTACGGCGACGTGACGCCGGTGACGGTGGCAGGTAGGATCTTCGGCGCGATCATCACCATCGTCGGGATCGGCATGGCCGCGTTGCCTGCCGGGATCATTGCAAGCGGCCTGAACGACCAACTTCACCGCCGCCGTGCCAGCCTGGAAGCCCAGTTTCGCCTTGCGCTGGAGGATGGCACGATTTGTGCAGAGGAGCAGGCATCGATAGAAGCCCTGCGCAAGGAGTTGGGCCTTTCCCGTCGGGCAGCCAGCCACATTCACGAACAAGTTCGAACCGAAACACAGGCACGTCAGGGCGTGTGTCCAGCCTGCGGTCGGTCTCTTCAAGTTTCTAAATCTATGGAGTGAATAGATGAGCGCCTTTACCCCCCTTCGTGTAGACATCGTGTCTGATGTCGTCTGCCCCTGGTGCGTCATTGGTTATCACCAGTTGGCACATGCCGCCAATGCAACCGGAGTGGTCATTGACGTGCATTGGCACCCGTTCGAGCTGAACCCCAATATGGTGCAAGAAGGCGAAAACCTGCGGGAACATCTGGCCGCGAAATACGGCACCACGCTGGGAGACTCGATCAAGGCGCGGGCGCGCCTGACCGAGATGGGCGCAGCACTTGGGTTCGAGTTCAACTATGCCGACGACATGCGGAGGGTGAACACTTTCCGCGCCCACTAACTGATTGACTGGGCTGAAGATCAGGGCCGTGCACATGACATGAAACTGGCGCTGTTCGCGGCGTTCTTCACCCAGCGAGAAGATCTCAACAATGTGGATGTTCTCGCCGATGTCGCCGCCAGCATTGGTCTCGATCGCGACACGGTCCGTGCAATGTTGGAAAGTGGCGAGCGCGCTGAATCCGTCCGAAAGAAAGAGCGGTTCTGGACGTCTCGCGGCGTCACCGGCGTGCCCGCGATGATCTTCAACCACCAACATCTCGTCACCGGCGCGCAGGGCGAAGAGACCTATACCAAGATCTTGAATCAGCTGCAGCCAGCGCAAGCCGTCTGAGGGCAAGCACAAACCAAGGGAGGAGATACCATGTCAAAAGCACAAGTGATCCACAAGAAGGGTCCGCCCAGTTGCATGACTGGGAAGACTGGCACGTGCCTGATCCGGCACCGGGTGAAGTGCGAATGCGTCACACGGCGGTGGGCGTGAACTATGCTGACACCTATCACCGCGGCGGTATATCTCATCCGTGGCCGGTTCCGGATGAACCGGTGGTGATCGGCTTTGAGGGCGTGGGCATTGTGGAGGGCGTGGGCGACGGCGTGACCGGCTTTAAGACCGGGGATCGTGTTGCTTATGGCATCCCGCCGCTGGGGTCTTATTCCGAGGTGCGCAACTATCCCGCCGACAAGCTGCTGCATCTGCCCGAGGGGTTAGACGACAAGCAGGTTGCCGCGCTGCTGATGAAGGGCATGACGGCACATTACCTGCTGCACCGCACATACGCCGTGCAGCCAGGTGACACGATCCTTGTCCACGCGGCTGCAGGCGGCATGGGGTTGATCCTTTGCCAATGGGCCAAGGCGCTTGGGGCAACCGTAGTGGGTACGGTCTCGACTGAAGAGAAAGCTGAGGTCGCCCGCGCGGCAGGCTGTAACTACCCTGTCGTCCGCTCACAGCAAAGTTTCGTTGACGTCGTGCGCGACGTGACCGACGGCGAGGGCTGCGCCGTGGTCTACGAGGCGATCGGAAAGGACACGTTGCAGGACAGCCTCGACAGTTTGCGCCTGATGGGCTTCTGCGCGGCCTATGGCCATGTGTCGGGTCCGCCCGATCCCATTGACGTGATCCAGGATTTAGGCCGCCGGGGGTCCCTGTTCATCACTCGTCCTGCGATCATGCATTACGTCGCCAAACGTTCTGATCTGGAGTGGACGGCACGCGATCTGTTCAAGGCCATCGGTGACGGTATTCTGGATGCCAACATCAACTACGAATACTCGCTGAAGGATGCGGTCAAGGCACATGAAGCCATCGAGTCCGGCAAGACCTTGGGCGCGACGGTGTTGATCCCATGAGCCTGTCAGGTATCAAAGCTCTGACCTTCGACACCGGTGGCACCGTGCTCGACTGGCACACCGGCTTTCGTGAGGCATTTGCGGCGGCCGGCGCGCGCCATGGGATCACCCGGGACTGGAACGCGCTGACCAACGAGCTGCGGCGTCGCAGCATGGAAGCCATGCTTGATCTCGGGCGCGTCGGCCCGCCGGCTTTTAATTTTGACGAGGCACATCGGTTCTGTCTGGACACACTGCTCGCCGATGAGAGGTTGGACATCTTCGACGATACTGACCGCCGCGCGATCGCCTGGGATGCGCCGCACAGCTTCACCGCATGGCCGGGTGTCCAACCCGGCCTGACCGCCCTGCGAAACCGCTATATTGTGGCGTCCTTCACGCTCCTGTCCTACCGGCTGGTCATCGATAGCTCACGCCTGAACGGTCTGATATGGGATGCGGTTCTGTCCTGCGAAGGTTTCGGTGTCTACAAGCTCTTGCCTGAGCCCTACGCCCGTGCTGCCACCTTGCTGCAACTGGATCCGCCCGAATGCCTGATGGTCGCCTGCCATCCCTTCGACTTGGACGCCGCCCGCGATGTCGGGTTCCGGACAGCCCTTATCCGCCGACCATAGGAATGGGGCGAGACCGGTTCAGAGGTTGCGGGCGAAGGCGGTTATGATCTGGAGGTGAACAGTTTCACCGACCTCGCGATTGTATTGAGTGCAATCTGAAACTGACCCAATTTGCTACGACCGAGACAAAGGATGCTGACATCGTTCGCCCAATGCAGGCCTTCCACGCCACCCGTATAGTGGCGGGGAAACCGTCCAGACGCTTCGAGGCTATTTTGGCGGGTGTGCGTGTCGGGCTAGAAACCATCGCGCTTGAGCCAGAGATGGACGGTGCGACGATTGCATCCGTCTCGTGCTATGATCGGCATGGGCCCTTCCTTGTTCAGCCGAAGATCGTACTTGATTGCTCGGGCGACGGCGACATCTCGGCCAAAGCAGGTGTGCCTTACGGTCTTGGTGATGCGTCAGGCAACATGATGGCAGTTACAATTTCCTTCTTTATGATGGGCGTTGACTGAGACCGTGCTTTTGCCGATCCGGACCCGTACTTCCAAAAATACGCAGCAATTGATGTCGAAGATGGCAGGTTGCACAGCGATCTCCGGAAGCTGTACCTCATGCGAGGCTTTCACCAGGGCACGGTCTTTTGCAACTCTGTCCATGTCCGCGGTGTGGACGGCACAGATCCGCTGGCTGTTAGCGTTGCCACACAAGAAGGTCGCCGTAGGTGCCACCAGTTGGCCGCGTTCATACGTACTGAAGTTCCGGGTTTTGAGCAGGCGCACATGGCCATGCTTTCCCCCACGGTTGGCGTGCGCGAAACGCGCAAATTGCAAGGCACGTATCGTCTGACGGGCGAGGACTTGGCATGTGCGACCAAGTTTGAGGATGGGATTGTGGCATGTGACAACCCTATCGACGATGTGATGCGCGCCAATGGCTACATGACCCATCACGCTGCCATCCAATCCGGGCAATACTATACAATTCCATTCCGGTCACTGGTGCCTGAAGAGATAACAAACCTCACGTTTGCGGGGCGCATTTTGTCGGCAGACCCGGTCGCATTCGCCTCCGTACGCGGCATGCCACAATGCATGGCGATGGGACAGGCCGTCGGAACGGCCGCGGCGATGGCTGTGCGATCAAACATCGCCGTTCAGGCGATCTCGACGGCCCGTCTTGTTCAACGCGTGTCCGAACAAGGCATCAACCGGTTGAGACTGCCTGAACACGGCGTGCCGTAACGATTTGGCTGGCAAATCCAGTATCTACGAAAATGCGGACGTTCGATTGTCGGATGGTTGGGATAGCTTTGTCCGCGTAGTAGACCTTGTTGCGAACCGCAGCGAAATTCGGCTCTCCGCCCATCCTGCTCATTCGTTCGCACCGCAGCATTTGGTAGGTCTGGGCTCTTTCAGGCCGTTAGCTGCGTTTTGCACCAAGGTCCACACTGAGTATCGTTAATGCTTGAAACAGTTCTCTCTGTGCCAGGTTACAAACTCTGCCCTTGGCCGGTTGGCGAGGCGGTCCGGCACCAAGATCTTGCCGGACGAGTTAATCATCGACGTCACGGCTTCGATGTCGTTGCTCTGACGGGAAACCAGAATTGTCAGGTCGTCAGCTAAACCAACGAGACCGCGATCAAACATCCAGTGCGCGGTTCCGGACAGGGCGAGCCCGTTGCTGACGATGTCGGGTCCGTCATGCTCTACAGGTCTGATGTGAGCGGCTTCCACTTCAGCTCGGCCACCGCCATTTATCAGACGTAAACCAGTGATGGCGCAGCGCTCGCCGTAGGCGCGCAGGACGTTCTTTCTGAAATTACGATCGCGAACCGCCCGGTTGGTCAGTTGGTTGACGCGTTCCCGTGCGGGCATGTGTAGGAAAGGTGTTTGCGCGTCTTGAAAACCTGGCAGCTGCATCGAGTCACCAACGCGAGGCAGGATGTCCTCGTCCCATCCAAGACCACGTTCGACAATTCGGGCAAAGTCTTCAGCTGAAAGGGTTCTTACCGCAGCTTGCGCGCGTCCAGATATCTTGCCTTGATCGTTCAGCAATCCGCTTTCGATGACTGAATTCTCGTCTCGGAATGAAACAGGGTCGCCGAAATCAAGATAGGTCCCCGGCTTAATCACCGCCAAGAACATTTCCGGTTTCCTAGAATCCGGAATGATCTCCTGGACCTTAGCGACAGCAAAATAGCCTTTGGTCTCTTTGACCTTGCTTGGCTCCAGGTAGACGATCCAGTCCCCTTCGCACTGTTGGGCACGCGAGAGGTATTGCTTTGGAAACTGATACCGCTCCGAGGGAATGTCTTCGTAGATCGAGTCGCTGCGATGGATGAAGATACCGAAGGCCATCGCATCACCCGCGTTGAAGACGTTCCAGTTTTCGATCGGCCGCGCGTAGGGTCAGTACCGCACCTGTCAAAAATGGAAGCGCCAAGCCAGCTGCGGCGATCGCAAAAATCAGGATGGCAGCAAACACCGAGTATTCGGCAGGCTGTTGCGCCAACGATAGTTGGCCCAAACCAATCAAATAGAAGACGCTGGTTCCAAGCAAGATTATGTAAAGCGGCCCAAAGGGTTCGATCACCTCTCGGCGGGTACGCTCCAAGACTGAGTGCCGCAACATGTTCCAGCGTTTGCTTGCCTTGTTCACCAGATTACTCCCTTACCAGCTCGATCCATGTGTGCACGTCGTCATCCGTCACTTCGCGACCTTCGACATGCGATTGATACCAACGGGCGACAATGGCCCCGCGCTTTTCACTTTTGATTTTTATGCCCTCATCGGTGAGGTGCTTATCCAGCGAGCTTTCAATGTGTTTGAGGGCTTCGAAGTCATGCCCCGCCCGAATGGATTTGGTGCCCAGAAGTAGCCAGGGCACGTCCACCTCGAACCGCTCACCCATCGCGACCAAGGCCTCTACAGGCATTCCGCGCTGGCCCTTTTCGTAGCTGTGATACGCGCGCGGTGAGACACCGATAGCTTCCGCCATGGCCGCTTGTGAGAAGCCGATTTTATTGCGAGCAATGGTGAGACGAGCACCCATTGCAGCAAAAAGATCAGCATGTTTCTGCGGCATCTGAATTTTCCAATTGACTACTTCGTCGAAATTCGCGAACTTTGCAAAAAATGACGAACATTTACAGTTAATCACATCTGACCACGTCAGAAGGTGCAGAACAAGCGATTCCATGCGTGTCGCTGACTCAACTTAAGTGGACAAGGACGAGTGAAATGGCAGAGACCAACTATTCAGACAGCTCGCAGATCCTGGGGCTCGGGAAAACACCCGCGCAGTGGGTCGAAGTTATGGCCGGGATGGGGATCGATATTTCAGAACGCACGTTGCGTGAACGCGCCAATGAGACGGGTGCATTTTATCGCCTTGGGCGAACCATGCTGATCACGCCCGCGCAGATTGATACGATTTTTGAAGGAGGCCAGTCATGCCGCTCCAAATTTACAAGAGGGGCCGTGTCTACTGGGCCAAGGGGTGGATCGAATACAACGGCAGGCCAATCGCCGGCCCATACCGGCGAAGCACTAAGGCATCTACAGAAGAGGGCGCACGGGACTGGATAAACCATGAGACCGAACGTCAGATCCGTCGCTATGTCGTGGGCGACGAACCGAGCAAGACGTTCTCTGATGCAATCATGCTCTACAACGCGTCCCCGAAGGCGGCGAAGCAGTTGATCCCGATTGTCGAAGTGATCGGCGACCTGTCGTTAGGTGCGATATCTGGCGCGTTACTGAAAAGCCTTGGGCCGAAGCTGAAACCCAAAGCGTCGACGGATACCTGGTGGCGCGAGATCGTGACGCCCGCGAGTGCGGTGATCAACAACGCGCATGAGCTGGAAGGCACGCCGCTGATCCGCGTGAAACCCTACGACAAGTTCGAGCGGATCGCTCAGGACAAGCGGCGAGGGAAGCTCAGCCGCGTCGAGCGCACACCAGCGGATAAGGAATGGATCGAGGCATTTTGTCGTGCCGCCGACCCATACAATGCCGCACTGGTGCGTTTTATGTTTGAGACGGCTGCAAGGATTGATCAAGCCGTGTCCCTGGAGCCCGATGACCTAAGGCCGCACGAAAACAAAGTCCGCGTGAAAGCTCAGAAGGGGCATCCGGAAAGCTGGATCACCGTTTCGCCTCAGATGATGGACGAGCTACTCGCACTGCCTCCCAAACGTCCCAAGAACCGCAAGACCGACAAGCTCATGAAGTCGCGCATCTTCGGCTATGGGAGCTCCACCGGTTACAACACACGCTGGAAGACGATCTGCAAACGCGCGGGCATCTCGTACCTTTCAGCCCACCCGGCAGGGCGGCACGGGTTCTTCACGGAGCTTGTTGTCCGTCAGGGCGTCGATCCCGTCACAGCAGCCAAGGCTGGACGTTGGTCAGACCCCAATTTGCCCATGCGGATTTATGCCCACGCAGAGACCGATGAGGCCGACATTAGGGCCCGTTTTCGTACAAACCACGTACAGGATGACACTGTACAAGCACCCAACAGTAAGAAATCACAAAAGGAATAGCGCTATGAACGCATCCCTCCTAAGGGGCAGGTTGCAGGTTCGAATCCTGCCAGGGTCGCCATTTTTGGAATCCCTGTTTTTTTCTTCAATCAATTCATTATTTTGCAACAGCGTGTCCCGCTTTTGGATTTGCGTGTCCCGTTTCATGCGACCCTCACAAGGAGTTTGACCATGCGTTCCCGGTCAGCGGCGCGTGTATATCGTTCCACTTCGGAAAGGCTCATGTGGCCTGCCATAGCGGCGATTTCATGCGTGGATTTCCCCTTTTCGGCCCAATAGGTGCAGAATGCTTTGCGCAGCCCATGCAGACGGGCAGAAATGCCAGCGGCGCGGGCTGCATCGCCAAACAAATTGCCAAGGCTTTCCTTTGCAAACGGACGGCCAAAACTGTTGAGGATAAAAGTTGGAGCAATGTCTGGCGTTCGGGAAATCACTTCGCGTAGTTCCGGGGTCAGCGGAACATAGGCAGTCACCTTGCTTTTGTGCCGCTCGTACACAAGCAAGTCACCCTTGATATTGTTCCGTCCCAACCTGGCGAGGTCGCCGCGTGCTGCACCTGTGTAAAGAGCGAGATCAAACACTAGACGCTCCAGAGTTCCGACAGACCACCGCTCTTGAAAGGCAGCAATGTCGTCTGCACCGGCGACGGCAAAGCCTTGAGTCGCTGGTCGGTCCAGTTCGATCCCAGCCATAGGGTTCTTGGCAATGAAGCCTAGCCGGCGCAGATGCTCAAATACTGGCTTTAGTGCCTTATACTCATTTACGGCGGCATGACCGCCCTTAGCGTATAGAGCGCGCTCAATAGCATCGCTAGTAATAGTCTTGATCGGGCGGCTGCCCTGCGCTTTGCGGTAACGGGCAAATATCGCTAGACGGGATTTCTTGGTTTCCTCAGAATATTTGGCCCACTTGTCGTTGCCGGAAGTGTAGAGATCCAAGGCCCAGCCAAAAGTCTCAGCCTTCGGAGACTCTATACCCGGTGGCATGTCTTGCCAGCGTGCGTGTTCCGCAGCCCATGCAGCCAGTACTTTTGGGTCACTTGGATGCAGGCCGTGCACGCCGAGGCTGATTTCAACCTCTTTACCCTTTGCGCGATCGAAGCGCCGGTAATAGTGGGCCCATCGGCCAGTCTTGCGACGCTTGCGGCTCTTGAGGTGGGGGACCTTTTTCATCGGTTATCCCCCGAGAACGGCACGTTATCCCAATCCGAGTTTTTGATTGCTCCATCAGGATACTCAAAATGGACGCCATCCGGGCCGACACTTTTAATCCGTGCTCTAGGGTGGAGCGCAGTTACAGCCTTGTTTGCGTCAATAACTTGGCGCTCAGTAGGCATTGAGGGAGCTGCTCGTTTTCCCACTAGTTCTTCCCTCCGGAGACAGCAAAACCGATGTCAAAAAGTACTTCGAGCGGTAGCTCCGCAGATCGGTTGATGACAGTTTCCCCGATCCGTTTTGCCGTTTCAGAAGTCGCAAAACTCTCGGTATCTTCAGGCTGCCAATACTCCTGGATGCCTCCGTCCGAACGAATATGGGCAGAACCGTCTTCCGAAATGCGTACAATACCCGCATTCAGAGCTGGTTCAGCGGTGAACGCAAGAAGGGTTTCTTCTAGAGTTTTTCGCTCGTCTAACTCCATAAAAACACAGGCATTTGACCGTTCGCTACGACAATCCGGCCGTAGGTTGCCGAAGTACTTAACGTCTCTAGGGGCTCGCGAGGGCGAAGACGATGCAAGCAACGCTACAATTATTCTGACTGCATCCAAAACGGTCATTTCGGGCGCATTTACACCTCTGGCCCCTGTTGTGAACAGGCCGGCTTCTCGCAAGTGGCGAACGATCAATTTGATCGTCTTTTCGCTGGAGCCTAGCTCGCTGGCCAGAAATGAGATGAGTTCGGACTGTTTCATGCTTAATGTGTGTCACGCACTTAGACATGCTGTCAAGTCTAAATGCGTGATACTCATTTAAGAGGTGAGGCGGCGCGCTTCAGCCCAGACTGGAGCTTCGTCGCCAATACAAGAGAAATCACCGTAGCTGTGAGCAACCAGCATTTTTGCCGCCATGTCAGTTGCGCTTGCTGCAGGAAGCCCCATCATGCTTTTTTCAACTTCTGTGGCCTCGTCGAAAAACAGCCGGTCCATCTCAGCATCTTCTGCTGAGCCGAGCTCTTCAGATACGTACTTTGAGGCGGCGGACATGATCGCCTGGTGTCTGCGAAAAAGCATCATGATTTCGCTATCTTGATACTCACGTTGGCATTCGACGCTGCATGCAAAGTCAAAGTTTTGGTCATTTGAAAGGTTCTTATCGTGCAACATCAATATCTCCGTATTTGGTTTTAGGAATTATAAACTTAGGTACTAAAACCATAAATTAGATATTGTTGCTGTCAACCAAAATTTTAGGTACAATAACCAAATGGCTATAACTGGTACACAAATTAAGGCGGCAAGGGCCTTGTTGGAGATGGATCAGAGCGAGTTGGCACAACTTGCTTCTGTCAACATCAATACAATTCGAAACATGGAAGCTTGCGGTGCATCAATTGTAAGCGCTAGGGTGAATACGCTAGTGAAGGTGCAACGTGCACTTGAATTTTCTGGCATTATTTTTATCGACCCCAATGGCAATGGAGCGGGGGTTAGATTGAAAGGGGATTAATGATGGCCATTCAAACGGTTCGAATTGAGAGAGACGACATAGCAGCGGTAGTTGAAGAGCTAGCGAGGTCGCTATGGGTTCAGGAAACTGGGAAAAGCCCAAAAGCATCAGATGTTGCTTTTTTTGAGCTCCTATCGCTTTGCAACCAAGCACTAAATGGGCGGGATACTGATGGTGGCTTTGCGAGGGATTTCGTGAACCGCAACTTTACGCAGCCCTAATTTAGGCTGCGTCGCGCCCTCAAGGCAACTTGAGGGCCACGCATTGTCAGGGTTTACCCACTCACTGACTAACGGTGTTTCTTTGGGCCAATGTCAGAACCCTGGCGAAACCTGCCTATTCTTTCCAGTCGACCATGCGCATGGCTCCGGACACGTCAGCGGATGGAATGCCCGCTTCTTTCGCTTCGGCCATTGTTTTGACAATCGCTGATAGCGCTCGTGCCCGCCCGCCAGCATCAAAGGCTTGCAAGGGCCGGATGGTATCGATTTCTACAAGACTGCCGAGCTTGGCTGATGCCTCATCGGCTAGCAGCACTGCGATGGGTTGCAGTGTCCAGATTGCAAGCTGCCGCTGCGCTTCCCTGACGGCCGGACCGGTGGCCGCGCGATTTACCAATGACGGCAGGACGCCAAATGCCATAAGGATACCCTCACGGGCCGCCGCCAGCATCTCGGCTGTCATGCTCTTGGAGAGGTCAGGCGAGAGCTGATCCGGTTTTTGTCCAATCTGTGGGTTCATGCCCGCCGCCGTCGCTTGCGCCACGCCCTCGATCACCAACGTAGAGCCACGCCGCCCTCGAAACGCGCCTCGCATCGTGGCCATATCCTCAGCCCCTGTGTCAGGCAAGGGCACGATCTGAGAACCTAGCGGGGCGTTTTCGAAGGTTTCGCCAAGGGCGGTCTCCACCGCGTGAAGCATAGCACCGGTAAGGCTGGACCGGCGAAGCGGTGCCGTACCAATCCAAGGGGTCAGATTGTCAGAACCGATCCGAAGGTGCAGCACCTCGGCGGCAAGAGCAGTCACAGTCCGCCCCCCACCCGCTTCAGGGATGGAGAGACGATAGGCACGCGGTCTACCGTCTCGGGTGGTCACGTCCCAATCCGTCGCAGGAACAAGCCCCAGATCGGTGATCAGATAGACCGCTTCGCCATAAAGCGCTACCGAGCGGGCAATTGTTGCCATAGTTTGACGGGTTAGCAGCTTAGTGCCAGACACATCAGCCATTGTGAAACCGCCTTCCCACAGGCTTACGCAGCTCTGAACCGTCGCTGTAAGTTCGGCCACGCCGCTGCGCCCGTTAATGAAACTCTCCCGTGCAGCCATAACCTGGGCGGTGTAACCGGACCCGCTGGACCTGGCTTCAATCGGACGCAGTTTGTTCATGATCCATCCGAGCATAATCACCTCCACCGGATAGCGGCGCGGCGGTGTGTTAGGCGCTTCGCCACCTCGCTAATGGGTTGCCAATTCCGAGCCTCGATCTGGGCTTGCGGATATGCAGGCTTCGTGACGGCGCTGATTTCGATCAGATCAGCCGCGTTGATGGTCCGCAGGATCGCGTTGCCGCGTTCCTCGACCTTCTCACCGCCCGGCCCGACGCGAAAGCCAGGGGACAGACCTCGCACCAGACCGGCCGCGTGGGCCGAGAGGAAGTCCCGGACATAGCTGACCTGCCCCATTTCGGCGCTAATGGTCGCTTCTATCGTCAACGCATCATCCGATTCCGTCAGGGTCAAAGTGCCGGCCGAACGTGAGGCTAGCGGCTTGTTGAAGTCATGACCGGACAGGAAGTGCACGTCCTCGCCGCGCTCGATCCGATCCGCAAAGGCACGGGCTGCGATCATCTCACGACGCTCACGGCCCATTTCCACGCGCTCGACCAGCACGGTTTCCTGGCCATAGGGAAAGATTGCCCGAAGGCGGGTTTCCCCGCCCTCGGATCGCAGCTCAAGGCTACCGACATGAGCGCCCCAGAGCATTAGCCTAGCTCCAAGCCGGTCAGCAGTTGGAGCTGCGCCGGACGCGCCACGGTTACGTCCATTGTGGCCAGAGCTGTAATCCGCAGCCCGCCGGATTGCGCATCGCTGTAGGGGTCGCGGATCATGTCCACAGCGCCCCACGCGCCGATGAAGATCGGCGCGACACCACCCGCCGCGGTGGTCAGCAGCGATTGCGTCACGTCCGGGGTTCCGGAAGTCGGCGCCGCAAGGGCATTTGAAGTCATGACGACTTCACCAAGGTTTTCGGCCAACCTGTCATATTCGAATTTGAAACCGCCATCGCCCACCATCAAGCCGTCCAGATAGTCCCAGACCTCGGGACGGATCAGCGCCTTAACCGATTTTGGGCCGGTCGCTGCGTTTGCGGTCATAAACCGCGTAACGGCTGCGCGAAACGCTGACCAGCTCACCGATGCATCAACTGCCGTGGACGTGATGCCATATGTCGCCGCGCCCGTGATGACACCGAGCGGTTGACCGTTGGCGCCGGTGCCGAGGAACGCCGCCTGATCCATCGCTGCGCCCATTGCGCCGCTCATGTCCCGCCGTACCGCCTGCTCCAGCGCCGCACCAGACTGCTTGAGCGTCTTGCGGGTGATGCGCATCTGAATGCCGAGGTTGTGGTCCGGCGACATGGGCCGGTCGGTGGTGGCATAGGTGGTCGGCCCGGCCACGTTCGCCGCCTCGCCGTCCGCCCAGCCTGCCGTGACTGCCGAGGTAGTCACTGGCCATTCCACCGCGCCCGCGTCGATGCTGATCATCTGCGCCCCCATCCGCGCCGCCACACTGCCTGGAAACAGCCGGTCAATGATGGGGCGGGTCTGGATCGGGTTTGGGGTGCCGCTGGCGACGGTCTCACCGGCCCGGACTTCCAACGCCTGCCACGGCACGGGGATGCCCCGGAAGCCGCCCGCGCTGCGCAGCTCAGACACGATCTCTGCCGTTTGCCCATCTAGCTGACGCCCTTCATCGAGAGCCAGCGCGACCTGACGCATCTCAAAACCGGCCATGAGGTCGGCCCATTCCTGAGCCGAGCGGGTTTCTAGCTCTTCGCCAGCATCGCGGCGTTCGGTATCTTCTGCGACCAGAGCTGCTCGATATCGGGTTTCGTTGGAGCGGTATTCCCGGTCCAGCTCGTCCATCTTGCGAACCTCCTCCTCGGACGGAGTTTCCTTGCCTGCCAGTTCGGCGAGGTTTTGGCGGATTTCACTTTGCCGCCGAGAGATCTTTACTGATTCAAGCATTTTTTATCCTTTCTGCTCGACAATGGGTTCGGGCCGCTCAAGCGACTCGACTGCATTCCGCCAATCTCGGCGGTCTTTTCGGGGCGGGGGATGCCCGCACTCGATCCGGGTTTTTCGGGTGTGGCAACCGGGGCAAAGTGCCTGAAGGTTATGCGGCTCGTAGGACAGTTCGGGATGCGTCCTGACTGGTTTGATGTGGTCCACCTCAAGCCGACCGCCACAGCCACAAGACTTGCATCGGTATTTGTCACGCTCGAGTATCTCTGCTCGCAAGATCTTCCAGCGTTTCGTGCTGGTGACCTTCCGTGAATGCCGGTGGTGATCTTTGCGGATGCTCATTGGACTTGATCCGACTTGGCGGTGATTTCAATGAAGCGACGGTGACCAGAAACCTCCTTGATCCCGTCGATTTCAAAGGTGAGGCCTTCGTGTACAAGCCGGTCAGACCGAGAAATGCCACGCGCAAAAGTCGTCGCTCTGATCGTAAAGCGGGTTACCAATTTGTTACCCAATAGCCCTGCAATAACGCGCGCGGAATCCGACAGGTCTTGTCTTCGGGCGGAGATCGTAGGCCCGTAGTCTCTCCATTCGCGTTCGGTGCCCCCGAAACTGTCCCGAGTGCTGGTTGCTCGCTGGATTTGAATGCGGCGGTTAAGATGTCCGGCGTTTAGAACCATTGCATTCTCGCTTTCGTTTGAGGTTGGGCCGCTACTCTTGCGCCTTGCGCCACGGCCAGTACCGATGCGGCGGCAGCGTCAATCCGGCCAGTGCTGCGCGCCTTGGCAATCTTGATGTTGTTTGCGGGATCGCGCAGGCAGACCGTATCTGCGAAGGCAGAGCGTAGAAGCAGAGAAGGCTTAGCCTTCACCTGACCGTCGAAAGCGGCGCGGCGGAACCGCTCTGCGTCCTCGCCGCCATCGCGGAAACCTTGTCCACGCCAGACCAGCGGGGCGCGGATACCTGCCCGGGCAATAGCTTCGCCCAGTTCTGCTTGCTTGTAGCGATCCATGGTCAGGGCAAGGATCGGCTGATCCTCAACATGCCGCATAACTTCGACCAACCAAGGGGCAACAGGAACTGTCTTGTCGCCGAGAACGCCCAATTCGCCGCGCTCTTGCATCTCGACATAACGTCCGGCTACGCCATCGGTCTGGCCTCGATCCAACAGGTTCGGCATGGATGGGAAGGTGCCGAGACATTCAAGGCGCCCAGTTGCGGGCCAGTAGAAAGCTGCAGCCGTCATGGATGCAGAACCACCGAGATCGATTCCAATCACGCAACCGCCCTCACGTGGCGGCAAGCTATTGGTCTCGCAGCTTAACCATTCGTCTAACGTGATAAGCATGTCGCGGGCTTCACCGGACACGCGCTCATTTCGGTTGTAAAGCCGGAAGGAAGTGAGGCTTGAACCACCGCGTGCAATCGCGCGCTTGGCTTGCCCCTCCAGCCATTCCAGAGACCCGCCAATTCCATGCGGTGCGCCAGGGTTAGCGATCAACAGGCTTTCTGCATCGTCAGCCGGCAAGCCAGGTGCAGGACGATGCTCTTGTACATAGGTCCCGGGCAACGGATCATCTATCCAACGGGAAAAAGGGTGCGTGTCGTCGCTGGCGGAGGTGCTGATAAGGAAAGCCCGACCGTCACGCTTACCCAGGCCGGACAGCAGCGCGTGTTCCAGTTCATCACCTCGATCCAACGCCCAATGGCCGCGTTCATCCAAGATTGCCATTGTGGGCGCGCCGCCGAGAGCAGACTTGCCGTCTGCCGCGATCACCCGCAGTACATGCCCACCGCCGTCTCCTTCGAACTCAATTTCAAGGCGCGGTGCCCGGCGATAAATCAGGCGGCGTTGTAGTTCGAGAGGAAGAGTTGCAGCGAAACCCGCAACAAAATCCCATATAATCCGGCCCTGATCCCGCGTCCGGGCGGCTGCGATGATTTCGCGGCGTGGCTGCCGATCCCAGACACCAATCAAACCGCCCAAGGCAAGGCCCGCTGTGATTGCAGACTTCCCATTGCCACGTCCGATGCTGAGCACTGCGTTGGCTGTGCCATCTGCCATCGCACCTGTGATGAACTGGCTTTGAAAGGGCGCCAAGGTAACCGGTTTTCCGGCGTTTGGGCCTTCTGGGATGCGAAGCCTATGCATGAATTGCATAGCTCGCTCGGCTGGGGTTCCTTCGGCACCCTGAGCGAAAAGAGAAAACTCCCATCCTCGGTTACCCGTCTGAACAGAAGTTGCGGTATTGGGACCAGTTTCGGGATCTTCTTTGATGTCTTCGAACAAGTCGGCGCGCGCGGCGTCGCGGTCAGCTTCCAAAAGCGATCCGTCTGCTTTTCTCCATTCTCTTTTTTTTCTTACCGCGTCTGACATTACTTCCTCATCTTGCGCGTAGCGCTTCGTACAATCGTTGTGCTCTTGCCCCCCTGCTCGATGGTGAGGGTCGGAGCGAAGGGCATAGGACGACTGCCCACAGCGCGCGGCTGCGGCAGTCCCTGAGCCCTCTGCGTGAAGTCACCTGCTCGCCGGAGCCGGGCCATCGCTTGGGCCTGATCAGTCGTGCGTCCCCGCTGATCAGTTGGTTGCTGCTTGCGACACCATGAACGCGGCGCCGGGGATCGGGCCTCAACCTTTCGGACTGCCCATTGCCTTTGATCCCGCCCGTGGTAGGCTGACCGATGTGGAGCCACCGTTGCTAACCCGTTCCACTACATCGGCCCTGCGTCTGGGGTGGCGCGCAGGGTCGCCGCTCTCGCTACCTCTCAATCAGCTCAAGTTCTTCGTTCGGCACGGTTGCCAAATCGTTCACCATGCGGCGCATGATGCGCGCTTGCTTTGTGGAAGGACGCCAGGATTGACGTTTGCCGTGGCGGGCAATGGACATGGCGAAACCCTGCGCCCATGCATCGCCATCGCGCATGGCGCGGCGCATCACGCGCGGCCAATGCAGTGTTAGGATTTCGTCCAGTTCTAGATCGGTCATGCCATCACCCCGCGATACCGTGCGCCCACACGGGCCATATGCGGCGATGTGGTGAGGCTCTTGGCGTCCATCGGGGAACGCCCGTCATAGTGCAGTGCAGCCTGATCCATGAGGGCTTGGGACAGGTCAGACGGAATGTCCGCCGCTGCCGCTCCAAAGCCCGCCTGATACTCGATAACGATGCGGCTGGTGTCGCGAGTAAGGTTCGCTGACCGCCAGCGGATATGTGGACGATTGCCGCCAACAAAATCAAAGGCTGTGAAGACTGAACCGTTGATGATGACAATCGGTGTATCAGTGTCTGCAACCGGGCCGATTGGCAGATCAATCCCGCAACCAATTTCCAAGTCGAAGATTGTGACGCGGATGGTCTGCGTGAGCAGCGCGATCTGGGCAAACTGTTCCAGTTCTGCCGCCGCCGTCAGGCCGATGTTCGTGACCGCGTCATCCTCGGAATCTCCGTCTACACGGATATGCAACTTCAGGTCTTCCAGATCGAAGGGTAACTCCCCCTCGGACGGGAAGCGTTGGACCAACATCTTCATGCTGCAATCTCCACTTCGGAAATGTGTTTGCGGAAAGCCATCTGGTCGCGCGGCGGCAGGGCTTCATACGCTGCCAGAGCGTACGCCTTGCGTTCTCTTAGGGACGCGAATGACGCCCAAGCGCGTGCGTCTTCCATCGGACTGAGAAAGGGTGGCATGGGATGGCCGGCAAACTTGAGAACGGACTCTGTGACCAGTTCCGCCTGCTCCAGTGTGTCCAGAGAGCGAAGAGCAGCCCATGCAAGCGCCGCGCGCTCTTCGGTGGTCATGCGGGCCATCGCCACCAGCGAAAAGCCCCTCCAAGCATCATAGCTGCCGAGGGTCAGCGTGTAGCCCATCACTCGCGACATGCGCTTGTGTTCAGGCTTCATAAATCTGGAAGGCGAGGAGGTTTTGCGGTGCTTGGCGTGTCCCGCTTGCTTACCTAGGCTATTGAAATGTAAGGGCGCGGAATTGCCCGCAGTGTCCCGGTCGGGTGCGTTGTTCTGCTTGGCAATTTCCGCGCTTCGGGCAGTTCTGCCAGGGTCGCCAGCGTGAAAGTGCGGCTGCGGCGGCAGGATTACCCCTTAAGCTTCAGGATTTTCAGGGAAATTTGGAATGGGATCAGGCAGGTTTTGATGGCTATTTGTTCTGGCGTGTTGCCTGATCCCGGTTGTTTTAGCCTTCGGCGCCGAGGCGCTCTTCATTGATGACCTTTTCGCGGGTCTTTTGCAGTTCGGGGTCAGAGACAAGGCCGAACAGGGTCAGGAAACCATCCGGGCCGGACATTTCATCAGACAGCACCGTCAGCACATATTCTTTGATGCCGGGCGTCACTTCGATGTTGGCCTGTTTGACATACATGAACAGCGGCCGCGACACGGGATAGGTGCCGCTGGCGATGTTGTCTGCGGTTGCTGTGACGCCGTTGATCAGGCTGGCCTGCAGCGCGCTGGCATTGGTTTCATAGAACCCCAGGCTGACCACCCCGATGGCACTTTGTGAGCCGCGAATACGGTCGAGGATTTCCGAGGCGCCGCCTTCTTGTTCCTGGGCAAAACCGCCGTCACGCAAGGACATGCAGGAGGCGCTTGCCGCTTTCCGGTCGCCGCCGTTTTGCGTCATGAAGGCATCATAGGCGCCAGTGGCTTTGCAGCCCTCCAGCAGCATCTTCAGGTCAAACACTTCGCGGGTGCCGTGTACGGATGAGGGGATGTAGGTGACAATCTCAACATCCGGAAGGGTGGCGTTGACCTCAGACCAGCGGCTGGCTGTATTGGCGGTAAGTTGGCCGTTAATGACAACCTGCGCGGCAAGGGCGTTGTACCAATCCGCTGGCACAAAGGAGAAGGCAGCGTTGTCGGCACTGTTGGCAAAAACCAGACCGTCATAGCCGATGCGCACCTCAATGATGTCGTTCACCCCATTGCTGGCGCAGCCTGAAACTTCGCTGGCCTTGATCCGGCGCGAGGCGAGCGCGATGTCCAATGTTTCTGCGCCGGTGCCTTCGCAGAACATTCTAAGCCCGGTGGAGGAGCCGCCGGCTTCGACCTCAGGGTAGGCAAAATCGTGGTTTTCAACAAAGGCATCCGCCGACATTGCGGCGTAGGGGTACACGGTGGAGGAGCCCGCCACCTGCAGTGGATCACTGGCCTGGGCCGAGGACGCTGCAAAAACCATGGCAGAACAAATGCATAGAGACTTCACTTGGGAATAGGGCATTTCGGTATTCCTTGAATGGTGTCTATTTGAGTATTTTGGGTCTTGGAACTTGGGTCGTCTTGAGCGCTGCGAATGGCATCGGAAAAATGGCGATGCCTCAGCCGCTCGAGCCTATAGTAGCAGCAAAATCTAATGTTTCCACCTGGCCGGGGATGGGTGGGCAGATGGCAAAAGGGCGCCAGATTGCTCTGACGCCCTTGGATTGCGCGTGTGGCTGGGTGTTAGCCCGCGACGACGTTTTGTTTCTGCACGCCGAGACCTGCGATGCCCAGTTCCATTTTGTCACCGGGTTTCAGGTAGGTTTCGGGTGTCTGGCCCATGCCCACACCCGGAGGGGTACCGGTGGAGATCACATCGCCCGGTTGCAGTGACATGAACTGGCTGAGATGCGAGATCACGGTCGCCACGTCAAAGTGCATCGTCTGGGTCGAGCCATCCTGATAGCGGTGGCCGTTGACCTCCAGATACATCGCCAGATCCTGCGGATCGGCCACCTCATCCCGGGTCACCAACCAGGGGCCGATAGGGCCGAAGGTGTCACAGCTTTTGCCCTTCACCCACTGGCCGGAGCGATGCAGCTGGAAGTCCCGTTCAGACAGGTCATTGACCACGCAGTAGCCCGCGACATGGTCCAGCGCGTCCTCTTTGCTGACGTATTTGGTGTGTTTGCCGATCACCACACCCAACTCCACCTCCCAGTCGGATTTAACCGAGGTGCGGGGGATTTCCACGTCATCATTGGGGCCGCAGATCGCGGAGGTGGCTTTGAAGAAGATCACCGGTTCCTCAGGCAGCGCCATGCCGCTTTCTGCGGCGTGGTCGGCGTAGTTGAGGCCGATGCAGATGAATTTGCCCACCTGCCCAACGCAGGGGCCAAGGCGTGGACCGCCGTCAACCAGCGGCAGGGTGGCGGGGTCCAGATCCCGCAGCTTGGCGAGGCTCTCATCGTTCAACGCTTCGCCAGCCACATCGTTGATCACGCCGGACAGATCGCGCAGTGCGCCGTCCTGGTCTAGCAGGCCGGGTTTTTCTGCGCCGGGGGCGCCAAATCGCAGCAGTTTCATCTCTTGTTCTCCCTAAATCTTATACCGACCAGCCGCCGTCGATGGCGTGGGTCTGTCCTGTGGTGAAGGCGCTGTCATCGGAGGCGAGGTAAATCGCCAGCGCGGCGATTTCCTCGGCGGTGCCGATGCGGCCCATGGGTTGGCGGGCGATGAAATCTTTCAGCGCCTTTTCGTAGTTGCCGGTGGCCCGTAGCCGGTCATGCATAGACGGGCTGTCAACGGTGCCGGGGCAGATTGCGTTGCAGCGGATGCCGCGGGTTACGTAATCCGCGGCGACCGATTTGGTCAGCCCGATGACCGCCCCCTTGGAGGCGCAATAGGCAAAGCGATTTGGCACCCCTTTGAGCGAGGAGGCCACCGAAGACATGTTGATGATCGAGCCGCCGCCATTGTCCAGCATCGCAGGCAGGGTCAGCTGGATCAGCCGGTACATGGCCTTGACGTTCAGGTCGAAGCTGAAGTCCCAGTCTTTTTCATCACATTCCAGAATGGTGCCGCCCGCAACGTATCCGGCGCAGTTGAACAACACATCCAGCGGCGGCAGATCGGCTGCGGCCTTGGCAACCGCGTCGGCGTCGGTCACGTCCAGCTTCAGCGCGGTCACACCGACGATTGCGGCCAGTTCGGCCAGCGATCCCTCATTAATGTCGCTGGCAATCACCTGCGCACCTTCGGCCACAAACAACTCCACCGTCGCGCGGCCAATGCCCTGGCCTGCCGCCGTGATCAGCGCGGTTTTGCCTTTCAAACGTGATCCCATATCACACCTCCTCTGGCAGCAGATCTGCTGCAATATTCTGGTAACACACAGGCCGCAGGAACCGGCGGATCGACAGGGTGCCGACCGAGGTTGCGCCAAAATTGGTCGATGCAGGGTAGGGACCACCATGCACCATAGAGTCGCAGACCTCCACGCCGGTGGGGAAGCCGTTGGCCAGGATGCGGCCCGCCTTGCGTTCCAATAGCGGCAGCAGCTGCGCTGCGGTGGCTTTGTCATCCGCGTCATAATGCAGGGTGAAGGTCAGCTGGCCCTCAATCTGGCGGGCGATCTCCTGCATCTGGGCGATGTCCTTGACGCGCACGATGATGCCAAGGGGGCCAAATACCTCTTCCTGCAGGTGGGGGGTGTTCAGCCAATCCTCGGCAGACACCGCAAAGAGGTAGGGCGCCGCATCGCGCCCGGCGCAGGGCTGGCCCATCAGCTTCTCGACCGCATCCCCGTTTTCAATGCGTGCGGTGCCCGCGCGGTAAGCATCGGCAATCCCTGCGGTCAGCATGGTTTGCGTGTCGGTTTCGCCAAGTGCTGTCAGCGCCGCCTGCTGAAAGGTGGTGGCATGCTCATTGTCCAGAACCACCGCGATGCCGGGGTTGGTGCAGAACTGCCCCGCCCCCATCGAAAGCGATGCCGCCCAGCCTGCACCAAGGGTTTCGGCCCGGTTGGCCATGGCGTCAGGCAGCAGGAACATTGGATTGACCGAGCCCAATTCACCAAAGAAGGGGATCGGCTCATCCCGTTGGGCGCAGAGGTCAAACAGCGCGCGGCCACCGCCAAGGGAGCCGGTGAAACCCACAGCACGGATCAGCGGGTGCTGCACCAGCCGGGTGCCAACATCACGCTTGCCGCCCTGCACCAAGGAGAAGATGCCGGGATGCAGATCCAGCGCCTTGATCGCCGCATCAATGGCTTGGGCCACAATCTCACCCGTGCCGGGATGGGCGGAGTGGCCTTTGACAACAACGGGGCAGCCTGCGGCCAGCGCGGCGGCGGTGTCACCGCCCGCGGTGGAAAAGGCCAGCGGGAAGTTGGAGGCGCCAAAGACCGCAACCGGGCCCAGCGGGCGCTGGATCATGTGCAACTCCGGACGGGGTAGCGGTGCGCGATCGGGCAGGGCGTCATCATGACGGCGGTCAAGGTAATCGCCCTGTTCGATATGATCGGCGAAAAGGCGCAGCTGACCGGTGGTGCGGCCCCGCTCGCCCTCCAGCCGGGCGGCGGGCAGGCCGGTTTCCTGTGTGCCCACCTCGGTGATCTGGTCACCACGGGCGTCAATCTCATCCGCGATGCGGCGCAAGAGGGTTGCGCGATCGAGACGGCTGGACCAGCCGAAGCTGATGAAGGCGTCTTCAGCGGCCTCAACCGCGGCATCCACATGCTGCGGGGTGCCGGCGGCGAACGCATGGCTGGGGCCATGGGCGGTTTCGGACGAAAACGTGGTCTCGCCGCTGACCCATTCGCCAGCGATCAGGTGTTTTCCGGTCAACATAGTCTGTTTCCTCACAGAAGGCCGCGGGCGGCCAGATTGCGCATCAGGTGAGAGGCCCCAAAGGTCCATTCAGGGCATTCGGTGGACAGGCGGACCGTATTGGTCAGGCTGCCCAGTTTTGGATTTGCGATGGTCACCACATCCCCCAGCTTGTGGGTGAAGCCGCCACCGTTGGTGTCACGGTCTTGGGTCGGCGCGAAAAGCGTGCCGAGGAACAGCATCAACCCGTCGGGATACTGGTGGTGGCGGCCAATGGTCTGGCGCACCAGATCGGCAGGATCGCGGCTGATCTGCGCCATTGAGGAATGACCGTTCAGCACAAAGCCATCTTCGCCGGTGACGGTCAGCGTCAGTTCGGCACTGCGCACATCGTCCAGCGTGAAACTGTCATCAAACAGGCGGATCATCGGGCCAATCGCGCAGGAGGCATTGTTGTCTTTGGCCTTGCTGAGCAACAGGGCTGAACGCCCCTCCACATCGCGCAGGTTCACGTCATTGCCCAAGGTGGCGCCTTTGATGATGCCCTTTGAGGTGACGGCCAGCACCACCTCAGGCTCGGGGTTGTTCCAGGTGGAGATCGGGTGCAGCCCAACCTCGGCCCCTGCTCCGACAGATGAGAGAACCTGCGCCTTGGAAAACACCTCGGCGTCGGGGCCGATGCCAACCTCAAGATATTGCGACCACAGGCCTTCTTCGATCAGGGCCTGTTTCACGGCCTCTGCCTCGGCCGAGCCGGGGGTGATGTTTGACAGGCTGTCCCCGATCCGGGCGCCGATGCGGCCACGGATGGCGTCTGCCTTGGCGGGATCGCCTGCGGCCTGTTCTTCGATCACCCGTTCCACCATGGAGCCCGCGAAGGTGACGCCGCAGGCCTTCACCGCCTGCAGATCGCAGGGCGCCAGCCAAGCAAATTGCCCATCATGCGGCTCCACCGTTTTGCCCGGGACATTGCGCAGGTAGCTGATGGCATCGTCCATTTCCAGAATGTCGCGCACGGTTGGGGCGGATTTGCTAGTGATATCCGTCACCACACCCTCGCGCAGGGTCACAACGCAGGGGCCAACACCGGGGCGCTCAATTCGACCCAGCCAAAGGCCGTTGGGATCAAGGTTCAGTGATTGCATGGGGTCAGGTCCTGATATTGTAGGTCGTCATGGCATTGAGGCCAAAGATGGCGGCGCGATCTTCGGCGGACAGGTCGGCCAGCAAGGCCTCACTGGTGTCCATCCAGGTGTCATAGCTGGCGGCAAGGGTGCAGACGGGCCAGTCACTGCCCCAGATCAGCCGGCGCGGGCCGAAGGCCTGCAACAGGTGCTGCACGTAGGGTTCCAGATCTTTGCGGGCCCAAGGCGTGCCGGCTTCGGTCACCAGACCGGAGAGTTTGCAGCGGATGTTGTCCAGCGCGGCAAGCGCGGTCATATCTGTCGCCCACTCCGTGATCTGTTCTTGCGCAATCAGCGGCTTGGCGCCGTGGTCGATGACAATCCGCATGTCCGGGTGGCGTTGCGCCAGCTGATGCAGCGCGGTCAGGTGCTGCGGCAGGGTGAGGGCGTCAAAAACCAGATCGTGGTGGATGATCGCCTCTAACACCGGGGCGAACTGAGGGTTCAGCATCCAATCCACATCCGGGATGTCCTGGATCATCGGGCGAATGCCCAGCAGATACGGATCCTGCGCCAGTTGATTGAGCTGATCGACGGCGTCCGCTGCTTCAAAATCGATCCAGCCGACAACCCCTTTGATAAAGGGGGTTTGATGGGCAAGGTCCAGCATGAAGCGGGTTTCGGCAACCGTCGGCGCGGCCTGAACCAGCAGGGTGCCGTCGATGTTCCATTTGCTGAGGATCGGCGACAGGTCATCGGGCAGGAAATCCCGGTAGATGGGTGCCAGTCCGGGTGTCAACCAGCCGTAATCGCCACGGGCCAGCGCCCAGAAATGCTGATGTGCGTCCAACCTCATCCGATCACACCCTTTTTCAGGATGATATTGCCGTAAAGCCGGGTTTCGCCCGTTTGCACAACCGCATAGGCCGTTGCGGCGCGATCGTAGAAGGCAAAACGCTCAAGGCTTTGGGTCGGCACGGGATTGTCGGCAACCTCTTGGATGATGGTGTTGAAATCCGCCACCGCTGCGGGCACCTCCTCCGGGGCGTCAACGACCTGCATGGTCAGGGCGGGATCTGCCACGTAGCGGTCCAGCGGCATGACCTGCAGCACAGCGCGCAGCATCTCACTGGCGCTGGATCCATCCGCGCGGATGCAGGTGGGGCCAAGGCTGCTGGCCGGGAAATTCGCATCGGCGATCACGATCTCATCGCCATGGCCCATTGCGCGCAGGGTTTTCAGCAACTCGGGGGACAGGATTGGGTCGATGTTACGCAGCATCGGTCAACTCCGACGGTAGCGGCGCATCTGGGCGGATCAGCCCTTCGGCCCGCAGATCCTGCCATAGGGCGGTAGGGATCTGGCGTTCCATCAGCGCGGCATTGGCCTGCACCTCGGCGGCGGAGACGGCACCGGGCACCACGGTTTTGATACAGGGGTGGCCCAGCACAAATTGCAGCGCGGCAGCGATCAGTGGCGTGTCATGCGCGGCGCAGACCGCCTCAATCCGGCGCACACGTTCCATGATGTCTGGCGGGGCGTCTGCATAGTTATACTTGGCCCCCGGCACCGCGCCGGTGGCCAATATGCCCGAGTTGTAGGGGCCGCCCAGAATGATCCCAACGTCGCGTTTTTCACAAAGCGGCAGGAAACTGTCGAGCGCCTCTTGCTCCAGCAGGGTGTAGCGCCCGGCCAGCAGGAAGCCGTCAAAATCCCCAAGGCCCAGCAGGCGTTCGCAGACCTGCCATTCGTTGACGCCAGCGCCGATGGCCGCCACTTCGCCTGCATCGCGCAGCTCACTCAGCGCGCGGTAGCCGCCGCCATCAAACAGCTCGCGCACCTTCGCGTCCGAGGCCTCCTGGCTGCCCTGACTGAAGGCGCAGACATCATGCACCAACAGGATATCTACCGCATCCACGCCAAGGCGCGCTTTGCTTTCCTCATAGGAACGCATCACCCCGTCATAGCTGTAATCAAAGACGATCCGTTTCTGCGGCACGTCGACAAAGGCTTCGGGGGTGACCTCATACGGTTCACAATCCAGCAGCAACCGCCCCACCTTGGTCGAAAGCTGGATGTTTTCACGGCCAAACCGCTGCAGGGCGGTGGCAAATCGCATCTCGGATCGGCCCAGCCCGTATTGCGGCGCGGTGTCAAAGAAACGGGCGCCGCAGTCATAGGCCGCCTGCAGGGCTGCCTGCGCATCCTGCTCTTCGACCTTGCGGTAGAGGTTGCCCAGCGGGGCGCCGCCAAATCCCAACTGCGTCAACGGGACAGGGCGCGATGTGCGCTGGTTCAAAAGTCGCAGTTTGGATGTGCTCATGTCAGGTCTCGATGGTCTTAATGCTTCTGAAACAGCTCGGGCTTGTCGGCTTGAAGGGCCGCGATACGCGGCAGCAACTGGCCGATATGGCGCTGCATTTCACGCTGCGCCGCCTGTTCGTCACGGTCGCGAATGGCGTTGAACAGCCCGCGGTGCTCTTCCAGCGTTTCGGCCACACGGCCGGGTGTTGGCAGCAGCAGCAGACGGGCACGGGTCACCTGCAATGACACGGTCTGGGCCACATCCGGCAGCCGTTGGAAGCCGGTGAACTCCATCAGCATCTGGTGAAATTCCTCATCCGCCTGATAGAAGCCGGTGATGTCATCGTCTTCGACCAGCAGTTCCTGCAGGCGCATGTTGCGGCTGAGTTTTTTCAGCTGATCCTCGGTGATGTCGCGGGCCACCTTGGCAATTGTGGCCACTTCCAGCGCTTCGCGCAGGAACACACCTTCGCGGATTTCGTCCATCGAAAAATAGGACACATGGGTGCCGGACTGGGGCACCACATCAACCAGCCCGTCATTGGCCAGACGGGCTATGGCTTCGGTCACCGGGGCGCGGGAAACACCAAGTTTCTCGCAGATCGGTGCCTTTCTCACATTGGCGCCGGGCGGGAAGTCCAGCGCCAGAATGGCCTCTTTCATTGCTTGATACACCCGCTGGGCCAAGGAGCCCTCGAGGGTGGAAATATCAGCAAGCAAGGCTGCATCAATGTCGTTCGTATTATCCATACTGATATTACTATCATGCTAACATGTTAGTTGACAAGTGGTGTGTTGGCGGTTTAGCCAAAAAGGGTCGGTAAGAGAGAAAATAATGCTGAACTTGGAAAAAGATAATAAATTACAGGGTGTTGGTAGGGATTCGGATCGCAAGGTTCTGCGGTTGAATCCGCAGGACAACGTGCTCATCGCCCTGCAAGACCTGCCGGCGAATGCAGAATTGGTGGGCTGTGACTGCACCACCCAAAGCCCTGTTCCACGGGGGCATAAAATCGCCTCGCAGCCGATCGCATCGGGCGCAAATGTGGTGCGCTACGGTCAGATTATCGGTCAGGCCAAATGTGAAATCCTGCCCGGCGCCCATGTCCACAGCGACAATCTGGGCATGGGGGATCACAAACAGGATTACGCCCACGCCAGCGCCGCCGTGCCGTTGGAGCCGATCACCGATGGCCGGACGTTCATGGGCTATCACCGCGCTGACGGTCGGGTGGGCACCCGCAACTATGTGGGCATTGTGACCACGGTGAATTGTTCGGGGTCAGTCGCGCGGTTCATCACTGAGGCGGCGGAGCGTGCTGGGCTGCTGGCGCAATTTCCAAACATCGACGGGATTGTGCCGATTGTGCATGGCACCGGCTGCGGCATGTCGGGGGTGAATGAGGGGTATGAGACCCTGTTCCGCACCCTGTCGGGTTACGCGCAGCATCCCAATTTTGGCGGCATCCTGCTGGTCGGGCTGGGTTGCGAAGTGATGCAGCTGCAGGATCTGGTGGGCGGTCAGCCGATCCGCCCGGACGGGATCCTGCGCTATATGACGATCCAGAACGAAGGTGGCACCCGCCGCACGATCGAACGTGGTCTGGACCAGCTGCAGGGTATCCTTGCCGAGGCCAACAAAGCCGAACGCGCCCGGGCCCCGGTCAGCGAAATCACCGTCGGGATGCAATGTGGTGGCTCGGATGGCTATTCCGGCATCACGGCGAACCCGGCGCTGGGCTATGCCTCGGATCTGCTGGTGCGCCGCGGGGGCACCACGATCCTGTCGGAAACATCTGAAATCTACGGCGCCGAACACCTGCTGACCCGCCGCGCCGAAAATGCCGAGATCGGTGAAAAACTGATCGAACGTGTGGTCTGGTGGGAAGATTACTGTGCCCGCAACGGCGGCGAGATGGACAACAACCCAAGCCCCGGCAACAAGCGCGGCGGGTTAACCACCATCCTTGAGAAATCGCTGGGGGCTGTGGCCAAGGGCGGCATGGCGCCGTTGAGCGGGGTCTACAAGTTTGCGGAGAAGATTGACCGCAAGGGCTTTGTCTTCATGGACAGCCCCGGCTTTGACCCCTGTTCGGTAACCGGTCAGGTGGCGTCGGGGGCGAACCTGATTGTCTTTACCACCGGGCGCGGCTCGGTCTCGGGCTATCAGCCGACACCCTGCATCAAGCTGTCCACCAATTCTGAAATGTACGCCCGCCTGTCTGAGGACATGGACCTGAACTGCGGGGACATCGTGACCGACGGGATCAGCGTTGAGGCGAAGGGTGAGGAGCTTTTCGAACTGCTGATCCGCGTGGCCTCGGGGGAGAAAACCAAAAGTGAGGAGCTGGGATTTGGGGGCGTGGAATTCGTGCCCTGGCAAATTGGCGCGGTGATGTAGCGCCGCCGAACCGAAACGGAAGTTCAAAGAAAGAAGGGAGGAGACATGTCTAAGCTGGTCGAGATGACGGGGATTGAAAAGTATTTCCCCGGCGTGCACGCGCTCAAAAGCGTGCAGTTCGATATCGCCCCTGGCGAGGTACATGCTCTGATGGGGGAAAATGGCGCGGGCAAGTCCACGCTGATGAAGATCCTTTCGGGGATCTATCAACGTGACGGTGGTGATCTGATCATCGCAGGGCAAAGCGTCAATCCGACAACACCGGGGGAAGCACAGGATCTGGGCATCGGCATCATTCATCAGGAGTTAAGCCTGATGAACGATCTGACCGCCGCGCAGAACATTTTCATCGGCCGCGAGCCGCGCAAAAGCTTTGGGCGGCTGGATGAGGCGGCGCTGAACGCCAAGACGGCCGAGATCTTTGCCTCGATGAACCTGAACCTTGATCCCAAGGTGCTGGTTGGGTCCCTGACAATCGCCAAGCAGCAGATGGTGGAAATCGCCAAGGCGCTGTCGTTCCGATCCAAGGTGCTGATCATGGATGAGCCGACAGCAGCGCTGAACGACACTGAGATTGCTGAGCTGTTTGCCATCATTCGCCGCCTGAAATCCGAAGGCGTGGGCATTGTTTACATCAGCCACAAGATGGATGAGCTGAAACAGATCGCGGATCGGGTCACCGTGATGCGGGATGGCGAATATGTGGGCACGGTTGGTGCTGCCGAGACGCCGATCAGTCAGATCATCGCGATGATGGTGGGTCGTGAGGTCAATGAAAAGCCGCTGGAGGTGCCTGATCTGGGCGACGCTGAGGTGTCGCTGAAGGTTCAAGGGCTAAGCCGCGGTAAAGAGATTAAGGATGTCAGCTTCGCGGTGCAGCGTGGCGAGATCCTGGGTTTTGCCGGTCTCATGGGGGCCGGTCGGACGGAGGTGGCACGCGCCATCTTCGGGGCGGACCGTCGTGATGCCGGTGTCATTGAGGTGCATGGCGCCAAGGTTGATATTCAATCGCCCAGTAACGCGGTGAAGGCCGGGATCGGCTACCTGTCAGAGGATCGCAAACACTTCGGTCTGGCGACGGGCATGAATGTGCGGGACAATATCGCGCTGTCCTCGCTGGACCTTTTTGCCACGCGTCAGGGGGTGCTGAATGAGGATAAGATGGCGGACACCGCCAAGTTCTTCATCCATCAGCTTGGCATCCGCACCCCGTCGGACAGTCAGGAGGTGCGGCTGCTCTCAGGTGGCAATCAGCAGAAGGTGGTCATCGCCAAATGGCTGCTGCGCGACTGTGACATCCTGATTTTTGATGAGCCGACCCGGGGCATCGACATCGGGGCGAAATCGGAAATCTACAAACTGCTGGAAGAGCTGGCAGCCGAGGGCAAGACGATCATCGTCATCTCATCTGAACTGCCCGAAATCATGCGCCTCAGTCACCGGATCGCGGTGATGTGCGAGGGTCGACTGACCGGCATCCTGCCCGGCGGCAAAGAAACAACCCAAGAAGACATCATGCAGCTGGCGACCCAACGGGATGCCGCCTTGCGTGTAGCGGAGACAGTCTAATGAGCACCGTATCTGACGTGAAAGAAAAATCCCCACTGGCCAATCTGGGCGACAGTGGCGCCTATCAGAAGCTATTGGCCTTCGCCAGTTTGATCGCACTGCTGATCGGTTTCTCGATTGCGTCGCCGAACTTCATGCAGACCTCAAACATGATCGCGATCCTGCAGGCGACCTCGGTCAACGGGGTGTTGGCGGTGGCGGCGACGCTGGTGATCATCACCGGGGGTATCGATCTGTCGGTGGGCACGCTGATGACCTTCTGCGCGGTGATCGCCGGTGTGGTGCTGACCTACATGGGGATGCCGCTGCTGCTCGGTGTTGCGGCGGCGATTGGCGCAGGCGCGCTTTGCGGTCTGGCCTCGGGCACCTTTGTGGCCAAGATGAAGATCCCGCCGTTCATCGCCACCCTTGGCATGATGCTGATCCTGAAAGGCCTGTCGCTGGTCATTTCCGGCACCCGGCCGATCTATTTCAACGACACGCCGGGGTTCGACCAGATCTCGCGCGGGTCACTGATTGGCGAGGTGATCCCGGCGCTGCCGATCCCGAACGGTGTGCTGATCCTGTTTCTGGTGGCCATCGCGGCGGCCTATATCCTCAGCCGCACCGTGCTGGGCCGCTACACTTTTGCCCTTGGGTCCAACGAAGAGGCTGTGCGCCTGTCCGGTGTGAACACTGATGCGTGGAAAATGCGCATCTACGCGCTGGCCGGCGGCATCTGTGGCATCGGCGGTATCCTGATTGCCTCGCGCCTGAACTCGGCGCAACCCGCATTGGGTCTGGGCTATGAGCTGGAAGCGATTGCAGCGGTTGTGATCGGCGGCACCTCACTGTCGGGCGGCCGTGGCACCATCCTTGGCACCATCATCGGCGCCCTCATCATGGCGGTTCTGACCAATGGTCTGCGCGTCCTGTCGGTGGCGCAGGAATGGCAGACCGTGGTGACCGGCGCGATCATCATTCTGGCGGTTTATGCCGACATGGTGCGGCGCAAGAAATCGGGCTGAGGCCCGTGGGGTGGGATCCCTGACCCGCCCCAACCAACCAACGACAACGTGACATTAATCGGAGGAGTTACACATGCTTACACGTCGTTTTATCCTGGGTGCCCTGAGCGCCGCAGCCCTGACCGCCCCTGCCTCAATGGCATCGGCCGCAGATGAGCTGTACATCCCGCTGGTCTCCAAGGGCTTCCAGCACCAGTTCTGGCAGGCGGTGAAATCCGGTGCTGAGCAGGCCGCCGAAGAGTACGGTGTGCGCATCACCTTCGAAGGCCCGGACAATGAAACCATGGTTGACCGTCAGATCGATATGCTGGCCGCCGCACTGGCCAACAAACCGGCCGCAATCGGCTTTGCCGCGCTGGACAGTCAGGCGGCCATTCCGCTGCTGCGTCAGGCCAATGAGGCGGGCATCCCTGTGATCGCTTTCGACAGTGGCGTTGACAGTGACATCCCGCTGGCCACCGCCACCACCGACAACGCGCTGGCGGCTGGCATGGCGGCTGACAAGATGGCCGAGCTGATTGGCGGCAAAGGCAAGGTTGCCGTTGTGGCCCACGACCAGACCAGCCGCACCGGCATCGACCGTCGCGATGGTTTTGTGAACCAGATCGAAGCGAACTACCCCGATATTGAGGTTGTGACTGTTCAGTATGGTCAGGGCGATCATCTGAAATCCACCGAAGTGACCAAAGCCATCCTGACCGCCAACCCGGATCTGGACGGTATCTTCGGCACCAACGAAGGCTCGGCCATCGGCGTGGTGAACGGTGTGCAGGAACTGGGCACCAAAGATCTGGTCATCATCGGCTATGACAGCGGCAAAGCGCAGAAAGACGCGATCCGCAGCGGTCTGATGGCGGGCGCGATCACCCAGAACCCGGTGGGCATCGGCTATGAAACCGTGAAGGCAGCGGTGATGGCGCAGAAGGGTGAAACTGTGCCAGCGCTGATCGACACCGGCTTCTACTACTATGATGCCAGCAACATCGACGATCCGAAGGTTGCCGCGGTTCTGTACGACTAAGATCCGAAACCTCCCTGAATGGCCCGCCACTGGCGGGTCATTTCTTTTTGGGGTTCCTGCACTGCGGGTCGCGCCGGGGCACTTCCAAAAACCTTTGATTCTGTGGTTTCTACGGCCTGAATTTGGCACGCGCTTTGCGCTACATTGCTGGCGAAGCCCTGTGCACAGGATTGCAAAAGCCGCTGAGCAGTGTGGTTGTGTTCCTGAGGTCACAGAAGCCTAAAAGTAATTGCTGCAAGGCAACCTATTTAGGTTGATTGCGCCAGTTCCCTCCCCTAGAACAAAGAAAAACCTGCACTAAAGTACAGGTGAATACAAATTCAAGTGGTCGACGCAGCGCCTACTCGCGCGGTTTACCTGAGGGAAATCAAGGCCAGAGGCAGGCCAGGGGGCAGAATTCATGAAGCAACAGTTTTTGCTGGGCGCCGTTGTGGCTGCGCTGACGCTATCGGGCTGTGCAAACTCAACCAGCAAGGCCACGCCTGAGCGGCTGGCGGCCTTGCGTGATGCGGGTCTGGATCAAAAGGCCGGTGAAAAACTGGACAAACGTCTGGCCAAGACGCTGGCCCGGGGCCAGAAAAACGGGGACCTTGAGGGGCAGTTTGCCGACCTCGGTCAGGAAGAGGGCGCGGATCTGGCGACCCTTGTTGCAGCGGCACTGGAAAGGAACCCCCGGATCGGGGCGGCGGCACAGAACATCAACCTTGCTGATGCGCAGCGGATGAACGCTATCTTTGGCTACCTGCCGCAGGTCCGTTTTGTGCTGGATCACAGCAATATCCAGCAAAGCGTGATCGACAGTGACAACGAAGTGTTCCAGCTGGGTGAGGCGGAATATCCGGTGCAGTCGATGCAGCTGCGTCTGGAACAGCCGATCTTTGATCTGGCGCGGATCTTTGGCATTCAGCACGCGGGCAATGCGCGCTCACTGTCGGAGGTGGAATATATCCGTACGGTGCGCGATGTGTCTTATGAGGTGCTGGATACGTATCTGGTGGCCTCGCAGGCCCGCACCCGCTCGCAACTGCTGCGCCGTCGCATGGCGCTGATGTCGCGTCAAATCGACAGTCAGGACGTGCTGGATGAAACCGGTCTGGGCGATCTGGTGAAATCAGCCTCCCTCAGCTCCGAACGCTCAACACTGGCCGCCGAGGAGGCCATGGCCGCCGCCGAATATGCCGAAGCGTTGGGCACGCTGGCGCGTCTTACGGGCCAGCGGATCGATGAGGTGCCGCGCATCACCATGCCGCGGGGCCTTGTCGGGGCGGAGCGGAAGATCAGCGCGGATGACGCCGTGGCGCTGGGTCTGAAAGAAAACCCGCTGATGATGGCGGCGGCGCTGACAGCTGTTGGCGCGGAGCTGGAGCGGCGCACCGCGATTGCCGATGATTTCTCGCCTGTGTTGATGGCCTATGCCTCGATGAAGCAGGAAGATCGCGCAGACAGCCGGTTTGGCGGTGGCTCACTGACCGAGGACACCACCATGGGCATCAGCCTGACCATCCCGCTGTTTAACGCGGCAGGTGAAGGCTATGCGATGCTGCCGGCCACCGTGCAGGCGCGGGCGGCGACGCTGGATTACCATGCCCGCCAGCGTGAGTTGGAAACCAACATTCGTTCCACCCATCAGCGCATGGGTGAGCTGCGCAAGGCACTGTCGCGATCGACCCGTGCCTCCGGCGCAGCGGCGCGGGCCTTCCGGACCGAAAAGCTGCGGTTTGACAATGGCCAGTCGGCTGAAATCGCCGTGGCCGCGCGGGAGTTGCGCTATGCGGTGACGCGGGAACGGGTGGCCTACTATCAGGTGGAATATATCCGGGCCTGGGCGCGTCTGCAGTACTTGGCGGGGGCAGATCTCAGCAAGGCTGAACTGTGAGGATGCGCGCGCCCCGGGGGCTGTTGGCCCTATCGCTGACCGCAATGATCGCGACTGGTCCGGCTCATGTGCTGGCCGATCAGCCTGTGCTGTCGAAAGAAGAGTTTGCCGCGCGTGCAGGCGCAGCGGCGCCTGCATTGCGGCAGATCAACTGCACCGTCAAACCGCTGCGCGTTGTCGAACTGGCCGCGCCGTCACCGGGCACGGTTGCCAAGGTGCATGTACGCCCCGGTGATCAGGTGAAGGTCGGCGATCTGCTGGTTGAGCTGGACACCACCATCCTAGAGGCCGAGTTGAACGTGGCCAAGGCTCGGGCGGCGGATCTGACTGAGCTGAACGCTGCCAAGGTGCGCCGTGATGGGCTGGCCATCAAAGAGGCGCGGTTGGCCAAGGCCAGCGCACAGCGTGCGGTTTCGGTATCGCAGCACGACGCGGCGGTGCTGGATCTGGCACTGGCTGAGGCGGAGATCACGCAGGTTGAACAGGCACTGGCGCTGGCCGCGTTGGAGGTTGAGCGGACCAAGACGATCCTGGATTCGATGCAGCTGCGCAGCCCGGTCGCGGGTGTGGTTGGCGAAAACCTGATCGATCCCGGTGAGGCCGCAGGGCAGGAACCTGTGGCGACCCTTTATGTGAACCAGCCGCTGCGGGTTGAGGCCTTTGTGCCCTCGGCCCTGATCAGCAGCTTTGCGGCGCAGGATCGCTTTGACGCGGCGATCGGCACGCCCGTGGCGCAGCACAGCCTCAGCCTTGATTACATTTCGCCGGTTGCTGACCTGGCCTCAAACACCATCAGCGTTTTCTTTTTGCTGTCAGCCGACAGCGTGTTGCCCGGCAGCAAATGCCAGATCGATCTGGCTGCGGCACGGGTGCAGGAGTGATGAAGTTGCAAAAGACAAACCAAACCCTGCCTTTGAGCCTGCTAATGGCGGCCACCACATTGATGGCCCCGCAGGCCATGGCGCAGCAGGCGGGCAATGGGCAGCTGACCGTTGGGGTCAGCCATTCCACGCTTTACGGTTCCACCGCTGATATCAGCCTTTCGGGCGAAGACATCGCCGGCAGTGGCGTGGATTTAGACTTGGAGCACCGACTGGGCGATGAGGGTCAGGGCAGCCGGGCCAGCATCACCAAGACATGGGACTTGGGGCAAAGCGCGCTGGGCGCGGACAGCTGGGCCGCCATTGAGGTGAACGGCGCGCTTTCGGATTGGGATATCCGCCCCTACAGCGAAAGCCATATCGGGCTTGAGCTGCAGTTTGGCGCGGCATTGGGGCAGAACCTGTCCTGGCAGGGCAGCCTGTTCTGGCAGCGTGATGAGCTGGATGACCTCGACAGCGGCATTTCCTCGATTATCGCGGCGGATAGCGGTGAAAGCGAAGTGGCAGGTCTGACCCTGGGGCTGCATTGGGACAGTGCGCGTGGGCGCGAACTGCTCCAGCCGGGCACCTCGGCAGCTTTGGGCGGCAAGCTTTCGGTGGCGCAGCAGGGGCGGCGGGACAGCCGGCACCTCTATGCCAGTTTCGAAACCACTCAGGCGTTGGCCGGTCGGACGGTCTGGCGGCTCAGCGCCAGCGGCGGGGCGGTGCGTGGCACGGGGGATGACGGCTATGTGCATATCCTCGACCGCGCCTTCCTTGGTGGCAAAGCGCCGCGCGGCTTTGCCTCGGGCAGTGCCGGGCCGCGCGACACCAGCACCGGCGACGCGCTGGGCGGCACCAAATACCTGACCGGCAGTGCCGAGGTTCTGACCCCCGGCTGGCGCGAAGACGTGGCGCTGGGTGTGTTTTACGATTTCGGCAGTACATGGGATCTGCCCGGCATTTCAGGTGTCGATGACAGCCGCCACTGGCGCAGCAGTGTTGGTGTCTCAGGACATTGGCGAAGCCGTTACGGCGATTTGTCCCTGTCCTGGGCGGCGCCGATCAACAGCCAAGACATTGATGAAGAACAGCGCCTGTCGCTGTCCTTGAACGCACGTTTTTAACCGGTCCCGAGTGAGTGGGTGACGCCTGTTTTTAGGCACGGAAGCATGGAGATTTCAGATGGGTCATAACAGCAAGATCACACGGACCAACGCGGTCAAGGTGGCACCCCTGTCGGTGGATCTGAAAACCGGGCTGCTTGAGCCGCGGGTGATGCTGGATGCAAATCTGGAATGGGATCTCAATGCCTCCTCAGCGTTGACCTCCGTGCTGGCGGGTATCGCGCAGTCCTTTGAGGATCAGTTCACCGCGGTCAGCAATGTGCTGGAGACCTTCACGGATCAGGCCGATGACGCTTTTGCCGCGATCAGCCCGCTGTTGGAGACCAGCCAGGGCATTCTGGCGGGGGCCAATGACACCGAGGTGGTGGACCTGAACCCGGTGGTTGAGGTCGCGGATCGGATCACCAAGGCGATCACCGATCTGAAGGGCACCCTACAGGATGTCATTGATACCGCCACGTTTGACACGATGGCCGCCAACATCAACAGCGTGATCGGCGCCAATAAGGTCAGTGCTACGGATCTGGGTGGGCTTTACACCTATGCGAATTTTGCCGATGGCACTGTGTCAGACGACATCGATACCTTCATTGCAGGGCTTGGCGTTTCGAATACCGCGGTGGCGCGGGCGGCGTTTGATGACAATCTGGCCGCGGCCTTTGGTCTGGGCAGCAACGAAAACTTCGCCCTGACGCTGACCGATGTTGGGCCTGCCGACAACAAGCTGATCACCTTCACCCAGCAGAAGGACGGGCTGAACAACGACATCACCACCGCGGTGGATGTGGCGATCAACCTGCCTGAGGTCTTCACCGATATGACCTCCATGCTGCAGCAGGCCATTCCCGGCCTGACCCTGCCGATTGATATCCTGTCCGGTTCGGACAGCGGGGCGTTGATTTCCTTCGAGCTGCAAAGCATCGCGGTTTATGACGATCCGGCTGAGGGCAATGCGCTGACGCTGGATCAGGTTGGCCTCAACATTCACAACTTTGACTTCGCGCCGCTGGTGCAGGTGGGTGGGGCAATTGATGCGGCCGTTGGGACTGAGGCCTCGCTTGGCCTTTTGTCACTGAATGTGACCGCGCTGGAATTGGCGACCTTTGGTGTTTATGCCGAAACCACATCCGGGTTTAACCTTGGCTTCCAAACCGATTTCACCGCCGGCCCGGTGCCCAGCAACGAATGGTTCGGCCATGGCCACAGCCTGAGCGTTGAGGCGCGTATTCAGGAGGTTGGCAGCAACACCGCTGTGGCCTTTGGGGGCGTGGATCCGCACCGTCTGGCAGAAGTGGCCTTTGACGGAACGCTGGCCTTTGGGTCGGTTGATCAGAACTTCTCAGGCGTTGTGGGGTTCTCTTCGGTGTTGGACACCAACAGTGCCAGCGGGCTGGTGCAGGGGATCAGCGATACCGCAACGGCGGATTTTGATCTGACCCTCAACGGCGGTGTGGCGGATGTGTCGCCAGAATTGGCGGCGGCGATCGAAAGCGCCATCGAAGGCCTGGCGGCGATGGGCGTCAGTGAGATGACTGGCTTCCTTGAGGATGTGGGCAACACCATCGCCAGCGCCCTGCGCGATGCAGCCTTTGATCTGGCGATTCCGCTGACCGATATCCGGATGAGCCAGGTGATTGATGAGGTGGCTTCGGTCTTCTCCAGCCTGGCGCAACAGTTCACCATCGACCCCGATGCCTTTGGCATGACGCAGGAGGTTGATGATCCAGACAACGCTGGTCAGACGCTGACGGAGAAACTGCCCAACAGCCTGATGGGGGCCGCGGACAGCCACGACGGTCTGGCGTTGAATGATGCGCAATGGGCGGAGTTGCTGGCCTATGATCAGCTGCAACTGGGCATCGTGACCCCCGATGGCAATCCGACCTCACAGATCGTGACCATCGACTTGTGGACCGGTGGGGTGGACACCAGTGATGAACAGGCGCGGATGAACAGCCTGCTGGACGCGCTGAACGGGGCGCTGGGCACCTATGGGATCACCGCTGCCCTGTCCTTCCTTGGTGGTCTGAAGCTGAGCAGCACCGCAAACGGCAATGGCAATTACAACAGCTTTGCCGTGCTGGCTGGGCGCCGTCAGAGCGATGGCAGCTGGGATGACACCGTATCCCTTGCGCAGTTTGGGTTTGACGACGGGCAACTGTCTGAGGCCGAGGATGCCTTTAGCACCGATGGCGGGGCCACCAATTTCAGCGGGACCATTGCGCGGTTCACCACCGGCGTGTCCGGGTTTGAGTTTGGCACCTTTGATATGACCGCTTTGGAGGGTGTTTCATCCGTTCGGTTCACCATTACGGTGGACGGCGAGGAGCAGGAGGTGGATGTGCAGTCCAGCTCCGGCCCGGGGTTTGGCTCGCTCAGCGGGTTCATTGCAGATTTCCAAGGCGCGCTGGATGGCAAGGGCTACCACGTCAACGTCAGCACCAACGCGGCCGGGGATGGTCTGGCCTTTGATCGTGGCACGGATGCCGATGGCGCGGAAGAAACCCGTGGCTTTGAATTCAACGTGGATCCGTCCAAGCTGATGAAGGCGCTCAGCGTGGATACGCTGATTGATTGGGTGAACACCGAGCTGGACAAAACCATGCCGGGGGCCACGTTGGAGCTGACCAGTGAGGGTGAGTTGATCTTCAGCTTCCCGGATCTGGTCAAAACCCTATCGATCACGGGGGATGACGGGGTCACGCTGAACACCGGCGATCTGTCGATCGGGGTGTTGAACAACATGTCGCTTGAGGCGGCGCTGGCGGCTGAGATGAGGGCGCAGTTCTCCTCGGGGATCGGGATTGATCTGGCAGGGCTGGCGACCGATTTGATCACCGACAGTGGTGAGGCCAACGCGCTGGAAGCCAGCCGCGGCTTTGGCGATGAACTGCTGGATGCGGTGTTGGACAATACCTTCCTCAACGACCTGTCGCTGGATGTTGGTGTGACCGGGTCTGCTACGGATATCATTGGCACGGCGGATCTGGGGATCGTTTCGGTCAACATCGGCTCTGAGGATGCCAGCCAGAACATTCTGGCGCTGGACACCCAGTTGCAGGCGACGCTGATTGGCCGCGATGCCGAAGGCGCGTTTAACGAACAGCTGAGCTTCCGCAACCTTTACGAGGCCGTGGCCGATAAGGTGGATCTGGTGGACGGTGAGGTGGTGCACACCCAGGCCCCCGGGATCGGATCGCTGTTGGGCCGCTTTGATCTGAAAGGCGGCATTGTGGTCGATGGGGCTGGTCAGGCTCTTGCCGCAGGTGGCGCACCGATCGCAAATGCGGGTGAGATCCAGCATGTCACCGATGCCTTTGGCTACACCGGTGGCGATGAACTGGCGCAGTTCCTGTTCCGTCTGGGCGATGTGAAGATCAACGTCGCTGGTATCAGCGGCATCAACGAAGATCTGGTTGATGGCATCAGCGCCACCATCCTTGATCTGAAGGACATTCAGGGCAGCTATGACGTTCAACTGCTCAGCAACGATCCCAATGCGCTGGCCGCGATTGATGGTCTGAGCGCGCTGGAAGATGGCGATATCCTCGACACGCTGGTGGCAATTGCCAATGTGTTGGTTGTGGTGGGCGATACCCTGTCCGAGAAAATGCCTTTCCTCGACGCCAATATTCCGCTGTTGAACCTATCGATCCTGGATCAGATCCAGTTTGCGGCCGACTTCCTGCAGGCGTTGCAGGATCTGCGCAATGATCCGCAGTCCGGGCTGGATAAGGTTGAGGCCTATCTGGAAGGGGTCTTTGGTCAGGACACGGTGACGCTGACCTGGGATGGCGATGCCCAGACGATCCTGTTCGATCTGGAGTTCAAATTCCTGGAGGACTACCAGAAAGAGCTTCCCTTCAACCTGGACCTTGCGGCGCTGCTGGGCGATCAGCTGGCCGATATCGTCGGGCCGGATCTGGCGGATGTGGTCAGCGGCTTGGTTGACGTTTCCGGCGATGGGGCGCTGATCTTTGACCCCGATCTGGCAATGAAATTCTCCTTCGGGATTGACCTCAGCCCGACGCTGGTGACCCCGACAGTGATTGCGCAATCCACGCAGGACATCAACGCGCTGTCCACGGTCAGCAGTTTCAATCTGGCGCCGGGTGGCGGCAATGATCTGCGTCTGACATGGATCGACAATGACACCGGCGAACAAAAACGGGTGGAGGTCAATCTGGAAGGGTTGACCACACTGGGTGATGTGGTTGCTGCGATTGACACCGCGGTGAAGGCCGAGTTTGGCGCAACGGTCAGCTTTGCCTATGATGAAGCCAGCGGTCAGATCACCCTGTCTGACAGCAACAACACCATCATCGACGACACTGATGTGACCGCACTCTTCGGTGCCAGTGAAGTGGCGGGTGCCGATGACGGCGGCGCCCTGACCGTGGCGCTGGATGCCGGCTTCACGGCCTTTGCGGATGAGTTGATCTTCACCGTGTCGGTAAACGGAACCCCGGTGGAGGTGACCATCCCGGCCGAGGCGGACCGGACCCGTGCGGGGTTCATCGCGGCGGCCAATGTGGCGCTGCAGAACACCTATCTGGCGCGCAATGTGCTAAGCGCCTCCGCCCTGCCGATCCCGGCGGTGCAGCTGTCAAACCTGTTTGATCTGGTGGACGATGGCGGCACGCTGAAACTGCGGGCAACTGATTATCCGCAGGCGCTGGGCTATGAGGCGATCACCTTCACCGTCAGCGGAGACGATCAGTCCCAAGACATCGCCTTCAAGGTCGAAAGCCTTGGCGGTTCGAACGTGGCGCGGGCCTTGGGTTTTGCCGGGGATAGCGGTTTCAGTGCAGGCGATATGACCTCTGAGGTGATCTATGACGGTGTCACCGCCGGTGCGCCGCGGGTCTATCTGGACACGGTCAACACCGGGATCATTGCCAGCTTCACCGCGGGCGTAAATGATGGGCTGGAGCTGAAGCTGGGCTTGGGCCCGATTGAGGTGATGGTTGAAAACGGCCATGCGCTGATCACCGCCGGCGACGATGCAGGCTCACCTGCGTTCCTGCGGCTGGGCATCAATGACATCGACGGGGATGAACACGCGGATCAATATGATCTGAGCCATGTGTTTGAAATCTCCAATGATCCTGCCGTCGGCTATGCCGATCTGTTTGATCTGGACGCGGCGATGGCGATCGATGTCTTCCTGCCGATGAGTGACACGCTGGGCCTGTTTGATCCCACCACTGATGGGTTGAGCTGGAAGGCAGATCTTCTGGTCACGCCGGATGATTTTGTGCTGGCCAACCTGACCTCGGCCAATTGGTCCACCTCGCTCGAAGGGGCGCTGATGGACATCTACAACGGCGTGGCACTGGCGGTTGGCGACGGTCTGGGTGAAATCAAGTTTGAGATGCCTGATCTGTCAGAGTTCCTGGAGAACCTGAACGTTCTGGCGATCCTGAACGATCCCAAACTGGTGCTGGGTGGCCTTGATATGCTGCTGAACCAGATGCAGCAGATCTTTGATGATTACCTCAGCGGGATCAACCTGCCGGTGGTCGGCGATGCGATCGGCGCGGGCGTGACCTTCTTTGATGATTTCCGCCTGAACGTGGTGCAAAAGGCCCTGGCCTGGGCGGAAACCCCGCTGGCGGATGGCAGCTATCCTACCACGGTCGATTTCCTGACCGGCGTGGTGAACGACGCGCTGAACGATCTGCTGGGCACCTCGGGCACGCAGTATCTGCAAGCCTATCTGAACACCGACGGCGCGACTGAGGACAGCTACCTCTACGTGGCGCTGAACTTCAACGCGATCATCTTTGACGAAGAGGTGGCGATTGATTTTGACCTTGGCGTGCCGGGCTTTGATCTTGCGGTCGAAGATGGCTCCAAGGTGCGGATGACGCTGGACTACATCGTCAACATCGGCTTCGGCTATGATGGCAAAGGCTTCTTCCTGCTCAATGACACCGATGAGAATGAGGTCAGCATCGACTTCACCGTCGATGCAGGCAGCTTTGAGGGCTCGATGAGCCTGTTTGGCATTCTGGGGGTGAACGCTGAGGCGGTGACCGTCACCAATGGCACCGTGACCGAACGGGCCAGCGCCAGTGGCCAAAGCGGCACGGCGCAGCTGACCGCCAGCCTGGGTGCGGATCTCTATGGCGATACTGGCCTGCAGATCCTGAACCCCGATGATCAGCCTGACGGCACCGGCGGTGTCACTGCAGACAGCGCCTATCGTGATTTCAGTGGCGTGGATGTGCGCGATGGTCTGGGCAACCGGATGGACTGGGAAAAGGTGGTCTATCTGGCGCAGCTGGATACCAGCAACCTGATCAGTTTTGACTTCGTTGCCGGCTTTGACATCCAGATCGGTCTGGAAGCCAACGTGCTGAACCCGGAAACCGGGCAGCCGATCGAATTTGGTGGCGCGCAGGTCATCCCAAGCGTGATGACCGAGCTGATCTTTGAAGGCGGCTACAGCGTTGCTGATGGTTTGAACATCGACAAGCTGATGTTCAATCAGGTCCGTCTGGACGCCAATGTTCTTTATGATGCGCTGCTGAAACCGATCCTTGATCCGGTCATGGGCTTCATTGAGCCGCTGGCCGATTTCTTCAAGTTCCTGTCAACGCCGCCGGTCAGCTTCCTGGTGGATATTCTGGGCAATGTGTTCCCGATTATCGCGATGGCGGACACTGTGATCACTGTCGGCAATCAGGTCACACAGATGCTGGTGACGCTGAACCGCACGGGTGGGATGGTGATCTTTGGTGACTATGACTTCACCGGCAATGCGGATGACATCGAAAGTGGTGAATCCACGATGTCCAGCATGGATCAGTCCAACATCTCGCGTTCGAATGCAGATTCTGCGACCCAAGGCGGCGGCTTTGGTGTCTTCGGCGATCCCAACAAAGGTCTCTCGGCTGAGCTGCCACTGCTGACCGATCCCTTCTCGGCGCTCAACATTCTGTTGGGCAACTTTGATGAGGTGGACCTAGTCCGTGCCAAATTCACCCTGTTCAACGTCGACACAGGCGTGATCGATGTGGCTGACAAGCTGCTGAGCGAATTTGGTATGCCGGGCTGGGTTAAGAAGATCGTCAAAAGCGCCTTTAAGGCGACCTTTGAGGCGCGCTTCATCGCCAAATTCGAAGTTGGCTATGACATGTCGGGCATTGTGAACTTCGTGAACTCCTATGACCCTGAGCGTCTGTTGGATGGGGTCTTTATCGACGCCGCGCCGGGCTCCTTGGTGGATGCCTATCTGGGGGCTTCGGTGCGTCTGAATGCAGGGCTTGCCGGGTTGAGTTCCAACTTCCACGTCGGGGTCCAGTTGAGCTTCAATGATCCCAATGATGATGGCAAATTGCGCATCCCCGAACTGATCGCACTGGTTGAGGCTGCAGCCGATTCACCCGGCGATACGCTCGGCTATCTGTTCCGCGGCAGCGCCAGCTACAAGTTCAAGCTGAGCGTCTGGGCCGGGATCAGCCTGCCTTGGCCGCTGCCGGACCTGAAATGGTCGACCACGGTCTTTAACTTTGGCGATTCGATTGATTTTGGCGGGCTTAAGCCGCCGGCACAGCTGGCCACCGATCCGGGCGATACCGGCAACACTGCGATCCTGAACGTGGGCGCGCGTGCCGGTGGCAGCATGTCGACCATCGAAGGCGACGGCGATGACCGGATTGTTGTGGATGGGCCCAACTCCCCCTTCCAGGTGACGCTGAAAAGCGGTGGACAGACGATCCAAGGCAGCTTTGATCAGACCGCTGGGGCCATCATCGTACCGGCCGGTAATGGCAACAACACCGTCGATCTGAGCGGCGTCAACAACGGCATCCCAACCGTGACCTACACGGGCACCGGTGCGGACCAGATCACCCTGCCGCCCTCTGGTGTGCATGTGGTCTTTGCCGGGGACGGCATTGACCGGATCACAGCGCCCTCCGGGGCCACCGGGACCTATGTGATCTTTGGTGAAGGGGGGGCAGACACCGTCAATATCCCAAGTGGCAATGTGATCTACTTTGGCGATGATGATTTCGGGATGCGGGATCTGTTCCTCAGCGAATTTTCCAGCGGTGGCGTCACTGAGGCGAAGCTGCTGGCGCTGCTGGGTATTGATGCCAGCGGCAATCCCAACCCCAGTGCTGCAGCCAATTATGACTACAACGGCGGCAAACTGAACCTGCATAACCTGTTGTCGGTCTACACCGCAGACACCCAGCTGAAGGCGGCGAAAGACGTTGAAACCGTCACCGTGGGCAACGGCAACCACGTGATTCTGACCGGCGCGGGGGATGACCAGATCACCGGCGTTCTGACGGGCACGGGCAACGTGCATGTCTTCTCTGGCGCTGGGGAGGATGTGATCTCCATCGGTGGGTCGGATGTTTACATCGAAGGCGGTGCCGGCGCGGATCTGATCAAGGTCGACGGCGCCCGGACAGAGGTCTGGGGCTGGGGCAAGGCCGCCGGCGAAGACGGGCTGACCGCGTCCGAGGCGATCAAAGCCATGGCGCTGAAAGACAAAGGCGACATCCTGATCGGCGGGTCCGGGGCTGACCAGCTGTTTGGTCAGCTGGGGCAGGACATTCTGGAAGGCGGCGCTGGTGCGGATGTGCTGGCTGGGGGTCTGGAAAACGACCTGATCAATGGCGGCCTGTTCGACATGTCCGACAGTTCCGGCACTGCGCTGGCGCTAAGCGATATTGATCTGAGCGTGCAACGCACCTCTGGTCTGGTTGTGGCCAGCGAAGACATTGCTGATGGCAATGACACCGTGCGCGGTGGCGATGGTGCCGATGTGCTGATCGGCGGTGGCGACCGCGACAGCATCTCGGGCGGGATCGGCAATGATATTCTGCTGGGTGATTTCGGCACGGTGACTTTCTCGGCCAGTATGGTGGCAAAACACGCCACCACAACCTTTGACACCAGCAGCAATGGCGGCACCGATGTGCTGAAAGGCGAACAGGGCAACGATATCCTGATCGGTGGCTTGTCTGATGCGGGCCTGCCTGAGGTGCTAGAGGACTACGAAGGCAACAACATCTTCTTGGGTGACTTTGGTGAAATTTCCGGGTCGCGCATCCTTGAGGTGCCGACGCTGATCCGTGGCATCGCCAGCGCCAGTGGCGGCGACGATGTGATCCGGGCCGGCCGCGGCAATGACATGATCCTTGGCGGCGAAGGGGCCGATGAGATCTATGCAGGCCTGGGTGCGGATTTCGTACTGGGTGATCTGGGACAGATCGATCTGACGGGGCCGTCGATGACGGGCACCGGTTCGGCGCATGATGGAAATGACACCATCGTTCTGGGTGTGGATACACCGTCTGAATACACCAACCCTGCCCTGGAGGATCTGATGGATGTGGTGATCGCGGGTGGCGGCAATGACACGATCGCGGCGCAGGCCGCGGGTCTGGCCGTGCTGAGCGACAGCGGCACCATCAACATGACCTCTGTCGGGGTGAACGCCCTGCGCAGCTATGTGCCGCTGGGCAGCACCCCCACCAGCGATGAGGAGGCCGCCGACGCAAGGGCCAAGAACCTGATCCGGGCGATGGTGGCCGATATGATCAGCGCGGCCCACAGCGGTGACGGGGCGGACCAGCTGACCACCACGGGCGGCGATGTGGCGGCGATCCTTGGCGGCGGCGCAGATGGTGCGACCCTGGCCGATGGCACCATTTACGTGATGGGCGATGACGGCTCGATCCGTATTGATGACAACAGCAGCTACACCGGCCGTGAGGTGGTGATGACCAGCACCGCCAGTGTGACCGCTGGCAATGGTGACCAGATCACCGCGGCCAATGGCACGGCGCTGGTTGTTGCTGGCGATGGCAATGACACGATCAGTACAGGCAACGGCACCTCCGCGGTGATGAGTGACAGCGGCACGCTGACCCATGACAGCCGCAGTGCTGATCTGTCGGTTTCCCTGGTTGCGGATGTCACCCCGGGCAGCGGCGATGATCACGTCACGGTTGGCAATGGCGACATGCAGCTGATGCTGGGTGAGGGTGCAGATACGCTGATCGCAGGCAATGGTGATTTTGACGTGCTTGCCGATTCCGGTACCCTGCGCAACAACGCGGCAGAGCGGTTCCTGCAGCTGGATGCCAGCCAGGCCGGTGGCAATGACAGCCTGACCGTTGGGGCAGGGGATCACATTGCAGCATTGGGTCTGGGCGATGATGAGGCGCGCTTTGGCCTGGGCACCACCGCGGTGCTGGGTGACGTTGGCACTGTCAGCCTGACCCGCAGCACCGGTGATCTGCGCCTCAGCTCTGAGGGGATCACCGCAGGCGGCAATGATGATGTGACCACCAGTGACGGCAACGATTGGGTGTTGCTGGGCTCCGGCGCTGACACTTTGGCAGCAGGCAATGGTGACAATCTGATCCTTGGCGACAACGGTGTGATTGATGTGACGGCAGCGGAGACCACGCTGACCAGCACCGACGATGCCACCGGCGGCGTGGACAGCGTGACCTCTGGCACGGGTCATGACTGGGTGAACCTTGGCGAAGGTGCGGATTGGGCGCACTTGGGCGCGGGTGATAATCTGGTGATGGGCGACAACGGTGTGATCCGTGTCGCAGGCACCAGCACCACCCTGACCACGCAGAGCCCGGCGCTGGGCGGCAATGACACCATCACCGCGCTTGGTGGCAATGACATGATGGCACTGGGCAACGGTGCTGACGTGGCTGATCTGGGTGAGGGCAACAACATCGGTCTGGGCGACAGTGGCGTGATTGCCGTGACGCCAACCCAGACGCGGGTGGAAAGCAACACGGCGGCCGAGGGCGGCAATGACAGCCTGACCTCCGGCGCGGGGCTGGATGTGATGGTTCTGGGCTCCGGCGATGACACTCTGGCGGCAGGCAGCGGCGACAACCTGATCCTTGGCGACAACGGCGTGATTGATGTGACGGCGGCGGAGACCACGCTGACCAGCACCGACGATGCCACCGGCGGCGTGGACAGCGTGACCTCTGGCACGGGTCATGACTGGGTGAACCTTGGCGAAGGTGCGGATTGGGCGCACTTGGGCGCGGGTGATAATCTGGTGATGGGCGACAACGGTGTGATCCGTGTCGCAGGCACCAGCACCACCCTGACCACGCAGAGCCCGGCGCTGGGCGGCAATGACACCATCACCGCGCTTGGTGGCAATGACATGATGGCACTGGGCAACGGTGCTGACGTGGCTGATCTGGGTGAGGGCAACAACATCGGTCTGGGCGACAGTGGCGTGATTGCCGTGACGCCAACCCAGACGCGGGTGGAAAGCAACACGGCGGCCGAGGGCGGCAATGACAGCCTGACCTCCGGCGCGGGGCTGGATGTGATGGTTCTGGGCTCCGGCGATGACACTCTGGCGGCAGGCAGCGGCGACAACCTGATCCTTGGCGACAACGGCGTGATTGATGTGACGGCGGCGGAGACCACGCTTACCAGCACCGATGATGCCACCGGTGGTGCGGATAGCGTGACCTCGGGCACCGGTACTGACTGGGTCAATCTTGGCGAAGGTGCCGATTGGGCGCACTTGGGCGCGGGTGACAACCTGGTGATGGGCGACAACGGTGTGATCCGTGTCGCCGGCACCAGCACCACCCTGACCACGCAGAGCCCAAGCCTTGGCGGCAATGACACCCTCACCGCGCTGAGCGGCAATGACATGATGGCGCTGGGCAACGGTGCGGATGTGGCCGATCTGGGTGAGGGCAACAACATCGGTCTGGGTGATAACGGCGTGATTGCCGTGACGCCCACGCAGACGCGGGTTGCTACCTCCAGCCCTGAGCTGGGCGGCAATGACAGCCTGACATCGGGTGCAGGTCAGGACACCATCGTTCTGGGCGTCGGCGATGATACCTTGGCGGCGGGTGATGGCGATAACCTGATCCTTGGCGACAATGGTGAGATCACCGTGACCAGTGACCGGACCTATCTGACCAGCGACACCCCGGATCAGGCGGGCGCGGACAGTGTCACGGCGGGCAGCGGTTCGGACTTTGTTGTTCTGGGCGGCGCGGCGGATGTGGCCAATCTTGGCGATGGCGACAATGCCCTGATCGGTGACAATGGCTGGATTGAACAGACCGCTGCGCATCTGCGTCTGGTCTCAACCGTGGTGAACAACGGCGGCAATGACAACGTGACCACCGGGGCGGGCCATGACAGCCTGATCCTTGGCGCGGCGAGTGATCTGGTCGAGGCAGGTGATGGTGACAACCGGATTCTTGGTGACAATGGTGAGATCCTGGTCAACACCAGCGGCATCAGCCAGGTGTTCGCAACCCATGGTCTGGATGGTGCGGATACGATCACCACAGGTGCAGGTCTGGATGTGATCATCGGGGCCTTGGGGGCGGACAGCATTCAGGCGGGCCATGGCGATAACACTGTGATCGGTGACATGGGGATCATCACCCAGGAGGCCGGCCTTGCCGGCGCGGCAACGCGCACGGCTGTGACGCAGACCGTGGGCACGGGGGACAATGACACCATCACCGCGCTGGATGGGGTTGATGTGATCCTAGGCGGTGCGGGCGCGGATCGGATTTCCTCGGGCGCGGGTGACGATCTGATCCTTGGCGATGATGGCAACTGGACCTCGGCCCATATGACCGGGCTGGGTCAGGCAACGGTTGAGGTGATGCAGACCGGTGGCGATGATTGGATCGATGCCGGCGCAGACAATGACATCGTTATGGCCGCACAGGGCAATGACACCGTTCTGGCCCAAGCGGGTGAGGACGTGGTTCTGGGCGATGATGGCACCGTGACCTTCCGCAATGAAACGGATGTGGAAACGCTGCTGCTGACCAATCAGGATCGTGGCGGTGATGATGAGCTGACCGCGCTTGGTGGTTCGGGCGACAACATCATCATCGGCCAGTTCGGCAATGACAGCATCACCGGTGGTCTGGATGATGACCTGTTGGTCGGGGACCTGGTTACCCTGCAGTTCGACAGTCACCAGAACGTGCTGCCGGGTCAGTCCGCCTGGGACCGGATGAGCCGTATGGTTGGCATCCGCGAAGATCTGGGTTTTGACGACACGCTTTATGGCTCTGATGGGGATGACTTCATTATGGGCGGCTTCGGCGATGACATCATCTATGGTGAGGCCGGGCAGGACTTCCTGATCGGGGAAACCGTGATCTACGTCCGCAGCTGGTCGTTCAACACCGAAGGCCTGCTGGATGAGGTGATCACCGTCGACACCAACTTTGCTTTCCTTGATGGCGGCTATGATGAGATGAGCGGCGGCAGCGGCTTTGACATCATGGTGGGCGGTCTGGGCCCGGATCTGTTCTACGGCGACACGGCTGAGGATCTGCTGCAGTCGGATGGCTATGCGGGCCTGTTCCGCGCCACCTGGGGGATTGATGGCTTTGCCGGCGACACGCCGCACCGGGCGCTTTACACCTCAAACTATGCCGGTCTGGGCGCCACCGATGTGGTCTCTGCCGCGCAAGAAGAGGATTCCATCGGTGTGCCACTGAAGTTCACCTCCCCCGAAGAGGTCGAGGATGAGGTTGTGGCCGAAGAGACTGAGATCGAAGTGTCTGAGGGCTATCAGGCTGAGGCGCGGCCGCTGCAACGCGGTCAGATCGTGGCCCATGTGCTGGCCTATCTGGAAAGCGCTGCGGTCACCGATGCGCTGGCCAATGCAATTGCCGCCGGGGCGGATCTGGATCTGGTGCGCGGAGCGCTGATTGAAAGCACGATCAACGATCTTGGGTCCCTGTCGCGCATGGGCGCGGTGGAGTTCGAAGCGCTGATCGTTGAGGTGGTGGATTATCTCCTCAGCAGGGTTGTCACTGACCGTGATGCGGTTACACAGATGGAAAAATTGGCCCTCGCGGCTGAGTAAACTGGCCGCGTGACTTGGCTGAACAACAACGAAGATGTGAGACGGATAACATGACGGAAAAAGTAACCGGCGCCCCGACCGCGCTGAACGGCACGACCATCAACTGGGATGACAGCGAAATGGTCAGCGCCTACGCCAATGTTGGCACCGCAACGGCCAACCGCGAAGAGTTCTTCTTGCTGTTTGGCACCCACCAGCACTGGCGCGGCAGCCGTGAGGAAACCGCAGAGGTGGATGTGAAGCTGGCCAATCGTATCGTGATGAGCCCCTTTGCGGCCAAACGTCTGGCGGTGATCCTGACCCAGTCGATCAAAGCCTATGAAAACCAGTTTGGTGAAATCGAAACCTGATTGAGCGGTTGCGATGCTGGAAGATGTAAGCGCGGTTCTGCAGTTTGAGGCAGCGCCAGACGCCGATGCGGTGGTGCTGAAGGGTGCCTTGCCTGCGGGGATGTCTGTCCAGGATCTGCGCGCCATGTGCGCCGATAAACCCAATATGCGAAAACTGGCAGAGCGGCTGGCGATTGTCCTGCCGGTCGCCACCACGCCGCCGCGCTGGCAGGCCTGGGTCTTTGACACGGTGCCACCGCTGAACGCGCTGTCGGCGCTGGTCCAGGACATTCAGGCGCGCGGGGCCGCGGTTCTGGCGGCCTCTGATGCGGCGCAGCCCGGGCAACAGGGCGCAGCGGCCTCGGTCACGATGGCCGATGGTCAGGCCGCGCCCGATACCGCGGCGGTGGTGGCCCTGACCGCGCTGGGGCAGGGCAGCAAACGCAGGGTCAAAGCGGTGCTGCAGGTCATCGCCAATGCGATGATTGAAACCGGCTTGTGCCAGTTTGCGGCATTGGCTGAACTGCGTCGCGGCAAGGTGCGGGCGCTGACCTTAAGCGATCAGGCCGGCGAACCCTACGCAGATGAGCTGCGCCATGTGATCCTGCACCAGGTCGGTGATGAGCCGCAGCAGCGCCGTATCCCTGCCAATGATTTCAGCGCTGAAAACCTGGATCCCGCATTGTTGGGCGATATGTTTGGGGGCGGTGATCTGGTGCTGGACCTGCCCGCCGCAGGCACCCATGGCTATGCGTTCATGCTGTTTTGCGCCACACCACAGGCGGAGGCGCAGCTTGCCGCGTTAAAGGCGGTGTTGGCGGCATCCTTGCCGGGACGCACCCCGCGCCCCATGCGCGCCTTGGCGTTGCGTGGTGCAGCGTTGACCGCAACGGCGGCGCTGCTGGTCTGGCTGGCCTTGCCCGCCCCGTTGAAAGTGACCGCAACCGCGACCAGTCTGCCAGCTTCGGCCCAGGCGATGGCACTGCCATTTGAGGCCTTTCTGGAACAGATGCATGTGCGGGTGGGCGATCAGGTGGCCGCTGGCGATCCCATTGCCGATCTGCGGGCGCCGAACCTGCTGGATCAGCGCGCCGATCTGGTGGCGCAGATCGCAATTGAAGAGGTTTCGGCGCAATCGGCCCTCTCGGCCAATGACTATGGGGCCTATGTCCTGTCAGAACAGAAGATCGCGCAGAACCGCAAACGACTGGATCAGCTTGAGGAGCGGTTGGCGCAGTTGCGGTTGCGCGCGCCTTTCGACGCCCGCGTGGTGCAGGCACTGGGGCATGAGGTCTTGGGTGCCTACCAGCCCACTGGTGAAAACATCGCTGTGGTTCAGCCCGAAAACCGCTATGCGGCGCGGCTGAAGATCGCCCGCGTTGATGCGCCATTGTTGCAGGTCGGTCAAAGCGGTGAGATTTGGTTTCGCGGCATATCCGGGCAGGAATGGCAGCTGGAGGTGACCAGCGCCCCCAGCCTGACCGTGGATCCCACCTCCGGCGAAGAAGAGCTGACGCTTAAGGCGGAACTGTTGGGGCAGGATCAGGCGCGGCTTTTCGCGGGGCTGACAGGGTTTGCCAGGATTGAAGTCGGCGAACAGATGCGGGCGCTGGTTCTCAGCCGCTATGCGCGGGAATACATCAGGATGAAGCTGTGGACCTGGTTCGACTTCCAACTCTGAGGCAGATCAAGCTGCGGCTGGCGGCCGAAGGGGGGCGGGCGATCTATCTGGTGCAGGACCTCTCAACCGGGCGTATTTTCACGCTGCCGGCCAAAGTGGCCCATGCGGTGCGCAACAGTCAGATCGCGGTCAGTGATCCGCACCGCGCCGCTGACGCCAAAGCATCGGTCGATGAAGAGGTTGCGAAAGAAGTTTACGGCTTCCTGCATATGATGAAGGCGGTGCAGGCCACCGATCTGCTGAAGCGCAAACCTTTCAATCCCTTGTTCATGAACCTGCCGCTGTTTGATCTGGGCCCCTGGCAGCGCCACCTGCAAGGTCTGGCGCGGCTGGTGGTCGGCTGGCAGAGCTTTGTGGCATTGGCGCTTCTGGCGGCGCTGTGTTTTTCGCTGGGTGTGCGCAACAACTGGGCCATTTTGGACGCGTTTCAGAATGTCTTTTCGTTGCAGGCGCTGCTGAGCTTCGGCCTTGTTGCCCCGTTTTTGAAACTGATCCACGAAGCCGGTCACGTGCTGACTGCCACGCGCTACGGCGTGCGGGTAAGGCAGTTTGGGGTGATGGTGATCGGGCTTTACCCGATGCCTTTTGTGGATTGTTCAGACGCGGATATGACCGCACGGCGACGCCACCGCGTGGCCATCAGCCTGGCGGGCATTGTGACGGATGTGTTCATCGGCCTGATCGCCTTTGCGCTCTGGCATGTGACCGAGGGCAATTTTTTCCATGTGCTTCTGGGCAATATCTTTGTGTTTTCGACGCTCAATTCGATCCTGTTCAACGCCAATCCGCTGATCAAGCTGGATGGCTACTACGCGCTGACCGATGCCTTGGGGCGGCGCAATTTCTACACCCGGGCCATGGCCACGCTCAGCGGCGCGCGCGACTGGGTGGTCAGCTTTGGCGCACAGGGCCAAAGCCTGCGGGGCTGGCGCCGCAAAGGGCTGGCGGGCTATGCGCTGGCCACCGTGCTTTACCGGGTGAACATCCTGTGGATTATCGCCAGCGCAATGATGCCGAAATACTTGGGGCTTGGTGCGGTTCTGACCGCTTGGGGGGCGTTGGCCATGTTTGCACTACCGTTGATGCGGGATCGGCCGCAAAACCCGGCCACGGATCGCCCAAAGCTCACGCGGGTATGGGGCTGGCGCCTTGGGATCCTGTCGGCGCTAGTGGCCGGTCTGTTTCTGCTCAAATGGCCGTTTTCCACCGTTGTGCCGGTCTCCCTCGACATCACGGGCAGTTATCAGATCACCGTCCGCAGTCCCGGGTTTGTGGACACACGTGCGGGCTATGGCCCGGTCACGGCTGGGCAGGTGATCTTGCAACAGGACAATGTTGTGCTGGCAGATGAACTGGCCATGTTGACCGAGGAGCTGCGCGGGGCGGCCCTGCTTTATGAGGCGGTGCGGGGCGCGGATCCGGCCAAGGCGCAAGCGGCACAGGAAAAGATCGCGTCCTTGCGGGAACGGCAGGCCAATGTTCTGGCGGAACAGGCAAACCTGACCCTCACCGCAGCGACTGCAGGGGTGTTCATGCCGCTGACCTCAATGGAGGCGCGGCGCTGGCTGGGGCCGGGTGATCTAGCAGGTGCCTTGCTGCCGCAGGACGGCGCGGCGGTGCTGACCGGCGCCTTCCCTGAGCGTTATGTGACGCTTTACCGGGGTGGGGTGGCTGAGGCGACGCTTAAGGTGGCGGGTCAGTATCAATCGGTGCCGGTCTCCGGTCTGGATCTGAGCGAAGTGATGCAGCGCAACAGCGAAAGCGGTGCGCGCAGCTGGCAGTTGCGCCTGCGTCATGAGGCGGCAAGTGCGTCCCAGATGGTTGGGCAACCGGGCCAATTGCGCCTGTCGTTTGAACGGGCGCCGGCCTGGCGGCATCTGCAGTTCTGGTGGCAAGGCGTGGTTGAGAAGTATCGCAGTGCCCAGCTGATCGAACGGGAAACGCTGCTGGACTAGGCGCTGAGAATTAGCCCGCCGGATAAACGCCCAGGATTGGCCCATGGGCGTGTAGCAACCCGATGTAGAGGTTGACCGCGATCACCAGCCGCAGCACCAATCCGCCCCAGCTGAGGGGGGCGTGCAGGTAGGGCGCCTGTCGCGTGGCGTTTTGCAGGCTTTCCCATTCGGGCATCTCACGCTTTTTGCGCCGATCAATCAGGCGCATGCCCATAAGGGCAAACAGGCCAAACACCGTGAACAAAATGGCATGGGCCAGCTGACCGTTTGGCACCAGATGGGCAAAGGCCCAGAGGGCGAGGGCCAGCAGGATGGGGTGGCGGGTATAGCGGATCAGGCCGGGACGTTTGGGATCAAAGCTGGCGTTGTTGCGGCCGCCGAAGGAAAACGGGTTGGGCCGCGCCACGCCAAGGCACAGGATCAGGCAGAACAGCGCCATTGCGGTGAACGGCACATGGTTCTGCCACGGCGCCCAGTCCCATAGCACCACCACCGGCGCCCGGCTCGCCGCCATCACCAGCCAGTACAGCGCGGCCAGGCTGAGGACCGAATAGCCGACGCTGAAGCCGCGCTTGCCTAACAGGCCCTGCAGCTGCGCCTTGGTTGCAGGGCGCGTGGGGATGTTATGGGCGGCAAAAAAGCCCAGAAAGGCGGCGATATATTCAAACCAGTCTGTCATAGGGTGGGTTAAACCACGACATCCATTGCCTGTTGTTGACCAACATCAAATACCCGTTTGTAGCGCTCAATCTCAGATGTGGGGCCCATCGCCTTGTTGGGGTTGTCCGACAGCTTCACCGTGGCCTTCCCGTCTGCGGCCACGGCCTTGCAGACCAGTGAGAAGGGCGACAGCGCATCGCCCGGGGTCAGGCCACGGAAGTCATTGGTCAGCAGCGTGCCCCACCCGAAGGAGGGGCGAACCCGACCAGCAAACTGCTGGTGCAGATCCTCGATCTTGTCCACATCCAGCCCGTCCGAGAAGATCACCATCTTCTGCGTTGGATCCTCACCGCGCGAATGCCACCATTCGATGGCAGCTTCGGCGCCGGCGGCAGGTTCGCCGCTGTCGATGCGGATGCCGGTCCAGCCTGCCAGCCAATCCGGTGCCCGTTTGAGGAACCCTTTGGTGCCGAATGTGTCGGGCAGGATGATGCGCAGGTTGCCCTCATGTTCTTCATGCCAGTCGGCCAGAACCTGATAGGGCGATTGCGCCAGTTCGGCGTCATCTTCGGCCAGCGCGGCATAGACCATCGGCAGCTCATGCGCGTTGGTGCCGATCGCTTCCAGATCGCGGTTCTTGGCGATCAGGCAGTTGGAGGTGCCAACAAACTTCTCCCCCAGACCTTCGGTCATGGCCTGCACGCACCAGTCCTGCCACAGGAAACTGTGACGGCGGCGGGTGCCGAAATCTGCGATCCGCAAACCGTCGACCTGACGCAGACGTTCGATTTTTTCCCACAGCTTGGTCATCCCGCGGGCATAAAGCACCTGCAGTTCAAACCGTCCCATGTCGCGCAGCACAGCGCGTGAGCGCAGTTCCATCAGTACGGCGAGGGCGGGGATTTCCCACATCATGACCTCGGGCCAGCTGCCTTCAAAGGTCAGCTCAAACTGGCCGTCGCGTTTTTCCAAGTGGTAGTCGGGCAGGCGCAGCTGCTCAAACCACTCCATAAAGTCCGAGCGGAACATCTGGCGTTTGCCGTAAAAGGTGTTGCCGCGCAGCCAGGTACTTTCGCCGCGGGTCAGCGAGAGGGAACGGATGTAATCCAGCTGTTCGCGCAGCTCACCTTCATCAATCAACTCAGCCAGTTTGATATCGGTCGAGCGGTTGATCAGGCTGAATTTTACCTGCGTGTCGCGCTTGTTGCGAAACACCGACTGACACATCAGCAGTTTGTAGAAATCCGTATCGATCAACGACCGTACAATCGGGTCGATCTTCCATTTGTGGTTCCAGACACGGGTTGCAATATCGACCATATCTCAGTCCTTGGTTTGCTTCCAAACGCGGGGCGACACCTTAGCGAAAACACGTAACCGTGGCTTGGGCACCGAAGTTTTAGGCGGCACACCGGCTATTTACCAGTGGTTGGGGCGATTTTCTTGCCTCCGCCATGATTGTGAGCCGCTGCGCGGGTCCTTGCTGTTGCAAATTCGTCAGTTGAGGGGATGATTGCGCGCAAATCCAGATAATCAGGGACAAAAAGCGGCCAGATCTCTAAATCTTTGCAGGTATTCGGCGTATCAAATTGCAACGAATGCCTGCAAACAGGAGGGAAGACCGTGACCGCAAAGACAGGGATCACCACCGTTTTGGCCACAGTTGTGGCGCTGTTCAGCACCCTCTGGGCGGCGCCAGTGGCCGCCTCAGGCGCGACAGGTGGCAGCGGCGCACCGGGCTTCCTTTCGATCTGGGGGCAGACGGTTGCACCCGCGCCCGCCCCCAAACCGCAGAGCCGCGCAGGCTATTGGGAATATGGCTCCTGGAAGGTCTCGGTCGAGCGTCAGGACAGCTATGAAGACGGGGTCTATTACAACTGCCAGGCCTGGACCGGTGGGGATGGCGAACCCTACGCCCGCGTTGGAATTTCATCGCAGGATGTTGGCCCACCGCATGCCTATCCCGGTGTCACGATTGAGGAATACGCCCCCCGTGGCTATCAGACCTTCATGCGGGGTCAGCAGCGGATGTACCTGTGGTTTGATGACGAAGACACCTATGACGGCATCGTCGAATCCTACTACGACAACGACGGCCTGCCCAATGCAGTTGTGTCGTTCTACTACCCCTACAGCCTGCCCGTTCTGCTGGCGATGCGCCGCAACAACCAGATGGACGTGGTTGTTGAGGGCCGGGTGTTCCACAGTTTCTTCCTGAACGGATTCACCGCGTCTTACCTGAAAATGATGGAAGGCTGCGGCTTCAGCGGTGTGGGCGTCGTTCACTGACGCCCAACCAATTGTCGCCGGATATCGTTACGCTAGGGTGACACCTGCGGCGGTCATGCCTGCCTGTGCGGCGGCCAGGGAACCGTCGAAATCGATGGCCCGGCACAGGTCCTGACGCACAGTGACGGCAAACCCCAGCTTGGCCGCATCCACGGCTGAGAAGTTCACACAGAAATCGGTCGCCAGCCCAACCATCACCAGATCGGTGATGCCCCGGGTGCGCAGGTAGCCTTCCAGCCCGGTTGGGGTGGTCTGATCGTTTTCAAAGAAGGCTGAATAGCTGTCGATCGCCGGGTTGTAGCCTTTGCGGATGATCAGATCGGCGCGGGTGGTGTTAAGATCCTTATGAAACGCCGCGCCGATGCTGCCCTGCACACAATGGTCGGGCCACAGCACCTGCGGACTATAAGGCATATCCACCAGCTCCATCGGGGCCTTGCCCGCGTGGGATGAAGCGAAGGAGCTGTGCCCAGCCGGATGCCAGTCCTGCGTCAGGATCACCGTGTCATGGGCATCAATCAGCGCGTTGATGCCGGGCACGATTTGATCGCCCTCTGGTACTGCAAGGGCGCCGCCGGGGCAGAAATCATTTTGAACATCAATCACAATCAGGGCTTGGGTCATGGTCCATCTCCTTGGTTGGTCAATGGGTAGGCGGCGCAGGCGTGGCGGTCAACGGGTCAGATTGACTCTACCTTGGTACCAAGTTACCAACTGGCGCATGAAACGAATCGAACGTGTACAAACCGGCGTCCGGCTGGAGAAGCGGCTGTTGAAGGTCCTGAAAGGGCTGGCCGAACATCTGGACATGAGCATGGCTGAACTGATCGAGGGCATGGCGCTGCATGCCTTTGAAGGCAAAACACCTTTTGGCCCCGAGACGCTGGCGAAGATTGAGATGCTGAAACAGGTCTATGAGTTGGATCTGACAGCGGATGACAGCCACAAAATCACTGAGGCAACGGAGACCCCGAAATGAACATCTATGCTGAAAAACTGGCGCAGCTTGATGCGGGCACCCTGGACCCGGCGGCCTTTAGCCACCGTGATCACGTCGGCGTCGCGATCGCGGCGCTGCAGCAGGGCGATTTCTATGACGCACTGGCACGCATGTCGCGCGGGTTGCAGCGGCTGACCCTTGCCGCCGGTGTGCCGGAAAAGTTCAACGCGACGGTGACCTTTGCCTCTCTTAGCGTGATTGCTGAGATTGAACCGCAGCCGGGTCAGGACGTTGATACGCTGATTGATCGCCATCCTGACATCATGCGCCCAAGCGTGCTGAAGACACTCTATTCAGACAGCCGGATGCAGTCCGAAATTGCCCGCCGGGTGCCGGTTCTGCCTCTGGCGTCATGACCCTTGCCTGAGGTCTGAGAATTGCCTAGAACCGGCGTCTTTCGCGTATTGGGATGGATCAGATGACGGTTCTTGGTATTGATTTTGGCACCTCCAACACAGCCGCTGCAGTGGCTGTGAACGGCAAACCCTTTGTGATCCCGCTGGAGGCGGGCGAACAGACCTTGCCAACCGCCGTCTTCCTGGATTTTGCCAACCGCCGCACGCTGTATGGCCGCCCCGCCGCCCGCGCCATGATGGAGGGCGAGGAAGGCCGTTTCATGCGGGCGCTGAAATCTGTTCTGGGCACCTCGCTGGCGCGGGAAAAGCGGCAGTTCATGAACGAAAAACTGACGCTGATCGAAGTGATCGCGCGGTTTCTGGCTGAGATCCGAAAACGCGCCGAAGCGGCCACCTATCAGGAGGTGACCGGCGTGCTGTCAGGCCGCCCGGTGCGCTTCCACTCGGCCGATGAGGCGCGCAATGCGCAGGCGGCAGAGGATCTGGAAGAGGCCTATCGCCTGGCCGGTTTCAAAACCATCAACTTCCTGCCGGAACCTGAAGCTGCCGCGCTGGCCGCCGGGGGGCAGGGGCGCAGCCTGATCGTGGACATTGGCGGCGGTACATCGGATTTCACCCTGTGTGACCGAGATGGCGATGGGTTCCGGGTGCTGGCCTCACAGGGGATCCGGCTGGGCGGCACCGATTTTGACAAGGCGCTGAGCCTTGCGCATGTGATGCCGCTGTTCGGCTATGGGGCTGAGATTGGTAATGAAATGGGGCCGGGCAGCCACCGCGCGCCGCGGGCGCTTTATCAGGATCTGGCCAGCTGGGAAAAGATCACCTTTGTCTACGGTCCCGCCCTGTTGCGGGATGTGCGGCGCTGGGAACGGCTGGCGCGGGATCCGCAGCTGTTTGGCCGCTTGGGAGAGGTGCTGGAAATGCATCTGGGCCATGATGTGGCCTATGCGGTGGAGGCCGGCAAAATCCGGGCCAATGGCGACGGTGAGGGCATGATCCAGCTGGATCCGGTGGAGAAGGGGCTGCGCGTCGCCCTGATGCGTGATCTGATGCAGGCCGAGCTGGAAGGCTACGCGGATCAGATCGCCGCCTGTGCCGCTGAAACCATCGCCAAGGCTGATGTGACGCCTGAAAGCATCGACCGGATCGTTTATGTTGGCGGTTCCTCCCTTCTGGGGGTGATCCAACACCGGATGGAGGCCCTCTTGCCAGAGGCGCGGCCTGAAACCTCTGAGGTGTTTACGGCGGTGGTTGATGGGCTGGCCCTTGCGGCGGGGCGCGACAGCTAGACCCAGGGGTATAGCCCCCCTTGTTTCACTGAGGTCAAAGGCGTATCTGGGCGCCATGTATATCGTTTGCGCACTCTATCACTTCACCCGATTCTCCGATCCCGCCGCGTTGAAACCGGCGTTGCTTGAGCTGGCTGAGGCCAATGGCGTCACCGGCTCCCTGCTGCTGGCCCATGAGGGGATCAATGGCACGATTGCGGGATCGCGTGCCGGTCTCGATGCGGTGCTGGCCCATGTGCGTGGCCTGCCGGGCTGCGCCGATCTGGAATGGAAGGAAAGCACCGCGCAGGATGCGCCCTTCCCGCGGATGAAGGTCAAGCTGAAGAAAGAGATCGTGACCATGGGCCAACCGGATGTGGATCCACTGGCCAAGGTGGGGCACTACGTGGCGCCTGAGGATTGGAATGACCTGATCCGCAGCCCGGATGTGGCGGTGATCGACACCCGCAACGATTATGAAGTGGCCATCGGCACCTTCGAAGGTGCGGTCGATCCTAAGACCGATACCTTCCGCGATTTCCCCGCCTGGTGGGACGAAAACAAAGAGCGGTTTCACAACAAGCGCATCGCGATGTTCTGCACCGGCGGTATCCGTTGTGAGAAATCCACCAATTTCCTGATGTCGCAGGGGGTTGAGGATGTCTATCACCTCAAAGGCGGTATCCTGAAATACCTTGAGGAGGTGCCGCAGGAAGACAGTTCCTGGGAAGGCGAATGTTTCGTCTTTGATGGCCGCGTGTCGGTGGGGCATGGGCTGGCCGAAGGGCCACACGTGCTGTGTCACGCCTGCCGACGCCCGATCCTGCCCGAAGATCAGAAACGGCCCGAGTTTGAAGATGGCGTGACCTGCCATCTGTGCATCGATGAGAAGACTGAGGCCGACAAAGCCCGCTTCCGCGAACGTCAGAAGCAGATCGAACTGGCCAAAGCGCGCGGTGAAACCCACATGGGCGGATCGCGCGGGGTTTAAGGCCTTAGGGCCGCGCCTGACCTTGGGGAGGCGCTTTGCGACCTTTTGGGTTGGATGACGCCCCAAAAACCGCAGCGTTTGATTATTTTTATGACACTGAGAATGCGCCTTCCCGGGGGGAAGGTCAGGCGCGGCCCGGGCTGGCGCCCGTGCTGTGATTTCATTTGTTGATTTCCAGCGTGGCGTTTACTCAATCCAACAAAAAAGGGCCGCCGAAGCAGCCCTTTCTAAATCTGTGATGCCAGTGGCGCTTACAGGCGCTCGATCGCGACGGCGATGCCCTGACCGCCGCCGATGCACATGGTGATCAGCGCTTTGGAACCGCCGATCCGCTCCAGCTCATAAAGCGCTTTCACGGTGATGATCGCGCCGGTTGCGCCGACTGGGTGACCCAGTGCGATAGCGCCGCCGTTCGGGTTCACCTTGGCGGCGTCCAACCCCAGACCTTTGTTCACGGCCAGCGCCTGTGCGGCAAAGGCTTCGTTGCTTTCGATCACATCAAAGTCCGAGATTTTGAGGCCGGTCTTGGCCATCAGATTCTCAACCGCCGGCACGGGGCCGATGCCCATGACCTCGGGGCGCACACCTGCGTGGGCGTAGCCCAGGATGCGGGCCTTGGGCTTCAGGCCAGCCTTCTCAGCGGCTTCGGCGCGGGCCAAAACCAGTGCCGCGGCACCGTCGTTGATGCCCGATGCATTGCCTGCAGTTACGCGGCCGTCTTTTTTGAAGGCGGGGCGCAGACCGGCAAGAACTTCGGCGGTGGTGCCGCCTTTGACGTGTTCGTCGGTGTCAAAACCCACCGTTTCGCGGCGCTTTTTCACCTCAACCGGGACGATTTGGCTGGCGAAATGACCGGCCTCAATCGCAGCGGCGGCGCGCTGCTGGCTGGTCAGGGCAAAGGCATCCATGTCTTCGCGGGTGACGTCGTTTTCATCAGCAACGTTTTCCGCGGTGATGCCCATGTGGCCGGTGCCGAACGGGCAGTTCAGCGCGCCCAGCATCATGTCCAGCGTGCGCACGTCGCCCATTTTGGCGCCCCAGCGCTGATCAGGCAGGATATAGGGCGAGCGGCTCATGTTTTCGGCGCCACCCGCGATGGCGAAATCAGCATCGCCCAGCATCAGCGACTGGGTGGCGGACACAACGGCCTGCGCCCCGGATCCGCACAGGCGGTTTACGTTCATCGCCGGGGTGGTGTCGGGGATGCCTGCGTCCATCGCGGCAACGCGGCTCAGGTACATGTCGCGGGGTTCGGTGTTGATCACGTGACCAAACACAACATGGCCGATCTGGCCCGGTTCCACACCGGCGCGGGCCATGGCTTCGCGGGTGACAGTGGCGCCAAGCGCGGTGGGGGCGGTGCCAGCCAAAGCGCCGCCAAAGGTGCCGATGGCGGTACGCACGCCATCCAGAATTACGATATCGGACATGGAAGCCTCCCAGAATGATGTTGCGGGCAGGCTAACCGATCAGGCGTCAATTGACATTAAGACGTTCCGTCAGAATGCATGGGTAGAAATACGGATGAGGTGTTGCCGCGGTGTAGATCAGTCCAGCGGCAGCAGGGGCTGACGGCCAAAGGGGCCCAATTCCCAGACGTTGCGCCCTTCGATTGCGGCCGCGGTAATCGGCCGCCCAAAGCCTGCGCCTGAATCCAGATTGACCCGGTTGCCATGGTGTTCTGCCCGCTGCACGGCAGTGTGGCCGTGCACCACCATCCAGGGATGGGGATCGGGGTGATCCAGAAACTCGGCCCGGATCCAGTAGAGGTCTTCCGGATCTTGATCGGCCAGCGCCACCTCGGGGCGGATGCCGGCATGCACAAACAGCAGGTCGTCCACCTGATGGTACAGCGGCAGCTGGCGGATAAATTCCAGATGCCGGTACGGGATATGTTCCAAAGCGTCGCGGCGCAGATCCTCAGGATCGGTCAGCCGCATGTCACTGCCGTAGGAGGCCAGCGTGGCTGAGCCGCCCATGGTGGAATCCAGATAGGACAGCCCCAGCCGGGTGCGCGGGTGAAACAGCTCCGCCTCTTCCAGGAAGGCCTGGAACATCGCATCGTGGTTGCCCTTCAGAACCGTCCAGTTGCGGCCCACAGCGATGCCGCGCTGCAACCTCTCAATCACGCCGCAGCTGTCCGGGCCACGGTCCACCAGATCGCCCAGAAAAACCACCTGCGCATCCGGGCCGCCATCTTTGTCGATCAGCGCCAGCGCGTGATCCAGCTGGTCCAAATGGCCGTGGATATCGCCAATGGCGTAGATAGGATCGGAGGGCATCGTCAGTATTCCGGCAGCAGGGATTTCGCGGCGAACCTACTGAGGCACCTGAAGAGAAGAAAGGCTTGAGCGCGGTACAACAGGCGAATTCTGCGGAAAAGACCGATAGCGCGGCCTTCGCGCCACGGCCGGGCGCGGGTTTGCCTGTGCAGTGAACAGAAAAAGGGCACCGCCGTGCGATGCCCTTTGGAATGATACCTGCCTGCGATGTTTAGGCGACGTCGAAGGTCAGCGGTTTGATCTGCTTGAACAGACCGGTTGCAGCCAACTGGCCCAGCACCTTCTGATCCACCACACCGTCAACATAAAGCAGTGCAATCGCTTCGCCGCCAGCCGCCGCACGGCCCAGGGTGAAGTTCGCGATGTTGACGTTGTTTTCGCCCAGCACACCGCCGAGGGTCCCGATAATGCCCGGCACGTCTTCGTTGGTGGTGTAGAGCATGTGCTCCCCCACTTCGGCGTCGATGTTGATGCCTTTGATCTGGATGAAGCGCGGCTTGCCATCCGAGAAGACGGTGCCCCCGATGGAGCGTTCGCGTTCGTCGGTGACGATGGTCACTTTGATATAGCCGTCAAAGGCGCCCGACTTGTCCTGATTGGTGGTCGAGATCTGGATGCCCTTTTCCTTGGCCACAAGAGGGGCAGATACCATGTTCACATCCGGGTTGGCCTTTTTCATGATGCCCGCCACCACAGCGCAGTTCAGCGCCGGCAGGTTCATATCAGAGACAACACCGTCATAAAGGATGTTGATCGCTTTAATCGGCTCATCGGTTAGCTGGCCAATGAAGCCACCAAGGTGACCCGCCAGTTCCACCCAAGGGCCCATGACCTTGGCTTCCTCAGCGGTCATCGAAGGCATGTTCAGCGCGTTTTCAACTGCGCCGTCCAGCAGGTAGTTCGACATCTGGTCAGCCACCTGCAGTGCCACGTTTTCCTGTGCTTCGGTGGTCGATGCGCCCAGGTGCGGGGTGCAGACTACGTTGGGCAGGTTGAACAGCACGTTCTCTTTGGCGGGTTCTACGGCAAAGACGTCAAAGGCTGCGCCGGCAACATGGCCGGATTTCAGCAGATCGGCCAGCGCCTCTTCGTCCACCAGACCACCACGGGCACAGTTGATGATGCGCACGCCTTTTTTGGTTTTTTCCAGATTCTCACGGCTCAGGATGTTTTTGGTCTGCTCAGTGAAAGGCACGTGCAGGGTGATGAAATCGGCACGTGCCAGCAGCTCGTCCAGCTCGACCTTTTCGACCTGCATGTCGCGGGCCTTTTCCTCGCTGAGGAAGGGGTCATAGGCGGCGACCTTCATCTTCAGGCCACGGGCCCGGTCGCAGACGATGCCACCGATGTTGCCTGCGCCGATGACGCCCAGGGTCTTGCCGGTCAGCTCAACGCCCATAAACTTCGACTTTTCCCACTTGCCCGCGTGGGTCGAGGCCGAGGCTTCGGGCAGCTGGCGGGCGACGGCGAACATCATCGCGATGGCGTGTTCAGCGGTGGTGATCATGTTGCCGAAAGGGGTGTTCATGACGATCACACCCTTTTTCGACGCCGCTTCTTTATCCACGTTGTCGGTGCCGATACCGGCGCGGCCCACGACCTTGAGGTTGGTGGCAGCGTTCAGGATGGTTGGGGTGACTTTGGTGGCCGAGCGGATCGCCAGACCGTCATACTGACCGATGATCTCGGCCAGTTTCTCTTTGTCCTTACCCACGTCGGGCAGGAAATCCACATCAATGCCGCGGTCACGGAAGATCTGAACTGCGGTTTCGCTGAGTTTATCGGAGACGAGTACTTTGGGAGCCATTTTGAGCGTCCTTTATGCCGGGTGACCCAATTGGATGCGGGTCAGAAATAGGGGAAGGGGCCCGGCCTGTGGCCGGGCTCAGATAGATTTAGCCTTGTGCGGCGATCTCGGCCTCGAAGGCCCATTCCAGCCAGGGCAGCATCGCGGCGATGTCAGCGGTTTCCACCGTGCCACCACACCAGATGCGCAGACCGGCCGGCGCGTCGCGATAGGCGCCAATGTCCAGCGCGATGTTTTCCGCTTCCAGACGTTTGGCCACAGCCTTGGCGAAGGCGGCGCCGTCCTGAATGCGCGCATCGTCGAACTTCAGGCAGACCGAGGTGTTGGAACGGGTCGCTTCATCTTCGGCCAGGTTGGCGATCCACGGACGGGCGTCGCAGAAGTCAAATACGGCTTGCGCGTTGGCGTCGGCGCGGTCCTTCAGACCCTGCAGGCCACCCACGTCACGGGCCCAGTCCAGTGCAACCAGATAATCCTCAACCGCCAGCATCGACGGCGTGTTGATAGTTGCGCCCGAGAAGATGCCATCAATCAGCTTGCCACCTTTGGTCAGGCGGAAGATTTTCGGCAGTGGCCATGCCGGGGTGTAGCTTTCCAGACGTTCCACCGCACGCGGGCTCAGCACCAGAATGCCATGCGCCGCTTCGCCGCCCAGCACCTTCTGCCAGGAGAAGGTGGTCACATCCAGTTTGTCCCACGGCAGGTCCATCGCAAACGCGGCCGAGGTGGCATCGCAAATAGTCAGACCGTCGCGGTCATCCGCGATCCAGTCCGCATTCGGGACACGTACGCCCGAGGTGGTGCCGTTCCAGGTAAAGACAACATCGTTGTTCTTGGTATCAACGGTCGCCAGATCCACGATCTGGCCGTAGTCGGCGGTTTTCACCTCGGCGTCGATTTTCAGCTGTTTGACCACATCGGTCACCCAACCCGCGCCAAAGCTTTCCCAAGCCAGCATTTCCACGCCACGGGCACCCAAGAGGTTCCACAGGGCCATTTCAACCGCGCCGGTGTCCGATGCGGGAACGATGCCGATTTTGTAGTCTGCGGGGATGCCCAGAATCTCGCGGGTGCCTTCGATGGCATCTTTCAGCTTGGTCTTGCCAACAGCTGCGCGGTGCGAACGGCCCAGGGCGGCGTCCGACAGTTTATCCAGCGAGAATGTGGGGATTTTGGCACAGGGGCCCGAAGAAAAACGCGGATTGGCCGGCCGCGTGGCCGGAGCGTGAGTAGCCATTACTGCTATCCTTCCAGATAAATGCCTCTCGTTGGGGAGAGGTGTCCCACGGACCGAGATAGAGCGCTGCACCGCGGCGAGCAACCGGGAAAATGATCCAAAAGCGGCATTTTGCTGAGTCGTTGCGACGGAAATGTCTACGATCGGAAACTTCGGTTTCTTGCCCATGGAACCAGTGCTGTGATGCTGGAAATCATGCGGCACATGGGCTAAGCGGCCTGTAACACGGCCTTACCTTCAGGATTCTGACCCATGTTCATTGCCACCCTGCTGACCAACCCTGCCAAAACCAAACTGGACCCTGCGCTGGTCGAAAACCTGCGCAATGCCTGGGGTGGCGGCGATGCGGTCTGGCTGTCGGCGGATGAGGCGGCAGAATTCACCTTGGCCGAACAGCCCGGCAATCAGTGGGACGTCTGGCAGGACCTGCAGGATCTGGGCGTAGATCTGATCGTGCAGCCGCTTGCGGGGCGTCGCAAAAAGATGCTGCTGGCGGATATGGACAGCACCATGATCCAGCAGGAATGCATCGATGAACTGGCCGCAGAGGCTGGCATCGGGGAACGTGTGGCCGAAATCACCGCACGGGCGATGAACGGTGAGCTGGATTTTGAAGGCGCCCTGCTGGAGCGTGTTGGCCTGCTGAAAGGTCTGCCCGAAGCGATCATCGAAAAGGTGCTGGCCGAGCGCATCACCTTCATGCCCGGTGGCAAGGCGCTTTTGGCGACGATGAAGGCCAACGGCGGCTACGCGGCGCTGGTTTCGGGCGGGTTCACGGCCTTCACCGCCAAGGTTGCGGCGGAACTGGGCTTTGACGAAAACCACGCCAACACTTTGATCGTTGAGGATGGCGCGCTGAACGGTGATGTGGGCCGTCCAATTCTGGGCAAACAGGCCAAAGTGGACCAGCTGGAACGTATCACCGCCAAGCTGGGCCTGAGCGAGGCGGATGTGATCGCCGTTGGCGACGGGGCCAATGATCTGGGCATGTTGGGTCGGGCGGGCAGCGGTGTGGCGCTGCATGCAAAACCTTCGGTCGCGGCGCAATGTGATATCCGGATCAATCATGGTGACTTGACGGCGCTCTTGTTTCTGCAAGGGTACGCCCGCGCTGATTTCGCAGCCTGACCTGACCACTCTGACATAGATCGAGACCTCCATGTTTTTTGAATTCAGTGCCGAGGTGCTGGCAATCCTGCTGGCGGCCGCTTTTGCTGCGGGGTTTGTCGATGCCATTGCAGGCGGCGGCGGGTTGATCACGCTACCGGTGCTGATGCTCTCGGGCGTGCCGCCGGTGCAGGCGCTGGCCACCAATAAGATCCAAGGCATGTTTGGCGCTGGCACAGCCGCGTTTTCCTATGCCCGCAGCGGCCATGTAGATCCCAAGGCGCAGGCGCCCGCGGCACTGCTGGCAGCAGCAGCCTCCTTTGGGGGGGCGTTGCTGGTCACCGTGCTGCCAACCGAATGGATCCGGCTGATCCTGCCGGTTCTGCTGATCGGCATTGCGCTGTTCTTTGCGCTGCGCCCCGGTCTGGATGACAGTGATCGCACCCGACGCCTGTCACCTTTGGTCTTTACCCTGACAGCGGTGCCGCTGGTGGCGGGCTACGACGGGTTGCTGGGGCCGGGGGCAGGCAGTTTCTACATGCTGTCCTTTGTGCTGCTGTCGGGCTACGGCATTTTGAAAGCGACGGCGCATACCAAACTGCTGAACTTTGCCTCAAACGTGGGCGGGCTGTTGGCCTTTGCGCTGGTGGCGCAGCCGCTGTGGCTGTTGGGGCTGGCGATGGGTGTGGTGCAGATCGCGGGCGCCCGGTTGGGAGCCAAGATGGCGCTGAAACAGGGGGCGAAGGTCATCAAACCGCTGCTGGTGATCACCTCCCTCAGCCTGGCGGCAAAACTCCTGTGGGAAATGGTCTGACCCAAGGCCTAACGCGCGGTTGATTTGGTGATTTCCGGGAATCGGGCAAGGATGGGGATGGGCGCCTGTGAGGGAAGGCGCCCGCGACTCTGCCCTTGAAGGAGGACCAGATATGCCAAAATTCATGTTTATCTACCACGGTGGATCGGCGCCGGAGAGCCCGGAGGAAGGTGCCAAAGTCATGGCGGCCTGGACCGCCTGGCTGGAAGGGATGGGATCAGCGGTTGTTGATATGGGCAACCCGGCAGGGCCATCCAAAACCGTCAGTGCCAGCGGTGTTACAGACGATGGTGGCGCCAACCCGGTGTCGGGCTACACGCTGGTGACCGCTGCCGATCACGATGCGGCGGTGGGCATGGCGCGGGGCTGCCCGATCTTAAGCGATGGCGGCAGCGTTGAAGTGGCCGAGGCGATGGAAATGTGATCGCGACCCCTTGCCCGTCACATGGGGCGGGCAGGGGAATTTTTTTGAGTATTTTTGGAACGTTGAAAGGCGCTTAGGCGGCTTTTTCTGCGTTCAACCCGGCGCGGGTCTGGCCGATCATCAGTGCGGCGCGGGCCGCCTCGCGTCCCTTTTCGACGAAGTGTTCGCGGTAGATCGCCTTGTGGTGATCGGTTTCCTGGAAATGATGCGGCGTCAGGGAGACCGACAGCACCGGCACGCCGCTGTCCAGGCCCGCGCGCATCAGCCCGTCGACCACGGCCTGGGCGACAAAATCATGGCGGTAGATGCCACCATCCACCACCAGCGCGGCGGCGGCCACGGCGGCGTAGCGACCGGACTCGGCCAGATCGCGGGCCAGCAGCGGCATTTCAAAGGCGCCGGGCACGTCGAACACATCAACCTGTGCGGCGGGGATCACGTCGCAAAAACCGGCCAATGCCTGATCAACGATATCGGCATGCCAGTTGGCCTTGATGAAGGCGTAGCGGGTGGATGTCATGTCATGGTCCTTTCCTATCTCGACACATCCCCCCAAGGCGTTGTCACGAACAGGAAAGGCACCTCACCTGTGGGTGGGGCCTTGCTGTCGCTCTCTTCCATCCGGACTATGACCGTCGGCTCTGGAGTTGCACCAGATCTGCTGTCACCTTTTTGAAGCTCCACATCTTATCCGAAAACCGGTTCCCACTTTTCGGGACGTGGACGCGTCTCTGAAGGCCGCTCGCGGGCTTCGGGGCTGGCCCGTTACCGCCGGTGGGGAATTTCACCCCGCCCTGAGAACGGGCGCAAACTGGCAGAGGCTGGCGCAAAAAGAAAGAGGAAATGCAGCCGCTAGCGCCGCAGCTTTTTCAGCAGGGACAGGGAGGCAAAGCCATCCGGCACATCGCCGCGCGCCGCCTGATAGGCGCGGATGGCGCGTTGGGTCATCGGCCCGACCATGCCGTCGACACCGCCAGTGGAGAACCCGGCCTTGGTCAGCAGTGCCTGCATTTCCTTGCGTTCCGCCCGGTTCAGCACCCTGTCGTTGCGGGGCCAATCGGCCGCGATGGGGCCTGCCCCTTTTAGCCGGTCCGAGAGGTGCCCCACCCCGACTACATAGGAGGTGGCGAAATTGTAGCGAGAGATCACTTTGAAGTTCTTGAAGATCATAAAGGCCGCGCCTTTGTGACCGGCGGGCAGCAGGATTGAGGCCTGCCCGTAGTTGCGCACCGCGCGGCCTTGGGTGTCTTTCACTCCCAGACGGGCCCATTCTGCCGGGGATTTGGTGATCTTCTTGCTGGCGAGGCTGTAATTGAACCCGCGTGGCAACCTGACCTCGACGCCCCAGGGCTGGCCGGAGACCCAGCCGTGTTTTTTGAGGTAGGCGGCGGTAGAGGCCAATGCATCAGCGGGGTTGTCTGACCAGATATCGCGCCGCCCGTCGCCGGTGAAATCGACGGCAAAGGCCTGATAAGAGGTGGGAATAAACTGGGTGTGGCCCATGGCCCCGGCCCAGCTGCCCTTCATCTTGGCGGCTGTTGTATCACCGGATTGCAGGATCTTCAGCGCCGCAATCAGCTGTTTTTCAAAGAAGCGACCGCGCCGCCCGTCATAGGCCAGGGTTGCCAGCGCCTCGATCATATTGTGGTCACCGCGGTATTCACCATAGGCGCTTTCCAAGCCCCAGACGGCCGCCACCACTTCTTTGTCGACACCATAGGTGCGTTCGATCTGGGTCAGCACGCGGCGATGTTGGCGCAGCGCGGCCTTGCCGTTTTTGATCCGTTTGTCCGAGGCGGCGCTGTCCAGATAGTCCCAGATGGGTTTGGTAAACTCACTCTGGTTGCGGTCGCGTTCGATCACCTCGTCATTGAACGTGACGCCGCGAAAGGCGCGCTGGAAGGTGGCATCGGAAATCCCGGCCGCCCGGGCGCGGGGCTGAAAATTGCGGATCCAGCGCTGAAACCCGGCTTCGGTGGCGCGGCTGGCGGCGGGAATGACGGGCAGGGCCTGCGAAGAGCTGGGCACTGCCGATCCCACGCCGGACCCCGGCCGGGCCTGCGGGCGCAGGGAATTGTCCACCGGCATCGCCGCCACCGATGTGGCCGCAAGTGATAGGAGAAATGCGCCAGCACGCAGGCTGGTCTGTGCCAGTTGTTTCATTGCATCTGCCCTGTGTTGTGGCCCCCGGAGTTGTGCCTTGGGGTGCGGTGTTCTGTGGTAGAACTTGGGGCTGAGGATAGCCTGCGGCAAGGGCGGCGGAAAGTCTTTGACCCCGCCGCCCTGTCAAAAGGCAAGAATGTGCTGAGGTGCAGTGCCTCAGATCGTCAGGATCACGGAACCGGCACGGTCCCCGCTGGCGATAATGTCATGGGCTTTGGCGCAGTCCACCAGCGGCAGCTCATGGGCGATGCGCATGTCCAGCGCGCCCTTTTCCAGCAGGGCGTTCAGCTGTGCTTCGCATTGGCGGCGCTCAGCATCGCTCAGGATATAGACCAGCGCCATTTCCAAGGTCACACCTTTGAACATCAGCGGATAGAAAGGCAGGGTGGGGGCGCGATCTTTGGCGGACCCATAGGCGACGATGCGGCCGCGCGGTGCGATCACTTCGGTGATCATTTCGGCGTTGGGGCCAAATTCAACCTCCACAACCTGATCCACCGGCTGGCCGTTGTTGGCGGCCAGAACCGCGGCGGCCAGATCGGGGTCATTGTAGCCAATCACCGCATCCGCGCCTGCCTGACGCGCCGCTTCCTGCTGGGCGGGGCTGCCTGCCGTGGCAATCACCTTGGCGCCGGAGGCTTTGGCGATCTGCACGGCCAGACGGCCCACAGTGCCGCCACCGCCGCTGATCAGCAGGGTTTTGCCAGCCACATCCCCACCGCCCAACACGCAGTAGGTGGCGGTCATTGCCGGAATGCCCAGCACCGCGCCTTCGGCAAAGCTGATGTTGTCGGGTAGGGTCACGGCCTGATCCTGCGGCAGGGCGATGTATTGGGCGGCGGTGCCATAGGCGCGCTGCCATTGGCCGTTCCAGATCCAGACCCGTTCACCGATGCGGGAGGGATCCACATCAGCCCCCACCGCTTCGATCACACCGGCACCATCGCTGTGGGGGATGATGCGGGGGTAGGGTGGCTCGGTCACGCCGGGGCGGGTGCCGGAGCGGGCGTTGACGTCTGAGGGGTTCACGCCCGAGGCTTTCAGGCGCACCAGCACTTCGCCCGCTTCGGGGGTTGGGGTGGGCAGATCGCTTAGGGTCAGGACCTCGGCCGCGGGGCCAAATTTGCTGTAAGTGATGGCGCGCATGGCACTCTCCTTGTGGTTTGCCACTTTGTACTGGCTGGTTCAGCATAAAAGAAATGAATTGATTGAATGCTGAGGATGTGAATATCAAATCTACATGCAGGATATTGATCTCGACCTGCTGCGGTGTTTCACCACCGTGGCTGAAGTGCAGAATTTTACGGAGGCCGGCGCCCGGCTGGGACGGTCGCAATCGGCGATCTCGGTGCGAATCCGCAAGTTGGAGGAGGCCCTGGGCCAAAGCCTGCTGTCCCGCAACAGCCGTGATGTGCAGCTGACTGAGGCCGGGCGTCGCCTGATGCCGAAAGCGCAGCAGATGTTGCAGGCAAGTGAGCGGCTGATGGCGGATATGCGGGCGCCGGTGGTGTCCGGGGCGCTGCGGATCGGGGTGGTGGAATACCTTGCCCCACATCGGATGCCCGAGTTGTTGCAGGCGATGGAACGGCATTTGCCGGGGGCTGAGCTGTCGTTCCGCGTTGGCCTCAGCAGCGGGTTGATGCAGGCGTTGAAGGATGGCCAGATCGATCTGGCGCTGGCCCTGCATGACCCCGAGGCTGACGGATCCCTGCCGGTTGGACAGGATCCGATGGTCTGGATTGAGGGTGAAGAGGCAGTGGCACAAACCCCAGAGGATCCGCTGTCCCTGTGCCTAATGCAGGGCCCCTGCATTTATCGCACCGCGGCTGAGGCCGCCTTGGGGCCTGCGCGGGGGCGGGCGCGGGATGTGTTGACGGCAGGCAGTGTGGCCTATGTCCGCAGCGCGGTGGCCTCTGGGCTGGGGGTGACGGTTTTGGGGGCTTCCAGCTTGGGGCCAGGGGTGCGGATCAACCGTGCGCTGATGCGGGCCTATCCGCTGCCGACCCTGGCGTTGGGGCTGCATGGGCGCGATCCCCGCCGTGATCAGGTGGCCGTGGTCCTACGTGAGGTGCTGGCCCAGCAATTGCCCGGCGCGCGCTAGCACCTTAGGGTCGGGATATGGATGTTGTGACAGATCACCCCTTTGCCGATCCTGCGGTGGCTGCGGCCTTTCAGGCGTTTGAACCGGACGCGCGTGCAGGGCTGATGGAATTGCGCCATCTGATCCTGACCATCGCGGCAGAGTTGCCTCGGGTCGGCTCGGTTGAGGAATGTCTGAAATGGGGTCAGCCCGCCTATCTGACGCCCAAATCAAAGGCGGGTTCAACCCTGCGATTGGGGGTGCCCAAAACAGGCGGTTTTGCCCTCTATGCCCATTGTCAGACCAGCATCATCCGTGATTTTGCCGAGGCCTTTCCGGGGCAGGACCAGATTGAGGGTAACCGCGCCGTGTTGTTTCAACGCGCGGAACAGATCACGCCAGCGCGCCACGGTGTGTTGATCCGCCACGCGCTGACCTATCACCTGCCGCAGGGCTAGCGGCGGGTGCGTTTGACCTTGCGCTGAACCTTGGCGGATTTCTTCTTGGCGCGGTTCAGCTGACGCTTGCCAGGGCGGCCTTTGCGATGGCCCCCGCCGCGGCCTGACCGTGGCACCTCGTCCCCCTCGACCGAGATCAGTTCCAGCGCGACGGAGCCTGAGATCGGCGCGGTTTCGGTCAGTTTCACGGTGACCTTCTGGCCCAGCGACAGGGTAAAGCCGCTATCGACCCCCATCAGCGTGCCGCTCTCGCGATCAAAGTGGAAAAATTCATTGCCCAGCGAACGGACCGGGATCAGACCATCCGCGCCGGTGTCATCCAGCCGGACAAAGGCGCCGTATTTCGCAATGCCACTGATCCGGCCTGCAAACTCATTGCCCACCCGTTCAGACAGGAAGGCCGCCAGATAGCGATCTGTGGTGTCACGTTCTGCCATCATGGAACGACGTTCGGTTTCGCTGATGTGATTGGCTGTGTTTTCCAGATCTTCGCTGTCAGCCGCTGTCAGCCCATCGTCCCCCCAGCCGTGTGACGAGACCAGAGCGCGGTGCACGATCAGATCCGAATAGCGGCGAATGGGGGAAGTGAAATGCGCATAGCTGCGCAGCGCCAACCCGAAGTGGCCAAAATTCGACGGGCTGTAATAGGCCTGCGTCATCGACCGCAGCGTTGCCATATTGATCAGCTCGGCAAAGTCGGTGTCTTTGGCTGCTGTCAGCAGGCGGTTCAGGTGCGCGGTCTGCAACACTTGCCCCTTGGCCAGCGTCAGGCCCGAGGTCTCAGCCGTTTCGCGCAGGGCGTCCAGCTTCTCGACGCTGGGCTCTTCATGCACCCTGAACAGCAGCGGTGACTTCTTCGCCGTCAGAGTTTCTGCCGCCGCCACATTGGCGAGGATCATGAATTCCTCAATCAGCTTATGTGCATCCAGACGGTCGCGGAAATTGACGCTAAGCACCTCACCCGCATCGGACAGGACTACCTTGCGTTCGGGCAGGTCCAGATCCAGCGGCTGGCGGCGTGCACGGGCTTTGACCAGCAGATCATAGGCCTCGTAAAGCGGATCAATAACCTGATCCATAAGGGGCGCGCACTTCTCATTCACGTCCCCATCGCGGGCGCGCTGCACCTCCTGATAGTTCAGCGACGCGACCGAGCGCATCAAGCCCCGCACAAAGCGGTGGCCGATCTTTTCGCCGCTGGCGTCGATCTGCATCCGCACGGCCAGACAGGCGCGCGGCACGCCTTCGTGCAGGGAACACAGATCGCCCGACAGGCGGTCCGGCAGCATCGGCACAACGCGGTCGGGGAAATAGCTGGAGTTGCCGCGCTTGCGCGCTTCGCGATCCAAGGCTGAGCCGGGGGTGACGTAATGGGCAACATCCGCAATGGCGACCCAGATGACATAGCCGCCCTTGTTCTTGGGGTCGTCATCGGCATGCGTCCAGCAGGCATCATCGTGATCGCGGGCATCGGCGGGATCGATGGTGATCAGCGGCATGTCCCGCATGTCTTCGCGCCCGGTCAGGACGGCGGGTTTCTTGCCATCGGCTTCGGCAATCACCGCATCGGGGAAATCATCGGGGATCCCGTGCTGATGGATGGCGATCAGCGACACGGCCTTGGGGGCGCTGGGATCGCCCAGCCGGCTAACGATGCGGGCCCGTGGCAGGCCCATGCGGCCCTTCGGACCGGCCTGTTCTGCTTCGACCAACTCGCCTTCCTTAGCGCCATGTGTGGCACCGGCAGGGACCAGCCATTCTTTCTGGTCGCCTTTATCGATGGGCAGGATCCGGCCCCCCTCGGCGGATTTGCGGAAGACACCCAACACCCGATGCGGGTTGGTGCCGATGCGGCGGATCAGCTTGGCCTCATATTGATGGGCCTCACCTTTGACCTCACTCAGCCGTCCAAGGATACGGTCCCCCGCCCCCAACGCCGGGTCCGAGGCCCTCAATACCATCAGGATCTTCGGCTCTGCCCCCTCGCCCTGCCATTCCATTGGGCGGGCGAAAAGATCGCCATCGCTGTCCGCCTCGGTGATCTGAATGACCGAAACCGGCGGTAGCTTGTCTGGATCGCGGAAGGTTTTCTTGCGCTTTTCCAGATGGCCCTCGGCCTCCAGCTCTTTCAGCATGCGCTTGAGGTCGATCCGCGCAGCGCCTTTGATGCCAAAGGCTTTGGCGATGTCACGTTTCGAGGTGAGGGTCGGGTTGTCCGAAATCCATTCAAGAATCTCAGGCTTTGTTGGCAGCTTGCTCATAAAGCGCAGGTAGCACGGCAGGGCAGGGGCGTCACGCGATTATGCTGATTACACTCAGGCACGAGGACACGGTCTACACAGGGAAGCCCCAATTTCAGTCGGTGCTTTGCCCGATAGTTTTGCGCGCATGGACAAAGTAACCGTCAATCACCTTGGATGCGTCATGGCGCAGCGCTTTTTGGTTAATCTCTAGTCGGATGACTTCTTCGGATGCGCCGCTTGCCATCAGGGCGGGCACATTGTGAAAAATGTCGGAGAGTATCCGGGTTTTCTCGGTTTTGCTTGTGGCACGTATTTCGAGGAAGACGCGGCTAAGTACTGACAATGTGAGTTGATAGTCAGGCATTTGTTCTTAACGCCTTCAAATCCGCCAGCGTGTCCACATCATCCAGTGTGTCCACCAGCGCGATGCGTTTGCCGGGTAGACTGGCCATTGTGTCGGCCAATGCGTGTTCGCTGGACCAGCGTACCTTCTGGAACAGGCTGCGCGGTGGGCGGGTGGCCTGTTTCAGGCCCACCAGCCAATAGCCACCGTCCGGCGCCGGGCCGAAGCAGGCGTCGTGATCGCCAAGTGCGGTAAAGGCGCGGGCGATATGGGCGGGGGTGATGCCGGGGATATCGGCCCCGATGATGCAGACCGGGCCGGGTGGTGCGGTCAGAAACACGCGGCCCATTCGGTCCCCCAGATCTCCACGTCCCTGCGGGATGCGCGGCAGATGCGCGGGCCAGACCCGGCTCATCATACCCTCCACATCCGGTGCGACAGCCAGAACCGTGTCCCAGCGGGGATCCTCGATCCGGCGCAGCAGCGCCTGCACCTGATGGCGAAACCACCATGCAGCAGTGGTCATGCCCAGATCGCGGCCCAAACGGGTTTTGACGCGCCCGGGGCGGGGTTCCTTCACCATGACCACCAGATGCGGCCGGCGTTGTGAGATCATGACAGTTCCAGCTTCATATCGCGGTGATCGATTCCTGCATCGTCATAGACCGGGCCGAAAGCGGTGAACCCCAGCTTTTCATAGAAGCCTAAAGCGTGCAGTTGCGCGCCCAGTTTGACCTGCTGGATGCCCGGGGTGTCACCGGCAATTGCGATGCAGGCTTTGATGAGCGCCGCGCCAAGTCCGGTGCCGCGGGCGGCTTGCACCACGCAGACACGGCCGACTTTGGCCGTTCCTTCGGTGAAGACGATGCGCGCAGTGCCCAGTGGAGTGCCTCCTTCTGTGGCCAGAACATGGGTGGCTGTGGCGTCCAGCTCGTCCTGCTCTTCCGCTACCGGCACGTCCTGTTCCAGCACAAACACCTCATGGCGCAGGGCGAAACAGGTGGTCAGGTCATCGGTTTGGGCAATCTGCCAGGTCATGCAAAGTAATCCGCCAGAATGCGGCTGTAGATCGCTTTCAACTGGTGGATCTGTTCCACCTCGATCCGTTCATCCACCTGATGCATGGTCTTTCCCACCAGACCAAACTCCACCACCGGGCAATGGGCTTTGACAAACCGTGCATCCGAGGTGCCGCCGGTGGTGCTGAGGTCAGGCGACACGCCGGTTTCCGCCTCCACCGCTTTGGCCACCAGATCGGACAGCGGGCCGGGCGGGGTGATGAAGCTTTCGCCGGAGATTTTGATCGTCATGTCGATCTCTACCCCGGTTTCGGCAGTGACTTTGTTGGCTTCGGCCTGCAGCCAGTCGCTGAGCGATTGCCCGGTGTGGGTGTCATTGAAGCGGATGTTCACCGCGCCGGTGCATTTGGCCGGGATCACATTGTTGGCCGGGTTGCCGGTGTCCATGGTGACGATCGCCAGGGTGGATGGATCAAAATGATCGGTGCCCTGATCCAGCTCATGGCTGGCCAGTTGATCCATCAGCCGCGCCATGGCGGGCAGCGGGTTGTTGGCGCGATGCGGATAGGCGGCGTGCCCCTGTTTGCCGGTGAAGGTGAACCAGGCCGACATTGACCCACGGCGGCCGATTTTCATCATTTCGCCCATATGGTTGGGGCAGGTCGGCTCACCCACCAGGCAGACGGACAGCTGTTCGTCGTTTTCATCCATCCAATCCAGCAATGCAACGGTGCCGAAATCGCCGTCACCTTCCTCATCCCCGGTGATGGTCAGCACGACCGATCCATCCGGCGCCTTGTTGCGCACGAAATCCACGGCCGCAGCGGCAAAGGCGGCAACACCGGTTTTCATATCCGTCGCTCCACGGCCCCACAGGATGCCATCCTCAACCTCACCGCAGAAGGGCGGTTTGGTCCAGGCGGCCTCATCCCCGACCGGCACCACATCTGTGTGGCCGTTGAAGCCAAAGGTCTTGGCATGACCCTTGTCGCCCCAGCGGGCATAGAGATTTGGAATGCCCTCACGATCCACCCGGGTGCAGGTGAAGCCTGCGTCGCTCAGCAGATCCTCCAGCAGGACCAGCGCGCCACCTTCCACCGGGGTGACAGAAGGGCACTGGATCAGTTTGGCCGACAGATCGACGGGACAGACGGGCGAGGGATGGGTTTGCGACATCAGAGGGCTCCTTAGGCTTGGCCAAGGGCTAGCGCGTCTGGGCCGCAAGGGCAATTGCCTGCGCCGGTATCACGGATCAATTGATCGCCAGGGGGCGGATGCAACACTTGCCCGTTAGATGGAAAGAGGCCCTTACTTCAGCGGGTTGATCCGTGTATAAAGGCAAAAAAATGTCCCGAGGCAGGACGCAAGAACCATAGAGGCCAAAAGGCCCAGGTGAGCAGAAATTTGACCGATTGCCCCAGATCTGATGTCTGGGCTGCTCTGGCTGCGTGCTGCCCATGAGAGTGGGTGGGGTGAGCATATGGCGATCGCAAATGAACTGCCGATCAACAATAACGCCAGCGCGATTCAGATGGCCGAAGAGATGTTCGGCGCTGGGGTCACGGTGGTGGATGCCGATTACTATGGCGATCGGCGGTCTTCGGGCACCTATTCAAACGGGGATTCGATTTCCGAAGGGGTGACACCGGGCGACACTGGCGTGATCCTGTCGACGGGGCGCACCAGCAACTTCACCAAAAGCAGCGGCTCCACCAACACCAACACCTCAAACAGCACCTCGACCAACACCAGCGGGGTGAACAACAATGCGGCCTTCAACGCGGCGGCGGGCACCAGCACCTATGATGCCTCCTTCATGGATGTGGAGTTTATTCCTGACGGCGATACGCTGACGCTGCAGTTTGTCTTTGCCTCGGAAGAATACCCCGAATACGTCAACAGCCTGTATCAGGATTTCATCGGCGTCTGGGTCAATGGCCAGCAGGTGGATCTGGCGGTGGGCGATGGGGACATCGATCCGCTGAACATCAACGGCGGCAACAATGAGTCGCTGTTCATCTCGAACCTCAATGATGAATACAACACCGAGATGGACGGTTTCACCGCCACCATGACGTTGAAGATGAACGTCAATGTGGGTGAGGTGAACACCTTGCGGATCGGGATCGCGGATGTGACGGATTCCAGCTACGACTCGACCCTGTTGATTGCCGGGGACAGTGCCCAGACCGCCTTCATCGCGCAGGATGACGCGGTGGATGTTGCGCCAGGCTTTTCTAAAACCATCGACGTGTTGGGCAATGACGGCGACGGCAGCAGCACGCTGACGCTGACCCATATCAACGGTCAGGCCGTCTCGGCCGGGTCGGTCATCACCCTGACGACCGGCCAGCAGCTGCAGGTCAACGCCGATGGCACCCTGACCGTTCTGGCGGATGGTGATCTGGAAAGTGTGATCTTTTCCTACACCGCGGAAAACGGCGCCGGCATCAGCGACTCGGCCTTTGTGACGGTCAATCAGGTGCCCTGTTTTGTGGAAGGCACCAAAGTGAAAACGCCCGAGGGCGAGGTTGCGGTGGAACATCTGCAAGTGGGCAATCTGGTGCTGACCAAAGACGATGGTGCCCAGCCGCTGCGCTGGATCGGGTCACGGACGGTTGCGGCTGCGGGCAGCTTTGCCCCGATCCACATCCGTCGCGGCACCTTTGGCGAACATGGTGACCTTTGGGTGTCGCCGTTGCACCGCGTTCTGGTGCGTGACCCGATGAGTGAACTGTTGTTTGCGGAGGCCGAAGTGCTGGTTGCCGCAAAAGAGCTGGTGGATGGCAAAAACGTGCGTCAGGTCGAAGGCGGTGAGGTGACCTATGTGCATCTGCTGTTTGACCGCCACCAGATCCTATGGTCCGAGGGGCTGGAAACCGAAAGCTTCCTGCCCGGCCCGCAGATCGTGCATGCTTTGGAACAGGATGTGATGAATGAGATCTGCACGCTGTTTCCTGAACTGGACCCTGAGACCGGGGCGGGCTACGGCCCTGCCGCCCGCCAGACCCTGCGCCAATATGAGGCCAGCCTGCTCAGCGCACCTGTCACATCCGCCCCCGAAGGTGAGGTGGCTTAACCGTGGCTTGGATCGCGCTGTCAGATCAGCACAGGCAGGTCTTTGACCCGGGCGGTATTGGCGCCGCGCGCCCCGCTGCGCCGCTGGAAGTGACGCCCAACAGCCTGCTGACGCGCGGATCCATCCTGTTTGAAATGCGCCTGCCCGGTGATGGGCGACCGCGCAAGCTGCTGGGGTATCGCCGCGATCACCCTTGGGTCAGTTCGCTTTCCATTCAGGAGCTGCCCACAGGCGGCATCGCGCTGGTCATCACCCAGGGCCGTGAGGTGTTTCACACCGTGCTGGAACATGATGCGGTGACCCAAGCCGAAGAGCTGCGCGTCACCTACAGCTGGGACGCCCCCGCACGCTGGGGCCGATTGGCGATTGAACAGGTGCGCAGCGGCAAGGTGTTCCTGAAAGAGTTGCAGGATCCCAAGCCGCTGTTGTTGTCTGATCTCAGGGTGATGACGCTGGACCCAATGCAGCGTCAGATGGACCGGGCTGTATTGTTTTTTGCCGTCTCAACCGAGGTGGAGCCGATCGGCCCCATGCCCAGCATTGCAGCGCAGGTGCCAATTCTGACGGATCAGGGTTATCGCCCGGCACATAAGATCCGGCGCGGTGATCTGTTGCGGACCCCCCATCATGGTCTGGTGCCGGTGTTGCAGGTGGTTTCACGCGAAGTGCCAGCCTTTGGCAGTTTCACCCCTGTACGCCTGCGGGCACCCTACTTTGGGCTGCAGCGCAATCTGGTGGTCGGGGCGGAACAACGTCTGCGATCTGGCGGGTCGGCGGTGGAATATCTGTTTGGCAAAGCCTATGTGCGCATCCCGGCAACCCATTTGATCAATGGTGTCTCTGCCATTCCGCAGGAGGCCGGCAATACCATCCGCTATCACCAGTTCCTGCTGCCGGGCAATGAACCCTGCATCGCGGCGGGCACCACGTTGGAGACTTTGTTCCTGGGGCGGGGGCGGCGAAATGCAGCGGTGATGCAGGCCTCACTTCTGGCGCATGCAGAACGGGCACGTCTGCCGGAACATGTGGCCCCGGCCTATCCGTTGCTGGATCACTTTGAGGCCATCACCCTGGCCGAGCTGCGCGCGGCCTAGGCGCATCACAAAAGAGCCGGTTACTGAACCGGCCCCTCCACATCATTCAGGTCTTCACCATCAAAGAAGGGCGTCATCTGCGCCACAATGACCGAGTTCTCTTCCAGCGCGCGGGCCATCAGCTCGCGTTCTTCGCCGTTGATGTCGTGGCCCTGTTCCAGCCGCTCATCCAGCGTGCCGTAGCCGGTGACATCCAGCGGTGCCAGATCGGCCTGCTTCAGGATCGCAACGGTTTCGCGCACGGCCTCGGCTTCATCAATGCCGCTGGCATAGATCATCAGCGCGCCGCCGGTTGCGCCTTCGGGCAGACCGTCACCGTCTTTGCGACCAACCTGCACCAGCAGCGTATAGACCTGCTGGCGCGAGGGTTTCTTTTGTTTCTTTTTCTCGCTCATGTCCCGGCAATACGCCGATGCGCTGAGCGGATCAAGCGGTTAGGGGCTGTCGGTGCCTGCTCAGGGGCGGCCAAGGAAATCACGGCTGACCGTGCCTTTGAAACAGCGGGGGAAGAAGGGGAAGCTGTCGGTGGCAAAATACACATAGCGCCCCTCAACCACGGCCCCGTTGCATTCATCTAGATTGCCGCTGCCGGCCTTATAGATCCAATCCTGCACATAGGTGCCATCATGCTTGCCACCGGGCCCGCCGTTTCGGGTGCCGGATTTCAGTTGATAGGAACTTTGCGCGCCGCCCCCGACATAGTGGATTTCGAAACCATCCGCCGCATAGCCGATGAGGGAGCCATGCAGGTCACCGGTCCAGACGTCGGCCGGGGCGTGGTAATGATAAAGCCCGCTTTTATCGACATGGGCGTTGGCGTGATCCATGCCCAGCATATCGGCACCGCCCATGCCCTCAACCTGCCATCCGCTGGCGCGATTGCGGGAAAAACCACGGCGGCTGGAGGCGTCATAGAACTCGGCCGTGCCGGGGCGCAGCATGATCCCTGTCAGCGTGATGCCCGATGCATTGGTGCGGGTCACGGTGCGCCCGGTCTGTGCCGGGGTGGCATCAACGCAGATCTTTATCGACTGGGTTTTGAAACTGTTGGGATTGCCCCGGGTCGGAAAGCGACCAATGTCATGAGGTGGCGTTCCGTTGGAGGTGATGCAGCGCTGCTCGCCTGTGACGGTGACCTTGGCTTGGCCACTGTGGGCTTGCGCGTGCTGCGCGGTGAACCCCAAAACAATTGCGACGGTCAATAGGCTGGCACGAATCATGCAATCTCTCCTCTCAATATGGTGTGAGATAGCACGCATGCGCCCGATGATTCCGTCGCGTCAGCCGGGTAAATTTCGCTAAACTCACGAAAAGACTAGTGAAACACTCGTGAAACACGCCTCCTTTGGGATGTGTCTCGCGGTGGTTTCCCATTCTTTTGGGGTGGCGCCTCTACGGAATCATACCCACCCCCCTCCCTATGCTGCACCTGCGATTGAGAGTGGAAGCTGCTAGCCTTGGACAGGTTTTTTAAGACGCAGTTTGCGAGTTTCAGGGGTTCACGATGGTTGCGGCGAGTCAGTTGGACATCAATACCAGTGCATCAGCCAATCAGATGGCAGAGGCGATGTTTGGCGCGGGGATCGAGGTCACCAGCGCCACGTATTCTGGCGACAACGCCTCTTCGGGTATCTATTCTGGCGCGGATGAGACCATGCCGGGTGTTGCGCCCAGCGATGGCGGCGTAATCCTTTCCACCGGTAAGGCGAAGGACATCACCAACAAAGATGGGGATGCCAACCAGGAAAGTGACACAACTTCCAACATGGAAGATGGCATTGACGGTGACGCTGGCCTCAATGCGATTGCAGGAACCGAAACTTACGACGCCGCAATTTTTGAGGCTGAGTTCATCCCGACCGGCGACATTCTGTCGATGCAGATCACCTTCTCGTCCGAGGAATATCTGGAATGGGTGAACTCCGGCTACAACGATGCGGTTGGCATCTGGGTCAATGGTGAACAGGCTGAGCTTACCATCGGTGACAGCGAAATCTCCATCGATGAGATCAACCCCGAGAACAACCCGGACTGGTACATCGACAACGCCGATGGTGACTACAACACCGAAATGGATGGGATGACCATCACCCTGACTCTGCGCGCGTCGGTCAACGCGGGTGAAACCAACACCATCAAGATCGGCATCGCAGATGCGGGCGATTCCAAATACGACAGTAACCTGATGATCGCTGCCGACAGCGTTCAGAGCTACATCACCGTAAACGATGATGAGATCGAAATGCAGGTCGGCTCCGAGGGAACCTTGGATGTGTTGGCCAATGATGAGGTTATGGATGACGGCACGCTGACGATCACCCATATCAACAACCAACCACTGGTGCTGGGCAATGTCATCACGCTGAACTCCGGCACGCAGGTCAGCCTGAATGAGGATGGCACCCTTAACATCGTTGCGGCGGACACTGAGGGTGAGACGACCTTCACCTATTCGGTTGTCGACGACATGGGGATGGAGGCATCGGGCTACGCGACGGTTAAGACCGTTCCCTGTTTCCTGTCCGGCACCATGATTGACACCGCCCGTGGCAGCCTGCCGGTGGAAAGCCTGCTGCCCGGCGATCTGGTTCTGACCCGCGATCATGGCTATCAGCCGGTGCGCTGGTCGGGCACCTGCAACCTGATTTCCAAAGAAGACAACGCCCCGATTGAGATTGCCGCCGGCGCGCTGGGCAATCACGGCAAGCTGGTGGTGTCACCGCAGCACCGGGTGCTGTTGCGCGATCTGCGGGCGCAGCTGATGTTTGACGCCAATGAGGTTCTGATCCCCGCCAAACACCTGATCAATCAGCGCACCGTGCGCCGACAGGAGGTTGGGCAGCGCGTGACCTACGTGCATCTGCTCTTTGATCGGCATGAGGTGCTGCGGTCCAACGGGATGTGGACCGAAAGCTACCTGCCGGGGCCTGAGGCTGGCACCAGCTTTGATGCGGATGTGCAAAATGAGATCCTCAATCTGTTCCCGCAGCTGGATCTGTCGACCGGTCGTGGCTACGGCCCGGCGGCGCGTCTGTCCTTGCGTGAATTTGAAACGCAGGCCTTGCTGGCCAGCTGATTTCAACAACAAAAAACGGCGCCCAGTGAGGCGCCGTTTCTCTATTCAGGGATCTGCGGCAGATCAGTCGCGCAGCAGCTCGTTGATGCCGGTTTTCGAGCGGGTCTTTTCATCCACGCGCTTCACGATCACCGCGCAGTAGAGGTTGATGCCGTTTTTCGAAGGCATGGAGCCGGAAACAACAACCGAATAGGGCGGCACTTCGCCGTACATGACTTCGCCGGTTTCACGGTCAACAATCTTGGTCGACTGGCCGATGTAAACGCCCATGCCCAGTACCGAACCTTCGCGGACGATGCAGCCTTCAACCACCTCGGAACGGGCCCCGATGAAGCAGTTGTCCTCAATGATGGTTGGGCCAGCCTGCATCGGCTCCAGCACGCCGCCAATGCCAACGCCACCGGACAGGTGTACGTTTTTGCCGATCTGTGCGCAGGAGCCAACGGTGGCCCAGGTGTCTACCATGGTGCCTTCGTCAACATAGGCGCCCAGGTTCACGAAGGACGGCATCAGCACAACGCCAGGGGCCACATAGGCCGATTTGCGTACAATCGCGTTCGGCACGGACCGGAAGCCAGCCGCTTTATATTCGGCCTCACCCCAGCCTGCGAATTTGCTGTCGACCTTGTCCCACCAGCTGGAGCCCTGCGGGCCGCCGGACTGCAGTTCCATGTCCTTGATGCGGAACCCCAAGAGAACCGCCTTCTTGGCCCATTGGTTCACGTGCCAGTCGCCGCTTTCCAGCTTCTCCGCCACGCGCAGCTTGCCCGAATCCAGCGCATGCAGGGTGGATTCGATGGCATCACGGGTTTCGCCAGAGGTGGCGGGGGTGATGGTGTCACGGGCGTCCCAGGCGGCTTCGATGGCCTGTTCCAATTGGGCGTTCGACATGGAATGTCCTCTTGTTCAATGCTGCGTTTCGCAATCGCTATAGGCGAGAGGCGCGGTTTTCGCAATGCGACCGCACGACCTCATGCGTCCGTCAGCGACCCAAGCGCGGCAAACATGTCGCGATCGTCGCCGGTTCCGGCGTTTGGCGCGGTCAACAACACATCGCCGTAGAACACCGAATTGGCCCCTGCCAGGAAGCACAGCGCCTGTTCCGCGGTGGAAAAATCCGATCGCCCAGCCGACAGGCGAACGCGGGTTTTCGGCATCACGATCCGGGCGGTGGCAATCATCCGCAGCAGGTCAAAGGCCTGCACCTTTTCGCGGTGTTCCAGCGGCGTGCCCTTGGTGGCGATCAATGCGTTGATCGGCACGCTTTCGGGATGCGGATCAAAGTTTGCCAGCACCTGTAGCATGCTGGCCCGGTCGCGCCAGCTTTCGCCCATGCCGATGATGCCGCCGCAGCACAGATCCAGCCCGGCGTCGCGACAGTAAGACAGGGTTTCCAACCGGTCCTGGTAGGTGCGGGTGCCGATGATTTCGCCGTAAAATTCTGGGCTGGTGTCGAGGTTGTGGTTGTAGGCTTTCAGACCAGCCTCGGCCAAGGCTTCGGCCTGATGGGGCTGCAGCATGCCCAGGGTGACACAAGCCTCCATGCCCAGATCGTTTACGCCGCGCACCATTTCCAGCACATTGTCAAACTCCTGCCCGTCCCGCACCTTGCGCCACGCCGCGCCCATGCAGAACCGTTCAGCACCGGCCTGCTGGGCCCGTTTCGCCAGGGAAATGACGTGTTTCGGGTTCATCAGCTTTTCTTTGTCCAGATCCACCTCTTTGTGGTGGGCGGATTGTGGGCAATAGGCGCAGTCCTCGGGGCAGCCGCCGGTTTTGATCGACAGCAGGCTGGCCTTCTGAATGTCATCGGCGCTGTGGTGGCACCGGTGCAGGTTGCTGGCCTGTCCGACCAGTTCCAACAAGGGGAGGCGCATCAGCGCCTCCACCTCATCCACGGTCCAGTCCGAGCGGATTTCGGCCCGAACGGCGGATGCTTTCTGGGGATTATCAAGCATCCGAAGCGGTCCCGCGGATTTTGGCAATCAGGGCCGCCGGTGCGCCCAGCACCACAACGGCGGCGAGGGTGATCTTTACCAAGTCGCCAGCGATGAACGGGGTGAAGCCCCAGGCCAGCAGTTTGCCGTCAGGCGCAAATTGCGCCAGCCAGGCCAGGCCCAATGCGTAGATTGCAGCCAGACCCGCCAGCATTGCCGGCCAGAGCGCCATTTTCGGCAGTTTGTCCGCTGCATAGCCCACGATCACCGTGGCGACGAGGAAACCGGCCAGATAGCCGCCCGAGGTGCCCATCATATAGGCCAGGCCGATGCCTTTCTCAGGTGTACCGGCGAACACCGGCAGGCCTGCAGCCCCGGCTGCCAGATAGGCCGCCATGGTCGAGGTGCCCAGACGCATCCCATAGGTGGCGGCGATCATCATCAGCGCGGCAACCTGTAGGGTCATCGGCACCGGCCAGAACGGCACCTGTACTTTGGCGCTGACGGTCAAAAGGGCGACGCCAGTGGCAACGCGGATCACCTGATCCGTGAGGCTGAGCGAGGTGGCGGAGAGTCCGAGAGTGGATTTCATAGCAGGGGCCTCCTTTTATAGATAAAATATCCCGTATGCTGCGTTGCATCATTAATAAAATAGATAATTTGGCAAGGCATAACTTTTAGAAAATAGTTTTTGTCTATAAAATGGGGGGTTAGCGCAGGGTTATGCGGTCTGCGCGGCGCAGGTGGCGGCGCAGCAACTCACAGGCAGCGGTTACATCGCGCCGTCGCAGCAGCGAAAGAATCGCGGCGTGATCCTTATCCTCGCGCTGGCTCCAGCCGCTTTTCCAGTTCGCCAGCAGGTGACGGGCCGAGGCGATGTGCAGGTCGTCAATCGCCGCCAGCAGGCGGGGCATCCGGCAGGGCGTCAGGATGGCACGGTGAAAGGCCCGGTTGCGGGCCTCCCAGGTGGGCAGATCCTCGGCCGCATCGCAGGCTTTGCGGGCCTCTTCAGCCAGATGCAGCTCGGCCGTTGTCATCGCCAGGCCGGCATGTTGCAGCGCCAAAACCTCAAGCGCGGTGCGCATTTCGGTGATTTCGCGCAGCTCCGCCGAATCCAATTCACTGACCCTTGTGCCACGGCGGGGCAGGCTGACCGCCAGACCATGGGCTTCCAGTTTCAGGAAGGCTTCGCGCACGGGCACATGGCTGGTGTCAAAGGCACGGGCGATGTGGTCCTGACGCAGCTTCTCCCCCGGTGGCAGGGTGCCACGGATGATCTGTTCGGACAGGGTATCGTAGATGCGGTCGGCGATGGTGGCATTGGACATAGATTATCTATAATTTCCCATTGCTTTGGCGACAACTGGCGAAATGACGCTGTTTTGCCGGAATTCCCCGCCCGTTCCTGTCACGATCGCATGAGATGCGCTGGCCTCCCCCCGGAGGGCGCGCTAGGCTCAAAAGATAAACATGAGAATAAGGATTTCCGAGCATGAAAGAAGATCGTCGCAGCCGTTTCCGGGATGCCCACACAGATATTGAAACCTCGCATGAGGTGCCCGATACCGCGCAGACGCGGGCACCGTCTTATAAGCTGGCATTCAACGACGATGATTTCCTCTGCCGGGACGAGCTGCGCCCGGTGCGGCTGCAGCTGGAACTGCTGAAACCGCAGATGCTGATGGATGAATATGGCGTCGACAGCACCGTGGTGCTGTTTGGCGGTGCACGGATTCCGCGCCCGGAACACAAGGATCAGGCGCGCACCCAGACCTTGGCGGATCTGTCGAAATACTATGACGAAGCGCGCGAATTTGCCCGGCTGATGACCCTGCGCGGCATGCAGGAAGAAGGGCGCGAATATGTCGTCTGCACTGGTGGCGGCCCCGGCGTGATGGAGGCAGGTAACCGCGGCGCACAGGATGCGGGTGGCGTGTCTATTGGCCTGAACATCGTGCTGCCGCATGAGCAGGCCCCGAATGAGTTCGTCTCACCGGATCTGTGTTTCAACTTCCACTATTTTGCCATCCGCAAGATGCATTTCCTGATGCGGGCCCGCGCTGTCACGGTGTTCCCCGGTGGCTTTGGCACGCTGGATGAAACCTTTGAGGCGCTGACGCTCATTCAGACCGGCCGCATGGAACGGGTGCCGTTCCTGCTGTTCGGCGAAGCCTTCTGGCGGTCGATCATCAACTGGGAGGCCCTGTCAGAGGCAGGCACCATCTCGGCTGAGGATCTGGATCTGTTCCGCTTTGTCGAAACCGCGCAAGAAGCGGTGGATATCATCGACAATTGGGAAGGGGCTGGCACCAAACGGGACGTGATCCCGGGCCGCTAACGCGGTGGATTAATGCAGCAGCTCCTGCGGGATTTCGCAGATTTCTTCGTGGGAGCTGAGGTTCTCAATCACATCACCGTGGTCGGTGTGTTTGACACCATAGCCGTAGCCGAACAGGCGGTGCTTCCACTCGCGGACCGAGACCGACTTGCGGCGCTCTTCGCGGATAAGCTCCATCACGGCGACAGTTTCTAGCGTATTTGATTCATGGATACTCGCAAACATAACACTGATCTCCAACATGGTTCACAGCTTCAGTAGACCGTAGATCTACGTATGCGGAAAAGCGCCCTATTCAGGTAATTATGTGAAACTTCGATGCCGCTACCCCCAAAAGGGGGTGCGGTTTTACCAATTCCCGGCTGGATTTCGGGTCAGGGAATCAGGAAAATAGGCCCATCAAGATCGCCGGTTCCGGTCGGTCTTTTGCGGCCTACTCCCCAAATTCAGCTGTTCATGCCCGCTTCGGCTTCGATCTGCTTGCGCGACTTGCGGGCACGTTCGGTGGCCGATTTCAGCTGGCCACAGGCCGCCATGATGTCATCGCCGCGGGTTTTGCGGATCGGGCTGGCGTAGCCGGCTTTGTAGATGATGTCGGCAAAGGCCCGGATGCGGTTATTCGACGAACATTTGTAGGGCGAACCGGGCCATTCGTTGAACGGGATTAGGTTGATCTTGGCCGGGATGTTGTAATCCTTCAGGTAATTGATCAGACGATGGGCGTCTTCATCGCTGTCATTCACGCCAGCCAGCATCACATATTCAAAGGTGATCCGTTCGGAATTTGAGGCCTTGGGATAGTCTGCCAGGGCGGTCAGCAGCTCATCAATGTTCCATTTTTTGTTGATCGGGACCAGCACGTCGCGGGTTTCGTCATCTGTGGCGTGGAAGGAGATCGCCAGCAGGCAGCCGATTTCCTGCGCGGTTTTGGCGATGCCGGGCACCACGCCGGAGGTCGACAGGGTGATGCGGCGACGGCTGAGGCTGATCCCCTCGCCATCCATCGCGATCTTCATCGCGTCGCGCACGTTGTCGAAGTTATAAAGCGGCTCACCCATGCCCATCAGCACGATGTTGGACAGCAGGCGGGGGCCTGCATCGCCAGTGCCGACACCGGGTTCAGGCCATTCATCCAGATCGTCACGCGCCATCATGATCTGGCCAACAATCTCACCAGCGGTCAGGTTGCGCACCAGTTTCTGGGTGCCGGTGTGGCAGAAGGAACAGGTCAGCGTGCATCCCACCTGCGATGACACACACAGCGTGCCGCGGCCCTCTTCGGGGATGTAGACGACCTCTACCTCATGGCCGCCGGCGATCCGCACCAGGTATTTGCGGGTGCCATCGGTTGAAATCAGGCGGCTGACCACCTCGGGCACTTCGATGACGAAATTGTCAGCCAGTTTGGCGCGGTAAGCCTTGGCGAGGTTGGTCATCTCGGCAAAGTCACGCACGCCCCACTGATAGACCCACTGCCAGATCTGGTTGACCCGCATCTTGGCTTGTTTCTCAGGGGTGCCGATTTCGATCAGCGCCTCACGCAGACCGGCACGGGTCAGGCCGACAATGTTCTTCGGCCCCTCCGGCAGTTTGCGGGGGAAAGTTCTCACATCCTGAGTAATCGGTGCAGTGGCCGTCATATCGCGCTTCCTAGATGGGATGAGCGCGTTCCATACAGGATTCGGATGAGTTTGCCAAAGCCTATATGGCATAGGCTCTGGCGATGCATGGCTGCTATGCAGGCAGGCTTAGCCGTAAAGCTGACGCGCCTGCGCAAAGCTGAGCAACCGTTGGGTTTTGTCATCCCACAGATGCAGCCGCGCGTTGCGCAGGCTTTCGCGGATGTTCATGCGGTTGATCTTGGCCAGTTCCGCATGGTCCTTCAGAACCTCAGGCAGGCGGTAGAAGGGGATGCGGCTGTAGACATGGTGCACATGGTGGATGCCGATATTGGCGCTGAACCACTGCAGCACCTTGGGCAGCACATAGTAGGACGATCCATGCAGGGCGGCGTGGTGCATCTGCCAATCGGTATCAGGCGCCCACTGGGTGCATTCAAACTGGTGCTGCACATAGAACAGCCACATGCCGGCCGTGGCGGCAATCAGGATTGAGGGCAGCGCGATCAGCAGCAGCGGGGCCAGACCACCTAAGTACCAGATCACCCCGAACAGCACGACGATCGACAGGTTGGTGGTCATGGCAGAGGCCCAGTAACGCCCCTGTTTCATCAGGCCGATGGGCAGCCGGTTCTGCAAGAAGAACAGGTAGCTGGGGCCAAAGCCAAACAGGACAAACGGGTTGCGATACAGCCGATACTGCAGCTTACCCAGTTTCGACAGGGCCTGATATTCCTCAACCGTCATGGTGTGGATGTCGCCCATCCCGCGCTTGTCCAGGTTGCCCGCGGTGCCGTGGTGCGCTGCATGCGTGCGGCGCCAGACGTCATAAGGCGTCAGGGTCAGTACGCCGATGATGCGGCCGGTCCAGTCGCTCATGTGGCGGTTCTTGAACAAGGCGCCATGACCGCAGTCATGCTGGATCGCAAAGAGGCGCAGCAGGAACAGCGCGTTTGCCGCCCCCAGAACAAAGGCCAGAATGTAGCTGTAGGACATGACCCACCAGGCGAGCGCCCAGATGCCGATGAAGGGCAGAAGGGTGATCGCCACCTCGGTCAGACTGCGGCCAGTGCTGGGTTCGCGGTATTGAGCCAGAACTCGGACCCAATGCTGGGCTTTGCGTTTCTCTTGCGTCTCAACGGTGCGGCTGTCTTGGGAGTCTAACATCGGGTCTTTCGTCTTTTAGCGTTCAAACCCGCATAGACGAGAGGGGCCTCAGTGCAAGGAAATAATTGTCAGGTTCAAATAAATGACGAAAAAGTCGCGGTTCGGCCCGCGGTCACGGGCCGAAATCCGCCGTATTCCCGTGTTACTTGCAGCGGGTCTGCGCCTCTTCAATCGCGGCGGTGAACCCGGAAAGCGAGAAGGTGTCTTTGGTCGTGGTGCGGCTGCGCGCTGACAGGCCAGTGACGACGGCTTCACGGCCACGTTTCAGCGCTGTGATGATCTTGGCATCATCCGCTGCGCTTTGAGTCCAGGCCCATTCGCCCTCGGTGAAGAGTTTGAATTCCTGCCCATCCACGTTGAGGAGCACATCCACACCATTGGCAAAGCCGTAGCCGCCGGTGAAAGCGATCTGGCCCTGAATGCCTGAGCCGGGGCGATAGAAAGCGATCAGCAGAATATCACTGCGCTTTACCGATACGATCCGGCCCTCGCGGGTGTTGACGGTTTCCTTAGGGGCGGCCACTGCCCAGCACTCTTTGGGGTCTTTGTCTTCAAAGACACTCCAATTGGTTTTGGTGGCGACCTCATTGGTGCTGCTTTCTTGTGCCCAGGCGGCGCCCGATGCAGACAGTACCATCGCTGCCCCGATGAGGGTGCGTGCAATACGTGATACCATGTGTTCCAGCCTCCAGCTGTCCTTGCCTCAAATTTGCTTTACTGCCTTTTGCCAAAGCTTCTACTGGCGTTTCGTGTCGGAAAAAGGCACATCTGTCTCGACATTGCTACATTAGCGCAAAATCTGCCAGCAACGAAAGGGCGATTGGCGGATTTTCGCAGAAGTTTGAGGAGGAAGACCCATGGTGGCAGCCGTCCCCCTGGTAGAGATCTGGCGCGGTGACTTTCTGGAAAGCCTGCACTGCGGTCATGCGGTGATTTGTGGCCCCGATGGCGAGATTGTCGAAGCTTGGGGCGATCCCCATGCGGTGGTTCTGCCGCGGTCTTCGTCAAAGATGATCCAGGCGCTGCCCTTGGTCGAAAGCGGCGCGGCGGATGCAAGGGGTTTGACCGGCGCACATCTGGCACTGGCCTGTGCATCGCACAATGGCGCACCGATCCATGTTGAGCGGGTCAATGCCTGGCTGAAAGACATCGGCTGCGGTGATGATGATTTCCGCTGTGGCCCGCAGGAAAGCCGAGATGATGACCTGCGCATTGAGATGATCCGCAACGGCGAAAGCGCCTGCCGGGTGCATAACAACTGTTCGGGCAAACACGCAGGCTTTCTGACGCTGAGCCAGCATCTGGGTGGTGGCGCGGAATATTGCCAGATCGATCACCCCGTGCAACAGGCCTGCCTGTCTGCCTTTGAAGAGGTGACAGAGGAAACCAGCCCGGGTTTTGGCATTGATGGCTGTTCGGCACCGAACCACGCCGCCACCCTGCATGGCATCGCCCGCGCCATGGCGTTTTTCGCAGCTGCCGAAGAAGGCGGCGACGCCCGTCAGGACGCCGCCGCGCGCCTGCGGCAGGCGATGGTGACCTATCCGGAACTGGTCGCCGGTGAAGGCCGCGCCTGCACCGAGCTGATGCGGGCCTGTGGCGGCCGTGTGGCGCTGAAAACCGGGGCTGAGGCGTTTTTCATCGCCATCATCCCGGAAAAGAAGCTGGGTGTGGCGCTGAAGATCATGGATGGCACCACCCGCGGCGCCGAAGCGGCGATTGCCGCTATTCTGGTAAAACTGGGCATTCTGGACGCCAATCATCCGGCAGCGCAGAAGTTCATGACCCCGGTCATCCGCAACTGGGATGGTCTGGCGACCGGTGCGATCCGGCCGGCGGCGGCGCTGCTCTGACGGCAGGATGCCTCCGGCGGGAGTATTTTGGGAACATTGAAAGGGCGCTGCAGTGATGCGGCGCCTTTTGTTGTCAGAGATGCGCTGCGAAGGCGTCAACCACCTTGGCATAAACCTCGCGTTTGAAGGGCACGATGTTGGCCACCAGCTCATCCGCAGGCAGCCAGCGCCATTCAGAGAACTCGGGGTGATCGGTTTCAATGTTCACATCGGCATCTTCACCGTTGAAGCGGATCAGGAACCATTTCTGTTCCTGCCCACGATAGCGGCCTTTCCAGATCCGGGGCACGATGTCATGCGGCAGATCATAAGCGATCCAGCCGTCGGTTTCGGCGATGATCTGGGCCTTGTCTTCGGTGACGCCGGTTTCTTCCCAAAGCTCGCGCAGGGCAGCGGCGCGTGGTGTTTCGCCGTCGTCGACACCGCCCTGCGGCATCTGCCAGGCGGGCGCATCATTGTCGAGGCGCTGGCCAACAAAGACGTGGTTGTCAGCATTGATTAGCATCACCCCCACGCAGGGGCGATAGGGCAGTTTGGCGATCTCTTCGGGTGTCATGTCCGGATCCTCTGAGGGCAGGTTTGGCCCTGTCTGGCATGGAAGTTCGATATAGAAAAGCCCCCGGGGTCGCCGGGGGCTGATCAGGTCAGGTGCAGTGTAGCTTTGGCTCGCGGCTTAGTCCTGCGACCCCAGCGCGGTCAGGCCTTTCAGCAGATCCACGGCATAGGCCAGCTGATAGTCGTCTTCGCGCAGCTTGGCGGCTTCTTCGGCCTTGGCGCGTTCGTCTTCGATCTGCTGGATCTCATCTTCGCTGAGCGAGTCGTTGGAGAGCGAGCCGCGCAGATCCGCCTCGGAGCGGCTGTTGCGCGCCTCTTCTTCTGCGGCCTCAGCTTCGGGGGTACGGCGCGGCTGTTCGACCACGATGTCAGGCGACACGCCCAGGTTCTGGATCGAGCGGCCCGAAGGGGTGTAATAGCGCGCGGTGGTCAGGCGCATGGCCCCGTTGGAGCGCAGCGGCATCACGGTCTGAACCGAGCCTTTGCCGAAGCTTTTGGTGCCCACAACAATGGCGCGGCGGTGATCCTGCAGGGCGCCAGCCACAATTTCAGAGGCCGAAGCGGATCCGCCGTTGATCAGCACTACAATTGGTTTGCCCTCGGCCAAGTCACCTTCTTTGGCGTTATAGCGTTCGCCCTCAGCCGGGTTGCGGCCACGGGTCGAAACAATCTCACCGCTTTCCAGGAAGGCATCGGAGACGCGGATTGCCTGAGTCAGCAGGCCGCCGGGGTTGTTGCGCAGGTCCAGAACGATGCCATCAACATTGTCGAGCCCGCCCAGATCTGCGGCCGCTTTTTCCAGCCCGTCCTTGAGGTTGGGGTAGGTCTGATCGTTGAAGGTGGTGACCCGCAGCACAACGGTGTTGCCTTCGGTGCGGGTGCGCACGGCGGTCAGCTTGATGGTGTCACGGATGATTGAGATGTCGAAGGGCTCAGGCTCACCTTCGCGCACAACGGTGATGATGGTTTCGCTGCCCACCGGGCCGCGCATCAGTTCCACTGCTTCGTCCAGGGTCAGGCCCAGCAGCGTGTCACCGTCGACATGGGTGATGAAATCACCGGCCTCAACACCTGCTTCGCTGGCCGGGGTGCCATCGATGGGCGAGACCACTTTGACGAAACCCTCTTCCTGGGTGACCTCAATGCCAAGGCCGCCAAATTCACCGCGGGTCTGCACGCGCATATCGGCGGCATCATCGGGCGACAGGTAGCTGGAATGGGGATCAAGCGAGGTGAGCATGCCGTTAATCGCGGCTTCGATCAGCTCTTTCTCATCAACTTCTTCAACATATTGCGCGCGGATCCGTTCAAAGATGTCGCCAAACAGATCCAGCTGTTCATAGACATTGGTTTGCGCATCGTTTTCCTGCGCCAGCAGCGGGCCCGCGACCTGGGTGGTGGCAATCACCCCGGCCAGAGTGCCGCCCAATGCGGCCATCAGAAATCGTTTCATAGGTTACTTATCCTTCCCCGTTGCGAACCACGCGACCGGATCCACCGGGGCGTTGTTTTCTCTCACCTCTATATAGAGCGTTTCTGAGGCCTCAGTTCCAGCCCCCTCACCAGCCTGTGACAGAATCGTGCCAATTTCTGCTTCTTCGCCGCCCATAAGGCCGATCGGGCTGCCCGAGGGCAGCACCTGACCGGCGCTGCCATAGACCACATCCAACCCTGCCAGCACCAGCAATAGGCCAGCCTGTGGTTCCAGAATGACCACATTGCCATAGTCCAGCAGCGGGCCAAGGTAGCGCAGCGTGGCGGCGGTTGGGGTTGTCACCAGCGCACGTGGGCGAGTCGCCAGGATCAGGCCGGGACGGGTGATCCCGGCCGCGTCTGCCTCACCGGCGCGGCGCAGGATCGTGCCCTGCACTGGCAGCGGCAGCTTGCCTTTGCGATGGCTGATGTCGGGCAGGGATCCCGGTGCTTCGCCTTCAGCAATCTCACTAAGGCCCGACGCAAAACCCGCCAATGTTTCTGCCGAGGCCACCAAAAGGGCGGTTTTCAGCGGATCTTCGGTAAAGCGTTTGGGCAGGTTGGTGCGATCAGAAATAGCCTGGCTGAGGTCGGTGCGGGCCTGTTGCACGCCGTCCAATCCCTGCGCCAGCGTATCGACCGCGCTTTGTTGCAGACTGCGCAGAACCGCCACTTCCTGCAGTTTGCTGCGCAGCGCCTGGGCCTGATCGGTCAGCGCCGGGGTGACGTCTGCCAGCAACATGCCTGAGCGCGCGGTATCTGTTGGCCCGTCGGGGTGCATTGCCAGCACCGGATCTGGTGTGGCGGCGATAGATTGCAAAACCCCCAGGAGCTGCGAAATCTCGGTTTCCCGCGCGTCTAGTTCGCGGGTCAGCTGCGCCTCCCGTAGGGAGACCCGGCGCAATCCTTCGCGCATCGCTTCCAGCCCGTCCTCAAAGGCGCGCAGGGTTTCGGTCAGCGCTTTGACCCGATCCCGTGCTTTCTCCGCCGCGGCCAGCGTCTGCCCTGCCTGATCCAGCCGTGCAGCTGCGGCTTCGGCCAGGGCCGCGGGCGAGGTTTCAGCCGCCACTGCGTTCATCAGGCCAATGTTCAGGCCAACACTCAGGCTGAGCGGGAGGATCAGCGCACGGATCATTCCTGCAGCAGGCTCCGGCCGGTCATCTCTTCGGGTTGCGGCAGGCCCATCAGCGCCAGCAACGTCGGTGCCAGATCGGCCAAGCGTCCGTTGCGCAGGGTCGCGCCGGCGGGGCCGCCAACCAGCGCCACGGGCACCGGGTTCACGGTATGCGCGGTGTGCGGGCCACCGGTTTCGGGATCCACCATGGTTTCGCAATTGCCATGGTCTGCGGTCACAATCATCGCGCCACCTGCTTTTTCCAGCGCCGCCATCACCGCGACCAGCCCCTGATCCACGGCTTCGCAGGCCTTGATCGCCGCGTCCAGATCGCCGGTGTGCCCCACCATATCGGGGTTGGCGTAGTTGGTGACGATCAGGTCATAGCCTTCTTCGATAGCGCGGACGAAGTTTTCGGTCACCTCCGGGGCGCTCATTTCGGGCTGCAGGTCATAGGTGGCGACCTTGGGCGAGGGCGCCATATAGCGGTCTTCGCCAACCTCAGGATCCTCTTTGCCACCGTTCAGGAAGAAGGTGACATGGGGGTATTTCTCGGTCTCGGCCAGACGGAACTGACGTTTGCCCTGTTTCGCAACCCAGGCGCCCAGCGTGTTCACGATATTGCGCGGGGGAAACACGGTGGAGAGGTAGGCGTTGTGGCCTTCGGAATATTCCACCATCCCCAGGAGCGCTGCCCAATCCGGGCGCGGGCTGACGTCAAATTCTGCGAAATCCTGTTCGCCGATGGCGCGCAGGATCTCACGGGCGCGGTCTGCGCGGAAATTGAGGCAGAAGAAACCGTCGCCGTCTTTGGCGCCGGCGCAATCGCCGATGACCGTCGCAGCCACAAATTCATCACTGGCGTCTTTGCTGTAGGAGGTCTCAACTGCTTCTTCGGCGGAGGTCGCAGCGGCGCCTTGGCCCTGAACCATCGCAGCATAGGCGGTGGACACCCGTTCCCAGCGGTTGTCGCGATCCATCGCGTAGTAGCGGCCGGTGACGGTGGCGATCCGGGCGTTGTCGGGCAGGGCTGCCTCCAGCTGAGCCAGATAGGTCAGGGCGGATTTCGGTGCCACATCGCGCCCGTCCGTGACGGCGTGCAGGGCGACCGGAACACCGGCATCTGTCACGGCTTTCACCGCTGCGATGATATGGGTCAGGTGACCATGCACCCCACCGTCCGAGACCAGGCCCATCAAATGCGCGGTGCCGCCTGAGGTCTTCAGTGTCTCAATGAAATTGACAAGGGCCGCTTCGGTCTGGAAGGTGCCCTCTTCAATCGACAGGTCAATTTGCCCAAGGTCCATTGCCACCACCCGGCCCGCGCCGATATTGGTGTGACCCACCTCGGAGTTGCCCATCTGACCGCGCGGCAACCCAACGTCGGGACCGTGGGTGATCAGCTCTGCCGAGGGGCAGGTGGCCATGATCCGATCAAAACCGGGGGTGTTTGCCAATGCGGGCGCATTGGCCCCGTTTTCCGCACGTTTGCCCCAGCCATCAAGGATGCACAAAACAACGGGTTTTGGATGAGTCATAGCTTGCCCTTTCGCTCTTACTTGCTATCTAAGCGGCTGAGCGGAAGGGGGCAAGCTTTCAGGCGGGGCTGATCAGACCCGATGGTAGGGGCTGCCCGCCTGAATGGAGGCCGCACGGTAAAGCTGTTCGGACAGCATCACCCGCACCAGCATATGCGGCCAGACCATCTTGCCGAAGGAAATCGCAAAGTCGGCTTTGGCCCGCAGGCTGGGGTCAATGCCATCCGCGCCGCCGATCACAATCGCCAGATCCTGACGCCCGTTGTCGCGCCATTCGCCCAGCTTGTCAGAAAACTGCGGGGAGGACATAACCTTGCCGCGTTCATCCATCACGCAAAGCAGGGCCCCCTTGGGGATCACACGCTCCAGCAGCGCGGCCTCCGCCGCCATGCCGCCGCCCTTCTTATCCTCAACCTCATGAAAGGTGAGGGGGCCCAGGCCATGGGCCCGTCCGGTGCGGTCAAAACGTTGGGTGTAATCGTCAATAAGCGCCTTTTCAGGGCCGGTGCGCAACCGGCCCACGGCGCAGATATGAACCCGCATGGGCTTAGCCCTGCGGTTTGTCGGGCGAAATGCCGTCCCGCCACATTTTTTCCATCTGATAGAATTCGCGCACTTCGGGGCGGAAGACATGCACGATGATGTCGCCGGTGTCGATCAGCACCCAGTCACCGGTCGCCTTGCCTTCCACACGGGACGCACGGCCCAGATCCTGTTTCAGACGGTCCACCAGTTTTTCTGAGATGGCCGAAACCTGACGCGACGAGCGGCCGGAACAGACCACCATATAATCGCCGATCGAGGTTTTCCCGCGCAGGTCGATCTGCTCGATATCCTCGGCCTTTTCATCTTCGAGAGTGGAAAGGATGTGTGCCAGCAACTCTTCGCTGGTGACATCTTTGGCGGATTGGCTCATTGCGGACTCCGCTTTGGTGTTGAGAGACAGGACATAGTCCTCCTTCTTGCAAACGCCGTTCTGCGTCCCGGCGCTGGACAGATTCAGATTAGCACCGGATATGTGGAATCTCAATCTTACCTTCAAGCGGGAAAACGCCCCGTTTTGCCCATTTTCACGCCTTTGCGCCGGTTTTTGGCGGGTTTTGCCTTCGGCGAGAGTATTTGGCGACGTTGAAAGGCGGTTTCACTGTTTTGCAAATACTCTGGGGTTTGGGGCAAGGCCCCAATCTGTCAGTCGGAATCAGCGGGCAGGTTTGGCGGCAGCATGGTCACCTCGCGCTGTGGGAAGGGGATGGAAATGCGATGTTCCTGGAAGGCATCCCAAAGCGCCAGATAGACATTGCCGCGGATGTTGGTCAGCCCGCCGGTTGGATCTTCGATCCAGAACCGCAGCACGTAATCCACCGAACTGTCGCCAAAGCCGATGATGTGGCAAACCGGGGGCTTCTTTTCCAGCACGCGATCCACGCTGAGCGCCGCTGCAATGGCGATGCGGCGCACCTGATGCGGGTCATCGTGATAGGCGGTGCCAAAATGGATATCCAGCCGCACATAGTCGTTGGAATGGGACCAGTTGACCACCTGTCCGGTGATCAGATCCTCATTGGGGATGAGGTATTCCTTGCCGTCCCGGGTGACCACGCTGACATAGCGCGCGCCAAGGGCTTCGATCCAGCCGAAGGTGGACCCGAGTGAGATCACGTCGCCGGGTTTGATTGACTTGTCCAGCAGGATGATCACGCCGCTGACGAGGTTTGAGACCACCTTTTGCAGGCCAAAACCAAGGCCGACACCAATGGCACCCGAAAGGAAGGCAAGCCCGGTGAGATCGACGCCAACCGCCTTCAGCCCGACAAAAAGCGCGGCGGAGTACAGCGCCAGTTGCAGAACCTTGACCAGCAGCACCTGCATTGAGGGGGAAATCTCAGCGTTGCGGCGGATCCGGTCCGTGGAGACCCGAGCCAGAAACCGTGCCGCTGCGATCAGCACCCCAACCACGGCGATGCCCTGCACCACTGTCCAAAGCGACAGCTGTAGGTCGCCAAAATCGACGGCAGCGCTTTGCAGCAGGGCCTGCGCTTCGTCGGTGAGGTTCAGAATCGAGAGGGTGACCCAGATCCAGCCGGTATATCGCACCACGGAGCGCAGGAATTTGTTGCCGATCAGCCGGGTCAGGAAGGCAATGACCAGCCAGGCCAGCGCCAGCTGCGCAATGATCGCCAGCATGTAGCTGCGGCTGGGCCAGGTGACTTCGCGCATGATCCAGACGGTTGGCCAGATGAGTGCGGCAAACAGGATAAGGTTCAGCCGTTTGTGCAGGATCACCAGAATGCGCATCCGCCAGGTGGGCCAGCCGGTGAGGGTGCGCATCCAGTCATGCAGCCGTGGGCCCAGAACACGTGTCAGCAAGTAGGTCGCCAGAACCAGCCCCAGGGCAATCGCCACTTGATAGGCGTTCCAGGGCCGCAACAGCCCGGTGAGAAACCGTTCGAAGTCCGATGCTAGCCCTAACGCCACATCCTGTGCCATCTCCTGCGCAGCAGCGGGCGCGGCGTCAGCGGCGGCTTCAGCGGTTTGGTCTAAAGTTGTGCTGCTCTCTTCGTCCATAAGCTCCCTCTGTGCCTATTGGTGCACAGAAGGCGCCTTCGGGCAACAGCTTGAACTGTCAAAGTCCGTTGCAACGGTCCAATGTCTCGCCTGCACCGATTTGTTGCATCATGTCAGCAACAGTGAGCCCGGTGAGGAACGGACGGAACTGCGCGCCACCGTCGAAGCTGAGGCGGACGGAAATCTCCCCTTGCGGATTGGGCGCGTCGGTCAGGCTGCAACCTGCAATGCTGATTGAGAGGGTGCCCTCGGTGCCGTCTGGAGCCTCATTCTGCCAGATCGCGATTTCGCGTTGCAGGGATTTCAGCCTCATCACGTCTTCAGGGCTTAGTCGCCAGATGTCGCCATGTTGATCCAGCTGCACCGTGGCGCTTTTCTCTTGCCCGTCACGCGTGGCGCCAAAATACATCTCCATCCCTCCGGTCGGGATCGCAATATCGGGTGGCAGAGTCACCTGGGCGGCAAGGTTGGCGGGATCACTGGTCAGCGGGTCCAATTGGCTGAGCCTGGCGGCGGTCAGCGGGTTGATCGACCCGCAAGCCGTTAGAAAGAGGAGGGCAGCGAAAATTGGCTTCATAGAATTCTCCATTGATTCGCGTAAAATTTAATGTAAAACAATAAATGTTTATTAATTTGCATGGAGTCAATCATGACAACGCGAAATCTCTCCTTGCTGCTTCTCTGGGGCTGTCGTTTGGCCATTGCGGGTTTGCTGGTCACGATGCTGATCGGCGCCTGGGTTAGTTTTCAAAACCCTGAGGTGTTGGTTTTGGCGCGGGGGGATGTGCCTATTATGGGGGATTTGTCGCTTTGGGCTTGGCTGGGTAGTGTTGTGGTGGCGGCTGCGGTTATGGCGGTGGCGATCTACGTGCTACTGCAGGCGCATCAGCTGTTTGACATTTACCGCGCTGGCGATCTGCTGAGCGCCGCCGCGGCCACGCGAATTTCGCGGATTGGCAAGGGGACTCTGTTGCTGGCGATTGCCTCGGTCCTTGCTCATCCGGTTCTGACGGTGCTTTTGACCTCGGCCAACCCGGTGGGCCAAAGGGCGGTCTCTGTGGCGCTGTCCAGCAACGATGCGAGTCTTCTTTTGCTGGCGGGATTGCTGACCGTAATCGGCCGCGCCTTGCGGGAAGCCGCGGCGGTTGCGGCCGAAAACAAGGCCTTTGTCTGATGGAAATTGTGGTGCGTCTGGATGTGATGCTGGCCCTGCGCAAGATGAAATCACGAGAACTGGCAGAGCGGATTGGTATTTCCGAACAGAACCTTTCGCTTTTGAAATCTGGCAAGGTCAAAGGCGTGCGGTTTGAGACACTGGCGCGGATCTGTGATGTGCTGGAGTGCCAGCCGGGGGACCTGTTGGAGGCTGTGCCCCTATCCGAATGAGTATTGTCAGTGCCATTGCAACGGTGTTGATCTGTCTATAACCATCTGGCCATGCTTGATATTCTTCTGATCCTCGCAGCCGGTTTTGGGGCTGGCATCATCAACGCGCTTGCAGGTGGCGGCACCTTTTTGACCTTCCCTGCCTTAGTGATGATTGGCATTCCGCCGGTGGCGGCCAATGCGACCAGCGCGGTTGCGGTCTTCCCCGGATACTTGTCGGCGGCGCTGGGCTTCAAACGTGAGATTGGAGAATTGCCACGGGCGGCCTTGTTGCGCGCCTGTGTGGTGACCTTGATTGGCGGGCTGATCGGGGGGCTGTTGTTGCTGGTTTCCTCTAATGAGGTTTTTGCGGTTCTGGTGCCTTTCCTGTTGCTGGCGGCCACGCTGGCCTTTGCCTTTCAGGCGCAGATCCAGAACTGGATGCGCGGCACCGCGCTGAAGGCCACGCCTTACGGCACCTTTGGCCTGATGGCGGTGTCGATCTATGGCGGCTATTTCAACGGGGGTCTGGGGATTGTCCTACTGGCACTGTTTGCGCTCTGGGGGATGGAGAGCCTCAATCAGATGAACGGGCTGAAAAACGCCCTGTCCTTTGTGATCTCGGCAATTTCGGTGGCGACCTTTGCGGTGGCGGGCATCGTGCATTGGAATGAGGCGCTGATCATGGCGGTGGCGGCTATCGCGGGGGGATTCGCCGGCGCCCATCTGGCCAAGATCCTGCCCAAAGCGGTGGTGCGCGGCTTTATCATCCTGATCGGTATGGGCATGTCAGCGGTGTTTTTCGCCCGAATTTGACCCGCTGCCCTGCGCGCCGTGCCTTGCGGAAAATTGCCCTTCGGTGTAGGACGGGCGCAATGAAACGTATTTTCGATATCGACGACCGCAGCTTTCTGCCCTGGCGGTTCTTCGGCGCAAAACGCGCCGTCCTAGCCTGCCTATGAGCTGGCCGGCCTACCTGTGCGGTGGGCCTTTCGTTGTTTCATAACCCTTACATACACAGACAATCCACGGGAGAGGACCATGACCGCCCCGAAGACACTCTATGATAAAATCTGGGACGCCCATGTCGCGCATGAAGCCGAAGACGGGACGTGCCTGCTTTATATCGACCGCCACCTTGTACACGAAGTGACCTCACCGCAGGCCTTCGAAGGGCTGCGCATGGCGGGCCGCAAGGTACACGCGCCGGACAAAACCATTGCCGTGCCGGACCACAACGTGCCGACCACGGCCGGCCGTGAAGATCCCGCGCAGATGACCGAGGAAAGCCGCATTCAGGTTTCCGCACTGGATAAGAACGCCAAAGAGTTTGGTGTGCATTACTATCCGGTGTCTGACGTGCGTCAGGGCATCGTGCACATTGTTGGCCCGGAAAACGGCTGGACCCTGCCGGGCATGACCGTTGTGTGCGGCGACAGCCACACCGCGACCCATGGCGCGTTCGGCTCACTGGCCCACGGCATTGGTACGTCGGAAGTGGAACACGTTCTGGCCACCCAGACGCTGATCCAGAAGAAGTCCAAAAACATGAAGGTGGAAATCACTGGCAAACTGAAGCCGGGTGTGACCGCCAAGGACATCACCCTGGCCGTGATCGGGGAAACCGGCACCGGCGGCGGCACTGGCTATGTGATCGAATATTGTGGTGAAGCGATCCGCGATCTGTCGATGGAAGGCCGCATGACCGTCTGCAACATGGCCATCGAAGGTGGCGCACGTGCAGGTCTGATCGCCCCTGATGAGACCACCTTTGAATACTGCAAGGGCCGTGCCCACGCGCCGAAAGGTGCCGCTTGGGAACAGGCGTTGGAGTATTGGAAGACCCTCTTCACCGACGAAGGTGCGCATTTCGACAAGGTTGTCACCCTGCGTGGCGAAGACATCGAACCGGTTGTGACCTGGGGCACCAGCCCTGAAGACGTTCTGCCGATCACCGGTGTTGTCCCGGCGCCGGAAGACTTCGAAGGCGGCAAGATTGAAGCGGCCCGTCGCTCGATCGAATACATGGGCCTCACCCCCGGTCAGAAACTCTCGGACATTGAGATCGACACCGTGTTCATCGGGTCCTGCACCAACGGCCGGATCGAAGATCTGCGCGCTGTGGCCGAAGTGGTCAAAGGCAAAAAGATCAAAGAAGGCATGCGTGCCATGATCGTTCCGGGCTCAGGCCTGGTGCGGGCACAGGCCGAAGAAGAAGGTCTGGCCGAAATCTTTGAAGAGGCCGGTTTTGAATGGCGTCTGGCGGGATGCTCGATGTGTCTGGCAATGAACCCCGATCAGCTGTCCGAGAATGAGCGCTGCGCGTCCACCTCGAACCGCAACTTCGAGGGGCGTCAAGGCTATAAGGGCCGTACCCACCTGGTAAGCCCCGGTATGGCTGCTGCGGCAGCGTTGACCGGCAAGCTGACCGATGTACGTGAGCTGATGTAACCCATGTGTGCGGCGCTCACCCCTTCTGGAACGTCTGACCGTCTCCGCGTGCTTGTCATCGCGGAAGCGGCCAATCCTGAATGGGTGAGTGTACCTTTGGTCGGCTGGTCCCTTGCCAATGCTCTGCGCAGCGAATGTGACGTGCATATCGTCACACAGGTGCGCAACCGTGAGGCCTTCCTGCGGGCAGGTCTGGTGGAAGGGCAGGATTTCACCGCCATCGACACGGAAACGGTGGCGCGTGGCATCTACCGTCTGGGCGAAGCGCTGCGGATGGGCGAAGGCAAAGGCTGGACAATGGTCACAGCGCTGTCGTCCCGTCTGGCCTACCCGGTGTTTGAGCGCAAAGTCTGGCGCCAGTTCGGATCGCAGATCCGGGCCGGGGCCTATGACATCGTGCATCGGGTGACCCCATTGACCCCAACCGCCAACAGTCTGTTGGCGGCCAAGTGCAAAGCGGCGGCTGTGCCTTTTGTCATGGGGCCGCTGAACGGCGGTGTGCCTTGGCCAAAAGGCTTTGAGCGCGAACGCCGGGCCGAACGCGAATGGCTGTCCTATGTGCGGGGTGCTTACAAGCTCTCCGGTGCGCGGCGGCGGATGCTGAATGCGGCCTCGGCGATCATTGCGGGCTCTCGCTTCACGGCGGGTGACATGCCTGCACAGCATCAAAGCAAGGTGACCTTGGTGCCGGAAAACGGCATTGATCCCACCCGGTTTGATCTGCAAGGTAATTTGCCACCACGGGGGGCAACATGCCCGCTGCGCGGCTGTTTTGTCGGGCGTCTGGTGCCCTACAAGGGGCCGGATATGCTGATCGAGGCGGCTGAGCCCTTTCTGCGTGATGGCACGCTCGTCTTGGACATCATCGGCGATGGTCCGATGTTGGCGGGGCTCAAAGCGCAAGCCGCAGATCTGGGCGTTGACGGGGCGATCACCTTCCATGGCTGGGTCGCACATGCAGATGTGCAGTCCATCCTTGGCCGCGCCGATATGCTGACCTTCCCCTCTGTGCGGGAGTTTGGCGGCGGCGTGGTGCTGGAAGCGATGGCGCTGGGCGTGGTTCCGGTGATCTGTGACTACGCAGGTCCTTCGGAGCTGGTGGATGAGGCAACGGGTATCAAGGTGGCGATGGGATCGCGCGCTGATGTGGTGGCGGGGTTCCGCGCTGCATTGGCCCGGGTTCTGTCAGACCCTGAGATGTTGGCGCCGATGGCGGCAGCGGCGCGGGCAAAGGTCAAAACGCATTACACATGGGCCGCCAAGGCCAAACACATCAAAGACATCTATCATTGGGTGCTGAAACGGGACGGGCAAATCCCACGTCCCGCGCCGCTGGACACAGCGCTGTGGCATCCGCAAGAAACATGAATGAACCCAGGAGACTGAGTTAATGGAAAAATTCGAAAAACTCCAAGGCATTGCGGCCCCTATGCCGCTGGTCAACATCGACACCGACATGATCATCCCCAAGGTGTTCCTGAAGTCGATCCAGCGCACCGGTTTTGGTGTGAACCTGTTTGACGAAATGCGTTACAACCGCGACGGCACCGAGATCGAAGATTTCGTGCTGAACAAACCGCAGTACCGCGACGCTGAGATCCTGATCGCCGGTGACAACTTCGGCTGTGGCTCCTCGCGTGAACACGCGCCTTGGGCGATTGCAGACTTTGGCATCAAATGCATCGTTTCGACCTCTTTCGCGGACATCTTCTTCAACAACTGCTTTAAGAACGGCATCCTGCCGATCGTTCTGCCGCAGGAACAGGTTGATGTGCTGATGGCCGACGCGGAGAAAGGCGCAAACGCACGGATGACTGTCGATCTGGAAGCCCAAGAAATCACCACCTCGGATGGCGAAACCATCGGTTTCGAAGTGGATGCGTTCAAAAAGCACTGCCTGCTGAACGGTCTGGATGACATCGGTCTGACCATGGAAAAGGCCGACTCGATCAAATCCTATGAGCAGAAGCTGACCGCCGAACGCCCCTGGGTCTGATCCTGTTAAAAATAACATCTGTGAAACCCCTGCCGGCCTCGGCGGGGGTTTTCTTTTGCTCGGGATTTACCGGGCTAAATGTCTGCTCAGGCGATGTTTGATTTACTCAGGGCCCATTTCAGTCTTAGCTGCTCTCAGTATTTCAGGCATTTTCATAGGAGTTGAGACATGAGTGACTGGGTGAAACTGCTTTTGTTGGGGCTTCTGTCCCTGGTGTTTGGTGTATTTATTCTAGGCGCGCCGGTGGTGGCGTCCATCGCGGTGACCGCGGTGACGGGCATCTTGTTACTGGTCAGCGGCGGGTTCCAGGTTGCTGGCGGCTTCATGGTGGATGGCCTTGGCAACAAAGCGCTTTCGATCATTCCGGGCATTGTGCTGCTTTTTTTGGGCTGGTCTTTCATCTCAAACCCGCTGCAGGGCACCATGTCCCTCTCGATGTTGGTGCTGATCCTCTTCGTGATTGGCGGCAGCGCCCGGGTGATTTACGCCCTGCAAATGCGCGGAACGCAGTTTTTCTGGCCCATGCTGATTTCCGGGATCCTGTCGATTGTGCTGGCCGGGATGATCTGGCTGAACGCCGCCGAAGATCCTGCTTGGCTGCTTAATCTCATCGGGGTTCTGTTGGGCATTGAGATGCTGTTCAACGGATTCGGCCTGATTTTTGTGGCCTTCTTCCTGCGACGTGTCGGCCAAAGCTGAGGCCACGTGACCGGTTAGACCTATGTCGCCTGCCCAAGTGATTCAGGCTGCGATCCATATTGTGAATCGGGCTGTGTATCTGGGCAGGTGACCCACAAAATCTGGTATTTTACCGGAAATTCCCCCCTTTGATTGATGCAATCGGGCACCACTCTGGCCGGCAAGTCGGTGAAATCTCAGGTGTTTCGGGCCGCCCGGGTTGAGCGCCTGCCGCAAACAAGGCAGAATTGGGGCAAGAATGAGGCAGGCCGCCCAAACCGGGCGGCATCAAGTTGGACAACGGATGTGGCAGCGTATCGCATCTGGCCAACATGAAGGGATCGGGTTGTGATCGAACGTGTGGCAGGCGCGGTATTCCGGGCTTTCTGGGTGGCACTTCTGGTGGCCGTCCCATTTTTGCTGCTGCCCCTTGGGCTGGGCGATGCCACGGCTTTGGTTGTCCTGCTGGCCTTCCTTGCCGGGCTGATGACCTTCCTTGAATACAGCACTGAGTTTCCATCGATTCTTGAGTTCCGAGATGCGGCGCCGTTCAACCGGATGCGGTTTGCGGCGGTGTTCCTTGTGGTTCTGGTGCTGGCCCTGATTCTGCGGGCAGAGGTCTATCCTTCTCAGCTGGGCCTGTTGCTACAGGCGCTTGGTCGTCTGCTGGGCCAATGGGCCGATTTTCCTTATTCGCCGGTGCGTCTGGCGCTGCTGGCGCTGCCTGCCGATGCCCCACAGGCGCTGATCGACCATGTGCGGGTTGCGGCCGCGGTGGCCTATAGCCTGGCCGGTGGTGTCCTCCTGGTGTTCCTGGCGGTGGTGCGGTTTTCCGGCTGGCCGATGCGGGGCGGCGCCTTCAACGTTTGGGTCAACCTGCCGATGTTTGATCCGACCAAAGGCGATGTGCTTCTGCGTTTGCAACGTGATGCCCGCATTAACGTAATGTTAGGCTTTATCCTGCCATTCTTGATCCCTGCAGTGCTGAAGGGGTTGTCGGGATGGATTGACCTCAACGTGCTGATGAACCCGCATGTTTTGATCTGGTCGATGATGATATGGGCCTGTTTGCCGGCAAATATGATTCTGCGTGGCGTCGCCATTGGCCGCGTCGCCGAGATGATCGACGAAAAGCGTCGTCGCACCTATGCCGAGGCCAAGCTGGCTGATACGGCCTAGATGCTTTTCGGCGGCTGATTGCCGTCGTGATCTTTTGGGCCTTTGCCGGGGGCGCCTCAGCAAATGAACCGACTGCGCAGGGGCTGCGCATTGCCACCTTCAACACAGAGTTATCGCGCAAAGGGCCCGGCCTGTTGCTGCGCGACATCCTGCGCGGTGAGGCGCAGGTGCAGGCCGTGGTTGCGGTCATTGCTGACACGCGGCCAGATATCGTGCTGTTGCAGGACTTTGATTTTGACCATGGGCGGCAGGCGCTGACGGCCTTTGCCGATCTCTTGCGCTTGCGAGGGGTGGATTACCCTTTTGTGTTTGCGCTGCGCCCCAATTCTGGCCGGCCCACGGGGCTGGATCTGGATGGTGACGGGCGATTGGGGCACGCCCGTGATGCGCAGGGCTATGGTCAGTTTTCGGGGCAGGGCGGCATGGCCCTCCTGTCGCGCTACCCGGTGGAGGAGGAGGGCGTCAGGGATTTTTCCCCGCTGCTATGGGCGGAACTGCCCGGGGCTGAGGGGGCCACCCGGCCTGAGGTGTTGCCAGATGCGTTTCGCGACGTGCAGCGGTTAAGCGCGGTGGCCCATTGGCTGGTCCCGGTGGCCACCCCCAAGGGGCGGGTGAACCTGCTGGCGTTTCATGCCAGCCCGCCGGTGTTCGACGGGCCAGAGGATCGCAATGGGTACCGCAACGCGGATGAGTTGCGATTGTGGCTGGCGCTGCTGGCCGGGCAGCTTGGCCCGGTGCCTGAGGGGCCTGTGGTCTTGCTGGGCGATGCCAACAATGACCCGACATTGGGCGAGGGGCAGAAACCACCCCTGCTGGCCTTGCTCGGCCATCCCGACTTACAGGACCCTCTGGCAGCCAAGGGTCCAACGGTGAACTGGGCCCAAACCGGGCCGATGCGGGTGGACTATGTGCTGCCGTCGCGGGATGTGACGGTGATCGCGGCGGGGATCAGTGACGCGGATCCCGCTGCCAGCCGTCACCGATTGGTCTGGGTGGATATCAAGCCGCCGTGACCTGTGCCGCAGCCGATCCCGACAGGTGGCGCGTGGCCTGTTGCAGGGCGTGCTCCTCCGGGGTGGGGATGAACTCGGGCAGGTAATTCTGGAAGGTTGTACCATCCAGCTGGTGCGGCAGATCCCAGAGATAGCGCATCTCAAAAAGATGTTTCATCATCGGCAGGAACGGCCGCATCAGATGCAGCGGCGCCCATGACATGCGGCGCAGTTGGACAGGCTGCGCAAGCGCCTGGGACAGGGCATCTGCCAGTTGCTGCCCTGTCAGCGTGTAGCCCGGAAACGGCAGGTCCAAGTAACGCGGCAAGGCTGCGCGCTTATCTGCCAGGGCGACGGCTGCGCGGGCCAGATCGGGCAGATAGGCCCAGGCATGTGGGGCATCAGGGCGGCCGGGATAGGTTAGGATGCCCTTGCGCAGTTTGGGCGCCATCACCTTGTCAAACCAATTTCCCGAGGCTTCGGTGTCCAGAAAATCGCCCGCCCGCAAGAGGATCGTCCGCACCCCTGCATCGCGATAGGCCGCTTCCATCTGGGCGCGGATGCGGCCCAAAGGGTTCCGGGCCAGATGTGGGGTATCTGCGGTCCAGCCAAAGGGCGCGTCGGGGCCGTAGACATAGACATTGCCGGGCAGGATCACCGTTGCATCATTGGCCAAGGCCGCCTGCCGCACCTGTTCATGCAGGATCGGAACCTCTGCGGCCCAGTTCTGGTAGGGCGGATTCCAACCTGCAACAATGACATCCACACCTCGGGCGGCCTGAGCCAGATCATCACGTGCCCGATCAAACCGGCGCAGCTGCCAGCCCGCCGCGGCAAAGGCGCTGGCGCAGTGGCGACCAAATCGGCCGGTGGCGCCAAGGATCAAAACAGTTTGGGTCATTTTGTCGTCCTTTCAAAACCATCCGCCATAGTTTCGCGCGGATTTTGATCTTAAAAAATTGCCTAAGTTTGGATCTCATGTATTCATGAATGAATGGATAACTTGACCCACCTCGACTGGACCCTTGTGCGCAATTTCCTGGCTGTGGCCGAGGCGGGGTCGCTTTCGGCGGCGGCGCGGCAGTTGCGGGTCAGTCAGCCGACATTGGGCCGGCAGATGAAGCAGATAGAACAGGATCTGGGCGTGACGCTGTTCCTACGGCAGCCGCGTGGGCTGGCCCTGTCAGAGGCCGGGCGCACGATGTTGCCCGCCGCGCGGCGTATGCAGGAAGCGATGAGTGAGATCGCCCTGACCGTGGCAGGTCGGGACACCGAAGCCCGCGGCCCTGTGCGGATCGCCGCGAGCGAGGTGGTGGCACAACAGATCCTGCCGCCGATCCTGGGTCAGCTGCGCCGGCATCATCCTGAGACTACGCTGGATCTGACCGCCAGCGACAGCAGTGACAATCTGCTGTTTCGGGAAGCAGACATCGCGATCCGGATGTATCGCCCCACCCAGCTGGAGGTGGTCACGCGCAAGCTGGGGGACCTGCAGATGGCAGTTTGTGCGGCGGAGAGTTACCTGCAGGACAGGCCAATGCCGCATCAGCCGCAGGATCTGTTGGATCAGGATCATGCGCTGGTGGGCTATGATCAAAGTGAGCTGATCCTGCGTGGCATGCGGGATCTGGGCTGGCCTGCGACCCGCGATTGGTTTTCCACCCGTTGTGATGCGCAAAACACCTATTGGGAGCTGATCAAATCGGGCTGCGGAATCGGCTTTGGCCAGCGCTGGCTGATCGATCAAACCCCGGACGTGCGGCGGCTGGATCTGGGTCTTGAGGTGCCCGCTTTGCCGGTCTGGCTGGCCACACCACAGGCGCTGCGCAATATCCCCCGTATTTCCACGGTTTGGCAGGCACTTGAAAGCGGCTTGAGGCCCTTCATTTCTTGACCATTTTCGCCTTAACGGGTAGGCGTTTGGCAACAGATAAAACCGAGGAAAAGCAATATGACCAACCCTTCGCTTCTTATCCTGCCCGGTGACGGCATTGGCCCCGAAGTCATGGCAGAAGTGCGCAAGATCATTGACTGGTTCGGCGCCAAGCGTGACCTGTCATTTGACGTGAGCGAAGGCCTGGTTGGCGGCGCCTCTTATGACGCGCATGGCACCCCTCTGACCGACGAAACCATGGAGCAGGCCCAGTCGGTGGACGCGGTTCTGCTGGGGGCCGTTGGCGGCCCGAAATACGACGAACTGGACTTCTCTGTGAAGCCCGAGCGGGGCCTGCTGCGCCTGCGCAAGGAAATGGACCTGTATTCGAACCTGCGTCCGGCGCAGTGTTTTGACGCGCTGGCCGATTTCTCATCCCTGAAGAAAGATGTGGTCGCGGGCCTCGACATCATGATCGTGCGCGAACTGACCTCGGGCATCTACTTTGGTGAGCCGCGCGGCATCATCGAAGAGGGCAACGAACGTGTTGGCATCAACACCCAGCGCTACACCGAGTCCGAGATCGATCGTGTGGCCCGTTCGGCGTTTGAACTGGCGATGCGTCGCGGCAAAAAACTCTGCTCGATGGAAAAAGCCAACGTGATGGAATCGGGCATTCTGTGGCGTGAAGTTGTGACCGAGGTGGCGAAAGACTACCCCGAGGTTGAGCTGTCGCATATGTATGCCGACGCCGGTGCGATGCAGCTGTGCCGCTGGCCCAAACAGTTCGATGTGATCGTGACCGACAACCTGTTTGGTGACCTGCTGTCTGACGCCGCCGCGATGCTGACCGGTTCGCTGGGCATGCTGCCCTCGGCCAGCCTTGGTGCACCGATGGCCAATGGCCGTCCGAAAGCACTGTATGAGCCGGTACACGGTTCGGCGCCGGATATCGCCGGCGAAGGCAAAGCCAACCCGATCGCTTGTATCCTCAGCTTCTCGATGGCGCTGCGCTACTCCTTTGATCAAGGTGCTGAAGCCGATCGCCTGGAAGCCGCGGTTGAGCAGGTTCTGGCGGACGGTGTGCGCACCGCGGATCTGTTGGGTGAGGAAGGCGTGACCCCGGTCAGCACCTCGGGCATGGGCGACGCAGTGGTTGCGGCGCTGGACGCCAGCCTCTGATCCATCGCTGATCTGAAAGAATTACACCCGTCCCTGCAAAGGGGCGGGTGTTTTGCGTTCACGCGGTGTTTGAAACGCTGGTAGCGTCAACTGCTGGCCATCACCTCGATGAGCTTCTGGCGCAATGCGTTCAACTCAATCGGTTTCGCCAGATAGCCGTCCATGCCCGCCTGCAGGCACCGCTCTGCCTCACCCTCAAGCGCGTTGGCGGTGATGGCGATGATCGGGGTGGGCGGCATTTGCAGCGATTTTTCGGTTTCCCGGATCTCAGCCGTCAGTTCAAATCCATCCATGATCGGCATGTGACAATCGGTCAGCACCAGATGGAAATCGCCTGACCGCCAACGCTTCAGGCCTTCAGCGCCGTTGCTGGCGATGTCATGTGGAAAGCCTAGTATTTCCAATTGCTTACTCAGAACAACCTGGTTGATTTCATTGTCCTCAACCACAAGGATCCGGGTTGTGCCAGCGGCCTCTGGCGCCGGTTCAACGGGGGCCTGCGTTGGGGAGGGTTCCTCAACGGTTTGGCGGCCCGTCAGGGTGGCGATGGCCAGCAGTAGATCCGACAGCATCAAGGGGAAAATTTGTACCAGATAGCTGTCGGGATGGTTCAGCCCGTAGCGGGCAGAGCGATCTGAGGTGAACCGCAGGAACTTGGTGCCGGGCAGCATCCGTTCAACGGTACGCTGGACCTCATTGCCCAGCACCACGTCGTCGGTGGGCAGGATAATGATAGGGGTCTGCGCGAACTTGAGCCGGCTCAACTGTTCCACCGAGTTTACAAAATCGATCTTGGCGCCGCTCCGCTGCAGCATTTTGCGCAGCCCGTCATCGATGTTGATATCGCTGAGCGAGAAACAGACGATTTCAGTATCTGTGATGTCGGGCAGGCGGCTGGGGCCGTCGGCCTTGCGCAGCGGCAGGGTGACAGTGATTTCAGTGCCGATTCCGGGCTGGCTGTCGACGCTGATCTTGCCGCCCAGCAGCTCCACCAGGTTTTTGGTGATCACCAGCCCCAGCCCAGTGCCCGAGATATGCATCTTGGAGGCACCCTCAGCCTGGCTAAAGGGTTGGAACAGGCGCTGTTTCATCGAGTCGTTCATGCCGATGCCGTTGTCGGACAGGCGGAATTCAACCCGGTTGTCGCCAACCTTGGTCACCCGGAAAAACACCTCACCATCGCGATTGGTCAGCCGGCGTGAGGAAAACTTGATGGCGTTGCTGGCAAGGTTCAGGAGGATCTGACGCAAACGACCGGAGTCGGAGACCACCCAAGGCGGAATGCGTGGATCAATGAACAGCCGCAGCCGAACGTCGGAATCATCGGCCAGCGGCCGCAAGGTCTGCGCAACCCCTTCGATCACCGGCAAAAGCTCGGTCCGGTTCAGCTCAACATCCAGTTTTCCGGCCTCAATCTTGGAGGCATCTAGAATGTCGTCGATGATACGCAGCAGCGAAAAGGCCGAATTGCGGATGGTGCCAACGGTTGGGGCCTGACGTTCATCCACCCCCATGCTTTCCAACACTTCCAACATACCGATCAGCCCGTTCATCGGGGTGCGGATTTCATGGCTCATATTGGCCAGAAACTCGCCCTTGGCGCGGCTGGCCTGTTGGGCCTGGATCAGGGCATTGGCGGCTTCGGTGTTCGATTGTCGGGTGAGATAGGCAAAATACCCCAGCTCAGCCATCAGGATGATGGCCACGGTCATCCGAATGAAGAAATCGGTCTGGGCGTTTTGCGCGGCGGAGTTGGCCTGCGGCTGGCTGGGCAGATTGGGCAGCAACAGCTCAGACAGCCCTAGAAAATCAGACCCAAGCGCCAGCAGCGCCAGCACAATCAGATAGGCACCGACCACAATCATCGTGCGCCGTTCGCGTTCCCAGGAAAACACCAGAAACGGGAAGGCCAAGAGCGCAAAGAAGTAGACTTCGGGGCTGGTGTAATCACCACCGGCAAGGGCGGTTAAGAAGCTTACGAAAGAGGCCACCAACAGCCAAAACACCCGGCCCAGATAATGGTATCCGCGCCAGAACAGCAACACGATCACGAAGTAAGGGGCGAGGGAAATCAGCGTGTAGACGACCGAGACATACATCCCGTTCCACAGGAAATAGATCAGCCAAGGCACACCGGCAAAGATCGACAATCCCACGGCCACATAGGCGGCTTTGATCCGGCGGACCAGATCGCGCGTGAGGACCGGAGAATTGGGCGGTGACGTCATTGAATGGCCTTTGTGGGCGATAGTCCGGCAGAAAAGCGTGGATGGGTGGGGTCGTAATAGGGGAAGTTTAGGCCGCTCCGTCGCCTTTAGAAAGGTGCAATTCCAGCTTGCGGCGCAAGTTCTCCATTTCCACGGGCTTGGACAGGTAGTCATCCATTCCCATCGCCAGACAGCGCTCGGCCTCGCCCTTCAAGGCATTGGCAGTGATCGCAATTATCGGGATCCGGGGGGCGCCTGTGTCGGCTTCGGCCACGCGAATGTGGCGGGTCATTTCGAAGCCATCCATCAAGGGCATCTGGCAATCGGTCAGGATCAGATCGTAGCGATCCCGCTGCCAGGCCTCCAAACCCTCCTGACCATGTTCGGTCAGATCATGGGTGTAGCCCAAAATCTCCAACTGTTTGCTGAGGACCTGCCGGTTGATCTCATTGTCTTCCACCACCAACAGCCGGGCGTTTGCCGCGGATGGGGCTGTTTTAGGCGGGTCGTGATGGGTTTGCGTCTGACGTTCAATCGCTGCGCGGGGCAGGCTTTCTGCATCCAGATCGGGGGCCGGATTTGGCTTGGCTTCGGATTTGGGCAGGGTGCCCCCAAGCCCGGCTAGGGCGCGGAACAACTCACTGCCCATCATCGGGAAAATCTGGATCAGATAGACCCGTTCATTCTGCAACCCATACCGCGCAGCGCGTGAGGCGCTGAAGCGGATGATGCGGGCGTCAGGCACATAATCTTCGATGCCGTTTTGTAGCCGGTCCGCCTCTGCCTCATCCGGGGTTGGCAGCATGAAGATCGGCGGCGGCCCGTCCAGTGGCAGCAGATCCTTCAGGTCGGAAATGGTGCTGACGAAATGCAGATCCGCGCCCCCGCCTTTCAGGATTTCATCCATGCCGGTGCGCACTTCTTCGTCCAGTAGATCGAAACACACCACCTGCAGCCCCTTCAGGCTGGGTTGGTTCTGCGGTCCGTCGGCGGCCTCCATCGGCAAGTTGACCGAAACCCGGGTGCCGCCGGTCTCACGCGGTTCGACCTGAATCTCCCCCTCCATCAACTCCACCAGCGAGCGGGTGATCGCCAGACCCAGACCGGTCCCGCCAACAACCCGGCGCGAAGCGGTTTCGCCAGCGGCGAAGGGCTGGAACAGATCGGCCATGACCTCGGCGCTCATCCCGGTGCCGTTGTCGCGCACCTCAAGGCACAGCCCGCCATCGGGGCAATAGGTGACGTGCAAAAACACCCGGCCACGGCGCCCGGTGAGGCGTTTGGCGGAATATTTCACGGCGTTGCTGAGAAGGTTCAGCAAGACCTGCCGCAACCGGCCCGAGTCGGCCCAGATCCATTCCGGCAATGTTGGATCGACCAGCATGCGCATCTCAACATCCAGACTGTTCGCCATGGTCTGTAGGGTCTGCGCCGCCCCTTCGGCAAGGGGGCGCAATTCCACTTTGGTGCGCTCAACCTTCAGCTTGCCGGCGTCGATCTGGCTGGCATCCAGAATGTCATCCAGAATGCGCAGCAGCGAAAAGGCCGAATTGCGGATCATGCCGATGGAACGCTCATGTTTGCGGTCATCATCCATGGTTTCCAGCACTTCGATCATGCCGATCAGCCCGTTCATTGGGGTGCGGATTTCATGGCTCATATTGGCCAGAAACTCACCGCGGGACTTGGCGGCGGCATGGGCATCTTCCAGCGCTTTTTCTGTCTCACTGGCTGAACGCTGGGTGAGATAGGCAAAGTATGTCAGCTCGACCAGCAGCACGCTGGCCACTGTCATCCGAACGCCCCAATCGATTGTGGTGGGATCCATCAGCGACGATGACAGCCCGGTGGGAAACCAACTGGGATCGCCGAATCGGTCAAACCCCAACGCAATAACGGTCAGCACAAACTGATAGGCAACCATGCCCCAAAGCTGCCGCTTCTCCGCGTCCCAGGAATAGAACAGGAAGGGCACGCCGATGATGCTGAGGAAGACCAGCTCGGGGTTGATATTGGTGCTGTAGTAAAGCGTTGCCAGCAGGCAGGTGGCCGGGAAGGTGATCAGCCAAAACGCCCGCGCCAATCTGTGCAGCCCCAGCATATAAAGCCCAAAGGCCGCCCATGTGGGCCAGGCTGCAAAGGATGTTGCCAGGGCGGAACTGGTATCCCCGAGCGCCAGAAAAACAACCATCCAGAGCAGGCAGATCGCACTTGTAATCACAACGGCGACGCGGGCCAGCTGCGCCCGACGGGCAACGTCACGGTCGCGGATAATTGATCTTATGTCTGCCTGGTTCATAGGGGGTGCGTCGGCGATCCTCTGCTGTATTCGGGTTTGACTATATTACTGTTCCCGACCCTTCGGCAGGAGTCAAATCGCTATACCTGCGCCTGTGAGGCACCGGTTTGATCTGGTAAAGGTTGTGTGATGTATCGGCGGACGGGCTGTTCGGCCGCGCCGGATCAGTCCAGATCGAGTGCGTGCGCCAACGTGCGGCGCAACTGCTGCAGCTCAAAGGGTTTGGCCAGAAAGGCGCTCATCCCGGCCTCAATACAGCGTTTGGCTTCGCTGGACTGCGCATTTGCGGTGATGGCGATAATCGGGGTCGGCCGGGCATCTAGCTGCGCCTCGGTTTCGCGAATGCGCCCCACCATTTCAAAGCCATCCATCACCGGCATATGGCAGTCGGTCAAAATCACATCATAGAGGCCGGACTGCCAGGACCTGATGCCCTCAAGCCCGTTGGACACAACGGCATGGTCGATGTTCAGCTGCTCCAGCTGCGAGGACAGGACGGTCTGATTGATTGCGTTGTCTTCCACCACCAAGACACATTTGTTGGCGAAATCGATGCTTCGTTGGGCGTTTTCCCGGACGGTGGCGCGCGGTGCGGCCTCAACCGGCGCAAGGGTGGGGATGGCGCCAGAGAGCTGTCCCAAAGCACGATAGAGGTCGGTTGCCATGGTGGGATGCGTCTGGATCTGAAAGGCGCGCGGATCAAGCTGGCCAAAGTCTGCATGCCGGACTGAGGATAGGATCAGGAACCGGGCATCCGGGATTTTGGCGGCAATGCGTTCGCGCAGGTCCGGGTGGTTGGAACGCGCGGCTGGCGACAGAAGGAAGATTGGATGTGGCTTCGGGCCCTCCAGCATTTCCAAGAACAGCGTCGGATCTTCTACAAACTCCAGATGGCCCCCCGCCTCAGCGATGCGGGTGTGATAAAGCTGGCGTTCATACTGGGTCTGCGGCGCGACAAGATATGTATTGCAGCCGGCGATCGTGGGCCGCACCTTGGGGCCACGGGCGGTGGGTAGGGGCAGGATGACCGTGATCTTTGTGCCGCGCCCTTCGGTGCTGCGGATGACGATCTTGCCGTTCATCAGGGTGACCAGCTCATGTGTGATGGCCAGACCCAGACCCGTGCCCCCAACCTGTTTGCGTGAGAATGACTCGCCAGAGGCAAAGGGCTGAAACAGCTCGCGCTGCACGGCCTCACTCATCCCGATGCCATTGTCGGAGATGGTGAAGATCACGGTTTCCTTGGCGCCGGGTTCCACATGAAACCGCACGCTGCCGGTGCGCTGGGTCAGCTTGGTGGCGGAATATTTGATGGCGTTGGACAAAAGGTTCAGCAGCACCTGACGCAGCCGTCCGGCATCGGTTTCGACCCACTCGGGCAGTTTCGGATGGATCAGCAGGTGCAACCGCACGTTCAGCTCATCCGACAAAGGCTGCAGCGTGAGGGCGGTTTGTTCCACAAGCGGCTGCAGCTCACAATCACTCGGCTCGATAGACAGTTTGCCTGCCTCAATCTTGGAGGCATCCAGAATATCATCGATGATCCCCAGCAGCGCAAAGGCCGAGCTGCGGATCGTGCCCACCGCGCGGCTTTGGCTGATGCTGAGGTGCATGGTTTCCAAAATCTCAATCATCCCGACGATCCCGTTCATCGGGGTGCGGATTTCGTGGCTCATATTGGCCAGGAAATCACCTTTGGCGCGGGTCGCCCCCAGGGCCTTCTCGCGCGCCAGCCGGGCACCGCGCTGGGCAATGTAGCTGCGGCGACTGAAGTGCCAGATCTGGGCAATCAGCAGCACGGCGACGGATAGGCGGACCATCAGAATATTGGCAGTGATATCGCTGGGGGTGTGATCCTGGATCGGGAAGAACATTCCACGCAAAGGCAGCACATCATGAGCAAAGATCAGTGTACACAGCACCAGGGACAGGCAGGAAAGCCATAGTGCAGTGCGAAATTCATCCTGCCAGGAGAACACCAACAACGGCAGGCCAAGCAGCATAAAGCCACTCAGCTCCGCACTGGTGTTGGCCCCAAAGATATGAGAGGTGATGAGGAAAATCACCCCAATCGTGATGATCCAGAACACCCGGGCCACGTAGTGATACCCTTGCCGCAGGAGGAGCATCACAAGGCCGGAGATGGCCAATAACAGGGCCATAAAGCTCAGCCGTGCGGTATCGCCATCCAACAAGAGGAAAATCGACCACGGGACAAGCAGGGCAAGCTGTAACCAGATGGTAAACCGAAACGTCTGCAGTCGCTGCTGCAACTCCTCTTTGGCAAAGGGGATATCTGGTTGGTCAGCGTGCACTTTATCCTCTGAAAACTTACCACTTTAGGATAGGGTATCAGGATGTGCTGTAAAGGCGGACTCCTTTTTTAGCACGGGTAAAATGCGCGGCCTGATGCAGGTGATTTACCGCATTTCCGGATGCAACCTGTGTGTCACCTCCTGTTTTATTGGCAAAACCTGTGTGCTTTTCCAAGCCATGGAAGCGCCTCGAAATTGTCACTGGCGATGGTTGACAATATGTAGGGAATGCTGGATAGAGCCTGCACCCAACGAAACGCGTGTTGGCAGGCGCCCGAAACCTGCTCCAAGACAGACCGCGATTCGGAGTCGGAGTGTAGCTCAGCCTGGTAGAGCACTGTCTTCGGGAGGCAGGGGCCGGAGGTTCGAATCCTCTCACTCCGACCACTTTATTTCTTCACACATCAGATGCGTTGCAGCAGGTCTGCAATTGTTGCGCGGTAGCGGCGCAGGATGGCCTCGCGGTCCACGTGGCGGCCTGCCTGAACCATGTGGCGACCGGCGGACCAGGTGTCGGTAACAATACCCTCAGGTGCGGCGAAACACAGACCGTCCAGCAGTTGATCGCCCTGCAAGGCGCATAGCGTTGGGTGGTTGCTATCAATGGCGACCAGATCGGCCAGTTGCCCCAGCGCGATTGTGCCTGCCTGACGATCCAGCGCCTGCGCACCGCCCCGCGCTGCATTCAGGTAGAGCGATGTGCCGACCGAACCTTCGCCCGTGATCATCACATTGCGCGCCATGTCGCGCAGACGTTGGGAGTATTCCAGGCTTCGCATCTCTTCGCCCAATGCGATCCGAACGTTTGAGTCTGAGCCGACCCCAAAGCGCCCGCCGTGTTCCAAAAACACCGGCCCGTTGAACGGGCCATCGCCCAGATTGGCCTCGGTAATGGGGCAGAGGCCAGCCACCGCGCCGCTTTCTGCCATGGCGATGGTTTCTGAATCCGTCATATGGGTCGCGTGGATCAGGCACCAGCGTTCATTGACCTCGGCGTTGTCCAGCAGCCAGGCGACCGGACGTTGGCCCAGCTTTGCGGTGACATCCGCGACCTCTTTCTGTTGCTCCGCGATATGGATGTGCACCGGCCCGTTCGGCGTGGCCTTCAGAACCTGGGTAAGGTCGCCGGGACTTGTGGCGCGCAGGGAATGCGGGGCGATGCCAACCCGTGCGTCAGGCGGCAGGTGGGTCAGGTTGGTTTTGCAGGCCTCAACCAGATCCAGATAGCGCGTGACATCATTACCGAACCGCAGCTGACCGCCTGCCAGTGGTTGCTGATCAACACCGCCGTAGCTGTAAAGAACCGGTAAATGCGTCAGCCCAATGCCGGTCTGATGGGCGGCGGCGTAGATCCGGTTGCTCAGCTCAGCCAGCTGATCGTAGGGGCGCCCGCCGGTTTGGTGGTGGACATAGTGAAACTCACCCACCGCAGCATAGCCCGCTTCCTGCATCTCCATGAAAACCAGGGCCGCGATCGCTTCAACATGGTCGGGCGTCAGATGATCCAGAAACCGGTACATCAGATCGCGCCAGGTCCAGAAACTGTCTTTGCCCGCCGCGCGCACCTCGGTCATGCCGGCCATTGCGCGTTGAAAACTGTGGCTGTGCAGATTGGCCAGCGCTGGCAGCAACACATCGACGTTGTGGTCCGCATCGCTGGCAGCGGCGTTCTCTTCGATGCCGGTGATGATGCCATCAACAAAGGTGACGCAGCAGTTGGAAAGCCACTGCTGCCCGCAAAGTACCTGATTGGCGTAAACCTTCATGTTGATCTCTTTTTGTATAGACATTTAATTTTTAGACCTATACCTAAAAAATCGCTTCACGCAACTTTGGAATGGCTGACATGAGTCCAAAACTGATCCTTCGAAACGCCAAGATTGCGACGATCAATGAGGGCGCCTCGGGCTATGGGATGATCGATGCGGGCGCGCTGGTTCTGTCTGACGGGCAGATCGAATGGGTCGGGGCCGAACAGGATCTGCCCGCGCAATATGCAGGCGCTGCGGTGGAGGATCTTGCAGGTCGGCTGGTGACACCGGGCTTGATTGATTGCCACACCCATGTGGTGTTCGGCGGCGACCGTGCCCAGGAATTTGAGATGCGCCTGAACGGGGCCGGTTATGAGGAAATCGCCCGCGCTGGCGGCGGCATCAATTCAACAGTGAAGGCCACGCGGCAGGCCGCCTTCGTGGAGCTGGTCATCAGCGCCTTGCCACGGGTGGATGCGCTGATCTCCGAAGGGCTGACAACGCTTGAGATCAAATCGGGCTACGGGCTGGAACGTGAGGCCGAGCTGACGATGCTGCGGGCCGCGCGAGAGATCGGCAAGCGTCGGGACATCACGGTCAAGACCACCTATCTGGGGGCCCATGCCACGCCGCCGGAATATAAGGGGCGCGATGATGCTTATATTGATGAGGTTGTCATCCCCACGCTGATCGCCGCGCATCAGGAAGGTCTGGTCGATGCGGTGGATGGCTTCTGCGAAGGTATTGCCTTCCAGCCGGATCAGATCGCGCGGGTGTTTGAGGCCGCCAAATCCTTGGGGCTGCCGGTTAAGCTGCATGCCGAACAGCTGTCCAATCTGGGGGGCGCCAAGCTTGCGGCCTCTTACGGGGCGCTTTCTGCTGATCATATTGAATATCTGGATGAGGCCGGGGTGCGGGCCATGGCGCAGGCGGGGACCATTGCGGTGATCCTGCCGGGGGCCTTCTACACGTTGCGGGAAACACAAAAACCGCCGGTGGAACTGCTGCGCACCCATAAGGTGCCCATGGCGCTGGCCACGGATTGCAATCCCGGGTCCTCACCGCTGACGTCGCTGTTGCTGACGATGAACATGGGCTGCACCCTGTTTCGCCTGCCCCCGGCCGAAGCGCTGGCGGGCGTCACCTGCCACGCGGCGCGTGCGCTTGGTCTGTCAGACCGGGGTGTGATCGCCGCGGGCAAACGCGCTGATCTGGCGATCTGGGATGTCAGCCACCCCGCCGAACTGTCTTATCGCATCGGGTTTAACCCGCTCTACAAACGTATCTTTGGAGGTCAAGCGTGATCCCACTCACCCTTACACCCGGTCAGGTCAACCTGACGCAGCTTGAAGAGATTTATCGCACCGAGGCGGCAATTTGTCTGGACGATAGCTGTCGCCCGGCGATTGAGGCTGCCGCTGACCGCATTGCCGCAGCCGCCGCCGGGGAGGCGCCGGTTTATGGGGTCAACACCGGGTTTGGCAAACTGGCCAGCATGAAGATCGCGCCTGAGGACACCGCCACCCTGCAGCGCAACCTGATCCTCAGCCATTGCTGCGGCGTGGGTGAGGCGATGCCGCGCCGGATGGTGCGGCTGATGATGTCGCTTAAACTGTTGAGCTTCGGGCGGGGCGCATCCGGCGTGCGCTGGGCCCTGATTGAGCTGATGCAGGATATGCTGGCTAAGGGGGTGACACCCGTCGTCCCGGCCAAAGGATCCGTTGGCGCGTCCGGGGATCTGGCCCCGTTGTCAAATATGACCGCCGTTGTGATCGGTGAGGGGGAGGCCGAATATCAGGGTGAGGTGCTGCCCGGTGCCGAGGCGCTGGCGCGGGCCGGGTTGCAGCCGATTGAACTGGGCCCCAAGGAAGGGCTGGCCTTTATCAACGGCACCCAGTTTTCCACCGCCTACGGTCTTGCCGGTCTGTTTGAGATCTGGCGCGCGGCGCGCAATGCACTGGTGGTGTCCTCGCTGTCGACGGATGCGATCATGGGATCCACAGCGCCGCTGCAGCCTGAAATCCATAGCCTGCGCGGACATCGCGGCCAGATCGAGGCCGCTGAGGCGATGCGGGCCATTCTGGACGGATCGGAAATCCGCGAAAGCCATCGGGATGATGACACCCGGGTGCAGGATCCCTATTGCATCCGCTGTCAGCCGCAAGTCACCGGCGCGGCGCTGGATGTGCTGCGCCAAGCCGCCCAGACCCTGCTGATTGAGGCCAATGCCGCCACGGACAATCCGCTGGTGCTGACCGACGCCGGTTTGATCGTTTCTGGTGGCAACTTCCATGCGGAACCGGTTGGGTTCGCTGCGGATATGATTGCGCTGGCCACCTCTGAGATTGGTGCGATCAGCCAACGACGCATCGCGCTGATGGTTGACCCAACCCTGAGTTTTGATCTGCCGCCTTTCCTGACGCCGGATCCGGGTCTCAATTCGGGCCTGATGATCGCTGAGGTGACGACCGCCGCTTTGATGAGTGAAAACAAGCACCTTGCAAACCCCTGCGTGACCGACAGCACGCCGACCTCGGCCAACCAGGAAGATCACGTTTCCATGGCCGCCCATGGTGCGCGTCGTCTGATGCAGATGGCTGAAAACCTGAATTACATCCTGGGGGTCGAACTGCTTTGCGCCGCGCGTGGCGTGGAATTCCGCGCGCCGCTGCAGACCAGTCCGGTGCTGCAACTGGTGCTGACCCGGCTGCGTCAGGATGTGACCCGACTGGAAGAGGACCGCTACATGGCGCCGGACCTTGAGGCGGCCAAAGCGCTGGTAGCAGACGGGGCCTTGCTGGACGGGCTGACGGCAGAACTGCCGGAGATGGGCTGATGCAGGTGTTTGACGTCATTCGGGGCGATGGCCCAATTGTACTGGGCCAGCCGCATGGCGGCACCGAGGTGCCGGAGGCGATTGCGGGGCGCCTGAACCCCAATGGCACGCAGCTGGCGGATACGGATTGGCATATCGTGCAGCTCTATGAGGGGCTGCTGCCCGGCGCGACGGTGGTGCGGTCACATGTGCATCGCTATGTCATCGACGCCAACCGCGACCCGACTGGCGTGTCGCTCTATCCCGGTCAGAACACCACAACGCTGGTGCCGCTGACCGATTTTGACGGGCAGCCGATCTGGCACGCGGGGCAGGAGCCTTCGGCCGATGAGGTTGAAGCGCGGCGATTGGCCTACCACGCGCCTTACCACGATGCCTTGGCGGCCGAGTTGGACCGGGTGCGCGCCAAACATGGCGTTGCGATCCTGTTTGATTGCCACTCCATCCGGTCAAACATCCCGTTTCTGTTTGAGGGTGAACTGCCCATTTTCAACACCGGCACCAATCTGGGCACCACCTGCGCGCCCGCAGTAGAGGCCGCGGTGGATGACATCGCCCGGGCCTCCGGCAGACCTGCGGTGCTGAACGGCCGTTTCAAAGGCGGCTGGACCACCCGCCATTACGGTCAACCGGCCCAGAGCATCCACGCCATCCAGATGGAAATCGCCCAACGCGGCTACATGCAAGAGGCCGCGCCCTGGGCCTGGGATCCGTCCCGTGCGGCGGACCTGCGTCCGCAGCTGCAGAAGATGTTGGACCACCTCACAACCCTTGCCCTCTCGGGCGCCATTACTTCCGAAGGGAGCGCATGATGACCGACCCACGTAAAAACAGCCGGGATGTTTACCCACCCACCGGCACCACATTGACCACCAAAAGCTGGCTGACTGAGGCACCCTTGCGGATGCTGATGAACAACCTGCATCCCGATGTGGCTGAAAACCCGCATGAGTTGGTGGTGTACGGCGGCATTGGTCGCGCCGCGCGCACTTGGCAGGATTTCGACCTGATCGTGGACAGCCTGAAACAGCTGGAGGCGGATGAGACCTTGGTGGTGCAATCCGGCAAACCCGTGGCCATTGTAAAAACCCACAAAGACGCGCCGCGCGTTTTGATCGCAAACTCAAACCTCGTGCCGCATTGGGCGAATTGGGATCACTTCAATGAGCTCGATAAGAAAGGTCTGGCGATGTACGGCCAGATGACAGCCGGCTCATGGATCTACATTGGTAGTCAGGGCATCGTGCAGGGCACCTATGAAACCTTCATGGAGGCCGGGCGCCAGCATTATGGCGGTGACCTGAAAGGGCGCTGGATCTTGACCGGCGGTCTGGGGGGCATGGGCGGCGCCCAGCCCTTGGCGGCGGTGATGGCCGGGGCCTGCTGTCTGGCGGTGGAATGTGATGAGAAGTCCGCCGATTTCCGTCTGCGCACCCGCTATGTGGATGAGAAGACCCATAGCCTTGATGAAGCGCTGGAGATGATTGAGCGTTGGACCAAAGCGGGGGAAGCCAAATCGGTTGCCCTGATTGGCAACGCCGCCGATATCTTCCCCGAAATTCACAAGCGCGGCATCCGCCCCGATATCGTGACTGACCAGACCAGTGCGCATGATCCTGTAAATGGCTACCTGCCACAGGGCTGGAGCGTTGCCGAATGGCGCGCCAAAATCGAAACCGCCCCGAAAGAGGTGGAGCGCGCCGCGCGTGCCTCGATGAAGGTGCAGGTGGCGGCGATGGTTGCCTTCCACAACGATGGCGTTCCGACGGTCGATTATGGCAACAACATCCGCCAGATGGCGCTTGAGGAAGGGCTGGAAAATGCCTTTGCCTTCCCGGGCTTTGTGCCGGCCTATATTCGCCCGCTCTTTTGCCGCGGAATTGGTCCGTTCCGTTGGGCGGCCCTGTCGGGGGACCCGGAAGACATCTACAAGACTGACCAGAAGGTCAAAGAGCTGTTGCCAGACAACAAGCACCTGCACAATTGGCTGGATATGGCGCGGGAGCGTATTGCCTTTCAGGGGCTGCCGGCGCGGATCTGCTGGGTGGGTCTGGGCGATCGTCATCGCCTTGGCTTGGCCTTCAATGAGATGGTCAAAAACGGAGAATTGAAAGCGCCTGTGGTGATCGGCCGGGATCATCTGGATTCGGGTTCGGTTGCCTCCCCCAACCGTGAGACTGAGGCGATGATGGATGGGTCTGACGCGGTGTCGGACTGGCCGTTGCTGAATGCGCTGGTCAACACCGCCTCGGGCGCCACCTGGGTGTCGCTGCACCACGGTGGTGGCGTTGGCATGGGCTTTTCACAGCATTCCGGCGTGGTGATCTGCGCCGACGGCACGGATGATGCGGCCAAGCGGTTGGAGCGGGTTTTGTGGAATGATCCGGCTTCAGGCGTTTGGCGTCATGCAGACGCTGGGTATGATAGCGCCAAGGACTGCGCGCGCCAGCATGGGCTACGCCTGCCGGGGATCCTTGGCAGCTGACCGGCTGACCAACAGTCAAACCATACGAATGCGTATCTAGCGCGATGAAATGCGCAGCTTCCGGCCCTCATCTTGGGGGCCGGTTTGTTTTTTGGCGATGAGTTTGCCGCGCCAAACTACCAATATTTACAGGGGCCACCTGTCGTTTCCGACGTTTTTCCATGCGAAGTTGTCGGAATAGAGCGGTTGAGCCAAACCTCCCAAAATACCGTGGATCTATATTATAAAATGGGAGGAAGATATGTCAGACGATACCGATACCGACTATGAAGTCGGTCAAGACAACGTCCAGATTTTCGGCCTAGACATCCACAATCCAGTGTTTGCTGTCTCAGGCCTGACGATCCTTGCTTTTGTGTTTTTTACGTTGGTGTTTCAGGAACAAGCGGGGACGTTTTTTGGCTGGTTGCGGCCTGCGCTGACCAGTCAGTTTGATTGGGTCTTTATGTTGGCGGGCAACATCTTTGTGGTGTTCAGCCTGCTGCTGATCGTGACCCCCTTTGGCCGTATCCGATTGGGGGGTGACGATGCCAAACCTGATTATTCCTATGCCGGATGGTTTGCGATGCTGTTTGCCGCGGGCATGGGCATTGGTCTGGTGTTCTGGGGTGTGGCCGAGCCGATCTCGCACTATGGGACGTCGCTTGGGGGTACTGCGCTTGGTGACGGCGGGGTGCGCACCGACTGGGCGCCGCTGGGCGCTGCGGCCAATGATCCCGAGGCGGCCAAATCGCTGGCGATGGCGGCGACGATTTTCCACTGGGGTCTGCACCCCTGGGCGATCTATGCGGTTGTGGCGCTGGCGCTGGCCTATTTTGGCTATAACAAGGGCCTGCCGCTGACCATGCGATCGGTCTTCTATCCTATCTTTGGTGAGGCAACCTGGGGCCCAGTTGGCCATGTCATCGACGTCTTGGCCGTTTTTGCAACGATCTTTGGTCTGGCAACATCCTTGGGGCTTGGCGCAGAACAGGCGCTGGCCGGATTGAACCACCTGTTTGGCTTCGGCATCTCAGATGGCAGCAAGGTGCTGCTGATCGTGCTGATCACCGCCTTTGCCTTGGTTTCGGTGGTGGCCGGTCTGGAAAAAGGGGTGAAACGCCTGTCCGAGGTCAACATGGTGCTGGCAGCGGCCCTGTTGATCCTGGTGCTGATCGTTGGACCAACCCTTGCCATTCTGACCGGGTTCTTCAGCAACATCGGGTCTTATGTTGTGAACCTTCCAGCGCTGTCCGGCGTGATCGGACGGGAAGACACCAACTTCATGCAGGGCTGGACGGCCTTCTACTGGGCCTGGTGGATTTCCTGGTCACCCTTTGTGGGCATGTTCATTGCGCGGGTGTCCCGCGGCCGTACCATTCGGGAGTTTGTGATCTGCGTGCTGATCATCCCGACCATCGTTGGGGCGCTGTGGATGTCGGTCTTTGGCGGCGCAGCATTGGATCAGGTCATGTCCGGCGCAGGTGAGGCGGTATCGGCCGCTGGCTTGGAATTGAAGATGTTTGTCATGTTCGAAAGCTTCCCGCTCTCTGGTCTGCTGTCCTTCATCGGAATTGTCTTGGTCATCGTGTTCTTTGTTACTTCGTCCGACTCGGGCTCACTGGTGATCGATTCGATCACCGCGGGTGGCAAAACCGACGCGCCCACGGCACAGCGTGTATTCTGGTGCGTGCTGGAAGGGGCCATTGCCATCGCCCTGTTGCTGGGCGGCGGACTGGCAGCGCTGCAAGCGGCGGCAATTGCCACTGGCTTCCCCTTTGCGATCGTGCTGATTCTGATGTGCATCTCCCTGTTCAAGGGGCTGCTGTCTGACCGGCAGAAGTAAGGCAAACCGAATCGGCTAAGAAGGGCGGCGTCACTCAGATGGGGGACGCCGCCCTTTTCACGTCTCGGCTTACATGTCGTGCCCAGATCCCAGACCCGACATTCAGCGCCCACACCTGGGGCACAGTGTCCCCCTCGGCGGGCACGCATTTCTTGCGGTACCAATAGCTAGACAGCTTTACTTTCAGTTGTTTAGGGTGGGGGCAAGCGATTGCGAAGCGCTGCCGCCTTTACGGATATTGACCGTAGGGGGGTATGGGGACCCAACTTGGTATAGGTTGAACTGCCTGAGCCAAGGGTCTAATGCGCCAGTTTCTTGCTTGCGCAACGTCAGTTCAGAAATTCGCTGCCTCATAGTCTGGCCCGAAAATTGAAAGCGCTGCGTCTGATGGGGGCTGCGGCCCTTTGGCAAGTTTGTGTGAGTATAGGTCAGTATCCCCCACAAGGGCCGGAGCGTTTGATGCAAGACTATCTTGATGAAGACAGCGTTAGAGAAAGCGATCTGCGCCGCAGCCTGTACTTCAGCAGGTTCGTTGCCTTCTGCAACGTCCTATTGTTGCTGCCATGGGTGCTTTATTTTTCGTACCAAGGTGCGTGGCCCAATGTCTATAATGTCACCATCTCTACCCTGCCATCGCTCTGTGTTCTTGGCGTTCTATTCACGCGCTACCACTATATTGGCCGCCTGATTTGGCTGAATGTACTGTGTTACAATTTGCTGAGGGACGCTTACGACTTTGGTTTGCATATCGAAGTTGAAATTTCCGGCTTCTGGCTGTTGGCGATGCCGTTTCTATTGTTTTCCTCTCTTGCAGAGCGGCGCACCCAACTTGCGATGTCGTCGATCTGTGTGGGGGTCGTAATTTTTGTGCTGTCGATGGATTTTTTCGGCCTGCACTCGCCTGCTGAATTACCGCCACCTGCAGAACTGGCCGGTATTGAATTCGGAATTCGTATGACCACGGTCGCGATGTTGATCGCGCAGATGCTCTATTTTGGCTATCTCAACCGCAAGCTGACCAACGGCCTACTACACGCGATTGACAATGCCCGGCAGGCTGCGAAAGCCAAGGGGGAGTTTCTGGCCAACATGAGCCACGAAATCCGGACGCCGATGAATGGCATGATCGGCATGCTGGAGGTGTTGGAAGCGGAAGGGCTGAAAGCCAAACAACGACCGCTGGTCGGGACCATCCGAAACTCTGCCCTGTCCCTGTTGCGGATCATTGATGACATTCTGGATGCCTCCAAGATCGAGGCGGGCAAAATGGATGTGGCCAATTCCCGGATGGAGCTGATCCCGGTGATTGAAGGGGCGGCGCAGACCCTGCGGGTGATGTCTGACGAAAATCAGGTGCGGATCCGCCATTTCATCCATCCCGATATGCCCAATTGGATCGTCTCTGACTCGGGCCGTTTGCGGCAGGTTCTGCTGAACCTGCTCAGCAATGCCGTGAAGTATTCCGCCAAACGTCTGACGGGTCGTGACGGTGTCGTATGGATGATTTCGGATCTGGATGAAGCCGGCAACATACGTTTCACCTTCCGCGACAATGGCATCGGCATGAGTGACGCCTTTCAGGCAGAGATGTTTGAACCTTTCTCGCAAGGCGAGGCACCCGCGAAGCGCCAGGTTGAAGGCACCGGGCTGGGGTTGGTGATTACGCTCAATCTGGTGACGCTAATGGGTGGGAAAATCGAGGTCAAAAGTAAGGAAGGCGAAGGATCTGAGTTTGTAGTGACCTTGCCTGTTGTGACTGCAGAGGGCCCCCCAACCCATGCAGACCTGCAAGGGCGTCATGTAATTTGTCTGTCTGCAATCATTGATGCTGCCGAAAAGTACCTGCGAGAATTTTTTGATCGCAAGGGAGTCGAGGCCGAGTACGTCTATACACGCGAAGAGGCATTGGCGGCTGGGCGGTTGGTTGAGCGCCCAGTGTTTCTGCTAACACAGTCTGATCTGGACGAAGACGAGGTCACGATGTCTTTCTTGCGGGCCGCATTGCCGGGTGCGCGATTTGTGGTCTTTGGCGTGTCGCGGGCGGCGCGTTACGGCCGCGTCAATAAAGACACCTATATGGTTCAAGTGCGTCCGATCCTTGTGTCTGATTTGGTGAGCGGCATTGAGGAAATGACGCAAGACGATCACGACGAGGCGGAGCCCAAAACCAACCTCCCGAGCCGGGTTGCCCCGCTGGATCAGCGGCTGCGAATCCTTGCCGTCGAAGACAACATGATCAATCAGGCCGTGCTGGCCAAGCAGCTGGAGCTGTTGGGCGTGGAATATGACATGGCGGCCAATGGTCATGAGGGTTTGGATCTCTGGCGTCAGAACAGCTACGATCTGGTGCTGTCGGATTGCTTCATGCCGATTATGGATGGGTTTGAGCTGACCGCCGCAATCCGCGCGCAGGAGCAGCGTGAGGATCTGACCCCCACCCCGATTGTGGCGCTTACTGCGGATGCCATTCAGGGCAAACATGAGGCATGCCGGGCGGCGGGTATGGATGACACGTTGATCAAGCCGGTGGAACTGGCGGAGCTGCGTGAAAAGCTGCTTCAAAACGTAAACACCGGGGAGTCTGACGCGGCTTAATCGGTCAGGCGCCCCTCGGCCAGAACCAGACACGCCGGGTCTGTAATTGTGGCAAACGGGTGCGTTCCGTTGTGTTCGAAGCTCTGGAACGGCACCTCAGCGATATTTTGATGACCCAAGTGGCCCAGCACATAGGCCTGCGTTGCTGCAGATGACAGCTCCCCAACGACATGGGTGAAGCCGCGGGTTTGGGCCCGCTGATGGGCCGCCTGACGCATGGCTTTATACAATCCCACCCCCCGGGCTGCGGGGCTGACCGCGCCCATATCCACCAAGATTACCTGCCCCGAGTCGATGCTGCGTTGGGTGCGGTATTTAGCAACCAGTGCTGCGGTTAAAGCGGCAAGCGGGGCAAATGCTGCGTCCTGCGGTGGCGTCGGTTTCAGATGCGCGTGGAAATCGGTGACGATCAGACAACCAAGCACCCCACCCGTCTTTTTGTCCTGCGCGACAACGGACAGGCCCTCCTGCACCATCTGTTGAAACCCGTCCTGCAAATAGGTGCGATAGGCCTCCAGCGTGATGCCAAGCGCCTGATGCAGGGTACTGCCCGCCACAAAGACCGAGGTCGCTAAATCAAAGGCCGCCGGCGCGAGGTCAGCGCCAAGCGGCTGGATGAGGATATCTGGGTTCGCCATATCCCCACATAGAGGCATCAAGGCCTGCGCTGCAACGGGGCAGGCCAGGGAAGGATCCCGCGATTGGGGGCGTGATTACGCCTGCCAGATTGGCCGTTGCGTTGTCGGTAGCGGGGCACAGGCCTGATCAACCTGCTGACGCATCCGGTCCAGACGGGTGTGATGTGGGCTGCGCAGAAGGATCTGCATCTGCCGCTCCGCACGCCAGGCCTCAATGGTGCCAAACTCCGTCTCGGCATAGAAATGGCTGGCATCATGCGACAGCACCTGCGCTGCTGCTGAAAGGGCCTCGGTCACTTGGCGGAAACTACCGGCCTGTCCGGCACCGTCCAGCTGGCCGCGCAGTTGCAACACGGCGGGGCGGATGCGACGCTGTGCGTTAAACGCTGTTTGTTTGCTCATGCAGTGCCCCCCACAACGCTGAGGCGCGGGCCGCTGTGGCGCGACGGGGGCGCCTCACCAACGGCGGGGAAGCGGGCGGCCAGTTTCAGGCCTTCGCGGATCAGATGTGGGTCCATCATACCGCCGGTCAGCCGCTCAACTGCGTCACGCGCTTTTGGGGTCTGATCACGGCGCATATGGTGCAGCATGTCCATCAGTGCCTCTTCGTCATCGCTGAGCAGGGCACGTTGATCCAGATCCAGCGGATCCATGAAGGACAGATCCGACTTGCGGCATTCCCACAGCATACGGATGACACCCTGCATGCGCTGACACAGGGCCAGACCAACGGTTTCGCCCCAGCGTTCCACGGCAACGGTCTGGGCACGGACCCAAGCCTGGGTTTCCGGGCTGCGATAGGTGGTGAGCATGTGACGGATGACCGGCAGCAGGCCCATTTCAAACGTGTCGTAGTGACAGCTGTCTACGCGTCGGGTGCAGGCGGTCAATGCAGTCGGGTGCAGTGTCATTTCGGGTCCTTTCCAAACGGAAACTGAGTGAAGGGACCTGGCTGACCGAGGGAGGGCTGACTTGGCTTGGCCATTAACTGACAAAAATACTTGGTTTTTGCAATCCCCTAAAAGCATAGTGTGTCACGCGACCTGAGGTTGGCGAAAATTCGCCAGTATCACTTTTTGGGTGCGCGTGGCTGGCAAGTGATTCGTAGGCCCTGATAAGGCGATGTCGTAAACCGGCTTAGAATTCCGAGCTTTAGACTCGGGTATTGACCCTGATTGTTTTACTCGGCTATTTCGGGGGCACTCAAAGACGGACCCCAGAATGATCATTTGCAGCTGCGAAGCCATCAGCGACAAAGATATCCACGCCGCCATCGATTGGATGCGCGCGTCGGATGAGACTGCGATCATCACGCCTGGGAAGATCTATCACGCCTTGGGCAAATCCCCGAACTGCGGTGGCTGCATCAAACTGTTTGTGTCCAAAATGCGCGACAATCCCAACACCGAGGTTCCCGCGGAACTGCGCGGGCTGCGCCGCACCGGCGCTGCGGCTCAACAGCTGGTGTGATCCTTTCTGGGGCGCCACCGGCGTTCCAGCACAAACGCTATGCCTGAAAAACACACAACGCTTAGAATTTGCGCAGCGGCGCAGGGTTGGGGCTGGAGGACCGGCTGATTGCGGATTGATGCAGTAGACCTACGGGGATGGTCCGTCCGCGGCATTGATTTTGTTTCGCTTTTTTGTTCGTTCTTGCGCGATTGACCGACTTGTTATCGCGTTTTGGCGCGGGTTTGCGTTTGACCAGAGGGTCAAAACCCACCAAAGTACCGACGCATGCTCGCATGATCATATGCGAGTCTTCAACAGGGATAAGACACATGAAAACCCATTCGTTTATTGTTTCGGCGGCTGTCGCTGCTGTTGTTGCGGGCACCTCGGCTGCTTCGGCAGACACGCTGCGCCTGCTGACCTGGGGCGGCTACGCTCCGGAAGACGTTATTGCGAAGTTTGAGGCCGAAACCGGCCACACCGTTGAGGTGACCAAATCGAACAACGAAGAAATGATCGCCAAGCTGCGCGCCACCCGTGGCGGCGGTTTTGACCTGGCTCAGCCGTCGCAGGACCGTATCGCCGGCCCGCAGGCCGAGTTTGGAATCTACAAACCCATCGATCTGAGCAAGATCGACGCCTCGCAGTTCATCCCTTCGATGCTGGAAGCCACCAAAGGCAACACCACCGTTGACGGTGAAGTCTATGGCGTTCCGCACGTTTGGGGCACCTCGGGTCTGGTTGTCGACACCGCCAAAGCGGCGTCGGTTAAAGACTACACCGACCTGTGTAACGCAGATGTTGCCGGCAAGGTTTCCTACCGTCTGAAGCGCCCGACCCTGATCGGTTTCGCCTACTCGATGGGTCTGGATCCGTTTGCCGCCTATGGCGACGAAGCCGCCTATGCCGAGATCATGGGCAAAGTCGAAGACAAGCTGACCGAATGTAAAGCCAACGTCAAAACCTACTGGGGTGGCGGCGATGAGCTGATGGGCCTGCTGCGCTCGGGCGAAGTTGTTGCTTCGATGGCATGGGACACCGGCGGCTGGAAGCTGAACGCCGATATGGCAGACATCACCTTTGTTGCGCCTGAAGCTGGTGCACTGGGCTGGATCGACACCTTTGTTCTGCCTGCCAAAGGCAAAGCAGATGACGCGGCCTATGCCTGGATCAACTTCGTGATGCAGCCGGAAGTGGCCGCAATGATCACTGCCGCCGCTGGCAACTTCACCGCATCACAGGGCGCTGACGCCTATGCAGATGACGCGCTGAAAGCCCGTTACCAGGCCTCCTTCCCGCAGGAAGCCATCGACAACATCAAATGGTACCCGCCGGTTCCTGCCGGTCTGGAAGCCATCGAAGGTGGTGTTCTGGATCGCGTGAAAGCGGCCAACTAAGCCTTTTTGACTTCAAACGTGACGCCTGCCCCCTGTTGGGGCGGGCGTCTGCACTTTTTACGGACCCGATGATGACTCCCGATCTTGAATGTTCTGCGCTGACCAAACGGTTTGGCGACACCACCGCCGTTGAAAACGTTTCCTTCCAGGTGCCGCCTGGGTCGTTCTTTTCGATCCTCGGGCCGTCGGGCTGTGGCAAAACCACCATCATGCGCATGATCGCAGGCTTTCTGGAGCCCAGCGAAGGTGACATTCGCATTAAGGGTAAATCGGTCCTGAACGTGGCGCCCAACAAGCGCCCGGTGAACATGGTGTTCCAGCATCTGGCCCTGTTTCCGATGATGAATATCGCTGACAACATCGGTTATGGCCTGCGCCGTCAGGGCATGGACAAGACCCAGATCGCCCGCAAAGTGGATGAGGCGCTGGACCGTATTGGCCTGCCGGGCATCGGCAGCCGCAAGGTAGATGAGCTGTCCGGTGGTCAGAAACAGCGTGTGGCCATTGCCCGCTGTATGGTGCTGGAACCCGATGTGCTGCTGTTGGATGAACCGCTGGGCGCGCTGGATCTGAAGCTGCGTGAACGCATGAAGGTTGAGCTGAAGTCGCTGCAGGCCGCCTTTGACACCACCTTTGTCTACATCACTCACGACCAATCCGAGGCGTTGGTGATGTCCGACAACATTGCCGTGATGAACAACGGCCAGTTTGAACAGATGGGCAGCGGTCAGGATCTCTACTACCGCCCCGAAAGCGCCTTTGTGGCGGGGTTTGTCGGCGACACCAATCGCTGGCAGGGAAAGGTCACTCGTAAAGAGGGCGACGCGATTGAGCTGGTCACTGAAAATGGTCTGACCCTGCGCGGTGCAACCCATGGCCGGGATCTGAGCGACGGGCAGCAGGCCGATGTTTTTGTCCGCCCCGAAGCGATCCGGATTGCCCATGACGCCGCCGATCTGGCGCATTTTGACAACCAGATTTCCAGCCGCGTGACCTCACTCCTGTTCAATGGGGCCGCCAGCCGGATCCTTGTTGGCTCCGAAGATGGCCGTGAGGAGATCGAAGTGAACCTGCCGCAATCGGGTGAGTTCTCCTCGATCGCCAAGGGTGATGCGGTCCACATCGGCTGGGCCTCGGATCAGGGCAACTGTTTCAAAGCAGGGGGCAACTGATGCGGACCGAAGCCAAAGTTGGGCTGGGTCTGCTGCTGACGCCACTGCTTTTGTGGCTGTCGCTGCTGATCTTCATCCCGCATGTTGATATGTTCATCGTCTCGCTGCAGGAACGCATCGGGGTGGGCAAATACCAGACCAGTCTGGCGAATTACCTGACCTTCTTTCAGGAACCGCTGTACCTCTGGACCTTCCTGCGCACCGCTGTGATGTCGATCCTGGCGACGCTGATGACCCTGCTGATCGCCTTTCCGGTCAGCTACTACATCGCCAAGATGGTCAAGGGCCGGTTGCAATCGGCGCTGTTCCTGATGTGTCTGGTGCCCTTCTGGGTGTCAGAACTGGTGCGAACCTTCGGCTGGATGATCCTGCTGCGCGAAACCGGCATCTTTTCAAACCTGTTGCAGTTTGTTGGCCTCGCCGACGGTCCGGTGGAGATGCTGTACAATGACGGCGCGATCATGCTGGGCCTTGTCTACACCTCGATGCTGTTCATGGTGGTGCCGCTGGTGACCACGCTGGAAAACCTGCCGGATGAGGTGATTGAGGCGGGCTATGATCTTGGCGGTTCTGGCCTGAGTGTTCTGCGTGAAATCATCATCCCCCACGCCATGCCGGGCATCGTGTCGGGCTGTATCGTGGTCTTCATGCTGAGCCTTGGCAACTACCTGACCCCCACCATGCTGGGCGGCAAGGAAAGCCTGTGGTTCACCGAGCTGATCTATTCGCAGTTCATCGTGCGCTTCAACTGGGAACTGGGATCCGCCTTTGGCTTCATGCTGCTGATCCTGTCCTCAGCGATTGTCTGGGGCATGTTGAAGCTGACCGGTCAGTCGCTTGAGAAAACAATGGGCTAAGGGAGAGACATCATGATTCCATCTATTCCCCAATCCCGTTTCCTGACCACCGCCTATGCGGCCTATATCGTGGTCTTCTTTGTCTTCCTGGCGCTGCCGCTGCTGGTGGTTGCGGGCTTTGCCTTCAACGACAGCCAGTTCCCGTCACTGCCGTGGGAAGGGTTCACCTGGAACTGGTTCTTCGGTGATGAGCGCCCGATGATCGGTGTGTTCCACGAACGCTCGATCCTGCGGGCGATCGGCACCTCGATCCTTGTTTCGGTGCTGGTGTCGGCGCTTGCGGTGGCGGTTGGCCTGTCCAACGCCTTCCTGTTCAACCGGTACAAGTTCCGTGGTCAGGGCATCCTCTACGTGCTGATGCTGCTGCCGCTGGTGATCCCGGGCATCGTGCTGGGTATTTCGATTCTGGTGTTTTCCAGCCGTGTGGCCAATGGCCTCTGGGATGGGTACCGCATTGATATCGAAGCACTGCGCCCGGGCCTTCTGCTTGTGATCTTGGGGCAGTTTTCCTTCATCACCACAATTGCCACGCTGGTGATCGGCGCCCGTTTGCAGAAGTTTGACCGCACCCTTGAAGAGGCGGCGCTGAACCTTGGCGCAGGTCGACTGGTGGCGATCCGCACCATCACTCTGCCCTATCTGGCGCCGGCGATGGTGGGGGCCTTTGTGGTCTCCTTCCTGATGAGCTTTGAAAACTTCAACACCACGCTGATGCTGGTGGGCTCGGACGCGCCGCTGACCATTGCGATGTTTGACCGCCTGAAAGAAGGCTCGACGCCGCTGCTGAATGCGGTGTCATTGCTGCTGATGCTGGGGTCCAGTTGTCTGGCGCTGATCATGATCTTCTTCCAGAAGAAATAGACTTAACGAAAGCGGCACCGGGCATAATGCAGGTGCCGCTTTCATTTTGAGGGGCGGGTTCTGCCGATCGGCAGGCGGCCCTCACACCGCGTATAGGGAGGGAACAGATGAAGGTTCATATTCTCGACGATTGGTTTGACACGCTGCGCGCGCTGCCCTGTTTTGCCAAGCTGCAGGGGCTGGATGTGACGGTCTGGACCGATCACTGTGATGATGTGGAACAACTGGCGGCACGCCTGCAGGAGGCTGAGGTGCTGGTGCTGTTTCGCGAACGGACCCAGATCACCCGCGCCTTGTTGGAACGCCTGCCCAATCTGAAGCTGATCTCGCAACGTTCCGCCTATCCGCATGTCGATGTGCAGGCCTGTTCCGATTATGGGGTGCTTCTGTGTTCCAACATGCATGGTGGGGCACCGGCCTATGCCGCGGCAGAACTGACCTGGGCGTTGATCATGGCCGGGATGCGGGATCTGCCGGCGCAGATGGCCAGCACCAAGGCGGGCACCTGGCAGGTGGGCGTCGGCAAGACGCTGCGCGGGCGTCGGCTGGGGCTCTACGGTTATGGCCGAATTGCCAAAACGGTTGCTGGCTATGCCGCAGCCTTTGGCATGCAGGTGCAATGGTGGGCGTCTGAGGCGGGCCGCGCCCGGGCCGCGGCGGATGGCGCCGCAGTGGCTGAAAGCCGGGCGGCGTTTTTTGCCAGTTCTGACGTGCTGTCCGTCCATGTGCGGCTGAAACCGGAAACACGCGGTATCATCGCGGCGGCGGATTTGGGCCAAATGCAGCCGGGGGCGTTGTTTGTGAACACCTCGCGTGCCGGGCTGGTGGCGCCGGGGGCGTTGTTGTCAGCCTTGCAGGCTGGGCGGCCGGGCAAGGCGGCGGTGGATGTCTTTGACACAGAACCGCTGACAGATCCCGATGATCCATTGCTGCGTCACCCCAACCTCATCGCCACACCGCATATTGGCTTTGTGACCGAGGATGAGTTTGACCTGCAATTCTCAGATATCTTTGATCAGGTGGTGGCCTATGCTGCTGGCACCCCGATCCATATGATCAACCCTGAGGCCTATTCTGGGGCAACATGATCGCGAACCCTTTGAGAACGCAAAAAGGGCGCGGCTGGGTTGGCCGCGCCCTTTTGATGTTTATGAAGGTCGGCGCTTAAGCGACGTCGAAACGATCCGCCATCATCACCTTGGTCCATGCGCTGGCAAAGTCGCAGGCAAAGCGACCGGCGGCGTCGTCCTGTGCATAGGCTTCGGCCAGCGCCCGCAGCTGCGAGTTTGAACCGAACAGCAGATCCACAGCGGTACCGGTGTGTTTCACAGCGCCCGACGCATCGCGGCCCTCATAGCTGCCATCATCGGCCTTGCTCCAGCTCAGGCCCATGTCCAGAACCGTGCGGAAGAAGTCCTGCGACAGCACCCCGGGCTGATCGGTGAAGACACCATGCTGGCTGTCCCCAAAGTTGGCGCCCAGCACCCGCAGACCACCGATCAGCACGGTCATCTCTGGTGCGCTGAGACCCAGAAGCTGCGCCTTGTCCACCAGCTGTTCGGCCGTATTGGCCTTGGCATTCCGGCTGTAGTTGCGGAAACCATCGGCAAAGGGTTCCAGCACCTCAAAGCTTTCTGCGTCCGTCTGCTCAGCAGTTGCATCACCTCGGCCCGGTGTGAAGGTCAGCGTCAGATCTTGACCACCGGCTTTGGCGGCTGCTTCCACTGCGGCGTTGCCAGCCAGTACGATCAGATCCGCCATGGAAATCGGCTTGCCGAACCCGGCGCGGATGCCTTCCAGCGCGTTCAGGACTTTGTTCAGGCTTTCCGGCTCGTTCACTGTCCAGCTGTTTTGCGGCGCCAGACGGATGCGAGCACCATTAGCGCCACCGCGCATGTCCGACCCGCGATAGGTCGAAGCAGAGGCCCATGCGGTTTTCACCAGTTCTGAGACGCTCAGACCTGAGGCCAACACCTGTTCCTTCAATGCCGCAATGTCTGCATCGGTCACATCGGTTTCCGACGCGGGGATCGGATCCTGCCAGATCAGTTCCTCTGCCGGCACCTCAGCGCCCAGATAACGCGCGCGGGGGCCCATATCGCGGTGGGTCAGTTTGAACCAGGCGCGGGCAAAGGCATCGGCGAACTCTTCCGGGTTCTTGTGGAACCGGCGCGAGATCGGGCCATAGATCGGATCCATGCGCATCGCCATATCGGCGGTGGTCATCATGGTTTTGACCTTCTTTGAGGGATCATGGGCCTGCGGGGCCATGTGATCCTCATCCACACCAACAGGTTCCCAGATCCAGGCGCCCGAGGGGCTCTTGGTCAGGTTCCAGTCATAACCGAACAGCAGGTCGAAATAGCCGTTGTCCCATTTGGTGGGATTGGCAGTCCAGGCGCCTTCGATGCCCGATGTGGTGGTGTCATCGCCTTTGCCGGTGCCATGGCTGTTGATCCAGCCAAAGCCCATGGCCTCCAGCGGGGCGGCTTCGGGATCGGGGCCGACCAGACCAGGATCGCCTGCGCCATGCGCCTTGCCGAAGGTGTGGCCGCCGGCAACCAGTGCTACGGTTTCTTCATCGTTCATAGCCATGCGGGCAAAGGTGTCGCGCACGTCGCGGCCTGAGGCCAGAATGTCGGGCTGCCCATCCGGGCCTTCGGGGTTCACGTAGATCAGGCCCATCTGCACTGCGGCCAGCGGGTTGTCCAACTCCCGGTCGCCCGAGTAGCGGCTGTTTTCCTTGTCCGAGGTCGCCAGCCATTCGGTTTCCGCACCCCAGTAGATGTCTTCCTCGGGGCCCCAGATATCTTCGCGACCACCGGCAAAGCCGAAGGTTTTGAACCCCATGGATTCCAGCGCGCAGTTGCCTGCCAGAATGTAGAGGTCCGCCCAGCTGAGGCTGTTGCCGTATTTCTGTTTGATCGGCCACAGCAGGCGGCGCGCCTTGTCGAGGTTGCCGTTGTCAGGCCAGCTGTTCAGCGGTGCAAAACGCTGGTTGCCCGTACCGGCGCCGCCGCGGCCGTCAAAGGTGCGGTAGGTCCCTGCCGAGTGCCAGGCCATGCGGATGAACAGGCCGCCATAGTGACCGTAATCTGCGGGCCACCAATCCTGACTGTCTGTCATCAGGGCATAGAGGTCTTCTTTCACCGCTTTCAGGTCCAGCGCCTTGAACGCTTCGGCATAGTTGAAATCCTGATCCATCGGGCTGGTGTCAGCACCATGTTGATGCAGGATCTTGAGGTTCAGCTGGTTTGGCCACCAATCACGGTTGGAACGGCTGTTGAGGCTGGCAGAGCCATGCATCACCGGGCAGCCGGTGGGTTTGATGTCATTTCCGTCCATTATCAGTCTCCTTGCTGGAATCGCTTTTGTGAATCTGGCATGGCGGGGCCCGGTCGCAGGTCCCAACCTGTCTTGAGGAGTAAGCTAGGGCAGAATCTCAATTAGAAAAAATTGCATTTTCCGATTGCTGCGATAGTTTGAAGTTATGATTAACATTACCCTCCGCCAACTCCGCTATTTTGAGGCCGTGGCGCGCCTGTCTCACTTCGGTCAGGCGGCCGATGCCTGCGCCGTGTCACAGCCTGCTTTGTCTGTGCAGATCAAAGAGTTGGAGGAGACTTTGGGCGCCAAACTGTTTGAGCGCGGGGCGCGTCAGGTGCGGCTGACCCGCTTTGGTGAGGAGTTTGCCGGCCGGGTGCAGCAAATTCTGCGATCGGTGGATGAGCTGGGGGAATTGGCGCGGGCCTCGCAGGACCGTCTGGTGGGGCGGTTGCGCATCGGGGTGATTCCCACGGTGGCGCCCTATCTGTTGCCGCGGGTGGTCGAAACGCTGGCGCGGGAGCATCCGGAAATTGACCTGCGTTTGCGGGAAACCGTGACACCGAAGTTGCTGCAAGAATTGAAGGAGGGGGCTTTGGATATCGCCATCGTCGCCTTGCCCATTTCAGAACCTGCCTTCACCGAGGTGCCCCTTTTTGAGGAACAGTTTGTGCTGGTCCGACCTGAGGCCGATGCGGATCAGCCGGTGCCGGGGCCAGACCGCCTGCGTGAGATGCGGCTGCTGCTGTTGGAGGAGGGGCATTGTTTCCGCGATCAGGCGCTGTCCTTCTGCTCCATTAGCGCGTCCGCCCCGCGGGAGCTGCTGGATGGCAGTTCGCTGTCGACCTTGGTGCAGATGGTGGGGGCTGGGATTGGGGTGACGCTGATCCCCGATATGGCGGTGCCGGTGGAAACACGATCCGCCAATGTTGCGGTGGCGCGGTTCCCGGAGCCGCAGCCAAAACGGCAGATCGGCATGATCTGGCGGCGCAGCAATCCCCTGACAAAACAGTTGTCACAGGTGGCCGAGGCGGTGCAAAGCGCCGCCGCAGCCCTTGGTTTAGGACAGGGTAACGCGGCTTAACCGGCGCGCTGCAGCATCCCGAACAGATCCCGCGGATCATCCGGGTCTGCCAGCATGTCCAGCATATCAAAGAATTCGGTGCCTTTGATCTTCTCGGCGACATAACGCAGGGCGCTGAAATCCTCGATGGCAAAGCCAACGCTGTCAAACAGGGTGATCTGGCGTGGGTCTTTGCGGCCCTCGGCCTCACCCAGCATGACCTGCCACAGCTCGGTCACCGGGTGATCTTCGGCCAGCTGCTGGATTTCCCCTTCGATGCGGGTCTGTGGCGGGTATTCCACAAAGATCTCGGACCGCAGCAGGATGTCCTTGTGCAGTTCCGTCTTGCCCGGGCAGTCGCCGCCGATGGCGTTGATGTGCACACCGCTGCCCACCATGTTGTCGGTCAGGATGGTGGCATATTGCTTGTCGGCGGTGCAGGTGGTGATGATTTCCGCCCCTTCCATCGCCTCTTCGCCGCTTTTGCAAGACACAACGGTCAGGCCGGAACTGGCCAGGTTGCGCGCCGCCTTTTCGGTTGCCGCCGGATCAATGTCATAAAGGCGCACGGTGTCGATGCCGCAGATTGCCTTGAACGCCAGCGCCTGAAATTCGCACTGCGCCCCGTTGCCGATCATCGCCATGGTCTTGGACCCTTTGGGCGCCAGATATTTGCCCACCAACGCCGAGGTGGCTGCAGTGCGCAGGGCGGTCAGAACGGTCATTTCGGTCAGAAGGATCGGGTAACCATTGGCCACCGACGACAGCACTCCAAAGGCGGTCACGGTCTGGAGCCCCTCTTTCATGTTCTTCGGGTGACCGTTGACGTATTTGAAACCGTAGTTGTCGGCATCCGCCGTCGGCATCAACTCGATCACCCCATCGGTGGAGTGGCTGGCAACACGCGGGGTTTTGTCAAACTCGGGCCAACGTTTGAAATCGGCCTCGATGTAGCTGGCCAGTTCGGTCAGCACAGCCTCAGCGCCCATGGCATTGACCAGTTTCATCATGTTTTCAACGGATACGAAGGGCACCAGGGCCTTCTCGGAAGGGGCAATCGTCATGCGGCGAACCTTTCACGGGGTGTAAGATGGATGCCGGCCAGCATGCAGCGGACCGATCCACCGGCAGTTTCAAGTGTGGGGATGCTCAACGGCAAAGCGGTGGCGCTGCGCTCAATGACCGCTTTCTGGTCAGAGCGCAGCGCGTCCCAGGCCCGGGCCGAAAGCGCCAGGAGGCGTGAAGTCCCCGTCAGCTCCAGCGCGTTGCCCGCAAAAGAGGCCACCTGATCTACCGTCAGGTCGATCACCTCGCGGGTTTCGCCCAAACGGGCGGCCACTTCGGCGCGGCGGGTGGGATCCTGGATCATGTCGAGGCAGATCAGCGCATAGTCAGTGCCGATGCCCATCATGACATTGGTGTGGTAGACCGGCAGCCCGTCGGGATCTGCGGCGGCAAAGGCCATTGGCTCGTAGTTGAAGTGGGTGCAGAACCGTTCCAGCAGCACAGGATCGGCCCGATTGGACTGCGCCACATAGGCAATCCGGTGCAGGTGGTCCAGCACCATCGCGCCGGTGCCTTCCAGCGACAGCCCGTCCTGTTCCAGCCCGGAGTAGTCAATCACATCCTGCACGCGGTAGTCGGTCTTGAGCAGTTCAATCACATCGCTGCGCCGTTCGCGGCGGCGGTTTTCGGCATGCATCGGGTAAAGCGCAACATGACCGCCGGCATGGGTGGAAAACCAATTGTTCGGGAACACGCTGTCGGGCGTGTCCTTGTCACCGTGATCCTCAAAGACATGCACCGTCACACCTGCCGCACGCAGTTGGGCAACGGCGGTGTCAAATTCGGCCAAGGCCTGCTGTGCATCGACGGTGCCAGCGGTCTGAAATCCGTTGTCCCCCTGCGTTTCAGGGTTTGAGCGGAAAGCATGCGGGCGCACCATGACGACCGCGCGGGGGGCCTGCGGGTTCATGCGTAGCTCCTGGTCATGCGATCCAGTACGCGGCGGCCAAACAGGCTGGCGGTGAGGTCGGTCATCAGCTTGGCCGTGCGGCCCCGTTCATCCAGGAAGGGGTTCAGCTCCACCAGATCGAGCGAGGTCACAAGGTCACTGTCATGCAGCATTTCCATGATCAGATGGGCCTCCCGGAAGGTGGCGCCGCCGGGCACGGTGGTGCCAACCGCTGGGGCGATCGAGGGGTCTAGGAAGTCGACATCCAGGCTGACGTGCAGCATGCCGTTTGCCGCCTGAACCTTGGCCAGAAACTCGGTCAGTGGGCCAACGATGCCACGTTCATCAATGGCGCGCATGTCGTGCACGGTCAGGCCCAGATCGGCGATGCGCTGTCGTTCTGCCGGATCCACCGAACGGATGCCCATCATGCAGATATTTTTCGGATCCACCGCAGCGGCGACGGGCGGGAACTGATCGAAACCGGGCTGGCCGGTGTAATAGGCGACGGGCGTGCCGTGCAGATTGCCCGATGTTGTGCTGTCCAGCGTGTGCAGGTCGGGATGGGCATCGAGCCACAGCACAAACAATGGGCGGCCCTGTTCTGCGGCATGTTTTGCCACACCGCTGACGGTGCCTGCGGCCATCGAATGATCCCCCCCGATGAAGATCGGGCGGTCGCAGGTCTTGGCCGCCTCATAAGCGGCCGCAGACAGCAGGCGGGTCCATTCGATCATCTCGGCCAGGTTTTTCAGGGCCGGGTTTTCATGCGCAACAGGGGCCAGCGGCGGCAGGGTCACATCGCCCAGATCCTCAACCTGCCAACCCAGTTCGGTCAGCGTTTCCGGCAGGCCGGCGGTGCGGAATGCGGCGGGGCCCATCAGGCAACCGGGTTGTGAAGCGCCGGTCTGAACCGGGGCGCCAATGATCTGGCAAAGCGGGGTCATGTCTGCTCCTGAATGAGGGGATGTTCTTAGGGTGCTGATCTGATCGAAACACGTCAGCCAAAAAATTGCGCAAAATGCGCATTCCATTTTTCCAAATGACGGCTTATGTTTCAAATTGACCAATATGTGAGCGTGAGGAGCCTCATGAGCGACCTATCCACCACCGATCGCCGATTGATCGCTGCACTGCGTGACAACGCCCGCGCCTCGATCACCGAACTGTCGCATATCACCGGTGTCTCGCGCACCACAGTGAAGACCCGCCTTGATTCACTGGTGGAAGAGGGGCGGATCAAACGCTTCACCATTGAAACGGATTCAGACCATCACGAACAGGTGCGGGCCATCACGATGGTCGAATTGCAGGGCTCCATGTCCCGTGGGGTGATCCGAACACTGCGCGCGATCCCCGAGGTGACGATGATCTATTCGACAAACGGCGCCTGGGATCTGGTGGTGGAGATTCGTGCCGAGACCCTGCCGCAGTTTGACCGGGTGCTGCGCGAAATCCGCGAGGTGAAGGGGGTCACCAACTCCGAATCGAGCCTGCTGCTGAGCAATGTGACGGTGTGACAGCCGGCCGTCAGAGAATCGGCACATCGGCAACGCCCGTTGTAGAATGTCTGACAGGGGGCGGATTTTTCTGGTTAACGCGTCCCGGTTGCGCTACGCAACTTTTGCGCTGGGGGGCGTTAAGAAAGGTGATCGTATGATCCGTGTACTTGGTTTCGTTGCCCTCGGGCTTTCTGTGTTTGCCACCCAATCCATTGCGGAAGGGCGGACGCAGATCGGCTATGGCCGCCTCATCCAGAATGATTTTATTGGCGACGGACAAGACCGCTGGCGTACAGGGTCGGTGGCTTCCAGCCGTGTCTGGGGCCCGGAAGGCCAAGTCGGCTTGCCCCAGTCCTTTGGTGAGCTGCTGGAATTTCGCATCAACGCCGAGATCATTGCGCCGGATAATCTGGTAACGCCTGCCGCTGGTGATCGCCCCTATGCGGGCAGCCTCTCTTTTGGTTTGCACACGCATTATGAGCGCAGCAACATCGAATATGCCGTTGGTCTGGATATGGTCCTGACGGGTGAGATGACCTTGCTGGGTGACTTCCAGGGCGCGCTGCATGATCTGCTGGGCGTCGATAAAGCGTCCGACAGCACACTTGCCTCGCAGATTGACAACGCGGTGCACCCGACTGCTGTGATCGAGGTGGGGCGTACGTTTTCGATTGGGGAGCAGGTTGAGCTGCGCCCCTTTGTTGAGGCGCGCGCCGGGGTGGAAACCATGTTGCGAGCTGGCGCGGACATTAGTTTTGGCCGGGTCGGCTCGGACGAGCTGCAGGTGCGTGATCCGGTCAGTGGCCAGCGCTACCGGGTGATTCAGAACCCTGAAGAGGGATTCAGCTTTGTGGTCGGTGGGGATATCGCCAAGGTGCGTGACTCCGCCTATCTGCCCGAGGCAGACGGTTACACTGTGACCGATACCCGCAGCCGCCTACGCGCCGGGGTTCATTGGCAGGGTGAAACCACCAATATCTTCTACGGTGTGACCTGGTTGGGCGAAGAGTTCGAAGGCCAGGATGAAGGGCAGGTCGTTGGTTCCCTTCGGTTGAACCTAAACTTCTGATTCTACATTCAGAGTAGAGTATCTGCGGCGCGCCCCTGGGCGCGCTGTTGCGTTTCGGCCTTAGTTCTCTCGAAATGATGTGTCGAATTCTTGACGGGGCTTTGCAGTAAGGCCCGGCTCTGCTATTCCTCGGAAAAACAAAATATAAAATAACTATAAAAACGTAGGCAGGAAACGAGCATGGGAACGGGCTTTCGCGGCACGTTCGTCATCTCCTGGACACAAACGAAGGTGGACGGCATTGGGGCCGCTCCATTGCATGCGCTGGACGTCGGGACCGCTTGGTCTTGGTCAGGCGATGCGGTGCGAGTGGATGGGCCGAGTGGACTTTTGCGTTTGGACCAGGCGGATGGCGAGGCCAATTTGCGTCGTAGCGCGGCGCGGATGGTGCGCCGCCTTGTCGGGGCAGCGCAGCAAAACCGAACCGACCTCGCCGGGATCGAGGTCGATGACCCCCTGATGGACAGCAATATCGTGGTGACCGATGGCACCGCGACCTACACTCTGACGCTGATTGAGGTCGGGGCGGGGGCGCAGCCCCTGTTGATGTTCCTGGGCGCGATGCCGCCAAAGGGACGCGACCTGTGGGTGGTGCATCACACGCTGGATGCGATGCAGGACAACCACATCACCGACAGCAGCGGCGGGGTGATCTGCTTTACCCCCGGCACCCGGATTGAGACGCCCCAGGGCGCCCGGCTGGTGCAGGACCTGCGTGAGGGGGATCTGGTTCAGACTAAGGATAATGGCGCCCAAGAGGTGCTGTGGATCGGCTCGCGCCGGATGACCGGTGCGCGGCTTTTCGCGATGCCCAAGCTGCGTCCGATTCGGATCAGTGCAGGCGCGCTGGGGGTGCATCGCCCGGATCAGGAGTTGCTGGTCTCGCCCAGTCACCGGATGCTGGTCCGTGGTCAGGTGGCCCGTGCGCTGTTCAACACGCCCGAGGTGTTGGTGGCCGCAAGCGACCTGATCGATGGCAAACGGGTGCGTATCGACAGCCAGCTGAAAGAGGTGACCTATATCCACCTGCTCTTGTCAGATCATCAGATCCTCTGGGCCAATGGGGTTGAAACCGAAAGCTTCCACCCCTCAAACGCGGCGCTGTCGACTCTGGATGACACCGACCGTATGCGGCTTCTGGCGCAATATCCTGAGATTGAGGCCGACCCGCAGAGCTATGGCGGTTACGCACGGCGGAACCTGTCAAAGTCTGAGGCCGCGATCTTTATGCATGAAGCGGCCTGATAGGGCCGTTTCCCCCAAGTTTTCTTGAAAAACAGCGCTGGGCTGCGTTGACTCTCCGTTGATCGGCAGTATAAGCGCCACTTCATTGGTGTTGGTGGCCCCCGCAAGGGGATTCCTGTCATGTCGCAAGACAAGAGGACAACGCCCTTCATAGCTGCCCCCGGGCAGCGTTCCGAGAAGGAGATCAGCCGTGACTAAACGTACGTCTGCCAAGTATAAAATTGACCGCCGCATGGGCGAAAACATCTGGGGTCGCCCCAAGTCGCCGGTAAACCGTCGCGAATACGGCCCCGGCCAGCACGGCCAGCGCCGCAAAGGCAAACTGTCCGACTTCGGTATCCAGCTGCGCGCCAAACAGAAGCTGAAAGGCTACTACGGCGACCTGACCGAGAAACAGTTCCGTCGCATCTACGGCGAAGCCGAGCGTGTTAAAGGCGATACCGGTGAAAACCTGATCGGTCTGCTGGAGCGTCGTCTGGACGCCGTTGTGTACCGCGCCAAATTCGTGCCGACCGTGTTTGCTGCACGTCAGTTCGTAAACCACGGCCACGTTCTGGTGAACGGCAAGCGCGTGAACATCCCGTCCTACCGCGTTAAAGAAGGCGACGTGATCGAAGTACGTGATCGTTCCAAGCAAATGGTTGCCCTGCTGGAAGCCGTTGCTCTGCCTGAGCGTGACGTTCCAGATTACATCGAAGCCGACCACTCGAAAATGACCGCAACCTTCGTACGCACCCCCGGCCTGTCCGACGTGCCGTACCCGGTTGTTATGGAACCGAACCTGGTGGTTGAATTCTACGCGAAGAACTAATCTTCGCCGATCCACTTCGGAAGTTTTCGGAAAACCCGCCCTTTGTGGCGGGTTTTTCTTTGTTTGTCATAGTATTGCGGCAATTCGATATTTGGTTGAATGTGGCCCTATTGAAAAGCTCATAGTTGCTTCCCATATTGATTGTATACAAAGGTATTCAGAGGAGGATCCGTGCTCGATTTGTTTTTGACACCGGAAATGGCGCCCTTTGCTGTTTCCCTTGGTTTGCTGCTTGGCCTGTTTGTTCTGGAACTTGTATTCCTGTTGCTGGGCGGCTCGCTGATCACGTCAGAGGCGCCGGACGCGGACCTGTCTTTGCCAGATGCGCCGGATCTTGCAGATTTTGATCTGCCGGAGTTGAGTGCGGATGGTGTTGATCTTGCGGAATACGATATCGCGGATCTGGGCGATGTTTCGACCGAGGTTGAAGCAGTAGCGCCGGGTTCGGCTGGCCCCCTTGGGTGGCTGGGTATCGGCAAGGCCCCGTTCATTGTCTGGCTGGCAACCTTCCTGTTGGCGTTTGGCCTGAGTGGTGCGGCGTTGCAGATTGCAGCCCTGCGCGGGTTCGGGGCGTTGATGCCAGCCCTCGGTGCCGGGGTTCTGGCCCTGCCAGCCGGGGCACTTTTTGCCCGTACTTTCGCGGCAGGATTTGCCCGGCTTGTGCCGCAAAGCGAAAGCACGGCCCTGTCCGAACGCAGCCTGGGGCGCCGTCGTGGGGTAGTGTCACAGGGCACCGCCAAACAGGGCAATCCTGCGCAGGTTCGGGTGCTGGATGGGCACGGGAACTTTCACTACCTGCGTGCTGAACCTTTGGAGAAAGACGCGGAGATCGCACAGGGCACCGAAGTGCTGGTGCTGCGAAATCTGCGCGATGGCGGCTATCGCATTCTGCCGCTCAGCTGACGGGCCCTCCCGCCCGCAGACCATTCATAACTACTTACATTTGGAGGAAAAATGGAACTTCAATTCCTTATTTTTGTCGTGGGCTTCTCTCTGGTTGCTCTGGTTTTCATCGGGATGGTGTTGAACCGTCTCTACAAGCGCGCCACGCGCGAGGTCAGCCTTGTGAAAACAGGGGCCGGCGGGAAAAAAGTGATCATGGACGGCGGTATTTTTGTGATCCCGCTGGTGCATGAGGTGCGCCCGGTCAACATGAAGACCCTGCGCCTGGAAGTGCAGCGCAGCGATGATGGCGCATTGATCACCAAAGACCGGATGCGTGTGGATGTTGGCGTCGAATTCTACGTCTCGGTCAACGCGACGGATGAAGGCATAAGCCGCGCGGCTCAGACTCTGGGCGATCGCACATTTGACGTCGAACAACTGCGTGAGATGATAGAAGGTAAGCTGGTCGATGGTCTGCGCTCGGTTGCGGCCCGCATGACCATGGATGAGCTGCACGAAAACCGCGCCGAGTTTGTGCAAGAGGTGCAAAATGCCGTGTCCGAGGATCTGTTGAAAAACGGGTTGGAGCTTGAGGCGGTTTCGCTGACAGCCTTGGACCAAACACCGTTTGAAGCGCTGGACGAAAACAACGCCTTTAACGCGGTTGGTATGCGTAAGCTGGCCGAAGTCATCGCAAACTCGAAGAAAGAGCGTGCTGAAATTGATGCTGAGGCGAATGTTGCCGTCCGTCGCGCTGCAATGGAGGCGGAGCGCCAGCGCCTGCTGATCGAACAGGATGAAAAGGCCGCGCAGATCAAGCAAGAGCAGGAAGTCGCCACGCTGCAAGCTGCGCAGGAGGCTGAGGTTGCGGCCCGTCGCGAAGATGCACAGCGCGAAAGCGAAGCGGCCCGGATCAAGCGGGAAGAGGCAATCCGTTCGGCGGAAATCCTGAAAGAAAAAGAGCTGGAGGTCGCGGAACAAGAGCGCCGCATCATCATTGCCAAGAAGTCCGAGGAGGAAAGCCAGGCTCGTGCCTCAGCCGACCAAGCGCGCGCCGAAGCGACCCGTGCGGCAGAACAGGTGGAAACCACCCGGACCGTGGCGCAGGCTGAGCGTGAAAAGCAGATCGCTCTGATTGAGGCGCAGCGTGAAGCAGAACGGGAGGCGACCCGCGTGCGCCTGTCTGCTAAGGCTGAGAAAGAGGCCGCGCAGGACCGTGCCGAAGCACGCCGTGAAGAAGCCAAAGCCGAAGCGGATGCGCTGACCATCAAGGCAGAAGCGAAGAAGGCTGACATGCTGGCCGAAGCCGAAGGTCGCCGCGCCATTGTGGATGCCGAAAACTCCATCTCGGCTGAGATTGTCTCGATGAAGGTGGATCTGGCCCGTCTGGAGGCCCTGCCGGGCATCGTGGCCGAAATGGTCAAACCGGCGGAGAAGATCGATTCGATCAAGATCCATCAGGTTGGCGGCGTTTTTGGCGGCGGCGCAACTGGGCCGGGTGAAGGCGCGGCAGGCGACAAGCCGGTGGTCAATCAGGCGCTTGATTCGATCATGGGCATGGCCGTTCAGATGCCTGCGCTGAAAGCCTTGGGGGAAGAACTGGGCGTCTCAATGGAAGATGGCGTCGCCGGGTTGGTCGAAGGCGCTGTGAAGGCCCCAAAGGCAAATCCAAAGCCGAAACAAGAGGTTCTGCCTGAAGAACACGCGGCCGAATAATCTGAGGCCACAGAAACCCGCCTTTCGAGGCGGGTTTTTCTTTGTCTAAGCCTAGAGCGGCAGCGGGCGGCCTTCGGCGATGGCCTCCATCGCGAAATATGAGGTGACCGAGTCGAGATCGACACCTTCGATCAGACGGCGGTAGACGGCGTCATAGCTGGCCATGTCTTCGGTCACGACCTTCAGCTGATAGTCATAGTCGCCGCTGATACGGTGGAAATCGACGATTTCAGGGATGGTCAGCACGTGGCGGCGGAACTCATCCAGCCATTTTGCCGAATGGTGCCGGGTGCGCAGCAGTACAAAGACCACTAGGTCCAGCCCCAGCTTCTGCCGGTCAATCCGGGCCGTGGATCCCTGCAGAACACCATTTTCGTTAAGCGCCTTCAGCCGCCGCCAGCAGGCATTTTGTGACAGGCCCACACGTTCTGCCAGTTCCCGCTGCGACAGGGCGCCATCCTGTTGCAATGCGGCGAGGAGGCGTTTGTCAATTTGATCCATAATTCCCTCCGTGAGCGATCAAATGACAACATATCAGCGCTAACAGCGTAAAGATAGGGGAGGTTTCCTCAGTATCATTCGCTCACACTGGCAGGACAATAATAAAGGGCCTCCGTTATGACACTCAGCTTGTTCCGTCAGATGATCGAAACCGCCAAAGAAGATGGAAGCCTGTATAAGGGCGTCATCGGTGAGGGCACGATGATCCCTGGGCTTTATGGTGATGTGTCCCTGACCTACGCCGATTACGTTGCCTCAGGCCGGGCGATGCGGCAGGTCGAAACCTATGTGCAGGAACACGTCCTGCCCTTTTATGCCAACAGCCACACGGAAAGTTCCTTCACCGGGGCGCATATGACGGCGCTGCGCAATGCGGCGCGGGCGGAAATCGGCCAGATCTGCGGCGCCGGTCCACAGGATGCGGTGATTTTTGCGGGCTCCGGGGCAACGGCCGGGATCAACCGGTTGATTGCCCTCTTTGGGGTTGCTGAGGCGCAGGATCCGGTGGTGCTGATCGGTCCTTATGAACATCACTCAAACATCCTGCCCTGGCGTGAAACCAAGGCGCGGATCATTGAGATCCCCGAGGCGGAAACCGGTGGCCCCTGCATGGCGATGCTGGAACAGGTGCTGGTTGAGGTGAAGGACAGCGATCTGGTGATCGGCAGCTTTTCCGCCGCCTCGAACGTGACGGGTATCGTGACCGATACGGCGGCGGTCACCCGCTTGCTGAAATCCCACGGCGCCCTGTCGGCTTGGGACTATGCCGGTGGTGGCCCTTACCTGCCGATCGATATGATGTCGGGCACCGATGCCCAGAAAGATGCCATTGTGGTCAGCCCGCACAAGTTCCCCGGTGGACCAGGGGCGTCGGGCCTGCTGATCGTCAATAAGGACGCCGTCACCACACAGAAACCCAGCTGGCCGGGCGGGGGCACCGTGACCTACGTGTCCTCGTGGGGGCATGACTATTCGCAGAACCTTGAGGCGCGCGAAGAGGCGGGCACGCCAAACATTATCGGTGACATCCGCGCGGCGCTGGCCTTCATCGTAAAAGACGTGATCGGCACCGAGGAAATCGCCTGTCGTGAGGCGCGTTATGCGGCCATCGGGCTGGAAGGTTGGAAGGACAACCCCCGTATTCAGCTTCTGGGCTCGCAGGTTGAACATCGGCTGCCGATCTTTTCCTTCCTTGTGCGGGACGATCAGATGGCGGTCGTTAGCCCGCTGCTTTTCACCATGATGCTCAGCGATATTCACGGCGTGCAGGTGCGCGGCGGCTGCTCCTGCGCCGGGCCTTATGGCCATCGTTTGCTGGGGATTGGCGAAGAAATGTCACATCAGATGCGCGATAGCATCCGGGCGGGGGACACCCGTGAGAAACCGGGCTGGGTGCGGTTGAACTTCTCCTACATGATGGATGAAGAGACCGTGCACCGCATCGTGAAGGCAGTAAATGACCTTAGTCTGGGGCTGGGCGATCACATCGGCCACTACCGTATTGATGCACAAACGGGACAGCCTTCGCGTGTTGTGAAGGCCGCGTGATCTTGTCGCTTTTCCTCTTGCAGGGGGGGCGGTATTAGGGGGGCGACGAAGGAGCCCCGTTATGACCAAGATCACGCCACAGCCAGGCATCATGGAAATCGCCCTCTACCAAGGTGGTGCGGCCCATGTGGATGGCGTCACCGATGTGGTAAAGCTCAGCTCGAACGAAAACCCGTTCGGGCCCAGCCCCAAGGCGACTGACGCGCTGCGCAAGGCGGGGCTGGACCTGCATCGGTATCCGGGCACCGATCACGTCGGGCTGCGCAAAGCCATTGGTGAGGTCTACGGGCTGGACCCTGAAAACATCATCTGCGGCGTTGGCTCGGATGAGGTGTTGCAGTTCATCGCGCAGTCCTTTGCCGGACCCGGGGATGAGGTGATCCATACCGAACACGGGTTTTCCATGTATCCGATCCTGGCTCACGCCTGTGGCGCCAAGCCGGTCAAGGTGGATGAAACCGACCGTGTGGTGGATGTGGACAAGATCCTGGCCGCCTGCACCGACAAGACCCGCATCGTTTTCATTGCCAACCCGGCCAACCCGACCGGCACAATGATCCCGATGGAAGATTGCAAGCGCTTGGCCGAAGGGCTGCCGCCGCAGGCCATCTTGGTGCTGGATGGCGCTTATGCCGAATTTGTTGAGGGCTATGATGACGGCGCGGGCATGGTGGAAAGCCGTGACAACGTGATCATGACACGCACCTTTTCCAAGATCTATGGTCTGGGCGGGCTGCGGGTTGGTTGGGGCTATGCCCCCAAGGAACTGATCAATGTCCTGAACCGGGTGCGCCAACCGTTCAACCTGAGCAATCTGCAGCTTCAGGTCGCTGAGGCGGCGCTGCGGGATCGTGAATACACGGAAAAATGCCGTCTGGAAAACGCCCGCATGCGCAGCTGGCTGATTGAGGCGCTGGCAGGCCATGGCGTGCAGGCGGACGAGTCGTTCACCAACTTCATTCTGGCCCGCTTTGCCGATGAGAAAGAGGCAAACGCCGCCGACGCCTATTTGAAATCGCAGGGTCTGATCGTGCGCAAAGTGGCGGGCTATGGCCTGCCCAACTGCCTGCGGATCACTGTCGGGGATGAACCTTCCTGCCGCCGCGTGGCCCATGCCATCGGCCAGTTCAAGGAGGGCGCGGTGTGAGTGTGATCTACAACCGTGTTGCTTTGATCGGCTTGGGGTTGATCGCCTCGTCTATGTATTGGGCGATGAAACGCGCAGGCGTGGCCGCTGAGGTTTCGGGCTATGCGCGTTCGGAACAGACACGCGACACCGCGCGGCGCATTGGCCTGTGTGATCAGGTCTGCGACAGCGCGATTGAGGCGGTGAAAGACGCTGATCTGGTGGTGCTCTGCGTGCCGGTTGGCGCGATGGGTCGCATTGCTGAAGAGATTGCACCGCATCTGAAACCCGGCTGCACCGTCAGCGACGTGGGATCGGTCAAGAAATCGGTGATTGAGGCGATCGAACCGCATCTGCCGCAAGGGGTGCATTTCGTGCCCGCCCACCCGATGGCCGGGACCGAGCATTCGGGGCCTGAATCCGGCTTTGACACGTTGTTTGACAATCGCTGGTGCCTGATCGTGCCTAATGGCGCGGATGAGGCAGCAACGCAGAAGCTTGAGGCCTATTGGCAAGCGCTGGGTGCCAATTGCGAACGGATGGAGGTTGGCCACCACGATCAGGTCTGCGCCGTGGTCAGCCATATCCCGCACCTGATCGCCTACACGATGGTGGGTGTGGCGGATGATCTGCGCCGTGTGTCTGAGCGTGAAGTCATCAAGTTTTCGGCCGCAGGTTTTCGTGATTTCACCCGGATTGCAGCCTCAGACCCGACCATGTGGCGCGATGTTTTCCTGACCAACAAAGAGGCGACCCTGGAAATCCTTGGCCGTTTCACCGAAGAGCTGTTTGCCTTGCAACGCTCGATCCGGACGGGCGACGGCGATCAGCTGTTTGATTACTTCACCCGCACCCGTGAGATCCGTCGCGGCATTATCGAAGCGGGCCAAGATACCGAAGCGCCCAATTTCGGGCGTGGTGTGCCGCAGTCATGAGGGGCATGCTGGCGATACTGTGGCTGATCATGGCCACAACAAGCGCCAGCGCCAAACCCGTGGACGAAAGCCTGCGCCCGGTGGCCCGACCGGGATCGGTTGCCATCCTGCAGCCCAAAACCGCCGGGCTCACCCGCAGCCTGCGCCCGGTGGCTCGGCCTGCCGCAGTCGTCGCGGCCTCGACACCAGTCACCCCAGTCAAAGCGGCCAAACGCCTGCCGAAACGCGGCTCAGTCTGTCGTGACCGCAGCCTGCGCGGCGAAGAGGTTGGCCGGGTCCCCGGCAAACTGTCCGGCTGCGGTGTGAAAGATGCGATCCGACTGCGGGAAGTGGCAGGGGTGACACTCAGCCAGCCCTCGATCATGGATTGCACAACAGCCAAGGCGCTTAAAAGCTGGATTGAAAAGGGGCTGAAGCCTGCGGTCGGGCGCACCGGGGGCGGGGTCAAAGGGTTGCGCGTGGCGGCGCATTATTCCTGCCGCACCCGCAACAACCGCAAAGGCGCCAAAATCTCGGAGCATGGCAAAGGCAAAGCGATCGATATCAGCGCCATTTTCCTCGAAGACGGCTCAACGATCACTGTGCTGCAGGGCTGGAACCAACGGCGTGAGGGCAAAATCCTGCGCAAGGCCCATCGGGCCGCCTGTGGGCCCTTTGGCACCGTTCTGGGGCCGGAAAGTGACCGGTTTCACAAGGATCACTTCCATTTTGATACCGCGCGCCATCGCGGCGGCAGCTATTGCCGGTAACACCGCTTAACGCAGGGTGAAATTCGGGGCAGGGCCCAGCGGGATCGGCCCGAAATACAGCGTTTCACCGGAAAAAGTCAGGGGCAGGTCCAACGTATTTGGATTGCCTGACATGCCGGCCACCATCTGCAACCCGCCCGTCAGCGTTTCCGCCCAGCCGTCTGGCAACACGCCCGCCGCAACGGCCATCTGCACAATCTCCCGCCAGTTGCGGGCTTTGACGGTCAGTTTCCCCTCAGCCCAGCCTTGGGCGTCGATCACCAGATCACCGGCCAGCGCCAATTCCAACTCACCCCATTTCGCCTCAGCCAGATTGACGTTCAGCGCCTGCGGCTGGGGCCGGGCATCTTCCAAGGCGTGGCGATCCCAAGCGGCATCAAATTGCAGGGTGATATCCGCGGAAAAGGCCGAAAGCGTGCGCGGCAGTTTCCCCGCCTGATCGACCAGTGCACGGAAGGCACGGGCGGGGGCCAGATCCTGCGCGGTCAGCGCAAACCGGTAGAGGTTATCACCCTCATGAACCAACCCTGCGCGGAACGCCGTCATATTGGTGCCATCGCCCGAAGGGCCGGTGATCTGCAGCGTGTCAGCCGCCAGATTTGTTCGGGCCAGCGCCAGCGCGGTGCCTTCGGTCACGACCGAGGCCTGCATCTGCGCGCTGCTGATGTCATATTTGGCAAAAGGCGTTGCCAGCAGTTGCTCATTCGGCCAGGTGGCGATGATGTGATTGGGCTTATAGGACAGCGCAAAGATCTGGAAAAACGGCGCCTCCCAGGCCCAGCCACTGTTTGGGTCCGCCAGCGCAATATCGCTGAGCGTGGTGTCAAACCGATTGGGGAAACCGCGCACTGTCAGATCTGAGGTTTCGGCCACCCAGCCCTCAGCCCGGCGGGCGTCAAACCATGCCTCAAATCCGGCCTGAACACTGCGGGCACCGATGAACCAATAGGCCCCCCATAGGGTGGCGGCAGCAACAATGAGGATCAGCAGACGTTTCACGGGGCTGGGGCCTTTCCTAACCGGGGTGAGTGGTGTTTACAGGGGCAAAGGAAAAAGGGCCAGTAACATGACGATGTGGGTGTTTGGATACGGATCACTGCTGTGGAACCCCGGGTTTGCCCCGGCGGCGCAGTCCTTGGCATCACTGCCGGAATATCACCGCAGCTTCTGCATGCGCTCCATCCACCATCGTGGCACCGAAGAAAAACCGGGGCTGGTCTTGGCGCTGGATGAGCTGACGGGCGCCTCCTGTGACGGTCTGGCCTTTGCGGTGAAAGCAGGCGAAGAGGCCAAGGTCCTTGATTACCTGCGTGAACGTGAATTGGTCAGCTCCGCCTATCTGGAAAAAGTGCTGGAGGTCGATCTGGCCGATGGCCGCCGGGTGGAGGCGGTGACCTATGTGATCGACCCTGATCATGTGCAGTATTGCGGTGGTCTGGAACTGGAAGAACAGGCCCATATCATTGCACATGCGGTCGGCGGCCGTGGCCCGAACCCGGAATATTTGTTCAATACCTCCGCGCATTTGCACGAATTGGGCATTCAGGACGCAGAGCTGGACTGGCTGACGGAACGTGTGCGTGGCTTGATCGCATAAGTCCTTGGCTTGCTGATGGCTTCGGCATAGAGTTTGGCCAAGGAATAACAAGTCGGGATCTGTCCGGATGGTACAGACAGACCATGAGGTCGAGCCGCAATTCTCACCGCCCGTGCGCCAGATCATTTCGATGGTTCTGGTCCTTGGGTTGTCGGCGGGTGTGGTGTTTCTGGCGCTACCGCGCATCTTGCCTGTGTTTGAGGCCAACCCCTATCTAAACGGGTTCATTCTGTTCGTCTTTGGCGTCGGGGTGCTGTCCTGTTTCTGGCAGGTCGCGCAGCTGTTCAACTCGGTCCGCTGGATCGAAGGCTTCGTTTCAGAACGTGAGCAGCTGGAACATCGCCGTGCGCCGCGTTTGCTGGCGCCTCTGGCGGCACTGCTGGGCAAACATTCGGCTCGGATGGAAATCAACGCAAGTTCGACCAGCTCAATCCTCGATTCGGTGGCGACCCGGATCGATGAGGCGCGTGAGATCACGCGGTACATCGTTAACCTGCTGATCTTCCTTGGTCTTCTGGGCACGTTTTATGGTCTGGCCACCACCGTTCCGGCGCTGGTTGATACCATTCGCGGTCTGGCCCCTGTTGAAGGGGAAAGCGGCGTGGAAGTCTTTGGCCGCCTGATGAGCGGTCTGGATCAGCAGCTTTCGGGCATGGGCGTTGCCTTTGGCTCCTCGCTCCTGGGGCTGGCGGGATCGTTGGTTGTGGGCCTGTTGGAACTGTTCGCCGGTCACGGTCAGAACCGGTTCTACCGCGAGCTGGAAGAATGGCTGTCCACGATCACCCGCGTGACCTTTTCGTCGGGTGAGGGCGAAACCTCGGGCGAATATGGCGCGGCGGTTCAGATTCTGGATCACATGCTGGAACAGATGGACCGGATGCGGCAGATGTTTGAACAGTCTGAGATGGGGCGCAGTCAGGTGGATGCGCAGCTTGGCGCACTGGCCCATTCGATTGAGCGGCTAACCGATCGCATGGCCGATGACCGTTCGGTGAACTCCGCGCTGGAACGGGTCGCGGACGGGCAGGAGAAGATGATTGAAACCCTCAGCCAGACCGCCGGTGAAGGGATGGATGCCGAAAGCCGGATGCGCCTGCGGTCGATTGATGTGCAGCTGCTGCGGATCTTGGAAGAGATCAGCGCGGGCCGGCAAGAAACCATGGCGGAATTGCGGATGGATATTGCCTCGCTCACCCGTTTGGTGGCGCAGGGCCGCATCGCCGAACATGATCAACCCAACCTGCGCAGCCCCCGCATTAAGGGCAAGGAGGGCTAAACATGGCCCTGTCGCGCCGCACCGGGCAACGTTTCCAAAACTCCATCTGGCCGGGTTTCGTGGATGCGATGACCGGCCTGTTGCTGGTGTTGATGTTTGTTCTGACCATTTTCATGGTGGTGCAGTTTGTGCTGCGCGAAACCATCACCGGTCAGGAGGCGCAGCTAGATAACCTGTCTCTGGAAATCGCCGCATTGGCCGATGCCTTGGGGTTGGAGCAGAAGAAGACCGCAGATCTGACCGCGCAGGTAGGTGAGCTGGACGCAACGCTGGCAGAGGCACGTGACACCGCAGCGGCGCAGCAAGCCTTGATCGCATCGCTCACGGCGGACCGTGATGCGCAGGTTGCAGCCCTTGCCGCGGCGCGGAGCCAGATCACCGAATTTGAGGCGCAGGTCGCAACCCTGCTGGCAAGTCAGGCGCGCAATCTGGCCACCATCACGGATCTGGAACAGCAGCGCGCGGATAATCAGGCGACCATTGAGACACTGGAAGGAGAGCGTGACGCGCTGAACCTGGTGCTGGCACAAGCGCGCAGTGAAATTGACGCCCAGGCTGAGGCTGCGCGACTGGCCGCGGCCAAACGTGAGGCGATGGAAGCCCTGATTGCCGATCTGCAATCTGACAACGCCGCCGCCGTTGATCAGAACGCCGCCCTGCTGTCGCAGCTGGAACGGCTGGAGGGCGACAATGCCAACCTGATCACCAATAAGGCCGAGCTGGAGAAAGCTCTGGCTGATCTGGAACAGGCGCTGAGCGACGAAGAGAAAGCCCGGCTCGCCGAAGCGGCTGCGGCCGAGGCGCTGCGCGATAGGCTGCAGAATGCGGATGCGGAACTGACCTCGCTGACGTTGGCGTTGGAACAGCAGCGGCGTGAGGCGGAAGAGACCTTGACCCTGCTTGCCGCAGCGGAGGCCGCAAGCGCGGATCTGACCCAAAAACTGGCCGCAGCGCTGCTGGCGCAGGACAATGTTGCCGCCGAACTGGATCGCGCCCGTAAGGATCTGGAGGCCGCCCGTGGCGGCGCTGAAGCCACGGCATCACGCCTGTCGGATCTGGAAAACCAATTGGCTGCCGCCTTGGCTGAGATTGATGAGGGCACACTGGAAATCGCCAACCTGCGCACCCGCCTGTCCGAGGCTGAGGCGCAGCTGGCGTCGTCCACCGGACGGGCGGAGGAGCTGGAGGCCCAGCTGGCCTCTGAACGCGCCAGCCTTGAGGAACGACTGGCGGAAGCCCTGGCCGCCAAGCTGGAGGCGGAGGCCGGCGTGAAAGACGCCGAAGCGGCCTTGGCCGAAGCCTTGGCGGCTAAACTGGCGGCAGAAAAATCGATCGAAGCGGCGAAATTGGCGCAACAGGCTGCCGAAGCGCAGGCACAGGAAGCCCGCGATGCCATGTCCCTGACCGAAGCGGAATTGCAGGACGTCTTGGCCAAAGCACTGGCGGAAAAACTGGCCGCGCAGCAACAGGCCCGCGACGCGCTGAGTGAGGCTGAACGGCAGGAAACCCTGCTGGCCGCTGCCAAAACCACTCTGGCCGCACAGGAAGAACTGGCGTCAGAGGCGCAGAAACAACAGGCCCTGCTGAACCAGCAGCTGGCTGCTCTGCGCACCCAGCTGTCCAGCCTGCAGGCGATCATTGACGATTACAAAGCCCGCGACGCAGCCGCTAAGGTGCAGCTGGAAACGCTGGGCGCGGATCTGAACGCCGCGCTGGCCCGCGCTGCCGCCGAGGAACGCAAGCGCCGCCAGCTGGAAGAGGCTGAGCGCCTGCGTCTTGAGGAAGAGAAACGTCAGCTGGAAGCCGAGAAACAGGATCTTGAGAAATACCGCTCTGACTTCTTTGGCCGTCTGCGTGATCTTTTGGGCAATCAGGAAGGTGTGCGGATCGTCGGCGACCGTTTTGTCTTCTCCTCCGAGGTGCTCTTTGCCTCTGGCAGTGCCGATCTGTCGCTGGAAGGTGCGCAGGAAATTGCCAAGGTCGCCTCAATCCTGCGGGGCGTGATTGGCGATATCCCGGCCGAGATTGACTGGATCATCCGTGTAGATGGCCATACCGACAATCAGCCGCTTGGGGTTGGTGGCGTTTTTGCTGACAACTGGGAACTGAGCCAGGCCCGGGCGCTGTCGGTGGTGCGTTTCCTGGTGGAGCGTTTGGGCATCCCGCCAAACCGCGTCAGCGCCAATGGCTTTGGGGAATTCCAGCCAGTGAACCCGGCCAATACCGCCGAGGCGCGCGCGCAGAACCGTCGGATTGAGTTGAAACTTACTGAGCGTTAACGCAGCTCCACCCAGACCTGCCTTTCGCCCAGAACCGCGCTGTTGCGGACCAGTTTTGCAGTGGCCTGATACCGCCCCGGGGCCCAACCGGTTGCGGGGCGTTTGCGACCGATGGCGCGGAAAAACAGCGATTGCGCTTTGTCCAGCAGGATCCGCTTTTCCAGCACACGCGGGCCGGGCGCATCGCCGTCCGCAGGTCCAAACAGGCTGAGGTGCAAGATATCGCCGGGTTGGCTGCCATAGGCATAGGCCCAGGTCACCAGCGCCGGTGCGCTTTGATCCAGTTGATGGGTATGCGCGCGGCCAGCCTTGATCTCAGAATACTCGGGCACCTGCAGCGCAAAGCCCAAATCGATCAGCCCGCCGGGCAGATAGGCAGGAACGTCGCGCCACAGTGCTTCGTCCAGACCGGCATTGCAGGTATTGGAATAGGGGGCGAAGGGATCCACGACCTGATCTTGGTGGCGCACTGAAATGTGCAGATGCGGGAACTGTGTTTTGCCTGACAATCCGACCTGACCCAGCACAGCATTGGCCGCCACGCGCTGCCCTGTTTTCACCTGCAGTGATTCCTTTTTCATGTGGCAATACTGGGTGATCCAGCCGCCCCCGTGGTCAATCGCAACGCCGTTGCCGCATTCCCGGCCAGCCACCGCTTCGGCGGTTTCCTTGCTGTAGAGCTGATCCGCCATACCGTCGCGCGTGCCCCGCACAACACCCGGCGCGGCCGAGAGGACATTAACCCCCTGCGCCATCTGATCCAATGAGATCAGCGCGAAATCGGTGCCCTTGTGACCGTTGTAGCTGAGGGCGCCGCAGCCAAAATCCTGCACCCCGTCGCTGGCGTCGCGATCCACGTAATACTGGATGTAACAATCCTCACCCAAGGTGCAGTCGATCGGTTGCACCATGACCGGATCCGCCAGCATCATTGAGGGCAGGCAGGTCAGAAAGGCAGCGGTCAGACAGGCAGTGGTCAGGCGGGGGCGCATAGGGGTCTCCGGTGGTGTGGGTCGTAGTGTGGCAACTTGGTTTGATGGGGTCCAGTCACGGCGTTCTGGCCGGTCACTCAAGTTGTAGCTGCACCCGGTCGGATCGGCCCTTGGCGTCGATCACGGTGAGCGTGACAAAGCCCGGCCCGGGCGTGGGCAGCGCCACCTCCCGCAGCCGTGCGCCGGTCAGAACCAGGGCGCCATTTGTAAGGAAGGTGAAGGGTGGCGCGCCATCGCGGAGCTTGGTGACCAGCCCAAAATCCCCCGGTGCCAACCGGGCCCCATCCGGGGGAAAGGCGATCTTGGGCGCGTCCGCTTCCGCCTGAAAAACCGCTTTGCGGCCGCGGAACCGTTGCAGCGCCTGCGGCAGGTCTGCGGTGGTCAGGATCAGTGTTTCGGGGGGCGGCGGCGGCAGGGGCGTCGCCTTGGGTTTCAGCCGTTGAAACGCCTGAAAAAGCACCGGTGCTGCCAGATCGCCGCCAAAGGCCCCGGGCACCGGCGTGCCATCGGGGCGGCCAATCCAAACGCCAATCACATGATCGCCGTCATAGCCGATGGCCCAGGCATCACGGTGGCCGTAGGACGTGCCTGTCTTATAGGCGATCCGCCAGGGCGCGGCCCCGGCGGGCGGCGGCAGCTCGGCGAGGATATGGCCCACCTGCCAGGCAGCGGCGCGGCTGGTTAGGGACTGTGGCGCGGCCGGATCACTGAGGGCCTGTTGATGCAGTTGCACCGATTGACCGCCATTGGCCAGACCGGCGTAAAGCTGCACCAGATCCCACAGGCTGATCCCAACGCCCCCCAGTGCCAGTGCCAGACCGGGTTTGCCGCCGGGCAGTTTCGGCGCGGCGCCAGAGGCCCGCAGCCGCGCCATCAAACGGGTCGGCCCCAGCTCCTGGGTGAGCAGAACCACAGGGATGTTCAGCGATTGGCGCAGCGCCTCACGGATCGGGATCTCGCCCCGGAAGGCACCGTCAAAGTTTTGCGGCGCATAGCCGTCAAAGGCCACGGGGCGGTCATCAATCAGGGTTTCGGGATGCGCCAGACCTTGGTCAAAGGCCATGGCATAGACCAGCGGTTTCAGCGTGGACCCGGGGGATCGAAGCGCGCGGGTCATATCCACGTAGCCCTGCCCGCGCCCGTCCCCGTAGCCCGCCGACCCGACCGAGGCCAGAACCGCACCGCTGTGATGATCGGCCACCAAAACGGCGATAGACAGGCTGTCTTGCCTATCCCGCAGCGCCTGTGCGGCAAGGCGGGCGATTTCTGCCTGTAGCCCAGCGTCCAGGGTCAGGTCATGGCGTTGCCTGTCAGGCGCAACGGTGCGTGCCAGATCGGCCGCATGAGGTGCCAGCGCCGGGAAGGCATGGCGGATGGCGGGCACCGGATCAAAACGGGCCACGGCAAGATCTTCGTCACTCAGCTGATCAAAGCTCTTGCCCCGCTCCAACACCCTGTCACGCGCGGCCTCTGCCCGGATGGGATGGCGGTCAGGCCGGCGGCGTTCCGGTGATTGCGGCAGGGCGACCAATAACGCGGCCTCCGCCGGGGTGAGGCGCAGCGGCTCTTTGCCAAAGTAGGCCAGCGTTGCGGCGCGGATCCCTTCCAGATTGCCACCATAGGGGGCGAGGTTCAGGTAGAGCGTCAGGATCTCAGCTTTGCTGAGCCGTTGTTCCAGTGCCAATGCCAGCCTGATCTGGCGGATCTTGCCAGACCAGCGTCCGGTGGGGCCGCCCTCCAGCAGGCGGGCCACTTGCATTGTCAGAGTTGAGGCACCTGACACCACCCGGCCATGTCGCAGCCCCTGCCATGCCGCTCGCACCATGGCGCGCTGATCGATGCCCTGATGCTGCCAGAACCGGCGATCCTCATAGGTGGTGAGTAGGTCGACAAAGCTGGGGTCCACATCCGACAAGGCGGCCGGCAGCCGCCAGCGGCCATCGGCAACCGTATAGGCGCGCAGCAAGGCGCCGTTGCGATCACGCACCTCGACCGACTGCTCCAACGCCAGCGGCGGCACCACAGTTGCTGCGATCCAATCCGCCCCGATATCGCGCAGTGCCGCGCCCCCCCAGAGGAGCGCGACCAGCACAAAAGGGGCGGTGCGGCGCATCACTGCGCGATGACCAAACGGCCAGAGGCCGTGTTGGCGCGATATTCTGGCCGGTACATATCCTCAACCACCGCAGCGGGATGGTGGAATTCACCCGGTGAGATCGCCCGTACGATATAGGCCAGATCAAACGGCTGGTCCGACCGCCAGTTCACCGCGGTCAGGAAGCGATCAGCGCGGAACTCACTATGTTCGCCCTCCACCGGATCCAGCCATTCCATGCCGCGAATGTCGCCCTGGCGCAGTAGATTGGGATTGTCGATCTCAAACCCCGCTGGCAGAGGATCGTTGACCATCAGCCGCGCCCCGCCTTTTTCGGCCGGGTAGATCGACAGAACCGTGACCAGCCGGTCGCCGGTTTTCACCGATGACAGATCAATCTGTTCGCCCTCTACCGTGTAGTAGCTGCGCTTGATCCGGTAGCCGTAGCCGCGCGCCTCGGTCGCGCCGGCTGACACGCCCTCGGTCGTGAGGGTGATCTGCGTGGGCTGGCTGCTGGTGTTGGTCACGGTCAGCGGCTGCAGGTCCAGACCATCCTCAACCATGCGCACAAACGGCCCCTCAACCGTGGCGCCGTTCAAGGTCAGCCCGCTGAGGCTGGGCTGCTGCACTAGAGCTTGCGCTGCCATCAGGGACCAGACGGTTTCCTGTGTCGACATTTCGGGCCCGGCAGCACCCAGGCGTTGCATCAGACGGGGCTGATCCACGGCGTTGCTACCGGCCTCAACCGCCAGAGACAAAACCGCGGCGCTGTCACGCAGTCGGGTGCCATAGTCAGCGCGCCAGATGTTGCGCTCGGGCCCGGCTTCGGCCCGGATCTGAGCGGCAGCCAAGGCAAACATCGCATCAGACCGGGTCTGATCGCCATATTGCGCCAGTGCCGCGCCTAGCTGTGCCGCCCCCATTGGGGTGGTGAAGGCCTGGCCTTTCACATCCGCATAGTAGCGCAGATCCCCCATTGAGGCAGCGCCTTCGCGGGCCAGGACCATCAGCGCATAGGCCAAAGCCTCGCCGCCGGCGTCGAAATCAGCGGCGTAGTTCACCCGGTTGCGCAGATTGTCCATCGCCATGCGGAAGGCCAGATCCGGCACCTGATATCCGGCAGCACGTGCGCGGCTGAGGAAATCGCTGACATAGGCGTCGAGCCATAGATCACCACTGTCCGGCCGCCACAGGCCAAAGGCGCCATTGCGGCTTTGCCGGGTGAGCACCTTCTCAATCGCTTGATCGATGCGCAGCTGGATCCGGTCCTGACCGCCCAAGCCCAAGGCTTCGTTCACGGAGCTGAGGTAAAGGAGCGGCATCGCCTGACTGGTGACCTGTTCGGTGCAGCCATAGGGGTAGCGATCCAGCCGCGCCAGCAGGGCCGGGGCATTCAGTTTGGCCAGCGGGCCGGCGGCCAGAACTGCCGCGCCACTGCCGCGCCGCAGATTGGCAAAGACGTTCTGATCCAGCGTGAAGCTTTGCCCGGCGGCCAGATCAAACCGGCGGGTGGTGGCGGTGACCGGATCATTGTTGCGCACGCCAAGGGTCAAATCCTTGATCAGCTGTTTGCCATCCGGTGTGGTCAGGGCAACCTGCAGGCTGTGATCGCCCACATCTGCCGCGATGACGGGCACCTCAAGCACCGCCTTGCCCTGAGCGGCCAGCGTCACGGATTGCGGCACACCGCGGGTGTCAAGTTGCAAGCCGCTGGCGGATAGATCCAGCCGCATCTCACCTGCAGGGCCGGTGGCATGCACCACCTCCAGCAACAGGCGGGACCGATCCCCGGGGGCCAGGAAACGCGGCAGGCTGGCGGTCACCACAACTGGATCACGCACCAGCACATCTGCCTCGGCCTGACCGACACCGGTTTTGGACCAGGCTATTGCCATCAGCCGCACCGTACCGTTGAAGGCCGGCAGGTCAAACTGCACCTCTGCCTGCCCATCAGCGCCGACGGTCACCGGACCGGTGAAATAGGCCACCAGCTCCTCGGTCGGGGGGGGGGATTGGAAGGAGTTGCTGCTGCTGGCGTCCCCGCCCGAGCGGATCTGCCCCATCGCCCCGTCCATGCCATTGATCAACCGGCCATAGAGGTCGCGGATTTCCACCCCCAGACGGCGTTGCCCGAAATAATGGGCGGAGGGATCGGGGCTGTCAAAACCGGTGATGTTCAGGATACCCAGATCCACCGCGGCCACCGTTACATAGGCGGTTTCACCGGGGGCCACACCTGCCACCTGAACGCTGGCATTCAGCGGCCCACGTGGGCTGGCCTCGGCCGCGGTGTCAATGCTGACGCTCAGTTGTTTTTCGCCGGGATCCACCTGTGCATATGACAGGCCAAGGGCGCGGGCCGGGTTGTGCCCGGCGGCCACATCCATCGGGCGGATTACCTGCGCGGTCACATAGGCCCCGGCGCCCCAGTCATCGGTGACAGGCACCGGGATCAGGTTTTCACCCGCCTCAACCTCCACCGCCTGCATGGCGATGACGCGGTTGGACATGACGGTGACCAAGGCCTTGCCCGCATAGCGCGGCACCAGTCGCAACTGCGCTGTTTCGCCGGGGCGATAGGTGGGTTTGTCCAGTGACAGCTCCAGCGTATCGGGTGTTTTGGAGGTATCAGCCGGTGCGTACCAACCGGCGTAGAAACTGCTGGAGGCGGAGATCGGATCGCCTTCGGTGCTTTCCACCACCAATTCGTAATTGCCCCAATCAACAGGCGCAGTGACCGTCAGGGGCTGTGCCCCCAACGTCGCGACACCTGATGTCACAGGCTTGCGGGTGGTGATCGGTTCCCATTCCCAGCTGCCCCATTGCTGATACCACTGGTAACGGGTGGTGACGCGGTTGAGCGTCCAGCGCACGGGCATGTTCACCGTCTGCATCTGCGGACCAAGCGCGATGACCTGCAGATCCGCGGCGGTGCCTTCTGGAACCACATCTTCAAACATCTGTTTGATGCCGATAATCGGGCCCGCGGGCGCCAGATCTCGGCTGAGCCTGCGTTCCACCGGTCGACCAGACCCTTCAGCCAGAGTGACAATCACCTCCGCCTGCAGCGGACGATCCGCATTGCTAGCTTCGGGCAGGGCGACAGGCACGGAGGAGCGTCCATCCGCGTCGGTGTCGGCACCGCCGAAAAACTCGGTCCGGGGGGCAAAACGGACATCCTGACGGCCAAAGCGGTAGCCGGGATAGCCCTGCACCTCACCCGCGTCGCGCAGAATGACCGTGCCTTGCGGCGTCAATCCGGCAGCGGGGGCCCCGAAGAGATAGCGCGCCTCCACCGTCATCAGCGGGCTGTCGCCGGGGCGGATAGTGCCCTCAGGCAGGCTCAGGTCGAAATCGATCCGTTCCGGCAGGAAATCCTCCACCAGCACATTGGCGCTGGCCAAGGCGGGGGCGTCGACATCGGCTTTCAGATCCAGCCGCCAACTGCCGCGCGGCACGGTGGGGCTGAGCGGTAGGGCAAAAACATGACCGCCCGCCACCGCACCCTGTGACAGGTGGCGGCTGTGTTCCACGCCGTCGGGGCGGGTCAGGATGGCCGTGATCGGCAGATCCTCCAGCGCCTTGGCCAGGTTGCTGCGGGTCAGAACGGTGGCATGAATGGTTTCACCAGCGCGGTAGGCGCCGCGATCTGTGCTGACAAAAACATCGATCGCCGGGCTGGGCGCGCGGCCTTCAACACCCCGATCCGACAGATCGAAAGCGGCATCTTTCAGCGACAGGAAGGTCACATCCTCCGCGCCGTTTTCCACCACCAAAAGGGCCGGTGCGGCGGATCCCTGTCCCATGGTCAGACCGGGGGCAAACAGCCCGTGACCTGCGTCATCCAATGTCACTTTGCCCAGCACCCGGTTGGAGCGTGAGATCAGCGTTGCCTCGACCCCGGCCAGCGCCTCAGCTGAGCTGAGCGCGCGGGCAAACACATGCAGGCCATCGGTGCCCGCCAATGTGGTGACGCCCAGATCGGACAGCACGAACCATTGCATTGCATCCGGTTCATCATAGGGGTCAGCACCAGGCACCTGCGCCTGCAGCACATAGATGCCAGCGGGCAGATCGGCGATCACCTCACCCATCGGCAGGCGGGTGGTCATTTCGCGGTTCAGTTCGTTTTGAACCTCCCCTTCGCCTTCCCAGACGGTTTCCGCGATATTGGCGCTGAAATCCTGTGTCTCCCAGTAAGAAAGCGGACGGCCGAAATACTGTTCCTGAACAGCCCGCAGCAGGTTGCGGTCGCTGACCCGACTGAGTTTCAGGTCCAGCCGGTCCAGATTGAGGGTTTCAATCGGCAGGCCGGCATCGGGCGATTTGGGCAGCACATAGGCGCGGCTGGGGAAACGCGCGCTGGGCGAACGGTCACGGATATATTGGGCCAAAGTCACATCTTTGGCTGTCACCTCGCCATTGTCGGCGGGCAGGCCAGCGCGGTAGGTGATCTGCACCCGTTCGCCATGGGTGAATCCCTCCACACATAGGCGTTTGCCGCTGGCACTGACCGCCAGATCCTCACTGGGCAGTTTCAGATAGGGGGTGTAGTCAAAGCCTGCGGTTTTCAGCTTCTCGGAAAACTCGGCGCAGACCCGGGGCGAGGCATTGTCACTCTCTGCGTCGTGTTCCGTGATGCGAAAGCCATATTTTCCAATGGCATCGTCCAGACGTTCGTCAATCTCTTGCCAGCCGGGTTGCAGATCCTTGGCCAGCCCCAGTGCTGGCACCATATCGCGGCCGCGATCGCGGATTTGGAAGGCATCGGCCAGAACCATCAGCGCATCCGCGGCGGTGGCGGGATTGGTTGCGCGCAGGTAGCCGTTCATCGCCGCCCAGAGGCCCCGGCGTTCATAGCGGCTGCGGGTGTCATTGCTGACATTTGCGGCGCGCAAGGACAGGCGGGCGTATTCCACCCATTGATCGGCGGCATCTGTGTGCGACAGCGCGGCACCGGCCCAACGCATTGCGTTGACCCAATCGCCCGCCTGGCGGCGCGAGGCGGCGCTGTTTAGCAGTGTTTCAACCGGGTAATGCCCGCCGGGATGGGTCCAGCCCAGTTTCTGAGCCTGCGCGCGGGCCTGGCTGATATCATTGGGGCCAAGGAAGGCGGTTGCGGCGGCCGCACGGTCTGCGGCGATGGCTTTCAGTGCGGGCAGGGTGGGCAGAAACTCCCCGGACCAGGCACCTTCATAGGGCTGGCGATCGGTGATCTGTGATTTGGGGAAACAAGCATTGGATTTCTGGTTGAAGGTAAAGGCCTTGCAGCTGGGATCATTCAGGCACAACCGTTCACAGGCGCCATATTCCGTATCAAACAGCGCCTGCAGGTCCGAGCCATAGAAATCAGTATCACGCGACAGCAGCAGGCGGCGTTCTGGCAGTTCCCCCTCGGCGAGGGTCGGGCTGGGAATGGATAAGGTGAGTGAGAGAGCACCCAAAAGTGCCGCAATGACCGGTTTCATGAAAATCCTCCTCAAATCCAATGCCCTGAATATGAAGAGAATGCTGCCAGCCACAGGCCGAATCAGCAAGGTGGGGTTTCCACCGGTCGATGACGGGGCGCGGAATCCGGCTCAGACCCCCGCTGATATTTTCAATTGATCTGTCCGGGGATCAGGCGGCTTTGGCCTGAGCGGCCTCATCCCGCAGGAAAACCCAGTTGTTGCCCTCGGTCAGATCCGGCTGGAACTGGTAACCGCCAAGGTCAAAATCCTTGATCGCCTGCGGATCGACCAGACGGTTCTGGATGATGAACCGTGCCATCGAACCACGCGCCCGTTTGGCGTAGAAGCTGACGACCTTTGGCACGCCGGCCTTCTCTTCCATGAACACGGGCGTGATCACCTGCGGTTTCAGTGCTTTCAGATCCACCGCACCAAAGTATTCCTGGCTGGCACAGTTGATCAGCGTGTCGGTGCCAATCACCTCAGCCTGCGTGTTCAGCGCCTCGGCGATATCGCTGCCCCAATATTCATAGAGGTTCTTGCCGCGCGGATTTTTCAGACGGCTGCCCATTTCCAGACGGTAGGGCTCAATCGCGTCCAGCGGGCGCAGCAACCCGTATAGGCCAGACAGAATGCAGAAGTGATCCTGCGCCCAAGCCAGTTCTTCGGCCTCAAGCGAGGAGGCTTCAAGCCCCTGATAGGTGTCACCGGCAAAAGCCAGTGCCGCTGCCTTCGTTTCCTGCGCGCCATAGTTGGCAAAGCGTTCGGCGTTCAGCTTGCCCAGAGCCTCAGAAATTTTCATCAGCTTCATCAGATCTGCGACGGACAGATCACGCGCCACCCCTGCCAGTTCTGCCGCCCGTTCAGGAAACCGCATTTCGGTGGTCTTGATGCCCTCAACCGGGGTCATGTCCATCTTTTTGGCGGGCGAAACGGTGATCAGCATGGCAGCGTTGGATCCTTGCGGTTTGGTCTGGTCTGGCTCTAAGTTAGAATCGTTCTAACCGGCTTCAAGCACAACGTCCAGAAAAGCCGCAGCAAATCTTTCAGCGCGTTTGTCACCCAACAACCGTTCCATCGCAGAAGGGTCCTGCGGCCTCATCTGCGCGACCTTCGCCAGCAGCGACGCGGAACAGCTGAGCGGCTTATCCAGCCCTTCCGGTCCGCGGCTCAGATCGGCCTGCACTTCCAGCAGACGATCATAAAGCGATCCGGCCTCACGACCTGCCAGTTTGCGCCGCTGCGGGTGCACGTCTTCGACCGTGCCGGTGATGATGGCAAGGAAATCGGCGCCATAGCGTTCCAGCTTCTTGGCGCCCACCCCGTTGATCCGCGCCATGCCGTCCAAGTTCGTCGGACGGGTTTCGGCCATTTCGATCAGGGTGCGGTCGTTGAAGATCACATAGGGCGGCACGTTGCCGGCTTCGGCCAGCGCCCGACGTTTGGCCTTCAGCGCGGACAGTAGCGGCGCGTCTTCTTCGCTGACCAGCGCCTTAACGGCGGGGCGGCGTTTGGCTGAGGCGATGCTGTCCTTGCGCAGGGTGATCTTTTCCTGATCGCGCAGGATCGGCAGCGCCGTGTCTGTCATCCGCAGGGCACCGTGGCGTTCGGGATCAGGGCGGATCAGGTCATGCCCCATCATCTGCCGGAAAATCGCCTGCCACTGCGGGCGCGTGTAGGCCTTGCCCACCCCAAAGGTCGGCAGATCGTCATGCCCCCGGGCGCGGATGCGATCATTGCTGTTGCCCAGCAGGATCTCAATCAGGTGACCGGATCCATACCATTCCTCCGTGCGCAGGATCGCCGACAGGGCCATACGCACCGGTTGGGTGCCGTCAAACAGCTCTGGCGGATTATCACAGAGGTCACACTTGCCGCAGGTCACCTCAGTCTCCCCAAAATACCCCAGCAGGTTTTTGCGGCGACATTCCAACGCCTCGGCCAGACCCAACAGCGCGTTCAGCCGCGCGTGATCGGCCATGCGGCGTTCAGGCGGGGCAAGGCCTTCGTCAATCTGGTTGCGGCGCAGGCGGATGTCATCGGGGCCAAACAGCGTCAGGGTTTCGGCCGGTCCGCCATCGCGGCCCGCACGACCGATTTCCTGATAATAGGCTTCGATGGATTTCGGCAGATCCGCATGGGCGACCCAGCGGATATCGGGCTTATCCACCCCCATGCCAAAGGCCACGGTGGCGACCACGATCAGCCCATCCTCTTTCTGGAACCGCGCTTCGGTGATACGGCGATCCTCGGCTTCCATGCCGCCGTGGTAATGCGCGGCGGCATGGCCGTTTTCGCGCAGGGCGGCGGCCAGTTTTTCGGTCTTTGAACGGGTGCCGCAATAGACAATGCCAGATTGGCCTTTGCGGGCGGCGGCAAAGTTCAGGATCTGGGTGCGCGGGTTGTTCTTGGCGGCAAAGGCCAGATGGATGTTGGGCCGGTCAAAGCCGCGCAGAAAGGTTGCGGGCTGTTCGCCATCAAACAGGCGATTGACGATCTCAGCCTGGGTTTCGGCATCTGCGGTGGCGGTGAAGGCCGCCAGAGGCACGCCAAGCGTGCGCCGCAATTCCCCAATGCGCAGGTAATCCGGGCGGAAATCATGGCCCCATTGGCTGACGCAATGCGCCTCATCCACGGCGATCAGATTGACGTTGATCCGCCGCAGCATCCCCAGGGCCGACCCGGCGCTCAGCCGTTCCGGCGCGATATAGAGCAGCTTCAACCGCTCTTCTTCCAGCGCCTGCCAGACCTGATCGGTTTCTTCCTGCGTATTGCCAGAGGTCAGCGCGCCGGCTTCAATCCCGGCTTCGCGCAGACCACGCACCTGATCGCGCATCAAAGCAATCAGCGGGGAGATCACAACGGTGACCCCATCGCGCATCAGGGCAGGCAATTGGAAACACAGGGATTTGCCCCCACCCGTGGGCATAATGGCCAGGGTGTTTTGGCCATTGGCAACAGCTTCGACAACCTCTTCCTGCCCGGGGCGGAAGGCGTCAAAGCCAAAATAATCGCTCAGAAGCGTGGCAGCGCTTGGCATGGTTTCCTGCAAGATTGTCTATATCTGCTCTTGCAGCAGTTTTCCCATACCAAGGCTAGGGGGACAAGCCCGGAAGACCGGACCTGTCAAATTCATCCGTCACGTGTTGGCGCAGATGCCCGTCGCGCGTCGGCTTAATAGAAGGCCGAGATGTTGTTCATCAGAATGATGCGGATGGCGTAGATGCCGACCAGAACCACCAGCGGCGCCAGATCGATGCCGCTCATCGGGGGCAGAATGCGGCGCACAGGGGTATAGATGGGTTCCAGAATGCGGTTCAACATGTACCAGATCTGGCCCACCAGCTGCTGCCGGACATTGAGAACCTGAAAGTTGATCAGCCAGGACATGATCACATGGGCGATCAGGAAGAACCAAAGAATATCAAGCACCAGCAGAAGGATCTGGATCAGGGACAGCATAGGCGGGACCTCAAATTGAACGTTCCGACAAGAGGTAAGCGCCAGAAGCCTCTGGTGCAAGTCTGCAGCGCATGTTGACGCGGGGTTTTGGTTGACCTTGGTGGAATTAAGGTAAACTGAACGGTTCAGAAATCTTCCTCCCGTCGTAACAGGACCTGCCGCATGTACCCCTTTCTGCGCCTGATCAAAGAATTCGTGAAGTTCCGCAACGCCACCCCGCTGGAGTTCAATGACACTCATATCTCGCACCACCGGGTCTGGCCCTGGGATATCGATCAGTTCCTGGAGCTGAACAATGGCCGTACCCTGATGCTTTATGATCTGGGCCGCTTCACCATGGGGATGCGCGCGGGTTTGATGAAGTCGCTGCGCCGCAATGGCTGGGGCTTGGCCGTGGCCGGTGTGTGTGTGCGCTATCGCCGCCGGTTGCGTCCGTTTGAACGGTTTGAGATGCGCACCAAAGGGCTGGGCTGGGACGATCGGTTTTTCTACATCGATCAGCAGATCTGGAAAGAAAATGGCGAATGCGCCAACCATGCGGTCTTCCGCACGGCGGTCACCGATCGCAATGGCATGATCTCCCCCGAGGCGGTGCGGCTGGATGTCGGATCTGAGGCCGCCAATCAGGAGCTGCCGGATTGGGTCAAACAGTGGCTCGCCGCTGAGGACAGCCGCCCCTGGCCGCCGCAATAAGGCGGCTGACACCGCCCGCCCCCTTCCCCTAAGGGCAGGGCGGTTCAGTCCAAGATAGACTTGCCAGCGTTACATTGCGCCTGCCATAACCCCACTGGGGAAGAGAGAATTTTTAAGGGGCGAGTCATGCGCAAGCGCATTTGGGGATGGTTTTTCTTTGACTGGGCGTCACAGCCTTACAACACACTTCTGATTACTTTCATTTTTGCACCATACGTTCAGGAATTGATCGGTGATGGGGCAGAGGCACAGGCGGCCTGGGGCTTTGGCATTGCTGCCGCCGGTTTTGTCATTGCATTGCTGGCGCCGATCCTTGGCGCGCTGGCGGATGCGGGGGGCAATCGCCTACGCTGGATCTGGGGCTTTTCGCTGATGTATGTGATCGGCTCCTTCGGGCTGTGGTTCGCCGCGCCGGGCAGTTTTGATCTGACCACAACCCTGTTCCTGTTTGCAATTGGCATGATCGGGATGGAGTTTGCGACGATTTTCACTAACTCCATGCTGCCGGATCTGGGCAGCAAAGAAGAGATCGGCAAAATCTCAGGCAATGGCTGGGCCTTTGGCTATCTGGGCGGCTTGGTCGCGCTGGTGGTGATGCTGGTGTTCTTTGCCGAAAGCGCAGCAACCGGAAAAACCTTTGTGGGCCTGTCCCCGGCGCTGGGTCTGGACGCCGAAGCGCGTGAAGGCACCCGTTTTGTCGGGCCGCTGACCGCGATCTGGTACTTCGTCTTTATGATCCCGTTTTTCCTTTGGGTGCGCGATCCCAAACCAGCCAAAGCGGCAAAAGGCGCTGTCAAAGGCGCGCTGACCAGTCTGGCCGGCACGCTGAAAGGCCTGCCACAGACGCCATCGCTTTTTGCCTATCTGGGCAGTTCGATGTTCTACCGGGATGCGCTGAACGGCATGTACACCTTCGGCGGCATCTACGCGGCCGGTGTGCTGAAGTGGAGCGTTGTGGATACCGGTATCTTCGGCATTCTGGCGATCATCTCAGGCGCGATTTTTGCCTGGGTCGGGGGCCGCGCTGACGCGCGCTTTGGTCCCAAGCCGGTGATCACGGTCTGTATTCTGGTGCTGAGCTTCGTTGCGATCTCAATCGTTTTTGTGTCACGCGACAGCGTCTATGGCGTCCCGGTTGCGGAGGGCTCAAAACTGCCAGACATCGCCTTTTATGTGCTGGGGGCGCTGATCGGTGCCGCGGGTGGTGTGATCCAATCGGCCAGCCGGACCATGATGGTGCGTCAGGCCAATCCCGAAAAGATGGCGGAAAGCTTCGGTCTTTATGCCTTGGCGGGCAAAGCGACCTCGTTCCTGGCGCCGGCGCTGATTGGGGTGGCAACCGCAGCGACGGGCAGCCAGCAACTTGGCGTTTCTCCGCTTATCGCGCTTTTCCTTTTGGGTCTGATCTTGCTACGCTGGGTGAAACCAGAAGGGGACCAACCCGCATGGCAAGACCAGTCAGAAAACGCGCCGGGCTGATCACGGGGCTGATCGCACTTACCGCAGTCCTCGCCGCCTGTATGGGCGGCGAGGACCGTCAGGTGACCCTTGCCAGTCAGCAGGAAATCCCCGCCGAAATGCGGAAAGTGCCCGCCAAACAGCTGTTTGGGGCAAAGGCACAAGGATCGCAGCAGGCACCAAAACCCCATGGCGGCTACGCCAATGGCTGTATCGCCGGGGCAGAGGAACTGCCTGAAACTGGGCCCACTTGGCAAGCAATGCGGCTCAGCCGCAACCGCAATTGGGGCCATCCTGACACCATCGATTTTCTGAAAGACCTTTCAGCTAAGGCCGCCACCCTGCCGGGGTGGGAGGGGCTTTATATCGGTGACATCAGCCAACCAAGGGGCGGCCCGATGCTCAGCGGTCACCGCAGTCACCAATTGGGGCTGGATGCGGATATCTGGATGCTGCCGCCCACCCGTCTGGACCTGACGGTGGCGGAGCGGGAAAACATTTCCTCCATTTCGCTGCGCCGGGCTAAGGGCGCTTATGTGAACGGCTTCTGGACTGCCCAGCATCAAGAGGTGCTGAAAGCCGCGGCCTCTGACCCGCGGGTTGCCCGGATCTTTGTCTTCCCGGGCGCCAAGGTGCAGATGTGCAAAGATGCCAAAGGCGATCGCAGCTGGCTGCGCAAGATCCGGCCCTGGTGGGGGCATCACTATCATTTCCACGTGCGCCTCTCCTGCCCGAAGGGTGTGAAAGGCTGCAAAAACCAGGCGCCCATTCCTGCAGGCGATGGCTGTGAAGCAGCAGAAAGCTGGGTGCAGGACATTCTGAACCCGCCGCCCCCGCCGCCGGTTGATCCCAATGCGCCGAAACCCAAGCCCCGAAAAGAACTCACAATGGCGAGCTTGCCTGCCCAATGCGTAAACGTTTTGCAATCACGCTAGCGGCGCTGATCGGGCTGGCCTTCACGTTTGCGGGCAGTGCACAGACCTTTTCCAAGCTGCAGTTCGAATCGCGGGTTGTCTGGAAAGAAAAGTTTGCTGGTTTCGGTGGGCTGTCCGCGCTGGAACTGGCGGATAACGGCCGTGATTTTCTGGCGCTGACGGATCGGATGATCCTGCTGCAGGGGCGTCTGAGCCGCGAAAACGGCCGGATCTCCGGGGTGCAGCTGCTGCGCCATGAGCCGTTGAACCTGCCCAAGGGGATGACCCTGAAAGCGCGGCACCGCGATTCCGAAGGCCTGGCGTTGCGCCCGGATGGGACGCTGTTTGTCAGCACCGAACGGCTGAACCAGATCTGGCGGTATGAGCGCGCCTTTGGGGCCGCTAAACAGCTGCCGCAACACCCCGATTTTCGCAAGTTCTATGGCAATGCCGGGATGGAGGCACTGGCGATTGATCGGCGCGGTCAGATCTACACCGTGCCTGAATCCAGCCCGAGGAACCGCGATGGCCTGCCGCTTTATCGTTTGACGTCAAATGGATGGCAGATCCTATACTTCATCGAGCCGGTGGATGGCTTTGACCCTGTCGCGGCGGACTTTGGCCCGGATGGTAAGTTTTACCTGCTGGAGCGTAAGTTCAGCGGCATCGGCTTTCGCAGCCAGTTGCGCCGTTTTGACCTTGGCGCCTTTGACCCGGTTGGGGAGCGTCTGCTGACCACTGCTGTGGGTCGGCATGACAACCTTGAAGGCCTGTCCGTCTGGCGCGATGACGCCGGGCAGATCCGTCTGACGATGGTGGCGGATGATAACTTCAAGTTCTTTCAGACTAGCGAAATCGTCGAATATGTCCTGACGGAACCCAAGGCCCAAAGCGCCGTCAAACCCCTTGCCAAGCCGGTTGCGAGCCTTTAAACGCCGCCCGTCCCTTTATGAAAAAGGGGCCAAGTCGCCGCTACCTTGTCAAAACGGAAAACTGACATGAACAAATATCTCCCTGGCATTTTTGCCATGGCGGCCGTTGTTGTCGCCTCAAACATCCTGGTGCAATTCCTGTACGGCCAATGGCTGACCTGGGGCGCCTTTACCTATCCGATCGCATTCCTCGTCACTGACGTGATGAACCGCGTCTATGGCGTGGGCCCGGCCCGTCGCGTTGTTGTCGCCGGTTTCATCGTTGGCGTGATCTGTTCGCTCATCGGCACGCAGATCATGCTGCAGGGCGATGGCTACACCTACCCGGCGGTCACGCTGCGGGTGGCCATTGGATCCGGCACCGCCTTCCTGGTGGCACAGCTGACCGACGTTGCGATCTTCAACCGCCTGCGCGAAGGCGCATGGTGGCGGGCACCTCTGGCCTCGACTTTGATCGGCTCGTCGCTGGACACCGCGATTTTCTTCACCATTGCCTTCTCGGGCGCGCTGACCTTCATCGAGCCGGTCAATGATGTGTCCTGGGCCGGTGAAATGCTGCCGATGCTGGGCGCAGGTCCGGTTGCGCCGCTCTGGGTGTCGCTAGGTTTCGCGGACTGGTTGGTGAAACTGTCGCTGGCTTTGCTGGCACTTGTGCCATTTCGCATCATCGTGGGGTCGCTTACTGCACGCACCACATGATTTTGTTTTGACATTGAGCAAATCTGTGTCACGCTGAGGTTATCCAAAACTTCAGAAAGGAGGTGCTCTAGTGTCTAATGGGATCATGGAGAACGGTATCGGGACAATTCTGGAGGATCGGAGCTGAGGCAACCCTTGGCTTATGAGCCGCTGGAGTTGGTAGGAACCTAACCGGACCACCTCCTTCAACCCTTGGGGTCGGGCCTGTCACCAGGTGCGGCCCTTTTCTTTTGCCTCTCTTTCTTTTTGCGGCCGGATCGACGATTTAAGGCTCATGTTACGTGTCACCGACGAAATCAGCATCGCCGACTGGGAGTTGAGCGAACAGTTCATCCGGGCCTCGGGCCCCGGTGGGCAGAACGTCAATAAGGTCTCGACCGCGGTCGAATTGCGCTTTGAGGCTGAGCGGTCGCCCAATCTGCCCGGTCCTGTGAAGGCACGCCTGAAGCGGCTGGCGGGGCGGCGCTGGACCAAAGATGGTGCCGTAATCCTGTTTTGTGATGAAACCCGCAGTCAGGCGCGCAATCGCGATCTGGTGCGGGAACGGCTGGTGGAGCTGATCGAAAAAGCCACCCATCGCCCGAAACGCCGCATTCCCACCAAACCCACCAAGGGCAGCCAACGCCGCCGGATTGAGGCCAAGAAACAACGCGGTGAGGTCAAAGCCCTGCGCGGTAAGGTATCTGGCAGCGAATAAGCCCAGCTTGATCCGCGTGCAGCGTAGGTAAATCTACGGTCTGTTCCTGTTGCCGTCACAGGCGCATAGTGCCGGAATGCAAACATCCGTACTCGACAGTCGTTATTCCTGGGGTCGTTTGGCCCTGTCCCTGCTGATCGGTCTGATTGGCAATGTGGGGATGTGGGTGGTCATCATGGTGATGCCCGACATTCAGGCTGAGTTTAATCTGGAACGCGCCGAAGCATCCTACCCCTATGTCTGGACCATGGTCGGGTTTGCCCTTGGCAACTACCTGATTGGCCTGTTGGTGGATCGATACGGGATCGTTCGGGTCCTATCGGGGATGAGCCTTGTGATGGCCGCGGGCTTTGCCCTAGCCGCCATGACCCCAACGTTTTTCATCGTCTCGGTGCTGCATTTGCTGATTGGCTTGGGCACCGCGGCCAGTTTTGGGCCGTTGATTGCGGATATTTCGCTGTGGTTTGAGCGCCGGCGCGGCATAGCCATCGCGATCATCGCCAGTGCCAACTACCTGTCGGGTGCCTTCTGGCCGGTGGTGCTGTCGGGGCATCTGGCCAGTGACGGCTGGCGCGGTGTCTATATGGTGCTGGCGCTGATCATCGCTGTCTCCGTCCCGCCGCTGACGCTGCTGTTGCGCCGTCGTCTGCCCCTGTCAGAAATGTCTGCCGCTGTGGCCCAGGGTGCTGCTGCCGGGGGGATCGGTGGGCTGAGCCCGCGCCAGATTGCGCTGATCCTCGGCGTTGCCGGGATTGCCTGCTGCGTCGCGATGGCGATGCCTCAGGTGCATATCGTGGCGCTTTGTGTGGATCTGGGATTTGGTCCCGCGGTTGGGGCTGAGATGTTGTCGCTGATGTTGCTGGGCGGCGTGGCCTCGCGATTGATCTCGGGCCTGTTGGCGGATCAACTGGGGGGGATCCCCACCTTGTTGATCGGATCGGCTTTGCAAATGCTGGCGCTGTTTCTCTACCTGCCGTTTGACGGTCTGGTGTCCCTTTACGTGGTGTCGACGATCTTTGGCCTGGCACAGGGCGGCATTGTGCCCTCCTACGCCGTGATCGTGCGTGAGTTGATGCCGGCAAAAGAGGCCGGGCGCTGGGTGGGCTTTGTGATGATGTCGACCATTGTGGGTATGGCCTTTGGCGGTTGGCTGTCCGGGGTGATCTATGACGTCAGCGGCAGTTACCAACTGGCGTTCTGGAACGGCATTGTCTGGAACCTCGGCAACATCTTCATCATCACCTACATCTTCCTGTCAGCTCGGCGCGAGCGTCAAACCGTGCAGGCGTGACCTACTAAGACCCGCGCAAAAGAAAACCGGCCCGCGAAGGGGCCGGTTTCCAGTCATCGTATGTGTGCCGATCAGTCGGCGGTCAGCAGCGGGGGCTTGTCGCCCGCGATCTGCGCCTTTTTCGGCCCTTCGATCCGCAGATCCAGCTCGCCATCTTTGATGCCGACCTTGACGACGCCGCCTTTGGTCAGCTTGCCAAACAGCAGCTCCTCGGCCAGCGGCTTTTTCAGGTGTTCCTGAATGACACGGCCCAGCGGGCGGGCGCCCATCTTATCGTCATAGCCCTTATCCCCCAGCCATTCGGCGGCGGGGCGGGTCAGTTCGATCTGCACGTTGCGGTCCATCAGCTGGGCCTCAAGCTGCAGCACAAACTTCTCAACGATCTGCAAGATCACCTCTTTCGGCAGCGCGCCGAAGCTGACAACAGCATCCAGACGGTTGCGGAATTCCGGGGTAAAGGTCCGTTCAATCGCGGCGGTATCCTCACCCTCACGGCGGTCACGGCCAAAGCCGATGGCAGCTTTTGACATTTCCGCAGCACCTGCGTTGGAGGTCATGATCAGGATCACATTGCGGAAGTCCACAGTGCGGCCATTGTGATCGGTCAGCTTGCCGTGGTCCATCACCTGCAACAGGATGTTGTAGACATCCGGGTGGGCTTTTTCGATTTCATCGAGCAACAGCACACAATGCGGATGCTGGTCCACACCGTCGGTCAGCATGCCACCCTGATCAAAGCCAACATAGCCCGGAGGGGCACCGATCAGACGTGACACTGCGTGTTTCTCCATGTACTCGGACATGTCAAAGCGCAGCAGTTCCACACCCAGCTGATCGGCCAGCTGTTTGGCCACCTCGGTTTTACCCACACCGGTCGGGCCGGCGAAGAGGTAGTTGCCGATGGGTTTTTCAGGTTCACGCAGACCGGCACGGGCCAGTTTGATGGCGCTCGACAGGGCTTCGATGGCCGGATCCTGACCGAAGACAACGCGTTTCAGCGATTTCTCCAGATCTTTCAGCACCTCAGCATCGTTTTTCGAGACGTTCTTCGGCGGGATGCGGGCGATCTTGGCCACAACGCCTTCGATCTCTTTCACGCCGATGGTTTTGCGGCGCTTGCTTTCCGGCACCAGATGCTGGGCAGCGCCCGCTTCGTCAATGACGTCAATCGCCTTATCGGGCAGTTTGCGGTCATTGATATAGCGCGACGATAGTTCAACAGCGGTTTTGATCGCATCATTGGTGAACTTGATGCCGTGGTGATCCTCAAAGTAAGGCTTCAGACCTTTCAGGATCTTGATCGAATCCTCGACCGACGGCTCATTCACGTCGATTTTCTGGAAACGACGGCTGAGCGCGCGATCTTTTTCAAAGTGCTGACGGAACTCTTTATAGGTGGTGGAGCCCATGCAGCGCAGCTTGCCGCCCTGCAGCGCAGGTTTCAGCAGGTTTGAGGCATCCATTGCCCCACCCGAGGTGGCGCCAGCCCCAATCACAGTGTGAATTTCGTCAATGAACAGCACGGCATCGGGATGCTCTTCCAGCTCGGTCATGACGGCCTTCAGGCGTTCCTCAAAGTCACCGCGATAGCGGGTGCCGGCCAGCAAGGCGCCCATGTCGAGCGAATAGATGGTGGTGTTTGACAGAACCTCAGGGGTTTCGCCGGCCACAACCTTGCGCGCCAGACCTTCCGCAATGGCGGTTTTACCAACACCGGGATCGCCCACCAGCAGCGGGTTGTTCTTGCGGCGGCGGCACAGCACCTGAATGCAGCGCTCCACCTCATGGGTGCGGCCGATCAGCGGGTCGATGTCACCCTTCTGCGACTTTTCATTGAGGTTCACACAGTATTTGCCAAGCGCGGATTCTTTCGGATCCACGGTTTCCGCGCTGCCCATATCGCCATGCAGGCTTTCCTCGGTGCTTTCTTCGGCACCGCTGACTGGGCGTGCTTCACCGTAGGAGGGATCTTTGGCAACGCCATGGGCGATGAAGTTCACCGCATCATACCGTGTCATGTCCTGTTCCTGCAGGAAGTAGGCGGCGTTGGATTCACGTTCGGCAAAGATCGCAACCAGCACATTGGCGCCGGTCACTTCGGTGCGGCCCGAGCTTTGGACGTGGATGGCGGCGCGCTGGATCACCCGCTGGAAGGCGGCGGTCGGCACAGCCTCGGAGCCTTCGACGTCGGTGACCAGGTTGCTGAGATCATCGTCAATGAATTCGACCAGCGTGCTGCGCAGGTCTTCGGTGTCTACCGAGCAAGCTTTGAGAACACGCATCGCGTCCGGCTCATCGATCAACGCTAACAGCAGATGCTCCAGCGTTGCGAATTCGTGTTTGCGCGCGTTGGCCAGGGCCAGGGCTGCGTGAATCGCCTGTTCCAGCGTGTTCGAGAATGAAGGCACAGTTAGCGCTCCTTCCTGATTTGGGTCGAAAGACCGTGAAGTGCGGTGTCCTCTACTCTAACGACCATAACTCTATACTGTTAAAGTTTGGTCGATATGGCTGGGGCTTCAAGTCTTTTCTACCGGTAAACCTTAGTTATTCGTCTTTTGCCGATCCGCAGGGCAGGAATTCAGAAGTTGTCTTTACGTTTTCTGATCTCCGCAAATACTGCACTAGGCTCTGCATCGATCATGCCAACCGAAGCCCGAACTGCCGGATCATTGCAGCGCAGGAAAGGGTTTGTTGACAATTCTTCTGACAACAGGCTGGGAACGGTTGGTTCACCCTTCGCACGGGCCTGTTCAACTTGCTCTAAACGAGAGATAAGGGCTGGATTGTCAGGGTCAATGGTTGCCGCGAATTTGCCGTTGGATTGCGTGTACTCATGGCCTGAACAAACCACCGTATCGCCCGGCAGATCAGCCAGCTTGGACAGGCTGTCATACATCTGATCCGGCGTGCCCTCAAACAGGCGGCCACATCCCAGCGCCATCAGGCTGTCAGCGGTGAAGACCAGCTTGGAGCCTGCAAAATAAAAGGCCAGATGGCCAATCGTGTGCCCCGAGACATCCATCACCTGCATCTCTTCGCCGCACAGCACCATCCGGTCCCCTTCGGCGACGGCCACATCCAGTTTGGGCAGGCGATGACTGTCGGCTTCGGCCCCGATCACTTTTGCGGGATGATCGCGCAACAAGGGTTCCAGACCGTCGACATGATCCCAGTGGTGATGGGTCAGCAACACATGTGTCAGGTGCCAACCCCGCTCTTTCAGCGCCGCATCGATCGGTCCCGGCTCGGGCACATCCACCAGCGCGGTCTCACCGCTTTCCGCATCATGGATGAGGTAGGCGTAGTTGTCGGCAAGGGAGGGGATGGTCACAAGCTCAAGAGGCATGGCGTTTCCTTCGGTGATCGCTATGGTGAAACCAGAGTGGCGGATCAGAGGGCCGGCTGCAATGCATCTTGATGTACAGGATCTGCGCAATTTCTATTACCGCAGCACGCTGGGGCGTGCGGCGCAGAAAGCGGTGCGCGATCAATTGGTCCGTCTTTGGCCTGAAGCCAAGGGGCAGACCGTGGTCGGCTTTGGCTTCGCCGTGCCGCTGCTCAGGCCTTATATCGCTGAGGCGCGCCGGGTTACTGGGTTGATGCCGGGGCCGCAGGGGGTGATGCCCTGGCCAACGGGCATGCCCAATATGGCGGTGCTATGTGAAGAGGTGAACTGGCCGGTGGACACCGGTCATGTCGACAAGCTGGTGGTGATGCACGGGTTGGAAACTAGTGAACAACCCTCCAGTCTGCTCGAGGAATGTTTCCGTGTGCTGGGGCCGGGCGGCAAGGCGATGTTCATCGTGCCGAATCGCGGCGGCATGTGGTCGCGCAGCGATCGCACCCCCTTTGGCTATGGCCGCCCCTACACGCTCAGCCAGCTGGAGGCGCAACTGAAGTATCACCAGTTCAGCATAGAACGGCATGAATTCGGCCTCTACCAGCCGCCCTCCCAACGCCGGTTCTGGCGCAAAACCGGCCAGATGCTGGAACAGTTGGGGCATTCGGTCTCAATGATTGCTGCCGGCGGCGTGATCATGGTTGAGGTGTCCAAACGCACACCCGCGCCAATGGGGCCAGGCCTGAAAGAGGCTGTCAGCCGCCCCTTGCGCATCCTGACACCAAACCCATCTAAAGAGGTAAAGCCGATTTAAGATTTGAGCACTTTTGCCAATCATACGGTCAAGGAAGCGTCAATCCTTATGTGTTCAGCCGTTAGGCCACTAGCATCAGGAAGTAAGACATGCACAAAACTAGTTTCTGAGCTAAATGGTAATGTTACTTCCACAAGGATCGCAGAGCTATCGCTTGCTGGATCAAACTCTATCTCAAAGCCAACGATCTCAGACCCTGTCTCGTCAAAGAATTCTGATGTCAACAGCATTACATCTTCGGACGGGTCGAAATCTGTGACTGTCGCAACCTGTAATGGCGCGTCAGACGAATAGGCATCTTGTAGATCAAATCCCAAGTTAATTTGGTCGCTGCCTTGCCCGCCGGTGATCGTCGCTTCTTCAAAGTAACTGGCCCAATCGTTTGCGAGTATGTCCATGGCTAAATTGATCGTGTCATCGCCATCTCCTCCGTCCAGCCTTGAATTCGGGCCGCCGTAGATCAAGTCCGAGCCATCATTTCCCTCCAGAACCGAAATGAAAAAGCCTGAGGTATCTGTTACCGCGAGCGTGTCGTCTCCATCGCCGCCGTACAGGTTGCTGTTATATCCGCTTTCTAGAGAGTCGTTTCCTTCATCACCGTAAAGGTCACTAAATCCCGCTGTGGTGATCACGTCATCGCCTTGATCGCCGTGTGCATCAAAAAAGGTGTCGCCAATGATAGTGTCATTTCCTTCACCAGCCTCGACAAAAACGTCAAACTGCCCTTCAATCAGGTCGTCCCCAGCGAGGCCGGCTATCTGCGTGCCATTGTTATGTTCCGATACCAGATGGTCGTCTAGTTCAGTTCCGACGACGTCAAAATCTGCATACGGATCAACGGGCGTGGATGTATCTTCCAATGTGGGATCAATGAGATCTTCAATCAAACTGCCCGATGATGGAGTGAACGTTTCATTTTCTGGTAATTCTTCGGAGGTGTCTGAAGTTGATATTAAAGCATCTAACACAAGAGATGCTGCGTATGTTCCGGTCATCGAAAGAATTAGTACTGTTAACATCCTCGGATCCTATTTTTGTGATCTTGGTCGGTAAAAGGATTGTGTGATAAATGGGTTTGGTTGCGCTGAGTTGGGAGTTTCAACTCCAAACAGCATATCGCGACCATGATTTCGCGCAATGGCGCGGCAATGATCTTATATGAAAAGCTGGTCGTTTGCTGGAAAAATGGGGTATTCGGTCTCGATGATCGCAGCGGGCGCTGCGGTCAGGGTCGAGGCCACCAAACGTGTGCAGGCCGTTACCGGCCCGGGCCTGAAAGAGGCCGTCAGCCGCCCCTTGCGCATCCTGACCCCGAACCCATCTAAAGAGGTAAAGCCGATCTGAGACCAATCGGATTGGCTGGGTCTGCAGCGATTGTTGCGCCCGTGCCACGGTTTTATGTCTGCGCCTATTGGGTTTCAGCCTGTCGATTTCCGCTGGGGAATCGAAAAACATGTGGAGAAGTGGTCGCTTTTTGTGACCGATTTGCGCCGCAAAGCGTCGCACCATGTGTAACTGCATGAAAACATGCGGTATTCTTTTGCATGCAGAGTTTTCACAACAGGTTGATAGGTTGCGGTTGCTCTGCTACACCCACGCCGATTTCGATACTTAGGCGGGAGTCTAAGGTCTAAACGCCCCCGTGACGGTTCCGTATGCGCCGGACCGGGGCCATAAAAGTCGGAAGGGTGGACGTGTCCGAACCAGCTTCGATCTCCTCAGGCATTGCCGCGCGCTATGCCACCGCAATCTTCGAGATTGCCAAAGAGAGCAATGCTCTTGGCAACCTTGAACCGAATGTCGCCGATCTTACCGCAGCCCTGGAGGCCAGCGAAGAGCTGCGCGGGCTGATCAGCTCGCCGCTGGTGTCGCGTGACGAACAAGAAAAGGCAATCGCCGCCGTGTCCCAGAAAATGGGTCTCGAAACTGTCCTGAAGGACGGTCTGGCGTTGATGGCGCAGAAGCGCCGTCTTTTCGTGCTGCCCCAGCTGCTGACCCAGCTGTCTGCCCTGATCTCGGAAGAGAAGGGTGAGGTAACCGCCGAGGTGACCAGCGCGAAAGCCCTGACCAAGACCCAGTCTGAGAAACTGTCCAAGACTCTGGCTGCGCGTGTTGGCAAAACCGTGAAAATCAATGCGACCGTTGATGAAGAACTCATCGGCGGTCTTGTCGTTAAAGTGGGCTCGAAGATGATCGACACCTCGATCCGCTCCAAGCTCAACTCCCTCCAGAATGCAATGAAAGAGGTCGGATAAATGGGTATCCAAGCTGCAGAGATTTCTGCGATCCTGAAGGACCAGATCAAAAACTTCGGTCAGGAAGCCGAAGTTGCTGAGGTTGGTCGCGTGCTCTCCGTCGGTGACGGTATTGCCCGCGTCTATGGCCTCGACAACATCCAGGCTGGTGAAATGGTTGAATTCCCCGGTGGTATCCGCGGGATGGCGCTGAACCTGGAAGCCGACAACGTTGGTGTCGTTATCTTCGGTACCGACCGTGACATTAAAGAAGGCGACACCGTTAAGCGCACCAACTCGATCGTTGACGTGCCTGCCGGTGAAGGTCTGCTGGGCCGCGTTGTTGACGGTCTGGGCAACCCGCTGGACGGCAAAGGTCCGATCGAAGCGGTTGAGCGTCGCATCGCCGACCAGAAAGCCCCGGGCATCATCCCGCGTAAATCGGTTCACGAGCCGATGGCAACCGGCCTGAAATCGGTTGACGCGATGATCCCAATTGGCCGTGGCCAGCGTGAGCTGATCATTGGTGACCGTCAGACCGGTAAAACCGCCGTTGCTCTGGACGCGATCCTGAACCAGAAATCCTACAACGACGCCGCCGGCGACGATGAGAGCAAGAAACTGTACTGCGTTTACGTGGCAGTTGGTCAGAAACGCTCGACCGTTGCTCAGCTGGTGAAGAAGCTGGAAGAAACCGGCGCGATTGAATACTCGATCGTTGTTGCTGCTACCGCTTCGGACCCTGCGCCGATGCAGTTCCTGGCACCCTATGCCGCAACCGCGATGGCCGAATACTTCCGTGACAACGGCAAGCACGCGCTGATCATCTATGATGACCTGTCCAAACAGGCTGTGTCCTATCGTCAGATGTCGCTGCTGCTGCGTCGTCCGCCGGGCCGTGAAGCCTATCCTGGTGACGTTTTCTACCTCCACTCGCGTCTGCTGGAGCGTTCGGCAAAGCTGAACGAAGATCACGGCGCAGGCTCGCTGACCGCGCTGCCGATCATTGAAACTCAGGGCGGCGACGTTTCGGCGTTTATTCCGACCAACGTGATCTCGATCACCGACGGTCAGATCTTCCTGGAAACCGAACTGTTCTACCAGGGTATCCGCCCTGCAGTGAACACCGGTCTGTCGGTATCGCGTGTGGGCTCCTCGGCTCAGACCAAAGCGATGTCGTCGGTTGCCGGTCCGGTTAAACTGTCGCTGGCTCAGTACCGCGAAATGGCGGCCTTTGCTCAGTTTGGTTCCGACCTGGATGCCTCGACCCAGCAGCTGCTGGCCCGTGGTGCCCGTCTGACCGAGCTGATGAAGCAGCCGCAGTACTCGCCACTGACCAACGCCGAGATTGTTTGCATGATCTTCGCAGGCACCAACGGCTACCTGGACAAAATCGAAGTAAGCGACGTTGCACGCTACGAAGCGGGCCTGCTGGCGCATCTGCGCGGCAAGCACGCCGACCTGCTGGCCGACATCACCGACAACGACCGTAAGGTTAAAGGTGAGCTGGCCGACAAAGTCAAAGCCGCGCTGGACGAATTCGCAGCTGACTTCGCTTAAGGGGAGATAAGGCAATGCCGAGTCTCAAGGACCTAAAAATTCGGATCGAGAGTGTGAAGAACACTCGTAAGATCACCAAGGCCATGCAGATGGTTGCCGCGGCGAAACTTCGCCGCGCGCAGGATGCTGCAGAAGCCGCGCGTCCCTACGCAGAACGGTTCAACGCCGTTCTGGGTGGGCTGGCAGCTTCGGTTGGCACCTCCGGCAGCGCTCCTAAGCTGCTGGCGGGCACCGGTTCCGACCAGGTGCAGCTCTTGGTGGTCATGACGGCAGAGCGTGGCCTCTGCGGTGGCTTCAACAGCTCGATCGCCAAACTGGCACGCGCCAAAGCCGATGAGCTGATCGCTCAGGGCAAGACGGTCAAGATCCTGACCGTTGGTAAAAAAGGCCGTGAGCAGATGAAACGTGACCTGGGCGACTATTTCATCGGCCATGTCGATCTGTCCGAGGTGAAAAACGTCGGTTACGTCAACGCACAGGACCTCGCACGCGATCTGCTGACGCGCTTTGATGCCGGTGAGTTTGACGTGGCAACGATCTTCTACAACCGCTTCCAGTCGGTGATCTCTCAGATCCCGACCGCGCAGCAAGTCATCCCGGCCTCGTTTGAGGATCAGGAAGATGCTGGTGAAGGTAGCCTGTATGACTACGAACCGGACGAAGAGGCCATCCTGGCTGACCTTCTGCCGCGCGGCGTAGCCACGCAGATCTTCTCGGCGCTGCTTGAAAACGGTGCATCCGAACAGGGCGCGCGGATGTCCGCAATGGACAACGCAACCCGGAACGCGGGTGAGATGATCGACAAGCTGACCATCGAGTATAACCGCTCGCGTCAGGCCGTCATCACCAGCGAACTTATCGAAATTATCTCGGGCGCTGAGGCGCTCTAAGAGAACGGAGACGAAATAATGGCAAACGCAAAAGGCAAAATCACTCAGGTGATCGGCGCCGTTGTGGACGTACAGTTCGAAGACGAACTGCCGCCGATCCTTAACGCACTGAACACCGACAACAACGGTAAGAACCTGGTTCTGGAAGTGGCCCAGCACCTGGGTGAGAACACCGTTCGTACCATCGCTATGGACGCGACCGAAGGTCTGGTTCGTGGTCAGGAAGTTGTCGACACCAACGGCCCGATCTCGGTTCCGGTTGGTAACGCGACCCTGGGCCGCATCCTGAACGTTGTAGGTGAGCCCGTTGACGAGCAGGGCCCGGTAAACGCGGACGAAACCCGCGCCATCCACCAGCCTGCCCCGGAATTCGCAGAACAGTCGACCGAGTCGGAAGTTCTGGTGACCGGTATTAAGGTTATCGACCTGCTGGCCCCCTACGCTAAGGGTGGTAAAATTGGTCTGTTCGGCGGCGCCGGTGTTGGCAAAACCGTTCTGATCATGGAGCTGATCAACAACATCGCAAAAGTACACTCGGGTTTCTCGGTGTTCGCAGGTGTTGGTGAGCGTACCCGTGAAGGGAACGACCTCTACCACGAGATGATCGAATCCAACGTTATTAAGCCTGACAACCTGGAAGAATCGCAGGTTGCGCTGGTGTACGGCCAGATGAACGAACCTCCGGGTGCACGTGCACGTGTTGCTCTGACCGGTCTGACCCTGGCAGAACAGTTCCGTGATCAGTCCGGTACCGACGTTCTGTTCTTCGTGGACAACATCTTCCGCTTCACCCAGGCAGGTTCTGAGGTTTCGGCGCTTCTGGGCCGTATTCCTTCGGCGGTGGGCTACCAGCCGACCCTGGCAACCGACATGGGCGCGATGCAGGAACGCATCACCTCGACCAAGAACGGCTCGATCACCTCGATCCAGGCGGTTTACGTACCTGCGGACGACCTTACCGACCCCGCACCGGCAACCACCTTTGCTCACTTGGACGCAACCACCGTTCTGAACCGTGCGATCTCCGAGCTGGGCATCTACCCGGCTGTTGACCCGCTCGACTCCTCGTCGCGCCTGATGGACCCGTCGGTTGTTGGTGAAGAGCACTACAAGGTGGCCTTCGAGGTTCAGGGTATCCTCCAGCGCTACAAGTCGCTGCAGGACATCATCGCGATCCTCGGCATGGACGAACTGTCGGAAGAAGACAAACTGACCGTTGCCCGTGCCCGTAAGATCCAGCGTTTCCTGTCGCAGCCGTTCGACGTTGCGAAAGTGTTCACCGGCTCGGACGGTGTTCAGGTTTCCCTGGAAGACACCATCGCGTCGTTCAAAGCTGTTGTGGCTGGCGAATACGACCACCTGCCCGAAGCGGCCTTCTACATGGTTGGCGGCATCGACGAAGTGATCGCAAAAGCCGAGAAAATGGCCGCGGAAGCAGCTTAATCGTAACCCGGAAGGAGGCCATTCATGGCTGATACAGTCCAATTTGATCTCGTCTCTCCTGAGCGCAAACTTGCGTCTCTGGTTGCGGAGCAGGTGCAGATCCCGGGTGCAAGTGGTGACCTAACAGCGATGGCCGGCCATGAGCCGACCATCCTTACCCTGCGTCCCGGTCTGGTGACCGCGTCTGGCGCATCGGGTGAGGAAGTCTATTTCGTCACCGGCGGTTTCGCAGAGCTGTCGTCGGAGTCGATTTCGGTCCTGGCCGAAATGGCTGTGCCGAAGGCAGAGGTGACACAGGAAATCGTGTCGGATCTTCTGGGCAAGGCTCAGGCAGCGCATGACGCGGCTGAGGTCGATAACCATCACGAAACCCACAAGCTTGTGGCGGACCTGATGCACATCGCCGAAGATCTCGGGTTCCACACCAACCTGTAAACGCGCAGGATGAGACACATTCAAAAGGCCCTGTTCTCCGGAACGGGGCCTTTTTTCGTGTTTTGGTTGACCTGAGGGGAGGGGCCTGCGCTATCAAAGGGTTATGAAAAAGATTAACAGCAACATCATCGGCATCGATCAGGGTGAGGAAACGCTTTTCTCCGACTTTGAAAATGGCGGTGATATGTGGACCGGGGAAGGCAGCCGCGAACGTCGCGCCACCGTCCGGTTTTCAGAACGGTTTCGCGAACCGCCCAATGTGATGGTTTCTGTCTCACTGTGGGACGTGGACTATTCCACCAACATTCGGGCGGATGTTGAGGCTGAAAGCATTTCAAAAGGCCAGTTTGAGATTGTCTTCCGCACCTGGGGCAACACCCGCATGGCCCGCGCACGGGTCGGCTGGATGGCCATAGGCGCCGTGGATGACGACGATCACTGGGATATCCCCTAAGCCGCCCCTGTGGCCGCTGCGGAAATGAAAAGGGCGCCTGAGAGGCGCCCTTCGTTGTGTCTAGCTGTTCACCCAATCACGCGGGGAACTGACCTTCGTAGATCGGCTCCAGCGTTTCGGTCTCAAACAGCGAGGAGACCGAGGTGCCGCTCCAGATGTTGAGGATCGACTGCGCAAACATCGGCGCGGTCGGCAGGATGCGGATGTTGGGGCAGGCTTTCACAGCTTCGGTCGGCTGGATCGAGTCGGTGATCACCAGCGACTTCATGACCGAGTTGGTCACGCGCTCAACCGCGGGGCCCGACATTACTCCGTGTGAGATATAGGCATGTACCTCGGTTGCGCCGTGCTCCAGCAGAACCTCAGCCGCTTTGCACAGGGTGCCGGCAGTGTCACACATGTCGTCGACGATGATACATTTCTTGCCGGTCACATCACCGATGACGGTCATCTCAGCAACTTCACCGGGCTTCTCACGGCGTTTGTCGACGATCGACAGCGGCGCGTTGATACGCTTGGCCAGTTCGCGGGCACGGGCCACGCCACCCACATCGGGGGATACGACCATTACGTCGCTCAGGCTGCCTGCGAACTTCTCTTTGATGTCCAGCGCAAAGATTGGCGAGGCATAGAGGTTATCCACGGGGATATCGAAGAAGCCCTGGATCTGCGCCGCGTGCAGGTCCAGCGTCAGGATCCGTTCGATGCCAGCCTCAACCAGCATGTTGGCAACCAGCTTGGCCGAGATCGGCGTGCGTGCCTTGGTGCGGCGGTCCTGACGGGCATAGCCAAAGTAAGGGATCACTGCGGTGATCCGGCTGGCCGAGGAGCGGCGCAGCGCATCGGCCATGATCAGCAGCTCCATCAAGTTGTCGTTGGCCGGGTTTGACGTCGGCTGGATGATGAACATGTCCTCACCGCGGACATTTTCAAACACTTCAACGAAGATTTCGCCGTCGTTGAAGCGTTCCACCCGGGCGTCTACCAGACCCAAGCTGGTGCCGCGATGCATCGACATCCGGCGTGAGATGGATTTGGCCAGCGGCAGGTTTGCATTGCCGGAAATCAGTTTCGGTTCGTTGATGGAGGGCATATCGACAGTTCCCCAAGATTTGGTCGAGATGACAGATTCGTAACGTTGACACCGCTTAGCACTTCGATACGCTCAATCAAAGCTATGCCGACGAAAGGGCGCACAGATGCCGCACATTGATTACTATTTCACAACCGTTTCCCCGTATGCGTACCTTGTGGGCCCCCGTCTGGAGGAGATCGCGCAGCGCCGTGGCGCCACCGTGACCTATAAGCCCGTCGATCTGATCTCCACCTTTGGCCGTACGGGCGGTGTACCGCTGCCGGAACGCCACCCAGCGCGTGTAGAATACCGCGCGCAGGAGCTGCCCCGACAGGCGCGTCGATTGAACATGCCTTTCAATCTGAAGCCCGCCCATTGGCCGGTCAACCCTGCACCGTCGGCCTATGCCATCATTGCCGCACAAAAGGCAGGTGGCGGCAACCTGCCATTGCTGGTGCACCGCCTGCTGGCCAGCTGCTGGGCCGAGGAAAAGGACGTCTCACAGGATGATGTGATCAAGGCCTGTCTGGCTGAGGCTGACTTTGATCCGGGTCTTGCGGACAGCGGCCTGTTGACTGGGGCCGAGATCTACGCCGCCAATCTGGAAGAGGCGGTTGCGGCAGGTGTCTTTGGTTCCCCCTTCTTTATCTGCGACAGCGGGCAGAAGTTCTGGGGTCAGGACCGTCTTGATGATCTGGACGCGCACCTTGGGGGCGACATCTAAGTGACCTCTACAGAATTGCGGGGCGGCTTCCCCACCTTCGCGCGCCATTTTGGTGTGTCAGAACCGGGCGCGCGTCAGGCATTGATGATCCATTGTTCGATGGCGCATTCCGGCGCAATGGCCGGTCTGGCGGCCGGTCTGGCGGACATGCTGTCGATGACGGCCTTTGATCTGCCCGGACATGGGCACAGTGGTGACTGGGACGGCAGTGCTCCGTTGCAGCGTCAGACAGTCGATATGGCGCTGGATTTCCTTGAGGGTCCGACGGATCTGATCGGTCATTCTTTTGGCGGCACGGTGGCCCTGCGGCTGGCCTGTGAACGGCCGGATTTGGTGCGTTCGCTCACCTTGATTGAACCGGTGTTCTTTGCGGCCGCCTATGCCGATCATCCGGGCCTTCTAGACCAACATGGCGCCGAGATGGGCGCGCTGGCCGAGGCCATTGAAGCGGGGGATCGTGAAACCGCAGCGCGGCTGTTCCTGCGCGAATGGGGCAATGGTATGCGATGGGCGGATCTGTCCGAACAGATGCGCCAGAAAGCGATGGAACAGATTCATCTGATCACCGCAGCCCATGATGAGATTGGGCTAGATAGCGCTGGTGTGCTGTCCTCTGGCGCGGTGGAACGGCTCAAGGTGCCGACCCTGCTGATCGCAGGCGCAAACTCACCGCATTATGTTGAGAAGATCAACACAGCGCTGGCCCGCCGTATCGACGGGGCGATTAGCGAGGTGATTGATGGGGCTGGCCATATGGTGGCCATTTCCCACGCGCCGCAGGTGGCTGCGGTTATACGGCCGTTTCTGGCAGCGCAGGGCTAGGTGCAGAGATTGGTGGGCCATGCGGCCCACCAGCATGGCTTAGGCGTTAAACGCGGCCAGCAGGGCATCTACGCCCTCGGCACCGATGGACCAATCGGCCACAAAGCGGGCCAGCAGCATCTCCTCAGGGTCGTCACCTTCCAGCTCACCGGACATGATGTAATAGTAAGCCCCGGCCTCAAACGCCTTCTTGTGCAGGCGGCGCGGCAGTTCGGCGAAGAACAGGTTGGCCTCTGGCGTGGTGGTGAAATTCACGCCGTCAATCGCCCGCATCCCTTCGGCCAGACGGGCACAGCTGTCATTGGCCTGCCGTGCGGTTTCCAGCCACAGATCGCCCTCCAGATAGCCCAGCATCTGGGCCGACAGATAACGGTGTTTGGAAAACAGATGCGCGCCCCGTTTGCGGCGCAGTTCGAATTCCCAGGCCAGCGACGGGTCAAAGAGGACAACAGCCTCCACCCCCATGCAGCCGTTTTTGGTGCCGCCAAAGCTGACGGCATCAATGCCTGCTTTCCAGGTCATTTCAGCGGCCGAGCAGCCCAGCGTGATCATCGCGTTGGTGAAACGGGCACCGTCCAGATGGCTGGACATGCCGTATTCCTTGGCAACAGCGGTCAGCGCTTGGATTTCGTCCAGCGTGTAGACATGGCCCAATTCGGTCACCTGAGTGATCGACAGCGGCCCCCGCTGCGGACCGTGCACGCCGCGGTTTTCCTCCAGCAGGATGGAGGTGCGCAGGGCCTCCGGCGTCATCTTGTCCCCTTCGCCCACCAGCGTCAGCTTGGCGCCGCCGGAATAGAACTCGGGCGCGTTGCATTCATCTTCATGGATATGCGCGCGGGTCGAGCAAAAGATCGTCTCCCAGGGTTTGCACATGGTCGCCAGCGCCAGCGAATTGGCGGCCGTGCCCGTGGGCACCAGATAAACGGCGGCCTCAGGGGCTTCAAAGATCTCGCGCACCATGTCGCGCACGCGGTCCATTTCAGCATCGGCGCCATAGCCTACGCGGTAGCCTTCGTTTGCAGCCGTCAGAGCCTGCATGATCTGCGGGTGGACCGGTCCCCCGTTATCGGACGCAAAAAACATCAGATTGGTTCCTCAATTATGTGGTCTTCCCACTCGTCATCATCGACCTCGAACTCTGGCACTGTTCGCCCCCGCATGGAAACCCCTGCTTTGTGCACACTCTCAGGGTCACCGGTTTTCAGCGGGTGCCAATCGGGCAGGGGGCGGCCATTCCACAGCAGCTTGTAAGCGCAGGTTTTCGGCATCCAGTAGAGGTTTTCCTCCATGTTGTCGGGGCTCAGCACGATGCATTCCGGCACAAAGTTGTGGCGGATCGGGTATTGGCTGCACTGGCAGGTCTGATCGTCCAGCAGGCGGCAGGCCACATTGGTCAGCGCCACTTGTCCGGTGTCCTCATCCTCCAGCTTGTTCAGGCAGCATTTGCCACAGCCATCACACAGCGCCTCCCACTCGGGACGGGTCATCTTGGTGAGGGGGACCTTTTCCCAGAAGTTTTTGCGCAGGTTCAGCGGCATCACAGCGCCGCCAGAATGTCGCGTGCTTTGGCGCAGTCCGCGTCCATTTGCGCAATCAGCGCCTCAAGGCTGTCGAACTTTTCCTCGGGGCGCAGGTAGTCGACCAGACCAACCGAGATCTGCGCGCCGTAAAGGTCGCCGGAGAAATCAAAGATGAAAGTTTCAAGGTTGGGTTTGTTTTCCCCAAACATCGGCCGCACGCCCAGCGACGCGGCACCGTGGTAGCTGCCGGCATGCGGGCCATCCAGCACGTCGATCAGCACGGCATAAACCCCCAGCTTGGGGCGGTGCAGCCCGTCGATTGACATGTTTGCAGTGGGGTAGCCCAGTTCACGGCCACGCTGATCGCCGCCGATCACCTCACCGTCCATTCGGTGCCAATGGCCCAGCATGGCCTGCGCATCACGCGGCCGTCCGTCGCTCAGCGCCTCGCGGATCGCGGTGGAGGAGACTTCGCCCTTATGGCCATGCAACAGCTCAGCCACGGTGACGCCAAAGCCCATGTCGGTGCCAAAGCGTTTCAGATCCTCGACGGACCCGGCGCGACCTTTGCCGAAACAGAAATCTGCGCCCACGACCACGTGGGTCAGGCCCAGACCATCCACGATGACCTTGCTGGCAAATTCTTCAGGCGTCAGGGCCGAAAGCGTGGCGTTGAATGGCAGTTCATAGAGGCGTTCCACCCCCAGCTTGTCCAACCGATGAGCGCGCGCTTCGGGGCTCATCAGGCGGAAGGCCGGGGCCTTCGGGGCAAAGAACTGGCGCGGGTGCGGTTCAAAACTCATCACCCCCAGCGGCACACCGCTGTCCGCAGCAATGGCGCGGGTGAGGTCAATCACCGACTGGTGGCCCAGATGGACCCCGTCGAAATTCCCAATGGCCGCAGCAGCGCCGCGGTCCTCTTCGGTGACAAAGCTGTAGTCTCGGATGATACGCATGGGGCATGGGGTATCTGCCCTCTGCGTCGGGATCAAGCGTGATGTTTCGGTGCAGGATCGCACTGTCGGGCACCGAGATGCCCGATGCCTCAATCCAGCTTCTTGGAGGGGGCCAGAACGGTCGCGTGGCCCTTGAGCACCGGCTTGCCATCCACAAGGCAGCGGCAGTCCAGTTCGACCCGGCGCTTTTTCATGTCGATGTCGGTGACTTCCACCTCGGCCAGCACCATATCGTTTGGCCGCACCGGGGCCATGAACTTCAGCGATTGCCCCATGTAGATGGTGCCATGACCGGGCAGTTGTTCGCCAATCACCGCCGAGATCAGCCCCGCGGTCAGCATGCCATGGGCGATGCGGCCACCAAAGATGGTGTCTTTGGCATAGGCCTCATCCATATGCACCGGATTATGGTCGGTCGAGACGCGGGCGAACATCTCAATATCTTCATCGGTGACGACCTTGCGCAGTGAACGGCTCATGCCCACTTCCAGATCTTCGATGTAGATGGTGCCGCGTGGCATGTTATCCAACATATGACCCTCCATAAGAATCGAGTGCGTAATTTTCGGACCTTGGGGCGCGAAAAGTTGCAACTTTATTACTTCGCAGTTGCAGAAAATCAAGCCCTAATGTAACGAAAACTTACCGCAGCTGACCGATGCTATAGGTCGGCGCCACCGCTTCACGGGCAATATAGTCTGACAAAGCCTGCGGATCGGGTTGGTCGGTGGTCTTGGTTTCTGCACGTGCCAAACCACCAGTGATGAACAGGGTGTCGATGCCTTCGCCCATACCGCCCGAGATATCAGTGTGCGGACCGTCGCCAATGGCCAGAATCTGGCTATCCTCGATGTCCTTGTCGATCGCGTTCAAGCGGCGCCGCGCCAGATCATAGATCGGCGGATGCGGCTTGCCGAAGTAGAGGCTTTCACCGCCCATTTCGGTGTAAAGCTTGGCCAGCGCCCCGGCGCACCATTCGCGCACCTCACCCCGGTCCACCACAATGTCAGGGTTGGCACACAGCAGCTTCAGGCCCTTTTGCTTGGCCAAAAGGAAATCGGCACGGTTCACATCCGGGTCGGCCATGGTGTCAAACGGGCCGCAGCAGACGATGCCCTCGGCCTCCGCCAGGGGCACGCGGGTGATCTCAACCGGGTTGTCCAGCAGCTTCAGCGGTTCAAAGAAACCGGCGTCCCGCTGCCATTCGCCCATGAAATAAACCTTTTCGCCCACCGCGCCGCAGAACATGGCGGACCGTGCGCTGTCACCGCTGGTGGCGATGGTGTCATAAGCATCATCCGGCACACCAAACTGCGACAGCTGATCTGCCACGCCCGCACGTGGTTTGGGTGAATTGGTGACCAGAACGACAATCCCACCCTTGCGGCGGTAGTCCTGCAGGGCGGCCACGGCCTCAGGGTAGGCGGTGACGCCGTTGTGGACACAGCCCCAGAGATCGACGAACAGGGCGTCATATTGGCTGGAAACCTCGGACAGGGCGGTGATGATCTGGGTCATGGGTGCGTCTCTTTGCAAAAAGCGTTGGCGCTTGCATGCCACAGCTGTGGGGAAATGGCTATCCCATGCCAAAGGGCAGGGGGACCAATGGGCGATAAGGCTCAGGACCCATTGATGTTCCAGCACCGGCGTCAAAATCGCAAAATCTCAAGTGTTTGAGGCGCGCCGGAAAGAGTGGTTCTCTTTTCAAGCGCCTCATGCCGTTGAGAGTGAGGGGGCAAGCGCCACTGGTCCGAGCACGCGCCCGAACCGATTTTTACGTCTTCGATTTGGCGGGTTTTCGAACTGAGCGGCGTCACATGGCCTTGAAATAGATCACTATTCCTGCGGCGATGCTCCTTGTCAGTTCGAAAACCTGCCAAACCGGTGCGGAAAAATTAATGGGTCCTGAGCCTAACGGTAGCTGTCGAGGGTGCCCATGCCGCGTTTGCGCATCAGGCGGCGCAGCGCGGTGGCATCGCCGTAGCCAACCCGATGCGCAATTTCCTCCTGTGGCAGGCGGGTGCTGCGGGCCAGCCGGATCGCTTCGCTGATCCGCAGGCTTTGCAGCAGCTCTGTCGGCGTCAGCGCCGCGTGTTTCTGCAGGCGCCGGGCAAAGCTGCGTTGGCCCAGACCTGCGGCCCCTGCGATATCGGCAACGGTGATCGGCTGGCTGAGGTTCTGGCGCAGATAAAGTTCGGCCTGTTGCAGCGCCGGATCCCCCGCCACCAATGTTGCGACCGAAACATAGGGGTGCTGGCTGGGCCGGCTGTCCGCCATCAGGAACCGCCGGCAATCCTCGGCAATTGCGGCGCCGGCATAGCGGGTGATCAGGTGCAGCATCAGATCGATCTGGCCAAAGGCAGCTCCGGCGGTGGTGATCCGCCCGTCCTCAACAATCAGATCGCCCTGGCGCAATTTGGCGCGGGGAAACAGATCGGCAAGATGCGGCATTAACCACCAGGGGCCCGTGGTCTGCCGCCCGTCCAACAGCCCGGCAGCGCCAAGGGCAAATGTGGCGGAACAGGCAGCGGCGATGGGCGTATCCGCCCGGATCTGCCGCAAGGCGGTGATCAGTGCCTCAAACCCCGGGTGCACCATGGTGCGCCGTAACTCACCGACGGTGGCCAGCCCAAGCCCCGGCACCAGCACCAGCTGAGTGCTTTGCGGGATTTCGGGCGGGGCCGTGATGGTCAGTTTAAAGCGATCAGATTGCCCATGCATCCGGGCGACACGGTTTGCCGTCTCAACCATCTCAACACAGATCGCAAAACTGGATGCCTGATGCGGATCAGGGCGCAGGAGGGTCACGTTCAAGGGGGTGGTCATGTCAAAGTTAGGATGTTTGTCACATACGGTCTGGATAATGTCATATGTGACGCTATCGTTTTGCCTGCCGCCCGTCCAGCCTGCCGCTGAATCCAAAGTCAGGAGGCAGAAATGCAAGGTGGATGTTATTGCGGCGCGCTGCGCTATGAGGTTTCGGGCAAACCGGTTTTTAAGGCGCAATGCCATTGCCGGGCCTGCACGCATTATGCCGGTGGTGCGCCAAACATGTTCATGGCTGTGCCCGAGACCGGATTTCGCTACACAGCTGGCAACCCCGCCCAGTTCACCCGCGACGTTGATGCCAAGGCCACACGGGACTTCTGCGCCACCTGTGGCACCCAGCTGGTCAGCCGTCGCAAGGGGATGGGGCTGGTGATGATCAAGGTGGGCACATTGGACGCGCCCGAGGAATTCAAAGCGCCCCGCGCGGCAATTTTTGTGGGGGAGAAACAGCCGTTTCACCAAATCCCCGAGGAGCTGCCGCAATTTGAAGGGCTGCCGCCGCTGGGCTGACGGTGGCGCAAAGAAAAAGGGCGCCGATGCGGCGCCCTTGGTGTGTTGCGGTGGCGGGGGTTAGCTGCCCACGGTGTTCAGATAGTCGACCACCCGTGCCAGTGCTTCCTGATGGCCGGCTTCGCTGTAGTCGAACCCCAGCATGCCCAGATCGCCATCAGCGGCATACATCGGGTTGTCAAAGAAATGCGTAGCGCCGGGGTAGACCTCCATCTGGGCCGGGTGGTTTTGCGACTGGCTGTTTTCCACATGGGCGGTGCAGCTGGAGAGGGAGATCATCTGATCCGCGTCACCAGCCACAATCAGCAGCGGCCATTTGTTGACGCCATCGGGCGGGCAGATCGGGTAGAGCGAGACGGCTGCATAGGGTGTGAAGCTGTCCGGGATGCGCGCCGTGGCTTCATTGGTGACAGACATCACCTGCGCCCCCCCGGTGGAGAAGCCAAGCACGGCGATCCGGCTGGCGTCTATATCATCGCGGTTGCTGAGGTAGCGATAGCCGCTGACGGCATCGTCGTTATAGTCGACGCTTGCGGTGTCCATCGCGTTGAACCCGCCGCGGGACCCAAAACTATCAACCACCAGCGCCGCGTAGCCTTGTTTGGATAGGTGTTCTGCCCAATCCAGATGCGATTGCTGCAGCCCATCACCACTGACCAAAATCACCACTGCCGGGGATTTCCCACCAGCCGAGGAGGCAAAAAACTGACCGGTCAGTTCGATCCCAGGTGTGGCCTTCAGCTCAATCCCTTTTGCCTTGGCGCGCTTCACCTTGAAGGCCGTGGGCTCAATGGGCGAGGCTTGGAATGTGACGGTTTCCTGGGCGTGACCGAAGGTGGCGATCGAGGAGATGGCCAATGCGAGGAGGACAGATTTGGGGGTCATAATCATCACCGATGCTGTTGGACGTTCTTTCGTTCACTAACGGCAGCAGGGCGCAGAACTATAGAAATAAGCTGTGTAAGCGATTACATGTCCGCGCGGTGATGTGGTGTAGTTCGCTGAAAACAAAAGAAAAAGGCGCCCCGAAGGGCGCCCGTATTTTTACTGTATCTCTGCTGAGGCAGGTGATCAGACCTTGAGGTTCGGGATGATCTGCTTTTTGCGGCTCATGATGCCGGGCAGGACAACCAGATCGCCCTCCACAGTGGCGCCAAAGCTTTTCTCGGCAACGCCTTTTACCAGATCGTTCGGCACCAGAAGGGTGGCTTCTTCTTTCAGGATGTCGACGACGAACAGCAGAACCTCATCCACGCCATCTTCGGCCTGAACGGTTTTGTAGGTCTCCATCAGGCTGTCTTTGCGGCCCAGCGGGATTTCCGGTGCGGTGGTTTCCAGAACCGAGACGCGGAACTTGGTGCCGTCGACTTCGTATTCTTTCGAGTCCATGCGGATCAGCTCGGCATCCGAGAAGGCCGAAACGTCGGACTTGGCGGCGAACATCTCAGCCGCGTAGGCCGGAACGTCCACGCCCAGATCTGCGGCCAGCGCGGCAACCACTTCGCGGTCACGGTCGGTGGTGGTGGGCGAACGGAATTCCAGCGTGTCCGACAGGATGCAGGTCAGGGCGGCGCCTTTGACAGCTTCGGGCATCTTCGCGGCATCGTCGCCCATCAGGTCGTACATGATGGTGGCGGTGCAGGCCAGCGGACGGATGGTGATATCGATCGGGCCTTTGGTTTCCAGACCGCCCACCAGCTTGTGGTGGTCAATGATCGCGGTGATGTCCGTGTCATTGATGCCCTCGGGCAGTTCGGCCGGGTTGTTGGTGTCCACGATGACAACCGGGGCGCCAGCTTCAACACCGTCGATGATCTCCGGCTTGTCGAGGTTCCAGCGGTCCAGCATGAACAGCGCTTCGGTGTTGGGTTCGCCCAGCAGCTTCGGGGCGGCGGCAACGCCTTTGACTTCGTTAAGATACCAGGCCCAAACGATGGGCGAGCCGGTGGAGTCAGTGTCGGGGGATTTGTGGCCAAAAACCTGGGTGGTCATAGGAGGATCCTTGAGAATCTAAATATCAGAGGCTTGGCCGGGCTTATAGGCGCGGCCATTGAGTTTGTCACCAATCCAAAATGCCGCCCCTTTGGGGCTGTGGCATTAGCGCTGATCGATCGACAGCGAGCTCACGGTGAACCCCTCCTGATGCAGCAGGTTCAGCAGCCCCTGTTCCCCCGGCAGGTGCAGCGCGCCGACGGCCACGAAGCTGCGGGTCTGGTTAAGCGTCGGTAACAGCTGGTCCATCCATTGCTGATTGCGACCGGAAATCAGGTCGTCCAGCATTTCGCGCACCAGCCCCATCAGCCTGTCCTGATCCGCTTGGCCAAGGTCTGCGGTCACGCGCTCAACCTCATAAAGGCTATAGTGCCAAGCCAGCTGCGTTTCTTCGGCGAAATAGAAATTGCTCAACCCTGCGCTGCCGGGATCCATCGGCAGATCCAGCATCAGGCTCCAACGCAGCTCCTCAACCTGCTGGTCCAGCGGATCTTTGGCAAAATAGGCGATCAGCGCCGCCACATCATCAAGGCCGCCCACCGGCCTCCCGATTGCAACCGCTTCAGCCTCGATCGCCTTATCAATGCCAAAACGCCCTGCCTGCAGATCCTCCATCGCGCATTTCGGCAGCATCATGGAAAAGCCCAGGAACCAGGGTTGGAACTTCGCCGCCATGAAGGGGGGGATACCGCGGCCATCCAGCTGGGCGGTCAGCTTGTCCCAGGCTTCCGGGCCCAGACGGTCCATCAAACTGTCACCTTCGGTGATCAGGTAGCGGTTAGGATCGCCGATCAGTTCCTTTTGCAGCTCCGCCTCCCCCGCTTTGGTGACCTCAACCAATACGGTGTCTGAGGCCGCGATCAGCGGTTTCAACCGCGCCATCGAGGCCGCGTGGCGGGGATCATGAAGGTGCATGGTGCCAAAGAGGTATGAGGTGATGCCGTCCTTTTCGACCTGCCACAGGTTGCCCTGATGGAACGGATGCTGCGCCGCTTCCGTGCGCAACCGTTGCAACACATCTGCCGACAGGGTGGCCTCTTCGTTGCAGAGGGCATGGGCCAGATTGGCGAGGCAGATCAACAGGGTGGAGAGCAAAATGCGGATCACGACACACCTTTAGGCTAACTAATTGTAGTCACGATAGCTGATCCAATCGCGCGTGCAAGCAGTGGGTGGTCACTGCTGATGGGGAAGGGGTGCAGCCCCCATCGGGGTGAGGGCTGCGCCCCGGTTATGTGGTTTTCCGCTTGTAGGTTTCCAGCACCACACCGTTGTCATAGGGGGTGGCGCCAAGGCATTGCCATTCTGCCCCCTTCGCGCGGACACCCGCCATGTCAAACAGCGGTATCCCACCCCCAAGCGTGATCGGCACCCGTTTCAGCACCAGCCGGTCGATCAGGTTTTTGGACAGCATCCAACCAGCAAACTGGCCGCCACCGCACAGATAGATCGCGGCCCCCGGCTGTTCCCTCAATCTGGTGACCCATTCGCGCCACTCAGACCGCACGGCTGTGACCGCGGCGCCTTCGGGCAGTGTGATACTGCCTGAGAAGATGTAATGCGCCATATGGGGATAGGCGCGCACGCCTGGTGGCAGGCTAAAGTCATAGGCAAATTCATAGGTCGCGCGCCCCATCAGCACGGTGTCATAGGTTGCCAAACGCTGGGCATAGGCCTCGGCGTGGGGTCCCGTCTGTGGAAAGGCGGAAACATCTCCGCCAGGCGCAGCAATATAGCCGTCAAGCGTGACGGCAACGTCGTAGATGATCTCTCTCATGGGAAATCCTGTCAGGTAAGTCGCTATAGAAAAGACCCCCGCTCAAACCCGTCTGTGGGTCTGCGGTGTGTCAGGGTCGATGGCTCAGGCTTACTTGATCACTGTCAGGGCGCTCCTCAGTTGAGGGAAGGCTAACACGGCGTATGAAGCGCGCCAATAGGGTGTTGGCAGCGTTGCGCGAACGGGGCTAAATACCGCCATGAGCAAACCCTCCGAGACTGACCTGTACCCGCCCGTCAAAGCGTTTTTTGAGGCGCTGGGCTATGAGGTTAAGGCTGAGATTGGCGCGGCGGATGTGGTTGCGTTGCGCGGTGATGAACCCCCGGTGATCATTGAGCTGAAAACGGGGTTTTCCCTGACCTTGCTGCAGCAAGGCGTTGCCCGGCAGCGGGTGACGGATCAGGTCTATCTGGCGGTGCCACGATGGAAGGGGCGGCCCGGCTATAAGGCGTTCAAGGGCAACCTGGGGCTTTGCAAACGGCTGGGGCTTGGCGTGATCAGCATCTCGCCCGAGGGCGCAGTGCAGGTGCATCATGATCCAGCCCCGTTTCAGCCGCGCAAGGTAAAGCGGCGCAAAACCACGCTGATGGCCGAATTTGAACGCCGCGAAGGGGATCCGAACCAAGGCGGCGCCACCCGAGCTGGCCTTGTGACCTCCTACCGGCAAGAGGCGCTGCGTTGCGCCGCCTATCTGGCCGAACACGGCCCGACCAAAGGCGCGCTGGTTGCCAAAGGCGCCGAGGTGACCCGCGCCACCCGGATCATGGCCGACAATCACTACGGCTGGTTCGAACGGGTGGAAAAAGGCATCTATGCGCTGACGGATGTGGGGCGAAAGGCTGTCGCTTGATGCCGGGTTGTGTTGCAGGTAATTGATCATACTAAGAGCGAACCTCTGGAGGGTCAACATGCTCGATTTCCTGTTAAATCTATTCCTAAAGATCTTTCCGCATAGCTACGCAGACCCGGAGGATTGTGATCATAACTGGATCGTTATGGCCTGTGTAACTTCGGACGTGTCCATTGACGTGGTTTGCTACAGCTGTGGATTACTGGGCAATGTGCCGGATCCGACCGAGGACGAGTGGATGGCCAATGCTGATGCGATGGAAAACAGCTACCCATGGCATGAGGCAGACCGAATTGTGACGTATGGCAAGGTCTGGCGGCCCTGATCAATCTTCCCTGAACAGATCGGGAGTATTGTTGCAGCGAGGCACCATTTGGGTGCCCCCCTCCTGCTGGGCGTAGTCCCGCAGGACTGCGCCGCATTCTGGGGCGTGTTGATCTAAAAGGCAGGACCATTTTTGGGCCAGCTGCAGGTCCTTTTCGCCCCAGGCTTCGGTTTCTTCGGCTATGGTTTTTAGATCATGCCCGTCACACCACATGCCTAGAACATTGGCCACCTTCTGCGCGCCGTCCAATGTCATTGGACCAACCAACAGGTAGTAGACGTCATGAGGGCCGTGGCAGCTCGGTAATGCAGCTTGGCAGCGTTCTGCGATAATTGGGAATTGGATTCTGCACCATTGCTCTATCCCTGACAGCACAGTGGAATGTTGCTCAACAAGTGCCCTTCTCTGACGCTGAAAGACTCCACTTGTGTCAGAATTGAGAGATGATAACCCCGGATATGAGCTGCGCGGTGTGGCTAGATTTCGCGGGTCGTGTCGATAGGCAGCACAATACAGAATCCAAGACAGAAAACTTAGGTTCGAAAGGTCCTTCGGCGCGATTTCCCAAAGCCATGGCAATGCTGCGTAGGTCACCGGATACAAGCTTTCTTGGTGGTGAAGCTTCTCCCAATAGAGCGCATCAGCCAGCGGTTGGTCCCACTGTCGGGCCAATTTTGCTAAAGCTCCCGGTACATCCTGCACCCCGTAAGGACCATAGAGTAGCGACCAGGCAGGATGATCTAAGGCAAGCTTCATGGCGTGAATCTCTCGTGAGGGATGGAGGTGATGTTTCAGCTTAGAGTAAGCGGCTAGATGCTAGGCGGCAATGAGATCTCGGCGCACTTGTCGCCTTGCAACAAGTGGATACTTTGCAGGTAGATGGCGAATAAACCGCTCGGCCACTGGCCGCGTTGATTATGTCGAACGGATGCGGTGCTTTGATATGTGAGCGCTGGGCTGTCAAAAATATCCCCTCACAAACTGTTGACTCCCCTTGGACCCATTCCTAACTATGCCTCCGTTAGCACTCGACACTGGTGAGTGCTAACGGTCCTGCTTCATGAGAAGGGGACCGGGACAAACTTTGAGCTGAGGAGCCTCAGAGATGGCATTTAAACCGCTTCATGACCGCGTGCTGGTTCGCCGCGTAGAGAGCGATGAGAAAACCGCAGGTGGGCTGATCATCCCCGACAGCGCCAAGGAAAAGCCGGCGGAAGGCCTGGTTGTTGCAGTTGGCGCAGGCGCCAAGGACGATGCGGGCAACCGCGTTGCCATGGACGTTGCAGAAGGCGACAAAATCCTGTTCGGCAAATGGTCCGGCACCGAAGTCACCGTCGACGGTGAAGAGCTGCTGATCATGAAAGAATCCGACATCATGGGCATCATTGCCTGATTGTCGACGACAGAATTTAAGTAACAGGAGCAAGCACAATGGCTGCTAAGGACGTCAAGTTTGACACCGATGCCCGCAACGCAATGCTGCGCGGCGTAAACATTCTGGCTGACGCCGTGAAAGTGACCCTGGGCCCGAAAGGCCGCAACGTGGTCCTCGACAAATCCTTCGGCGCACCGCGCATCACCAAAGACGGTGTATCGGTTGCCAAGGAAATCGAACTGGAAGACAAGTTCGAGAACATGGGCGCCCAGATGGTGAAGGAAGTTGCTTCCCGCACCAACGACGAAGCAGGCGACGGCACCACCACCGCAACCGTTCTGGCTCAGGCGATCGTTCGCGAAGGCCTGAAGCAGGTTGCAGCTGGTCTGAACCCGATGGACCTGAAGCGCGGCATCGACCTGGCAACTGCCAAGGTTGTTGAAGGCATCGTTGCCTCGGCCCGTGAAGTAAAAGACTCCGACGAAGTTGCCCAGGTTGGCACCATCTCGGCAAACGGCGAAGCCGAAATCGGCCAGCAGATCGCAGACGCGATGCAGAAAGTTGGCAACGAAGGCGTTATCACCGTTGAAGAAAACAAAGGTCTGGAAACCGAGACCGATGTTGTTGAAGGCATGCAGTTCGACCGCGGTTACCTGTCGCCTTACTTCGTCACCAACCCTGACAAGATGATCGCAGATCTGGAAGACTGCATGATCCTGCTGCACGAGAAGAAACTCTCGTCGCTGCAGCCGATGGTTCCGTTGCTGGAATCGGTGATCCAGTCGCAGAAACCGCTGCTGATCATTGCCGAAGACGTTGAAGGCGAAGCCCTGGCAACTCTGGTTGTGAACAAGCTGCGCGGCGGCCTGAAAATTGCTGCTGTCAAAGCACCGGGCTTCGGCGATCGCCGTAAGGCCATGCTGCAGGACATCGCGATCCTGACCGGTGGTCAGGTGATCTCGGAAGACCTGGGCATGAAGCTTGAGTCGGTCACCATGGACATGCTGGGCACCGCCAAGAAAGTCACCATCACCAAAGACGAAACCACTGTTGTGGACGGCGCTGGTGAGAAGGCTGAGATCGAAGCCCGCGTTGGCCAGATCCGCACCCAGATCGAAGAGACCTCCTCGGACTACGACCGTGAGAAGCTGCAAGAGCGCGTTGCCAAACTGGCCGGCGGTGTTGCTGTGATCAAGGTTGGCGGCATGACCGAAGTGGAAGTGAAAGAGCGTAAAGATCGTGTTGACGATGCTCTGAACGCGACCCGCGCTGCTGTTCAGGAAGGCGTCATCGTTGGTGGTGGTGTTGCACTGGTTCAGGCTGGCAAAGCTCTGGAAGGTCTGGAAGGCGACAACGCTGACCAGAACGCAGGCATCAACATCGTTCGCAAAGCCATCGAAGCGCCGCTGCGCCAGATCGCTGAGAACGCCGGTGTTGACGGTGCCGTTGTTGCGGGCAAAGTCCGTGAATCGGGCGACACCGCATTTGGCTTCAACGCTCAGACCGAAGAATATGGTGACATGTTCTCCTTCGGCGTGATCGACCCGGCCAAAGTAACCCGCACCGCTCTGGAAGATGCGGCCTCGGTTGCTGGTCTGCTGATCACCACCGAAGCCATGGTTGCTGACAAACCGTCCAAAGACGGTGGCGCAGCTGCCGGCGGCATGCCCGACATGGGCGGCATGGGCGGCATGGGCGGCATGATGTAAGACGGGTTTCCGTCAGGAACCCGGTCGCACCCGACAGGCGATTGGCCGCTCAGGCCAATCTGCCGAAAGGGCAAGCACCGCACCTACACAGCCTTCCAACCGGAAGAATTAGGGGTCGCCCTTTGGGAGGCCCCTTTTTCATGTGAGGGGATTAAAGCCCCAGCAGCATCCGGTCCCAGCGCCAGTCAAATGTTGTGAAATCAGCGGCAATCTGGCCGGAAAACAGCACCCATCGGGCATGGCCGATCAACTGGTGCTGGCCAACAAACCCAATGCCCCCGGCGCTTTGCGGGACACGGCTGTCGATTACATTGTCGCGGTTGTCCCCAAGAACAAAATAGTGCCCGTCTGGGATGCGATAGGCGGGGGTGTTGTCACCGGATGCCGGCATAATATCCAGCACTGCCACTGCGGTGCCGTCGGGCAGGATTTCCAGCCGTTGATCCTTGTGGCAGAGCGCGGTCTCTGCCTCCAGCGTTTTGCATCTGGGAAGGCGCCCGGAACCCGGGGCCGGCATGACCTCGGTAAAGGTGGGCAGTTCGATGTAGCTTGCCACCTGCCCGTTGAGCACCACCTGACCGTCGACCATGCGGATCTCCTCGCCCGGCAGACCAATGACGCGGGTGACATAGGGCAGCTGGTTGCGCGGATGGCGGAAGACCACAATGTCGCCCCGTGCGGGCTGATCGCCATCAGAGACATGGGTGGCAATCACAAAATCGCCGGGGATCAGCGCCGGTTTCATGCTGTCTGACGGGATGGTGTAGGGAGTCCAAAAAGCACGACTGAGGCCCATGACCACCAGCAGGCACAACATCGCCTGACCAATCCGGTGGCGACGCCGCTGTGGCCAATCCTGCGCTGTTTGCGCTTTGCCCCGGGCCAGCGCCAGCCAAAGGACCATGGCAAAATTGACCACTGGTATCACCCAAAGCAGAGCCCAGCCGCCGCTGCGCCCAATGTCGTGGAAACGGCGCACAACGACGGAGAAGAGCAGCAGATTGAGTACGGCAACCGTTGCTATGCCGACCCAGACGGGCAGACCAAGGTTTGCCAGCGCAGGCGGCAGGCCAAAGGCAGCTAACGTCAGCAGCAGAATTGCCACCACAAAGGCCGCGCGCGGGGCAGTGCCGCCCCAATTGAAGGGTTTGAAGAGATGCTTAAACAACGAGAAAACCTTGATCAAAAAAGGGTTTGGGTTTGATAGCTACGCCGGACCTTGGGCCGAAAGCACCCGCTTTGGCAACTCTATGGCGCATGGTCCTCAAATCATGACAGTTTGGTGAATTGCCCTCACCCGATGTTCTGTTAATGTTCTGTCATTGTTTGACGGAGAGACAGATGAGCCGATTGATCGAAGGTCCTGATGGACGCCATCGCTGCGCTTGGGCCGGCACGGTGGAGGCGTTCCTACCCTACCATGACACCGAATGGGGCTATCCGGTGGGCGATGACATCCGGCTGTTTGAGAAACTTTGTCTGGAAAGCTTTCAGTCAGGCCTCAGCTGGCGCACCATTTTGGACAAGCGCGAAAACTTCCGGGCGGCGTTTGATCGGTTTGATTTCAACAAGATGGCCGGTTACGGCCCGCAGGATGTGGAACGCCTGTTGGGAAATGCTGGCATCGTCCGTCATCGTGGCAAGATCGAAGCGGTGATCAACAATGCCGCCCGTGCGCAGGAGCTGGTGGACGAGGCCGGATCCATCGCCGCCTTTGTCTGGAGCTTTGAGCCTGCCCCCGAAGAGCTGGGGGAACCGCAGACACAATCCACCTCCCCTGCCTCGGTTGCTCTATCCAAAGCGTTGAAAAAACGCGGTTGGAAATTTGTCGGCCCAACCACGGTTTTTGCTTTCATGCAGGCGATGGGGCTGATCAATGACCATGCCGAAGGCTGTGCGATGCGCGAAAAAGCTGCCGAGGCGCGGCGCCAGTTTGTGAAACCCGTCTGATGCGGCTGTTCCTGCTTGTCGCCCTGACAATGGCAGCCTTTGCGGCCAATTCATTGCTGAACCGGGCAGGCATTGTGCAGGCGGGTGCGGATGCTCTGGGCTTTGCCGTTGTGCGGCTGCTTTCTGGGGCCGGGGTGCTTGGCCTGTTGGTGCTGCTGCGGCCGCGTACGGTGCTGTGGTTACAGCCGTCCCGTGCCTTTGGGGTGGCGAGCCTGCTGCTCTACCTTTTTGGGTTTTCACTGGCTTATCAGGCACTGGATGCCGGGGCCGGGGCGCTGGTGTTGTTTGGCATGGTGCAGGTCACGATGTTTCTTGGTGCACTGGCCCTGCGGGAGGTAATCCCGGTCACCCGTTGGCTGGGTTTAGGCGTTGCGATGATCGGGCTCTGTTGGCTGCTGTGGCCGGGGGAGGGCGCGCAGCTGTCCAGCGGTGCCGCTGGCATGATGGCCCTCGCGGGCGTCGGCTGGGGGATTTATTCGCTGATCGGCCGGGGCGCGCAGGATCCTCTGGGTGATACGGCGGCAAACTTCGTGCTGGCGGTGCCTTTTGGCATGGTGGTGCTGATCTGGGCGGACTGGCACATGTCCACGCCCGCGTTTGTCTTGGCGATCACCTCGGGCGCGGTGACATCGGGGCTGGGCTATGCGCTATGGTATGCGCTACTGCCGCAACTGGGCGCAGGACGCGCGGCCGTGGCACAGCTGAGCGTGCCGGTGCTGGCCATTCTGGGCGGCGCACTATTGCTGGCGGAGTGGCCAGATTTCGAATTCCTGCTGGCCACTGGCGTTGTGTTGCTGGGCGTGGCCCTGGCGGCCAAACGCGGCTAGCGGCCCGATTGGAGAGGCCCGGGAGGACCTGCCAATACGGGCCGCCTTAATGTGGATCAGAGGTTTGCCGGGTTAAACACCCGATCGCCGGCGGTAACGGTGCCGGCAGGGTTTGTGGTGGGGATAGACACGGTCCCGGCGATATTGTCGCGGGAGATACCGGTTGAGCTGGATGACGTGCCGGTCGATCCCGTCGTCCCGGTGCCGGACCCGGCAGATGTCAGCAGTTCCTGTTCCGAAATGACCCGTGGCTGCGCCCCGGTTGCCTGAGCATTCGGCGGCGTTGCCCCGACAATGGTCACCCCGTTTGAATGGCCCTGTGGTCGGCTATCAGCCCCTTCGGTCGTCATGCAGCCAGCCACTAGAAAAAGGGCCGGGACGGCGATCAATACAGCTTTCATTCGAATTCTCCTCACACTTAAATCATGTACTCAGGAACGGCAGAGCGCGCCTTGAGTGTAGCGCAAATAGGCAATGGGCTGCGGCGTTACAGCGCATATCACTGGTATGTGAGGAAAATTCGCCATCACGTGAGGTGTTGAAACAAAACGCCCCGCATAAGGATGCGGGGCGTTTCGGGTTCTATTCCGTTCCGGCATCAGGCCAGAACGTTCGCAAGTCGTGCGACTTAACCGAGTTTCTCGGTCAGTTCAGGCACAGCGTCGAAGAGGTCGGCGACCAGACCAAAGTCAGCAACCTGGAAGATCGGCGCTTCTTCGTCTTTGTTGATCGCAACGATGATCTTCGAGTCTTTCATACCTGCCAGGTGCTGGATCGCGCCCGAGATACCCACAGCGATGTAGAGATCTGGTGCAACCACCTTGCCGGTCTGACCCACCTGCCAGTCGTTCGGGGCATAGCCCGAGTCAACTGCGGCACGCGATGCGCCAACGGCGGCGCCCAGCTTGTCAGCCAGTTTCTCGATCAGGGCGAAGTCCTCTTCGGACCCCACACCGCGACCACCGGAAACAACCACACCGGCCGAGGTCAGCTCGGGACGGTCGCTTTCGGCAACCTTGTCTTCAACCCATTCGGACAGGCCGGGGTTGCCTGCTGCAGCGATGGTTTCGACAGCGGCCGAACCACCTTCGCCAGCGGCGTCAAAGGTCGAAGTCCGCACGGTCAGAACCTTGGTCGCATCCGAGGATTTGACGGTCTGGATCGCGTTGCCTGCGTAGATCGGGCGCTCAAACGTGTCCGCGTCCACAACGGCGGTGACGTCCGACAGGACCATCACGTCCAGCAGGGCAGCCACGCGCGGCAGCAGGTTTTTCGCAGCCGCGGTCGAGGGCGCAACGATGTGGCTATAATCGCCAGCCAGCGACACAACCAGATCACCAATCGGCTCGGCCAGACCATTGCCATAGGCCGCGTCATCCGCGCAGAGCACTTTGGACACACCATCCAGCTTGGCGGCGGCTTCGGCGGCGCCGTTGCAGCCCGCGCTGGCGCACAGAACGGTCACATCACCCAGGGCCTTGGCGGCGGTCAGGGCTTTGGCGGTGGCATCAACGGCCAGTGCGCCGTTTGCAACTTCAGCAATCAGAAGAACAGCCATTATACAGCCCCCGCTTCTTTCAGTTTCGCAACCAGCTCATCAACCGAGCCAACCATGATGCCTGCGGCACGTTCTGCCGGCTCACCGGTTTTCACGACCTCAAGACGCGGGGTGGTGTCGACGCCATAGTCGGCGGCGGTTTTCTCATCCAGCGGCTTTTTCTTGGCTTTCATGATGTTCGGCAGCGAGGCGTAGCGCGGCTCGTTCAGGCGCAGGTCGGCGGTGATGATCGCCGGCAGGTTCACCTTGATGGTCTGCAGACCGCCGTCCACTTCGCGGGTCACGGTGGCAGCATCGCCATCCACGTCCACTTCGGACGCAAAGGTCGCCTGACCCCAGCCCAACAGCGCTGCCAGCATCTGGCCGGTCGCGTTCATGTCGTTGTCGATCGCCTGTTTACCGGCGATGACCAGCTGAGGCTGCTCTTCGTCGACAACGGCTTTCAGGATCTTGGCAACGGCCAGCGGTTCGATGTCCTGATGTACATCGTCAGCGGCGTTTACCAGGATGGCGCGGTCGGCGCCCATGGCCAGTGCAGTGCGCAGGGTTTCCTGGCTTTGCTTCACACCGATCGAGACCACAACGACCTCATCGGCTTTACCTGCTTCTTTCAGGCGAATGGCCTCTTCGACGGCAATCTCGTCGAATGGGTTCATTGACATCTTGACGTTGGCGAGATCGACACCGCTGCCGTCCGCTTTCACGCGAACTTTCACGTTATAGTCGATCACACGTTTGACAGGTACGAGTACCTTCATTTCGTGGTCTCCCTTCAGTGCTTGGCGCCACAATTGCTGCAACGCCGAAAAAGCTATGTGCCTTTGTTATATTCTTGCGTGGACGCAAAACAGGGCAAAATCGTCACGTTAGCGCCAAAGGACGCCGCGTTCCGCATTTTTTCCGACAGAAAAGTTGCTGAAATTTTGCAGCTTCCCTTGGGGAAGGGGGAAACTGAATGCTGCGTGCGAATATCGGTACGAATCCATGCCCTAAGGGCAGTTTGACGGCCGCTCTGCCGCCCTGCGGAGAATCACTTGGATCCCCGCAGTCAAAGTTTCAGTGGTTTGACCTTGATCAGGGCATGAGGCCGCTACTTATGTCATCCAGAGGTGAAAGGAGTGACTGCAATGCTGACAGTAACAAAACCTGCCCCCAACCGAGTTGATCTGACCCTGGATGGTAAGATTGAGACCGAGGAGATGCGCAAAGGATTGGAAGATCTGATTGCCTTTTCCGAGGATATCACCGGCGGTGTGATGCTCTATCGGATCCCGGATTTCTCGATGCCCAGCTTTGGCGCGATCGGGGTCGAAATCGCCCGCCTGCCCGCGATGTTCGGTCTGCTGAACAAGTTTGACCGCTGTGCTGTGCTGACAGATGCCGGCTGGCTGAAGTCAGCGGCCGAATTCAAAGGCCACCTGTTTGGCAGCATCGACATCAAAGCCTTTGACCTGAATGAGGCAGAGGCGGCCGAGGCCTGGCTGGCGGAAGTTTAACTCGGCTTCTCTAGGTGTGTTTCCACCAAAAATGTCGCGATCGCTCCGGCCGTGTTAACCGCCAATTTGGCATGCCGCGGGGTGGGTCGAACCGGATTTCGGCCTCCCCTTCCATGGGAATCGGACCACTTATTCCGCAGCGTGCCAATGCCATTTACCAACGTTATCGCGCCACCCAAAATGGATTTTATCGCTTCCTCAGAGTGTTGTGCTGGCGTCAAATTGAGGCAATCTGCAGTCTTTCGGTACAGTTTTGGCAAGTCATCCTTCTCGGAATAGCCAACGTATCGTTCGTCAAGAATACGCTTTGTGACGCTTTCCAGAAGGGTGCGGGCAACAGTAATGGCTCCTTCGGGATCTTCGATACGACGGTCTAGCGCTTTCACCCAAATTTGGTGCACGCCATCGGCATCGAAGGAACGCAAGGCACCTGAGTTGTGAGTATCGCTTGGAGAGGTGCGAGAACCCTCAAGATACTCCACTAGCTGAGTAAATTCTGAGGCAATTATCTGCCTGCGATCCGCGTAGTTGTCCGCTTGTTTCTTTATCCACGGCCAAAATGTATCCAGAGTGCAGCATGTCCGGATAAATGCGGGTAGCAACTTCTGGGTCGTTGGGTCTTCGAGCATGGAACTGCGCAGCCGCCGATACAGTATCTCATCGTTCGGAGCCCCGCTGCCTGTTGCGCGCGCAGTCACAATGCTCTCGAGCATTTGAGCCTGCTCTAAATGTGTTTGGGGAAGCTCTTCGTTAGAGTGCCACATTAAACCGTTGCCCTAGCACCATTTACCGGTTCGCGCCCGGCACCCAGAGCACATCATCGGCGCCGTTGTCATTGGCGACACGGGCGCCGACAAAGAACCAGTCGCTCAGACGGTTGAGGTATTTGATCGCTGCCGGGTTCACCAGCTCATCCGCGGCCAGTTCCACTGCCAGACGTTCTGCGCGGCGTGCCACGGTGCGGCAGACATGCAGATGGGCCGATAGGGCCGTGCCACCGGGCAGGATGAAACTGCGCAGCGGGCTCAGGTCCTTGTTCATCGCATCAATCTCGGCTTCCAGCCGTTCGACCTGTGCGTCGGAGACACGCAGCGGCGGGTATTCGGCGTCGGCGTCTTTATCCATATCGGGGCGACACATGTCAGCGCCCAGATCGAACAGATCGTTCTGCATTCGACCCAGCGCTGCGTCCATCTCACCCTCGGCCTGCAGCCGTGCCACGCCCAGCGTCGCGTTCAACTCATCCACGGTGCCATAGGCGTTCACACGTGCCGAATGTTTCGCCACCCGGGTGCCGTTGCCAAGGGCGGTGTCACCCTTGTCGCCGGTGCGGGTGTAGATCTTGTTCAGGACCACCATATCAAAAGCCCCCGCGCAGCCAGACAAACCCAAGGATCAGCACAACGGCGATGAACTGGGCCGCGATGCGCCAGCGCATCAGCTTGTTGGCGTATTTCTTGTTAAACTCGCCCCCTTTGGCAAAGCCGCCGATCCCAAACATCAGGATCACAAGCACGCCCAGACAGGCAAAGGCCACAACGTAAAACAGCGGATCGTCAGCCATTATCCCCAATTCCCTTTTTTCGGTTTTCCCTGATGTAGAGGTGCGGGCGCATCGTGCAAGCCCCTAATTCGTCGCGGATCGTTGCACGGAGGGGCAGGTCAGCCCTTGGCCAGCAGCCAATCCAGTGCCCGGGTCGGCAGGAGGCGGCGCAATGTGCCCATGATATAGGTCGGTGTGGTGACATAATAGCGGGGCCGCGGATTGGCACTGTTCAATGCGCGCAGCAGCTTGGCGGTTACAGCAGAGGGCGGCAGCTCAAAGGTGTCTTTCTTGTCGCTGTCTTTATACAGCCGCTTGTTCAGCGTCGCCCGGTATTGATCCGCCCGCGGTGAGTTTTCCCAATCAATCCACTTTTCAAAATGCGGAATGGCGTTTTTGCGAATGTTGGAGGTGACAGGGCCGGGTTCGATCAAAACTACCTTGATGCCGGTGTCGCGCATTTCGATGCGCAGCGTATCGGTCAGCGCCTCAAGCGCAAATTTGCTGCTGTTATAGGCCGACCGCCAGGGCGCAACCACCAACCCCAGCACCGAAGAGCAGTTGACGATATGGCCATGCCCCTGCGCCCGCATCACCGGGATCACCTGCCGGGTCAGATCGTGCCAGCCAAAAACATTGGCCTCAAAAATCTCTCGCAGGGCGCCGCGGGGCAGATCCTCATTGGCGCCGGGGCAGGCATAGGCCCCATTGTTGAACAGCGCATCCAGCGTGCCACCAGTCTGATCCAGCACATGTTGTAGGGCGGCAGTAATTGAGGCCTCATCGCTGTAATCCAGCTGCACGGTTTCCAGACCTTCCGCCGCAAGCCGGTCGCAGTCTTTCTGTTGACGGCAGGCGGCAAAGACACGCCAGCCTTCGGCCTTTAGCCCATGCGCGGCGTCATAGCCGATGCCCGAAGAGCAGCCGGTGATCAAAATGGATTTTTGTGCCATGGCCGTGATGCGCCTCTTCCCTGTTTGCACTGCTGGCAAAAGGGCTAGGGCATTCAGTTGGCTGACGCAATCTCTGCGCTGTCAGCGGGCGGCGCGGTTTCCGGCGGCGTGACCTTGGCGCTGAGCAACTTGGCCGAGATCCAGCCGATGCGCCCAGCCTCTGCCACCCCGTCACGCACCTGCAGCTTCAGCCAGCCGGTGCTGGGATCTTGCAGAACCTTCACGGCGGTGCCGCGGGGCAGGCTAAGCAGGACATTGTACCGGGTGCCGGGGCCGTTGCGCATATTGGCGCGGCTGACGATGACTTGGCGCAGGTCGACCTCTGGCACGGCGTCAATCACCTGCGTGCGCTGGGGATCAAAGCCGGCCTGACGCTCAGCCACAACCTCGGCTGCAATCGCTGCCACGATATCGGCGCTGGTCGCATCATCGGTCAGGGTGGCGGGCCCTGCAGATGGCTGCGGGTTGGCCACGGAAACCTGCACGGGCACATCTGTGGCCCGCACCAGCGGCAGGCGCGCGACCTCAAACCGGGGCAGCGGCATCTGCGCGAAACGCTCCCGCTGTGGCACGGGTTTGGGGGCGGATACTGCTCGGTCAGTTGCTGGAACGCTCAGGCTGTTGTCGACGGTCTGACGCGCCACTTCAGGCGTGGGCTGGTCGGCGTTTGGTGGTGCGGAATCCGCGCCACGTGCGGCCTGACGCAAGGCGCCCTCAGCCTCGGGGTCAAAACTATCGCCGCCGCTCAACTCATAAAAAGCCAGCGCCATAAAAATCAAAGATAGAAAAACGAAGCGCGACATGCCGCACCTCCTTCGGGGGGAGTAAAAGGAAATGATATCAATGCAAGTATCTTACCATATCCTTACCCCTCATGGGGACTCTGCTGATAAACTTCCCCCCTAGGTGGTGGGGTGCTGCGAATCTGGCACGGCGGCGTGTGCAAGCGGCAAATTCAACGGCGCAAGGCTTGTCGGGGTCAGCCTGCGCGGCTACACAGCATCTATGACTGACGTGACCGACGACCCCAATATGGACCAGCTGGAAGTGGCCGAGCCTCTGCGCCGGGCCATTGGCGAACGCTATCTCACCTATGCACTCAGCACGATTATGCACCGGGCGCTTCCGGACGCGCGTGACGGGCTGAAGCCGGTGCATCGGCGAATCCTTTACGCCATGCGTGAGCTGAAACTCTCGGCAAGCGGGGGCTTTAGGAAGTCTGCTAAGATCTCAGGCGACGTGATGGGCAACTACCACCCGCACGGGGACGCCGCGATTTATGACGCCATGGCGCGTCTGGCGCAGGACTTCAACGTGCGCTACCCGCTGGTCGACGGTCAGGGTAACTTCGGCAACATTGACGGCGATAACCCCGCTGCCTCGCGTTACACTGAGGCGCGGATGACCGCCGCGGCTGAGGCGCTGTTGGAAGGCCTCAACGAAAACGCCGTTGATTTCCGCGAAAACTACGATGGCACGCTCAACGAACCTGTGGTTCTGCCCGCCGCCTTCCCGAACCTTCTGGCCAATGGCGCCGCAGGGATCGCCGTGGGCATGGCGACGAATATTCCGCCCCATAACATCGAAGAGCTGATCGGCGCCTGTCTGCACCTTATCAAGACACCCGACGCCCGCGATGAAACCCTGCTGAACTACGTGCCGGGGCCGGATTTCCCCACCGGTGGCGTGATTGTGGAGCCGCGCGAAAGCATCGCCAAAGCCTATGCCACCGGGCGCGGCAGCTTCCGCCTGCGCTGTAAGTGGGAGGTTGAGGATCTGGGCCGTGGTACCTGGCAGATCGTGATCACCGAGATCCCCTACCAGGTGCAGAAGTCCAAGCTGATCGAAAAAATCGCGGAGCTGATCCAGACCAAGAAAATCCCGATTCTGGCTGATGTACGTGACGAATCCGCCGATGACATCCGCCTGATTCTGGAACCGAAGTCGAAAAATGTGGATCCCCAGGTGCTGATGAACCTGATGTTCCGCAACTCGGATCTGGAGATCAAGTTCTCGCTCAACATGAACGTGCTGATCGACGGGGTCACCCCCAAGGTCTGCTCGCTCAAAGAGGTGCTGCGCGCCTTCCTGGATCACCGTCGTGAGGTGCTGCAACGGCGCTCGAAACACCGTCTAGATAAGATCGATCACCGTCTTGAGGTGCTCGAAGGCCTGATCATTGCCTTCCTCAACCTCGACCGTGTGATTGACATCATTCGCTATGATGACGCGCCGAAACAGGCGCTGATGGCGGAAAACTGGGCCGATAAGAAACCGCGCGCCACGGATGAAAGCGATTATCGCTCACCGCTGCCGGCGGGCGAAGGCGTCGGCGAGCTGACCGAGGTTCAGGCCGAAGCGATCCTCAACATGCGCCTGCGCTCCCTGCGCCGTCTGGAAGAGATCGAGCTGACCCGCGAACGCGACGCCCTGCTGGAAGAACGCGCCGGGCTGTTGGAACTTCTGGGCAGTGAAGACCTGCAATGGATCCGCATCAGCGAGGAGTTGAAAGAGACCCGCAAGCAGTTTGGCCGCAGCTCCGAGGGGGGCAAACGCCGGTCCGATTTCGCCGAAGCCGTGGAAGCCGAAGAGGTGCCGCTGGAGGCGATGATCGACCGCGAACCGATCACCATCGTCTGCTCGCAGATGGGCTGGATCCGCGCCATGACCGGCCACATCGATCTGAAGCGTGAGCTGAAGTTCAAAGATGGCGACGGCCCCCGTTTCATCTTCCACGCCGAAACCACCGATCGCCTGCTGGTCTTTGCCAGCAACGGGCGGTTTTACACCCTGCAGTCGTCGAACCTGCCGGGTGGCCGTGGCATGGGGGAACCGCTGCGCCTGATGGTGGATATCCCGAATGAGGCGGAGATCATCGATCTCTTCATTCACCGCCCCGGTCAGAAACTGCTGGTCGCCTCCACCGAAGGCAATGGTTTCATGGTGCCCGAGGATGAGATCCTGGCCCAGACCCGGACCGGCAAACAGGTGCTGAACGTCAAAGACGACGTGAAGGCCCAGCTGGTCCGCCCCATCGCGGGCGATCATGTTGCCATCGTCAGCCAGAACGGCAAATTCCTGGTCTTCCCGGTGGAAGAACTGCCGGAAATGACCCGTGGCAAAGGGGTGCGACTGCAGAAATACAATATGGCACGCGGCCGGCAGGGCACGTTGGAACTGGACGGCGGCCTGTCGGACATCACCACCTTCACCTGGGAACAGGGCCTCAGCTGGGAAATGGGCGGCGGCAAAACCCGCCATGAGCCGGACATGTCCGAATGGCTGGGCAAACGCGCCGGTGTCGGCAAAAAGCCCCCTTATGGCTTCCCCCGCGATATGAAATTTACCTGATCCAAATGTGGGCCCCTCGCGGGGCCCGCTCTATTTTTGGCGCCTTCGGCGGACTGCCAAATCGCTTTCACTGTTTCCCAAATACTCTGGGGGAATTGGCCGCAGGCCAAGGGGGCAACGCCCCATATACCTCAGCGATCTAAACAGCCTCTGCCTGCAGCCAGACGCCGCCCTCAGGGCGCAGGGTCAGGATCATCACTGGTTTCGGCGTATGGCCGGGCACCGGGGTGAACCGGTAGCGCGCCAGCAAGGTGGCAAGGATGATCACCGCCTCTTGCAGCGCAAAGGAGGCGCCGATGCAGATCCGTGGCCCGTCGCCAAAGGGCAGGTAGGCATAGCGCTGGATCGCTTTGCGGTTCTCAAACCGCTCAGGGCGGAACTGATCCGGGTCCTGCCACAGCAGCTGATTGCGATGCAGCGCATAGATCGGGATCATCACCGTGTCACCCGGGTAGACGTCACGCCCGGCGAGCGTATCCGCCTTCTGTGCCGTCCGCGACAGGATCGCCGCTGGCGGGTAAAGTCGCAGGGTTTCCTCGATGATTTGACGCAGAAATGGCAGCTGCTCCAGATGCGTCGCGGTGGCGGTCCCGCGACCAAAAGCCGCCTGCGCCTCCGCCCGCGCCCTGTCTTGGGCGGCCTGATCAAACCCCATCAGGTAAAGCGCCCAGCCCAATGTCAGCGCAGTGGTTTCATGCCCCGCCACGATGAAGGTCAACAGGTTGTCGCGCAATTCGCCGGTGTTCATCTGCCGTTTGGTTTCCGGGTCTTCACCGGCCAGCAGCAGGTCCAGCAGATCCGGCACCGCGCGCGGCCCGCCCTGCCGCCGCCCCTCGATGGAGGCATCAGCGACCCGCTTCATCTCTTTCAGCGCTTGGCCTGAGACCATCCGGCCCGGCCGCGGCACCCAATCGGGCAGGCCCAGCATATCAAAGAGCGAGATTTTCCCCGCCTCGGCGATATAGGCGTCAATCGCACGGTGAATGGCGGCGCGGTCAAAGCCTTCATCGCCGGAAAAGGTCACATCACTGATCACATCAAAGGTGGCACGCACCATTTCATCCGCCATGTTGACGGCCCTTGGACCGGCGTCCGCCACACGGGTGCAGGCCGCCTCGGCTGCGGCGCTCATCACCGGGGTGAGGTTTGTGACATTGCGGTGCGAAAACACCGGTGCGGCGGCCCGGCGCTGCCAGCGCCAATGAGCGCCTTCGGCAATGAACAACGATTCGCCAATGGCCGGCCGCAGCAGGTTCTTGGTGACCAGGGATTTGGGATAGTCCTCTACCCGCTCCAGCAGCACCCGGCGGATCGCATCGGGATCCATCACCATATGCCAGCGCCGGCCGGTTTTGCCGCTGACCATCGGCTGGCGGGTCGCCACCTCAGGGATGATCGACAAGAGGTTCTGCCGCGCCGCACGCAGGGATTTCAGCATGCCCCAGGGTTCGCGCACCAAGGGCACATGGGCGGGCAGGGCAACATGGCTGGGGGCGCCGGTGATCTCTGGGATATAGGGCATCCTCGCTCCTCCTCTATCAGGATATATGTGCAACGTTTGCCGCGGCAATCCATCCCCGCGGGGTGAGGCAATTTGCCTGAGCGCAATGGCTGCGGTATGGCAGGGGAAGCCTTCGACAAAGAGGGCACTGCAGGATCAAGGGAGAGGTTTGGGATGCTGATGCGAATTCTGGCGGGTCTGGCGCTTTTTGGATTGGTGGCCTGTTCGTCCACCGGAGATCTGGAAGAAAAACCTGAACCGCTGGGGGATTTCGCCTTTGGTCACAACATTGTGGTGGCCAACAACATGGTCAAAGGCCCAGTGTCGCGCGATGCTGAGCAGGAAGAATGGGTCACCGCCCTGAAGCAGGCCATCGGCACCCGATTCGACCGCTATGAAGGCGATCGCCTCTATCACTTCGGCGTCTCCGTGCAGGGTTTTGTGCTGGCCCAGCCCGGTCTGCCTGTTGTGGCCTCCCCGAAATCGGTGCTGATCCTCAACCTCGATGTCTGGGATGATGCCAAGGGTGTCAAAATGAACGCAGAGCCCAAGCAGATCACCGTTTTGGAACGGATGTCGGGGGAAACCTTCATCGGATCCGGCCTGACCCAATCCAAAGAGGTGCAGATCAAGAATCTCAGCGAAAACGCCGCCCGGCTGATCAAGAACTACCTTGAGCGTCAACATGCCGAAGAGGGCTGGTTTGTGCCAGAAGATGGCGCAGCGGAAGCGGCGGCAGCAGATGCTGCTGTGGAGGGCGAAGCCCCTGAACAAGAGGCAGAAAATGCCACCGAGGCGGCAGCTGCGGAAGAAACCGCGACCGAAACGTCGCAACAGGGGGCCGATGAGGCCACTGAGGATGCAACAGACGCTTGATTTTCCTCTCCGAACCCAATAAACGGCCCGCGATGATCAATCGGGGCGAGGGCCCCCTAAACACGAGGCGCCTTTAGAATGGCAAAGGAAAAGTTTGAGCGTTCCAAACCGCACGTTAACATCGGCACCATCGGCCACGTTGACCACGGCAAGACCACGCTGACCGCAGCAATCACCAAATACTTCGGTGACTTCCAGGCATACGACCAGATCGACGGCGCGCCTGAAGAGAAAGCCCGCGGCATCACCATCTCGACCGCACACGTTGAGTATGAGACCGAGAACCGTCACTACGCGCACGTTGACTGCCCCGGTCACGCTGACTACGTGAAAAACATGATCACCGGTGCTGCCCAGATGGACGGCGCGATCCTGGTTGTGAACGCAGCTGACGGCCCGATGCCGCAGACCCGTGAGCACATCCTGCTGGGCCGCCAGGTTGGCATCCCGAAGATGGTTGTTTTCCTGAACAAAGTTGACCAGGTAGACGACGAAGAGCTGCTGGAGCTGGTGGAAATGGAAGTCCGCGAGCTGCTGTCCGAGTACGACTACCCGGGTGATGATATTCCGATCATCGCAGGTTCGGCTCTGGCGGCGATGGAAGGCAACAAGCCTGAAATCGGCGAAGAGAAAATCAAAGAGCTGATGGCAGCTGTTGATGAGTACATCCCGCAGCCTGAGCGTGCCGTTGACATGCCGTTCCTGATGCCGATCGAAGACGTGTTCTCGATCTCGGGTCGTGGTACCGTTGTAACCGGCCGTGTTGAGCGTGGCGTGATCAATGTTGGCGACGAGATCGAAATCGTTGGCATCAAAGACACCACCAAAACCACCTGTACCGGTGTTGAAATGTTCCGCAAGTTGCTGGACCGCGGTGAAGCTGGCGACAACATCGGCGCACTGCTGCGTGGCGTTGACCGTGACTCGGTTGAGCGTGGCCAGGTTCTGTGTGCCCCGGGTTCGGTGAACCCGCACACCAAGTTCGAAGCCGAGGTCTACATCCTGACCAAGGAAGAAGGCGGCCGTCACACCCCGTTCTTCGCGAACTACCGTCCGCAGTTCTACTTCCGGACCACCGACGTGACCGGCACCTGCATCCTGCCCGAGGGCACCGAGATGGTAATGCCTGGCGACAACCTGAAACTGTCGGCTGAGCTGATCGCCCCGATCGCGATGGAAGAAGGCCTGCGCTTCGCCATCCGTGAAGGCGGCCGCACCGTTGGTTCCGGTGTTGTTTCGAAAATCATCGAGTAATCACTCGGCGGTTTGATTACGAAAAGGGCGTCCCTCGGGGCGCCCTTTTTGCATGCAGGTAGGGGCGACCTTTCTATTCCGTACCGTGCATGAACCGCAGGGGCGAAGCGCCCGCCCCATCAAACCAGAGGTTTGTCTCCGACAAAACGGGGGCGGTTCGGGCGCTGCCAAATCACAGATTTGGCAAGTGGGTTTCGCGACTATTAGTTCAGAAGGTAATACCTAACTGCGGCCCTATACCCTTCGAGACGGTCGGGCCAGGACCGAACGCGCTGCGTCCGAGCCGCTTTGATCTAAACGCAATTCCTCGTCGCAAGTCTGCCGGCGGCAGTGAAAGGACCGGGATGAATATCCTTAAACGTTTGTTTTCCCGCCCTCCGAAGGGCACCCCGCTTCCTGACATCCTGCCCGGGCAACTCTGGTGGGTGGCGGAGCGGCGCATGCAGAACACCCGGTCCGGTGAGGTGTTTCGGATCTTCGAAGCGGTGATTGCCCCGGATAAAGCCATAGCCCGCGCACATCTGGCAGCTGCGGACGCCCAACTGGATGCGGTTCTGATGAAACAGGCCCTTCGGCGTGGGGATCTGGTTGATGAATATGACTGGACGCCGGCCAGCCGCGAATTGGCCTGCCTGCAGCTGACGCCGGTGAAGACCGAAGAGCAGATTGCAGCCTTAGATCCGGCGCTTCTGGACATGTTGAAAGAACATGATTTCTTCCGCGCTGACTTTACTGGCACACCGGACATGGCAGTGGGTGGTGGGGTCTATCCCGACTAAGGAAGTCTGATCGCGCGTTCGTCAGATTTCCTGAGAATTGGGGTTCCACTTAAAGGCGTGATCGTTACTGTGTGCCGTAATTTCCGAGGATCATATGCGTTATATTATTTGCGTTATCTTAGCGGCCGCCCATGTCTTTACACCTGCTTCAGCCAAACCCAGGCTGAACAACTCTGAGCTGACCTATCAACTGGCCTGCCTAGAAGGCGGCAATAGTTCAAAGGAAAGGGTTGAGCTGTGCAAAGCGGCTTTGGAGGACGTGCGCCTGTCTGACGGCGATCGGTTGCGGTTGATGCTTTCGCTTGCAGATGCCCAAACCTGGGAAAGCGATTATGAGGGCGCATTGCGCACCTACACCGAAGCCTTGGCGCTTAATCCCAACAGCCCTGTCGCCTATGAGGGGTTGGGCTGGGTTGCCCACAATCAGGACCAGTTTCCAGAGGCGATCGAGAAGTTTCGCCAATCAATCGCGCTTGAACTGTCTGCCTCTGCCCAGGCTGGATTGGGGGCGGCGCTGTTTCGTCAGAGCCCGGACAATGTAGAAGCCGCAGTTGCTGAGTTGGAAAAGCAACTTTGATCGATCCGGAATATGATTGGGCCTGGGCTGAGTTGGGTTGGGTCTATATGCGGTCCAACCAGGTTGATGACGCGATAGCCGCCTTTGAGGAGGCCCTGAAGCTATCACCCAACTACATTTTCGCGCTGAACAACTTGGCCTCTGTCTACAACACGGCCGAACAATACGAACAGGCGTTGGACACCGCAAACCATCTGCTGTCTTTGCAAGACAACAATTGGGCCTTGCTGCAACGGGCTGAGGCCTTGCGGGGTTTGGGGCGTAACATGCAGGCCCTGCGCGATGCGTCTGTCGTGATTGAACAAGAACCCACTTGGGAAGACGGCTATGTCAGCAAAGCCCTCGCCCTAGAGGAGATGGGGCTGGGGGGCGCTGCCATTGAAGTATATGAAACGCTGCCTGACGACGTCTCTCGTACGGATTACAGCTACTACTATCAGGCGTGGGCACTGCAGCATGATGGTCAGGCTGACGCGGCGATGGCCGCTGTTGAGAAGGCCATTGCAAAGGACCTGGAAGATTATTCAAACTGGGAATTGAAGTCACTTTTCCTCATCTACGGTGAAGATTATTACGCCTCGCTTGCGGCCGCCCGTCGCGCTACCGAGCTGCAGCCCCGCGCTGAATGGAGCGTGTTGTATCAAGCCATTTCACAGGCACATCTTGGCGAAGTGGAACAGGCAATGGCACTGTTTGACGAGGCTCACAATTTGAACCTTCCGGACGGTGGAACCAATTGGTTTGTCGAGCATCTGATCGGGCTGGGCCTTACGCAGGAGGCCAAAGACGTGCGTGAAATCAGCAAAGATCGGTAAGGGCCAACGTAGAAATTTTACCGATTGGTCATTTCCCTGTTATCGTCTTCCGATCAATTCGAATGAACGATTCACTTTTCAGGGGGATAAATCCATGCCTATCCAATTGTCACGCCGTGGTTTTCTGGGCGGGTCTGCCGGTGCCGGGCTGATCGCGCTGCATCCGTTTTCGGCCCATGCGGCGACGAATCAGGCGCATCTGCGCATCATGGAGACAACGGACCTGCACGTTCACGTCTTCCCCTATGATTACTATGCCGACAAGCCGCGCGACACGGTGGGCCTCAGCCGCGCTGCCTCGATTGTGGGCGACATCCGCGCTGAGGCAACCAACTCGATGCTGGTGGACAATGGCGACTTCCTGCAGGGCAACCCGATGGGCGATTACATCGCCTATGAGCGCGGCATGAAAGAAGGCGACAGCCATCCGGTGATCACCGCGATGAACACGCTTGGTTATGACGCGGCTACGGTGGGCAACCACGAATTCAACTATGGCCTCGACTTCCTGATGAAATCCGCCGCTGGCGCCAAGTTCCCGATCGTGCTGGCAAACGTTGCCAAAAACGCGGCCGGCAACATCCGCGACGATGAAACCCTTTTCAAACCCTACGCGCTGTTGGATCGCGAAATCACCGACGGCGCCGGCAACAAACATATGATCAAGGTCGGCATCATCGGTTTCACACCGCCGCAGATCATGAACTGGGACCGTCGTCATCTGGAAGGCAACGTGGTCGCCCGCGATATCGTCGCCAGTGCTGAAGCCTATGTGCCGGAAATGAAAGAGGCCGGTGCCGATATCATCATCGCTCTGTCACACTCGGGGATCGGGTCTGCCGATGCCACTGACGGGATGGAAAACGCCTCGGTGCCGCTGGCAGGGATCGACGGTGTGGATGCGGTGATGACCGGCCACAGCCACCTTGTCTTCCCCTCACCCACCTACAAGGACTACGCCGCGGTGGACGTCGAAAAAGGCACCATCCACGGCAAGCCCGCCGCAATGGGCGGATTCTGGGGTAGCCATCTGGGTGTGATTGACCTGATGCTGGAACAAGAGGGCGGCGCATGGCGCGTTGTGACCTCGGCCTCCGAGGCGCGCCCGATCTCGAAACGCAATGAGGACCGGTCGATCACCGCTCTGGTCGGCGACGATGAAAACGTGCTGAATTCGGTGCGCAAAGACCACGAAGAGACCCTGGCCTATGTGCGCCGCGCAGTAGGCAAAACCGATGCGCCGCTGCACAGCTACTTTGCTCTCGTGGCGGATGACCCTTCGGTGCAGATCGTCTCGATCGCGCAGAAATGGTATGTTGAGGAAATGCTGAAAGGCTCGGAATACGCGGGTCTGCCGATCCTGTCAGCCGCCGCGCCGTTCAAGGCCGGGGGCCGTGGCGGGCCGGAGTATTACACCGACGTGGCCGCAGGGGATGTGGCGATCAAAAACGTTGCTGACCTTTACCTCTACCCCAACACCGCCCGTGCGGTTCTCGTCACCGGCCAGCAGGTCAAAGACTGGCTGGAACGCTCCGCCGGTATCTTCAACCAGATCACGCCCGGTGGCGGCGATCAGGTGCTGCTGAACCCGTCCTTCCCCAGCTACAACTTCGATGTGATCGACGGGGTGGAATATCAGATCGACCTCAGCCAGCCGTCCAAGTTTGATCCCAAGGGCAACCTGCTGGATGCCTCCGCCAACCGGATTGTGAACCTGACCTATCAGGGCCAGCCGTTGGATATGGATCAGAAGTTCGTCATCGCCACCAACAACTACCGTGCCAGCGGCGGCGGCAGCTTCCCGGGCGCCAAGGGCGACACGATCATTCTGGAAGCGCCGGACACCAACCGTGACGTCATCGTGCGCTACATCGTTGAACAGGGCACCATCAGCCCCTCCGCTGATGCCAACTGGCGCTTTGCCCCGATGCCCGGCACCTCGGTGCTGTTTGACACCGGCCCCAAGGCGGCAGGCTACGCTGACAGCGTTTCAGGGATGGAGATCACCCCGGCAGGCGAAGGCCCCGACGGCTTCGCCCGCTTCAAAATCGCGCTGTAAGGCGGGATCGAATTTTCAGAAAAGGGCTGCCATTCCGGCGGCCCTTTTTGCATTTGGCAACATTTTCTCCAAACAGCTTTGGTCAAAGAGGGAAACCGCAGCGACCGAACCGAGGGGCGAAGCGTAGCGCCCGCACCGTGGGGGCGGTTCGGGCGCTGGCCCGGCTATGCCGGGCAATTTTGCTTCGCGAGAGAGCAAATCCTTCGGCGTTTGTGCGACAAGGGTTGATTTCAAAGGGCGGATAGATGGTGCAGGTACAAAGGCAAAATCATGCCCGTGGCATCGATTATGCGCGCCTTTTATCCTCTGCTTGCCCTTGCCACTACCGCCCATAGGCGGCCAGCAGGCAGGCCTCTGTGGCCTCATCCACCGGGATCATCAGCTCCACCTCCAGCCCCTCGATCGCCGCCTCATGGGTGGAGGCCAGCTGCCCAACAAGGCTCGACATCTGCAGCTGCACCCCTTCCGGCCCTGACAGCACCGCCGGAATATAGGGCGGCACCTCGGCCCCGCCGGTCAGCCGTTCGGCGACGCCGGCAAAACGCCCGGCAGCACGGGCCTGCTCAAACAGTTTTGCCACCGAGATGGAGCGCGCCGCTGCCGCCTGCATGCGGAAGTAAAACACCATGGCGATCTCCTCCCAGTTCTGCACCCGGGTGAAAAAGGCATCCGACAGGAACACCTCATACATTGACAGTGCGTGATTCCCGCCCGCGGCGCCACCGCCGAAACCTTCCAGCATCGCCCAGCCGGGCGCATTGGCGCGCAGGATCGTCCAGTTGTGATCCATCACGTAGCCGGGAAATGGCCAGTGTCTGAGGGCGCGGGTTTCCAGCATGTCCAGAACCGCCTTAACCTGATCGGCATCGAAATCCGCCCGCCGGTAGGGGTTGCGCCAGGCCACCGCATCAAACAGCGCCGCCCGCTGGGTCAGCGACAGCTCCAGCCCGGTGGCCAACCTGCCCACAAAGTCCCCGCTGGGCTGTGACCGCCCGGTCTCAAGGAAGGAGACATGACGCTGGGTGGTGCCAATCTCCGCCGCCAGATCCAGCTGCGACAGGCCCAATTCGGCCCGCATGTTTTTAAGCGCTGTGCCAAAAGTGTTCATCTGTTCCTCCTGCCGCAGTGTTATTCCCTGCAAGGGAATTGAGCCAATTCCTTGGCTGCCATAGCCCTGTGTCAAAGGCAAATCACGAGGAGATGACCATGCTCACCTGGCTGCTACTTGGCACCGTTTTGTACCTGCTGACGGCGTATCTGCCGTCGCTCTTTCTGATCTCAGGCATTGGGATCGGCGGCTATCTTGGCACCCGCGATGAGGATCCCGAGGTCAACGCCCTGCACGGCCGCGCCAACCGCGCCAGCCGCAATTTTGAGGAAAACTATGCCCCGTTCATGGCGCTGGGGATCCTGGCCTTTGTGGTGCCGGGTGCGGATATGGCGCTGGCCAGCACGGGCGCGATGATCTTTGTTCTGGCCCGCCTGTTTTACCTGCCACTGTACCTGCGCGGGGTGTTTTTCTGGCGCTCGGCAATGTTCACGGTCGGCTGGGTCGGCATGCTGATCATGGGCGTTGCCCTGATCTGAACCCTGCTTTGACCCGTTCTCTGAACCGTCAGGCGGGCGCCCCACGCCCGCCCCATTTCCGCCACGTCAGCCTGCCAACCTACCCTCAATTTTATTGAGCAGTAGGAATTAAGTCATGAACGCGATTATCGCCCTTCTTCGCATGGCCTGGTGGGGCTTTCTGATTTTGGCAGCCCTTGTCGTCGGGGCTACGGAGTTCTTCTACAAAGAGGAACAGGACCTGCAGCAGCGTTATACCGCCGCGTTGGCCCAGCCGGCGCCGCCGCTGGTGGATCTGAACAGTTTTGACCGCGACGCCGACCGCAGTGATGTTGGCGAAGTGAATGTCAGCGGTTGGGTCAACTTCGAACAGTCTTATGAGCTGGTGAAAAAGACCAATGGTGTCACCAAATCCCGCCGCTTCATGTACCTGATGTATGGCCCGCAGGACGGTGCTGACACCAAAACGGTCCGCGCCGCCATCATCATGACCCCGGCGGAGGAAGAGGCCTACGCCGATCTTCTGTGGCAGCTTTCGGCGTTCAACCTGTCTGAGCTGGCAGTGGGTGACGTGATGCCGGAACACAGCGCGCTGCGCAGCCTACCGCTGGGCCTCAGCATCAACGGCAAGGCGTCGCGCACGGATGGGTTTTCCAAACTGGCCTATGGATCGATGGAAGAACTGGGCGTAAAGGCCGGGCCAGAATTTATCTTCCTCAATCCGTTCTGGCAGGGACGGGAGGCCGGGCTGACCCGCGCCAACACCCCGGAAGATGTGCGGCTGATCGGCTGGCAGATCGCGGCAGCCATTGCGGTCTTTGGCTTGATCAAGCTGGTGCTGCGTCGTCGCAAGCTGGCGAAAACCACCCCGGTGGAAGGCGCCGCAGCGGATCCTTTTGCAAACTCCCCCATTGCCACCCCGGATGCAAAACTGGGCCGCCGTACTGCGCGCCGTCGCCAACAGCCACAGCAGTCTGAGGTGCGCCCCGAACTGCGCCCTGAAATGCAGGCGCCGCAGCAGGCAGAGGTCACTCAGCCGCATATCACCCCGCCGCGCAGCCGCTCAGAGGCCTATCAGGGCTTTCAATATGCCAGTGCGCAGCCCAAACCGGGCGCAGCCCTGGCCCCGAAGAAGCTGATCTATCTGGTCATTGCCGTGCTGTTTGGCTTGGGGATCCTGTCGGAATTTGTGCCCGGTGCCATGTTCGTGGCCGTCATGATGTCACCAGTGATTCTGATGTGGATCGGCATCTTCACACTGCAGCGGATGCTGGGGCAGGGCCTTGCGCGGTTGTTTAGCCGCAAGCCACAGGCCGTGGATCCTTTTGACCGGCTGCGTCCAGCAAAATAGCGGCTGCATTCGCCCCAATAGGCGGCAAAACCGCCCCGATAAGAACCGAACCCGCGGGGCACTACTTACCCCGCGGGTTTTCCTTTCGATCTGGTGAAAAATCCCCTTGATCTCCGGCCCGCGCTGGCATACTCAATCGCTCACCGTAGGGGTATAGCTCAGTTGGTAGAGCGACGGTCTCCAAAACCGTAGGTCCCGGGTTCGAGCCCTGGTGCCCCTGCCATTTTAAATTTTTCCATCAAAATCAAGTGCTTGCCGCGATGTTCTGCCGTTTGGCGTTACATGTGGGCGTTACACTTTACTGTATATGTTACTTCAATACTGAGCGCCGTTTTGAGGTTCGGAGACTCGCTTCGCCACCATTTGTTCATCGCGAGTTAGTTTGTCTGTTTCTGACAGACCAAATCAAAGCCGTGAAAACCAGTTTTGCGCAACTTTGGGTGAGGAAGAAACGCCGACGCGCGAGTCTGCAAAAAACATGCGGTGAGTTTCTGTGCGTAGACATCTGCTTCCCCAAGCATTTGTTTGCCCCCGTACCCCTTCGGTCTGAAACTCCAAGCGGATGTTGGACGGGCGAAAGGTTCTGATGATATGCTTGAGATAAATTGATCGGGGGGCGTCCCAGCAACGCCTAGAAACAAGCCGAAGGCGCAGTTTTCTGGGCGGAAGCTCCCGATCAATGACGCCCATCAAGCTGTTTGTCGAAGGCCTGTCTAGAGCATCTTGATTTGTAGTTCGTTGCAGCTTTGTGGTCAAAAACGACGCAGCGATAGGTCTAGAGATTTTCGGCGCGGTCCTGTAGAGAAAACCTTCATCTCCGACATCATCATCCGGTGGAGGTTTGTTCATGATAAACAGACCTTAGCGTGTCGGTAGTTGGCAACATCACCACACATTATGATGGGGTGTAGAAGAATTCTGAACGACATGGGGGTGTCGCATGACTGTACCTAGTCGTAAAAAAATTGTGGTCGGCACTAACTCAGACGGAACTCACATCGTGACTGTGGATGGTGTCCGATGTTCTTTTCGGAAAGGTGTGGATGCGTTTGAATTCGCCCGCTTCGCTCAACTTGTCGCACGATTAAACGGTGATGAGATCGACATCCAAGCAGCATGATGCGGTTCCAACAGAACCGAATGGGTGTGTTGGAAGTTGAAGCGATCGCGCGCTTCTATGGTTGCATTTGGGGGGCACTACACTATCTGTAAACGACCGCGTTTTACTTTCGGTACAGGGGCCTTCCTTCGTGATAAAACTGATGATCTTCGAACCCAATGGGGAACGAATCGAATTGCTCATCAAACGCCCTGTTCCTACGCCGGGAGAAGTGATCGAAGTCGGGGACCGAAAGGCGCGAGTAACGCATGTTATGGATCAGTTTGGCGTTCAAGGAATCCCGATAGTCGCCGCCAAAACCATTCGTTAAAATATGAGAACTGGTTGTGTTGAAGGCGCGGGGTTGTTTCTGACCTCAGGCTCTTCATTGATCCGCTATATGTTGCCTTCCTCAGAAGAGGCTCGTTGGGGGTATCGATATTAATCCAGTGAGAGAATTAAACATTCGAGTTGAAACGTCGTTGGTTAGGTATCCCCAACTGTTCGCGCATTGGGTGGTCGGTGGTGGGCAGTCGTGAAAGACTGCCCGCCAACTCCCGGTAATTTTCAAGCGCTGAGCATTCGTGCAATTCATGCGCCTTCCGCTCCCTCAGTCTGAAACCTCAGTTCGAAAATTTGTAGAGCGATCTGTGCGGCTTCCTAGCCGGATAAAGAAACTGACATGTCCCCCATACCCCTTCAGCCTGAAACTCCAGGTTGATATTGTTAGGGCGACAGGGGCTGATGTTTATGCTTGAGCTAAGTTGATCGAGGGCGTTTCGGAAACGCCTAGAAACAAGTCAAAGCGGCAGTTTTCTGGGCGGAAGCTGCCGATCAATGACGCCTATCAGACTGTTTGTCGAAGGCACTGTCTAGTGCATCTTGATTTGAAGGTCGTTGCAGCTTTGCGGTCAAAACGACGCAGCGATAGGTCTAGAGGCTTTCGGCGCGGCCCTGTAGAGAATCCCTTCGTCTCCGCCACCATCACACATTGGCGATTTTCCATTTAAAAACATTACGTTATGTGCGAGTGATTTTCGCGATCACCACACGTTATCACCATACGTTTTTCCGTGTGCGGCACCTTCTGCGTGTCCTGTATACGATGCCTTTGTAGATCATTCAGGTCTTGGGCTGCATTCGGGAGTTTAGCGCGAAGCCGGATAGCCGCCTTGCGTAGGTGGTGGGCTTTGTAAAGTCACGGGGGTCAAATGTTATGGTGGTCAAGGCCACCACAATAGTCGCTTAGTCTTAGCAACAAGCCCAGTTGCAGCGCATCAAACCCAACGAAGCTCTGTGCGGTGAGCGGAGTCGATACCGCGAATTCTAGTTGACGTCGCACATGTATTCCATCGCTCATGTATTGTCTGGACTGGCTGCGAGAACAACTCAGGCTTGCGCGCAATCTATCTTTTGACCAATCTACATGAGGCCAATCAACGTGAAATAGAATTATTTATGAGCCTACATATAACCAACATCAACATTCGGAATTTCCGCTCAGTGCGGAACCTGTCATTTAATCCGGGTAAGCTGGCCGTTCTGGTAGGCAAGAACGACTCAGGCAAGTCGAACGTCCTCAGAGCACTAAACCTATTCTTCAATGGCCGGACCATGCCAGACGAATATCTCGACTTCGAGGTCGATCACAACGTGTTCAACCACCCGAACCGGCGCGCCAAGGAAATATCTATCAAGCTAGAATTCAAGATGCCCGAGTCATATCGGGCTACGAACGGTGACTTCGTTGTTTGGGAGCGCCGATGGCGATCTCAGGGGTTAGTTCATGACGAATATTCTGGGCGGCGGCGCGTAGCTGGCCCACGTGGTGGGGCCAATGTCGAAACGGTGGAGATCCCCAGCCAATCCAACGCTCATGCGCTGCTACGGAACATCAATTTCGTCTATGTCCCCGCAATTAAGGACCTAGAATACTTCTCGGAGCTCCGGGCCAGCATCTACGACATCATTGCCGAGGTGGCCGACCGAGAGTTCCGAAATTCAAGTCGAGACTTCGAACACTCGATATCCCGCCAGTTGGAAGACCTGACGAACCAGATTACGGCATCCCTGGGCTTCAGGTCTCGCTTGGCATTGCCCAAGGACCTAAGCCACATTTTCGAGAGCCTCGATTTCCTAAGCGAAAGTCAGGATATTTCGCTTGACGCACGGGGCGATGGGATCAAAGCCAGACATATCCCGCTGATCCTTAAATTCATGGCAGATAAGAAGCGTAGCCTACAGGTGCGAGGGGCTCAGCCGCACACGTTCATCTGGGGATACGAAGAGCCTGAAAACAATCTAGAACTATCAAGTTGCGTTGAACTCGCGGATCAGTTTTGGGGTTTCGTTGACCACGGTGTCTCCCAAATATTCCTGACCACACATTCTCCAGTTTTCTATAACTTGCACCGTAAGCAGGAGAAGGGCGAGAACAGAATATCCTGTCACCACATCTTCCGAGAGGTGGATGACGAAGGCACCAAGCAGCTCACTGAACTCGGGGACCTTGATGATCGGATGGGGACCACGGCGCTATTCGCACCTCTGGTGACGAAGCTGGAAGATAGGGTAAGACGCCAGGAGAAGGCCCGTGCTGAGGTGGAACGTCTTGGCCAAGCCAACCGTCGAAAAATCTTTGTAGAGGGCGATTCAGACAAACTCATCCTAGAGAAGGCTCTGCGCGTGTTTGCGACTGAAAAGGCTGCGGAGATAGATGTGGAGACCAAAGTCGGGGCTGGCATCAATTATGTGATCGACATGCTTCAATCATGGCGCAGTCGCGCCAAACACCATCGAGAGTTGCCGAAGGCAGCAGGATTGCTGGACCTCGACCCAGAGGCAAAGGACGCGCTCAAGGACTGGAATGCTGTCCCTGATAATATTAGGTCAGCGAAGTGTTTCAAGCTGCCGACGCCGCCGCATCTGCATCCAGTTCTGCGAGCTGGGTTCCGGGTGCCTGTAGTTCTTGAGTGCCTATATGACCGCGAGGCGTGGGAGTGGGCCAGTGGTCGCGGGCATCTCAAGGCTAGGAATCTTATAGGGGTGATTTCGACCGAGCTTAATAATCAGATAGTTAATGCCGAGACCACGTTGGATGCGCACCTACACGAGGACTGGGCAATTTTTGTAAAGAAAGAATTCGATCAGGAGGGCAAAGGGCCGATGGCTAGGCACTATGCGAATAAGTCAGATGACGATTTCCGCGCCCGTATGCCGTTCTTGGGAACTCTAATCACCGAGATTGTCGACTATTTGTTTCCAGAAGGAGAGGAGCGGCCAGAAATAGTTGATGGGCCTGACCAGCCCGAAGATGGTGTTGGGTAATGAGCTTGCCCGGTTTCAGACGTCCCCCAGCCCCAAATGCTTCAGTCACGTTCAGTAGTGTCGGGCTGGTCTCATTTGCCTGTCACATTTTCAGACACAACCGGCGGGCATGGAACAGCTAGGCGACCCAAGTTGACGGATGGACCGGATGCTTCAAGGGAACGTCACCCACAGACCAGTTTCAAAAATCATGTCGCCGATTAGCGGAGACCTATTACTAGGTTGCGATCTGAGTTCTCCCCCCATGCCCCCTTCTATCCTGCTTGACCGCACGGGGGCGTTTTTGGGTGGTGTGAGCAAGCTATACAGTGACATCAATGTCATTCATGCTGGGAATGGGGGAAAGGGCGGAGGCGTTGTGTGACGCAGATACGGCTCTGTGCGCGCCGCCTAACCAGATTCTTCCTGAGCCGCATTCAGTATCCGATAGACCGACGCTCGTCCGATCTCTAACCGCCGCGCGATCTCTGTGGGGGACACACCCTCGGCCTTGAGTGCAACCACCTCAGCAGCTTTGGCGCGGGCCGTCGGGGCGCGGCCTTTGTACTTGCCCAGCGCCTTGGCCTTGGCGATGCCCTCCCGTTGCCGCTCAAGCATGATGGACCGCTCAAACTCAGCGACACTCCCAAGCAGGTTGATCATCAGTTTCCCTGTGGCAGTGGATGTGTCGAGGTTCAGGTCAAGGACCGACAGGGCCACACCCTTGGCCTCCAGAGCCTGTCTGACGTCCATCAGGTGGGCCATAGAGCGCGCCAGACGGTCCAGCTTGGTGACAACCAGCGTGTCACCCTCCCTGACGTAGCTCAGGGCCTCCTCCAGCCTTTCACGCTGTCTTAGGTCCACTGAGGAGACCTGCTCTTCGAAGATCCGCTCACATCCGGCGGCTTTGAGGTCTCTGATCTGCGCCTCAAGCCCAGCGCATTGATCAACGGTCGAGGTTCTGGCGTATCCGATCTTCATGGTGTCCCACATGGCTCTTAGTGTTTGTGAGGAATGTGTCTCACAGGCTGATTGGGACGTGTATGAGTCACTTTGACTCAGGCGCTGGGCTGTCTCACAGGGCCACGGTCTAGTGAGGACAATGGACCTTCATTCGAGGTGAAGCGACATCCGCAGTAGGCCTCCTCCCACATCAGGTAGGTACTCTCCCCATTTAGGCCTCTGAGGTCTTCTGTGTGTCACCACTTGGTCTCAGAGAGTTCGGAATGGGGACGGAATAACTCCCCGTATACGGATAACAGTCCTTGGCGAAGACGATGACGAAGAAACAGAGAGGCCTCTCCCAGATGTAGACCCCCACTCACTTGGAGTGTTGAGGCGTCCATCTGGGGGAGCGGAACGCGTGCCCCTGTTTTTGTCTTTTAGAGGTTGGCCGGTGTTACGTTCCCTTCGTTGGCTGCTTGGGAGGTGAGACTTCTTCTGACAACTTTCGCCTATTGTTTCTTCGACAGCGACGCTAGGGCGAGAACTGAAGGGTTGTTTGGGCCTCAAGCGCCCAGCTGAGGGGCCCCGTCTTCCTACCGGCTGAAGCGCCCCAGAGGCTCTCAGCGTTTCTCTCTGGGGCTCTCTCAGTTAAGCGGGAAGGGCTGCGCCTTGCGAGTCCTTAAGGAGACCAATTTGTACGGCTGCTCGGTCGAGGAGATCACGAGGGTACAGGTTGACCTTCGTAGGTACCTTGAAGCCATCGAGCAAGAAAACCCGTTCCTGCTTCTTAAGGACAATCCCTTCGTTCTTGGCCATACGGCTAGCGAGGCTCGTTAGACGACTGCGCTGACGCGGTGCCAGGTAGAAGCGGTTCAGTTCGCAGTAGCCCTGTAGCGAGTAGGTCTCGCGGGCTTTGCGCATGGATCGGTTCTCGGCGTGAAGACGTTCGACCTTCCGAGCTTGGGCCTCCATTGCCCGCATGATGAGTTCATCTTCGTCCTCCTCGCCTGTGGCGACCAGTTCTTCTCCAGCGACATAACTGCCATCTTTGCGGATCGCAGGGAGGACCACAGAGGTCACCCAGTGCTTGAAGGCCCGTGCTTCGGGTTTGCGGGAGGCGAGGATGAGTTCGTACAGACCCGCTTCGTTCACGCATTTCATGCCACGGTTAGGGAAGCTAACGTCCGTTGAACGGAGGTTGGACTTCAACATGTGGGCCGTGTTGGCGTGGTTGCAGGAGTCGATCAGGATCTGACTTGGGTTCTCGAGGCCGAGAACATCACAGACATCTTTGGCGGGGAACCAAGGCTCACCATCGATCTCGATGACGCGGATGTCGTTGTTGCAGAAGTCGTACAGGGACAAGGTGTGGTTCATGGGATTTTCCTTTCAGGGGAGAGTTTAGCGGCCAATCCGGTTCGTCCGGTGGCGCATTACCTGCGCTCGCTGGTGGCCCCCTCCAGGGGGGGGGGGCGAGGTGGTGTTAGAAGAAGTTGAGAATAACCACTGGCGTGGGTTCTTCGGTTAACGTGAGAGGCCCCAGCATGGGGGGCTCTCCAATTGTAAAGACACTCATACAGAGCCGTTAGGTCCGCTAAGGTATGTTGGCCCCTAAACGAGCCTAACGGCCCATTCCTGGGGCACCCCGCGTCTAAGAGAACGCACGATAGCGCGTACGTCTCACAGGGACGCGGTCCCGCTCCTTAATGGTGAACTCTGAATAGTGGCTGATGGGGGCGGGGGAGAACACTGGGGTCTCACCTCTGACGACAACCACACGGTCTTCTGCGGTCGCCAATCCCTCGGAGATCAAGCGACGGCATAGATCACCGATGGGAGCCTTGCTTTTGACGGTCAGGCCTCTGGCCGTGGCCACATTGGGGCCGCTCAGTTCAACGACAATCTCTTCACGCATTGCGGTTCATCCGGTGGTGCTTGATGCGGGCGAGGAGGGCTTCGCGTTCCTCCTTGGGTATGTCGGCATAACGCAGCACGGTTTCCTCCAGCGCGGCGGCGTACTGATTGACCTTGTGTTGGTCGGCTTGTTCCTGATGAGCGACACGCTTGCGCAGGTCTTCCGTCTCCTTGGTCAGGGCATCCAGGTGGCGGCGTCGGACACTGACGAAGGGCGAGGGAATAGAGACAAGCGAGACGACGATGAAAGCGATGATGAGGAGCGGGGCAAGGAAGAGGGGGTCCATTGGGAGATCCTTTCGTGAAAATAGATACAGTTAGTCGTTTACGCACAGAAAATCGGAGGACCCCCTCAGGACCAACAAACGCTGGGTCTTAAGGAGGATCATGTAGATAGAGGAAACATTGGGTAGGGAGGGGTATATACCCCCCATCCCAGACCCCAAGGAGGGGTCATTCCGAAGAACCCTAGGGACCGTCTACAGACCGTCTATATACTGTCGTACTGAAAGTCGTTGTGACAGTCGTATTGATTGTCGGAATGTGGGCTTCGCCCCTCGGGTACGCACATTTAATCTAGGATGGGTGAAGGAGTATTCGGATGATCGCTAGATAGGGCTCATGTTGCGGGCCCCTTCAACAGACTTTAGGGCGGCGGGTTGCCCTAAAGTGTAAGCGGTGCGCCGATCACACGGTTTTAGCGTAGTTCCAAGGCAGCAGTTCATTGATGTGGGTTTGCTTGTGCCCGCCAGCAATGGCTGTGAGTACGCCGCACAGATATGCGTGTGGCTCGATACCGTTGAGTTTGCAGGTCTCGATCAGTGACGCGATGGCGGCCCAGTTCTGTGCGCCAGCGTCGTGCCCGGCGAAGAGCGCGTTTTTGCGGTTTAGAGCAATGGGTCGGATGGTGCGTTCGACGGAGTTGTTGTCGAGTTCGATGCGACCATCGTCGAGGAACAGGATTAGCCCATCCCAGTATTTTGCGATGTATTTCAGGGCCTCTCCAGTTGGGGATTTGGACGAGACACGGGCACGACCTTGGGCAAGCCAAAGCTCGAGGGTGTCGATGATAGGTTTTGAGCGCTCCTGCCGTGCAGCATTGCGTTGGTCTGCGGTTAGGCCACGCAGGTCTTTTTCGATGCGATAGAGCGCCTGAATGTGCGCCAAACCCTCCTGCGCGATCGGGGCAATGCTGGACTGGGTAACATCATGCAAGTTGCGGCGTGCATGGGCCCAACAATAGGCCAGCCTCACATCCTGTGCGGGCCGTTTGAGCAAGCGGTTGTAGCCAGCATAGCCATCCACCTGCAGGGTGCCGCTGAAGCCTTTCAAGATATTGTCTGCATGCTGGCCGGATCGCCCTGGCGCATAGGTGAAGGCCACACCGGGCGGATCATCACCGCCCCATGGGCGATCATCACGGGCCAGCGCCCAGAAGTATCCGGTTTTGGTCTTTTTCCGCCCTGGGGCCAGAACCGGTGCCGGTGTCTCGTCCATGAACAGCTTGGTTGAGCGCTTCAGATCGGCCATCAGCGCCTCATAGACCGGGGCCAACTCGAATGCCGATTTGCCCACCCAAGCGGCCAAGGTCGAGCGATCCAGATCGATGCCCTGGCGACTGTAGATTTGCGCCTGTCGATAAAGCGGCAGGTGGTCCGCGTATTTGGAGACCAGAACATGCGCCAAAGTGGCTTCGGTCGGCATGCCGCTTGCAATGATGTGTGGTGGTGCTGGGGCCTGAGTGATCCCGTCCTCGCAGGATCGGCAGGCGTATTTGGGGCGACGGGTGACGATAACGCGGAACTGTGCAGGGATGATGTCCAAACGTTCGCTCACATCCTCACCTATGACATGACGCGCGGTTCCGCAGGCGCAGGAGAGATCAGGTTCAATGACCACCTCTACCCGTTCCAGATGCTTGGGCAGCGATCCACGGTTTGTCTGGCGCGGCTTTGCTGGCCGCACCGGCGCGGTGCGTTCGTCTGCGTCAATCTCGGCTTCGACCTGCGCGATGGCCGTCTCGATATCTTCGAGTTCCAACTCATATTGGGCGGGGTCAATCTTCTCGGATTTGGACCCAAACAGCGCCTTCTTGAAGGACGCGACCAGGGCTTCAAGTCGCGCATTCTGATCCTGTTGCGCACGGATGATCGCCTTCAACTCGGCAATGTCGTTGGGCAGGTCATCAGGGGCACGCATGCCCAGTTCCATACCAAAACAAGGGTGGAATGGCCCGCCCAAACGCCCCCGTGAGTCACTCCGCCGCAGCCGGAGCTGTCACCTCCAGGGGCTGCACGCGTCGCCAATCCAGACCTGCGAACAAAGCCTCAAACTGGGCTGGCTCCAGACGCATCACCCCGTTCTTAATCGCAGGCCATGTGAAACTGTTATCTTCCAGCCGCTTGTACGCCATCACCAATCCGCTGCCGTCCCAATAGATCAGCTTCAATCGATCTGCCCGCTTGGCACGGAAGACATAAACCGACCCATCAAACGGCTTCTGACGCAGGTGGCTCTGTACCAAGGCGGCCAGCCCATCATGACCTTTGCGGAAGTCCACAGGATCGCTGGCCACAAAAATCCGCACTTTATGGGATGGCATGATCACGTAGCCAAAGCCCGTGCGATCTCAACGACCCGCGCCGCTGGTGTCGCGGCGTCCAAACGAATGGTGACATCGCCTTGGATCACATCAAGCGTGCTGGTTGATGCTGTTGGTAGGGGCGAAGCCACGGGCGCAGGCGTCTCCATCTCAACAGGAACGAAGTCCATGCCGTCCAAATTGGGCAGAACCAACTTGCCCTGCCGCGCCATCCGCCGCCAATCAGACACTGTGCTGGGGATCAGCTCATACCGCTTCGCAACCGCCTTGACCGTCTCGCCTTCGAGCAACGTCTCCGCCACAATCCGAGCCTTCAACTCCGGTGGCCAACTCCGCTTGCCATCCGCCCGACGCGGCACACTTGCCAGAAACTCACATATAGCTCCCATCGAGAAACTCCCCACAAAACAAAGAAGCCTCTGAATCGCAGATCAGACGTCAGTTCGAAAGTGTGGGGGTGGCGCACCGCTTACCCTAAAGTCACATCCGCCGAATGCGTCTAAAGTGATCTGTGAGGATGAGCCGCGCGCTTAGGAGTGCAAGTGTAGAATCTCTTCAGGATTCAGCCCTTTGATCTGAAAGCGCTCGACGTTTTCTTTGCTCTGCGAGAGGGCAAAGCCGCCTGGGTTATACACCGACGAAGTAATGTTGCGATTCTCGTGCCCCACGATCTGTGCAATTTCAGCTTCTTGAACCCTGGCTGCAAACAGCTGCGAAACGAAGGTCTTGCGCAGCGAATGGAACACCTTTCCTTTCCCCTCAAAACCGTGACTAACGCGGAATGTTGCAAACCGTTTGGAGAGCGTTTGGCTTGGGTCCTTGGTTGCCCGCAGCGATGGCCAGATGGGGCCATTCTTCGTCCGCCGCTGTAATAACCATTCGAGTTTGGAATGAACGGGAACTTGCCGAATTCCTGCGTGGCTTTTCGCGGCAGTAATGTCAAATGCGACCACTCCGTCCCGTTCCACAATATCGGACCAATCCAACATACAAATCTCTTCGAGCCGCATTCCAGAATACAGGCCGATCAGAGCGATCTCAACGACTTCGATTGATCTAGCTTTTGGAAGGGCAAGTAGTTGGAGAATTTCGTCAGGTGTAAATCCTTTGTATTGCGCACTTTTTTCGCGCCTACGGTTCTTCTTGCGGTGAAGGCCATCAGTCGGGTCGCCATTTTCTGTATGCCCGTTGTCATACGCCCAGCGCCACATTCCCTTGATTGCTCCAAGGTGCCGATTCAGTGTCCCGTCGCTCAGCGGAGTTCCCTTATTGCTGTATTTCTCCACCAATGACGCGAACGACTGGCCTTTGTCGGCGACCGCTCTTCCCCAGCTATTACTCATACACGCCAATGTCCCGATAAACTGTGCTACGTCACGGCGAGAGAGAGACGATATCGATTTATCTCCGACAAATTCTGCAAGGCAGTTCAAAGTTCGTTGGTGCTGGCTTGCCGTTTGTTCGTTCATATACAGAGCCACCTCTCTTGTCAGAAAGCGACGAGAGGTTTCAGAGATGGGAAGCCCATACTCTGGCCGCTCTTTTTTTCGGCCGGTCTTAAGGTTCTCAATGGTGTCTTTGACGGCCAAAAACTGTGCTTCCACGGCGGTAGGGACCCCGATTGGATGTCCGCTATCCTCATCGAAATCGATGGCAGCTTCCTCTGCTCTTTCAAGGGTGCGGTCTTGGAGCGTTTCCAGCATTTCAATAGGCAAGGTTTCGGCAAAGCTCACCATTTCACGGTAGCTATCCCGACCAAGATCGTTGGGTGATGCGATAGGCGCACCGCGCATCGCGTCAAACCGTTTTTGGTGATGCTCAAGTCTTTCCCAGCGTAGTCGTTGGGCAACCGTGAGATCTCGAGTTTTCAGAGATTCGACAATTTCCTTTTTCCCCTCGTGCTTACGTAGCTCTTCAGGGACAGTTAGGCGGAAGTACCAAGTATGACCGCGCTTAAGAAGGTATTGCTTTCCGGCTGTCATGAGGCCCCACCGTTACAAGTCAGCGTTACATGTTGATGTTACACAAGGCCCTGATAGTAATGATTTTTAGGGAGTTCAAGGGGTTGGTGGGGCGTGCTCTTCTCACCCTGGTGCCCCTGCCATTTTCCACAAATGTCACGGCTTTTGACGCGTTGTTGCGCGCCAGCATTTCCGTTGTCTTGAGCGGTCGCACGTAAAAAAGACCCCCGAAATCGGCGGCCTTTCTTTGTTGGCTTTGCTGGCAGATCAGTCGTCCAAAGAGCGCGCGATCAGCTCTTTCATGATCTCATTGGTGCCGCCGTAGATCATCTGCACCCGGGCATCGGCGTAGAGGCGGGCGATGGGGTATTCCATCATGTAGCCATAGCCACCGTGCAGCTGCAGGCATTCGTGCATGATCTCATTTTGCACCTCAGAGCCCCAGTATTTCGCCATTGAGGCGGTGGAGGCATCCAGCGTGCCCTCATCCAGACGGGCGATACAGTCATTGACGAAACTGCGCAGCACCTCGGCTTTGGTTTTACATTCGGCCAGTTTGAAACGGGTGTTCTGGAAATCCATCACACGTTTGCCAAAGGCCTTGCGTTCCTTAACGTAGCGCAGGGTTTCCTCGATGGCGAAGTCAATTGCCCCCAGCGCCATCACGGCGATCATCAGCCGTTCCCAGGGCAGCTGCTTCATCAGCTGATAAAACCCCTGGCCCTCCTCCGGGCCGATCAGATTGTCGGCCGGCACTTTGACGTTTTCAAAGAACAGCTCAGAGGTGTCGTTGCCCTTCATCCCCATTTTCTTGAGGTTGCGGCCGCGGCTGAAGCCTTCGACTTCGGCCGGTTCCACCACGATCAGCGACACACCTTTGGCGCCCGCGTCCTTGTCGGTCTTGGCAACCACAATGATCAGGTCCGCGCTCTGGCCGTTGGTGATGAAGATCTTTGAGCCGTTGATGGTGTAGCCGTTGCCCTCTTTGGTGGCCGAGGTGCGCACCGATTGCAGGTCCGATCCGGTGCCCGGTTCGGTCATTGCAATTGCGCCCACCATCTCGCCCGTGACCAGCTTTGGCAGCCAGCGCTGTTTCTGCGCATCGGTGCCATAGGCGTTGATGTAATGCATGACGATTGACTGAATGCCGTAGCCCCAGCCGATATCGCCCTTGCGGGCCTGTTCATAAACGGTCACCGCATCAAAGCTGATGCCGCCGCCTACGCCGCCCAAATCCTCGGGGATAGCGCCGGCCATGATACCGGCCTCACCGGCCTTGTTCCAAAATTCGCGGTCGACCACACCCTGATCAATCCAGGCCTCCAGCCGGGGCACCATTTCATCGTCAAAGAAACGGGCGCAGCTGTCGGCGAACATCTTGTGTTCGTCCTGAACCCAGGCGGCGGATGGCGAAAATAGCGTCATGATCTGTCCTCTCCCTGCGCGCGTAGAGACGCGGCTTGCTTGGCCTTAGGGCTAGTGGGCGATGTCAGCTTTTGTCAACTTCGCCGCGAAATGACGTTGCGACCGGGATCGGTTCACCGGATTGCCGGTAAGCCCGCGGGGTGACGCCGGTCCAGTCTTTGAACGCGCGAACAAAGGCGCTGGTTTCAGAATAACCCAGCCGCAGCGCAATGGCATCGATGCGCAGATCCCCCTCGCCCAGCAGCCGCAGCGCATGATCGCGCCGCACCGCGCGGCGGATTTCTGGCACATCGCGGCCCTCACGTTTCAGGCGGCGGCGCAGGGTGTGCACGGGCAGCTGCAAAGCATCCGCGATCGCCTGCATGGAGGGCAGCGGCTGCCCCGCCTCAATCGCATGCGCAATGCGCTGCGCCACCCGCAGCGGCAGACCATCCTCAAGGCTGACCGGCAAAAACGCATCCAGCGGCGTGCGGCGGGCCCAATCGGCCGCCTGTTTCTCACTGCGGATGACGGGGGCATCCAATGCGGCGCTAGGGATCGCATAACCACAGCTGGCCCGTTGGAAACTCAACCGCGCCTTTGGGAACAGCTGGCCGTAGATCGCGTGGTGCGTGGGGCGGGGATAGTCAAACCAGGCTTCGCGCAGCGGCAACCAGCCGCCGCCCATCCAGGCCAGCAGCCGATGCGGCAACACCAGCACCATTTCCGCCCCCAACTCGGTGATTGGATAGGCGGGATCTGTGCGTTCCAGATGCAGCCGCGTGGTTTCAGCCCCGTGGCGCAGGGTCACGTGGAAACTGTTGTCTAGCATATTGGTAAAGGCGGCAAAACGCTCCAACGCGTCGCGCAGGGTGGCGCCATGTGACATATGCGCGGCGGTGATCGCGAAGGTGCCGATGCGTTGGGGCCGCTGGATCTGCCCCGCGTATTCGTCATCCATCGTGAGCGTGACAGCCCGCATCAGCTGGACAAAATCTGCTATGGTCAGGCTATCGGGTTGTGGCACCAGCCCGGCCCGCTGCAACACCGGCTCAAGGCTGATGCCGGCGGCCCGGGCCCCGCTCAGCAGGTTGGCCGTCAGGGCATTGGGGATCGAGGGCAGGGCGGGCATAGCTGGGTCGCGTTGTTAAGTTTTGTCTGTTTTTTGTTTGGTTTTGTGATTGTCACCTTGCCGGTGAAATGTCCACTGTTTTGCAGATCCGCGTGTCAAAGGAGGAGCCCACCATGACAGCCGCCTACATCTATGACGCCATCCGGACCCCGCGGTCCAAAGGCAAGGCCGGGGGCACCTTGAATGAGGTGAAGCCCGTGCGGCTGGCCGCTGGCCTGCTGGAGGAGCTGCAACGGCGCCATGACCTCGACACGGCGAAGGTTGAGGATGTGATGCTGGGCTGCGTGGCGCCCCTGATGGATCAGGGCAGCTGCATTGCCAAAGCGGCGGTGATGTCTGCGGGCTGGGATGAGGCCGTGCCGGGTGTGCAGCTCGATCGCTTCTGTGGCTCAGGGCTTGAGGCGGTGAATATGGCGGCGGCCAAGGTTGGCTCGGGCCAGCAGGATCTGGTGGTGGCCGGCGGGCTGGAAGCGATGAGCCGCGTGCCCATCGGATCCTCCGGTGGGCCGATGTTTTTTGATCCGGATTTTGTTATCGATAACAATTCGGCACCGCAGGGCATTGGCGCTGACCTGATTGCCACTTTGGATGGCTATAGCCGTGAAGATGTCGATGCCTTTGCTGTGGAAAGCCAACGCCGCGCCGCCCATGCGCGTGACAGCGGCTGGTTTGACGGATCCGTGGTGCCGGTGCGCGATGAAAACGGCATCACCATTCAGCAGCGCGATGATTTCATCAAACCCGGCACCGACATGCAGAAGCTGGGTGCGCTGAACCCCAGCTTTGCGCAGATGGGGGCTTACGGGTTTGATGACATGGCTTTTGCCAAATACCCGCAAGTCAGTGAGATCAACCATGTGCATACGCCCGGCAACTCCTCTGGGATTGTGGATGGGGCGGCGGCTGTCATGGTGGGGTCTGAACAGGCGGGCCGTGATCTGGGGCTGACCCCGCGCGGTCGGATTGTGGCCACCACGGTGATCGCCAGCGATCCGGTGATCATGCTGGCCGGCCCCGGGCCAGCAGCGCAGAAATGCCTGGCCAAGGCAGGGCTAACCGTGGCCGATATCGACCTTTGGGAAATTAACGAAGCCTTCGCCTCGGTCGCGATGCGTTACATGAAGGATCTGGGCATTTCGCATGAGATCACCAATGTGAACGGTGGTGCGATTGCCATGGGCCACCCCTTGGGGGCGACGGGGGGCATGCTGGTCTCGACCATGTTGGATGAGTTGGAACGGCGGCAGGCCAAACGGGCGATGATTTCGCTGTGTATTGGCGGCGGCATGGGCATTTCGACCCTGATTGAGCGTGTGTAAGGGGGGCGTGTGATGAAAGAGTTTTCCTATAGCAAAGATGCCGCGGGCATCGTGACGGTCACCATGGATATGGAGGGCCCCGTCAATTCGATGAACGCCGAATTTGGCCCGATCTACAAACAGATGGTCGACCGGCTGGAGGCCGAAGCGGGCCTGACGGGGGTGATCCTGACCTCAGCCAAAGACACGTTTTTTGCCGGTGGCGATCTGAAACGTCTGCTGGCCATCACCCCGGATCAGGCGGACATGCTCTTTGCCGAGGTTGAGGATATGAAGGCCGACATGCGGCGGCTTGAGAAACTGCCGGTGCCGGTGGTGGCCGCCATCAACGGGGCAGCGCTGGGCGGCGGATTTGAGCTGTGCCTGGTCTGCAACCACCGCATTGCCGCAACCAACCCCAAGACCAAGATCGGCCTGCCAGAGGTCACGCTTGGCCTCTTGCCCGGGGCGGGCGGCGTGGTGCGTTTGGTGCATCTGCTGGGGTTGGAGCCGGCCATGCCTTTCGTGATGGAGGGTAAGCAATTGGCGCCCGAGGCGGCGCTGAAGGCCGGGTTGATCCATGAGGTTGTCGCGCCCGAGGATTTGCTGGCCCGCGCCCGGGACTGGATCCTGTCGGTGCAGGGTGATGCTGATGCGGCCACCCAACCCTGGGATCAGAAGGGTCACCGCATTCCCGGTGGTGGGTCCAACAGCCCCAAAATGGCGCCGCGCATTGCTGGCGCCGCGGCAATGCTGTTTCAGAAAACCAAAGGGCTGTTGCCCGCCCCGAAAAAGATCCTCGACATCATGGTTGAGGCAGGTGGCAAATTGGATTTCGACACTGCCCTGCGTTATGAGACCCGTCGTTTCGTCTCGCTGGTGATTTCGCCCGAGGCGAAGAACATGATCTCCACCTTCTTTTTTGGCCTCAATCAGGTCAAAGGCGGGGCCAGCCGGCCCAAGGACGTGCCGCGCAGCAAGGTGCAGCGGCTCGGGATTTTGGGCGCAGGCATGATGGGGCAGGGCATTGCCTATTCCGCGGCGATGGCAGGGATTGAGGTTGTCCTGCGCGACATGACGCAAGAGGCGGCAGAGCGTGGCAAAGCCTACACCGAGGCGCTCCTGACCAAACGGGTCAAACGCGGCCGGATGACTGAGGCGGAGGCTGCTGCCGTTCTGGCCCGCATCACCCCCGTTGCCGACACCGAAGCCCTGCGCGGCTGTGACATGATCATTGAGGCCGTGTTTGAAAAGATTGAGGTCAAGGATCAGGTGCTGGCTGAGTGTGAGGCACTCTTGGGTGAGGACGGCGTCTGGGGCTCAAACACCTCCACCCTGCCGATCACCCGTCTGGCCAGCAAGGCTGCGAACCGGGCCAATTTCGTTGGCCTGCACTTCTTCTCCCCCGTCGACAAAATGCCTCTGTTGGAAATCATTGCGGGGCAGGACACATCGGATGAAACCTTGGCGCGGGCCTTTGATTTCGCACAGCAGATCCGCAAGACACCGATCATCGTGGGGGACAAAACGGGCTTTTACACTTCACGCACCATTGGCACCAAGATCATCGAAGCGGTGGAACTGGTGGCCGAAGGCCATGATCCGATCCGGGTCGATAACCTGTCCCGGTTGACTGGGATGCCCACGGGCATGCTCAGCCTGTTGGATGAGGTGCAGATCAAGCTGGTCACCGATATCTACCGCACACAGGTCGGTATGGGCCTGCTGGATCCGGCGGAAGAACAGAACCCCAAAGCGCGCGATATGCTGGCCGCAATGTTGGACGATCATGACCGTGTAGGCCGCGCGACGGGCAAGGGGTTTTATGACTACGCCGATGGCACCAAGGTGATCTGGGAGGGCCTGCAGCACTGGCGCGATCCGGAGGCCATGATCAGTGACCGCGATATTCAGGACCGCATCCTGTTCCGCCCGGTGCTGGAAAGCCTGCGCTGCCTGGAGGAGGGCGTCCTGCGGTCGGTCGCGGATGGCAATATCGGCTCCATCATGGGGATTGGCGCGCCGGTCCACACTGGCGGCTACATCCAATATGTGAACACCTATGGCCTCGACCGGTTTGTGGCGCGCTGCGAAGAGCTTGCCGCCGCCTATGGTCCCCGGTTTGCCCCACCCCAGATCCTTCGCGATCACGCCGCCAACGGGCAGCCGTTCCGCTAAGCGGCGCGATTCGACAGGCAGATCTTTGGCAAAGACAGCGCCCCCGGCCCATCAGGTCGGGGGCGTTTCGCGTCTGAGACGGCGGCAAGGCAATGATCTGTAACCGGAAAACCCCTCTATTCCAGGAACGCATGGGTGATTTGAAATCAGCATTGGTTTGCGCCCCTTCTGTGCCATTAGTCTGTTCGGGGTGCGGGCCATGGGGAGGGCGCGCGCCAGCGGGAGGAGACACAGATGCAACTGGCAACGCTAGGCAGCAGGATTGGGATGCGGCGCCTTGGCCCGATTGCGGCCCTCTGTCTGATGTTTGGCGGCAATGCAGCGGCGGCTGAGGTGACCCTGCGGGTGGCGCTGGATGCCGATCCGGTATCACTCGACCCGCATGAGCAGCTTTCAGGCGGCACCTTGCAGATGGCGCATCTGCTGTTTGACCCTCTGGTGCGCTGGACACAGGATCTGCAGTTTGAGCCTCGGCTTGCTGAACGCTGGGAACAGATCGACGCCACCACCACCCGGTTCTATCTGCGCGAAGGCGTGCGGTTTCATTCCGGCAATCCGCTGACCGCTGCTGATGTGGCCTGGACGTTTGAGCGGCTGCAGACCAGCCCGGATTTCAAAGGGGTCTTTGCCCCCTTTGTTGGGGTTGAGGTCAAGGATGCGCTGACCCTCGATCTGATCACGGCAGAGCCCTATCCGCTGGTCCTGCACAATGCGACCTACATCTTCCCGATGGACCGCGCCTTTTACAGCGGCCTGACCGAGAAGGGGCAGGATAAGGCCCAGCTGGTCAAGCACGGCCACAGCTTTGCCTCACGCCATGTGTCCGGCACCGGACCCTTTGTGGTCACTGCTCGGGAACAGGGGGTCAGGGTCAACTTCCAACGGTTTGCGGATCACTGGGATCAATCCTCACCGGGGAATGTGGACCAGATCCGTCTGACCCCGATTAAGGAGGATGCCACACGGGTGGCGGCGCTGCTGGCGGGGGACGTGGACTTTATCTTCCCAGTGCCGCCCAATTCCCTACCCCGGGTGGATCAAAGCCCGCGCACCAAATTGATCACCACACCGGGCACACGCATCATTTCCTTTCAGTTGGATCAGAACCGGGTGCCGGCCTTTCGCGATGTCCGGGTGCGCCGGGCCATCGATTATGCGGTGAACAACGCAGGCATCGTGGATCGGATCATGCGGGGCTTTGCCACCGTTGCAGCGCAGGCCAGCCCACAGGGTTACCCGGGCCATGATCCCAATCTGAAGGCGCGGTTTGATCTGGCCAAAGCCAAGGCCCTGATGGCCGAGGCCGGCTATGCCGATGGGTTCACCATCACCATGATGGCGCCAAACAATCGCTACATAAATGATGACAAGATCGCCCGCGCCGTTGCGGCGATGCTGGCCAAGATCAACATCAAGGTGGATCTGCAAACCTTCCCCAAGGCGCAATACTGGCCGCTTTATGATGCCCGTGCGGCCGATATGATGATGATCGGCTGGCACTCCGATACTGAGGACTCGGCCAACTTCCACCAGTTCCTGACCGCCTGCCCCAATGCTGAGACGGGGTATGGGCAGTATAATGGCGGGCACTATTGCAGCGAAGAGGCTGATGCCCTACTGCAGGCCGCCGCGGCCGAGACGGACAGCGCGAAACGGGCCGAGATGCTGCAACAGCTCGAAGGCATCCTCTATCACGATGCGGCCTATATCCCGCTGCATTGGCAGAACCTTGCATGGGGCGCCGGTCAGGGGATCGGGGCCGAGGCCATCGTGAACGCGCTGAACTTCCCCTATTTCGGGGATCTGGTGGTGAATGAATGACCCTGTGCCTGAACAATAAAGGGGCGTGTTGAAACGATGATCGCCTATCTGGTCAAACGGCTGGTCCAAGGGATTGCGGTGATGCTGGTCATCTCCGCTCTTGGGTTTGCGATCCAGAGTCATCTGGGTGATCCCTTGCGCGATCTTGTCGGCCAGTCGCTGGGGCAGGAAGCGCAGCAACAGCTGCGTCAGGATCTGGGGTTGGACGATCCCTATTGGGCGCAATACGTCAGATTTCTGGGCCGTGTGGTGCAGGGTGATCTGGGCACCAGCCTGTTTTTTGATGAACCGGCGCTGCAGGTCATCCTGAAGAAGCTGCCCGCCACGCTGGAACTGGTGTTTGCCGCGACGGTGATCATCGTGCTGCTGTCGGTGCCGCTGGGCGTTTACACTGCCATCCGGCCCCACGCGATCCTCAGCCGGGTGATCATGGGGCTATCGGTGCTGGGCATTTCGACCCCGGTGTTTCTGACCGCCATCCTGATGATCTCGGTCTTTTCGGTGGGCTATGGCTGGCTGCCTGCCTTTGGCCGGGGCGATGTGGTGCCTGTCGTGGGTTATTGGGAAACAAACTTCGCCAGCCTGGACGGGCTGTCGCACATCCTGCTGCCCTCGGTGGCGCTGGCCGCGATCATGTTGCCGATGTTTATCCGGCTGATCCGGGCTGAGATGCTGGAAGTCCTGCAAAGCGACTATGTGAAATATGCCCGCGCCAAGGGGCTGCACCCGCTGCGGATCTATTATGTGCATGCGCTGAAGAACACGCTGATGCCGGTGATCACGCTGGGAGGTGTGCAGATTGGCACGATGGTGGCCTATACGATCCTGACCGAAACGGTGTTTCAGTGGCCCGGCATGGGCTTCATGTTCCTTGAGGCGGTGAATCGCGCGGATACGCCCTTGATTGTGGCCTATCTGATTGTGGTGGGGCTGATCTTTGTGCTGACCAACACCCTTGTTGATCTGATCTACGCGCTGGTCAATCCAACCGTCAAACTGGCGAGGATGGGCGCATGAGCAACCTGCTGATCACCCCGCCACCGTCGCGCTGGGCCCGGTTCTGGACCTCACCGCTGGGCGATAGCCTGCGTGGCAATCCGGTGGCGCTGGTGGCCTTGCTGGTGTTTTCCGTGATCGTGGTGCTGGCCCTGCTGGCGCCGGTAATTGCGCCCTTTGACCCCTATGATCCCACCCAGATCGATATCATGAACTCGGACCTGCCGCCTTTCTGGATCCCCGGGGCAGATCCGCAGTTTGTCTTGGGCAGCGACGATCAGGGCCGCGATATGTGGTCGGCGATCCTTTATGGCACCCGACTGTCGCTGCTGATTGGGCTAGCGGCGGTTGCGCTGCAGGCAACCCTGGGCATCGCGATCGGCCTGGCTGCTGGATACTTGGGTGGGCGGGTTGATAGCCTCTTGATGCGGCTTGCTGACATTCAGCTGAGTTTTTCGACCCTGATGCTGGCGATTGTGGTGCTGGCGGTGACCCATGCCATGTGGGGCGCGGCGGTTTTTGACCGCTATGCGGTGGTGGCGGTGATTGCCGTGATTGGGCTGGCCGAGTGGCCGCAATATGCGCGCACCCTGCGGGCCACGGTTCTGGCCGAGCGGCAGAAGGAATATGTCGACAGCGCCCGGGTGCTGGGCTTTGGCCCGCTGCGCATCATGCTGCGCCACATCCTGCCAAATGCAATGTCGCCGATCTTTGTGATCTCCACCGTGCAGGTGGGCAATGCCATCATCGCTGAGGCCTCACTCAGCTTCCTTGGGCTGGGGCTGCCGGCCAGCCAGCCCTCGCTTGGGGCGCTGATTGCCTCGGGGTTTGACTATATTTTTGCCGGCAGCTGGTGGATCACTGCGCTGCCCGGCGGGGTTCTGGTGGTTCTGGTTCTGGTGATCAACCTGCTGGGGGATTGGCTGCGTGATGCGCTGAACCCGCGGCTTTATAAGGTGTAGCGATGTCCCTGTTGTCTGTTCGCGATCTCACGGTGAAATTTGCCATGCGCAGCCAGACGGTGACGGCGCTGCATCAGATTAGTTTTGATCTGGCGCGGGGCGAACGGCTGGGCATCGTGGGCGAATCCGGGGCGGGCAAATCGATCACCGGCTTTGCGTTGATGAAGCTGCTCAGCGCACCGGGCTACATCGATAGCGGTACGATCCAATTTGACGGCACCGACATCACCCAAGCGCCTGAGGCGCAGATGCGCCGGATCCGCGGTAACCGCATCGCGATGGTGTTTCAGGATCCGATGGTCACGCTGAACCCCGTGCTAACCATTGGCCAGCAGATGGTGGAGACCCTGCGCGCCCACCGCAAACTGTCCCGGCGCGACGCCCAAGAGATCGCCCTGACCAAACTGCGCGAGGTGCAGATCGCAGCGCCGGAGTTGCGGCTAAAACAATATCCTCATGAGCTGTCCGGCGGCATGCGGCAGCGCATTATCATCGCCATGGCACTACTGCTGGATCCCGACCTGATTATCGCGGATGAGCCGACAACCGCATTGGATGTGACCATTCAGGCTGACATCATGGAGCTGCTGCTGAAGCTCTGTCAGGCCAATAAGGTGGGGCTAATCTTGATCACCCATGATCTGGGCGTGGTCAGCCAGCTGACCGAACGCACCCTGGTGATGTATGCCGGCCGCATTGTGGAGGCGGGCAAAACCCGCGAAATCATCAATGACCCGCAGCACCCCTATACCCAGGGGCTGATCAACGCGCTGCCACAGCAGACCCTGCCGGGGCAGATGCTGAAGCAGATCCCCGGTGCCATGCCGGTTCTGACGGATATTCCCCCCGGCTGCCCGTTCAGCCCGCGCTGCGCTTTCGCACTGGCCGAATGTCGCCGCCTGCTGCCGCAGATCATGCAGCAGGGCAGCAGTGAGGTCGCCTGCCATGAGGTGAACCGCCTGCACAGCGACCTTCTGCTGGAGGAGGGGCGATGAAGGACACGACGACAGCGCCCGAACCCCCACTGCTGGAGTTGCGCGGCGTGGAAAAACGCTTCGCCCTGGATCAAAGCCTGCTGGAACGGCTGCGCTTTCGCGACGGGCGGTTGCGCATGGACCGCCGTGAGGTGCATGCGGTCAACAATGTCTCGCTGACCGTCAATCGGGGGGAGGCCCTGTGCGTTGTCGGCGAAACCGGCTGCGGCAAGTCCACCGTGGCCCGGCTAGTGGCGGGGCTGCTGGCCCCTTCGGCAGGGGAGGTGCGCTATGCCGGCGCGCGCATTGACAATCAAAGCCGCCGCGATCTGGCCCCTCTGCGGCGCCGGATGCAGATGATTTTTCAAAACCCCTATGCCTCCCTCAACCCGCGCATGACCATCGCGCAGGCGCTTGAGGAACCGGTGCGCTACCACAACCCCGATCTGGCGCCGGTTGATGTGCGCGCCAAAGTGCTGGAGGTGATGCAGGCGGTCGGGGTCGATCCCTCATGGCGGGATCGCTATCCGCATGAGTTTTCCGGCGGCCAGCGTCAGCGTATTGCCATCGCCCGTGCGCTGACCGTGGATCCCGAGTTTATCATCGCGGATGAACCACTGGCGGCGCTGGACGTCTCGATCCAGGCGCAGGTGCTGAACCTGATGCTGGAGGCCAAGGTTGCGCGGGGGCTCACCTACCTCTTCATCACCCATGACCTGAGTGTTGTGCAACATTTCGGTACCCGTGTGGCTGTGCTCTATCTTGGGACGGTCTGCGAATTGGCCGACACGGCCACGCTCTTTGCGGCCCCCAAACACCCCTACACCCGCGCGCTGCTCTCTGCGGTGCCACAGATGCGGGACGGTATGCCGGACCACATCCGCCTGAAGGGGGAAATCCCGACACCCATCACCTTACCAAAGGGCTGCCCCTTTGAAACACGCTGTGCATATGCCGATCAGCGGTGTAGGGTTGAAAAACCGCGCCCGCAGCAGCAGCGCGATGGCAGCCTTGTGGCCTGTCACGCTGTTGAAGAGGGGCGGGTGGATTGAGTGACAGAGCAGAGCGCAATTTTAGACGACCATAGACCCAGGTAGGACGGACCCCGGATTGGATATTCTTTGGCTCAAAGATTTTGAGGCTCTGGTGGCGCAGAAGAACTTCTCGCGCGCAGCTGAGGAGCGCAACGTCAGCCAGCCGGCCTTTTCCCGCCGGATCCGCGCGCTTGAGGATGAGGTGGGCGTCAAGCTGATCAACCGCCAGACCCTGCCCCTGTCGTTGACCCCTGCTGGTGAAGTGTTCCTCAGCCAGGCGCGGCTGATGCTACGCACCTATCATGAAACGCTGGAACGCTGTCAGGTGATCGATGCGGCCGGGGAAAACGTCATCCGGTTTGCCACCTCGCAGTCGATCTACATGACCCATTATAAGAAGCACATCGCGCCGCTGGTGCAGGCGGGTGGGCTGGACATCGATCTGAACTCAACCTCATGGGCGGCTGATCAGTTCGTCACCGCGCTGCAGCAGCGGTATTGCGATGTCATCCTGACCTATTGGCATCCGGCGATGGATTTTCTAGCCCCGCTGGAGGTCAGCCAATGCGACTACATCACTCTGGACCGGGATGAACTGCTGCCGGTGGCCAAGGTGGGGCCCAATGGACCGATGCATGAGCTGAAGCGCGGGCAGAACAAACCGGTGTCTCTCCTGTCCTATGGTTCGGCCTCGGCGCTGCGCTCGGTGCTGGATCACATGCTGCATCAGCAGATCGAACGGCCGAATGTTCTGGTGGTCAACCAGAACGCGCTGGCGATCTCGGTCAAGGCGATGATCATGGAAGGCTTCGGCATGGGCTGGTTGCCACGTGAGCTGTGCAAAGACGAATTGGCCGATGGCAGTCTGCAGGTGGTGGGGGATGACAGTTTCACCAGCCCGCTTGAGGTGCGGCTCTACCGGGATCGCGACAATCAGAAGCCGACGCTGGGCCATCTCTGGGGCAAAATGCGCGATATCGCCGTGCACGCCAGCTGATCGCGCGGCCGCCACCGGATGGCTGGCGGTCATATGCGAGTGGTAGATGGCCGGAATTCAACTTTTACGATTAATTTCTGCGCTGTTCCCCTGCGCTGAACCCTCTTAAATAGGGCAGAAAGGCGCGCTGATAAGGCCCTTGTGGCATTCGTGCTGACCGCTGCTGACAAAAAGCGAATTACACATTTTAGTGTAGTGATTGAAGGCATAAAAAATGCCACGTTTTGCTCACATAAAACGGCTCAATCCGTGACGTCTGAAATACCCTAAGCGTTTGAAAATAAAAGCTGCACATTGGCTGTGTAACCCTACACAGCAGTCTGTATTTCCGTCGCTGTTTTCAAGACAGATTTGTGTGAACACACGTGACGCTTCCGTGAGTTTAAACCGCGGATTTGCCCTCCTATCTGGTGTTTTGTCAGCGACGCAGCTGACGCCCCAAACAAACAAATCATCAGCTCCCCTGATTGATCCCCACACTGACTTAGGAGACTAAAAATGAAACGTATCGTAACTGCTTCCGCCGCCGCCCTGATCGCTCTGACCGGTGCCGCTTCTGCCATGACCGCCGAGGTTTCGGGCTACGACGCCGCACAGGTTCGCCAGTATGCACCGGCCTTCGACCTGACCCTGGTTGACGCAGACGCCATCGCCGCCGCTGCCGACGTGATCGAGAACCTGGACGAAGATGACGCATCCTTCGCAGCGATCCAGGCCGGTGTTCTGAAAGAACTGGAACGCGGCCTCTAAGCCACGGACCTCACCCCCACGAGGACCGGAGGGATCGGAGCGCCTGACGCCGAGATCCCAGATCCTCCCCCCAAAGCTGCCAAATGAGGGCAGCACTTGATCAGCTCCCCTGATCTGACCCTGACAATTGGAGACTTAGACATGAAACGTATCGTAACTGCTTCCGCCGCCGCCCTGATCGCTCTGACCGGTGCCGCTTCTGCCATGACCGCTGAGGTTTCGGGCTACGACGCCGCACAGGTTCGCCACTACGCCCCGGCTTTCGACCTGACCCTGGTTGACGCAGACGCCATCGCCGCCGCTGCCGACGTGATCGAGAACCTGGACGAAGATGACGCATCCTTCGCAGCGATCCAGACCGGTGTTCTGAAAGAACTGGAACGCGGCCTCTAAGCCACGGACCTCACCCCCACGAGGACCGGAGGGATCGGAGCGCCTGACGCCGAGATCCCAGATCCTCCCCCCAAAGCTGCCACATGAGGGCAGCACTTGATCAGCTCCCCTGATCTGACCCTGACAATTGGAGACTTAGACATGAAACGTATCGTAACTGCTTCCGCCGCCGCCCTGATCGCTCTGACCGGTGCCGCTTCCGCCATGACCGCCGAGGTTTCGGGCTACGACGCCGCACAGGTTCGCCACTACGCCCCGGCTTTCGACCTGACCCTGGTTGACGCAGACGCCATCGCCGCTGCCGCCGACGTGATCGAGAACCTGGACGAAGATGATGCATCCTTCGCAGCGATCCAGACCGGTGTTCTGAAAGAGCTGGAACGCGGCCTCTAAGCCACGGACCTCACCCCCACGAGGACCGGAGGGATCGGAGCGTCTGACGCCGAGATCCCAGATCCTCCCCCTAAAGCTGCCACATGAGGGCAGCACTTGATCAGCTCCCCTGATCTGACCCTGACAATTGGAGACTTAGACATGAAACGTATCGTAACTGCTTCCGCCGCCGCCCTGATCGCTCTGACCGGTGCCGCTTCCGCCATGACTGCCGATGTTTCGGGCTACGACGCCGCACAGGTTCGCCAGTATGCCCCGGCTTTCGACCTGACCCTGGTTGACGCAGACGCCATCGCCGCTGCCGCCGACGTGATCGAGAACCTGGACGAAGACGACGCATCCTTCGCAGCGATCCAGACCGGTGTTCTGAAAGAACTGGAACGCGGCCTGTAAGATAGGACCAACGGCCAGGGCTCTCTCCTCCCAAGCTCTGACCCTGACGTCCAGATGAGCCGGTCCTTCGGGGCCGGCTTTCTATTTTGTCAGCTGTTTTGCATAGGTCTGAGCGCCCAACAGGCCGAAGTTTTCGACGTTGAGCAGATAGAGGCTGCGGTTTGCGCGTTCTTCGGTGAACCGGCCCCCTGCGCGGAAGGCGCGCAGGAAGTCGTCGTCAAACAGCCAGGCGTTTTTCATCGCCACGCCGCCCACAAGGAACACGCCGCCTTCGGCACCGAAGGCCAGGCAAAGGTCCCCGGCCACCTGCGCCAGATGGCTTTTGAACATCGCAATTACCTCAACCGCGACCGGATCCGTTGCCGATTTGGCGCGCTGCATGATCGCAGCCGCATCCGGCGCATCACTGCCGCCATCGCGCACGGATTGCACCGCCCGGTACAGGTAGGGCAGGCCGGTGCCGCTGAGCATGCCTTCGGCTTCAATCGCCAAAGCGTCGCCGTAGAAAATCTCGGGCCAGATGGGTTTCAGGGCTTCAAACACCTCGACCTCGGCGCGGCTGCGCGGGCTGATGCCGATGTGTCCACCTTCGCCGGGGACGGAGGCATAGCTGTTGCCAACCCGGGCCAATGCGCCAACCCCCAGGCCCGTGCCGGGGCCGATCACCAGGCGGGTGCCCTCGGGCGGTGTTGTGGCGCCTTGCAGGGTGACCAGATCCTCAGGGGCGGGGGACAGCGATGCCCAGGCGGCGGCGGCGAAATCATTGATGATTTGCGCTTCACTGGCCCCGGTTGCAGCCCGCAGTTCAGCCCCGCAAAGCGATTGTTTGGCGTTGGTCAGCTCCACCCGGTTGTCTGCAACCGGACCCGCGGCGGCCACAACCACCACTTCGGGCGGCAGGTCCATCTCAGCGGCAAATCCGCTGATCAGGTCCAGCAAGGCACCGTCACGTTTGGTGGAAAACTGGGCCCGCGCCATCAGCCTGTCCCCTTGGTAAGCCCCAAGGCGTACGTTTGTGCCGCCGATATCGGCAGCGAGGAGGCTGTGCTCTGGCATCCGGTCGTTCCTTTTGCGGTCGGGTTACGGCCGGTCTGGTCCGACTCGCCCTGACGTGTCGCGGCGCATCCTAATCAGTGTGGAATGTTTGCGCTAGCATTGGATGCGCTTCTGGCCGGATTTTCTGCGGTGCAGAGGGGGCCGTCAAGCGGGCGCCGGTCCGGTGGAGCGCCCGACAACCAGTTCAGCCTCCAGCAGTTGATGGCGCGGCGGGCTGAGCGGGGTCGCGATACTGTCGATCAGGATCTCAGCCAGAATGCTGCCTGCGTTGCGCACAGAAGACCGTGTTGCGGTGAAAATCGGCACGTCCTGACCGTTTTTCAGATAGGACAGATCATCGTCATGGGCGATGACCGAGATGTCCTTGCCCATCTTCAACCCGGCCTCTTCAATGGCGCGGCGCACACCAAGCGCCGAGATCATCGAGGCCGCCAGAATGGCCGTCGGCGGCGTCTCGGACTCCAGCAAGTCACGGGTTTGGTGATGGCCTGAAACCTCGGTCATTTCTTCGCTGCTCATCAGGTTAGGATCCACTTTGATCCCTGCGGCCTCCAATGCGCTGGTGTAGCCATCGCGGCGGCGTTTGGCGAAATCCATGCTTTCCAGACCGTTGATCAGGGCAATGCGGCGGTGGCCCAGATCGATCAGAAACTCAGTGGCCCGGCGGAAGGCGCTGGTGTTGTTCACATCCACCCAATTGTAGCTGTCGGTCACATCGCTGGACCGCCCGTGCACGGCAAAAGGCAGGCCGATCCGGTTCAGCAGGGCAATCCGGCTGTCATGGATCTTGGGGCCCTGCAGGATCACCCCGTCCACGGATCCCTTGCCCATCAAACTGCGGTAGGCGGCTTCTTCGTCGCCATCGTCCACCCGGGTGAACATCATGTCATAGCCCCGCTTGGCACAGGCGATGGAGGCGCCCGCAACAAAGTCCCCAAACACCGGGTTCACCATTTCATGCTGGGTCGAGGCCGGGATCACATGGCCGATCATCATTGACCGACCGGTTGCCAGACCCTTCGCCCGCGTATTGGGCCGGTAATTGTGCTGCTCCGCGGCCTCCTGAACACGCCGCCGGGTGCCTTCGCTGACCTCAGGGTAGCCGTTCAGGGCCCGGCTGACCGTGGTCTGCGACAGGCCCAGTTCCTCGGCCAGCTGTTTCAGGTTCATTGCCATTCAAAGCGCTTTCAATTTTTCTTTATATGTGAAGAGATTTTTGCCGCCGGTCAAGCCAAGACCCATATCGCAATCCCCAGCGCAGCAAAGGGTTTGCAGTTAATTTTAGGATTCAAAGATATTTACCGTTGACAGTTTGACCCCGCTTGGCGTTACAAATATGCCATCCAAAGCGCTTTGAAAGGCGAGTCGGAACCACCGTGTCAGGCCCGGGCAGGAGAGGCCCAGCAGCGCCGACAGGGGATCACATGGGAGGAATATCTAAATGAAACATGCATTCTACGCGGGCATAGCAACGCTCGCCCTGAGCGCAGGTATGGCATCGGCGGATGGTCATCTGGCCTTTAAGCCGGGCGAAGGTCCGTTCAGCTGGGACAGCTACAACGCCTGGGCCGAAAACGCACCAGACCTGAGCGGCCAGACCGTCACCATTGCCGGCCCCTGGCTGCAGCCCGAAGATGGCTTCTTCAACAACATGCTGGCATACTTTGAGGCCGCCACCGGTGCGGATGCGATCTACACCGGGTCAGACAGTTTTGAGCAGCAGATCGTGATTGATGCTGAGGCCGGTTCGGCCCCCAACGTCGCCGTTTTCCCGCAGCCGGGTCTGGCGGCTGTTATGGCCTCCAAGGGGCAGCTGCATCCGCTGGCAGATGACATGGCCGATTGGGTGCGCACCAACTATGCCGCAGGTCAATCCTGGGTGGATCTGGGCACCTACGCAGACGCCAATGGCGCCGATCAGATGTACGGCTTCTTCTACAACGTGAACGTCAAATCGCTGGTCTGGTACAGCCCGGAAAACTTTGAGGATGCAGGCTATGACGTGCCGACCTCGATGGAAGAGCTGAAAGCGCTGACCGAACAGATCGTGGCCGACGGCGAAGTGCCGTGGTGCATCGGTCTGGGATCCGGCGCGGCCACCGGCTGGCCGGCGACCGATTGGGTCGAAGATATGATGCTGCGCACCCAGCCGCCTGAGGTCTATGACGCCTGGACCACCAACCAGATGGCCTTTGACGATCCGCGTGTGATCGCCGCCATTGAAGAGTTTGGCTGGTTCGCCCGTGATGACGCCAAAGTCTCCGGCGGGGCCGGGGCTGTGGCCTCGACCGACTTCCGCGACAGCCCCAAGGGCCTCTTCTCCTCGCCGCCGCAGTGCTACATGCACCGTCAGGCGTCCTTCGTGCCGGCCTTCTTCCCCGAAGATGTGGAGTTCGGTGTAGACACCGATTTCTTCTACATGCCGTCCTACGCGGATAAGGATCTGGGCAACCCGGTTCTGGGCGGTGGTACGCTGATGGCGATCACCGACCCTTCGGATGCCACCAACGTGCTGATGGACTTCCTGAAGCAGCCGATCGCGCATGAAATCATGATGGCGCAGACCGGTTTCCTGACCCCGCACAATGGCGCGTCCGTTGATGCCTATAAGGATGACACCCTGCGTGGTCTGGGTGAGATCCTGCTGGGTGCAACCACCTTCCGCTTTGACGGCTCTGATCTGATGCCGGGTGGCGTGGGTGCTGGCAGCTTCTGGACCGGGATGGTGGACTACACCGGCGGCAAATCCGCCGAAGATGTGGCCAAGGAAATCCAGGCCAGCTGGGACGCGCTGAAATAAGCGACCTCACTGAAAATCTGGGCGATCCGGTGCCGTATGGACCGGGTCGCCCACACAGACCGCAAGGACACCTGAGGCCAGCCTAGCAGGCCTCATGGATCGGGGGACATCATGCATCCAGCGCTCTTGGGGCTCATCACCATCACCATTGGTGTGTCGAGCTGTGTCGGATATTTCTACCTTTCTAACCTCTTTCTGGACCGGGTGCTTTATCCACCGCGCGGCCCAAATGCAGGCCGCAACATCAACCGCGCCAATCTGATCCGGCCCTGGCTGTTCCTGTTTCCCGCGCTTTTTGCACTGGGGCTCTATCTGGCCTACCCGGTGGTGGAAACACTGCGCCTGTCGCTGACTGAACGGGTGCCGGGCGGCGGTTACAGGTGGGTGGGTCTGGACAATTACAGCCAGATGCTGAGTGAGCCGAAGTTCTGGGAAGCCATCCGCAACAACATGCTGTGGCTCATCGTGGTGCCCGCCATGTCCACTGCCTTTGGCCTGTTGGCCGCCCAGCTGACCGATCGGATCAAATGGGGCAATATCGCGAAATCGCTGATCTTTATGCCGATGGCGATTTCCTTTGTTGGCGCCTCGGTGATCTGGAAACTGGTCTATGATGCCCGCCCCGCTGGCACCGATCAGATCGGCGTGCTGAACGCGCTTTACATCTGGTTTGGCGGCACCGAGCCGAACACCTGGCTGACCATTCCGTTTTGGAACAACTTCTTCCTGATGGTGGTGCTGATCTGGATCCAGACCGGCTTCGCCATGGTGATCCTGTCCGCCGCCCTGCGCGGCATCCCGGAAGAAACCGTTGAGGCGGCAATCGTCGATGGCGCCAGCCCGCTGCAGATCTTTTTCAAGATCAAAGTGCCGCAGATCAAAACAACCATTCTGGTGGTCTGGACCACAATCACCATCACCGTGCTCAAGGTGTTCGACATCGTTTTTGCCATGACCAACGGCCAGTGGGAGACGCAGGTGCTGGCCAACTACATGTATGACAAGCTGTTCCGCGCCAATGATTGGGGCGGCGGCTCGGCGGCGGCCATGGTGATCATGCTGTTGGTGATGCCGATCCTTGTCTGGAACGTGCGCAACGCGCGCCGCGAAATGCGCTGAGGGGGCCGGATCATGGACAATATCGCAGGAACCAAATCCACCCTGTCATGGGTTGTGAATATCTCAGTTGTGGTGCTGGTGGTGCTCTGGCTGTTTCCCACCGTGGGCTTGCTGATCTCCTCCTTCCGGACGGCGGATCAGATCGCGGCCAGCGGCTGGTGGAAGGCCCCGTTCGCCACCGAACAGAACCTGAAATTGCGCGCCGCAGGACCGGAGGCACAGGTGCAACAGGGCGACCTCTATGTGATTGAGGGCCGCCTCGCCGAGGAGGATCTGGACATCTCGGTCTGGGGCATCTCCTCCCGCGCGATCGACGCCTATAAACCCGGTGAAGTGGCCGAACTGAAAAAGGGCGGCACCATCACGGTGAATGCCGATGGCAGCTACCGCGCGGAAAACACGGAAGAGTTCACCGGCAAACGTGGCCAGCGCATCTTTGTCACCGCGCTGACCCCGGCCGAGCTGACGTTGGAAAACTATCAGAACATGCTGCTGAGCGAAGAAACCTCAGACGGTATGGTCAAGGCCTTCTTCAACACGCTCACCGTCACCATCCCCGCCACCGTGATCCCGATCCTGATCGCGGCCTTTGCCGCCTATGCGCTGGCCTGGATGGATTTCCCAGGGAGAGCGATCCTGATTGCCGTCATCGTCGGCCTGTTGGTGGTGCCGCTGCAACTGGCGCTGATCCCGCTGTTGAAACTGCACCTCGGCATTGGCATCGGCAAGGGCTACCTGGGCGTCTGGCTGGCCCATACCGGATTTGGCCTGCCACTGGCGATCTACCTGTTGCGCAACTACATGGCCGGGCTGCCTCGTGACATCATCGAAAACGCCCGTGTGGACGGTGCCAGCGATTTTCAGATCTTCATCCGGATCATCCTGCCGCTCAGCTTCCCGGCGCTGGCCTCTTTTGCGATCTTCCAGTTCCTGTGGACCTGGAACGACCTGCTGGTGGCCAAGGTTTTCCTGATCGACAGTTCGGGCCAGACCACGGTGATGACCAATCAGATCGTCGAGCTCTTGGGCACCCGTGGCGGCAATTGGGAAATCCTAGCCACCGCCGCCTTCGTTTCGATCTCGGTGCCGCTTCTCGTCTTCTTCACAATGCAGAAATACCTCGTGCGCGGCCTTCTGGCTGGCTCGGTTAAATAGGACCTCGCTCATGAACGCTCAATCCAACCTAACTTCCCTGAAACCGCCCGCGCGTGGCGATGACTGGTGGCGCGGTGGGGTGATCTATCAGATCTATCCGCGCAGTTTTCAGGACAGCAACGGTGATGGGATCGGTGATCTGGCCGGCATCACCCAGCGTCTGCCCTATGTCGCCTCACTGGGGTTGGATGCGATCTGGATTTCGCCTTTCTTCACCTCCCCGATGAAGGATTTCGGCTATGACGTCAGCGATTACCGCGACGTCGACCCGATGTTCGGCACCTTGGCCGACTTTGACGCCCTGATGGAGGCCGCCCATGGCCTTGGCCTGAAGGTGATGATCGATCTGGTGCTCAGCCACACCTCGGACGAACACCCGTGGTTTAAGGAAAGCCGCCAGAGCCGCGACAACGCCAAATCCGATTGGTTCGTCTGGGCCGACCCACAGCCCGACGGCACCCCGCCGAACAACTGGCTGTCGATCTTTGGCGGCCCCGCATGGCAATGGGACACCCGGCGCCAGCAGTATTACCTGCACAACTTCCTGACCTCACAGCCCGATTTGAACTTCCACACCCGCGATGTGCAGGACGCCTTGTTGGATGTGGCCCGGTTCTGGCTGGAACGTGGCGTTGATGGCTTCCGTCTGGACACCATCAATTTCTACTTCCACGACGCCCAGCTGCGGTCCAATCCACCGCTGCCTGAGGCTGAGCGCAACGCCTCCATCGCGCCGCAGGTGAACCCCTATAACCACCAGCTGCACCTTTATTCCAAGACCCAGCCGGAAAACATCGCCTTCCTGGAACGGCTGCGTGCGCTGACCGATGAATATGGCGCCCGCGCCTGTCTGGGGGAGGTTGGCGAGGCGCAGCGCGGCGTCGAAGTGATGGGCGAATACACCGCCGGTGAGAAGCGGATGCACATGTGCTACGCCTTTGACTTCCTCGAAAGCCAACCGGCGACCGCGCAGAAGGTAGTTGAGGTGTTTGAGGAGCTGGAGCGTGTGGCGCCGGATGCCTGGGCCTGCTGGGCGTTTTCCAACCATGATGTGCCCCGCTATGCCAGCCGCTGGAACCTGTCCGAAGCGGCGGTCTACGCCCATGCGGTGATGTTGCTGACCTTGCGTGGCTCGGCCTGCCTCTATCAGGGCGAGGAGTTGGGCCTGCATGAAGCGGATGTCGCCTTTGAGGATCTGCAGGATCCCTACGGCATCGAATTCTGGCCCGAGTTCAAGGGTCGCGACGGCTGCCGCACACCGATGGTGTGGGAAACCCAATCGGAACATGCGGGCTTTGGCGACGGCAAACCCTGGCTGCCGGTCAGCGCCGAACAGGCCGCGATGGCGGTCGACCGGCAGGAGGCCGATCCGGAGGCGATGCTGCATCATTACCGCGCCGCCGTTGCCCTGCGTCAGAGCAGCGAAGCATTGCGAAATGGTGAACAGACCGGCCTCGCCGCTAAGGGAAATCTGCTGACCTTCCATAGGGTTCACGGGGATGAAGTGCTGTTTTGCGCCTTCAACCTTGGCAACGCAGAAGAAAAGCTGGACTTGCCAATTGGCAATTGGACGCCCCTCGGCACAGGGCTGCGCGGCGCGGTGGCACCCGCGGGGCGTGACCTGACGCTGCCGGCATGGGGCTATAGCATTTTGGCCAAGGGGGCGTGATTCGATGGCAGAGCTTAAACTCAGCAATGTTGAGAAGACCTACGGCGGCGCCGTCAATGTGCTCAACAACATCAACCTGGACATCGAAGCCGGTGAGCTGATCGTCTTTGTCGGCCCCTCAGGCTGCGGCAAGTCCACTCTGCTGCGGATGATTGCAGGGCTGGAAAAGATCACCGGCGGGGAGCTGACCATTGATGGCCAGCGGATGAATGACGTGCCCCCGGCGCAGCGGGGCATTGCGATGGTGTTCCAGTCCTACGCGCTCTACCCGCATATGACGGTGCGCGAAAACATGTCCTTCGCGTTGAAGATCGCCAAAAAATCCAAGGCTGAGATTGATGAAGCCGTGAACAAGGCCGCGGCGGTGCTGCAGCTGGAACCCTATCTGGATCGCCTGCCCAAGGCGTTGTCAGGTGGGCAGCGTCAGCGGGTGGCCATCGGCCGCTCCATCGTGCGCGATCCGCAGGTCTATCTGTTTGACGAACCGCTTTCCAACCTCGACGCGGCTTTGCGGGTTGCCACGCGGATCGAGATTGCCCGCCTGAAAGAGGCCATGCCGGATCGCACCATGATCTATGTGACCCACGATCAGGTGGAGGCGATGACGCTGGCCAGCCGGATTGTGGTGCTGGCCAACAAAGGCATCGCGCAGGTCGGCACGCCGCTGGAACTATATGAAACCCCCGACAATGAATTTGTCGCCCAGTTCATCGGCTCCCCGGCGATGAACCTCTTGCCCGGCAAGATCTCCGCGACAGGGCAGGAAACCCATGTCGAACTCACCGGTGGTGGCAAGGCCGTCTCAACCATCCCCACGCGTGAGGGGGACCTGGGTAAGGAGGTCAACATCGGCGTCCGGCCTGAGGATATGGTGTCCACCGAAGGTGAGGCGCTCTACCGTGGCGCGGTCAGCTATACCGAGGCTTTGGGTGAGGTGACGCTGCTCTATTTCGATGGCGCCTCCGGCGACGATGGCGTGATCGCCAAACTGCCCGGCATCCACAAAGGCCTGCGCGGGCAAGAGGTGCAGATGGCGGTTGATCCCGCCAAGGTGCATCTGTTCCACAACGGCCAGTCGATGCGGCCAAAGGGCTGACGGATATCGATCCTACAAACAAAGAAGGGCGCGCCGTTTGGCACGCCCTTTTTGTTTCATGTCGCCGGGTTTATTCCGGACGCGGTGGGATGTTGCGGGCGCGCTGCACGGTTGGGCGTGCCAGGAAGCGCTGCTCATAGGCCACCACGTTTTCAAAGCTGGCGTAGTCCAGTACCTCTTTGGCGCCGTAGAAATCCAGCGCGGTCAGCCAGGGGCCGATGGCCATGTCGGCGATGGAATATTCGCCCACGATCCAGTCTTTGCCTTCCAGCGCGCCGTTCAGCACGTTCAGGATACGTTTGCCTTCGTTGATGTAACGCTCACGCGGGCGCGGATCTTCAATCTCAGCACCAGCGAATTTGGTGAAGAAGCCCAGCTGACCAAACATCGGGCCCAGGCCCCCCATCTGGAACATCAGCCACTGCAGGGTCTCGGCCCGTTTCGCGGGGTCGGTGGACAGGAATTTGCCCGACTTTTCGGCCAGGTAAATCAGGATCGCACCGGATTCAAACACACCAATCGGGCCACCCTCAGCGGAGGGATCGATGATCGCGGGGATCTTGTTGTTGGGGTTCAGTGACAGAAACTCGGGGCTTTTGACGTCGGCATCCGACAGGGTCACGGTATGCGCCTCATAGGGCAGGCCGGTTTCTTCCAGCATCAGGGAAACTTTGACGCCGTTCGGGGTGGGGAAGGAATACAGCTGGATGACCGAAGGGTCTTTGGCGGGCCAGCGGTTGTTGATCAGAAAATCGTCGGGAAAAGTCATTTGTGCGCTCCTCAGCAAGTGTTGAGGGAAAAATAGGGACTTTTTCCCAGACAAAAAGTCGCACGACTGTGAAAAAGAAGCATAGTCTGTGTGCATTGAAACACCAAAATAATCGTTTTGAAACGGTCAGGGGAAAGGGAACACTATGCTTCAGGAATTCAAGGACTTCATCGCCAAAGGCAATGTCATGGATATGGCGGTGGGGATTATCATCGGCGCGGCCTTCACTGCGATTGTGAAATCCATGGTGGGGGATCTGCTTAACCCGATCATCGGGCTGTTCACCGGTGGCGTTGATTTCACCAACAACTTTGTGGTGCTGGCCGGTGAGGTTGCGGCAGGCACCAGCCTGGAAGCGGCACGGGAGGCCGGCGCGGCGGTCTTTGCCTATGGCGCGTTTTTCATGGCGGTGATCAACTTCCTGATCGTGGCCTTCGTGGTCTTCATGCTGGTGCGCTACGTCAACAAGGTGAAAGAGGCCGCTGAAGCCAAGGAAGAAGAGGCCCCGGCCGAAGAAGCGCCCGCCGGGCCAAGTGAGCTGGATGTGCTGCTTGAAATCCGCGACGCTCTGAAAAAGTAATCCGGCGACATGCTGGAACGGGAAAGGGGGCCAAGCGGCCCCCTTTTTTGTATTCACTGAGGTGTCTCGCTTACACTTCGCCGGTGTATTCACCGCGCGCCGGGTAGTTGTTGGCGATGGCGAAATCGACAGCGCCCAGCAGTTCCGAGAAATGCGGACGCACAAACGGCATGGTCTGCACGGAACCGTAGAACAGGGTTTGCTTTTCGGTCACCAGGAACAGGCCGGGTTCGGAAAACAGCGCCGGCTCTTCAATCCCGATCGAGGTTTTGCCGCGCGAGGTGGAAATATAGAGGCCCCATTCCTTGGCGACGGAGAGCGGCAGGTCATAGGCGAACTTGATCTTGCTGCTCTCGATCTGCTCCTGCATCGCGCGGGTGCGCTCTTCGCCATCGGAGCTGACAGCGATCATGTCGATGCCGCGTTCTGCGAATTTGTCCGCCAGCTTCTCCATCTCGGCCAGGTATTTGGCGCAGATCGGGCAGTGCAGGCCGCGGTAGAAACAAACAACGGTGCCACGCTCGGTGGTCTGGGCCGAGAGCTCAAAGTCACCGTGGTCCAGCGTCGGCAGGGTCAGGTTCGGGGTTTTCTGGCGGGGCATCAGCATGGGCTGTCTCCTGTTTCTGGTTGGGGCAGGTCAAAGCGAGGGATTGACCGTTGAGGCGGTTATGCGCCAATCTGTCGTCAGGAAGATCCGAATAAACTGACCAAAACACCGAAAGACGCAGGTATGGACCGGTTGAGTGCATTGATGGAACGGTTCGAAATGCAGATTGAACCGGTAGAACCTGCGGCGGCCAACCTGCTGGTGCTGGGCGATCCGGATGGGGTGCACTGCCACGTCCTGCTGCGCGGCGCATCGCGGGGGCGGTGCGGCGACCGGGTGGTTTTTGCTGCGCGGGTCACCTGGGGCGGTGAGGCAAACCCGCTGATGGAGGCGCTGCCTGAAGCGGTGGAATTGCCATTGCAAGACAGCCCGGAACTGATCGGATTGATCGCCTTTCTGCAAAGCGAAATTGAGGGCCGCCATTGCGGTGGGCCAACCGTGCAGCGGCGGTTGGGTGAGGTGCTGATGGTGCGGCTGTTGCGGCATCAGATCAGCGCTGGCAGCACCGAACCGGGGGTCTTGGCCGGGCTGGCGGATCCCCGATTGTCCCGCGCCGTGGTGGCGATCCATGACCGGCCGGGCCATGGCTGGACCAATGCTGATCTGGCGCAGGAGGCTGGGCTGTCGCTCAGCCGATTTGCCGAGCTGTTCGGGGCAACCGTGGGGATGACGCCGATGGCCTATCTGCGGCACTGGCGGCTGACGGTGGCACATCAGGACCTGATGCGCGGCGATCGGGTAGATGCCGTGGCGCGGCGATACGGCTATGGCTCAGGCGAGGCGTTTGCGCGGGCGTTCAAATCCCGGTTTGGGGTCAAGCCGGTGGCGGTCAGAACCCAGCAGGCGGCCTAGAAAAAGGTGAGGCCCGACCAGGAGGATCCGGCCGGGCCTCGGGGAACACGGGCAGGGCTGCAACCCCGCCGCGTGAAAGCAATGTCAGGCTTTATTTAATCAGCAACTGGGGTGAGGTCACGTCGATTCCCAGCGCCTTGCCCACGGCGTAGTAGGTCAGCTTGCCCGCGTGGACGTTCAGACCGTTCAGCAGGTGCGCGTCGTCGGCGCAGGCCTGTTTCCAGCCTTTGTTCGCCAGCGCCATCATGAAGGGCATGGTGGCATTGCCAAGCGCGATGGTCGAGGTGCGGGCGACCGCGCCGGGCATGTTGGCCACACAGTAGTGCATCACGCCATCGACCTCATAGATCGGGTCAGCATGGGTGGTCGCACGCGAGGTTTCAAAGCAGCCGCCTTGGTCAATCGCAACGTCCACCAGTGCGGCGCCGGGCTTCATTTCGGACAGCTGGGCGCGGCTGATCAGCTTGGGCGCGGCGGCGCCGGGGATCAGCACGGCGCCAACAACCATATCGGCCTGTGCCACCAGTTCGGCAGTGTTGCCCTTGGAGGCGTAGGAGGTTTTGAACTCCCCGCGGAAGGCATCATCCAGATAGCGCAGACGCGGCAGCGACATGTCCAGCACGGTGACATCCGCGCCCATGCCCGCGGCAACACGTGCGGCGTGGGTGCCAACAACACCGCCACCGATCACAACCACATTGGCCGGGGCCACACCGGGCACGCCACCCATCAGAACACCACGGCCGCCGTTGGCCTTTTGCAGGGTCCAGGCGCCCACCTGCGGTGCCAGTTTACCGGCCACTTCAGACATCGGCGCCAGCAGCGGCAGGCCGCCGTTGCGGTCAGTCACGGTTTCATAGGCAATCGCGGTACAGCCGGAGTCGATCAGATCGTGGGTCTGGTCGGGATCGGGGGCCAGGTGCAGGTAGGTGAACAGCAGCTGGCCTTCGCGCAGCATCTTGCGTTCCACGGCCTGGGGTTCCTTGACCTTCACGATCATGTCGGCGGTGGCAAAGATTTCCTCGGCGGTGTCCAGAATGGCGGCACCTGCAGCGACGTAATCTTCGTTGCTGAAGCCAGAGCCGACACCGGCGTTGGTTTCGATCACCACCTGATGGCCAGCGGCCACGGCTTCACGTGCCGCGTTCGGGGTCATCCCGACGCGGAATTCCTGCGGTTTAATTTCCTTGGGGCATCCGATTTTCATCGCGCCATCTCCTCATAGGCATGAAATCATCTCTGATGACAGAATGTCGCAGTTAGGGCGCAAAAGGGTTGAAATCCGGTGCAATGTTAGCGCTACTAAAGGCAGGATCTTCGATATGTCTGCTATAACGACGAAGGATTTTGTGCAAATGTCACTCGACGCGACAGATCAGCGTATTCTGAACGTACTTCAGCGCAAGGGTCGCATTTCCAATGCCGATCTGTCTGAGGCGGTGAATCTTTCGGCCTCGGCCTGTCACCGGCGGGTGCAACGGTTGGAGGCAGAAGGCTACATCCGCGACTATGTTGCGCTGCTGGATCCGCGCAAAATCGGGGTGTCGACCACGGTGTTTGTTGAGATCACGCTGCAGGGGCAGGCGGATGAACTGCTGGAGGCCTTTGAAAAGGCGGTGGCGCGTATCCCTGATGTTTTGGAATGTCACCTGATGGCGGGGACCGCGGACTATATTCTGAAGGTTGTTGCCGAAAGCACCGAGGATTTTGCCCGCATTCACCGCCAGCATCTGGCGCGTCTGCCGGGGGTGGCGCAGATGCAATCCAGTTTTGCCCTGCGCACGGTGTTTAAGACAACCGCGCTGCCGCTCTGAAGCGGTAAAACTTGCAAAGGCGGCTACCGTATCTCTACGGCTCTTGAATTGTCTGACATTTGAGGCAACACTCCGCGCCACGTGACGCGGTTTGGCGTTGCGGCAGATCAGTGGGGTGAGGCATGAGCTGGGATTATATCGTTGTTGGGGCCGGTAGCGCGGGATGCGTATTGGCAAAGCGGCTGGCGGACGCAGGCAAGAAGGTGTTGCTGTTAGAGGCCGGGGGCAGCGACAATTACCACTGGATCCACATCCCGATGGGTTACCTTTACTGCATCGGTAATCCCCGCACCGATTGGATGTTCAAAACCGCCGAAGAGCCGGGGCTGAACGGGCGATCACTGATTTATCCGCGCGGCAAGGTGCTGGGCGGCTGCTCCTCAATCAACGGGATGCTGTACCTGCGCGGGCAGGCGGCGGATTATGATGGCTGGCGTCAGGCCGGCAATGTGGGCTGGGGCTGGGATGATGTGTTGCCCTATTTCAAGAAGTCCGAGGATTACGTTGAAGGCGCTGACGACCTGCATGGCGAAGGCGGTGAATGGCGGGTGGATCACCAGCGGCTGCAATGGGATGTACTGGACGACTGGATGGAGGCGGCCAATCAGGCCGGTCTGCCGAAGGTCACGGATTTCAACCGCGGCAACAACGAAGGCGTTGGGTATTTCAAGGTGAACCAGAAACGCGGTTGGCGGATGAACACCGCCAAGGCCTTCCTGCGGCGCACCAAAGGCCAGGCCCTCAGCGTTGAGACCCATGCCCACACCCGCCGGGTGATCATCGAAGATGGCCGTGCGGTTGGGGTGGAATATGAACAAAAGGGGCAGGTGAAACAGGCCCGCGCCAATGGTGAGGTGATCCTGTCGGCGGGCGCCATCGGCTCACCCCAGATCCTGCAGCTGTCGGGCATCGGTCCGGGGGCGTTGCTGCAGGAGCACGGCATTGAGGTGCAGCTGGAACAGGCGCAGGTGGGCGGCAACCTGCAGGACCATCTGCAACTGCGCTGCGCCTGGAAGCTGGAGGGCGCCAAGACCCTGAACACCATGGCCAACAGCCTGATCGGCAAGGCAAAGATCGGGTTGGAATATGTGATTAAACGCTCCGGCCCGATGTCGATGGCGCCGTCACAGCTGGGGGCCTTTGCCAAATCGCGCCCCGATCTGGAAACCCCGGATCTGGAGTTTCACGTGCAGCCCCTGACGTTGGAGGCCTTCGGCCAGCCGCTGCATGATTTTCCGGCGATGACCGCCTCGGTCTGTAACCTGCGCCCTGAAAGCCGTGGCGTGGTTGAGATCACATCGAAGGATCCGATGGCCAAGCCGAAGATTGCCCCGAACTACCTGTCCACCGAAGGCGACCGCGCAGTGGCGGCCAATTCGATCCGGTTGGCGCGGCGGGTGATGAAACAGGGCGCGATGGCGAAATACAATCCCGCAGAGATGAAACCGGGGATCACCGCCCAGACTGAGGAAGAGTTGGCCGCCGCCGCAGGGGACATTGGCACCACCATTTTCCACCCCTCCGGCACGGTTCATATGGGGACCAGCGACAATGCGCCGCTGGACCCGCGTTTGCGCCTGCGTGGCGTCGATGGGCTGCGGGTGGTGGATTGTTCGGTGATGCCTACAATCGTTTCGGGCAACACCAATTCCCCGACCATTATGATCGCCGAAAAAGCCAGTGACATGATCCTTGAGGATGCGCGCGCCTAAACGGTGAAACAAAAAGAAACCCCCGGGCGCTCAGGGCGACCGGGGGTTCTAACTTATCCGTTCAAAAGCTAGCAAAAGCCTTTGAGAAGAAGATCTTAGAGCAGACCCTCGCGCTGGGCTTTCTTGCGTGCCAGCTTGCGGGCACGACGTACGGCTTCAGCTTTCTCGCGCGCTTTTTTGACGGACGGCTTCTCGAAATGCTGCTTGAGCTTCATTTCGCGGAAGACACCTTCGCGCTGGAGCTTTTTCTTCAGGGCACGGAGCGCCTGATCGACGTTGTTGTCACGAACAGAAACCTGCATGTGGTTTTCACCACCTTTCTAGTTAAGTTGCATGAAGTTGCAGGAGGTGGTCCTTTAGCAAGGAAGGCTCTATTTGTCTAGTGGACGCTCACTCAAGAAGGATGACGGCGGATGACCGGTTCTGAAATGCCTGACCCAAAGGATCTGCTGCTGGATGCGGCATTGATGCATGTGCCTTTTGATGGCTGGACTGAGATGACCTGGGAAGCGGCGCTGGCGGACGCGGATGTGAACCCCGTTGTGGCCAATGCGCTGTGTCCGCGCGGCGCGCTGGATCTGGCGGTGGCCTATCATCACAGGGGCGATGCCCTGATGCTGGACCGGCTGGCGGCTGCGGATCTGGGCGAGATGCGGTTCCGCGATCGGATCGCCGCTGCGGTGCGGTTCCGGCTGGAAGTGGTTGAAGATAAAGAACTTGTACGCCGTGGCATGACCCTGTTTGCCTTGCCGCATCACGCCGCGGAAGGCACCCGGCTGGTCTGGGGCACGGTGGATCACATCTGGACGGCACTGGGCGACAGTTCGGATGATGTGAACTGGTACACCAAACGCGCGACGCTGTCGGGCGTTTACAGCAGCACATTGCTCTATTGGCTGGGTGACGACAGCGAAGATCACGCCGCCAGCTGGGAGTTTCTGGACCGCCGCATTGAAAATGTGATGCAGTTTGAGAAGCTGAAGGCAGGCGTGCGGGACAACAAGCTGTTGTCGGGTGTGCTGAAGGGGCCATTGGCGGTGCTGGAGCGAATCAAGGCGCCCGCCAGTGTCCGAAATGACCTGCCGGGCAGTTTGAACAATCGATAACAGAAGAACATGAGGGAGGGCGGCATGGCTGAACCAATGCGCGCTGTGGAGATTACCGAGGCCGGTGGCCCGGAGGTGTTGAAACTCTGTCAGCGGCCAGTGCCAGAGCCCGCGCCGGGGCAGGTGGTGATCAAGGTGGCCTATGCAGGGGTGAACCGCCCGGATGCGCTGCAACGGGCCGGGAAATATGCCCCGCCGCCCACCGCCAGCGACCTGCCGGGGCTGGAAGCCTCGGGTGAGATTGTGGCGCTGGGGGCGGGTGTCAGCGGCTGGTCCGTTGGCGATCAGGTCTGCGCCCTGCTGCCCGGCGGCGGCTACGCTGAATATGTGGCAACACCCGCCGCCCATTGTCTGCCGGTGCCTGATGGCATGGGGCTGAAAGAGGCGGCCTGCCTGCCCGAAACCTATTTCACCGTCTGGTCCAACGTGTTCCAACGTGGCGGGCTACAAGCCGGGGAGCGGTTTTTGATCCACGGTGGATCTTCGGGCATCGGAACGACGGCCATTCAGCTGGCACGTGAATTTGGTGCCCGGGTCTTTTTGACCGTGGGCAATCAGGACAAGGCCAAGGCCTGTGCCGCCCTCGGGGCGGAGCGTACGATCATCTATAAGGATGAAGATTTCGTTGAGGTGATGCGGGCCGAAGGCGGCGCTGACCTGATCCTAGATATGGTCGGCGGGCTTTATATCCCGCGCAATATTCGCACGCTGGCGGATGACGGGCGGCTGGTGCAGATCGCTTTCTTGCAGGGGCCGAAGGTTGAGTTGAATTTTGCACAGGTGATGACCCGCAGGTTGACTATTACCGGATCTACGCTGCGCCCGCAAAGTGATCTGGCTAAAGCCAAGATTGCAGACAGCCTGCGCGAACATGTCTGGCCGCTATTGAATGCCGGTCGTATTGCACCGGTGATGGACAGCGAATTCCCCTTGAATGAGGCCAGTGCAGCCCACGCGCGGATGGAAGCCAGCGGTCATATTGGTAAGATTGTTCTCAAGGTTTCTTAACGATCTGACATCTTTGATGTTTTTCTTGACGTAGCGTCATGCAGCGTCAGCGATAATTCAGAAATGGGTATTTCGATCTAAGGTCGAGATACCCATTCTTTTTTGCGGAATTATCTATTCATTAATTGATTTATCCAATTTTACTTCTCATAGATTTTGCCACGCAAAAAATGGTACTGGAAATGACTGATACTATCTCAATCGCTGAATTCGACTTTGATGCGCTCTCGCTGGCGGAATTGAAATCGCTGGAAAAGAAGGTTGTAAAAGCAATTGCAACTTTTGAAGATCGCAAAAAGAAAGAAGCGCTGTCCGAGCTAGAAGCAAAAGCCAAGGAATTGGGATACTCACTGTCCGAGCTGACCGGTGGTAAAACCCCCAAGGTGAAAGTGGCAGGCAGCCCGAAATATCGCAATCCTGCAGACCCGGCACAGACCTGGACCGGCAAAGGCCGCCGGCCCGATTGGTTTAATGCCGCGCTGGCCGCCGGCACCTCTGCCGACGACCTGGCGATCTAAGGAACTGATCAAAGGCCGCGCTTATCGCACCGGATCAAAGAGCGCGTCTGTCATCTGACAGTCGCGCACCACATCCCGACCACAGGGAACGGGATCCAGATCTTTGGACAGGCAGACCCGCACCTCCTGAATCCGGTTGGATTTGCAGGTGACGGTGACCATGTCTGGCTCCAGATCAGGGTTGGCTTTCAGGAAAGCCTCCTCCACCACACGCGCAGGCAGCTTCACCGTCTTCTCCAACTTACGGAACACCGCTGGTCTGGTCACCGTGCCATAGGCCTGCCGGGACAGCGCGTAATAGGTGCGCGCGGTAAGGCCGGAGCAGGTGCCGTGTTTTTTCCACTGATGCCAGGCCAGGCCAGAGGTGCCCATGATATCGGCCATTTCTGCGGTCATTTGGCGGCTCGGCTGGCGTGCCGTTGTGGGGCAGTAAGACGGCCAACCGCGGTGGAACTGCGGCCACAGCCCATGCAGGATCCAGCCATGATCGGCGTTGTCTTCGCATTGCGGTGACTGCCGTGCATCGCCTTCCAGCGCACACCAGGTTGGCGACCAGCTGAGCGCCATGACGTAATAGTCAAAAACGCCCGAACGCTCCCCCTCCGCCTGAGCGGGGGCAGTCGCGGTTAGGGCGATAAGGCAGGCGCCAGCTAGGCGGCTCAGACCTTTAAAGAATGGGCGAAATACGCGGGAATTGCGGCGTGGGCGGGACAAATGCATTCTCTCTTTCCTTATCAACTCTGAAAGACTATATAGAGGCCAAGTTCCCCCTAAAAGGTGATCCGTTCCGTCCCGGGACAGCCTGTTTCAGGCGACGGGGAAGTTGTAAGTTAAGGAGACATGCAATGTCCAAGCCGATTATGGCAAAAGCCACCGCTGTCTGGCTGATCGACAACACCACGATCAGCTTCAAGCAGATCGCCGATTTTGTCGGCATGCATGAGCTGGAGATCCAGGGCATCGCGGATGGCGATGTGGCCCCGGGCGTCAAAGGGTTTGACCCGGTCGCCAACAACCAGCTGACGCAGGAAGAGATTGATGCGGCAGAGAAAAGCCCGCTGCACAAGCTGAAGCTGAAGTTCAATGCCGCAGCCGTTGGCGAAGAAAAGCGCCGTGGCCCGCGCTACACGCCGCTGTCCAAGCGTCAGGACCGCCCGGCGTCGATCTACTGGCTGGTGAAGTTCCACCCCGAACTGTCGGATGGTCAGATCAGCAAGCTGGTCGGCACCACCAAACCGACCATTCAGGCGATTCGCGAACGCACCCATTGGAACATCGCCAACATCACCCCGGTGGATCCGGTGGCTCTGGGCCTGTGTAAACAGTCTGAGCTGGATTCGGCGGTGCAGAAAGCCGTTGCCAAGAAAGCCGCTGAAGGCGGCGTGATGAGCGACGATGAGCGCCGCAAACTGGTGAGCACCGAACAGTCGCTGTCGATGGAAGAAGAAGCGCCGAAGATCCCGACCGCGATTGAAGGTCTGGAGACCTTTAGCCTTGGCGGTGACGATGAGGACGAGAAAGAAGAAGAGATCATCGATGCGGATAGCTTCTTCAACCTCCCCGGCGGATCGGACGAAGACGAACAGCCCTAAGCGCTGTCATGTCTGTGAAGATTGCAAAACCCCTGCGGGCCCGGCCCGTGGGGGTTTTTCTTTGCGCGCTGGTTGGGGGCCGGGCGGCGCGTCTGCCCGCGCGCCTGTTGCCACGATCCGTGCGCGCCGCGCAGCATCTGATGCACCTGTTGAGAGGGGCTTTCCATTTGGGGCGGCATTCGCCACTCTGACCGCGCAGAGTTTGGTGGTGTAGCGCGGGAGGTGGCGATGGTCATCGCGGTGATTGGCAAGGGAATGATCGGGGCGGCGGCGGCGCGGCATCTGGCGCTGATGGGTGAGGAGGTGCTGCTGATCGGCCCGGATGAGCCGCAGGATTACGCCAGCCATCCCGGCGTTTTTGCCAGCCATTATGATGAGGCCCGCATCACACGTTCGCTGGATCCCTATCCGTTCTGGAGCCGGGTCAGCCGGGAGAGCATTGCCCGCTACAGTGAGATTGAGCGGGCCAGTGGCATCCGGTTTTTCACTGAAACAGGGCTGTTGATGGCGGGGCCGGACCACACGCCCTTGATCCGTGCGGTGGAGCGCGGCGCCCAGCGTGACAACATTCATTGCGAGGCGCTGCGCGGGCAGGCCTTGCAGCAGCGGTTCCCTTATTTCCAGTTCGCATCAGACACTCTGGGCCTGTTTGAGCCGCGTGGCGCGGGGCATATCAACCCCCGTCTTATGGTGCGGGCGCAGGGTGTTGCGGCGCAAAAGCTGGGCGCCCATGTCATCACCGCCATGGTGACGGGCCTGCGGGAAACCGGGGATGGGGTGGAGATTGACAGCACCGCCGGGCACCTCAGCGCCGATCAGGTTCTGGTGGCGGCGGGCGGGTTTACCAATGAGCTGCTGCCCGAGCCGCTGCCGCTGCATGTCTATGCGCGTACCGTTTTGTTGGCAGAAGTCGCCGCGGCGGAACAGGATCGTCTGCGCGACATGCCGCCGCTGATTTATCTGGAACCGGACAATGATCCCTACCTCTTGCCGCCGGTCGCCTATCCTGATGGCCGCGTTTACCTGAAAATCGGCGGTGATCCGGTGGATCTGGAATTGCCGGGGGAGGCTGAGCGCAAGGCCTGGTTCCGCAGTGGCGGTGATCCTGAGGTTGGCGATCATCTGCTGGAACGGCTGCAGGAGCGGATGCCGGATCTGGCCATCGCGTCTACGAAAATTGCGCCCTGCATCACAACCTTCACCAACAGTATTCAGCCAGTGTTGCAACGTCAGAGTGACCGGATCAGCGTTGCCACAGGCGGCAGTGGGCGGGGTGCCAAATGCAGTGATGAGCTGGGCCGATTGGGTGCGCTTGTTGCGCGGGATGTGGCGCTGCCCGATTGGGTGGCGGAGACCCGCGGTTCCTAAAATTGCACCTATTTCTAGGTGTTGGGTTGGGCCTGTTGGCAGAGGGCACCCCGCCTTTGGGTGGGCCCCTGAGATTTCTGCGGCGCGTCAAGGACTAAGCAGTTAATCAGCCATGTTTCTCAGCCGAGGTCTCGCTGGTTTTCCTCAATATTTCTGAAAACCCTCGGTGTTCGGCTTTGCCGCGTTAACACCGCATTAAGTGCCCGCGGGCTTCCTGATCCGGCAAAAGGAGGCCTGCCCATGCTGCGTTTGATGTTGATGTCCGTGATCGGTGTTTTGGGGACTCTGGTGCCCCTCGCCAGCCGCGCCGATAACGCCCCTGTTCCCCCGTCTGAGCCGGTGCTGGAGGTACACATTGATGCGGATTATTCGATTGCCTCCCATGCGGCGGAGGCGATTGAAAGCGGCCTGGCCTCAGCCCTTTCTGAAACGGGCTACGAGGTCGCGGGCACCACATTGAAATTGGTGCGGCGTGATCACCGGGCCAATGTGAAACGATCGCGCACCCATATGGAAGATTTTCTGAATTCCACCAATGCGATTGCAATGGTGGGTGGCATGCATTCGCCGCCCTATCTGACACACCGCGATTTTATCAATGAAAACGATGTGTTGTTCCTGCTGCCCTGGTCCGCGGGCGGGCCTATCACCCGCGGTGAAAGCGGTGGTGAAAACTGGCTGTTCCGTCTGTCGGTGGATGACACCAAGGCGGGGGGCTATCTGATTTCACGCGCGGTGGATCAGGCGGGCTGTCAGGCGGTGAGCCTGATTTTGATCGATACTGGTTGGGGGCGTGCGAATTACAAAACCCTGACAGCGGCGCTGGATAAGCGGAGGATGCGGCCGGCCTCGACCCATTACTTTGATGTCACGATCGGGCAGGCGACGGCCAAGCGACTGGCCGAAGACGTTCGGCGCAGCGGTGCTGATTGCGCGGTTTTGCTGGCGGATTGGGACAATGGCGCGCAGGTTGTGAATGTCTTGGCCGATCTGGATCAGCCGATCCGGACCTTCAGCCATTGGGGGATTATGGGCGGGCCGTTTGCGCAGCATGTCACGCCGGACACCCGTGACCGCTTGGATCTGGAGGTGCTGCAGACCTGTGGCTTGGCCCGGGAAAAAGGCGGCAATGCGGCGCTGCAGCTGGCGCTGTCTCATGCCAAGGGCGAACCGGCGGAACTGGCGGATGTGCCCGCGGCGGCTGGATTTGTGCATGGCTATGATCTGGGCCGCATATTTGTTGCCGCGGTGGCGCAGGCCGCGGAAACCCCCGCGTGGGGCGGTGGAATCGGGCAGAAACGCGATGCGGTGCGCCTGTCGCTGGAAAGTCTGGAGGCCGAAGTAGAGGGCATCCTTGGATCCTATGAAAAGCCCTTTGATGCCTATGATGTGTCCAGCCCCGATGCGCATGAGGCGCTGGGGCGCAGTGACCTTTGTATGGCGCGGTTTGCGCCTGAGGGTCATCTGATCCACGCCCAGTAATACGTCCCTGATACCCTAATTGCAGGAGAAACCGCGTGTCTGTCAGCCGCCGCTTTTGGTTCCTTGTTGGGGTGGTGCTCTGTGCCACAATCCTGTGCAGCGCCGGGGCCATCTGGTTCACCTCAACCCCGTTTCTGGAGGCCAACCAAGCCAAGGTCATTCAAGATCAGGCCGAAAAAGAAGCCCGGGCCTTTGACAATGAACTGGCGCAATATCAGCAGCTGCTACAGTTTGTGGCGGCACAGGAAAATGTTGTGTCTGTGGTGATCGGCTATGTGGAAAACGCTGATGTCGTCAGCAATTACTTCGAAACGCTGCCGCGCCCGGACGGATTGATTTCCGTCACCCTGCTGGACGCTTTGCAGGAGGTGACGGCCCATGCCACGCTGCAGGGCGTCCCGAAAGAGGCGGTGAGGTCGCCAGAATGGATCGCGGCCTTTGAAGAGACCATCAAGGCCGAGAACCGATATGCGCCAGCGGTGGTGAAGCTGATCCCGGATACGCAGGCACCCTATCTGTTGATGGCGGTGCCCGTGTTCAACCGTGGCTTTGCCGAAGGGGTGCTGGTGGCCGAAGTTGATATTGATTTTGACGCGGTTTTCACCGCCAACAACGTGACCCGACGCAGCTTTGTCGCCGCGGCAGATCCGGGGTTTGTCGCTGAGCAAGAGGCGCTGGGGCATTGGGTGGAGTCGGTGGCGCATGATCAGTTGTCTCTGGTTTCCATCCCGGATGTTGAGGCCACGGCGTCGGTCGGGCGGATGCTGCTGTTCAACGTCATGACAGCGATCTCCGCCACTTTGCTTGTGTCTTTTTCGATCTTTGCCTGGTTGGGGCGGGCCACGATTGTGATGCCGCATAAGGCGCTGGAACAGCAAAAAGAACACCTGTCAGAGCTGGCGGCGGTGGCGGAAAATGCCAATGACGCAATTTTGGTGACCGATCTGGAGCAACGGATCATCTGGGGTAACCCGTCGTTTGAGGCGCTTTCGGGCTACAAAATTTCAGAGGTGCGCGGGCGCAAGCCAAGCAATTTCCTGCAGGGCGCGGATACTGATCCCGACACTCGGGCGGCCTTTAGCCATGCGGTTCGGGCGCGTACCGCGATCAAGGCTGAGATCCTGAACTATGCCAAAAACGGCACCCCCTATTGGATCGCACTCAGCATCACGCCATTGGCCCGCGATGATGGTCAGATCTACGGGTTCATGGCGATTTCGCATGATGTCACGATGGAACGTCAGCAACGTGATGATCTGGCCGCTGCGAATAAGGCGACCGAACATTTGGCCCGCCACGATCCGCTGACCGGCCTGCCCAACCGGCGGGTGCTGAATGAAGAGTTGGAGCTGCGCGCCAAGGGGGAGGTTCCGCACGCCACCCTTCTGCGGATCGATCTGGATCATTTCAAAAACATCAATGACACGATGGGCCATGACGCAGGGGATTATGTCCTGACGATCATTGCCAAAATCCTAACGGAAAATTCCCGCAAGACCGATATTGCCGCCCGGGTTGGCGGGGATGAGTTTATCGTGCTGATGTCTGCCGGGGCCACCTCTGATCAGGCGGTGAAGCTGGGGCAGCGTATCCTTGAGAAGATCAATGAACCGCACAGCTATGAGGGCAAACCGCTGCGGATAGGGGCCAGTTTCGGGGTGGCCTCCACGCTGGATGGTTTGATCCCCCTTGAGGAGCTGATCAGCAGTGCCGACGCCGCGCTTTACAAAAGCAAAGAGAGCGGACGTAATCAGGTGGTGCACTACGGCAGCAGCCTGCATGACGCAGTGTGCTTCAACCGTGAGATTTCGATCCTGATGCAGCGCGCCCTGACGGAGGAGCAGTTTGAGCCCTATTTCCAGCCCCAGATCTGTGCCCAATCCGGTGAGATTTGCGGCTTTGAAGCCCTGGCGCGCTGGCATTCGCCTGAGTTGGGCGTTGTTATGCCGGATGTGTTCCTGCCGGTGGCGGCGCAGATGTCCTGTATCGAGGAGATTGATGAGTGCATTTTCCGCAAAGGTATGAAGGTCGCGCGCGACATGCAGCGGCGCAACCTGCGCTTCCCCAAGGTGTCTTTCAACGTCACAGCGGCCCGCATTCGCACCCTCGCCAATGATATTGAGCTGCGCGAAGTGCCGGCAAACGGGCCCAAAGTGGCGTTTGAGATTTTGGAATCGGTGTTTCTGGAGGATCAGACCGACCTGTTCCGTGAAGCGCTTAACAAGATCCGGAACCGGGGCTATCTGATTGAAATTGATGATTTCGGCTCGGGCCATGCCTCGATCGTGGGGCTGATGCAGATTAAGCCTGATTTCATGAAGATTGACCGCCGGCTGGTGATGCCGATCCTGAAATCGAAACAGTCCGCCAACCTGCTGAGTTCGATCATGGAGATGGGCAAAACCATTAATGTGAAGATTGTCGCCGAAGGGGTGGAGACCGAGGACCATGCGCTGATCCTGCGCCATCTGGGCTGCGATGTGTTGCAGGGATTTCATTTCTCCAAACCCTTGCCACATGCGGAGCTGGTGAAATTTGTCGAAGGTTACCAACCCCGGCGGTTTTTCCCCAGCCGGCAATGGGTCAAGCGAGCCTAGGTGAGCGGACCTGTGGTTAAATCTGTCGACGGGCGTTGAGGGCGGCGCTGATGGTGCCTTCATCCAGATAATCCAGCTCCCCGCCGATGGGCACACCCTGCGCCAGTGAGGTGAGGGTCACCTGACCCTCCAACTGGTCAGCGATGTAATGCGCGGTGGTCTGGCCATCCACGGTGGCGTTGAGCGCCAGAATAACCTCACCGATGCCTTCGGCGGTGACCCGGTCCAGTAGCTGCGGAATGCGCAGTTCTTCGGGGCCAACAGCATCCAGCGCGGACAGGGTGCCGCCCAGAACGTGATAACGTCCTTTGAACACGGCGGCACGTTCCATCGCCCAGAGGTCGGCGACATCCTCAACCACGCAGAGGATGCCATTGCCGCGTTTCTCATCGGCGCAGATGTTGCAAATGTCTGCGGTGCCGACATTGCCGCAATTCAGGCATTCCCGCGCGGTTTCCGCCACCCGCTGCATCTGGTCGGCAAGCGGGGTCAGCAGCAGCGCGCGTTTGCGGATCATATGCAACACGGCGCGGCGGGCTGAGCGGGGACCCAGCCCCGGCAGCTTGGCCAAAAGCTCGATCAGATTGTCGATATCTTTGGGGGCAGGATCACTCATGTGCAGACGATACGATGGAGAACAACAGAAGAACAACAGGCGATTGCGCCCACCACCTGTTGAGACATGAAAAAGGGCCCGCCATCGGCGGACCCTTGGGGCATGGTGTTGATCTTAAGGGATCAGAACGGCAGTTTTACATCCGCCGGCAGGCCCAGACCTTCGGTCAGTTTGGACATTTCTTCCTGCGCCTTGGCACTGGCTTTGGTTTGGGCGTCTTTGATGGCGGCCAGGATCAGATCCTCGACCACTTCTTTTTCGTCGGGGTGGAAGATCGACGGATCGATGTCCAGACCGTTCAGCACACCTTTGGCGGTGCAGCTTGCTTTGACCAGACCAGCGCCGGATTCACCGGTGACGGTCATGTTTTCCAGCTCTTCCTGCAATTCGGCAACTTTGCCCTGCATTTCCTGAGCTTTTTTCATCATCTTGGCCATATCGCCAAGACCGCCGAGACCTTTCAGCATGGGGGACTCTCCTGAAGTGTTGTTGCCGCATTAGATACGGGCTGTGCTGCGCTGCGACAAGCCCTTGGTGGGGCAGAAGCTGGGGCTATCTGTGCCTCTATCAACGGCAGTGGGGAGGGCTGGCTTAGGGGGAGGTGGGCAAACTGTTGCGCTGTCACCCCGGGTTAGAGGTACAGCTGCCCGTCGATCAGCACATTGACCGCGCCGCCGATCATCACCGCACCGGGGCGGTTCGGATCACGGCCATAGGTGATGCGGCCGGGGCGATCGATGGCGCTGCCCTGCGCCACCTCCATGGGCTGGTCCATTTCGGTGGGCAGACGCCCCTCTGCCGCCAGCCAATGGGCGATTGCGGCATTGAGGGAGCCGGTGATCGGGTCCTCCAACATGCCGCTGGAGGGGGCGATGTTGCGCACCTCATAGGCACAGTTCGCCCCTGCGGGATGGGCCCCGATCAGCGACAGGCCGGCGTGATCAGGCGCGCGGGTCAGGCTGGCATCAACCGCCAGCACCTGCGCGGCGCTGTGCATTTCAAAGAGGTTCCAGGCCGGGCCGTTGTTGAGGCAGATGGTGTTCTTCACCCAAGATGGGTCAATCTGCATCGCAGCGATCAGCCGGTCCCGCTCTGCCGGGCCCATCGGGGATATCTGGGTGGGGGGCGCCACAAATGCGGGCTGCGGGCCGCTGACATCAATGTCGACCAGACCGATGGCGCATTCCTGCCGCACCACGCCCGGCACCTGAGGTGCGCCGTCACAATGCAGCCAGCTGATGCAGCTGCCCAGCGTCGGGTGGCCAGCAAAGAGCATCTCTTTGGCGGGGGTGAAAATCCGCACCTTGTAGTCGGCGGCGGGATCTTCTGGTGGCAAAAGGAAAGTGGTTTCCGCCAGATTGGTCCAGGCGGCGAAATCCTGCATCTGCTGGGTGCTGAGGCCCTCCGCATCCACCACAACGGCCAGACCATTGCCCTTGGCGGGCGCATCACAAAACACATCTACCTGCAGGAAGCGGCGCTGACGGGGAGGCATCAGATCACTCCTCCTCGAAGGGGTCCCATTCGTCCTCGACCTCTTGCAGCGCGTCTTCCTGCGCCTGTGCGGCCAGTTCTTCCGGGGTGCGGATCTTGGTGATGCGCGATTTGGGGAAGGCGGCGCGGATCGCCTGCATCATCGGATGGGCCTCGGTTTCGGCCTTCAGCGCGTTCAGCTTGGCATTGCGCTTTTCGTCAATGGTTTCACCGCCGCCCTCATTCACAAGGATCACCGCCCAACGGCTGCCGGTCCAGTTCTGCAGCGCTTGACCCAGACGGCTGGCCAGATCCTGTGGCGCATCGGGCGTGGGCTGATATTCGATCCGACCGGGGCGATAGGCGGCAAGGCGCAGATAGGTTTCCACCTGCACCAGCAGTTTCATATCGCGGTGTTCGCGGATCAGTTCCACAACATGGTCAAAGCTGGGGTAGCGCGCCAGAGCGGCCTGCACGTCCTGCGCCAGCGCCGCCTGTGGCCCGCCGCCACCCATCGGGGCACCGCCCTGTGGCATCGGGCTGCCTTGGGCTTGCGTCATCGCGCCACCCTGCGCGCCGCCCTGTGAACCGCCCTGTGGCTGGCCAGCATAGCCGCCACCGCCGCCGGGGCCCATCGGCGCGCCACCGGGCATCGGGGGGGGCGTTGCATCCTTCAGCTTCTTCACCAGATCTTCGGGGCTGGGCAGGTCAGCGACATGGGTCAGGCGAATGACCGCCATCTCAGCCGCCATCATGGCGTTTGGTGCGCTGGCGACCTCATCCAGGGCCTTCAGCAGCATCTGCCACATCCGGGTCATGGCGCGCATCGGCAGTTTTTCCGCCATGGCTTGACCGCGGGCGCGTTCATCGGGGCTGACGGTGGGGTCTTCGGCGGCTTCCGGCGTGATCTTCACCACTGAGATCCAGTGCGTGATCTCAGCCAGATCGCGCAGCACTGCCATCGGGTCAGCGCCATCGGCATATTGCGCACCCAGTTCAGCCAGCGCCGCACCCGCATCGCCGCGCATGATCATATCGTAGAGGTCCAGCACCCGGCCACGGTCAGCAAGGCCCAGCATGGCCCGGACCTGATCGGCGTTGGTTTCCCCGGCGCCGTGGCTGATCGCCTGATCGAGGAGCGAGGTCGCATCCCGCGCCGAGCCTTCAGCGGCCCGGGTGATCAGGGCCAGCGCATCATCGCTGATCTCAGCGCTTTCCGCCGTGGCGATTTTGCGCAGGAGGCCGATCATCTGTTCCGGTTCAATCCGGCGCAGGTCAAAGCGTTGGCATCGGCTGAGCACGGTGACAGGCACCTTGCGAATCTCGGTGGTCGCAAAGATGAATTTCACATGGGCTGGCGGTTCTTCCAGCGTTTTCAGCAGCGCGTTGAACGCGCTGGTCGACAACATGTGCACCTCATCGATGATGTAGATCTTATAGCGGGCCGAGGCCGCGCGATAATGGACCGAATCGATGATTTCACGGATGTCGCCCACCCCGGTGCGCGAGGCCGCGTCCATCTCCATCACATCGACGTGGCGGCCTTCCATGATGGCGGTGCAATGTTCGCACTGGCCGCAGGGTTCCGTTGTTGGGCCGCCGGTGCCATCGGGGCCGATACAGTTCATGCCCTTGGCAATGATCCGCGCGGTTGTGGTTTTGCCGATGCCGCGAATACCCGTCATCACAAAGGCCTGCGCAATCCGATCCGCCTCAAACGCGTTTTTCAGCGTGCGCACCATCGCATCCTGACCCACCAGATCGGCAAAGGTTTCCGGGCGATATTTACGGGCCAGGACCTGATAGGCGGTGGTTTCGGTGTCGCTCATGATGGCCTTTCACGGGGGCTTCGCAGGGGAGGCAAAGCGCCCTGCGGATTCGTCTGCCGGGCTAAGGTATGTGAAGGGGGCGGGCACGTCTACCGGATTGGCGGGTCGGCGAAATTCACTCAGATTGCGGTGCTGGCGCTGGGTGGTTGTCTTGCGCGGCGCAGCGCGTTAGGGTCTGGCCAAGGCCGCTCAGGGACGGCCCCCAGGTTCGCGGAAAGTGCTTGCGCCTCCCTCTGAGAGATGACGAAAACCGATCTTCGGATTTTCCTGCCCGTTTGAGCGAACCACTGGGCCTGTTTTAGGAGAAGCCGATGACTAACCTATCATTGGACAAGTTGCGTCGCGCGGCCAAAGGGTTGCGCAAGGATCATGAGGCCGGGGTGCCCCATGCCTTGGAGCGGTTGCGGGTGCATCCCCCCCGCAGCGATGATGCGGCGTTGCGCCATGCGGATTATTTGCATGTGATTGCACGCGAACAGAATTTCGCCAGTTGGCCCGCATTGAAACTGGCGGCTGAAACCATGGGGCTGGACCGCGCCGCCCGCCAGCAGCGGTTGAAACTGGCGCTGGCCAATGGGCAGACCGTGGTGGTGCAGCACCTGTTGCAGGAAACGCCGGATCTGGCTGAGGGGCTGCTGGGGTGTGCGATTGCGCTTTATGATGTGGAGGCGGTGCGTGCCGCCCTTTGGGACGATCCCGCGGCGGCCACCAAACAACTGGGCCCACGCAGCCCGATGGTGCACCTGTGTTTTTCCAAGATGATCCACGTCTGGCCCGAACGTGAAGCCGCGATGCTGGAGATTGCGGAGATGCTGCGCGCCGGTGGGGCGGATGTGAACGATGCGCTGCCGGGGCCAGAGGGGCATGGGCTGTCAGTGCTCTACGGGGCGCTGGGGCAAGCGGACAATATGGTGCTGGCGCAGTGGTTGTTGGATCATGGGGCCGATCCCAACGATGGTGAGAGCCTCTACCATTCGGTGGAGTTGGGCCATCACCGGGGCCTGAAAATGCTATTGGCGGCCGGGGCCAACCCGAAAGGCACGAATGCATTGCTGCGGGCGCTGGATTTCAACGACCATGAGGCGGTACGCCTGTTGCTGGCAGCGGGTGCGGATGTGACCGAATTTGCCTCCGATCCTGTCGGGGGGGAGGCACCTTGGGTGATCCCGGCCCTGCATCAGGCGGCGCGGCGCATGTGCGACCGTGAGATGGTCGAGATCCTGCTGGATGCCGGGGCGGACCCGGCCGATGTCTTCGAAGGGGCCACGGCCTACGGCTATGCCCGGGTCTTTGGCAATGATGCGTTGGCTGCAGCCGTGGAGGCCCGTGGCGCCCCCGCTTTGAGCGATCTGGAGGATCTATTGGCGCGCGCCGCCAAAGGGGAGGTGCCGGAGGGGCGCTTCATCGACCCGGCGCAGCTGCCGGAGGCCTATCGCCATTTGCTGCACAATATCGTTGGCCTGAAGGGCAAGCTGCCACATATGCAGGCGCTGGTGGCGCTGGGGATGGAGTTTGACCGTCCGGATACGCAGGGTCTGCCGCCAGTGCAGCTGGCGGGCTGGGAAGGTCTGCCTGAGGTGATGGGATATTTCCTAAGCCAGAGCCCGGACCTGAGCCATGTGAATGGCTATGGCGGCACCTTGCTGTCGACCATCATTCATGGGTCTGAGAACTGCCCGAACCGGGCCAGCCGGGATCACATCGCCTGCCTTGAGATGGCGCTGACCCACGGGGTGGCATTGCCGCGTCAGGCGATTGACTGGGCCGGCGATCCTGAAGTGGCCGACTTCCTGCGTGATTGGGGGCAACGCTATCCCGGTCAGCTGGTCGAAGGCGGGCTGGGCTAGGCCCGGCCCTCCAAAGCGTCCGGTGACCTGTGGTATTCACGCCATGTTGCCACCGGAATCCCCGGGGATTGGTGGCTTGATCCTTGCGCCGCGATACTTTGGCCCTAAGCTTTTCCTCAATTGAAGCTTTGGGCGGCGGCCGTATTTCTGCGTCGACTGAAATTTGGTAGAACTGTTTGGGTGACGCAACCGGGTGCCGGGGCCTGTGATGGCCGGGGATTTGAAGAACCATGTCTGATTTTGTTTTGCATGCCCTGACCGTCGGTGGCGGCATTCTGGCGCTTTGTCCCCTGCCGGGGCAGGGGGGCGACTATGCCGCGGATCTGGAACATCTGAAGGAATGGAAACCCTCGCTGCTGATCTCACTCACCACGGATGTGGAGTTTGTGGCCGCGAAAGTGACCAGCCTTGGCGCCGACATGCAGGATGCGGGCTGTCGCTGCGTGCATTTGCCGATTGAGGATTTCGGCCTGCCGGATGGTGAGTTCATGGAGAAATGGCCCGAGGTCAGCAAAGCAGCCCTTGCTGCGCTGAGTGGTGGCGGCCGCGTTCTGGTCCATTGTAAAGGCGGCTGCGGACGGTCGGGTATGGTGGTGATGCGGCTGATGGTGGCGGCCGGTGAGAAACCGGATACCGCATTGGAACGGCTGCGTCACACGCGCCCCTGCGCCATTGAAACCGACGATCAGATGGTTTGGGCGCGCACCGGCCGGGTACCAAAGAAGGCCTGAGGCGCAGGCGCCCTAGCCACAGAAACGCTTAGCGTTTCTTGCCCTTGCGTTTGCCCTTCATCCGATATTGCGCCTCCAGCGTGGCCTTGTGCTGCCGGGTGATTTCCTTGGCGCGGCGCCGGGTCTGGCCCATCGTTTCCGAATTCAGCTGATCCTCAGCCGTCAATTTGCGCCAGCGGTCCAGCCGGGCCTCGGAAATCTCACCGGCGTCGACAGCGGCCAGAACCGCGCAGCCCGGTTCCGAGACATGGGCGCAATTGCGGAATTTGCAGGTCGCCGCCAGTTCGGTGATGTCATCGAACAATTCGGCAATGCCACCGGCCACATCGTGCAGACCCAATTCGCGCATGCCCGGCATATCGATGACCATGCCGCCGGCATTGGCAAAATGCAGTGACCGGGATGTGGTGGTGTGCCGACCCTTGGCATCGGTTTCGCGAATGCCAGCGGTGGCTTGTGCCGCTTCTGTCAAGGAATTGATCAGGGTCGATTTCCCCACCCCGGAGGAGCCCACAAAGGCCACCGTTTGCCCCGTCCCGCACCAGCGTTCCAATGTGGCAACGCCATCGGCGACCGTAGCGTTGATGCACAGGACATCGGCGAATTTGGGCGAAATTGCCTGCGCCTCAGCCAGATAACGCGCGGCCTCATCGGTCAGGTCAGATTTGGTCAGCACCAGAACCGGTGTCACATCAGCATCCAGCGCCAGCACCAGATACCGTTCGATACGTGCGGGATTGAAATCCTCATTGCAGGAGGTGGTGATGAACAGCGTGTCCAGATTGGCCACCAGCAGCTGTGACTTGGCCTCCACTCCCGCAGCGCGCCGGCTGAGTTTGGAGTTACGGTCCAGCACCCGGCGGATCATGTGGCTTTCGGGTTCGATCAACAGCCAATCGCCCACGGCCAGATCCGCCGCGCTGATGTCATTTGGGAAAATCAACCGGGTCAGACCCTCGGCGCCAAGGCCGCGGGCCAGGCTGCGCTGCACCGTTGCGGCGCGCACTGGCACCAGATCCGAATCATCTGCGGTCAGCTGATCGGCGAAAAACGGGCTCCATCCCAGATCTTCAAGGCTATGGATGCTCACAGGGTGGCCTCATCCTTCAGGGGCGTTTCTACTGGCCTGCAGCATGCGGGTTTTCGGCGCAAGGGCAAGCAATAGCGGCAGGATCTGATGGATCCATCGCAGGTGCCGCAAGAAAGGGGTGGGTAGGTGAGAGGCTGGACAACGACCCAAGCGGGGCTCGTTACGGCTGCTTCCTTCCGGATCTGACCGGGTTGGCGAGGCGCTCGCCCGCGCCAACCTCTCAACGGGTGATATAGGCGACGGCGCTGGGCAGCGCAAGAGGCGGCGACAGGTGACGGCGGTTACAGATGCAGCCGCAGGGCAAACTGACCCTGCGGGGCAACGGGCACCACCTCGGGGCGCAGATGGCTGATGTCTTCCAGATAGGGCAGGGCGCCCACAACGGTGGGCACCCGCACGGTGGTGCCGGTGATCGGCAGGATGCGCCAGGTGTTCTCAGGCTCCGGCAGCGCCGCGTTGCGGTTCAGCGCAGTTAGATGCCGTTTCAGCACCTCACGCATCGGCAGGGTCGGCGGCATTACAAAGCGTGATGCGGACAGGCCCGGAATGCCGCCAGCGCCGCCAAGGCGGAAACTGTTGCCAGCGACGATCAGCTCCTGGTCATCAAGGATTTCCTGCCCCTGCCAGTGCAACTGGCGCAGCCGTCCCGGACCAATGGGCGCGCTGAATGTCAGCCACTGGTCAGCGGCATAGGCGCTGGGTGGCGCAGAGGGCACCGTCAGATCATAGGCGTAGCTGAGGCCAATCAGGTGGTCGAACAGATAGCCAGGCAGGCTGGAATCCAGTAAAGGCTGATCCGGGAGCCCCGGCTGGATCTGCATGAAATTGCGCCCGTTTTCCTCCAGCCAGACCTTCAGCTCCCGCCCGGTGATCCGGGACAGGCAAAACAGGTCATTATAGGGGTAGAGCCCATCCAGATGGCGTTGCTCCAGCTGGCCGGCGGGCACGTTCAGGTATTGCCCCAACCCGGTTGGACCGCCGGTGCGGAAGGAGGTCGCGGCAGAGATAAGCGGCAGGGCAGCCTCGGGGCGCCCCTGCAACAGCTCTTGCGCCATGTCGATTTGCGCGCGGGCCAGCAACTGCACACTGCGGTCATTGGTGAACCGTGCGAAATGGGAATGCAGCGGCTGATCAATGCGGGCAAGCGGCGTGCAGGCATGTTGCCGCGCCGCCTTGTGATAGGGTGCCAACAGCGGGGTCAGTTCAACGGGCGGATCCTCGGCTGGCAGCAGTTGCGATGTGCTGGCAGCCAGATGCCAGCGGTTTTGTTCATAACGCAGCTTCAGATCGATCTGACCCAAATGGCTGCCAAAGGATCCCGCCATTGTGGCCGGGCATCCGGCCAACCGGCCGCGCCGACTGTCGATTTTCAACCGCGCAGCGCTTTGGCTGAGGCCGGAAAGATCGTCAAAATCCTCCGCCGGGAAGAGCCGGTGCTGATGACCGCACAGGACTACATCCACCGTCTCCAGCGCTGCAATCTCCAAGGCGCTGTGATCCGGCGGGGCCCCGGTGCCCGGTGCCGCTATTCCGGTGTGGGCCAGTACGATGACAATCGCTGCGCCGCGCTGGCGCAGGGCCTCTGATCGTGCGCGCGCGGCGGCGATGATGGGGGAAAACTCCAGCACGTGCTGGTGGTTCGGCAACTCCCACAGCGGCGTCTGCGCGGGCACCAGCCCGATCACCCCGATGCGAAGGGTCCGGGGGATCCCATCGCTGCAGATGATCGGTCGCTCCAGCAGCAGATCCTGCGGCAACTCATTGAGCAGCGCGGCCTCCTCCTCGGCACGCAGCAGGTTGCTGAGGACCAGCGGAAACTTGGCCTCATGAAGCACGCCTTTCAGCGGACCCAGACCAATGCCGAACTCATGATTGCCCAAGGTCGCGCCGTCATAGCCGATGCGGTTCATCAACCCGACGATCGGGGTGTCCCCCAGCAGCCGTTTGTGCGGCGGCACCCGGGTGAGTGCTTCGGGCGCGCTGATCAAGTTGCCTTGCAGGAAATCCCCGGTGTCGAACAGCAGGCTTTGTTCAACCTCAGAGCGTTGTCGCCGGATCAGCCCCGTCAGATGCGCTAGGCCACAATTTGCGCCGGTCTTATCCTGGCTGTAGTCATAGGAATGAAGCTGCCCGTGCAGGTCCGTGGTGTGCAAAATGCGCAGCTCACCGGTCGGCGCCTCTGCGACCGTGAGCAACTTTTCAGGCTTGGGTATTGGTGCGGTTACAAATGTATTAGACACTCAAACACTCCTGCACAACTACCATGGGTAGATTTCACCACCCTTGGTGTCAAGGAGATGGCAGTCTCAAACTTAGGTTGGAAAATCTGGATTGACAGGCTAGTTTCGCGCCTGTCTGGCGCGGGGCCCAGGCTGCGGTTCGCAGGGTCGGCCTGGCATAGAAAAATTGCCCTTTTGCACCGGTCCCTTAGCGCCTAATCTGCGCGCAAACCCAAGGGCACATATGCCGCCGGCAAGATGCGGGTATTTGGGATGTGGGAAGGGCAGTGATGAAAAACGCAGAGAGCGTCACATTTGGTGGCTCAGGCCTAAACCGAGCGGCAGAGCTGCGTGCGGATGTATCGGGTTTGCTGGCAGACCCGCGCAGCACTATTGTGGCGCTCTGGCGCGGCAAACCTCTGATCGCGGAACCTGACACGCTGGCACAGCTGGTGCGCCTGCCGCTGGATCACCCTGTGCTGGAACTGGCCAAGGGCGCGCCGATCTTCCTTGGCATCGAAGACACCGGTCCGGTTTTTGCGCAGGATATTTCTGCCTGGCATCCCGAGGCGCTCGATGATGCGACGCTGAATGCCTTCACAGACCCATCGCGCCAGCAGCATCCTTTGCTGCCTGAGGCGCAGTTTGTCGAACTGCGGATGGTGATGAATGCGCTGAGCCCGCGTGACGCCGAACTGGTGGCCACCGCCCGGGCGCTGTTCAACTGGCACCGCAGCCATCGGTTCTGTGCCCAATGTGGTCAGCCCAGCGACTTGGCGATGGCCGGCTGGCAGCGCAATTGCGGTAAATGCGGTGCCTCACACTTCCCGCGCACCGATCCGGTTGTGATCATGCTGATCACCCGGGGCAATCAGGTTCTGATGGGGCGCTCCCCCGGCTGGCCTGAGGGCATGTATTCCCTGCTGGCCGGCTTTGTGGAACCGGGTGAAACTATTGAGGCAGCCGTGCGCCGCGAGGTTTGGGAGGAGGCGGGCATCACCGTCGGCGCGGTTGACTATCTGGCCAGCCAACCCTGGGCCTTTCCGAATTCGTTGATGTTTGGCTGCGCCGGGCAGGCGCTCAGCGATGAGATCACCATTGATCCCAATGAGATCGAAGATGCCCGTTGGTTCAGCAGAGAGGAGATCATGCAGGCATTTGCCGGGCGTCATCCGATGCTGAAACCGGCGCGGAAAGGTGCAATTGCACATTTCCTGTTGCGCAACTGGCTTGCGGATCGCATGGAATAGCGCCAAATTGTTCCCAACGTTTGATCCGATCAATCGACTAACTACAGGCCAGTATATGAATTTCTCCGCCAAAGAAGATGTCGACGTCTCCATCGACCACGTCTTTGCTATGATGACTGACTTTTCCAGCTTCGAAACAGCCGCATTGCGCCGCGGTGTCGAAGTGCAACGCCAGGACATGTTGAGCGTGCCCGGCGTCGGGATGGAATGGGATCTGAAGTTTCACTACCGCGGCAAGCTGCGCGAAGTGGCGTTACGCCTGGTGGAGTTTGATCCGCCCAATGCGATCCGTTTCCGCGGCGATGGTCAGGGCATGGCGGGCAAGATCGACGTTGATCTGGTGGCCATGTCGCCTGAGCGGACCCGTATTTCCATCGATGTGGAGCTGGAGGCGAACAATCTGGCGGCGCGTCTGGTACTGCAATCGCTGAAGCTGGCGCGCACCAAGATGAACAAGGCGTTCCACACCCGGGTCGCTGCTTATGCGACCCAACTGGAAGATCGGTTTCGCCAGATCTCCTGACCCGGCGCTGATCTAACCCTTAGCCGGTTTCAGCGGGATTGTTCGTGCTGAAACCGCTGTTGGGCAACCCGTTCATTGCGTTCGCTTTTGTTCAGGTCCTGCAGGGTGGTGCGGACATAATCCAAATGCGCCTCAACCGCGCCGCGGGCCGCTTCGGCGTCACGCGCCTGCAACGCCGTGTTGATCGCCCGGTGCTGGATCAACAGCGTGTCCCGGGTGGTGCGCTGTTTGAACATCATCTTGCGGTTATAAAACACACCTTCGCGCAGCAGCTGATACATCGACCGCATCATATGCAGCATGATCACGTTGTGGCTGGCTTCAATGATCGACAGGTGAAAATCAGCGTCCAGCTGCGCCTCATCATCCGGATTGCGCTTGGAATGGGCCGCTTCCATCTTGTCATAGACGGTCTGGATCACCTTCAGATCCGTGTCTGAGGCCAATCGCGCCGCCCGTTCTGCCGCCAGACCTTCCATGTCACGACGGAAGGAGATGTAATCAAACACCGCCTCTTCGTGATTGGCGAAGAGTTTGACCAAAGCGTCTGAGAAGGCAGAGCCCAGCACATCAGCAACGTAAATCCCTGAACCTGCCTTGGAGCTGAGCAAGCCCTTTTCCTGCAGTTCCGAGATTGCCTCGCGCAGGGACGGGCGCGACACGCCCAGCCGCTCTGCCAGTTCCCGCTCGGCCGGCAGCCGTTCGCCCGGGCGCAAAATCCCACGCAAAATCAACAACTCAATCTGTCGCGTCACCGCTGTGGAGAGTTTTTCGGGCTGAACTTTCTGAAATGGCATCGGGCACCTTTATGCAATTGGTCAATTTATATGACCGGCATAATCCTCTGGCAAGGTGGCTCAGGCGGAACTGGTCAGGCCTGGTTCTTTAGACAGGGCGCCGGCGTTGCGTCCGGCTGCGCCACCAGACCAGCGCGGCCAGCAGGCAAATCGCGATTTCCACCTTAAACGTCCAATGGCTGAGAAAGGATTTGATCCAGTGATCTTGGGTTGGCTGCACCTCAACCAGGGTGATCGGCGCGCCGGCAACAGGCCAGCCCCAGTGGATTGCACCCGCAATGCTGTCCAGCAACATATGGATCAGCGCCCCGGTGGCCAGCATCGCCAGGATAATGCCAAGCCGCGGGGCGAAACGGCGCAACAGCATGCCCAGCAGCCAAAGCTTCATCCACAAGATGGGCCGGTGAGTCAGATAGGCGTGATGATGCTGGGCGCGGTCGTCGACCAGATAGAACCACAGCATGTCGACATCCGGCAGCACACTGCCAACCAGCGCAGCACCGAAGGCCATCGGGGGCAGGTGGCGCTGAAACGGTTTCAGCGCCAGATAGGCCGCGGGCAGATGCCCGATGAACATCAGTATTCGACGCCGATCTGTGCCTTGATGCCTGACCTGAAGGGGTGTTTGACCAGTTCCATTTCGGTGACCAGATCGGCGATCTCAATCAGCTCGTCTTTGGCGTTGCGACCGGTCAGCACCACATGGGTCATATGCGGTTTTTCCTCGGTCAGGAAAGTCACCACCTCATTGACGTCGATGTAGTCATAGCGCAGCGCGATGTTGATCTCATCCAGCAGCACCATCTTGTGGCTTTCGTCGCGGATCAGCTCTTTGGCCTTCTCCCAGGCGGCCTGCGCCATTTCAATATCGCGGTCGCGGTCCTGGGTTTCCCAGGTGAAGCCTTCGCCCATGGTGTGGAACGAACAGGTGTCGGAAAACTTGCCCAAAATCAGGTCACGTTCGCCGGTGCTCATCCCGCCTTTGATGAACTGCACCACGGCGCATTTCATATCATGGGCGATGCAACGGAAGATCATCCCAAACGCGGCCGAGCTTTTGCCTTTGCCTTTGCCGGTGTTGATCATCACCAGACCTTTTTCATCGGTCTTGGTCGCCATGATCTTATCGCGCGCGGCCTTTTTCTTGGCCATTTTCATTGCGTGACGGTCGCTGTCGGCAGTCATCTGCGGCTCTCCTGTCGGATGTCATGTTCCTGTTCTGGAGGTCGACTGTAGGGGCCTTTGCGCCATAGGCGCAAGGGTAATTGGCGGCTGCGTTTGGGCCAGATCCCCTCACGGAAGCGTGATGATGTTGTGACCGCAATGCATTGAACCATTCTCGGCAGCGCCCCGTAGCCAATGCAGGTTCAGGGCGACGGATCCTGCACCACAAGTTCAGGAGGAAGACCAAATGAAATCGTTGAAAACCATCACCCTAGCCGCCGCATTTGTCGGCGCTAGCCAGTCCGCCGTTGCAATGAATGGCACCGTTGTGGATATCGCCGTGGGCTCGCCCGACCACACCACCCTGGTTGCCGCGGTACAGGCTGCCGGTCTGGTGGAAACTCTGCAGGGCGATGGCCCCTTCACCGTCTTTGCGCCGGTCAACGCTGCATTTACCGCGCTACCAGACGGCACGGTGGACACATTGCTGCAGCCCGAAAACAAGGGCCTGTTGACCAAGGTTCTGACTGCGCATGTGGTGGCCGGTGACATCTCCAGTGCTGATCTTGTGCGCAAGATCAAACACTCCAAAGATGGTTTCTTCCATTTCAACACGGTGTCCGGCGATGCGCTGTCGGCGCAGCTGAAGGGCAGCCATGTCTACATCTACGATGAAAGCGGCAACGCCAGTCTGGTGACGGTGGCTGACCTCGGCTCCTCCAACGGTAAGGTGCACGTGGTGAACAAGGTCTTGCTGCCGAAGTGATTTGGTAGCGGGTCAGGGGCGTTGTGCCCCTGACCTATTGGTTCATTCCGCAGGCAGGGCAGATCCCTGCGGGACAGCGCGGAAGTGTTGACGGTTCAGCCTCAAAACAAGCGCAATCATCAGGATTTGGCTGAGCAGCGCCAAAGCGGTCAGCGCCCAATAGGCGGTGGAAAACTTGTCAATCACACCGGCGCCCACCAGACCTTTGTTCACAAAGAAGTGCAGCATCACGGAGAGCGCCACCCCGGGACAGACCAGCGCGTAGGACCCAGGCGAGGTTTTGCGTCCAAAGACAAAGTCACCGAAGTACCCAAGGCGTTTCAGCACTGCGAGGCCCAGCAGCAGGAAGCTCACCTGAACGGCCAACATCCGCCCCAGCATCATCATCGTTTCCCCCGGCGTGACATGGCTGTCGAACTGCGTGTGCAGCCCGTGGTTCTGCCGCAGGAACAGAATGCCCAGCACTGTCATCAACGGCACAAGGATCAACAGGGTCGGCGCAGCCTCCTTGGCAGTGCCGTGTTGCAACATCGCGTTCATCGCGGTGAGGCCGGCAAACGCAGCATAAAGCAGCGCCGCCACTGCAAAGAAGCCCGACAGGACCAAGGCGATGCCCACCACCGTCTGGTTGCTGCTCATCGCGGCCGGGGCCGAAAGACCCACGCCAATCATCGACAGCGCAAATGCCGGCAACATCTGCGCAAAGGAATTATGCGCCTTCAGGTCAAAAGCACCAGGCTGTGACAGGATCCGCCCCAGATAGTCACCAATCAGACGCAGCGCCCAGATCCCCAGCGCCAGAAAGGCAACCATTGCCAGCGGAAACAGATATTCAACGACCGACCACAGCCCCGGTACAAATACCAGACCAACAATGAACATTCCGTTAATGCTCATCGCCACTGCCAGCGGGGCGGCCAACAGGCTGGATTGAGCGTTGGTTTTGGTCAATGTTTCATAGGCTTGCGTCCTCTTGAAGGCACTCAGCGCCTTGAGGTTCCACACCAGTGAGGTGAGGTTCATCACCGCAAAAACTGCGATTCCCGCAAGGGCGATCACGACGCTTGCCCGCATAGGGGCGCTGCCCGTTGTCAGCGCGCGGGCGATGTCTTCGAAGACGGGCACGGGCTGGCCGGGGTGGGGGATCCAAAACATCAGATACATGAAAAATGTGACGGACAATCCGCCTGCGCCCAAAGAGGCGAGGAAATACAGCGGGTTATGGCTGTCGGCTGGTCTAGAAAGAGTCTGTGCCATGGTGGCCTCCAAAATATTCCATATGCCGAATGTATATATATTCTGGAAATGGAATACAAATGATGGATTGTCGCAGGGGGCAGCATTAGGGGGCTGTTAACCCCTTTGTGGCACAGTCCTTAGATGAGATGGATTTTGGTGATTCTTATGCTCGCGGCCTGTGATATGGCCGGGCGTGATTTTCGGGGCCTGCCGGCAACGCGGGTTGACCTTGGCGGGATGCAGTTTGCGGTGCGCACCAATGGCACCACGGCGGAGGCTATCCGCCTCAACCGGATGCTTAGGCCCCGAATGGCTCAGGTCGGCACCCTGGCCGGGTTGGCGATTGAACAGGTGTCTGGTTGTCGGGTTCGTCAGATCTCGGGCGATGTGGCGGTTGTCACCGCGCGGCTTCACTGCGCGCAAGGGGCAGTGCCAACAGGCGGTAGCAGTGCATCCAAATGTATGTTGCAGGGTTTGGATGCCCTGGATGGCTTCGCGGCGGAGGTCCTAACCTGCGATCTCGATCCAGGTTAGGGACGATATGACGAATGGCCCTGGATGAGGCGGCAGATGTGCCACCTAACCAAGGCCAAAAGCGGAGGGTGCTGAACACCACTGAGGAGCTAGGCCCGCAGCGCCTCGATCAAGGCACGGGCCGAGTTTGATCGCGGTGTCCACAGCCCGCGGTCCATGGCTTCCTGCAAACGTTCAGCAATCTCGCGTAGGGCTGGCGCGTTATGCTCGGCAATGAAATCGCGGGTGTCCTGATCTTCCAGAAACGCGGAATGTACCAAATCAAAATGGTGATTTCTGACCGCTCCGGTGGTCGCTGCAAAGGCAAAGAGGTAATCGACCGTCGCGGCAATCTCAAAGGCGCCTTTATAGCCGTGGCGTTTGACCCCATCGATCCACTTCGGGTTCACCACGCGTGACCGCAGCACCCGGCCGATTTCCTCGTCCAGCGTGCGGATCACCGGACGTTCAGGGCGGGAATGGTCATTGTGATAGATGGGCCGGTCCTGCCCCTGCAGGGTTTTCACCGCGGCCGCGGCACCGCCTTCGAACTGGTAGTAGTCATCACTGTCCAGCAGGTCATGTTCGCGGTTGTCCTGGTTCTGCACAATCGCTTCGGCCTGTGACAGGCGTTGTTCCAGCCCGTCGCGGTCCTTTTGCCCTTCGCCGCCGGCCCCATAGGAATAGCTGCCCCATTCCAGATAAGCCTCTGCGAAATCGGCGGTGTCATTCCAGATCCGCTCATCAATCAGGGCCTGCAGACCCGCCCCATAGGCCCCGGGTTTGGAGCCGAAAACGCGGGCCTGACCTTCGCCGGACCGGGCGCGGGCGGCGGCGGGGTTTTGATCCTCTGGCTCCTCAAGGGCCTGAACCGCGCGGGCAGCGCTGTCCACCAAAGCGATCAGCTGTGGGAAGGCATCGCGGAAAAAGCCAGAAATACGCAGGGTGACGTCAACCCGGGGCCGGTCAAGCACCGAGGCTGGCAAAATCTCAAACCCGGTGACACGCCGGTTGGCATTGTCCCATTTGGGTTTGACCCCCATCAGGGCCAGCGCTTGGGCAATGTCATCGCCACCGGTGCGCATATTCGCAGTGCCCCAGGCAGTGACCAGCAGGCTGCGCGGCCAGTCGCCGTGATCCTGCAGGTGCTTTTCAATCAACAGGTTGGCGGATTTCCACCCCAGCGCCCAGGCCGTTGGGGTCGGCACCGCACGGCTGTCGACCGAATAAAAATTCCGCCCTGTCGGCAGGGTATCCAACCGTCCGCGGGTCGGCGCGCCAGAGGGGCCGGGGGGCAGGAACCGGCCGTCCAGAACCTGCAGGAAGCCATCGGTTTCGGCGGGGCCACAGCTGTCCAGCGTGGGACGGATCGTGGTGCGCAGGTGCGTCAGCACCTCGGCTGACGAGGGACCGGGGGCAGCGCCTTCGGTGTCGAGGAGGACGATTGCCAGCAGTTCCAGACGTTCCACCGTGTCGCCATGACTGCGCCAATTGGCAGTGTCGAGATCTGCCAGCACTCCAGGACGCGGGCCCTGCCAGGGGGCGGCCATGTCACAGTCCAGCGGATCAAAGCCAAGCTCCAGATCCTCGGCCAATGCCCGGATCAGCGAGTTGTCCGCGCCTTTGCCCTGACCGCGGGGCACGCGGGCCAGCGCGATGGTCAGATCGCGGGCTTGATCGCCATCGGGCGACGTGCCGAAAATGTGCAGCCCATCGCGGATCTGGGCCTCTTTCAGATCACACAGGTAAGCGTCCAGTTTGGCCAGATCGCTGTCTTCATCCTCACCTTTTAGCCCAGCATCTTCGCCGATTCCGGTGGCCGAGGTAAGCGAGAGGATTTCACGCCGCAGGTGTTCAATGCGGCGGGGATCCACGCCGGCGGCCTCATAGTATTCATCGACCAGCGCCTCCAGATCCTTCATCGGTCCATAGCTTTCGGCGCGGGTCAGCGGTGGTGTCAGGTGGTCGATGATGACGGCCTGCGCGCGGCGTTTGGCTTGGGTGCCCTCGCCGGGGTCATTGACGATGAACGGATATAGATGCGGCGTGGGGCCAAAGACCACCTCAGGCCAGCAGGTCGAGGAGAGCGCCAGTGCCTTGCCGGGCAGCCACTCCATATTGCCGTGTTTGCCCATATGGGCGATCGCATCGGCGCCAAACTCATGGCGCAGCTGGAAATAGAAGGCCAGATAGTTGTGTGGCGGCACCAGATCCGGCGAATGATAGGTGTCGGTCGGGTCGATGTTATAGCCGCGGGCGGGCTGCACCGTGATCACCGCATTGCCGAACGGGAAGATCGACAGGGCAAAGCCGTTGCCATCGCAGAACGGATCCTCCTCGGGCTGGCCCCAGCGGCTCTCGATCTGTTCGCGCACCTCCCAGGGCAGGGCATCATAATGCTGCCGGTAGCTGGCGAGCGTCATGGGCGTGCCGCCGTCGCGCGCGGCGCGATCGGTCAGCCAGTTGGTGGGCCCGGCCATGATCTGCTGCATCAGCGCGTCACTGTCGGCGGGCGCGTTTTCAACGCTGTAGCCTGCCCCGGCCAGCGCCTGCAGCATGTTCACAGCGGCGGCGGGTGTGTCGAGGCCGACACCATTGGCCAGCCGCCCGTCCTTGTTGGGGTAGTTTGCCAGCACCATGGCAACCCGGCGATCAGCCGGGGCCTTGTGGCGCAGCTTGGCCCAATTGGCGGCAAGGCGGGCGGTGAAATCGATCCGGTCGCCCTGGGCGCGGTAGGTGGCGATGGGGCATTCGGTGGCCTCATCAAAATAGGCTTCATCCTTGAAGCTGATGGCGCGTGACAGGATGCGGCCGTCGACCTCAGGCAGGGCGACGTTCATTGCAATGTCGCGGGCAGACAGACCGGTGAGGCCCTCAGCCCAGGCCTGTTCGGTGCTGCCCGCCAGAACGATCTGAAACACCGGTGCTTCGGCGGCGGCGGGCATGGTCAGCGGGTTGTCCGGCGCCTGGTCGCCCGCATGGGGGCTGCCAACGGCAAAGGCGGTGGTATTGAGGATCACCGAGGGCGCCGCCGCGGTGAAAAGGGTTTCCAGCGTCGCGACCGATACTGGATCTTTCAGGGAGGCCACAAAAATCGGCAGCGGGTTCAGCCCCTGGCGCAATAGCGATTTCACCAAACGGTTGATCGGGTTCAGGCCAGCGCCCTGCACCAAGGCGCGGTAAAAGATCACCGGCACCACAGGCTGGCCGTCGCGCCATGCGCCCTGTGCGGCGGCAATGTCGGCGACACCGGCGCCGGGCCAGTAGACCCCGGCGCGTAGAAGGGGGGCAGCGGCCTGTGGGGCCTCACCCTGATGATCCGCCAGCATCCAGTTGCAATAGCTGAGGAAGTTCAGCGCGTTGTCCGGCCCGCCCTCAACCAGATAGGCCCAGAGTGCATCATAGTCTTCCGACGACACGGTCGAAAGGCCGCGCAACTCGGCGTCGGGTTTGTCGTCCCCGGGCAGGGCCACAAAGGGCACACCGGCCTCCGCCAGACGGGCGGCAAATTGTTCGAACCCGTATTTCCAGTAGCCCGCCCCGCCCAGAATGCGTGCCACCACCAGCCGTGATTTCGTGGCGCAATTGTCCAGATGCAGATCCACAGACATCGGATGCTGCAGATGGGTCAGGTTGGACAGGCGCAGGCTAGGCGCATCGCTGAGATCGGCGCGGGCCTGGCTGAGGGCCGCCAGTTCCGTGTCGGCCGCAGAGATGAAGATCACATCAGCCGGGCTTTGGCCCAGATCCACGGGTTCCTGCCCGTCATCAATCGATCCCGGAGTGGCGGCGAGAAGATGCATCTAGCGGACCTTTGCTTGAGCTTTGTGGTAGATTGCGGCAAGAGCCGTCAAAACCAGTGGAAGGGTGATCAGATGGATTACAGCAGAATGGGCGGGGTGAAGCCCACCTACGGCAAAAACAAACCGCGCAATGAAAACAACCGCCGCAACAACGACAAGGGCACCGATAAGGCGGCCTTGCTGGAGCGCATGAAGAAAGCGGCCGCCGAAGGTAAAGCGCCGGAAAAAGAGCACAAGGGCTGAGCCGGTCAAAGTGCTTTGCCCATGAACAGGCTGGCGGGGTGATCGGGATAGTCCCCGAAAGGGCCGATGACCGCGTAGCCGAGGCGTTTGTAAAGCGCGACCGCGGCTTCCAGCTTGTCGCCGGTTTCCAGATTGACCGCCTGATGGCCCAATGCGGCTGCGCGGGCTTCCAGTTCGGCCATCAGCAGGCGCGCCAGGCGTTTGCCGCGCGCCTGAGGCGTCACGAAGAGGCGTTTCACCTCGCTGTAGCTGCCGCAATCAACCAGCGCCACGCAACCAAGGGCGGCGCCTTCTTCCCGCGCGACGAGGAAGGTGATGCTGTCATCCACCAGCTCCTCGGGATCGAGGGTGAAGCATTCCTCTGCCGAGTAGACCGCGCGCAGGGCCGCGTCTGAGCCAGCCAACAGGGTGCGGCCATCCTCGGTCAGGGGCGATTCCTGCGCGATGGTGATCATGCTTGCAGTGCCTTCTCAATTGCTGCGCGGTCCAGGCCGGACTCCCCAATCACCACCAAGCGGGTTTTGCGTGGGTTGCTGCCGAAGGGCTGGTCAAAATAGGTGTCGATGCGCGGGCCAACCGCCTGCAGGGTCAGGCGCATCGGCTTGCCGGTCACTGCAGCGAAGCCTTTCAGGCGCAGGATGCCGTGATCGCGAATGACGCTGACCACCTGATCGGCAAAGGCTTTGGGATCGGTGATTTCGGCGCGTTCCACAACGAAGCTTTCGAAATCGTCATGGTCGTGATCGTGGTGATGATGGTGATGATCGTCGCCAACCTCGTGATCGTGATCATGGTGGTGATGGTGGCTTTCGTGACGCGCGGCCATATCAGCCTCGGCGCCCACACCCTGACCCAGCAGCACATCCACCGGCAGAACCCCCATGGAGGCTTTGACCACCTGCACGCCGTCGCGGCTTTCGTCTTTCAGGCGGGTGGTCAGCTGGGTGGCTTCCTCTGCGCTGAGGAGGTCGGTTTTGTTCACCACAATCATATCGGCGCAGGTGACCTGATCTTCGAACAGTTCCGACAGCGGGGTTTCGTGATCCAGGTTTTCGTCCAGCTTACGCTGCGCGTCCACGGCGGCGATGTTGTGGGCGAACTGGCCATCCTGCACGGCGCGGCCATCCACAACGGTGACCACACCGTCCACGGTCACGCGGGTGGAAATTTCGGGCCAGTTGAAGGCGCGGACCAAGGGCTGCGGCAGCGCCAGACCGGAGGTTTCGATCACGATGTGATCGGGTTTCTGATCCCGATCCAACAGCTTTTCCAGCGTCGGGATGAAGTCTTCGGCCACGGTGCAGCAGATGCAGCCGTTCGAAAGCTCCATGATGTCATCTTCGGTGCAGGTCTCATCACCGCAGCCTTTCAGGATGTCACCATCCACACCAAGATCGCCGAATTCATTGATGATCAGCGCGATGCGCTTGCCATTGGCATTGGCCAGCATATTGCGGATCAGGGTGGTTTTACCGGCACCGAGGAAACCGGTCACAACGGTTGCAGGGATCTTGGCGGGCATGTGGGCTCTCCGTTTCGGGCGTGTCTGCGCGGGGCAGCGGCGTTGGGTTCTGTCTACTGCGCTCCGCGGCCGAGGGCCAGTGAGGCGGAGCGCAGTTGATGTGTGTGTTTCTGCGTCAGTTCTGCGCGGCGGGGACGGTGATCACCGCCTCAACCATCTTGCCGCTGTGCATCAGCTGCTCATGGCTGTTGGCGTTCAGGGTCACCTTGACCTCAGCGCCCGGTGTCAGGTTCGACAGCAGGAACCAGTCACTGTAGAGCCGGGTCAGCTTGACCCCATCGATATGGATATGGGCGTGGCCTGTGCCGGGCACATGCGGACCATTCACCGCCTCAGGGGTCAGGGCAAAGTTTTGATAGCGCACTTGCAGGTTATAGCTGTTGCCCCCGTCATGGTGCAGCTCCAGCGACAGGTCTGGCATACCAGTGGCCTCACTCGTGACATCCAGCATGGCGCTGTGATCGTGACCGGTCATGGCACCTGCAGTCGTGTCATGGGGCATGTCATGGGCCAGATGGCCGGTGCCTGCGCCGTGCGCGGCGGGGTCATTATGGTCGTGGCCTTCCAGCTGCGCGTTGCTGCTGACCGCCAGCAGGAAGCCAAATCCAGTGCCAAAAAACAGGGCGATGATCGCAAGGTAGAGGCTCTTCATCTCTACGGGTCCTTTCGGCTAAAGGCCGGGAACAATGCCCCCGGCCCAGCGTCTGTGTATTGGATTAACCTTCAGCCTCGGCGCGGCTCCAGAAGAAGCCGGCGAAACAGCCAAGGATCGCCCAGGAGGCCAGGCCAACGCCAAGGGCGCGACCGGCAAATTCCCCGCCCAGTTCCGGCGGCACGGGGCCGGCGAAATGTTCAGGCTGCGGTGCGCCGATCAAATGAGGTGCCAGCAGCAGCACGGCGGCAACACCCCATGCGGCCCAGCCCGAACCGAAGCCGATCAGCGCCATCGCGATCGCGGCGGAAATCACCGTGCCGAACCACCAGATCTGACGGTCCACAACATCGGCCGCTGCAACACCGGGCAGTTCCGGCGGCAGGCTGACAGCGGGGGCGAAATGGAAGGCGATATAGCCTGCAATGCCCCAGATGATACCGTTGCGCGCGGTCACGGCATGGCCGCGGTCGCTGGCCAGCGCCATGGCGCCCACCAGCATGAAGGCATAGCCGGTGTAGATCAGTGCGGTGAACAGAACGCTCAGCCCGTCGCGCATCGCGTCAAAGCCCGGCAGCTCCTGTTCAACAGCGTTCAGTGTTCCCCCGAAATGCACCAGATCGCCGCCCTCGTAGAGTTCGGCGTGCAAGAGCACAGGTTGCACGAATACCAGTTGCAGCACGGCGGCAATCAGCCCTGCTGCAAACCCAGCGAACAACGCGCTGGTCCCGATTTTAGCAAACATGATGTCTGGTCAGCTCAGTGGCAGGGGAAGCCAGTGGCGTGGCGCACGTCATGTGCGGCATCATGCAGGGTGTCTGCCTGTACGTGGCCGGCAACGGTGACGATGCCCATGCCAATCACAGCGGCAAAAATGAAACCAACCAGCGCCGAGGTGTTGGACTTTGCGGCGGTCTTCGTCGCAGTCATAGTGGTCATTTGTTCTGTCTCCTCTTCCGTCATCCCCGACGGATTGGGTTATCGTTATCGCATGGCAGGTCTCCTGGCTGGCGGGTCGATGCACCTGCGGCCTTCCCGAGCGGTGGCTCAGTGGCACTTGCAGGCACTCTCCGCTGACAGTCGCGGGGGCGGCTGCGGCTGTGGGCCCCGGATTGGGTCACCCATTCCACATTCCCTCTTCGTCCCGAACGCTTTGCGCTCTGAGATGGGAACCATACTAAGCCCTTTAATCGCGCGGAATGCTGCAATGCGTCAAGCGCGTTTTGCGCGCATTGGCGGGCCAAAAACGACCAGAAGCCCCCTTAATCTAGGGTCAATATCGGCGAAGAATCGCAATATTTTGTGGATAACTGCTGGGATAACCCGAAATAAGGGGCGTTTGCGTTGACTCAACGGCGCTGCGGCTCTCAGGATCGGGGGACTTTGGAATCACAACTGGAATCATTAGGGGACGCCACAGCACGTGCTGTTTTCCAAACTCAGACTGACCGGCTTTAAAAGCTTTGTCGATCCGACCGATCTGCTGATCAAGGACGGGTTGACCGGAGTCGTGGGTCCAAATGGCTGTGGCAAGTCGAACCTTCTTGAGGCGCTGCGCTGGGTGATGGGGGAAAACCGCCCCAAGGCAATGCGCGGCGGCGGCATGGAGGATGTGATCTTTGCCGGTGCCTCCTCCCGTCCGGCGCGCAATTTCGCTGAGGTCAGTCTGGTCATCGACAACTCACAGCGGCTGGCACCTGCTGGCTTCAACGAAGAGGACCAGCTGGAAATCGTCCGCCGGATCACCCGTGACGTCGGCTCTGCCTATAAGGTCAACACCAAGGATGTGCGCGCCCGTGACGTACAGATGCTGTTTGCCGATGCCTCCACCGGGGCGCATTCGCCAGCGCTGGTGCGGCAGGGGCAGATCTCGGAATTGATTAACTCCAAGCCCAAAGCACGGCGGCGTATTCTGGAAGAGGCGGCCGGGATCTCGGGTCTTTATCAGCGCCGTCATGAGGCTGAGTTGAAACTGAAAGGGGCTGAGCAGAACCTCGCCCGGGTGGATGATGTGGTGGATCAGCTGGCCAGCCAGCTGGCGACATTGGATCGTCAGGCCCGTCAGGCGGCGCGCTATCGCACCATCGGGGAAGAGCTGCGAAAAGCGGAGGGGCTGCTGCTCTACCGGCGGTGGCGCGAAGCGGATGAGGCCCGGCTTGCTGCCGAGGAAGAATTGCGCAGCCGTGTCACCGCAACCGCACAGGCCGAGGCCGAGGCGCGCAAAATCGCCAAAATGCGGGCCGAGTTGGATGCCGGCCTGCCGCCCCTGCGCGAAGAAGAGGCGATTGCCGCGGCGATCCTGCAGCGGCTGGCGGTTCAGCGCGACACGCTGAAAGATCAGGAAGCGCAGGCGCTGCAGTCGATCGAAACCCTGAAAAATCGCATTCTGCAGATGGGTAAGGATATCGAGCGCGAAGCGGGTCTGAACCGCGATGCAGGCGAAACGATTGAGCGGCTGGAGTGGGAAGCGCGTGAGCTGCAGAAGGCCAGCGAAGGCCATGAAGATAAGCTGGAAATTGCGTCAGAGATGGCGCATGAGGCGGCACTGGTTCTGCAGGATCGCGAAACCGAGATGTCGCAGCAGACCGAAGATGTGGCCCGCCTGTCGGCCCGTCACCAATCGGCGCAGCGGATGCTGGATGATGTGCGCAAAACACTGGCCCGGTCCGAGGCTGAGGCGCTGAAAGCGCGCGATGCGGTTGCTACGGCGCAGCAGGCCTCGGAACAGGCGCAGGCGAATTTCGAAGCGGCCGAGGAAGAGGCAGAGCTGGCGCAGGCGACGGCAGAAAACGCCGAAGAAACACTGATGGAGGCGGAGGCCGCGCGGGCTGAGACGCAATCGCGCGAGGCTGATGTGCGCGCAGAGAGGTCCGAGGCCGAGGGTGAGTTGAACGCGCTGCGGGCTGAGGTCACGGCGCTGGCCAAGCTATTGGAACGTGACACCGCTGAGGGTGGTCAGATCCTTGACCGTCTGCAGGTGGAAATGGGCTTTGAAAAGGCGCTGGGTGCGGCGCTGGCTGATGATCTGCGCGCGCCCCAGGTTGAGGGCGATGGCCCTTCGGGTTGGACCGAACTGCCCGATTATGATGAGGCTCAGGCGCTGCCGCCCGGCGTGCCGCCCCTGTCAAACCATGTGTCTGTGCCCGATGTTCTGGCCCGCCGGATGGCACAGATCGGCCTGATCGATCCCGAAGATGCGCCGCGCCTGCAGCCGCTGTTGCAGCCCGGTCAGCGTCTGGTCTCCCTCGAAGGGGATCTGTGGCGCTGGGACGGGTATCGCGCCTGGGCCGAGGATGCGCCCTCGGCCGCGGCGCTGCGTTTGCAGCAGCTGAACCGTCTGGAAGAGCTGAAACAGCAGTCAGAGCATGCCAATACCCGCGCCGAAGCGGCCCGTGCGGCACATGAGGCGCTGACCCAGCGCCTGGCCGATCTGACCCGCGCCGATCAGGCCGCCCGTCAGGCGCGACGGGATGCGGACCGTCTGGTCAATGAGGCCAGCCGCCGTCTGTCGCGCGCCGAAGCGGATATGACGTTGGCCGGATCAAAACTGGAAAGCCTCGGCATGGCAGTTGAACGTCATGAGGATGAGGCGATGGAATCCCGCGCCCGTGTTGTCGAAGCGGAGGAGGCCCTGGGTGAGCTTGATGACCTCAGCGAAGCCCGCGCCGCGGTTGAGGATCTGAAGCTGACGGTTGAGGCCGCGCGGATGACCATGATGACCAAACGCTCGGCCCATGATGAGGTGCGCCGCGAAGGCGAGGCGCGCCTGCGTCGCAGCCAGGAGGTCACCAAGGAAATCTCGGGCTGGAAACACCGGTTGGAGACCGCATCCAAACGCAGCTCGGAACTGGCAGACCGCAAAGAGGAATCCGAGGAAGAACTGGCCGAAGCCATGGCGCTGCCCGAAGAGATCGCGGAAAAGCGCGAAGATCTGGGGGAGGCGATCGAAACCGCTGAGGCGCGCCGCAAGGAGGCCGCCGATGTTCTGGCCGAGGCCGAAGCGGCGCTGCGTCTGGCGGAACAGGGCGAACGGGATGCGGAACGCGCCGCCTCCGATGCGCGCGAAGCCCGCGCCGGGTCCGAAGCCCGTGCCGAAGCCGCCCGTGAAACCGTGGCACTGACCGTTGAGCGCATTAATGAGGTGATGCAGGTCACGCCGCAGAAACTGCTGGAAACACTGGACACCAACCCCGAAGACATGGCCGATGCCGAAGCGCTGGAACAGGATGTGAACCGCCTGAAACGCCAGCGCGATGCCCTGGGGGCGGTGAACCTGCGTGCCGAAGAAGATGCCAAAGAGGTCCGTGAGGAACACGGCTCGTTGGTTGATGAAAAGGCCGATCTGGAGGAGGCGATCAAGGCGCTGCGCTCGGGCATTGCCAACCTCAACAAAGAGGGGCGCGAACGTCTGCTGACGGCCTTTGAGCAGGTGAACTCCAACTTCTCATTGCTGTTCACCCATCTTTTTGGTGGCGGTGAGGCCAATCTGGAACTGATCGAGAGTGAGGATCCGCTGGACGCCGGGCTGGAGATCATGTGCCAGCCCCCGGGCAAGAAACTCTCGACCCTGTCGCTACTGTCGGGTGGCGAACAGACCCTGACCGCCATGGCGCTGATCTTTGCGGTGTTCCTGGCGAACCCGGCGCCGATCTGTGTGCTGGATGAGGTCGATGCGCCGCTGGATGATGCCAACGTGACCCGGTTCTGCGACCTGCTGGACGAAATGTGCCGTCGGACCGATACCCGCTTCCTGATCATCACCCACCATGCAGTGACCATGGCGCGGATGGACCGCCTGTTTGGCGTCACCATGCAGGAACAGGGCGTCAGCCAGCTGGTCAGCGTTGACCTGAAAAAGGCCGAAGCGCTGGTGGCGTGATCCGGCTGATCGCTTGTGCCGATCTTCACTGAAGCTTTATCGCATTGTGACCACCTTTGTGCTGCAATGCGTGTCACTGTGCGGTGATCCAATCAGTGAGGCATAGCATGTGGCACAAAATGACCAGCGTGGTTTTGGCGATCGGCCTGGCCCTGCCTGCCTTCGCGCAGGACTGGCAGGATCGGGCGGGCGATCAACTGTTTGACCCTGCGGACTTAAGCGAACGGTTGATGGGCAAAACGCTGGAATTTTATGACGGCGGGCAGTCTCACTATCGCGAAGATGGCACCTATATGTGGTCCTATGCGGGCGGTGGCGATTGGCATGGCAAATGGCGGGTCACTGCGGGCAGTGTGGTCTGTGTGGATTTCATCACCGAGGTGACGCGCTGTGACCGGGTCGTGGAAAATGGCGGCCGGCTGGTGGTGCTGACCGCCGAAGGGCAGCGGTTTCCGGTGCGGGATTAACCCGGCGCTGACATGAAAAGACCGGCGCGCGGCCGGTCTTTCCAGTCGTCCTTCGGGGTGAGCCCTTTACAGTGCGTTCAGCAACTTTGCCGTGGGCCATGCATCGGCGGGCAGACCCAGCCGTTTCTGCTCAGCCTGCGTTGCCGCGCGGGTGCCCGCGCCTAGAATGCCGTCGATCTTGCCCACGTCGTGACCCCGCGCGGCCAGCTTCTTCTGCAGCTGTTTCATCTGCGGGCCGCTCAACCCCTGTTCCGGTGCGCCACCGTCAAACACCGGGCCACCCATCAGGCGGGTGCCAAAGTAGGCTGCGGTCAGAACATAGGTAAAGCTCTGATTCCATTCGAAATAAACGTCAAAGTTCGGATAGGCGATAAAGGCCGGCCCTTTGCGGCCCTGGGGCAGGATCAGCTTGCCGTTGAGGCCCTTCGCCTGCCAGGCGCCTGAACGGGGTTGCACGCCCATCGCCTGCCATTTGCTGATTGGCAGCGCCTTTGCGGTGCCCGACAGGGACCAGTCCATTTCGGCAGGCACAGTGACCTCTTGCAACCACGGCTCACCGGCGCGCCAGCCCAGATGGCTGAGCATTTTGCCACCCGACAGCAGCGCATCAGGGGCGGAGGTTTTCAGCGAGACTTTGCCATCACCATCGCCATCCACACCGTTTTCGATGATGTCGGCGGGTAGCATCTGTACCATGCCAATCTCACCGGCCCAGGCGCCGGTGGTGCGGTTCGGATCAAATTCGCCACGGGCATATAGTTCCAGGGCGGCAAAGACCTGCGGGCGGAACAATTCTGGGCGGCGGCAGTCATGTGACAGGGTCACCAGCGCGTTCAGCGTGTTGAAATCGCCCTGGTAGCCGCCGTAGTCGGTCTCAAACGCCCAGAACGCCAGAAGCACCCCGCGCGAGACGCCGTATTCCCGTTCAATCCGGTCAAAAATCGCGCTGTATTGCTGGGCCTTCTTCTTGCCGGTGTTGATCCGGTTCTGGGAAATCAGGTGGCGCGAAAACTCGGTGAAGTTCTTCTGAAACACGCCCTGACGGCGGTCGGCGGCCAGAACCTTCTGGTCCTGCGCGACATTTGCAAAGAAGCGTTTGGTCAACCCGGCGTCATAGCCCATCGATTGGGCTTCCTGACGCAGGCCTTTGACGAAGCCGTTAAATCCGCCGCCACATTCGGCGGCGTAGCTGGCTGTGGCAAGGGTCGCGGTGAGGGCGAAAGTGGTGAGTGCTTTGGTGATCAGGGGGCGTTTCATAAATGCCTCAAAATTGAAATGGGTGCGGCGACGGTAGCACCATCGTCCGTCAATCGCTAGCCAGTCGCCAGCGTGCGGCGTGGTCAGAACAGGGTCAGCAGGAGTGCCAGCCCCAGCACCACGCCCCAGACCCGCCAAAGCGCTGTGCAGGCGGCATCGATGTGATCTGGATTGGCGTTATGGCTGCCGTCGACATTCACGTAAGGAAAATCGCGCATTTCCCCGTCATAGGATCGCGGACCGGACAGGGCGACGTTGAGCGCACGGGCCATCGCGGCCTCGGGCCAGCCAGCATTGGGGGACCGGTGCTGGCGGGCATCCCGCACCAGCAGCGGCCAGCCGTGAAACACCTGATGGGTTGCAGCGATCAAAACGGCGGTCAGCCGGGCCGGGATTAGGTTCAGGAGGTCGTCAAACCGCGCCGCGGCCCAGCCGAAATCGCGGTGCCGTTCGGTGCGGTAGCCGATCATGCTGTCGGCAGTGTTGGTGATCTTGTAAAGCAGCAGCCCCGGCAGGCCCAAAAGCGCAAACCAGAAAATCGGCGCAATCACCCCGTCGCTGAAGTTCTCGGCCGCACTTTCGATGGCGGCGCGGCTGATCGCGGGGCCATCCATCGCGGAGGTATCGCGGCCAACAATGCGGGCGACCATCATGCGGCCGTCGCCTTCGGAAAGGCGCAGGGCGTTGCCCACGTCACGCACGTGATCAACCAGACTGCGCTGGGCCAGCAGGGCGGCCAGCACAAGGATTTCCACCAGTGGACCAAAGGCGGCCAGCAGTTTTCCCAGGATCAGCGCGCCGATGGCCAGTGCCAGCATGGTCAGGATGCCATTGCGGCGCCGGTCGCTCTTTGCGTTTTCACCTTGGTTGAACCTGTCGTCGGCCCAGCCGATCAGCCGCCCCATCAGGACGGCGGGATGGGGCACGCGGTTGTAGATCGCCTTGGGTTCGCCCACAGCGGCGTCCAGCAGCATGGCAAGGATGAGGGTCATAGCAGGGTCTCCAGCCGGTGCCATTGGTCTGGGCCGGGCAGGCCAAGGCGGATGAAATGACGCGAATAAGGGAAGGTGCGGGTCCAGATCCGTGCCTCGGCAAAGCGGGTCTGCCACTGGGCGGCATCCTCGACCTCATAGAGGCGGAAGAGCGGCGTGCCACCGTGTAGCTTTGCACCCGCGCCGGTCATCAACTGATCCAGCCGCGTGCTGTCTGCGGTCAGACGGGCGCGGGTTTCCACGGCCCATTTCTGATCGGTGAGCGCCTGCTGTCCAATGCGCAGCGCTGGCCCGGCAACCGGCCAGGGGCCCAGCATCTGTTCCAGACGCGCGATCAGGGCGGGATCACCGATGGCAAAGCCCAATCGTACGCCGGCAAGCCCCCAGAACTTGCCAAAGCTTTTCAGGATCACCGTGCCGGGTTGGGTGGCAAGTTTGATCAGGGAGCGATCCGGCGCGATATCGCAGAAGCTTTCGTCGATGATATGCAGGGCGGGGCCGGTGGGTTCCGCGTCGTAGAACTGACCGGTCGGGTTGTTCGGGTGCACGATCACGCGGGCCTCTGCCTGAGTGTCGGACAGCTGCCAGCCTGCGGCCTCAAAGGCGGCGGCGTGTTCGTTATAGGTGGGGCGCGGGATGTCCACGCGGCCCTTGGGCGCCAGCGCGGGGATGCGGGCAATCAGGGCGGAGGCCCCGGGCGCGGCCAGCACAGTGGCGCCTTCTGGCACCTGCCAGAAATCACAGGCGGCGGCGATCAGCGCCTGTTGCGCGCCTTTGTCGGGCAGGGCGGTCCAGACGTCCATGTCGAAGGTGCCAACCGGATAGGGCACCGGATTGATGCCGGTCGACAGGTCCAGCCAATCGGCGCGGGTGCCACCGTATCGGGCTGCGGCGGCGTCAACGCCACCGCCATGGTCCCGGGCCTCCTGGATCATTCTGCGGCCTCAGCTTCGACCTCAGGTTTCGGCAGCGGCGGGTGGCGGGTCACGAAGTGCCCTTTGACGCCTTGCGGCCACTGGCGGAACGGCACCTGGCCGCTGGCGCTTTCGGCATGCAGCGCGGCGTATTCCACAATGGCCTCCGCCGCCTCAACACCCGGTTCAAACCGGCCCAGCGTATAATTCAGCTTGTCTGTGCCCTGGATGGCAATGTTGCAGCCGTGGCTGCAGCCCATCAGGCAGGACACCCGCCGGGTCTGCACGTCCGCGCAATCAGCAGCTGCCGCCTCAACCAATTCGGCCAAGACCTCACCATCTTTCTGCTCGCGGCCCGAGGCCTCCCAATCGTCTAGCTTGCAGGTGTCACAGACCGTGATCCAGGTTGTCATGCGCGCGCTCCTTCTTTCAGGCAGAGAAAGCGGAAAACGCGCAGCGACACAAGTGGGCAATCAGCTGAGGTGTTCACGACCATGTGGTTCCAGATAGTCCAGAACCGGGTTGATCGGCACAATCCGGTGCGGATTGATGCTGTCATGGCTGTAGTGATAATGGCGCACGATGTGGTCCATATTCACCGTCTCAGCCACGCCGGGCACTTGATAAAGCTCACGCGTATAGGCCCAGAGATTGGGGTAATCAACGATCCGCTGGCGATTGCATTTGAAATGGAGGTGATAGACCGGATCGAACCGGATCAGCGTGGTGAACAGGCGCCAGTCAGCCTCGGTCAAGTGATCGCCCATCAGGTAGCGGTTCTGGCTCAGCCGGTCTTCCAGCCAGTGGAGCGTGTCAAACAGCGGGTAAACCGCCGCCTCATAGGCGGATTGCGTGGTGGCAAAGCCGGATTTGTAGACGCCATTGTTCAGCGTGTCATAGATCCGCGCGTTGACCTCTTCGATCGCGTCCCGTTCACCCTCGGGCCAGTAGTCATCGGTGTTGCCGGTGATCCCGTTGAAGGCGGAATTGAACATACGGATGATTTCGGAGCTTTCGTTGGAAACGATCGTCTCCCGCTCCTTGTCCCAGAGGATCGGCACGGTGACCCGGCCCGACATGTTCGGCATCGCCTTCAGGTAAATGTCGCGGGCAAAGGGCATACCGTAGAGCGTGTCGCCCGTCGCGCCCTCATAATCGGTGCCAAAATGCCAGCCGTCGGACAACATGTCGGGATGCACGGCGGACACGGTGATATGGTCGCTCAAGCCCTTGAGGGCGCGGAAAATCAGGGTGCGGTGAGCCCAGGGGCAGGCGTAAGAGACATAGAGGTGATAGCGACCGCTTTCGGCCTTGAAGCCCCCTTCGCCCGAAGGGCCAGCGCTGCCATCTGCGGTGATCCAATTGCGGAACGTGGCCTCGGTCCGTTTGAAGGCGCCGCCGCTGTCTTTGGTGTCATACCAGACATCATGCCATTTTCCGTCGACCAGCTTACCCATTTCATGCTCCTATGCGTTTCTGTGCAGAAGGTAGGGCGCAGCGCTGGGCGCGCACAGGCCTATGCGGGCGCAGGTTTTCTGCATTTCTGCACAGTGTTGCGATGGAAAGGGTATTCCTATGATTTCACGGCGCGCATTTGGCCTCTCCGCTTTGGCGGCAACCTTGTTTGGACCCGGCCTTGGACGGGCGAAGGCTGGACAGCGGGTGATCGTTGTCGGCGCAGGTGTGGCGGGGATCACCGCCGGGTATCTGCTGCGCCGTGCAGGGGCGTAGGTCACAATCCTTGAGGCCGCACCGCATTGGGGTGGGCGGATCAAACGGCTGCAGGGCTTTGCCGATTTTCCCATCGATCTGGGGGCCGAATGGATCCATGCCGATCATTCCGTCCTGAGCGAGATCGTGGATAACCCCGCCGCCAAGGTGGAAGAGGAAACGATCACCTACCGGCCCAAGACCTATGACACCTGGGATGGCGAAAGCCGTGGCAGTGCCAACTGGCTGCGGCTGGCCTATGCGGAACGCAAGTTCAAACGCACCACATGGTATGGCTTCTTTGAGCGTCACATGCTGCCGTCGGTCAGCGCATCCCTGCGCCTCAGCGAACCGGTAACCCGGATTGAACATTCAGACGCTGGCGTGACAGTCACTACCGCAAAAGCCCGCTATAGTGCGGACCATGTGATTGTGACCATCCCCCTGTCAGTGCTGCAGAAAGGGGGAATCAGTTTCGCCCCCGGCCTGCCCCGCCGGATCAAGGCGGCGCTGGGTGATACGGTGTTTGGCAGCGGGCTAAAGGCGTTCTTCAAATTCAAGGAACGCTTCTACGGCGACATCACTTTGCCGCAAGGCGTGTCCGGCTTCACCGCCGATACCTGGTCCGAGCGGATTTTCTACAACGCGGCCTTTGGCAAGGATAGCAGTGACCATGTGCTGGGCCTGTTCCAAAACAGCAATGTGCCCCTGGCCACCGCCCGGCAGTCCGATGCGCAGATCGAACGCGATCTGCTGGCGGAACTGGACCGGATCTATGACGGCGCCGCCAGCCAACTGGTTGAAAAGGTTCAGGTTCAGAACTGGGACCGCGTGCCCTACATCAATGGCACCTATGCCAACGATTATGACGAAGGCGACCAAGGTACTCTGGTCTATGCCTTCCGTCCGGTGGCGGGGCGCCTGTTCTTCGCTGGCGAAGCGCTGGGCGGTGAGGTGCGATCAACCGTACATGGCGCGGCCTTTTCCGCCTATGAGGCGGTGGACCAGTTGCTTCAAGCCTAGGCTCAGGACCCATTAATCTTCCTGCACCGGTTTGGCAGATTTTCGAACTGACAAGGAACATGGCCGCAGGAATAGTGATCTATTTCAAGGCTATATGACGCCGCTCAGTTCGAAAAACCGCCAAATCGAAGACGCCAAAATCGCTGCATCTCAACGGCGTGAGGCGCTTGAAAAGAGAACCACTCTTTCCGGCGCGCCTCAAACCATTGAGATTTTGCGATTTTGGCGCCGGTGCGGAACATTAATGGGTCCTGAGCCTAAGGTCGGCTTTGTTGCCACACATGCCGCGAACCGCATTGCGGCACTGCGGCACGCTGCCTATAGTGCGCCTCAGACGAAGCCCCAATGACGGGGCCGGAGAGGTGTGTTTGTGCGATCGACCCAAACAGGGGATCAGGGGCAAACGTCGTCAGGTGCCCGTACCCGGGCATTCTCTCTGAGAGAAGAGTTGAACTGGGGAGAGGCATGAAAGCTATCTATTCTGTTGTTGCATCCGGCAGCGTCCTGTTGGCCGCGCCCGCACAGGCGCATATCGGCCATCTGGGCGAACTTGCCGGTCACGATCACTGGATCGCGCTGGGCGCTTTGGGCGCCGCAGGGGCGATTGCGCTGATTGCCGGTCTGAAGGGCAAGAAAAAAGACCCCGAGGCCGAAACCGAATCTGAAACCGATGAAGAGCCTAGCGAAGAAGAGCTGCAGGAAGCTTAAGCCATGAGCAAAATTGGAGTGATGATCTGCGGTCACGGCTCGCGTAGCCAGGCCGCAGTTGACGAATTTTCTGTCCTTGCCGAAAAACTGCCCCCCCTGCTGCCGCAGGACTGGATGGTGGAATACGGCTATCTGGAGTTTGCCAATCCGGTGATCCGCGACGGGCTGGACCGTCTGCGCGAAGCGGGCTGCGAAAAGATCCTGGCGGTGCCGGGGATGCTGTTTGCGGCGATGCATTCCAAAAATGACATCCCAACGGTGCTGAACACCTATGCCACCAAACACGGCATCGATGTGTCTTACGGCCGCGAACTGGGTGTCGACCCCAAGATGGTCGCCGCTGCAGGGGCCCGTATTCAGGACGCCGTGGATCAGGCCAACGCTGAACTGGGTGAGGTTGCCCTGCATGACACCTGTCTGGTGGTCATCGGCCGCGGTGCCTCGGACCCGGATGCCAACGCCAATGTCTCCAAGATCGCCCGCCTGCTGCAGGAGGGCATGGGCTTTGGCTGGCTGGAGGTCGGCTACTCCGGTGTGACCTTCCCGTTGGTGGAACCCTGCCTGCGCCATGTGACCAAGCTGGGCTACAAACGTGTCATCGTTTTCCCCTACTTCCTGTTCACCGGCATCCTGATCGACCGGATCTATGGCTTCACTGATAAGGTGGCCGCCGATCACCCTGAGATCGATTTTGTCAAAGCGGGTTATCTCAACGACCACGAACATGTTCTGGCCACTTTTGCCGAGCGTATCACCGAACAGGTGGGCGCGGTGCCGCCGCCGAACTGTGGCACCTGCCTGTTCCGCACCCAGGAACTGGCGCTGGAAGAGGGCAAAATCGTCATCTCCGCCGAGGACCGCGCCAAGGCTGCCGAAGGCACGGCGCATCCGGCGCTGGCCTCCGTGCCGCCGCCCACCTGCGTGATGTGCAAATACCGCGTGCAGGTGCTGGGCTTTGAGGATGAGGTCGGCTCGGTCCAGGAAAGCCACCACCACCACGTCGAAGGTCAGGGCGCCTCGGCGCCGGGGTCAAACGTGGCGGATTGTAAACTTTGCGATCTGTTCTGCACTGGGGAGTGTCGTCTCGATATGGGGCATCACCACCACGGGCATGATCACGGGCATGACCACCACCATCATCACGAACATGGTCGCAGCCACGATCACGAACATGGCCATCACCATCACCATCACCATCACCACGATCATGACCACGTGCATGCCGAATATCCGCATGCCAAACACCCGCTGGGGCCGGAAAGTGCACGCCGCAAGCGCTGAACGCCCTTTCAATGATCCTGAAAATACTCCCGCCGGAGGCATCCTGCGGTAGCCACATGCACAAAGGGGGACAGATGCGACCCTATGAAAAGAACCCCTCGGCGATCTACGCCGAAAGCTTCGCCACCGTCCGGCGTGAGGCGCGTCTGGACCGGTTTGATGCCGGCATGGAACGTATGGCGATCCGGCTGATCCACGCCTGTGGCATGGTTGAGGTTGCGGACCGGCTGGCGTTTTCTGAAAACGCCTATGCGGCGGGCCACGCGGCTTTACAGGCGGGCAAACCGATCCTGTGTGATTGCGAAATGGTCGGCGCGGGCATCATCCGGCGCTACCTGCCGGCCGAAAATGAGGTGATCGTCACCCTGAACGATGCCCGTACACCCGGCATCGCGGCAGGCATTGGCAACACCCGCTCTGCCGCCGCGGTAGAGCTTTGGGCCGATCATCTGGACGGGGCTGTCGTGGCCGTGGGCAACGCCCCCACCGCGCTGTTTCATCTGTTGGAGCTGATCGACCAAGGCGCGCCGAAACCGGCGGTGATCCTTGGCTTCCCGGTGGGTTTTGTCGGCGCGGCAGAGAGCAAGGCCGAATTGGCCGCCAACCCGCGCGGTTGTGACTTTGTCGCCCTGCGTGGCCGTCGCGGCGGCTCAGCCATTGCCTCAGCCGCAGTGAACGCGTTGGCAGCGGGGCTGCCAGAAGAACAAGCGGAGGCAACCCGATGAAAGATCGGCATGCCTTCGGCGAGAGTATTTGCAGAACATTGAAAGGGGCGGCCCATGTCTGATCCTTGGTTGCATATTGTTGGCATTGGTGAGGACGGTATGGACGGGCTGCTGCCCGCCACCCGCGCGGTTGTCGAAGCAGCAGAGGTGATTGTGGGTGGGGAACGCCATCATGAACTGTCTGCGGCGGTCACGGCCGAGCGGCTGGCCTGGCCCTCGCCCTTTGATGCGCTTATTGGCATGTTGCAGGAGCTGAAAGGTAAACGTGTGGTGGTTCTGGCCACCGGCGATCCCCTGTGGTTTTCGGTCGGGGCACGGATCGGGCGTGAGATTGATCCGAGCGAGTTGGTTTATCACCCGCAGGTCGGGGCCTTCCAGTTGGCGGCGGCGCGCATGGGCTGGTCGATGGCGGATCTGGAGACGCTGACGGTGCATGGCCGTCCGGTGGAGCAGATGATCGCCTTTATCCAGCCGGATGCACGGTTGCTGATCCTGACCACCGGTTCGGACACCCCTGGCAAGATTGCCGCCTTCCTGACCGCCCGTGGTTTTGGCAAATCTAAGATGACGGTGCTGGCCAATATGGGTGGTGAGGAAGAACAGCGGTTTGACGGTGTCGCAGAGGGCTGGGAACACGAGGTGCCGCCGTTCAACACGCTGGCAGTGGATTGCATCGCTGCACCTGATGCGGCGCTTTTGCCGAGGGTGCCGGGGCTGGCGGATGATCTGTTTCAGAACGACGGCACCATGACCAAACAAGAGGTCCGTGCGGCGACGCTGGCCAAGCTGATGCCGATGCGCGGCGCACTGCTGTGGGACATTGGCACCGGCTGTGGTTCGGTCGCGGTGGAGTGGATGCGCTCGGCCTCTTATGCGCAGGCCATCGGGATTGAACCGCGTGCTGATCGCCGGTCGATGGCAGCCGCAAACGCGCTGGCGCTGGGGGTGCCGAAGCTGCAGCTGGTGGATGGCACCGTGCCCGCCGCCCTGCAGGATCTGCCGGCCCCCGACGCGGTGTTCATTGGCGGCGGTCTCAGCCGGGAGACATTCGAGTTCGCCTGGGAGGCGCTGCGTCCTTTGGGCCGGATGGTGGCCAATGCGGTGACCATCGAAAGTGAGGCGACGCTGATTGCGCTGCAGAAGGATTACGGTGGTGAGCTGGTCAAGATCTCGGTCGAACGGGCGGAGGCGATTGGCCCTTTGAGCGGTTGGAAACCGCTGCGCACCGTCACCCAGTGGAGCCTGATCAAACGATGACCGGTAAACTCTATGGTGTGGGGCTGGGGCCGGGTGATCCCGACCTGATGACCCTGCGGGCCCATCGGTTGATTGCGGGGGCCACGGTGGTGGCCTATCCGGCCTTAGCAGGTGGCGACAGCTTTGCCCGCGCCATCGCGGCCGATGTGATCCCTGCGGGCGCGCGTGAAATTGTGATGGACGTGCCGATGACGGTGGACCGTGCCCCGGCGCAGGCCGCCTATGACAAGGGCGCAACGGAAATCGCTGCGGCACTGGAGGCGGGTGAGGATGTGATCTGCCTCTGTGAGGGCGATCCTTTTTTCTACGGTTCCTTCATGTATCTCTTTGCCCGCTTGTCCGAACGGTTTGAGGTTGAGGTGGTACCCGGCGTGACCTCAATCACCACCTGCGCGGCGCGGGCCGGTGTGCCTTTGGCGGCGCGCAATGAACGGCTGACGGTGCTGCCCGGCCCCCTGCCGGAGGCGGAGCTACGCAGCCGGATCGAAGGCGCGGAAAGCGTGGCGATCATGAAGGTCGGCCGCCATCTGGCCAAGATCCGTGGCGTGATCGAGGCCTTGGGCCTGACCGAAAAGGCCATGTATATCGAGCGTGCCAGCCTGCCCGAAGAGGTGGTTTGCCCGCTTAAGGAGGCGCCGGAGAAGGCGCCCTATTTCTCAATGATTCTACTGGTGAAGGGGGGCGACCCATGGCTGTAACTTCTGGGCCTGCGGGCGAAAATGTGACGCCGGTTGTTCTGGCGCTGAGTGCCTCGGGCGAGGCGGTGGCGCATCAAGTGGCGGCGGTTCTGGGTGCTGAGGTGCACGGCCGTGAGGGGCGTGTGGCACAGGCCGATGCCTTTTTCCCCAATGCGCTGGACCATGCGCGGGATTTGTTTGCGGCCGGTGTGCCGGTGGTTGGCGTCTGTGCCAGCGGCATCCTGATCCGTGCGGTTGCGCCATTGCTGAGTGACAAACGGGCGGAGCCGCCGGTTGTGTCGGTGTCTGATAACGGGTCCGTTGTGGTGCCGCTTCTGGGCGGACATCGCGGCGCCAACCGTCTGGCCGGTGAGATCGCTTCGGCGTTGGAGGCGACCGCGGCTGTGACCACAGCCGGGGATGTCGCCATGGGCGTGGCGCTGGATGAACCGCCGCAGGGCTGGGTTCTGGCCAACCCTGAAAACGCCAAGGCGGCGATGGCGGCCTTGCTGTCGGGCGCTGGTGCTACGTTGGTGGGTGAGGCGGTTGAGGCGGCCGATTGGCTGGCGGATCTGCCGAAAGGTGACGGGGTGACCATTCACTGCACTGTGGCACCTGTTGAGGTGACGAAGGAGACCACGCTGGTCTTCCACCCGCAGCGCGCAATTCTGGGTATTGGCTGTTCGCGCAATTGCCCGGCGGAGGAGCTGGATGGCTTGGTCGCAGAGCTGCTGGCGGATGCGGGTGTTGCGTCTGGTGCGCTGGCGGCCATTGCCACGGCGGACCTGAAAGCGGATGAGCCTGCGATGAACGCACTGGCGGCGAAGTTCAACGTGCCGCTGCGCCTGTTCACAGCGGCGGAGCTGGACGCGGAAACCCCGCGTTGCGCCACCACATCCGAGGTGGTTTTTGCCGAGATTGGCACCCACGGTGTGGCCGAAAACGCGGCCTTGGCCGCGGGGGGCGCGGCTGTGACACTGACCCATCCGAAACGCAAAACCGCCATGGGCACAGCGGCGCTGGCGATGGCCGAGGCCCCTGTGACCGCGGTGGCGGGCCGCGCCCGTGGCCGTCTGTCGGTTGTGGGCATTGGCCCGGGTCAGGCCAGTTGGCGCACGCCCGAGGTCTCGCGCCTGGTGGCTGAGGCGGAAGAGCTGGTTGGCTATGGCCTCTACATCGATCTGCTGGGCCCATTGGCCGCCGGAAAGGAACGGTCGGACTTCCCATTGGGCGGCGAAGAGGCGCGCTGTCGCTACGCGCTGGAACAGGCGGCGAAGGGCAAGAACGTGGCTCTGGTCTGTTCGGGCGATGCGGGCATCTACGCGATGGGCGCGCTGGTCTTTGAACTGCTGGATCGCGGGCCGGAGGAACATGGCGTCTCTGACGCGGCGCACCGGGTGGACGTGATCTGTTCGCCGGGCGTTTCGGCATTGCAGGGGGCTGCGGCACGGGCCGGGGCGCCTTTGGGGCACGACTTCTGCACCATTTCGCTGTCCGATCTGCTGACCCCGCGTGATGACATTCTGCGCCGGTTGAAAGCGGCGGCAGAGGGCGATTTCGTGATTGCCTTCTATAACCCAGTGTCCAAAACCCGCCGGACCCTGCTGGCCGAGGCGCGGGAGATCCTGTTGCAGCACCGCCCGGCCGATACGCCGGTGATGCTGGCCTCGTCCCTGGGGCGGCCTGAGGAATATGTGCGCTATCGCCGTCTGGACCAGCTGGAGGTCGATGAGGTCGACATGCTGACCGTGGTTCTGATCGGTTCGAGCAATTCGCGACTGGCGGAGCTGGGCGAAGGCCCCCGCATGTTCACGCCACGGGGCTATGCGCGCAAAATTGACGGTGATCTGGCCGAGAAGGCAGCGCAGTGAGTATTTTTGGAAAGATGAAAGAGGGGCGCGGCGCATGACCGTTTACTTTATTGGCGCGGGGCCGGGCGATCCCGAATTGCTGACGAAAAAGGCCGAGCGGGTGATCGGCGAATGCCCCGTCTGTCTCTATGCGGGCTCCTTGGTGCCGCCAGAGGTGGTGGCCTGTGCCCCGGAAGGTGCGCGGGTGCTGGACACGGCGCCGATGACGCTGGATGAGACCCATGCCGAGATCGTGGCGGCCCATGCCAAGGGGCAGGATGTGGCACGGGTGCATTCCGGTGATCCGTCGCTTTATGGTGCAATTGCCGAACAGATCCGTCGGTTGCAGGCCGAGGGCATTGCCTATGAGATCATCCCTGGTGTGCCGGCCTATGCGGCAATGGCTGCAGCCCTTGGGCAGGAGTTGACCATCCCTGAGGTGGCGCAATCGATTGTGCTAACCCGGGTGTCGATGAAATCGACCTCAATGCCAGAAGGTGAGACCCTAGAAAACTTCGCCCGCACCGGCGCGACCTTGGCGATTCATCTGGGGATCCGCAATCTGCGTGAGATTGAGCGCCAGCTGGTGCCCAATTATGGCGCGGAGTGTCCGGTTGTGGTGGGCTACCGCGTCGGCTGGCCGGATGAGATGTTCATCAAAGGCACGCTGAGCGACATTCGCAAAAAAGTGCGGGCTGAAAAGATCACCCGCACCGCTTTGATTCTGGTGGGGCCGGCACTTGGCACGGTTCGTGATTTCAAAGACTCAGCCCTCTATGATCCGAAGATGCCGCATGTGCTGCGTCCGGTGGAGGGAGCGGTCTTGGAAGAGCCCATCGACGAGTGAGATTTCGTCAAAGGTTTACTTGACCTTAACTGGAAATCCCCCATCTTGGGGCCAGAAGGAGGAGCGAAATGACGACATTTCTGCCCAAAGAGGTTCAGGCCGGTCTGGATGCTGCACGCAAGAAAGACCAGAAACGCAACAGCCGCATGTTGGTGGAGGCCGATGGCCAGACCTATCGTGTGCTGCGATTCTGGGAAACTGGCTTTGCGCTGGATGCGGACTCCGCGCCACATCTGCGTGGCTTTGTGGATCTGTTTGACCGGGGCGAACACCTCTATCAGTGTCTGATCCTTGCCTCGGAAGAAGAGGCCGGAGAGATGTGTTATGAATTCAAACGCCTCACCGCGATCCACGGCAAACCGCCGGCGGATTTCGTGAAAGAGGATCATGAGGTCATCGCGCTTCTGGGGCACCAAAGCTGAGCCCACACGTTTCTGATGCGTTTTCGCGAATTGAAGCGGCTCCAACCGGGGCCGCTTTTGTTTTTGTAGCTTGGCGATGCGCCGGGGCCTGTCAGAAACCGCACTGGCTGACAGGGTAGGCGGGATAAGGGCGGACGAGGTGACGACCGCCCTTGGTCAGCTTTGTAAAAACGCAGCTCTTAGGTGGCTGCGCTGAGGTAGGCCAGCACCAGCAGCAGGGTGAGGATCACCACAGGGCCGCTGAGTTGCACGTAGTCCTTGGCGCGGATCAGTGTGGCGGCGGCGGCCAGCATGATCATCACGCCAAGCCCGATGCCAAAGGGCTGGCTGAGCGGAAACAGCAGCAGCGTGGCAACCAGCGCCTCAAGGGCTGCTGTCACAAAGCGGAACCATGCGGGATAGCCCCAAGCGGCGTAGCTTTCGCGGATCTTCTGCGGGCCCAGCCCATTTGTCAGCGTGCCGATGATGAAGAAGGCCACCAGAAACCAGGTCAGATAGTCGGTCATTTGTCTCTCTTGCGGTAAGGTCAGGGGCTTACTGGCAAGAAGATCGTTCGAGTCCACGCGCTGCCCCTGAGGTAAGGGTTGCGCCGTGGTCGAAGCAGAACCGGCCCTGCGGCCAGCGCAGGAGACACCACCCTGCAACTCTGATTTCGGCAGGGCCTACCTATGAGTGGAGGGTGCGAAGGTCAAGGGCAGGGGCTGTGGCCCCTGCCGGGTGTAGATCAGCCGTATTTGCGCAGCGCTTCCAGTTCCAGGTCCAGGCGCAGCTGTTTGTCCGCGATCTGTTTCATCACCGCTTTGCGGTCCTCGGGATCAGTGGTGGCTTTCAACGTGGCGTGCAGCGTGGCGATCTGGCGTTTCAGCTCCACCGCCAGCGGCTTGGCTTGGTTTTCTTTCAGCAAGTGGTCCAGCACCGCATCTTTGGGCTGGTGGAGAAACGCCAACGGTTTGCCCGCGCCGGGGAGGTTTTTGAACTCATCCGAGCGATCAGCGGCCTGCATGGCCATTTCAATGGCGGCATTCATGGGATGTGACATGGCGAAAACCCAACTGTGTTAGCCCCTCACTGGGGTGAAACAGATATAGGCAGGCCGGGGTGCTGGCAGAAGGGATGTGGCAACCGGCCGCATGCAAAGGCCCCCGCGATGATCCGCAGGGGCCGGTCTGATTGGATGCCTGATGTGGGGTTACTGCAGATCGCCGAAGGCAGCCTGCATCCGCTTCACCGCTTCTTCGACATGGGCGCGTGGCGTCGCCAGGTTGAAGCGCAGGAAGTTTTCGCCGCCAGATCCGAAGGTTGGGCCCTGGTTCACCGCGATCTTTGCCTCCTTGGAGACACGATCAGTGAACTCCTCCCGCGCCATCCCGGTGCCCGAGAAATCGACCCAGGCCAGATAGGTGGCTTCCATCTTCATTGAGGCGAGGCCGGGAATAGCGTTGATGCCCGCATCAAAGATCTGCCGGTTGCCATCGATGTACTCCAGCACCGCATCGGCCCATTTGGCGCCTTCCGGGGAATAGGCGGCTTCGGTCATATGCAGCCCGAAGGAGTTGGGCGACAGGCCAAGGCCCGCCATCCGGGCGGCAAATTTGGCGCGCAGTGTTTCATCGGGGATGATGACATTGCCGCAATGGGTGCCAGCGATGTTGAAGGTCTTGGAGGTGGCGGTCATCATGATCAGCCGCTCTTCGGCGCCGGTCACATTGGCCATCGGTGTGTGGGTCACACCGGGGTAGACCAGATCGTGGTGGATCTCATCCGAGACGAGAATCAGATCGTGGCGTTTGGCAAAGGCAACCACACCTTCCAGTTCGTCGTGGGTCCAGACGCGGCCGCCGGGGTTATGCGGTGAGCAGAGGATGACCATCTTCTCAGAGCCATCAAGCTGCTGATCCCAAGCGTCAAAGTCCATCTCATAGCGACCATCAACATTGCGCAGATCACATTCCACCACACGGCGGTTGTTGGCGCGGATCACCTTGGCAAAGGCGTGATAAACCGGCGTCATCAGAACCACGCCATCACCCGGCGCGGTGAAGGTATCGACGCAGATCGCGGTGCCATTGACCAGACCATGGGTGGTGAAAATCCACGATGGATCCACTTTCCAGCCGTGGCGGTTTTCCATCCACCAGCAGATCGCATTGCGATAGCTGGCGTCATCGCCGTAATAGCCATAGATGCCGTGATCAGCCATTGCCTTGACCGCATCCTGAATGACATCCGCGGCTTTGAAATCCATATCGGCAACCCACATGGACAGCCCGTCTTCGGGGGAAACGCCATAGAGGGTCTCCATCATGTCCCATTTGACGGAATGGCTGCCAACTCGGTTGTGGATCTCATCGAAATTCATACGGGTCTCCCTCAGGGTATGCGGTGGTCTTGTGCGGTTCTTGGGTGGCCTGAATGGGCCGCCGGATCCGGGCGAGCCTAGGGGCAGATGGGGGGCGGCAGCAAGGTGGCAATTGGCGCTTTCCTGTGGATTGACGCACAGCCATCGCAGCCCAGCCCTGCAGCAATGCAGGCTGCCCGTATTTTCACGGTAGAACCCTACGGCGCTTGGGGATTGCCCCATTGCGTGATGCCCTCCCATCGCCTACATCAACGCCATGAAACGCAAGATCCTGATCCATCCCGACCCCCGCCTGAAAAAGCTCTGTGATCCGGTCGCAGACATGAGTGACGAATTGCGCACGCTGGCAGAGGATATGCTGGAAACCATGTATGACGCGCCGGGCATTGGGCTGGCCGCGCCACAGATCGGTGTTCTGCATCGGGTGATCACGCTGGATTGCACCACGCAGGAAGAAGAGAACAGCCCGCTGGTGATGTTCAATCCTGAAATCGTGGCCGCCTCGGATGAAACATCCAGCTACGAAGAGGGCTGCCTGTCGATCCCGGATCAGTTCGCCGAAGTGACCCGCCCCGCCGAGGTGACGGTGCGCTGGATGGATGTGGATGGCAAGGAACAGGAACGTACCTTTGCCGACCTCTGGGCGACCTGTGTGCAGCATGAGATTGACCATCTGGATGGCAAGCTGTTCATCGATTATCTGAAGCCACTGAAGCGCCAGATGATCACCCGCAAAATGCAGAAGCTGAAACGCGAACTGGCGCGGGGCTAAGTCATGGCCCAGCTGGATATCCTGCGCTGGCCTGATCCGCGGTTGCAGCAGATCTGCGCCCAGGTGGCGGACGGCAGCGACCTCAGCACGCTGGCGCAGGACATGCTGGACACGATGTATGCGGCCTATGGCCGGGGGCTGGCCGGGCCGCAGGTGGGCGTGATGCAGCGGATCTTTGTGATGGATGTCACCTGGAAGGAAGGCACCCGCGCCCCGCAGGTGCTGATCAATCCCGAAATCCTTGAGGCCTCAGATGCGCTTGCAGGCGGGGAAGAGGGCTGCCTGTCGATCCCAAACGCACCCGCTGAGGTGCAGCGCCCCGCTGAAGTGGTGATGACTTGGTTGGATCTGCAGGGGCAGCGCCAGACCCGCCGGATGACAGGCTTTGAAGCAAAATGCGCCCAGCATGAGTTGGATCACCTGAACGGTGTGGTGATCTTTGACCATCTGGGCCAAGACGACCGCGCGCGGCTGGAAGCCGCCTATCAGGAGGCGCTGAAATGACCGTTCGCAAATGTATCCCCTGGCCCGACAAACGTCTGCGCACTGCGGCGGAGCCGGTGGCGGAAATCACCGATCACGTGCGTCAGGTCTGGGAGGATCTGATCGACACGATGTATGCGATGCCCGGTGTCGGCATGGGCGCCAATCAGATTGGTGAGATGCTGCGGCTGATCGTTGTGGATGCGACCGAGGAGGGCAATCAGGCGATCCGCATGGCCAACCCTGAGATCCTGCATGCCTCCACCCAGCCGCGCGATCATGAAGAGGCCAGCCCGAACCTTGTTGGGGTTTCGGCCAAGATCACCCGCCCCCGCGCGGTGACCGTGCGTTTCATGAACGAGCAGGGTGAGATGGAAGAGCGCGATTTTGTTGGGCTCTGGGCGACCTCGGTGCAGCACCAGATCGACCACATCAATGGCAAGATGTACTTTGATCACCTGAGCAAGACCAAACGCGACATGCTGATCCGCAAGTCACGTAAAGCACGCTGAGCCGGACAGAGCTGAGCCAGACTGAACTAAGCCGGACGAAGGAGCAGGACGATGCGGGTAGTTTTCATGGGTACGCCGGAGTTTTCGGTGCCGGTTCTGGAGGCTTTGGTAGAGGCCGGGCATGAGATCGCTGCCGTTTATTGCCAGCCCCCCCGTCAGGCTGGTCGCGGCAAGAAAGAACGCCCAACACCGGTCCACGCCCGCGCAGCAGAACTGGGACTGGAGGTGCGCCATCCCGTGTCGCTGAAAGGTGCCGAAGACCAGGCGGATTTTGCCGCATTGAACGCGGATGTTGCGGTGGTTGTCGCCTACGGTCTGATCCTGCCGCAGGCCATTCTGGACGCGCCTGCACAGGGGTGTTTGAACATTCATGCCTCACTGCTGCCGCGCTGGCGCGGGGCTGCGCCGATCCATCGTGCGATCATGTCGGGCGATGCGGAAACCGGCATCTGCATCATGCAGATGGAGGCCGGGTTGGACACCGGGCCGGTTCTCTTGCGGGAAGAAACTGCAATTGAGGCCGAAGAAACCACCGCACAGCTACATGACCGCCTGTCTGATATGGGGGCAGCGCTGATTGTTGAGGCGCTGGCAAAACTGCCCACCCTGACCCCTGTGGTGCAGCCTGAGGACGGCGTCACCTACGCCAGCAAGATCGACAAGGCCGAGGCGGCAATTGACTGGTCTGCCCCCGCTGCTGAGGTCGATCGCAAAATCCGCGGCCTGTCGCCTTTCCCGGGGGCATTTGTCGAATTTGACGGCCAGCGCATCAAACTCCTGGCCTCCCGCTTGGTGGATGGTGCAGGGGCGCCTGGTGAGGTGCTGGACGATCAGCTGACCGTCGCCTGTGGCAGCGGGGCCGTGCAACTCTTGCGCTTGCAACGCGCGGGCAAAGCAGCGCAGGATGCCGAGGTGTTCCTGCGCGGCCTACCCCTGCCCAAGGGAACGCAGCTGTAACCAAAGGAGAACGCCCATGTTTCCAACCTTGATCGGTACGGTGGTGATTGCCGGGATCGTGGGCTATCTGGTCGAAAAGACGGGCTTCACCCACAATGGGATCCTGCCCTCGATCATCATCTGTGTTGGCGGGGCTTTCCTGTTCTATTTTGTCCGGGTGATGTTCGGCGTCAGCTTTGGCCCGCCCGGTGTCGATGCGATCCTAGCCTCGGTCGGGGCGCTGATCGTGGTGCCGACGCATTGGCGGAAATAAGATAATAGTGGCAATGGTTTGCCCCTTAGGAGGTTCTGAATGTCCATTCTGTTTCTGATCATCATCGGCGCCGCTGCCGGTGTCATCGCCACCAAGCTGATGGGCCAGGAGGCGAACCTGATCACCACCATTGGCATCGGCATTGCCGGGGCGCTGATTGGCGGGCTGATCCTGCGGTTCCTGCTGGTTGTGACCGGCATGGCGGCAGGTCTTGTGGGTGCGATCCTTGGCGCCATGCTGCTGATCTGGTTCTACCAGCGCTTCAAGGGCTGACGCCGCTTATTGCCGTGGCGGTCGGCTTTTGTAGACCGGCAGCTGCCAGCCAAAATGCAGGGAGCCGGCGCGCAACCCCCAGGTGACCAACCCGCCGATCAACAGATCCCATTCACGGGCCAGTCCGGCGCTGTCGGTCAGGCCTGTAGCCAGAACCGTTGCCAGCGCCCCGGCCGCCGCAGCGGTGGCATAAAGCTCGCCTTGTGTCAGGACCAGCGGCACCTCATTGCAGACCACATCGCGCATCATGCCGCCAAAGGTGCCCGTGGCCACCCCCATCACAATCACGATGGACCAATGCGCACCCAGATCCAGCGCCACGGCTGCCCCTGCAGGCACCGCAACCGCCAGCGCCAGGCTGTCGAGCCACAGCAGCGTCCGGTAGCGGCTTTCCAACAGGTGTGCGGTGAAAAACACCAGGGTTGCGGCGGCAACGGCCACCGCCAGGAACCAGGGCTGGGCGATCCAGAACACCGGGTTTCTGTCCAGCAGAACATCGCGCAGGGTGCCGCCGCCAATGGCCGTCAGCGCCGCGATGAACAGAAACCCAACCAGATCCAGCTGGGCCCGTGACGCCGCAAGCGCGCCGGTCAGCGCAAAGACCAGAACCGATGCACTGTCGAGGAGGATCTGCAGGCTCAGCTGGTCGGGCATCGGGTGTCCTTTGGGGTGAAGTAGGGGCTTAGTCCTTGAACGGGGCCATTCCGGCGCGGGCCAGTTCATCGGCGCGTTCGTTTTCCGGGTGGCCGGCGTGGCCTTTGACCCATTCCCAGGTCACCGTGTGACGGGTCTGTGCCGCATCAAGGCGTTGCCACAGCTCAACGTTTTTCACCGGCTTTTTGTTGGATGTTTTCCAGCCATTCCGCTTCCAGCCGAAGATCCAGCCTGTGACCCCGTTTTTCACATAGGCACTGTCGGTCACCACCGTCAGCGTCGAAGGCCGCTCAAGCGCCTCAAGGGCTGAGATGGCCGCCATCAGCTCCATCTGGTTGTTGGTGGTGGCAGCTTCGCCGCCTTTCAACTCACGCTCTTTCAGGACTTTGTCGCCCTCCATCGCGCGCAGCAGAACGCCCCAGCCGCCGGGGCCGGGATTGCCGGAGCAGGCTCCGTCGGTATATGCATAAAGTTCGGGCATAAAGGCGAAGTGCCAGTGCCACGCCGGGCCGTCAAGAGGTTTGCGGCGGATGGCGTGTCAGGGGATCGGCTGTAGGCCCACAAAAATCAGGCAGGCCAGGACCACAGCAGTGATCGACAGGCGCAGGCTCAGCCACCACGGCGGCGCCAGGCCCTGTTTCTGCATCCAATGGTCCAAGGGCAGCAGCCCGACAAACAGCGCGATCAGCAACCAATGGCGGGTGATCGTCCCCAATCCCAGTGACAGCACATGGTCTGTGAGCAAGCCAAAGGCCAGGATCGCCGGAATGACACTGGCGGCATAGCCAAAGGCATCACTGCGGTGGGCGGCAAAACCCCAGAGGGTGCCGGCCATGAAACATAGGATCACCAGCCCATAGGCCAGCGACAGCACATAGCGGTCTGTAACGTCCAATGGGGCCAGCGCGGCAAACAGAAAGGGCAGGGTGCCCGCAAAGCCCAAGGTCAGGGCGGGCCGGGGAATGGCGGACCAGTTGAACATAGTGAGGCCTTTGCAGCTTGGTGGAACCTATTCCCCCATCAGCTAGGGCGTCGTGATCGATTGGCACGGGCGGTCGCCAAGAAAAACGCAGGTGTTCAGAGGGATAGCTTAGCCCTGCGGCGGCACCTGCGCGATCAGAACCACAAAGGTATCGGGTTTGCCCGCCAGACCTTCGCCATGACCCCGCCGGGTGCTCAGCACGTCAAAACCGGCTTGGGTGACCCGTTCAATCAGGTCTTCTTCGCTATAATAGGCGTAAAACCGGCCCAGATGATCGCGCGATTCTCCGCTGCCCAGCTTCATGCCAAGGGCCAGCGCACCGCCCGCGGGCAGGGCCTGCCGGATATGCGCCAGATGGGTCGGAAACGCGGCCTTGGGCGCGGGCAGCAGGCTGAAGTTGGCCCAGATGCCATCATAACCCGCCAGCTGCGCTAGCGCGCTGAAATCGGCAAGCGTGACTTCGATGCCGTAGGCGTCCCGGGCATAGGCCGCCATTTCGGGCGAGGCATCCATGCCCTCCGCGGCGTAGCCATCACCCCGCATCCGCGCGGTCCAGTGACCGGGGCCACAGCCCAGATCCAGCACTTTGGCCCCATCCGGCAACAACGCGGTGAAGGCGGCGTAGTCTTCTTCCTGATCGGTGTCTTTGGTCCGCGCAAAGCCTTCGGCGTAACGCGCCGCGGCCTCGGCGTAGACCTGTAGGGTTTCTGCGTCTGTCATGCTTTCTCCAGCGCCAGTCGTCCGGCCAGCAGGGTGAAGATCCCGGCGAAGCTGCGGTTCAGCCATGTCATCACCCGCTCAGACCCCAGAAGGAAATCTCGCGCCGCGGCGGCAAAGACGCCGTAGATCACAAACACCGCAAAGGTCATCGCCATGAAGATGCCGCCCAGCGTCGCCATCTCCACGCTGGCGGTTGCAGCATTACCGGACAGAAATGGCGGCAACAGCGCCAGGAAGAAGATCGACAATTTCGGGTTCAGAATATTGATCAGCGCACCACGACGGGCAATGGCCCAGGCCGGTTGACGCTGTGCATCCCCGCTGACGGACAGGGCACCACCGGACTTCAGCGCCTGATAGGCCAGCCACAACAGATAGGCGACGCCGGCAAATTTCACGATCTGGAACAGCAGCGCAGAGGTGTGTAGCACCGCCGCCAGCCCCAGAATGGCAGCGGCCAGATGCGGCACGATCCCCAAGGTGCATCCCAGTGCGGCAATCAGTGACGCGCGGCGGCCCTGTCCCAGCCCCAGCGCAAGGGTGTAGATCACCCCGGTGCCGGGGGCGATAACGACAACAAAGGCGGTGATAAGAAACTGTAGCGAAATCATTTGGGGTCTCCTGAGAGGCGTAAATTGCCCGGTCGAAATGGTTCAGGATCACGCAGGTTGGCGCAAGACCCTAGGCACTTTGAACTCAACGTTTTCTTTGGCGGTTTCCACCTCGGCGACGGTCACGTCATAGCGGGCTTTGACAGCATCGATCACCTCATTGACCAGCACCTCGGGGGCCGAGGCCCCGGCGGTGATGCCGATGGCTTTGATGCCCTCAATGGCGCGCCAGTCGATGTCTTCGGCCCGCTGCACCAGCTGCGCGTAAGAACAGCCGTTGCGCGCGCCCACCTCAACCAAACGGCGCGAGTTCGAGGAGTTTGGCGCCCCAACCACCAGCAGCGCGTCAATCTTGGCCGAAATGGCTTTGACTGATTCCTGGCGGTTGGTGGTGGCGTAACAGATGTCTTCTTTATGTGGGCCCTGGATCGCGGGGAACCGGGCCTCCAGCGCGGCGACGATATCCTTGGTGTCATCCACTGACAGCGTTGTTTGCGTCACAAAGGCCAGCTGCTCGGGATCGCGCACATCGACGGTGGCAACATCCGCCACGGTTTCCACCAGCAGCACCTCACCGTCGGGCAGCTGCCCCATGGTGCCGACGGTTTCCGGGTGGCCCGCGTGGCCGATCATGATGATCTGCAAACCGTTGCTGGAATGACGCTCGGCCTCGATGTGCACTTTGGACACCAGCGGGCAGGTGGCATCGACATAGACCATCTCCCGCGCTTGCGCGGTGGCCGGCACGGATTTCGGCACCCCATGGGCGGAAAAGATCACCGGCCGGTCATCGGGGCAATCGCTGAGCTCTTCAACAAAGATCGCGCCCTGCGCCTTCAGACTGTCGACGACAAATTTGTTGTGCACAATTTCGTGACGCACATAGACCGGGGCGCCCCATTTCTGGATCGCCATTTCCACAATTTTGATGGCGCGATCGACCCCGGCGCAGAAGCCGCGCGGCGCTGCAAGGTAAAGATCAAGGGGCGGTTTGCCCATGTTTGGCGAGTCGGTCATGTGGCGCGGGTCTCCGTGGCTTATGGCAGAGGTAAGGCGCAAAGCGGGCCGGGTAAAGGGGGGGCTTGACCTTCCAGCGGGGGAAGCCGCGAAGAGGGGCCAAAAGAAGGAGAGACGCGGTGAAAAAAGCGATTGGGAAAAACGCGATTGGGTTGTCGGTTGGGGCGTTGGCCCTGGCGGGGGTGACCCTTGGGGGCCTCTGGCTGCAACGGGCGGAGGCGCAGCCAGCCGGCTTTCTGCCGTATCAGGATGCTGCGGCCGTTGCGGCTGGTCAGGAACTCTATGCGGACAATTGCGCCGCCTGTCATGGCGCACAGCTGCAGGGCGAAGCAAATTGGCGCGAACGCGATGCCGACGGCTATCTGCCCGCGCCGCCTCATGATCCGTCGGGTCATACATGGCACCACCCGGATCTGCAGCTGTTCATGATCACCAAGTTTGGCACCGAAGCGATGGTCGGCAACGGCTACAAAAGCCGGATGGGCGCCTATGAGGAGATCCTGAGCGATGAGGAGATCGTGCAGATCCTGGCCTTCATCAAAAGCACCTGGCCGACGCCGATCATTGATCAGCACAATGCCCGCGACGCCGCCGCCGCGGCGCAGGGTGGCTGAGGTCACTGTCTAACGATCTGGCAAAAGAAAACCGGGGCAAAAGAAAACCGGGGCACGCTGGCCCCGGTTTTTTCGTTTCATGCTTAAACCGCTTAAGGTGCGGTATAGGCCATGTCGCGTTCCGCAGGGGTTTCCCGCGGCGGGCGGCCGATCACTTCTTTCAGCTCGTCCAGCTCGATGAAATTATCGGCTTGGCGACGCAGTTCGTCAGCAATCATCGGCGGCTGGCTGCGGATGGTCGAAACGACCGAAACGCGCACGCCCTGACGCTGCAGGCTTTCGACCAGCGGGCGGAAATCGCCATCGCCGGAGAACAGCACAACATGGTCAACTCGTGGGGCCAGTTCCATGGCATCGACCGTCAGTTCGATATCCATGTTGCCTTTAACCTTCCGACGGCCCTGGCTGTCGGTGTATTCCTTGGCGGGTTTGGTCACCATGGTGAAGCCATTGTAATGTAACCAGTCTACCAGCGGGCGGATCGGCGAATATTCGTCGTTTTCCAGCAACGCAGTGTAGTAGAACGCCCGCAGCAGTTTGCCCCGGCGCATGAATTCCTGGCGCAGCAGCTTATAATCAATGTCAAAGCCCAAGGCCTTGGCTGCTGCATACAAGTTCGACCCATCGATGAACAGCGCCAGCCGTTCGTCTTTGTAGAACATCAAATTTCCTTCCGATTATCAGCGCGCGGCGATCCGTGAGTGGTTTGAAATATGTGCCACGCTGCTATTGATCAAAAATAAGTTGTTGCGCTAGGGGGCGCAAGGGACCCCTCCGGTTCATTAGGATAGGTCAAAAATGCTTAAAGAACAGCAAATCTTGGTCGCATTCGGCGGAAATCTTCCTCTTGAAGGCGAACCTCCCCTGGAAGTGATCGAACGTGCGTTGTCGCGATTGCAAGATCTTGGGTTTTCCTTGAATGCGGTTAGTTCTTTTTACCAAACCCCTTGTTTTCCAAAGGGGGCTGGGCCTGACTATGTGAACGGCGCATTGTCTATTGGATCCGATATGGCGCCAGCAGAAATCCTTGAAACCCTCCATAAAGTGGAACATGAGTTTGGCCGCGAGCGGACATCACGCTGGGCCGGGCGCACGCTGGATCTGGATTTGCTGGCGGTTGATGACCTGATCCTGCCCGATCTTGTGACGCAGCGTCATTGGGTGGATCTGCCGCTGGAACAGCAGACACGCCAAGCGCCAGAGCAACTGATTCTTCCACATCCGCGGATTCAGGACCGGTCTTTTGTTCTGATCCCCCTTAAAGATGTGGCGCCCGACTGGAAACACCCGGTTCTGGGCAAAACGGTTCAAGAAATCTGTGCGGAACTGCCGAAAGAAGAGGTGGAGACCGTGGTTCGCCTGTAATTGTGGCTTGTCAACCCTGCTGTTCCGGCATAAATACTGCCTCTCTAGCCCTTCCCATGATCGGAGTGTCTTAATGGCCCGCGTTACCGTTGAAGATTGCGTAGACAAGGTTCCGAACCGGTTCGAACTGGTGATGCTTGCGTCGCACCGCGCACGTGAAATTGCATCTGGTTCGCCGCTGACCGTGGACCGTGACAACGACAAGAACCCTGTTGTTGCTCTGCGTGAAATCGCGGATGAGACCCAGTCGGCAGGCAACCTGCGTGAGCGTCTGATCGAAAACAACCAGACCCAGATCGAAGTGGACGAGCCGGAAGAAGATTCCATGGCGTTGCTCATGGGTGGTGGTGAAGCTGACAAGCCGGCAGAGGACGACATGTCCGAAGAAATGCTGCTGCGTCAGCTGATGGAAGCACAAGGCCAGGGCTAAGCCCCAGCTCAGGGTATAGGGAAGCGAAGGATATGATTGCGGTTGACGATCTGATCGCACTGGTTCGCAACTATAACCCCAAAACAAACGAAACACTGATACGCGAGGCCTATGATTATGGCCTTGCGGCACACGAAGGGCAGTTCCGCCACTCGGGCGAGCCCTATTTTACCCATCCCATCGCTGTTGCTGCCATCCTGACGGAACAACGTCTGGATGATGCCTCGATCATCACGGCCCTGTTGCACGACACGATTGAGGACACCAAAGCCTCCTACGGTGAGATTGCCGAGCGCTTCAGCCCCGAAGTGGCCGATCTGGTGGATGGTGTGACCAAGCTGACCAATCTGCAGCTGTCCTCGTCAGAAACCAAACAGGCGGAAAACTTCCGCAAGCTGTTCATGGCCATGTCCAAGGACCTGCGGGTGATCCTGGTCAAACTGGCCGACCGTCTGCACAACATGCGCACCATCAAAGCGATGCGACCTGAGAAACAGGCGCAAAAAGCCCGCGAAACGATGGAGATCTTTGCACCACTGGCAGGCCGGATGGGTATGCAGTGGATGCGCGAAGAACTGGAAGATCTGGCGTTCAAGGTGCTGAACCCGGACGCCCGCGCCTCGATCATGCGGCGGTTCGTGATGCTGCAGAAAGAAACTGGCGATGTGATTCACCGCATCACTGGCGATATGCGGGCCGAGTTTGAGGCCGCGGGCATCGAAGCGCAGGTTTTTGGCCGCGCCAAGAAACCCTATTCGATCTGGCGGAAAATGTCGGAAAAGGACGTGGGCTTCTCCCGCCTTTCAGACATTTACGGCTTCCGCGTGATCACCGACCGCGAAGATGACTGTTACCGCGCGCTTGGCGTGATCCACCAGCGGTGGCGTGCTGTGCCCGGCCGGTTCAAGGATTACATCAGTCAGCCGAAATCCAACGGCTACCGCTCGATCCACACCACGGTGTCGGGGCGTGACGGCAAACGGGTAGAGGTGCAGATCCGCACCCGGCAGATGCATGATGTTGCCGAAACCGGTGTTGCGGCGCATTGGTCCTACCGGGACGGCGTGCGCTCCATGAACCCCTTTGCGGTGGATCCGGCCAAATGGCTGGCCGGCCTCACAGAACAGTTCGACGCTGAGGAGGATCACGATGCCTTCCTCGAAGCGGTCAAGCTGGAGATGTATTCGGACAAGGTGTTCTGCTTCACCCCCAAAGGCGAAGTGGTGAAATTGCCCAAGGGCGCCACTCCGATTGATTTTGCCTATGCCATCCACACCCGGATCGGTAACGCCTGTGTTGGCGCCAAAGTGGACGGCATGCGTGTGCCGCTGTGGACGCGGGTCAAAAACGGCCAGTCGATCACCATCATCACCGCCGAAGGTCAGACACCACAGGCCACATGGCTGGATATCGCCATCACCGGCAAAGCCCGTTCAGCGATTCGCCGCGCCCTGCGTGAGGTGGACAAAGAGCGTTTCGGCAAACTGGGGCGTGAACTGGTGCGCTCGGTCTTTGATCATGCCGGTAAGAAGGTCACCGATAAGGTGCTGGAAACCGCCGCCCGCAACATGCGGGTGGAGGATGTGGATACACTGCTGGCCCGGCTGGGCAGTGCTGAGATCACTGCATCGGACGTGTTGCACTCGGTCTATCCTGAACTGAAAGACACTGAGGCTGATAATATTGAGCCGCGCCGCGCGGTTGTCGGCCTGTCGCCGGATCAAAGCTTCAATATTGCCAAATGCTGTCAGCCTCTGCCGGGTGAACGCATTGTGGGCATCGGCAGCCGCGGCAAGGGTGTGATGGTTCACGCGATCGACTGCGAAGCCCTGCAGGAATACGAAGATCAGATGAACCGCTGGCTGGACCTGCATTGGCATGCCGGCAAACACCCGGCGATTCACCATGCGATGCTGGAACTCACCATCGGCAATGACGCGGGCGTCTTGGGACGAATTTGCACATTGATCGGTGAGTGTAAGGCGAATATCTCGGACCTTGAGTTTGTGGACCGCAAGCCGGATTACTTCCGGCTGCTGGTTGATGTGGAACTGCGCGACGCAGAACATCTCCATACGGTGATGTCTGCGCTTGAAGCAGAGAGTGATGTTGCGGCCCTTGCGCGCTATCGGGATCCGTCGCGCGCCAGTTTTGTAACGGGTGAGTAGGAGGGCGGACCGCCTTGGTTTTCAAGCGCCGCGACAAACGACCGATCTGGCGGATCGTGTTCGAGTTCTTCTGGCCGCGCGGCGGCTGGGGGCGGGCGGCGCGTTACGTCAAACATCGCCTGCACCGTTTGCCCGATTCGCCTGAAAAGATCGCCCGCGGTATCTTTGCCGGTGTATTCACCACCTTTACCCCCTTCTACGGCATGCATTTTGTGGTCGCGGCGATCCTGTCGACTCTGATGCGCGGCAATGTGCTGGCCTCGCTCCTCGCCACATTCTTTGGCAACCCGCTGACCTATGTGCCGATTGTGATGACCTCGATGCAGACCGGCTACTGGATGCTGGGCATGGATGGTCGGCAGTTGGGATTTGGCCGTCATGTCGAAGGGGATCCCGCCACCGTCGGCGAACGGTTCCTGCAGGCAGGCGATGCCTTCTGGGATAACTTCCGCGCCCTCTTCACCGGGGCCGAGATGGACTGGAGCGATCTGTCGGTCTTTTATGATGAGGTGTTCTACCCCTTCATGATCGGCGGCATTGTGCCCGGAATCATCGCCGGGGCGATCTGCTATTACATTTCCGTCCCGCTGATCCGGGCCTATCAGAACCGCCGCAAAGGCGCGCTGAAGGCGAAATTGGATGAGTTGGCGAAAAAAGCGCATCTCAAGGCTGACGACAGTTCAAAACCGGACTAGGTTGGCCCGCGACGGGGAAGCCTATTGCGAAGGAGAAGGCGATGAAGCCTTTGGGAAAACTGCGTCTCGGCGTGAATATTGACCATGTGGCCACAGTGCGAAACGCCCGTGGTGGGGCCTATCCGGATCCGCTGCGCGCGGCAAAACTGGCAGAAGAGGCCGGTGCCGATGGCATCACCGCCCATTTGCGCGAAGACCGCCGTCACATTTCCGATGCTGACATCGATGGGTTGATGGAGGTCCTGTCGGTGCCGCTGAACTTTGAGATGGCCGCGACTGACGAAATGCAGCAGATCGCGCTGCGTCACAAACCGCATGCCGTCTGCATCGTGCCGGAAAAGCGTGAGGAACGCACCACCGAGGGTGGCCTTGAAGTGGCGCGTGAGGAAAACAAACTGGCCCATTTCATCGCCCCCCTGCGGGAGGCCGGCTGCCGCGTGTCGATCTTTATCGCTGCGGACATGAAACAGATCGAAGCTGCCGCCCGTATCGGGGCTGAGGTGATCGAACTGCACACCGGCGCTTATTGTGACCACTTCGCCGAAGGCAACATGGATCAGGTTGAGGTGGAGCTGAAAGCGCTGCGCGACATGTCAGCCTATGCCCATTCGCTGGGTCTTGAGGTGCATGCCGGCCATGGTCTGACATATGACACGGTGAAACCTGTCGCCGCCTTCCCTGAGGTGATGGAGCTGAACATCGGGCATTTCCTGATCGGGGAATCGATCTTCCGTGGTCTGACCCCGGCCATCAGCGAAATGCGCCGCCTGATGGATGAGGCCCGCGCTGAACTGGCAGAGGGCTAAGTCATGGCTGAGGGGCTGGTCTTTATCCTGATCGCCTGGGCGGTTGCCGGGGGCAGCCCCGGCCCGGCCACGCTGGCCATTTCTGGCACCTCGATGGGATTGGGCCGTCGCGCCGGACTGACGCTGGCGGCAGGTGTTGTCTGTGGATCCGCCTCCTGGGGAATCGCGGCAGGGCTTGGCCTGTCAGCGATGATGCTGGCCCATGCCTGGATCTTTGAGGTGCTGCGGTATGCAGGCGCGGCTTACCTTGGCTTTCTGGCGCTGAAATCACTGCGCGCTGCCTGGCGTGGTGGCGTGGTTGCGGTCACCCCATCGCAGGCGGGAAGTCGGTTGTTTGCCAAAGGTTTGGCCCTGCATCTGACCAATCCCAAAGCGATCTTTTCCTGGGGCGCGGTCTATGCCGTGGCCCTGCCTGCGGGCGCTGATATGGCTGCGGTCTGGTCGCTGTTTGGAGCGTTGATTGCAGTCTCAATGCTGGTGTTTTTTGGCTATGCCCTATTGTTCAGCACTGCAGCGATTGCGGCAGGCTATGCACGGGCCAAGCGCGGATTTGATCTGGTGTTTGGATTGATGTTTGGCGCTGCAGCGGCCAAGATCTTCACAACCCGTGTGGAGGCCCCCTAATGCGTAACGCTTTAACCGCCCTGTCCGTTTTCTTGTCGACCGCCTGCATCCCAGCGCTGGCCACAGCGGGGGAAGTGATTGAGTGTGACTGGCAAGCGCAGGCCCGCAATCTGGCGGAACCCTGGGAGGAGAGCACCCGCACCTTTGCCAATGGCGCGGTGCGGCTGGCGCTGTTGGATACGGTGGAGCCGGCAGCGGGGGCGTTCCATCTGCTGGTTCTGTCACCGCCCTATAATGAACTAGGTGACAGACAGTGTCGCGTTGTCACCCTTGGCGGTGGCGCAGGATTTTCCGGCATCGACTTTGCCAATGTCGCCGCCGCCTATGATCTGTCGATCGGGCTGATCTTCAATTTTGAGGCACAGCGGTTTGACTCCGACTATAACGACTTCCTGCCGATCACGCTGGAGGTCACGCTTAATCAGGCGACGGGTCAGATCGGGGTATGGCACCAATGATCCTGGGGATCGGTACAGATCTGGCCAATATCGAACGTATCGCAGGCACGCTGGAGCGGTTTGGCGACCGGTTCCGCAATCGCGTCTTCACCGATCTTGAGCAGGCCAAGGCGGAACGTCGCAAGGATGTGGCGGGCACCTATGCCAAACGCTGGGCCGCGAAGGAGGCCTGTTCCAAGGCGCTTGGCACTGGTTTGGCGATGGGCATCGCCTGGAAGGACATGTCGGTCCGGAACCTGCGCACCGGGCAACCGGTGATGGAACTGACCGGCTGGGCCAAAGAGCGGCTGGAGGCGATGACGCCTGAGGGCCATGAGGCGACGGTGCATGTCACCCTGACCGACGATCACCCTTGGGCACAGGCCTTTGTGGTGATTGAGGCGCGCCCGATCCCGCCGAAGGCAGACCTGCACGAAGGGTCGGGTTGACACACCGGGCACAACCGCTCATCTACCAAATCAAAGATTTCTAGGAGAAAGAACAGATGGCAGCAGAGGCCAAAAAGGGCAATGCGGTGGTTGAGACCATCAAGACGGTGGTTTGGGCGCTGGCCATTGCGGGTATTTTCCGCACCCTGTTCTTTCAGCCGTTCTGGATCCCGTCGGGCTCGATGAAATCGACGCTGCTGATCGGCGATTTTCTCTTTGTGAACAAGATGGCCTATGGCTACTCCTACGCCTCTTGCCCGAACATCCGCATGCTGGGTCTGGATGCGAAAAACATCTGTGCCGTGATCGATGGTGAGAACACCCGCGTCATGGGGTCTGAGCCGGAGCGTGGTGATGTCATCGTGTTCCGCCATCCGGTGACCGGGCTGGATTACATCAAACGTGTGATTGGCATGCCGGGTGATACCGTGCAGGTCAAACAGGGGATTCTGCACCTGAATGGCAAAGCCGTGTCGCAGGAACCGGTAGAGGATTTCGTTGAAATTGCTGAGGCCCAGGGCCCGCAGCGTCTACGCCCGCGGTGTTCTAATGGCCCGGTGGGTCAGGGCGGCGATTGCGCCAAAGAGGCCGCGATTGAGACCCTGCCGAACGGCCGCAGCTACACCATCCTGAACATCGGCAACCAAAGCTCGGACAACACGCCGGTCTATACCGTGCCGCAGGGCCATTATTTCTTCATGGGTGATAACCGTGACAACTCCACCGACAGCCGCGTGCCGCAGCAGGCCGGCGGGGTTGGTTTTGTGCCTTATGAAAACCTGATTGGCCGCGCCGATCGCATCATGTTCTCCTCGGGCGGCACCTCGATGCTGGCCTTCTGGACCTGGCGCGGGGATCGTTTCTTCAAGGCGGTGGAATGAAACTTTCTGCAGAACTGAAGGCCTTTCAGGGCCGGATTGGTTACGACTTTAAACAGCCCGAGCTTCTGCTTCGGGCTGTTACCCATTCGTCCAAATCCTCCCCCACACGCGAAGACAATCAGCGGCTGGAGTTTCTGGGCGACCGGGTGCTGGGGCTGGTGATGTCCGAGGCGCTGCTGGAGCGTGACAAAGGCGCCAGTGAGGGCCAGCTTGCCCCCCGTTTCAACGCCTTGGTGCGCAAAGAGGCCTGCGCTGATGTCGCCAAAGACATCGATCTGGGTGCGGTGCTGAAACTTGGCCGGTCCGAACAGATGTCCGGTGGCCGGCGCAAACTGGCGCTGCTGGGCGATGCGATGGAGGCGGTGATTGCCGCCGTCTATCTGGATGCGGATTTTGAAACCGCCAAGGCGATGGTGCTGCGGCTCTGGGGCAGCCGGGTGGACAGCGTCGATGCGGATGCCCGCGATCCCAAAACCGCCCTGCAGGAATGGGCCCAGGCGCGCAAACAGACGCCCCCCAGCTACGCGGAAGTGTCACGGTCGGGGCCAGACCATGCGCCGGTCTTCACCATTTCCGTCACCCTGCAAAGCGGCGAAAGCGAACAGGCCACCGCGGCCTCCAAGCGGTTGGCGCAACAGGCTGCCGCCAAGACCCTGCTGGAGCGCCTGACACAGGCCTAACCGCCCTTCTGGTCAAAGCCGGTGAAATCGGCTAGACCTGCCCCCCTTGCCGGGCAGACACTGAGGTCTGTCGCGGAGACTGACTACCTTAGGAATTCACACATATGACCACACGCGCCGGATTTATCGCCCTGATCGGAGAGCCCAATGCGGGCAAATCCACCCTGACCAATGCCATGGTGGGGGCCAAAGTTTCCATCGTGACTCATAAGGTGCAGACCACCCGCGCCCGGATCCGTGGCGTGGCGATGGAAGGTGATGCGCAGCTGGTGTTTGTGGACACGCCCGGCCTGTTCAAACCGCGCCGCCGTCTGGATCGCGCCATGGTGGCTGCGGCCTGGGGTGGCGCCGTGGATGCGGATGTCATCGTGCTGATGGTCGAAGCCCACCGCGGTGTGACCGAAGGGGTGGAGCGTATTCTGGAAGGTCTGGAGGAGATTGGTGAGGGGCGCAAAATCGCGCTGGCCATCAACAAGATCGACCGGGTGAAACCCGAGGTGCTGCTGAAACTCAGCGCCGATCTGAACGAACGCTATGACTTCGTGCACACCTTCATGATCTCGGCCGAGAAGGGCCGCGGTGTGAAGGATTTGCGCAAATGGCTGGCCAAGGAACTGCCGGAGAGCCCCTGGCTCTACCCTGAGGATCAGATCGCGGACCTGCCCATGCGCATGATCGCGGCCGAGATGACGCGCGAAAAGCTGACGCTGCGCATGCATCAGGAACTGCCCTATCAGCTGACCGTGGAAACCGAGAACTGGGAAGAGCGCAAAGATGGCTCTGCCAAGGTGGATCAGGTGATCTACGTCGCGCGCGACGGGCACAAGGGGATCATCCTTGGCCATCGCGGCGAAACCATCAAAGCCATCTCCAAAGCGGCTCGTGAAGAACTGAGTGAGTTCCTGGGCCGCAAGGTGCACCTGTTCCTACAGGTGAAGGTGCGCAGCAACTGGCTGGAAGAAAAAGAGCGCTACTCAGAGATGGGGCTCGATTTCAAAGACGGCTCTTAACTTTTGAAGATGCCTGAGGCGTGTAAGAACCAGAAGGTGCCAAGGAAGCCGAACAGGCCGCCCAGGCTCATCTGGTAGGGCTCGGGCATCAGATGCAGTTCGAAGTAGGCCGCGCCCATCAGCGCAACACCCATCGTCACCATAAAACGCGGGACAATTGTCCGTCTGCGGAAATTCGACATGTAAACCTCATGACTGGTGGTTTGACTCGTTAAGCTGGTAGACTCTACGTCACTTTCACCGGGACTTTTAATTATGCGTTTGACTGCTCGCACTTGGGTTGATGCCTATCTGACCAGACTCCGCTTAAGTGATATTCCGGCCTTTGTGGTGGCCCATGGCGATGACACGGCTGGGGCGGTGCTGGTGAAGCTGAACACACTGGATGGTCAGGCGGTTGGATTCCAACGCTCGTTTGACCTGATGACCGGCGATCGCAAATGGATGGAACTGTCATCGGGGGATGAGCGGGAGGTGGATGCATCGATCAGCAAGCAGCGGTCCTTTGATCCCGACCTCTGGGTGATCGAGGTCGAAGATCGCGCCGGCCGCCACCTGCTGGATGAGCCGGGATTGGCGGATTGATCGCCGCTTGTAACTTCGCCTGATAAACGCAAAGCTGACCTTATGGAGTGGCGGGATCAGGGCATATTGCTGGCAGTGCGCAAACACGGGGAGACCTCAGCGATCCTTGAGGTGTTCACCCCGACGCATGGGATTCATGCCGGTGTGATGCGCGGTGCCACCAGCCGCAAGATTGCCCCCATTCTGCAGCCCGGTGCCCAGCTGGATGTGCAATGGCGCGCCCGGCTGGAAGATCACATTGGCAGCTATAGTGTTGAGCCGCTGCGCAGCCGGGCGGCGATGGTGATGCAGGACCGTCAGGCGCTGGCCGGGTTGAATGCGGTTTGTGCGCTGCTGGTGCATTCGCTGCCGGAACGTGAACCGCACCCGGCGCTTTATGAACGCACCGAGGCGCTGTTTGACATTCTGGATGAGACAGAGCTGTGGCCGCTGGCCTATCTGCGTTGGGAAGTCGCGCTGCTGGAGGAGCTGGGCTACGGTCTGGACCTCGATGAATGTGCGGTGACCGGCAAGACGCAGGACCTGATTTACGTGTCGCCCAAAACCGGCCGTGCCGTATCGCGTGAAGGGGCGGGGGACTGGGCAGACCGGATGCTGCCGCTGCCCTTTGCGCTGAAGGGCGGGCTGGACCCGGATCCGCAAGAGGTGGCCCTGGGGCTGCGCACAACGGGACATTTCCTACAGAAATCGCTGGCCTCTGGCACACGGGGGCGGCCCCTGCCAGAAGCGCGGCAACGGTTTATTGATCGGTTGCTTAGATAAATGGATCTCTAAGATAAGCGGTCAGCGCAGCGACATCACCAGATCGATCAGCGAATCCATCGGCGCCACATCGTCATTGGCGGGCAATTCGCGCAGCCCGACCGAGGCGGCAAGGATCAGCCGCGCCCATTCCGGGTTTGAGATGCCTGATTCTTTCAACAAGCCGTCCAATAGATCCAGCCGCAGACCATCCACCTTGGCGACCCGTTCGGCCACCTTGGGATCATCCTTGGCCCAGGCGCGCATGGCGTGTTCGGGATTGGCATCGGCTAAGACGGCGCTGTCATAGCTTGTCACCTCAGCGCCAAGGCGGCGCAGGCGGGCGATGGCGTTCGGCTCTTCTTCGATGACGGTGGTCAGCGCGGTCAGCGCCTCAGCCTCCCAGACGTCCAGCATGGCGGCCTGATAGGCCGGAACATCCGCGAAGTGCCAGTAGAAGGACCCCTTGGTCGTCTTCATGCGTCGGGCCAGAGGTTCGGCTTTCAACGCGTTGGGGCCGTCCTCTGTCAGGGCGGCGAAACCGGTTTTTAACCAGTCGGCTTTGGAAAGGCGCGGTTTGCTGGTCATGGGGAAATGCTACGCTGCAGCATTTCATTTTGCAACTGCAGAATTTCCCCGGGCGCATTTTGTCACAGAAGGTGGGTGCTGAGCCTAGAGGTCGATTTCGATCTCACCCCCCGGTTCGGCCGCACGGGACTGGCACAGGATGATCCCGGTTTCGCGCTGTTTGTTTGACAGGACGAAATCGCGGTGTTCCACCTCACCGGCCACCAGCCCACATTTGCACACGCCGCAGATGCCATCGGCGCATTTCACATCCACATGCACGCCGTTTTCGATCAGCACATCGCTGGCGGTCTTGTCCTCTGGCACCTCAAGGCGGCGGCCGTCTTGCAGTTTCAGGGTGAAGGGGTGGTTTTCGTATTCGGGCTGTTCGGGCACGTTGAAGTATTCCAGATGCCGCCCCTCTTCGGGGAAGCCCTGGCGTTCGGCGGCCTCCATCACACCGGCCATGAAGCGATCCGGGCCACAGGTGTAGACGTGCCAGCCCTCGCGGTAGCCCGACAGCACCTGATCCAGATCGGCGCGGGTGCCTTCATCACTGAAGTGGTAATGCACCTTATCCGCCCATGGCATGGCGGTGAGATCCTCCAGGTATCCAGCATTGGCGCGGCTGGAGCAGGAGTAGTGCAGGGCAAAATCACGGCCCAGGTCATGCAGACGGTGGGCAAAGGCGATCATCGGCGTGATGCCGATCCCGCCGCCCATGAGGAAGGTCTTCTCGGCCTCTTCAACCAGCGGGAAGTGGTTGATCGGTTTGGAGATGAAGACCTTGCGCCCTTCCTCAAAGATGCGGTGCAGCAGAGCGGAGCCACCGCGGCCTTCGTCCTCGCGCAGGACGCCGATCTGATAGCGGCCGGTTTCGGACGGGTTGCCCGACATCGAATATTGGCGCAGGAATTCGGGCGCGACGAGCACGTCCAGATGGGCGCCTGCCGTCCAATCCGGCAGCGGGGCGCCGTCCAGCGTGGCAAACTCATATTTGGTCACATCGGCGGTCATTGCTTCGACCTTGCTGACCTCTACCCGGATCACGGGGGCATCGGTGGGGGTCTCGTACCGGTGCACCACGCTCAGATCGCCGGCGGCCAGTTTGGCGCGGTATTCTTCGGCCGGGATCATCGCCTCATAGGCGGCAATGCCTGCTTCGCGGTCCATCGGGAAGGGGTAGGGCCAGGGCGGCGGCGCCAGCGGGGCGGGGTAGACCGCAAGTGTCTGATCCTCATACTTCAGGTCCAGATCGGTCTGTAGGTCGCGCCGGTTCAGCGGGTGTTTGCTGGGGTAATAGGCGCCGTCATCTGACAGCTCCAGATCCCACCACCATTTCTTGACGTCGTTGAGGCCACCGTTGCCCAGCTTGTCGTCCAGCTTGGCCAGCACCGGGGCGGCGGCGGGGATGTTAGAGGCTGCCCAGCGGAATGGGGCCTCGGAAAACAGGCCCTCCAGGTTCCAGGGGCAGGTTTTCATGCAGCGACCACACATCGCGCCGCCCGGTGTGGTGATCCGGTAACTGGCGCATTTCTGGCTGTCGGATTTCCAGATCTCATAGCCGTTGAACATCAGCTTCGGCCCGGCGGTGATCGCACCAGAGGGGCATTCGCGCGCGCACTTATTGCAGCTTTCGCAGAATTTCTGCAGGCCGAAATCGATCGGTTTGTCATGCGCCATCGGCATGTCGGTGGTCACCACGCCGGATTTCAGACGCGGCCCCAGATAGGGGTTCAGGATCACCTCACCAATGCGGCTGACCTCCCCCAGACCGCTGAGCAGCAACAGGGGCGGCTGCAGCACTTCGCCGTCCATCACCGTGTGGGCCTTGGCGGAATAACCCAGGTTGCGGATCTGCTGGGCAATCACCCCCCCCAGCAGCGAGAACCGCAGGTAGGCGCGCATTGACTGCGCCACCGCGATCCAGTCATCGCCTGAGGAGCCCTCCATCGTTTCGCGGCCCTGATCGATGATCATCGAAATGGCGTTGTCGTGGCGCGGCGTGATCTCTTCCCCGGCGGCATCGTGGCTGTACCAGGCCCAATCGGGGCAACGGCTGAGGCCAACGGCATCGGCGCCAAGGAAGTAGCTGGTGGCCTTGATGTTCAAAGCGTTGATCATGGGATCAGCGGGATGGGACCCGGCCGGGTTCGGGTCGCCGTTCTGGATCACCACAAAGGCACCCAGCGCGCGGCGTTGGGCAAAGCTGGGCGCGGACTTGCGCACGTAGTGGCCGTTTTTAGTGGCCTCCTGCACGTGTTTGCCCATGTCACCGAAAAGGGCGCGGGCAAACATATCGGCCCGTTTGGGCACCCGGGCCACATTGGGTTCATCGATATAGGTGGTGGGGTCCTCCACCCGTTTCAGCCGTTCAAAGGGATGGCCGCCATCGGCAAAACGACGTTTGGCAAAGGGATCGCGGTTGAGGGCGGATTTGGAACTGTTGGTGCCCAGCCACCAGGCGGGGCCATTGGTGGCCTTCCACGGTTGCTGCACCATCGGCGCCAGCGGCTGATCGGTGGCAACCGGCAGGGTGCAGGTCACCGCCGCCAGCCCGAATCGGGGGCCAACCCAGGGCGCAACCAGTTCGCCGCCTTCGAAACTGGCCAGACCTGCGGCCACGGCGAGGTGGTTCAAATCTACGTCAGAGGAGCCACCGGAATGCGCTTTGGCGCCCCAGCCTAGCAAGCGGATGTAGTTGGCCAGCACCGCCGCGGTTTCATTGGCACGCAGGCAGGCGCGTTGCGCCTGGGCATCTTTGATCCAGTCCGTGCCTGCCTCAGTCGGGCCAGGATCGCGCGGGTATTCATAGAGGAAGACCAGCGCATATTCGTGATCGTCAATCGACGAGGGCGGCGCGGCCATGGCCTCTTTCAGCTCGGCCATGATCATGTCGATGCCCGAGGCCAGCGTCTTCGTCTGCCGGGTTTTCAGCGCCTCAGCCAGACGCTGAATATCGGGGTTCAGAACCGGTGCCTCCAGCCGCGCGGCCTGGGGCAGACGGCAGATGCCGACCATGCTGGCGTCACTGAAATAGCCGAATGATTTCAGATGATTGGCGCGCTCTTCCAGGTCGGCGGGGATGTCGGACTGCAGCCGGTTCACACCCCCGTCGCGGATCGCATCCAGCATGGCCTGATATTCGCCCATCGCGTTGACGATGCTTTCAGGCGCATCGGGGCGGCGGAAGCTGACAGGGGACCAGGCGGGAAGTGCTGAAAGATCAGGCAGCTCCGTTTGGCGGCGCAGATTTTCCATCGGGTAAGGGCCCAGATGGACCGGTCGTGATTTGTCCGAGAAAAAGCGCAATCCCATTGACGGCGGTTCCTTCATGCTGGCGGCCCGAGAGCCCAATATTTTATGGGGCGGCATTCCGGGCAGGTGGCTTTGGAAGACAGCCACTATCGGGCGGGGAGACCGCAGAAAATCCTCATCTCTGAGGAGGGTCGGCCCGTCGGCGCCAGGCAAGTTTTTTTCAACTGCTTAAATTTTACCATTTGGAAAAAAACAAAAAGGGTGCAGAGTGATTGCAAAAAAGAAGACAAAACCAAGCTCAGTGGAGGTATTCATGACTTCAAACGCGCTGACGCCAGGCATTGTTTCTGGACGGCTCCCTGCGGAGGACCTGTTCGAGAATTTCTCGGACTTGCATCCCCCGCTTGACGATCACGAGGCGCTTGTCGCCGCGGATCGTTGTTACTTCTGTCACGACGCGCCCTGTATGACGGCCTGTCCGACAGATATCGATATTCCCTTGTTTATCCGGCAAATCGCCACCGGCACCCCGGATGCGGCGGCCAAAACCATTCTGGAGCAGAATATTCTGGGCGGCATGTGTGCCCGTGTCTGCCCCACCGAAACGCTGTGTGAACAGGCCTGTGTGCGCGAAACCGCTGAGGGCAAGCCGGTGGAGATCGGCAATTTGCAGCGCTACGCCACCGATACTTTGATGGCATCGGGCGTGCATCCGTTCACCCGTGCGGCCGCAACGGGCAAGAAAGTGGCTGTTGTGGGCGCGGGTCCTGCGGGCCTCAGCTGTGCGCACCGTTTGGCCAGCAAAGGCCATGACGTGACCATCTATGATGCGCGCGCTAAATCCGGTGGCCTCAATGAATTTGGCATCGCGGCCTACAAGTCGGTCGATAACTTCGCCGAAAAAGAGGTCGACTGGCTGCTGCAGATCGGGGGCATCACCGTGGAGCACGGCAAAGGCTTGGGCGCCGGCCTGTCACTGGAGAAGCTGAAGGCCGATTATGACGCGGTGTTCCTGGGCATCGGTCTGGCCGGTGTAAACGCGCTGAATGTTGAGGGCGAGGACAAAGACGGCGTTTTGGATGCGGTCGATTTCATTGCCGAGCTGCGCCAGGCCGATGACCTGTCTCAGGTGGCGATTGGCCGGGATGTTGTGGTCATTGGCGGCGGCATGACCGCTGTGGATGCTGCCGTGCAGGCCAAGCTGCTGGGCGCCTTGAACGTCAGCCTAGTCTATCGCCGCGGCAAAGATCGCATGAACGCCTCCGCGTTTGAGCAGGAACTGGCCGCCACCAAAGGTGTGCGCATCATCACCAATGCTTCGCCCAAAGCGGTGATCGGAAATGGCGCGGTGCAGGAGATCGAGTTTGAATACACCGACAATGATCTGAAACCTACAGGTCAGACGGTACGTCTGGCTGCCGATCAGGTGTTCAAGGCCATCGGTCAGCAGTTGGGCGGTGATGACCTGCCCGCGGTGGAGCGTGGCAAGATCACCGTAAGTGGCGCAGGGCGTACCAGCATGGCAGGGGTCTGGGCTGGGGGGGACTGTGCCTCAGGCGGTGATGACCTGACCGTGACCGCGGTGGCCGAGGGTCGCGATGCGGCCGAAGACATTCACGCCGCGCTGTCGGCGTAAGCAAAGGGAGATAGCACAATGGCCGATCTCACAAGCGAATTCATCGGGATCAAATCCCCAAACCCTTTCTGGCTGGCCTCTGCGCCGCCGACAGACAAGGAATACAACGTCCGCCGCGCCTTTGAGGCCGGCTGGGGCGGCGTGGTCTGGAAAACCCTGGGCTCCGAGGGCCCGCCGGTGGTTAACGTCAACGGCCCGCGCTATGGCGCGATCTGGGGCGCTGACCGTCGCCTCCTGGGGCTCAACAATATTGAGTTGATCACCGACCGTCCGCTGGAAACCAACCTGCGCGAAATCAAATCGGTGAAGCGCGACTATCCTGATCGCGCGGTCATCATCTCACTGATGGTGCCCTGCGATGAGGAGAGCTGGCGCGATATCCTGTACCGTATCGAAGATACCGGTGCAGATGGGGTGGAGCTGAACTTTGGCTGCCCACATGGTATGGCCGAACGGGGTATGGGCTCTGCCGTGGGGCAGGTGCCGGAATACATCGAAATGGTGACCTCCTGGGTCAAACAGTATTCCAAGATGCCCTGCATCGTGAAGCTAACCCCGAACATCACCGATGTGCGCAAACCGGCCGAAGCCGCCCTGCGCGGCGGCGCTGATGCGGTCAGCCTGATCAACACGATCAACTCGATCACCTCGGTCGATCTGGATGATTTTGCACCGGAGCCAACGATTGACGGCAAAGGCACCCACGGCGGTTATTGCGGCCCGGCGGTGAAACCGATTGCGCTGAACATGGTGGCGGAAATCGCCCGCAGCCCGGAAACCGCAAACCTGCCGATTTCGGGCATTGGTGGCGTGACCACCTGGCGCGATGCGGCCGAGTTCATGGCGCTGGGGGCGGGCAATGTGCAGGTCTGTACCGCCGCGATGACCTATGGGTTCAAAGTGGTGCAGGAGATGATCTCAGGCCTCAGCGATTACATGGATCGCAAAGGCATGACCTCAACCAGCGAGCTGGTTGGCCGCGCGGTGCCCAATGTCACCGACTGGCAGTATCTGAACCTGAACTATGTAACCAAGGCCAAGATCGACCAAGACGCCTGCATCAGCTGCGGCCGCTGCTTTGCGGCCTGTGAGGACACCAGCCATCAGGCGATCGAGATGTCTGAGGATCGGGTGTTCACGGTGAAGGATGACGAATGCGTTGCCTGTAACCTCTGCGTCAATGTCTGCCCGATCGAGAACTGCATCACGATGGAGCAGGTCGCTGCCGGTCAGTTGGATGAGCGCACTGGTGAAAAAGTGCCGGAAGAATACGGCAACTGGACGCAGCATCCGAACAACCCCTCTAACTTTGAGGCGGCTGAATAAGGCAGTTGTTCTAGGTACCTGAAGCCAATGAAAAGCGCCCTGGCCGAAAGCTGGGGCGCTTTTTCAATGTTTGGCATTTGAGTATTTGAGGATCATTGAAAGGCGCAGGTGGTACGGCCGCTGCCGCGCCGCGGTATTCGATGTGGTTTACGGCGTCAGCAATTTGCGGAACATCGTGTCCAGATAGGCATCGGCGCCGTCGATCGGGTCACGTTCATCGGGGCTGAGGACACCGATCTGCACCTCAAAGTCTGCATAGTGCTGGGTTGTTGCCCAGATTGAATACAGAAGGTGGCGCGGATCAACCGTGGCCAGCTGGCCGGCCTGCATCCAGGTGCGCAGCACTTCGGTCTTTTCATCCACCAGGGGTTTAAGCCCGCTGATCAGATGCGGTTTCATCCGGGGCGCGCCTTGTAGGATCTCATTGGCAAACAGGCGGGATTCACGCGGATATTCCCGGCTCATCTGCACCTTGCGGTGAATATAGGCCATGACCTCTTCCAGCGGGTCGCCATTGGGATCCATCTCGGCCAATGGGTCCAGCCAGGTTTCCATCAGCTGGTTCAGCAGGGTCACATGGATCGCTTCTTTGCCATCGAAGTAATAAAGGATGTTGGGTTTGGACAATCCGGCGGTTTTGGCGATCTGGTCCAGCGTTGCGCCGCGGTAGCCATGCTGGGCAAAAACCTCAAGCGCGGCCTCGATGATCCGTTTGCGGTTGCGCAGCTGAATCCGGCTGAGCTTTTTCTCAGCGGGGGGCGTTTGCGCCGTTTCCTTGGCGGTTTCCTGAGCTTGATCTTGGGCCTGATCTTGGGCGGTATCACTTTGCGTCATGCGGACCTCTGAATGCGGTGCCACGAAAAACATCGCGGTCTGATAACTTGGCCATTGCAGCGGCGCCAATGAAAGAGTTTTCTTGACAGGTGCCCCTGCGTTCGCAATCGTCACTTTACCAAATGGTAAAAAAGCAGCAAGAGGGCGCCGCTCTCCAGCCAGAAGAAGGTCCGGGACAGGGCTAGAGCAGTCAGCGGCACGCCCTCTCACGACCACTGGAGAGGGAGATCGGCATGTCCGCGCCGGGTGAAAATCTGAAAATCAATGGCGACCGTCTTTGGGACAGTCTGATGGAAATGGCCAAAATTGGTCCCGGGATTGCCGGGGGCAACAATCGCCAGACCCTGACCGATGAGGATGCCGAGGGTCGCGCGCTGTTTCAGCAGTGGTGTGATGCAGCGGGTATGAGCATGGGCGTGGACACGATGGGCAATATGTTTGCCACCCGCGCCGGCACCGACCCTGAGGCGCTGCCGGTTTATATGGGCAGCCATCTGGACACCCAGCCGACGGGTGGCAAATACGATGGTGTTTTGGGGGTTCTGGGCGGGCTGGAAGTGATCCGCACGATGAACGATCTGGGCATCAAAACAAAACACCCCATTGTCGTGACCAACTGGACCAATGAAGAGGGCACCCGTTTTGCCCCGGCGATGCTGGCCTCGGGCGTGTTCACAGGTCGTCATACCCAGGATTGGGCCTATGACCGTGTGGACGCCGAAGGCAAACGCTTCGGGGATGAGATCGCGCGGATCGGCTGGATCGGTGATGAAGAGGTCGGCGCGCGCAAGATGCACGCGATGTTTGAGCTGCACATCGAACAGGGCCCGATTCTGGAGGCTGAGGGCAAAGACATCGGGGTTGTGACCCACGGTCAGGGCCTGCGCTGGATCGAATGCACCGTGACCGGCAAGGAAAGCCACACAGGCTCCACCCCGATGCCGATGCGCAAGAACGCAGGCCGTGGTCTGGCCCGCATCACCGAGCTGGTGCATGAGATTGCGATGAAACATCAGCCCAATGCGGTGGGCGCGATTGGCCATGTGGATGTCTATCCGAACTCGCGCAACATCATCCCGGGCAAGGTGGTCTTTACCATCGATTTCCGCTCGCACCTGCAAGAGGTGATCGATGCGATGCTGGCAGAGTTTGCTGAAAAAGCGCCGAAGCTCTGCGAGGAGATTGAGGTTGGGCTGGAGTGGGAGATCGTCGGCCAGTTTGATCCGCCCGCCTTTGATGAGGGCTGCGTCAACGCCGTGCGCGATGCGGCGGAACGTCTGGGCTATAGTCATATGGATATCGTGTCCGGCGCCGGCCACGATGCCTGCTGGGTCAATGATGTGGCCCCAACCGCGATGATCATGTGCCCCTGTGTCGATGGCCTCAGCCACAATGAGGCCGAGGAGATCAGCAAAGACTGGGCCGCTGCTGGCACCGATGTGCTGCTGCATGCCGTTTTGGAAACCGCACAGGTGGTTGAGTGATCAGATAACATATCGGGGGCCACGCCCCCGACCCCCCGGGATACCTAAAAAACAAAGACACCGGGGCAGTTTCAGGGAGAAAGACAATGACAACCAAAGTGATCAAAGGTGGCATGGTTTGCACCGCCGACCGCACCTGGAAGGCCGATGTGCTGATCGAGGGCGAGGTGATCAAACAGATCGGCGAAGATCTGAAAGGCGATGAATATATCGACGCTGAAGGCGCCTATGTGATCCCCGGCGGGATTGATCCGCACACCCACCTGGAGATGCCCTTCATGGGCACCACCGCGGCCGAGACCTTTGAAAGCGGCACCTGGGCGGCGGCCACGGGCGGCACCACCATGTTGGTTGATTTCTGCCTGCCGGGTGAAGACGGCTCGATCAAAAACGCGATCAATGAATGGCACCGCAAGTCGGCGCCGCAGATCTGTGCCGACATCGGCTATCACATGGCGATCACCGGCTGGAATGAGACCATCTTTGACGAGATGAAAGACGCCGTCGATATGGGCGTCAACTCGTTCAAACACTTCATGGCCTATAAGGGCGCGCTGATGATTGAGGACGATGAGATGTACGCATCCTTCAAGCGCTGCAAGGAACTGGGTGCGCTGCCGATGGTGCATGCCGAAAACGGCGACCTGGTGGCCGATCTGCAGGAAGAGATGCTGGCCAAGGGCATCACCGGTCCCGAAGGTCACGCCTATTCGCGCCCGCCTGAATTTGAAGGGGAGGCCGCCAACCGCGCGATCACCATCGCGGATGCAGCTGGCACCCCGCTTTATATCGTGCATGTCAGCTGTGAGCAGGCGCATGAGGCGATCCGCCGTGCCCGCCAGAAGGGTATGCGCGTTTATGGGGAACCGCTGATCCAGTTCTTGACCCTGGATGAAAGCGAGTATTTCAAAGGTGACTGGATGCATTCGGCGCGCCGGGTGATGTCACCGCCGTTCCGCAATAAGGCACATCAGGACAGCCTCTGGGCCGGTCTGCAATCGGGCAGCCTGCAGGTGGTGGCCACCGATCATGCAGCCTTCACCTCCGAGCAGAAGCTGATGGGCAAAGATAACTTCTGCCTGATCCCCAATGGTTCCAACGGGTTGGAGGAACGTCTGGCGGTGCTCTGGACCGAAGGGGTGGAAACCGGCCGTCTGACCCCAAATGAATTTGTCGCGGCCACCTCAACCAATGTGGCGAAGATCCTCAACATCTATCCCAAGAAAGGGGCGATTGTGGAAGGTGCGGATGCTGACATCGTGGTGTGGGATCCAAAGATTTCCAAAACCATCTCGGCGTCGAACCACCATTCGGTGCTGGATTACAACGTGTTTGAGGATTTCCAGGTCAAAGCGCAGGCGCGTTACACCCTCAGCCGCGGCGAGGTCATCTGGGCCTGGGGCCAGAACAGCCAGCCGCAGCCGGGCCGGGGCCGCTTTGTGCCGCGTCCGGCCTTCAATTCGGCCGCCGTGGCGCTGTCGAAGTGGAAGGAACTGACCGCTCCGAAGCAGATCAACCGCGATCCGCTTAATATTCCAGCAGGTATCTGAATTGGCGACGCCCCGGACCCGTGTTCGGGGCGTTCGTTATTGACCAAAAGGTAAAATAATTGCGCAGTTCAAGCGCAATAACGGAGACACAGGGACGTGACCAATACCACCGTGATCAGCGCGAAGAATCTGTCGCTGACATTTGAGACCAATGATGGACCCGTGCATGCTTTGAAAGATGTCGATCTGGACATCCACAAAGGGGACTTTGTCAGCTTTATCGGCCCGTCGGGCTGCGGCAAGACCACATTCTTGCGCTGCATGGCCGATCTGGAACACCCCACAGCAGGCAGCATCACCGTAAACGGCGTCAGTGCTGAAGAGGCCCGCAAAGCCCGCGCCTATGGCTATGTGTTCCAACACGCGGGCCTTTACCCCTGGCGCACCATTGGCGGCAACATCAGCCTGCCGCTGGAAATCATGGGTTATTCGAAACAGGATCAGCAGGACCGCATTGCCCGGGTGCTGGAACTGGTGGAGCTGGAAGGCTTTGAGAAGAAGTTTCCCTGGCAACTGTCCGGCGGTATGCAGCAGCGCGCCTCAATCGCGCGGGCGCTGGCCTTTGATGCTGATATTCTGCTGATGGATGAACCTTTCGGCGCCTTGGATGAGATCGTGCGCGATCACCTCAATGAACAGCTGCTGAAACTCTGGGCGCGCACCAACAAAACCATCGGCTTTGTCACCCACTCGATCCCTGAGGCGGTGTACCTCTCGACCAAGATCGTGGTGATGAGCCCGCGGCCGGGCCGGATCACCGATGTGATCGAAAGCACCCTGCCAAAAGAGCGTCCGCTCGACATCCGTGACACGCCGGAGTTCCTGGAAATCGCGCACCGGGTGCGTGACGGTTTGCGCGCGGGGCATGCCTATGATTGATCCGCAGAACCTAACGCGACGCGGCGCAGCGGGGCGTCCCCCACTGCACCATCGCCCCGCCTTTGGGTTAAGGGGGCGGGCCCTTTCAACGATCACGGTCATCGGCTCTCCAGCCTGTACCGTGGCCGCAGTTAACCACCAATTCCTTTCAATGATCTTAAATTACTCAAAAACCTGTGCACGCGGCTGGGCAGGCGGTTTGAGTATTTGGGGATCATTGAAAGCGCAGGGGGGCGTGGCATGAGATCCCTCCTTCCAATTTTCACCGTGGTCGCCGCGATTTTTGTGATCTGGTATGGCGCAGCGGTGGCGCTGAACACGCCCTGGGCCAAGGATCAGGCCAAGCGCAACAATGTGGAGCTGAGCTTCACCGAACTTGTCGCAGACACATGGAGCCAGAAAAAGCCCAAGCTGCCCGCGCCGCATCAGGTGGTGGCAGAGATCTGGAAAACCACTGGGGAGATGGTCGCTAAGGGGCGCGCCTTTTCCAAGCGGTCGTTGATTTATCACAGCTGGATCACGCTCTCGGCTACTATGCTGGGCTTTGTCATGGGCACGGGCTTCGGCATTCTGCTGGCGATCGGCATTGTCTACAACCGCGTGATGGACATGAGTGTGATGCCCTGGGTCATTGCCAGTCAGACCATTCCGATCCTGGCGGTGGCGCCGATGATCATTGTGGTGCTGAATGCGGTGGGCATTTCCGGTCTGCTGCCGAAAGCGATGATTTCGATGTATCTGTCCTTCTTCCCGGTTGTGGTTGGCATGGTGAAAGGGCTGCGCAGCCCTGATCAGATGCAGCTGGATCAGATGCGGACTTGGAATGCGACCTCAGGGCAGGAGTTCTGGCGTCTGCGTCTACCCTCCTCGATGCCGTTCCTTTTTGCCTCGCTCAAGGTGGCGATGGCGGCGTCGCTTGTCGGGGCCATCGTGGGTGAATTGCCCACCGGGGCGGTTGCCGGCCTTGGCGCGCGTCTGCTGGCGGGCAGCTATTATGGTCAGACCATCCAGATCTGGAGTGCGCTGATCATGGCGGCGGCTTTGGCGGCGGCGCTGGTGGCGCTCATTGGTCTGATCCAACGGATGACCCTGAAGAAGATGGGGATGGCGCAATGATGTGGATTGCCTTTGGATTTATCAGCTGGCTGATCGGCTGGCGGGCCAATGTGTGGCTGGCCGCCCAGCCGAAATCCCGCTTCACCTCACTGGCGGTGCCGGTGATCTTTGGGGTGACCGTTATCCTGATCTGGGAGGCCGTGGTGCGCGGCTTTGAAGTGTCACCGGTGCTGTTGCCGGCGCCATCGGTTATTGCGGTGACCTTTGCGCAGTCGACCCATATCCTGTGGCAGGATTTTGTGCAGACCGTGATCAAGGGCGCCTTGTCGGGCTATGTGCTGGGCTGTGGTTCGGCCTTCCTGATTGCCATTGTGATCGACCGTTTCCCGTTCCTGCAGCGCGGGCTTTTGCCGGTGGGCAACTTCGTGGCGGCCTTGCCGATTGTGGGCATGGCACCCATCCTGGTTATGTGGTTCGGCTTTGATTGGCAGTCCAAGGCGGCGGTTGTGGTTGTCATGGTCTTTTTCCCGATGCTGGTGAACACGGTTGAGGGGCTGCAGGCCACCGACAAGATGCAGCGGGATCTGATGCGGACCTATGCCTCCAGCTATGGGCAGACCCTGCTGAAGCTGCGGCTGCCTGCGGCGATGCCTTTCATCTTCAACGGGCTAAAAATCACTACCACCTTGGCGCTGATCGGTGCCATCGTGGCAGAGTTCTTCGGATCCCCCATCAGGGGCATGGGGTTCCGTATCTCAACCAGTGTCGGGCAACTGGCGCTGGATCTTGTCTGGGCCGAGATCGTGGTTGCCGCGATCGTTGGTTCGGCTTTCTACGGCGGGGTTGCTTTGCTGGAAAAGGCAATGACCTTCTGGCACCCGTCGCAACGTGGCTGACGCAACTAAAAATCAACGCAGCCAAAATCCAACAAGGGAATAAAACAAGGAGTGTATGAGATGAAAACCATGGTGAAATCGCTGGGCGCGGCTGCGCTGGGCCTCTGGGCCGGTATGGCGCAGGCCGCAGATGATGTGACCCTGCAGCTGAAGTGGGTGACCCAGGCGCAGTTCGCGGGCTACTACGTGGCGCTGGACAAGGGCTTCTACGCCGAAGAAGACCTGAACGTGACCATCAAACCCGGCGGCCCGGACATTGCCCCGGCGCAGGTGATCGCGGGGGGCGGTGCAGACGTTGTGCTGGACTGGATGCCGTCGGCGCTGGCCAGCCGTGAAAAGGGTCTGTCGCTGGTCAACATCGCCCAGCCGTTCAAATCCTCGGGCATGATGCTGACCTGCCGCAAAGATGCAGGCGTGTCGGGCCCCGAAGATTTTGCCGGCAAGACCCTGGGTGTCTGGTTCTTCGGCAACGAATATCCCTTCCTCAGCTGGATGAGCAAACTGGGCCTGTCGACCGAAGGTGGCGATGGTGGCGTGACCGTGCTGAAGCAGGGCTTCAACGTGGATCCGATCCTGCAGGGTCAGGCGGCCTGTGTGTCGACCATGACCTACAACGAATACTGGCAGATCATCGACGCGGGTCTGAGTCCCGACGATCTGGTGGTGTTCAAATATGAAGATCAGGGCGTCGCCACGCTGGAAGACGGCATGTATGTGCTGGAAGAGAACCTGAAAGACCCGGCCTTTGAAGATAAGATGGTGCGTTTTGTACGTGCTTCGATGAAGGGCTGGAAATGGGCCGAAGAGAACGCCGAAGAGGCTGCGATGATCGTGCTGGACAACGATGCCTCGGGCGCACAGACCGAAGAGCACCAGATCCGCATGATGGGTGAGATCGCCAAGCTGACCGCAGGCAGCAACGGCGCGCTGGATCCGGCCGACTATGAGCGCACGGTTATGTCGCTGATGTCGGGTGGCTCGGACCCGGTCATCACCAAGAAGCCTGAGGGCGCTTGGACCCATGCGATCACCGACAAGGCGCTGAACTAATCAGATGGTTTGATCAGTGATTCTCTGAGAATTCAGGGACAATGATGGGCTGCCCCAGTGGGCGGCCCATTTTTTTGTCGGCAAACAAAGTTCCAAATTTCACCATAAATGCTTGCCTTTTCTTTTACTTTCAAGCAAAGCTGACCGTAGGGTTGGTTTTGATTTAATTGACATGGTCAATGAATCTTATGAAAATGTTGCCAGTCAAAACAGAATGTAGTTAACATGTGCATTACTTGTCGGGGAGGACGGTTATGCAAAACGAAGCGATCAAACTGGAAGAGGGGCCGAAGTTCTACGGCTACTTCCGTTCGTCGTCTTCCTACCGCTGCCGCATCGCCTTCAACCTGAAGGGTCTCGACTACACCTTTGAGCCGGTTCACCTGAAAAACGGCGCCCAGAAAGAGGCCGCGTTTGCTGCGCTGAACCCGCAACAGCTGCTGCCGGTTCTGGTGACCCCTGAGGGCACAGTGCTGCGTCAGTCGCTTGCGATCCTGGAATGGCTGGATGAACGTCACCCGGAGGTGCCGCTCTTGCCGCAGGATCTGGATCAACGCGCCAAGGTGCGTGGCTTTGCCCAGTCCATCGCCTGTGAAATCCATCCGCTGCAAAACCTGCGTGTCCTGCAGCACCTGAAGGGCCCCTTGGGCGCGGATGAGGCGGCGGTCATGGACTGGCTGCACCGCTGGATTGGTGACGGGCTCACCGCCTGTGAGGCGCTGCTGCAGGAAGAAGGTACAGACAGTCGGTTCTGTTTCGGCGATACGCCGGGGCTGGCCGATATTTGTCTGGTGCCGCAAGTGTTTTCCGCCGAACGGTTCGGCGTTGATATTTCCGGGCTGCACCGGGTGCGGGAGGTCTGCAACGCTTGCGCAGACCTGTCGGCCTTTGCTGCGGCCCACCCGGCCAAGCAGCCGGACTTTGAGCCCTGAAAAGGGTGCCGCGTTCGCCCGAGGAGGGGCGGGCGCTCATCACATCCCGCGCATGCGGGGCAACGAAGACGGTCCATGGGAGGAAAGACATGACCATTTTGAAAAACGCTCTGCGTGGTGCGGCAACCGCCGCTGTACTGATGGGCACAGCCGCAACGGCTTTTGCCGCTGAGGTGACGCTGAACCTGCACCAGTTCCTGCCGGCGCAGGCCAACGTGCCAAAGCACATTCTGGATGTCTGGGCTGACAAGGTCGAAGCCGACTCCAACGGTCGTATCGAAATTGCACGCTATCCCGCCATGCAGCTGGGCGGCACCCCGCCTGAGCTGATCGGTCAGGTACAGGACGGTGTGGCAGACATCGTTTGGACCGTTGGTGGCTATTCGCCGGGTCGTTTCCCGCAGGCCGAAGTGTTCGAACTGCCCTTCATGATGACCAATGCCGAAGCCACCAGCCGCGCCTATTGGGAATATGCCGAAGCCAACATGCTGGACAAGGAATATGCCCCCTTCAAGATCATCGCGCTGTGGGTTCACGGCCCGGGCCTGATCCACTCGAAAGAGCCGATCACCTCGGTGTCGGATCTGAACGGTGTGAAACTGCGCGCCCCGACCCGCGTGACCAACAAGATGTTCTCGTCGCTGGGCGCCACCCCGGTGGGCATGCCGGTTCCGGCCGTGCCTGAGGCGCTGTCGAAAGGTGTGATCGACGCAACTGTTATTCCGTGGGAAGTGACCGGCGCCCTGAAAGTACCGGAACTGGTGGAAAACCACACCTCCTTCGGTGACAGCTCGCTCTACACCACCACCTTCATCTTTGCGATGAACAAAGAGAAGTACATGGCGCTGCCGGATGATCTGAAGGCCGTGATCGATGCCAACTCGGGCGCCGACACTTCGGCTTGGGCTGGTAAAACCATGCAGGCTTATGATGAGCCGGGCCTGAAACAGGCGATGGAGCGTGGCAACAACATCATCGAACTGTCCGACGATCAGGTTGCTGAATGGAAAGCCGCCGCCGCCAATGAAGAGGCCGACTGGGTCGCTGAAATGAACGGCAAGGGCTTTGACGGTCAGGCGCTGCTGGATCAGGCCAAAGCGCTGATCAAACAGCACAGCATGTAATCCCGGACGGGATCTTAACGATGGGCCGCGGCGGTGACGCCGTGGCCCTTGCAACACACGGGGCGCGCAGCTGCCTCGGACTGCTTAGCGGGTCACACTCAGGCCTGAAAAGGGGATAACAATGCATCGGTTCATGACTGGACTTGCGCGCGCGATGGCGATGCTGGGGGGCGTGGTGCTGACCGCGTTGATCCTGATCACCTGTGTGTCGGTTCTGGGGCGTACGCTCAACACCATGCTGCACAGCGGGCTGGCCGAAGCCGTGCTGGGTGGCTTTGCCAAGACATTGCTGGACACGGGCGTCGGCCCGATCCTTGGGGACTTCGAACTGGTGGAAGCCGGGATTGCCTTCTCGATCTTTGCGTTCCTGCCGCTGTGCCAGATCACCGGGGGCCACGCCTCTGTCGACATCTTCACCTCAAAACTTCCGGTGCGGGTGAACCGCTTCATCACGCTGGTTGGCGAAGTGCTGTTTGCACTGGTGCTGGCACTGATCGCGTGGCGTCTTTACGCCGGGATGCAGTCCAAGATGCTTTACGGTGAAACCACCTTCCTGCTGCAATTCCCTATCTGGTGGGCCTATGCCGCCAGCTTTGCCGCGGCCCTGCTGGCTGCTGTTGTCTCTGCCTATGTTGCCGTCGTGCGTTTGGGCGAATTTCTCACCAACCGCGAGATCATCGCCGCACAGGAAGGGGCGGAGCATTGACTAACCTTGAAATCGGGCTGACGTCCTTCCCAGTCCTTCTGCTGATGATCTTCCTGCGGATCCCGATCGGCCTGTCGATGTTTCTGGTCGGCCTCGGCGGGCTCTACTTCGTCACGGGCACGCCCAATATGGCGATGGCGAAGCTGAAGAATGAGACTTACTCGACCTTTTCCAGCTATTCGCTGTCGATTGTCCCGATGTTCATCCTGATGGGCCATTTCGCCACCCTCGGCGGCATGAGCCAAGCGCTGTTCAAAGCGGCGGAGGCCTTCCTTGGCCATCGAAAAGGTGGCGTGGCCATGGCCGCTGTTGGCGCCTGTGCCGGCTTTGGCTCGATCTGCGGATCGTCACTGGCAACTGCCGCCACGATGAGCCAGGTCGCCCTGCCGGAACTGCGCCGCTACGGCTATTCCGGCGGCTTCTCCACCGCGACGCTGGCGGCGGGGGGCACGCTGGGCATTCTGATCCCGCCTTCTGTCATTCTGGTGATCTATGCGATCCTGACCGAACAGAACATCGCCAAGCTGTTCCTTGCGGCCTTCGTCCCCGGCATTCTGGCGGCGATCGGCTATATGATCACCATCTCGATCTATGTGCGGATGCACCCTGACAGCGCTGGTGTGCGCGAACCGATCCCGATGGGGGAACGGCTACGGGCGCTGGCCGATGTCTGGCCGGTCCTGTTGGTCTTCGTTGCGGTTGTTGGCGGCATCTACGCAGGTGTCTTCACCCCGACCGAAGGCGCTGCTGTGGGGGCCTTTGGCACCGGTCTGATCGCCTTCCTGAACGGCGGGCTGACCAAATCCAGCCTCATCGGCAGTTTCACCGCCACCGCCAAGAACACCGCGATGATCTTCTTCATCGTGCTGGGCGCCGGGTTCTACAACGGCTTTCTGGCGCTGACACAGGTGCCGCAGGAACTGTCGAACTACGTGGTCGGTCTGGGCTATAGCCCCTGGGCGATCCTGGCGATTATTCTGGCGCTTTATCTGGTCTTTGGCTGCCTGATGGACAGCCTGTCGATGATCCTGCTGACGATCCCGATCTTCTTCCCGATTATCTCGACCTTGGATTTTGGTCTGACGATGGAGGAAACCGCGATCTGGTTCGGGATTATCGTGCTGATCGTGGTTGAGGTCGGGCTGATCACGCCGCCAGTGGGGATGAACCTGTTTGTCATCAACTCGATGGATCGCCTGACCCCGATGGTCGAAACCTATAAAGCGGTGATGTATTTCGTCGCCTCCGACATCGTGCGGGTGGTCATCCTCGTGGCCTTTCCAGGCATCACCCTGTTCCTGTTGCGGATCTTCCACTAAGCGCAGGATTGCAGTGACATCAAAAAGGGCCGGGGGAAACTCCGGCCCTTTGACTTAGCCGGCTGTAGCTGTTCAAGTCGGGCGACGGCTTGATCTGTCGCAAGGCCCGCGTGCCGAAAGCGTGGCCCAATATGCGGCGAAGGGATTTAAGGGAATGTGGTGCGGCCTTAGCGCGTCACACCTCAAGAAAGGGACGTACCAATGGCCACCAGTGCCGATGATCTGACCCACAGCAAGCTGGAATATTACCCGATCACCATCTTTGCCATCATCATGGGGCTGTCCGGCCTGACCCTTGCGGTGCAATCGGCGGGGCAGAACCTGGGGTTTGGACCGGGGCTGGCGCATGGGCTTTACGGGATCACCGGCTTCCTGTTTTTCCTGCTGCTCATGGGCTATGCGGCGAAATGCCTGCAATACCCGCACGCGGTGCTGGCTGAATGGCGCCACCCGGTGAAAATGGCCTTTTTCCCGGCGATCTCGATCTCACTCCTGCTCCTCGGGGTGGCCAGCCTTAGTCGTCACGCCCAACTGGCCGAGGCGCTGTGGCTGATCGGCATGGTGATGCAGGCGGTGCTGACGCTGGCGGTGGTGTCGGGCTGGATCTCGGCCCGGTCGTTTCAGACCGGACACCTCAGCCCCGCATGGTTCATTCCGGCGGTGGGCAACGTCTTTGTGCCGATCGCGGGCGTGCCCTTGGGCTACTTTGAGCTCAGCTGGTATTTCATGTCGGTGGGGCTTGTCTTCTGGGGCGTTCTGATGGCGCTGGTGATGAACCGGCTGATCTTTCACGACCCGCTGCCGGGCCGGTTGCAGCCGACGCTGGTGATCCTGATCGCGCCGCCTGCGGTGGCCTTTCTGGCCTGGGTCCGCCTGTATGGTGAGGTCGATGCGCTGGCACGTCTGTTGATCAACGCGGCCTATTTCTTCACGCTGCTGGTGGCGCTGCAGCTGCCCCGCATCCTGCGGCTGCCCTTTGCGCTCAGCTTCTGGGCGCTCAGCTTCCCGTTTGCAGCGGTGACCATCGCCAGCTTCACCTTCGCCGCCAACACCGACAGCACCGCCCATCTGTGGATCGGAACGATCCTGCTGGGGGTGCTGAGCGTGATCATCATCGGTCTGCTGCTGCGCACCCTGAAAGCGGTCCGCCAGGGTGAGATCTGCGTGCCGGACTAGGTTTCACTGTTTCAAAAATACCCAAAAAAGACGGCCCCCGCAGGGGCCGCATCAGTCGGGGAAAAATCTGAGGTAGGCTGCTGTGCAATCAGCCCAACAGGCGGCGTGCAATCACCTGTGCCTGAATTTCCGCAGCGCCCTCAAAGATGTTGAGGATCCGGGCGTCACACAGAATCCGGCTGATCTGATATTCCAGCGCAAACCCGTTGCCGCCGTGGATCTGCAGCGCGTTGTCTGCCGAGGCCCAGGCCACGCGGGCGCCCAGCAGCTTGGCCATGCCGGCCTCCAAATCGCAGCGCTGATCGTGGTCCTTTTCCCAGGCCGAGAAATAGGTCAGCTGACGCGCCACCATGATCTCCACCGCCATCATCGCCAGCTTGCCGGACACCCGCGGGAAGTGGATCAGCGACTTGCCGAACTGTTTGCGGTCGTTGGCATATTGCATGCCGACCTCCAGCGCGTTCTGAGCCACACCAATGGCGCGTGCCGCGGTCTGGATGCGGGCCGCTTCAAAGGTTTTCATCAGCTGTTTGAAACCCTGACCCTCGACGCCGCCCAGTAGGTTTTCACCCTTCACCTTGAAGCCATCAAAGCCCAGTTCGTATTCCTTCATGCCACGGTAGCCCAGCACCTCAATCTCGCCGCCGGTCATACCCTCGGTTGGGAAAGGGTTGGCATCATCGCCCGGGGTCTTCTCAGCTAGGAACATCGACAGGCCGCGATGGTCTTTGCTGTCAGGATCGGTGCGTGCCAGCAGGGTCATGACGTGGGTCCGGGCTGCATGGGTGATCCATGTTTTGTTGCCGGTCACGGTGTAATCGCCATCGTCGCCCTTCACTGCGCGGGTCCGCAGCGACCCAAGGTCCGAGCCGGTGTTGGGTTCGGTAAAGACGGCGGTGGGCAGGGTTTCGCCGCTGGACAGTTTCGGCAGCCACTGTTCTTTCTGCGCGTCGGTGCCGCCGGCCAGGATCAGTTCCGCCGCAATCTCAGACCGGGTGCCAAGGGAGCCCACGCCGATGTAACCACGTGACAGTTCCTCGGAGACTACCACCATCGACGCTTTGGACAGGCCCAGCCCGCCGTATTCCTCGGGGATGGTCAGGCCAAAGACGCCCATCTCAGCCAGTTCCTCGATGACCTCCATCGGGATCAGCTCATCTTTCAGATGCCATTCATGGGCATTGGGCACCACACGTTCGTCTGCGTAGCGGCGGAATTGATCGCGGATCATTTCCAGCTCTTCGTCCAGACCGGTGGCGCCAAAGGTGGCGAAGCCTGCGTTGTCCTGCATCAGCTCAACCAGCGCAGCGCGTGCGGTCTGGCTGTTGCCGCTGTCACACAGGGTCATCACCGCCGGCTGCATCAGCCCGCGCATCTCATCCTGGGTCAGGCCCAGATCCTGCAGACGGATGATTTCATTCTGGCTCATCGGGATGCCGCCGTAGATCTGCCAGAGGTATTCACCAAAGGCGATCTGGTGCATCAGCTGTTCCATCTTGCCGAATTTTCCCTCGGCCGACAGTTTCTCGGCCCAGGCCTGCATCTGCTTCAGTGAAAAGGCATAGGTCGCAAGCCAGGCCAGCCCATGGGCGGCGGTTTGGTTCTCTTCCAGCAGGCCACCAGACACGCGGCCCTCCAGCGAAACGGTTTCACGCACCCGCGCGGTGGCCGTTTCCAGCAGCGCCTCAACCGGGGCCACAGCCGCACCGGTGAGGGTCAGAAGATCAGGAATAAGGGCGTCTTGGGTCATTGTCACGTCCTGTCCGTCATGGGCCATGATTACGTTCCTCTTATGCTACACCATTACGACATCGGCGCTGGCTGTCAAAATGCTGCACTGTGCATATCCACTTTGCATCTGCAGCGCAACAAAAATACCCATACGTACTAATTCTAGTTCATAAATTACCCTTACGTTTCTTGTGCCGCTTTCGCCGCCATCGTGGTAAGAGGCCACATGGACACGCTTTTTTCGCTGCTGAGCCCCGAGTTATATTTGTTCGCCTTCATCGTCGCACTGGGTGCCGGGGTGATCAAAGGCATGGTGGGATTCGCGATGCCGATGATCCTGATTTCCGGCCTCAGCTCGGTCATTTCGCCTGAATTGGCGCTGGCTGGTCTGATGTTGCCCACCCTGGCAACCAACGGCTGGCAGGCCCTGCGGCAGGGGCGACAGGCGGCCTGGGACTCGATGAAGCGGTTCCGCTGGTTCATGATTGTGGGCGGCCTTGCCATCATCAGCAGCGCCCAACTGGTCCGTTACCTTGATCCCGAAACCATGTTGCTGATGATCGGTGCGCCGGTCACCGTGTTTGCGGTGATCCAGCTGCTGGGCGTACAGCTGCGCCTGCCCGAAAAGGGGCGCGGATTGATCGAAGTGGCGATTGGTCTGGTGGCCGGGTTTATCGGCGGGCTCTCGGGGGTATGGGGGCCTCCGACGGTGATGTATCTCACCGCGCTGGAGACCCCTAAGGGAGAGCAGCTGCGCATCCAGGGCGTGATCTACGGCCTGGGGGCGCTGGCGCTGTTCATGGCACACATCAGTTCCGGAGTGGTGACAAAGGACACGGTGGTCTTTTCCGCATCCCTGCTGGTGCCAGCGCTTTTGGGAACCTGGATTGGTTTCCAACTGCATGAGCGGATCGATCAGGCCGCATTCAAAAAGGCAACGCTGATCGTTCTGCTGGTCGCGGCGCTCAACCTGATGCGCCGCGCTTTGATCGGTTAGGCGCCGTTGTTGTTTTCGGCAGGCACGTAACCAGCCACGGCGTCAATAAAAGACCGGATCTGGGCCTTCAGGCGATCGTCCTGGATCTTGCTGAACACGGCGGCGATACGGGCGGTTTCTTCATCGATGACAGGGGTGGAGTCATCGGCGGTCTGATCCAGACCTTCGAAGAAGTATGCCGGCGGCACGTTCAGGATGTTGGCGATTTCGAACAGTTTGCTGGCCGAAATACGGTTGCGTCCCAACTCATATTTCTGGACCTGCTGGAACGAGATGTTCAAACCTTTTGCGACGTCGGTCTGAGTGAGACCGCGCAGAACGCGCAGGTTCTTTAGTTTCTTACCCACATGGATATCAACTGGGTGTGACATGCAATTCTCCCGTTAATGAGACTACCGTAAGAAGTATTTCGGATGCACGGTTTCAATCAATTGATTAGAAATTCTTCATGGGGTTAACGAGATCACCCATTGATGTATGATTTATTTACCGGTACTGTGATTGCTGTAAATTAAGGCGTTTGCCGGGTTTTGTCTCCGCAACTTTAGCGGTTGTTAACGATAACCGGGTGTTCTGGCACCCCCTCGCAACCTGAAAGGAAGGCCATGGCTGAGCTTAAGAATCACCCATTGCTGTTTGAAATGTTGCGCTCGTTTACAACCCTTGCGGCGACCCTGAATCTCTCCCGCGCGGTGGACCATTTGGGCTCAACACGGCAGACTGTGCGCCGTCATATCAACACCCTTGAGGAGATCAAGGGGGAACGTCTTTTCATCGTCGATGACCGGCAATATCACCTGACCGAAGCGGGCCGCCATGCCCTGCAGGAAGCGCAGGATTTGCAGGAACGCGGGCTGGCCTGGCTAAACAATGAAACCGGTCATGTCGGCGGGTTGCACCACATCGCCAAGGATGATGAGGACGGCTGGTACTTCTATCTGCAGCAGCATTCGCTGGACAAGCTCTGGCGGGATAAGTCCGCGCTGTTGCGGCAAGGGGTGCAATGCTGGGCGGAGGCTGAGGGGGACATCACCTCTGAGGCACTGGACCCAATCCGATCCTATTTGATGGTGTTTCGCCGCGCCTCTGTGGGCTGGGTCTGCTCTGCGGTGGGCAGCGACAGTTCTTATGCCACATGGTACGGGCGCCGCTGGGAATACAGTGCCGTTGGCCGCGAAGTGCCACGCCTGCCGGGCGGGGCGACACACGCATCACAGTTGCATCAGCCCTTTGAGGAAATTCGCGGGACAGGCAGCCTGCGCTACGACCACATTCACACCCGTATGGATCGCGGCGAAGACGGTGCGAGTGAGGCGATCAGCTTCAAACGCCTGCTGCTGGGCTGTCGCTACCCTGACAACAGTTTTGCCCTCGCCTCGCTGGTTGTGCGCAGCCATGCGCTGGAAATTCAGGGCGTCCCGACAAGCATGATTGAACGTATGCCCGAAGATCTGATCATGGACGACATTCGCCTCGGTTGAGGCTGCTCAGAGACAATTCGCGTTTGATTGGCCATCATTTCCTGTGTGAAACACAGGAGAACACTATGACAATTCATGATGTCTTTGATGGCGCCCGCTATCTCACTCAGACGATCAATACTCTCACGTCGCATCAATTGGATTTGTCCGTTGGGGATGACTTTGAGGATTACGCCCGGATCGTCGAAAAGCACCGGGGCGAACAGCCGCTTGGCCCACCGTTTGATCCCGTAAAGACATTTTTGCCAAAGTCTCGAGGGATTTGGGTCGTTGGGCGCAATGCCAAGGGGGCGGTTGTGCATACCCAAGCCATGCGGCTGCTGGACCTCTGTGATCAGACCCTGGCGCGTTATCTCAGTGCCCGTTTTGCCGAGTTTCCCCCCGGTGGCATGGAGGTTGATATGGCCGGATCCTGGTTCCGCCCGGGGCCCGGGGCGGCGCAGATTTCAGGCCGCGCCGTTTATCACGGTGAGATGTGGCTGGCCGATGATTCGGCTTATCGGGGCCGTGGATTGATCGATGTTCTGGCCCGTTTTGCCTTTCTGACGGCCATGTTGCACTGGCAGCCGGACCATGTGTTTGGCTTTATTCTGCGCCCTGTGGCGCGGCGTGGGTTGGCCGAACGCGAGGGTTATATGCACACCGACCCCTATTGCCTCAGCTGGAAGGTGGCGGGGCGCAATCAGCCGCTGGATTGCAACATGGTCTGGATGGCGCTGAATGACCTGCGCCATGTGATGCATGTGCCGCTGGACGAACGGGTGACGGCTTAATTCCGCTTGAGTAGCTGAATAGACAACGCCCCGGAGAGGGGCCGGGGCGTTGTCAGATGTTTCGCGTTAGGGCTGTGAAAGTTAACCGATTGCGGCGGCTTTCACATCCTCATCGATGTGCGGCAGGTACTGCTCAAAATTGTCGGCGAACATGCCGACCAGTTTGGCCGCCTGCGCATCATAGGCTGCCTGATCTGTCCAGGTCTGACGCGGGTCCAGCAGCGCGGTGTCAACACCAGGCACCGAAACCGGCACATCAAAGCCAAAGTTGGCATCCTTGCGGAACTCTGCTTCGTTCAGCGAGCCTTCGAGGGCGGCGGTCAGCAGGCCACGGGTTGCCTTGATCGGCATCCGCGAACCGGTGCCGAAGGCACCGCCGGTCCAGCCGGTGTTGACCAGCCAGCAGGTTGCACCGTGCTTGGCGATCTTTTCACGCAGCAGGTTGCCGTACTCTTCCGGGCGGCGCGGCATGAAGGGCGCACCAAAACAGGTGGAGAAGGTCGGCTCTGGCTCAACAACACCACGTTCGGTGCCCGGCGTCTTCGAGGTGAAGCCCGACAGGAAGTGGTACATCGCCTGCGCCGGTGTCAGACGCGCAATCGGCGGCAGCACACCATAGGCATCACAGGTCAGCAGGATCACGTTTTTCGGATGGCCCCCCAGAGCACTCTCGGAGGAGTTCGAGATGTATTCCAGCGGGTAGGCGCAACGCATGTTCTGCGTCAGGCTGGCATCGTCAAAGTCCAGTTTGAAGGTGTCTTGGTCATAGACCATGTTTTCGATCACGGTGCCAAACTTTGACGTGGTGGCGTAGATCTCAGGCTCCGCTTCGGGGTTCAGACCGATGGTCTTGGCGTAGCAGCCACCTTCGAAGTTGAAGGTGCCACGATCGGACCAGCCATGTTCGTCATCACCGATCAGGGTGCGCGACGGATCTGCCGACAGGGTGGTTTTGCCGGTGCCCGACAGGCCAAAGAAGATAGCGGTGTCGACCGGGTTGCCAATGGCGTGGTTGGCCGAGCAGTGCATCGGCATGATGCCTTTTTCCGGCAGCAGGTAGTTCAGCAGGGTGAAAACCGATTTCTTGTTCTCACCGGCATATTGGGTGCCGCCGATCAGGATCAGCTTCTTTTCGAAGTTCATCGCGATCACAGTTTCCGAACGGCAGTTGTGACGCTCGGGGTCGGCGTTGAAGCTGGGGCAGTTGATGACGGTGAAGTCAGAAACAAACCCGTCCAGGGCCTCACGTTCAGGACGGCGCAGCAGGTGGCGGATGAACAGGTTGTGCCAGGCCAGCTCGGTCACCATACGCACGTTGATCGAATGGGTCGGGTCAGCCCCCCCCACCAGATCCTGTACGTAATAGTCCTTGCCTTTCATGTGCTCCAGCATGTCGGCATAAAGCGCATCAAACCCTTCGGGCGACATCGCTTTGTTGTTTTCCCACCAGATCTTGTCTGCAACATCGGCGGTTTTCACGACATGTTTGTCTTTGGGGGAACGACCGGTGAATTTGCCGGTTGTCACCAGAAAGGCACCACCCTGTCCAAGGGTGCCTTCGTTGTTCTTAAGAGCCGCTTCGATCAGAGCGGGTTCCATTAGGTTATAATAGACATCGCCCAGCCCTTTGATCCCTTGATCTTCAAGCCGGAATTGCGGGTTTACCCGTCCAAATGTCATGTTGCCTAGCTCCTGTATCCGCGCGATGGGGCGCGGAATTTTTGCCACCGGGCGCGAAACTCCACTTTCACGCCAGATCAGACGTTGGGTCCAATAACTGGCTCATAACATGTCGATTATGTGAAGGAACAGGACGCTTTCGCGCAGTTAGCGCAACCATTGGAGGGTTAGCGCAATCAGTGGGATATAGCGTGCACAAAGTTTCCGATAGGCGCAGTCATAATCCGCCAATGTGAGGCAAATTAGCCATTCCTACAGGAAATCACGCTCAAATCGAATCTCTGGCGTGGCTGATTCGCGAATTTCGATTGATTGCCCCAGTGAAACTTGGGCATAATAAGGCAAAAAACAGGCAAAAAGAGCAGTAGAGGAATTCTCCTATGTCAAAGATCGCCCTTGTGGATGATGACAGGAATATCCTGACATCCGTCGCCATGACCCTTGAGGCTGAGGGGTTTGAGGTGGAAACGTATAACGATGGCCAGTCGGCGCTGGATGCTTTCAACAAGAAGCTCCCCGATATGGCCGTTCTGGATATCAAAATGCCCCGTATGGACGGCATGGATCTGCTGCAGCGTCTGCGGCAGAAAACCAGCATGCCCGTCATTTTCCTGACCTCCAAAGATGATGAAATCGATGAGGTTCTGGGCCTGCGTATGGGCGCTGATGACTATGTGAAAAAGCCGTTTTCGCAGCGTCTTCTGGTCGAACGGATCCGCGCGCTGCTGCGTCGTCAGGATGCGGTCAGCGGCAATGTGGTTGCCGAAACCGAAGAAACCAAAGTGATGGAACGTGGTGAGCTGCGGATGGACCCGCTGCGCCATTCGGTCAGCTGGAAAGGCCAGGACGTCACCCTGACCGTGACTGAGTTTCTGTTGCTGCAGGCCCTGGCCCAGCGTCCCGGTTTTGTGAAATCGCGCGATCAGCTGATGGATGTGGCCTATGACGATCAGGTCTACGTGGATGACCGCACCATCGACAGCCACATCAAACGCCTGCGGAAGAAGATGCGTTCGGTCGACAATGATTTTGCCGCCATCGAAACACTTTACGGTATCGGCTACCGGTACAACGAAGACTGATGGCACTGGCAGAGCGCATAAACATGCCGCAGCGGCCGCGTCAGGATGGGGATGTTGTTCTGGGCGATGACTTCGTCGCGCCTGAGGCCCTGGTGGAAAAAGAGATGCAGGCCCGCCGCAACCGCCGTGGGCTGTTGTCACTGAACCGGTCGCCGCTGACCCGCAAGATCATCTTCTTCAACCTGATCGCCCTGAACTTCCTGGTGGTCGGGGTGCTGATGCTGTCGACCTCACAGGACAGTTTGGCGGTTGAGCGCAGCAATGCGCTGGTCTCCCAGGCGGAGTTGATTGCAGACGTGGTGGAGGCGCAGCTGCCAGAGGCAGCCGAGCCGCTGCAGCTGGGCGGTGTGCCCGATGTTAGCCGCACGCTGGAAGGGCTGGATCTGCGGCAGGGGATATCCCTCTACGTTTTCGATTCCGAAGCACAATCCATTGCCTCGGCACAGGGGCAGGGGCTGCCGTTACAGGCCGAAATGCCCGAAGCAGGCTCGACCGTGATTGTCGACAGCCTGTCCTGGATCTGGTCGAAAGTGGCCGCACCGTTCCAGCCTGATAGTGCAGCACAACTGCCCAGCGTGGAAGAGCGCGCCGCGCAGCTGTCACAGCAGGCCATGGCCGGTGTCACCAAGGTTGAAAGTGGTATGTCCGCTGACGGTGGCACGATTTTCACCGTGGCCACCCCGGTGCAGCATGATGGCCGTGTCTTGGGTGTCGTGGCGCTGTCCAGTGCGGCGGGTGAGATTGATCAGCAACAGCGTGAGGAGCTGGAGCGCGTGCTGCAGATGTTCCTGATCGCCACCTTGATGTCGATCGGCCTGAGCCTTGTTCTGGCCTCGACCATTGCCAACCCGCTATCGGATCTGGCCGCTGCCGCTGAACTTGGCCGCGCCCGGGATGACAAACAAAAGGCCGGTGGCCGCATTCGGATCCCTGACCTGACTGCCCGCCCGGATGAGATCGGCCGCCTGTCTGGCGCGCTGCGCGGGATGGTGTCAGCGCTTTATGACCGCATCGACAACAACGAACAGTTTGCAGCTGATGTGGCGCATGAGATCAAGAACCCGCTCGCCTCACTGCGGTCTGCGGTTGGCAGCCTGCGGATGGTCAAGAAAGAGGAACATCGCGAGAAGCTGCTTGATGTGATCGATCACGATGTGCGCCGTCTGGACCGTCTGGTCAGCGACATTTCCAACGCCTCGCGTCTGGACAGCGAACTGGTCAAGGAAGAGCAGGAAGCCTTCGATCTGATGAAGATGATGGGCAACCTCAGCGAATATCTGGGCCAGCAGGCGGGCGAAAACGGCGTTGATTTCATCACTGATCTGCCTGGCGAACCGGTGCAGATGATGGGGCTGGAGGCACGGCTGGCGCAGGTCTTTGTCAACCTGATCACCAACGCGATTTCTTTCTGCGAAGAAGGCGACGCGATCCGCGTTTGGGCGCGGCGGCGTGAAAACCGGGTGCTGATCGTGGTCGAAGATACCGGCCCGGGCATCCCCGAACAGGCGCTGACCAAAGTGTTCAAACGGTTCTATTCGGAACGGCCTGAAAACCAGTTTGGCAACAACTCGGGCCTTGGTCTGGCGATTTCGAAACAGATCGTTGAGGCCCATGGTGGCGTGATCTGGGCCGAGAACATTCGCCCGACCGATGCGGATCCCACCTCGGAACCGCTGGGCGCGCGTTTCGTTGTTGGCCTGCCGATCTGAGGCAACAGTGTTCCGCCCCGCAGATCAGGACTGCCATATAGAACATGCCAGCGCCGTGGCCCTTGGGGGCCGCGGCGTTTTGATTGCGGGGGCCTCGGGCAGCGGAAAATCTGCCCTGGCCCTGCAGCTGATGGCGCTGGGGGCCGGGCTGGTGGCGGATGACCGTTGCTGCCTCTGGCGGCAGGATCAGCAGCTGATGGTGGATGCGCCCGCAGCAATCCGGGGCCGGATTGAGGCGCGTCATCTCGGAATCTTGAACGCCGATGCCGTTGGCCCGGTGCAGGTGGCTGCCTATATCCAGCTTGATACGGTTGAGGATCAGCGTCTGCCGCCCCTGCGTCAGATTTCTGTGCTGGGCCTTTCCGTACCACTGTTGCACAATGTGCAAGCGCAGCATTTTGCGGCGGCGATTCTACAGTTTCTGAAAGCAGGAAGGTGGGCCTGACCCATGTCGGACGCACATCAAAGGATCATTCTGTTGACCGGGCCTTCGGGCGCCGGACGGTCCACTGCGATCCGTGCGATGGAGGATCTGGGCTTTGAGGCCATCGATAACCTGCCGCTGAGCCTGCTGCCGCGCCTTTTGGACGGCCCGCCGATCAGCCATGATCTGGTGCTGGGTCTGGATGTGCGCAACCGCGATTTCTCGGCCAATGCGCTGATCCAGACGTTGGACCGGCTGCAGAGCATGCAGGGCATCACGCCCGAACTGCTCTATATCGATTGTCGTGCGGATGTGCTGCTGCGCCGGTTTTCCGAAACCCGGCGGCGTCACCCGCTGGCCCCGGCCGAAAGCCCCGATCAGGGCGTGCAACGTGAGTTGGACCTGCTGATTCCGATCCGCGCCCGCGCCGATATTCTGATCGACACCTCTGAGATGACGCCGCATGACCTGCGCGCCGAGGTGGATCGCCTGATCACCCCGGAAAGCGGAGCGCGGCTGGCGGTTTCGGTGAACAGCTTCAGCTACAAGCGGGGCCTGCCCCGCGGTGTGGATATGGTGCTGGACTGCCGGTTCCTGCGCAATCCCTACTGGGAGCCAGCGCTGCGCAGTTTCAACGGCACCAGCGCCGAAGTTGCCGCCTATGTGGCTGAAGACGAACGGTTTCAGCCGTTCTTTGACAAGACCCTTGAGATGGCGGAGCTGTTGCTGCCCGCATATCTAGAGGAAGGAAAAGCGCACTTCGCGCTAGGGTTCGGCTGTACGGGTGGTCAGCACCGGTCAGTTGCAATTGCAGAAAAGATGTCGCAAGCCCTTGCAGAGCGTGGCTGGCAGGTGTCAACTAGACACCGCGAGCTAGAACGGGCAGATCAGCCTAAACGCTCCGCCAAGGCTGCGGATCAAAGATAAGGAAGCAAGCGTGATCGGTATCGTCATCGTCGCGCATGGTGGATTGGCCAGAGAGTATCTGGCGGCCATTGAACATGTCGTAGGGCATCAGCCCGGGATCAAGGCCATCTCCATCGAAGCGGAACATGATCGCCAGACCAAACAGGGCGAGATCTGCAAAGCTGCGGATGAGGTGGATCAGGGCCAGGGCGTCGTGGTGGTGACCGATATGTTTGGCGGTTCGCCCTCAAACCTGTCGCTGATGGCCTGCCAGCCTGAAAACCGTCGCATCATGTATGGTGCAAACCTTCCAATGTTGATCAAACTGGCCAAGACCCGCCACCTCTCTGTGGCGGATGCGGTGCGCACCGCGACCGAGGCTGGTCGAAAATATATTGACAGCCAGATCGTTAAAAAAGACCACTAAGACATGAGCCAGACGACTTTGCGACAGCTTGAGATTATCAACGTCAAAGGGCTTCACGCCCGCGCCTCCGCCAAATTGGTTGAGGTTGTTGAAGGATTTGACGCCTCGGCAGAGGTTTCCAAAGATGGCATGTCCGCCTCAGGCGACAGCATAATGGGGCTTTTAATGTTGGCAGCGTCCAAGGGAACCACTATTGAGGTTCAGACCTCCGGTGCTGATGCAGAGGCGCTGGCGGATGCGATCGAAGCCCTTGTGGCGGATCGCTTTGGTGAGGATATGTAAGCACGCCGTGGCGCGTGCCGGAAAGACGTAAGAGGCGCAGCGTTGGTGGACAGCTCTCAGAACCGCGGGATGGAGCAGGCCGCGCCGGCCGAAAGCCCCACGACCTACGACCGCCGTTCGCTCACCTATGCCAACTCCTTTGACAGCCGTGCCCAGGTGCTGGCGATCAAAACCATCGAGTGGCTGACCGGCAAGTGGTCAATCCTGCGCATGATCCGCAAGTTCGAGAAGCAGGGCGCGCCTGAGGGGCAGGCCTTCTGGCGCGGTGCGCTGGATGTCATGGGCATCCCGCTGGACACCCCGCAGGAGCAGATCAACCGCATTCCCGAAACCGGCCCTGTTGTGATCGTGGCCAACCACCCGCATGGGCTGGTTGATGGGATGATCCTGGCCGATCTGATTGGCCGCCGCCGTCCTGACTACCGCATCCTGACCCGCGCCTTGCTGACCGGCATTGATGAGGTTGCGTCGTCGTTCCTGATCCCTGTGCCCTTTCCGCATGAAGAAGATGCGCAGCGCAAAAGCGTTGAGATGCGCGCTGCTGCTATGGCTCATCTGAAGGCAGGCGGCGTGGTTTCGGTCTTCCCATCCGGGGTTGTCGCCTCTTCCGACACGATGTTTGGTCCGGTTGAGGAACGTGAATGGAACGTCTTCACCGCGCAGATGATCCGCCGGTCGGGTGCCAAAGTGGTGCCGATCAAATTCCCCGGTCAGAACTCGCGCTGGTATCAGATCGCCAACCGTCTGTCGCCAACCTTACGCCAGGGTCTGCTGCTGCATGAGATCGTGCACAGCTGTAATCATCCGCAGCGCCCCGTTGTTGGTGAGCCGCTGAGCGATGAACAGATGGAGCGCCTGAAGTCCGACCCGCGTGGGTTTATCGCCTGGCTGCGGGACCACACCTTGGCTCTGAAAGGCTGATCTGGGGCCCTGAAAGGCTGATCTGCCCAAGGGCCACGATCCATAAGCGCCGCGTGAAATGAAAACGCCACGAAGACCATGCGGACCTCGTGGCGTTTGTTGTTTGGTGGACCCGTGTTGGGGGATCAAAATCAGCGGGTCGGAACGGGGCTGTCGCCGCGGTAGTCGTAGAAGCCGCGGCCTGCTTTGCGGCCCAGCCAGCCAGCTTCGACGTATTTCACCAGCAGCGGGCAGGGACGATATTTGGTGTCCGCCAGACCGTCATGCAACACGTTCATGATCGCCAGACAGGTGTCCAGACCAATGAAGTCAGCCAGCTCCAGCGGGCCCATCGGATGGTTGGCACCCAGTTTCATCGCGCTGTCGATCGAGGCGACATTGCCAACCCCTTCGTAGAGCGTATAGCAGGCTTCATTGATCATCGGGATCAGGATGCGGTTCACGATGAAGGCCGGGAAATCCTCGGCGCTGGCGGCTGTTTTGCCCAGACGCTCCACAATGGCCAGACAGGCCTTGTAGGTTTCCTCATCCGTGGCGATGCCGCGGATCAGCTCAACCAGTTTCATCAAGGGCACCGGGTTCATGAAGTGGAAGCCCATGAACTTCTCCGGCCGGTCGGTGCGGCTGGCCAGACGGGTGATTGAGATCGACGAGGTGTTTGAGGTCAGGATCGTATGCGGCTGCAGATGCGGGGTCAGCTGATCAAAGATCGCCTGTTTCACGGTTTCGCGTTCCGTTGCCGCCTCGATCACCAGATCGGTCTGGCCCAGATCGGACAGCTGCAACGTGGTCTTGATCCGCGCCATGGCGGCGTCTTTGTCGGCGGCCGTGATCTTTTCCTTGGTGACCTGGCGGTCCAGGTTGCGCGCGATCAGCGCCACGGCTTTGTCCAGCGCGTCTTGGTCGATGTCGTTCAGCAGAACGTCATAGCCTGCCACTGCCATCACATGGGCGATGCCATTGCCCATCTGGCCGGCCCCGATCACCCCAATTTTCTGAATCTCCATGATCCATCCCTTTATAAATCTGGCCGAACCATAGGCTTGTTCCCGGAGGAGCCGCAAGGGCCGAGCCACCGGGCAATATGGTTAAATTAACCGTAAACCGTGGTTCCACGGTGCGATTAGCCCTTTGGCAAGGAATCAGGGCGCATTCTGTCCCGGGTGAAACAGTCTGGGGGTCCCATGGTTCTGATCAAAGATGCCTTCCCGCCACGGCCGGAGGGGGAGCGTGGCAGTGCTGCCAGCAAGCTACGCTTCCGCGGTCCGCTGCAGCTGCCGGCACGGCCCTATGTGCTGTTTGTCGGCGGATCTGAAACCTTCGGACGCTGTGTCGCGCGCCCCTTCGTGCAGCGGTTTGAGCGGCGCAGTGGTGTGCCTTGCCTGAACCTTGGCGCCGCCAATGCTGGTTGGGAGGCGCTGGCACATGATCCGGCTGTGGTGGCGCGGTCGCGGCAGGCGGCGCTGAACGTGATACAGTTGATGGGGCCGCAGCATCGCTCCAACGGGTTTTTCCAGGTCCACCCCCGGCGTAACGATCGGTTCCTGCAGGGCTTTGCGCCTTTGCATGACCTGTTTCCGCAGGTGGATTTTTCGCAGTTTTCCTTTGTGGGCCATATGCTGGATGTGCTGCAACGGGTGGATGGCTATGCCCACCGCCGGCTGCAATATGGGTTGCAGGTGGAATGGGCTGCTCACCTCCGGGCAATGCAGCGGCTCTTCCAGAAACCAATCGTGTTTCTGTGGATTGATCACGGCCTGGACGCTGGCATGGGCATGGCAAACGCCGGGCTGTCACGGCGGCGGCTGCGCGAACTTGGTCTGGGCCAGGTGCCGCTGCTGCGGGTGCGGCCCGAACGGGGCGGGGCGTCGCAGATGATCCTGCGTCCCTCCGGCGGGGCAGGTCCAGCGGCCGCGATTTCCGCCGCCTACCACACCCGCATCGCCGAAGCGCTGTGCCACTGGGTGCCGCCGCTGCTGGCGACGGATGACGATGGGGCGTGACGCCCCTAAGGTCCCGACCACAGGCGCCTTTTGGCCGTTCACGTAGGGGCAACTCGCCCGGGGCTTCTTTCGCCGGTCGCACCGCACTATCTTTGCCTCATGAAATGGTTCATCGCCTCCCTTCTCCTGCTGCTCAGCAGCCTGCCCCTCAGGGCCGATTGCGTTGTGCTGCTGCACGGGCTGGCGCGAACCGATGCCTCGTTCCTGATCATGGAACAGGTCTTCCGCTATCACGGCTATGATGTGGAACGCCCGGGTTATCCTTCGACCGAAGAAACCATTGCCAACCTGGCGCTGAACACCCTGCCCAAGGCGATGGCGGCCTGTGACGGCCAGACCACCCATGTTGTCACCCATTCCATGGGCGGCATCCTGCTGCGCGTCTGGCTCAGCGGCAATCCGCAGCCTGACCTTGGCCGGGTGGTGATGCTGTCACCGCCAAACAAAGGGTCTGAGGTTGTTGATGTCTTGGGCGATCTTGAGCCGTTTGAGTGGTTCAACGGTCCCGCCGGCCAACAGCTGCGCACCGATGATCGCGGTCTGCCGGCGCATCTGCCGCCGATCAATTTTGAACTGGGGGTGATTGCCGGCAACCAGTCGCTGAACCCGCTGTTTTCAGCGATGATTGAGGGTGAGGATGACGGCAAGGTTTCGGTCGAATCCACCCGGGTGGAGGGCATGGCGGATCACATCGTTTTGCCGGTGACCCACACCTTCATGATGAACAATCCCTTGGTTATTGCACAGACCCTGAATTTCATCGAAAACGGGGCCTTCAAACATGAGATGACCTGGGCAGATGCGGTGGAGCGTCTGGAAGAGGCGGACTGACGGTGGCGTGCCTTGCGTGCCTCGGGCCGTTGCTCAAGCGCAAGAGGGAAGGCCGCGATGCTGCAACTGACATTCACCGGTGCTGAGGTCTTGCGCCCCGACGGGCTAAGCACCAGCGTGCTAAGCCTGTCTGACGGGCAGATCGTCGAAGGGCAGGTGGGCCGCGTCATTGATCTTTCGGGCATGCGGGTCTTGCCGGGTATCGTCGACATGCATGGCGACGGGTTTGAACGTCATCTGGCCCCCCGCCGTGGCGCGATGAAGGATCTGGGCCAAGGTCTGGCCAGCGCCGAGGCAGAGCTGGCGGCCAATGGCATCACCACCGCGGTTCTGGCGCAATTCTGGTCCTGGGAGGGCGGGATGCGCGGCCGCGATTTTGCCCTGCGGTTTCTGAACGCCCTCAAAGGTTATCAAGGCACAGGCACCGATCTGCAGGTCCAGCTGCGGTTCGAATATGCCATGCTGGAAGACTACGCCGCCTTTGAGGCGACGGTGGCCGAATACGCGGTGCCCTATGTCGTCTTCAACGATCACCTGCCGCATAAGGCACTGGAAAGAGGTAAGAAACCACCTCGGCTGACCGGTCAGGCCCTGAAGGGCGGCCGCAGCCCTGAGGCGCATCTGCAGCTGATGCAGGGGCTGCATGCTGCCATGCCGCAGGCAGAGGACGCAGTGGCAGATCTGGCAAAGCGTCTGTCGGCGCGCGGGGTGATTCTGGGCAGCCATGACGATGCAACGGCGGAAGGTCGCGCCACATGGCAGACCCGTGGTGTTTCTGTCAGTGAGTTTCCTGAAACCCGCGTGGCGGCTGAGGCGGCTGAGGGCGGGATCGTTCTGGGCGCCCCCAATGTGGTGCGAGGCGGCAGCCATTCCGGCAATGTCAGCGCCGCGGACCTGATCGCGGACGGCCTTGGCGATGCTTTGGCGTCGGATTACCACTACCCGGCACCGCGACAGGCCGCTTTGATCTTGGCGGAGGAGGTCGGGCTGCAACGTGCTTGGGCGCTGGTGTCCTCTGGCCCCGCGGCGCTGCTGGGGCTGCAGGATCGCGGTGAGCTGACCCCCGGAAAACGTGCGGATCTGGTGATTTTGGATGCGGCTGGCCGGATCGGCGCGACCCTTGCGGGCGGGCGGATCACCTACCTCAGCGGTGCGGTGGCTGAGTGTTTCATGCGTTGATGTTTCGCTCGGCTGATAGGTCGGGCTGCGCCTGCCTGCCCCCTTGTCAGGCGCATTCGCGCCCACCCAGGTAGGCGCAGCCCTTATTTTACAACAGCGTTATCCTTTAGCCGCAACTTGTACGCGGTTCACATGGCCCATCTTACGGCCCGGTTTGGCGTCGGCCTTGCCATAAAGATGCAGCGCGGCGTTGGTTTCCAGCGCGATGTCCCCAACCCGCTCCATATCGTCGCCGATCAGGTTTTCCATCACCACATCGCTGTGACGTTTGCCATCACCCAGCGGCCAGCCAGCAACGGCACGGATGTGCTGTTCGAACTGATCCACGGCGCAGCCATTCTGCGTCCAATGGCCCGAATTGTGAACGCGCGGTGCGATTTCATTCACGATCAGCCCTTCAGGCGTCACAAACAGCTCCACCCCCATGGTGCCGACATAATCCAGCGCGTTCAGGATATTGGCGGTCATCAAAACCGCATCCATCCGCTGGCCAGCGCTTAGACGGGCCGGCACGGTGGTGGTGTGCAGGATGCCGTCGCGGTGGACGTTTTCACCGGGATCGAAACAGGCCACCTGACCATCCGCGCTGCGGGTGCCGATGACTGAAACCTCATGGCTGAAGTTTACGAAGCCTTCCAAAACCGCAGGGGCGCCCGCCATATCGGCCAGCGCCTGGGTGGCATCCTCCGCCGATTTCAGGCGCGACTGGCCCTTACCGTCATAGCCAAACCGCCGGGTTTTCAGGATCGAGGGCGCACCGATTTCGGCAACGGCCTTTTCCATGTCCTCGGCGTTTTCCACGTTTGCAAAGGGCGCGGTTTTCAGGCCCAGTTCTGCCAGATAGGTCTTTTCCGTCAGGCGGTCCTGGCTGACCCGCAGGGCTTCGCGGCCTGGCCGGATCGGGCGCAGGCTTTCCAGCACATCCAGGGCCGAGGTTGGGATGTTTTCAAACTCATAGGTGATCACATCCACAGTGGCGGCAAAGGCGCGCAGGGCATCGTGATCTTCATAGCTGGCCGTGGTCAGCTGATGCGCCACATCCGCCGCGGGCGGGTTGGCACTGGGTTCAAAAATATGGGTGCGCAGCCCCAGACGGGAGGCTGCCACTGACAGCATCCGCCCCAGCTGACCACCGCCCAGAATGCCGATCACGGCGCCGGTTTTCAGCATCTCACTCATCGACAGGTTCATCCGGGATGGAGGCTGAAAGCGCATCACGCCAGGCATCCAGCCGGGCCGCAATCTCAGCGTCGTTGTTGGCAAGAATCCCCGCCGCCATCAGGCCGGCGTTTTTCGCACCCGCTGCCCCGATGGCCATGGTGGCAACCGGAAAGCCGCGCGGCATCTGCAGGATCGAATAGAGGCTATCAACCCCCGAAAGCGCCTTGGTCTGGACCGGCACACCGATCACCGGCACGCGGGTCTTACTGGCCATCATGCCCGGCAGATGCGCCGCGCCGCCTGCGCCTGCGATGATCACATGCAGCCCGCGGTCCACCGCGGTCTTGCCGTAATCCCACAGCCGATCCGGCGTACGATGGGCCGAGACGATCTTGGCCTCATATGGAATGTTGAGTTCGTCGAGAATATCAGCGGCTTCTTTCATCGTGGGCCAGTCAGATTGGCTGCCCATGATGATGCCGACTTGGATCTGTGTCATTTAGCGTCCCCAGATGAAGGAGCGCGCACTATAGCCAGCCTTGCGGATTACGCAATGATATCCGGGGTCAAACGATCCTCGATAATCGCGATAATGTCTTTTAGCCGCAGCTTTTTCTTTTTCAGACGCTGAATGGTCAGCTGATCGGCCGTTCCAACCTCAATCAGGGCCTTGATGGCGGCATCCAGATCGCGGTGTTCTTCGCGAAACACCTCAAGTTCCACGCGCAGCACGTCATCGGTTTTCATCGAGATGTCGGCGGTAATATTCATGGCCGTGATTCCGTTTCGCTGGCTACTGCAACAGGATACTTCAATCAGCCGCCGCCGCAAAGACCTTGCGCACGGGCCAACGGGTGCCCATATTTCAATGAGGGCCGCCGAAATGGGGCCTGATTCAGTCAGTTACGTCACCTGCCGTCGTGCAGGCCGGGCTGATTGCACAGTCGCTTGATCGTAAGGACGTGTCGATGACAAAGCTTACCCTGGGATCGCATCCCTACCTGCTGGGGTTTGACCAGCTGGAACGCCTTCTGGAACGCAATGCCAAATCCGGCAACGAAGGCTATCCGCCGTTTAACATCGAACAGACTTCGCAGAATTCGTACCGCATCACGCTGGCGGTCGCGGGGTTTGGTGAGGATGATCTGGCGATCACCGTTGAGGACCAGCAATTGGTCATCCGGGGCCGCCAGTCCGACGACAGCGAAGGCCGGGTGTTCCTGCACCGTGGCATCGCGGCACGCCAGTTCCAGCGCTCCTTTGTGCTGGCCGATGGCGTCGAAGTGGGCGAGGCTGTGATGGAAAACGGGCTGCTACACGTAGATCTGTCGCGCATCCAGCCCGAGACTGTGGTGCAAACGATTAACATCAAGAAAGGGTAAACATATGGATACGAAAGTTGCGATGCAGGGGTTCGACCTGACTGCGAAAAAGCAGATCGTCTATGTCCGCCCGGTACGGGTGAAGGATCTGCCACAAGAGGTGCGCGATCAGGCCGGCGGCCGTGAGGTGCTCTATGAGGTGGCGCGCCCGGATGGTGAACAGCTGGCGCTGACCGGGGACCGGGATACGGCCTATTTCCTGGCGCGTGAAAACGATCTGGATCCGGTGACGCTGCACTAAGGCCGGTTTCACCAATTTCAAAGAACATGCAGGGGCGCTTGGGCGCCCCTTTTTCATGCGCTTATCTATGGCGGTGGTTAATGTTCACTGCTGCAGTGATCGTGGCTGGCCAGGGAGGCCAGAACATAACATTTGGCCGAGGTGCCATCGCCTGAACAGCCCTCAGAAATGCGGGCCAGTTCCCCCTCCAGCCGTTTCAATCGCTCGATCTTGGCGCGGACATCCACCAGCTGCTCGGCCGCAATGGCATTGGCCTCGGCACAAGAGCGATCCGGGTGATCCTGCAGTTCAATCAGGGACTGGATCGCTTCGATTGAAAACCCCAGATCGCGGGCGTGTTTGATGAAGCCCAGCCGCTCCAACTCACTATGGCCATAGCGGCGCTGGTTGCCTTCGGTGCGGGCCGGGGCATCGATCAGCCCCATCTGTTCATAGTAGCGGATGGTGGGAACTTTGACCCCGGTTTCACGGGACAACGCGCCGATGGAAAACATGTGAGAAACCTCTTGAACCTCTAGCTGCTAGAGAAATTACAGATAGGCTAGAGACGAAATCAAGGAGAGAATCATGGCAGGTTGCTGTGGGCAAAATGCGCAATTCGACGGGGTGTCGAAGGATTACAAACGCCGGCTCTGGCTGGTGATTGCGCTGAACGCCATCATGTTCGCGGTGGAGATGACGGCAGGCCATATGGCCAAGTCGCAGGCGCTGCAGGCCGATGCGCTGGATTTCTTCAGCGATGCGCTGACCTACGGCGTGTCGTTGGCGGTGATCGGTGCCTCAATCAAGGTGCGGACCCTGGCGGCAATGGGCAAGGGTATCAGCCTGCTGCTGATGGGCGTCTGGGTCTTTGGCTCGACCATCTACCGGGTGATGTACCTTGGCGTGCCCGAGGCTGAGATCATGGGCGTTGTCGGCTTTATGGCTTTGGCAACCAACCTGATTTCGGTGGCCCTTCTGGTGAAATACAAAGACGGTGATGCCAATGTGCGGTCGGTCTGGCTGTGTTCGCGCAATGACGCCATCGGCAATGTGGCGGTGATGTTTGCAGCCTTGGGGGTCTGGGGCTCGGGCACCGGTTGGCCGGATGTGATCGTGGCGGGCATCATGGCCACGCTGTTCCTCTCCTCGGCCTTCCAGATCATCAAGCAGGCCCTGGCGGAACGGCGCGCGGTAGTAGATCACGCGCAATCCCACGCCTAAAGAAAAGCCCCGCTTTCGTCGCGGGGCTTTCGTTAACTGGCGGGTGGGGGCAGGGTGCGCCCCACCTCAAAACTGCGCGCCAACAAGGCCTTGCGCCGCGGCTCAGATCCGGTGGATCCGCACAGCAGCTCCATCTTCCGCGGGCTGAGGCCAAAGTAACCAAAGGTGCCTTTGATCCAGGCGGTTTCCAGCGCGGCGCCATAACCTTCCTGTTCAATCTCATCTGACCGCGCACCGGCCGGGATCAGCAAAACCCCGCTCCGGGGCCGTTGCAGCGATTTTTCCGGGTCATCCAGCTGGTCATAGGCCCAACCCCAGCGCCAGACCCGATCCACCCAACCTTTGGTCATCGCCGGCATCCCCCACCAGAACAGCGGAAACACTAGACAGACCGCATCAGCCCGCGCGATGCGCTCTTGCTCAGCACTCACATCCGAGAGGTCAGCGCCCGGCGCATCCGGGTCAATGTCAGATTGGGACCATAGCGGATTGAAGCCTTCGGCGTTGAGGTCCGCCAGCTCAGTTGTATGCCCCGCCGCCTCGGTGCCTGCCATAAAGGACTGCGCCACAGCATGGCTGAAGGAGTTGAGATTCGGGTGATCCAGAACGGTGAGAACGTGCATCTTTGGCCTGTGTGTTTATGGGATGATGCAGGCTCTCTAGGACCTCAAGGGTGGTTTAGATCAAGGAAAATTTCGCCTGCCGCAAAGAAAAAGCCCCGCCAGTTGGCAGGGCTTCCTCTGTCATATGTCCCGGTGCTTAGGCCCAGGCGCCCGAGATCAGGCCCATGGATTCCAGCTTCAGCAGAACCTGATGAGCGCAGTTGTCGACCTCGACGTTTTCGGTCTCAACCGACAGTTCGGGGTTCGCGGGCACGTCATAGGGATCCGAGATACCGGTGAACTCTTTGATCTTGCCTTCACGCGCCAGCTTGTAGAGGCCCTTGCGGTCGCGGCGTTCACATTCCTCGATCGAAGTGGCGACGTGGATTTCCACAAAGGCACCATATTGCTCGATCTCTTCACGCACATGACGGCGGGTGGCCGCGTAGGGGGCGATCGGGGCACAGATGGCGATACCGCCGTTCTTGGTGATTTCCGAGGCCACATAGCCGATGCGTTTGATGTTGAGGTCGCGGTGCTCCTTGGAGAAGCCCAGCTCGCTCGACAGGTTCTTCCGCACGATGTCCCCGTCCAGCAGGGTCACGGGGCGGCCGCCCATCTCCATCAGCTTGACCATCAACGCGTTGGCGATGGTGGATTTGCCGGAACCCGAGAAACCGGTGAAGAACACGGTGAAACCCTGTTTGGAACGCGGCGGTTTGGTGCGGCGCAACTCACGCACCACCTCAGGGAAGGAGAACCACTCGGGGATTTCCAGACCTTCAGCCAGACGGCGGCGCAGCTCGGTGCCCGAGATGTTCAGGATGGTGACGTCATCCTTATCTTCGATCTCATCGGCGGGTTCGTATTGGGCGCGCTCCTGCACGTAGACCATGTGTTTGAAGTCGACCATTTCGATGCCGATTTCATCCTGATACTCGCGGAACAGATCCTGCGCGTCATAAGGACCGTAGAAGTCTTCACCGGCCGAGTTCTTGCCGGGGCCAGCGTGGTCGCGGCCAACGATGAAGTGGGTGCAGCCGTGGTTGGCGCGGATCAGACCGTGCCAAACCGCTTCACGCGGGCCCGCCATCCGCATCGCCAGGTTCAGCAGCGACATCGAGGTGGTGGCCTGCGGGTACTTGTCCAGCACCGCCTCATAGCAGCGCACGCGGGTGAAGTGGTCCACGTCACCGGGTTTGGTCATGCCGACAACAGGGTGGATCAGCAGGTTGGCCTGCGCTTCACGTGCCGCGCGGAAGGTCAGTTCCTGGTGTGCGCGGTGCAGCGGGTTGCGGGTCTGGAAGGCGACAACCTTGCGCCAGCCCATCTTGCGGAAATAGGCGCGCAATTCGTTCGGGGTGTCGCGGCGGGCGCGGAAATCATAGTGAACCGGCTGTTGAATGCCGGTTACCGGGCCGCCCAGATAGACCTTGCCGGCCTGATTGTGCAGGTAGTTCACCGCCGGGTGGGCATCGTCATCAGCACCAAAAACCTTCTCGGCCTCACGTGCTTTGTTCGGCACCCAGTTGTCGGTGACGGTCATGGTGGCCAGGATCACACCTTCCTGATCGCGCAGGGCGATGTCCTGACCGTCTTCCAGCTTGCTGGCAAACTCTTCGGACACATCCAGGTTGATCGGCATCGGCCACAGCGACCCGTCGGCCAGGCGCATGTTCTCAACCACACCGTTGTAGTCTTCCTCGCTTAGGAAGCCCTTCAGCGGGTTGAAGCCACCGTTCATCAGCAGTTCCAGATCGCAGATCTGGCGCGGGGTCAGATCCCAGCTGACCAGATCAGCTGCTTCGGTCTTCATTTTCTGGGCCGACTCATAAGAGACATAAAGCTCAGGGATGGGAGCCAGATTGTTTTGCATGATTTGCATCCTACTCTTGAAGGGAACCAACCCGCTGGTTGTTCCGGTAAGTTCTGCGTGCAGAGCTTCATACTCTGCAAATTTTCGTTTCAGGAATTGATCGGTGAGCCGGTTCTTCTCGGCCGCGCCGCGCGCCGTGATGGCATAGGCATAACGTTGGCGCTTGTCGGGGCCATCGCGGGCTGAAATGTCGATCAGCCCCTTTTCGGCCGTTTTGCGCAATAGCGTGTTCAATCGTCCCAGCGAAATGCCCAGGGCCTCGGCCGTGGCGCGCTGGGTTGCGTCAGGCGCAGTGTCCAGCTGGCGCAGCAGACGGAAGCGCATGTCTTCCTCAGCGGCTAAGATATTGGATTTTGGGGCGGTCATACCGGGACTCTTTGCGACTCTTACTGCGACTCAATGTTTGTTCACGCGTGAACACATTGCACAGAATGCAGTTTTCACAAAGGAATTTTTTGCAGTTGCAGCATTTGAAGGGAAAGTAAGACAGGTTTCCCACGCCACCTTGCTGGCGTGGGATGTGGTTCTGTTAGATCAGTTTTCCGCAAAACCCCAGCCGTCCGGGGCAAAGCCATTTTCAAGCGCAGCCTTGGTGGCCAGCTCTTCAGCGGTCCAGATGGCGGCGGCGCTGATCAGGTGATCGGCCATAGTGGCGATCAGGGTGTCGGGCTCATCTTCGGCGCCGGTGATCCATTGGGTTTCAAACCCCAGATCCGCCAGCGCCTGGGCGGCGGGGCGCCAATCAGCATCCGCATCGACGGGGACAAAGAACAGGTCCAGATCTGCCTCGGTGGGCAATGGACCCTCGGCCTGCAGATCGGAAAAGGCCGAGAATGTCTCGGCCTTTTGGCTGTCAAAATCATGCGCCACGGCGCTTACTCCTGCTCAGCCAGGAAACGCTCAGCATCCAGCGCGGCCATACAGCCCATGCCAGCCGAGGTCACAGCCTGACGGTATTTGTGATCGGTCAGATCGCCCGCGGCAAAGATACCCGGGATCGAGGTTTCGGTGGTGCCGGGGGTCACTTTGACATAGCCGCCGTTGTGCAGTTCCAGCACATCCTTCACCAGCTCATTGGCAGGGGCGTGGCCGATGGCGATAAACACACCTTTGGCCGGGATCTCAGAGATCTCACCAGTTTTGGTGTGTTTCACCTTCACACCGGTGACGCCCTTGGGGTTGTCTTCGCCCACAACCTCTTCCAGCTCATGGAACCAGAGGGTTTCGATCTTCTCATTCTTGAACAGACGGTCCTGCAGGATCTTCTCCGCGCGCAGCTCATCGCGGCGGTGGATCAAGGTCACCTTGGAGGCAAAGTTCGTCAGGAACAGCGCCTCTTCCACAGCGGTGTTGCCGCCGCCGACTACAACGATCTCCTGACCGCGGTAAAAGAACCCGTCACAGGTGGCACAGGCCGACACGCCGAAGCCTTTGTAGGATTCTTCACTGTCCAGCCCCAGCCATTTGGCGCGCGCACCGGTGGCCAGAATGACGGCATCGGCGGTGTAGATGGTGCCGCTGTCACCCTTGGCGGTGAAGGGGCGTTTGCTGGTGTCGAGCTCGGTGATGATATCGCCGATCACCTCAGTGCCCATGGCGCGGGCGTGCTCTTCCATCTTCATCATCAGCTCAGGGCCCTGAACCTCGACGAAGGAGGGGTAGTTTTCCACCTCGGTTGTGGTGGTCAACTGACCACCGGGCTCAATACCCTGAACTAGGATCGGCGACAGCATGGCGCGGGCCGCGTAAACGCCGGCGGTGTAGCCTGCCGGGCCAGAGCCGACGATCAGAACCTTGGTGTGACGTGTTTCGGCCATTTCGGGGCCCTCTCATTCCAGAAAATTCAGTCACAAACGCATATAGACAAGGCGGTGAGGTCAGAAAAGGCCCAGCTCTTCAAAAGCGCGTTTAGGTGCAAATTCCAAACATCTGGAAAGCTGTCCTTGGGTCAACGAAATAATGTTGCGCGTGATTTGCGTGGTGGTATAAGAAACCGATCAAAGGAGAGTGTGTTATGCCCTCATCGCGGCTGGATCCCATCGATCGTAAAATCCTCGCTGAATTGCAAGCTGACGGCCGCATGACAAATGTCGAGCTGGCCAAACGTGTGGGCATCTCAGCGCCGCCCTGTCTGCGCCGTGTGCGCACTCTGGAAGAGGCGGGGTATATCAAGGGCTATCACGCTGAGGTTGATTCGCGGGAGCTGGGCTTTGAGGTTCAGGTCTACGCGATGGTCGGCCTGCAGAGCCAAGCCGAAAGCGATCTGAGTGAGTTTGAAACCCGCTGTCGTGACTGGCCGCTGGTCCGCGAATGCAACATGCTCAACGGTGAGGTGGATTTCATCTTGAAATGCGTCGCGCCGGATCTCAGCACGTTTCAGGCCTTCCTGACCGGTGATCTGCTGAAGGCGCCGAATGTGGCTTCAGTCAAAACCTCACTGGTGATCCGCAGCGCCAAAGATGAACCGGGCGTACCCTTTGAGGTGCTGGAGGAACGGCTCAGCCGGATGGCCTGAGCCTAAAACCACCCGTTAGGCCCAATTCAGTTCTGCATCCCGCACCCGCGTGCTGCCGCCGACCAGTGGGGCGCCAAAATCTTCGGGCCGTTTGATATGCGGGAAGAAGGACATGAATAGCTGTTTCATGTTCGGCCCCAAGAGGCGCACCTTTTCCATCTGCGGATGATAGCTGGCCAATTGCACGCCGTTGGCAATCAGGCTGGACTGCTGCGGCAGCAACAGATGAAACACCTGCACGGATGACGGCGGCGCGGTGCGAAACACCGTGTTGCCATCCTCCAGATCCGCGATTGGTGTGAGCTGCTGCGCCGGGCCGCTCAGGCCGCCGGCGCCAGGGCGCACAACCTGCGCTGCCGGGCCAAGCATCAGATCACTTTCAGGGCGGGCAAACCCAAACGACCCCTGCATCACCCGCGCCAGCTGCTGGCTTTCGGGATGATCGGTAGGGGTATTGGGCACAATGTTCATGGATCCCCGCCACAACAGCGGCTGGGCGCCAAATTCCACCGTTTCCAACATCATCCCGGGATAGAGATCCTCCACCGGGCAGGCGCCCTGACTTGTCTTGAAGACCGTTCCGCGGGCAAAGGCGGAAAACGCTGCCTCAAACAGCGGCATCGCAGGCGCAACCAATGTGTGGGTGGTGGTCTGGGTCAGGCATTCATAGCGGCGCATCAGCGGACGTTTCGTCAGGGTCCGCCCGCTGGAAGTTTGCGGGGCAGGGCGGCGATGCGGCTTGGCCGTCAGGGCGGTGGGCAGGATGGAATTCAAAACAATACTCTTTCTTCGAAGCGCCCATCGGGGGCGGGCGCGTTTACAACAGGCGGGCGGCGCAAAAATCGCGACCCTGAATTGTAAGAGAACCGCCCCTTTCGGGGCGGCCCTTCACTCACACAACATCCTCACTGGTTAAGAATGCAGGTAAACTCGGGTGGGCCACCGTTAGGCGGCACGTTTGATCGGAGCTTTGGATGGTTTGACCGCCAGCTTGCGGGCGGCCCAGGGCATCGCCGGCAGATCAGTTTTCGAGGTTTCGATCACAGATTTCATCCAGCGTTTCTGACGTTTCATCACTTGGCTCCTGCTCACTCTAGTCTCAATCTCTGGCACTTGCTGTGCCGGTTGGTTGAGATCAATATGAGGGTCCATTTGGGCCAAGATACGGCGCCTGGCTGGGCAAATAAGGCAATTTGGTGAAATGTGAAGGCGCGGGTGTAAATCCGCGTAAAGCGCTGCATTTAAACACTAAATTCCAACATTCAGCGACCCGCTACCACCAAGACGGTCGCAATTGTGCCGCTTTGTTGCGTCGAAATCGCGCTACAGTCGAATGCAGGAGATCAAGCGCCCGTAGTCGGCCTGCCCTTCATGGGTGCTCAGACGGTAGGAATAGAACCTGTCAGGGTCGGAATAGGTGCAATGCCGGCTCCATTCTGCTTGGCCAATGCCCGCCGTCCGCAGCTTGTGCAGGCCAAAGGCGGGCAAGTCGAACTGATATCGGTCACCTGCGCCTTGGGCAAAGAACCGGCTGTTTGTGGCGTCTTCGGCCATGAAATCATCCAGCAGTTCCGGCCCCACTTCATAGGCGCGCTGGCTGATGCAGGGGCCGATCACCGCGTGGATGCGATCGCGCTTTGCGCCCAGCTCTTCCATTGCAGCGATCGTATTGTCCAAAACGCCTGCCACCGCACCGCGCCAGCCCGCATGGGCGGCACCAATCACGCCTGCCGTGTGGTCGGCAAACAGCACGGGCTGACAATCGGCGGTCAGGATACCCAGCGCCAGACCCGGGGTCTTGGTCACAATCGCGTCGGCTTTGGGCCTGTCGGTCAACGGCGCGTCCACCACTGCAACCTCGGCCGAATGGACTTGATGCACTGTCACCAGACCCTGCAGCGCCACCTCCATCGCATCGGCAACGCGGCTGCGGTTGATTTCGACAATTTCTGCCTGATCGCTGGAGCCCTGACCACAGTTCAGCCCTTCAAAAATGCCCGAAGAGGCGCCGCCTTTGCGGGTGAAGAAGCCGTGGCGCACAGGCGCCAGCAGGTCAGAGGTCAGGATTTCCAAAGTCATGCGTCAAGTCCGGGCGGCGGGGGTTGGGGTGCGGGGTAAAGGCCGATCACCTTGAAGAGCGTCCCCATTTCCTCGGGGTGCGTCAAGCGGCGATGTGCGGCAATCAGATCGTCCAGCGCGGCACCGGTGGCGCGTGTGGCCAGGGCCTGTGCGCGCTGCGTGATGCCCAGTCGTTCCAGGAAAACACCCTGTGATGTCATAAGGCTATGGGCGCTGGGGCTGGCCAGTGCCAGCTGTTCGAAATCCACATGGGCGGTCAGATCCGCCTCACCGGGGCCGGCCAGCGGGTTCACTTTTTGGTGCGATTTCACCGCTTGCAGCGTGTCGCCGGTGCTGTGCCAGTCGCCGTAGTCAAAGATCAGCGCCGCACCGCCGTGTTCATTGATGCGTCGCCCAATCTCCGCCGCCAGTGGCGAGGCGGCGGGGCAGACCTCCACCAGATCGCCGGTCTCCGTCTCGGCCAAACGGTGGTCCAGCGCGGCAACCGGGGCAATCCCGCCAAGGGCAAACCCCAGTTCGCCGTCCTGAGTGATCACCCGTTTTTCGCGCCAACCCTCGCCGTCGCGAATAAACTGACGGATCGGCAGGGCATCAAAAAACTCGTTTGCCACCAGCCACATCGGCGCCTCGGGCAGATCCGCCAATGTGTCATGCCATGTCACCTCATGGCCTTGCAGCGCGTCGCGCTGGCGGTCGCGCAACACCGGCGAGGCCTCAACCAGATGCACCGACAGGGCGGCGTGAAAGCCCGGTACGGCGCGGGTGGCCCGCAGGATATCAGCCATCAGCGTGCCGCGTCCCGGGCCAGCTTCGGCCAGAATGATGCGGGATGGGGCGCCTTGATCCAGCCAGCTTTGCGCCAGCGACAGGCCGACCAATTCGCCAAACATCTGGCTGATTTCCGGTGCGGTGGTGAAGTCGCCCGCGGCCCCAAGCGGATCGCGGGTGGTGTAGTAGCCCAAGGTCGGATGCAGCAGGCATTCGGCCATGTAATCGGCCACGGTCAGGGGGCCGGTGTCATTGATGCGTTCCAGCAGGTGGCCCAGCATGGCGCTCATGCAGGGGCCCCTTGGCGCGGTTGGCGGCGCGCCCAGAAGAAGATCGCAAGACCAATCAGCAGCATAGGAAGTGACAAAATTTGTCCCATTGTCACCCCTGCTTGCCCCAGCTGGATGACATAGCCCATCGGATTGTCGAGGGTGATGAATTGATCGTCGGCCTGACGGAAGAACTCGACAATAAACCGCGACAGCCCGTAACCGGCAACAAAAAGGCCCATCAACTGGCCGGGTACTTTCAACCCGCCGCGGCGGAAGGCCAGTACCAATAGCAACGTGCCAAGGATCAGCCCCTCAAGCGCCGCCTCATAAAGCTGCGAGGGATGGCGCGCGCAAAGTCCGATCACCCCTTCGCAGGTCTGTGCGGAGGGGCCGGGAAAGGCCACGCCCCAGGGCACATCGGTTGGGCGGCCCCAAAGTTCACCGTTGATGAAATTCGCAACCCGCCCCAGCAGCAGGCCGGTCGGCACGGCCAGCGCCAGACTGTCACCAAGGCTCAACCGGTTGACGCCCTGCCGTCCGGCCCAGATCCAGGCAGCCACAACCACCCCAAGGAACCCGCCGTGGAAAGCCATGCCGCCCTCCCAGACCATCAGGATCTCACTGGGATTGCTGAGGTAATAGGCGGGTTTGTAAAACAGCACATAGCCTAGTCGGCCGCCCAGAATGACGCCAAGGATGATCCAGGTCAGCAGATCCTCCACCTGTTCTTTGCTCATCGGCGCCGTGTCACCGGGCCAGAGCTGCGGGCGTGATACCGCCATGACGATCAGCCGCCAGCCAATCAGGATGCCCCCGATATAGGCCAGCGCATACCAGCGCAGCGCAAAGGTGATGCCAAAGAGCGAGATCGAGAAGATCTCGGGCGAAATATCGGGAAAGGGGATCATAGCCTGCATATGCGTCTCTGTGCCTCTGGCTTTGGGGTGAAGTCAACCTTGTGACTTTTGTCGTTCCACCCCATATAGGGATCAAATTGCAACGCTGGAGAGCCTCATGCAGACCCGCAACAAGTTTCTCGATGATATGTCGCAGCTGATGACCAACGCCATGGGCGTGGCACAGGGCGCCAAAGACGAAGCGGAAAACGCGATGAAAAGCGTGATGGACCGCTGGTTGGCCGATCGTGACTTTGTCACCCGCGAAGAGTTCGACGCCGTGCGCGCGATGGCCCAGAAGGCCCGCGAAGAAAATGAAGCGCTGAAAGCGCGCCTTGATGCGCTGGAAGCGGATAAGTGATCGGTTCGGTCCCACAGTAGCTGGGGCCATCTGACCACGTCATCGGCGCAAATCAGCCTAAGATTTTGGCAGGCGGCCCCGGATGCGGGGGCGCCTTTCTTTTTGGGGCGGAGCTGTATTTTGCCTAGAGATACCCACAGCTTTTCGCGTCTCGATTTATTTCATCCACAAGTTATTGAGGTTATCCCCAAAGATAGGGGTTTACAGGATTCAGCGCCGCAGGCACCATATCTTGTAAGGTCTGGGGGAAATTCACCGACCGTTAGAGCAGGCAACAAACCATAGAGGCGCTGCCAAGCCTCCCAGGGAAACACCTGAAAATGGGTTGCCGAGGCAAGAGCATGAGGTGGCAAGATGGCTTTGACTGAAGAGTATATGGCGGGTGATCTGCATCCGATCGATCTGGTCGAATATATCGCTGAACATCACAAATGGGATTTTGACCGTATCGCCGAAGACCAGATCGCCATGGCGGTCGAAGGTCAGTGGCGGACTTATACGCTGACATTGGCCTGGTCCGAACACGAAGAGGCGCTGCGGCTGATCTGCACCTTTGAGCTGGAACCGCCCAAGGATCGGCTGCCGGCGGTGTATGAGATGCTCAACACCGTGAATGACCAATGCTGGAGCGGCAGCTTCACCTTCTGGGAAAAGCAGAACCTGATGGTGTTCCGCTACGGTCTGCTGCTGGCTGGCGGTCAGGACGCCTGTGCGGAACAGGTGGATATGATGATCGGTGCGGCTGTGGCCAACGCTGAACGCTACTATCCGGCGCTGCAACTGGTGATCTGGGGCGACCGTTCGCCGAAAGAGGCGATCCAAGTCGCCATTGCAGAGGCTTACGGACGCGCGTAACACTCCGCCCCAAAGGGTTTAAGATACCGGGAGGGGCAATCATGGACATGCAACATGTGGCCAGCAAAGGGCTGGTGCTACTGGGCTGCGGCAAGATGGGATCGGCCATGCTGGAGGGCTGGCTGAACGACGGTCTGCCTGCGGGTTCGGTCTATGTGCTGGATCCCTATCCGTCCGACTGGCTGAAGGGCACGGGCGTTCACATCAACACCGACCTGCCTGCCGACCCGGCGATTGTGCTGGTGGCGGTGAAACCGCAGATGATGGGTGAAGCCCTGCCGGTGCTGGCGGCGATGGGCAATGGTGAGACGATGTTTGTCTCGGTCGCGGCGGGCACCCCAATCGCGCAGTTTGAGGCCGTGCTGGGTGGGCAAACCCCGATTGTGCGGGCGATGCCCAACACCCCGGCCGCCATTGGCCGTGGCATCACCGCCATTATCGGCAACACCCATGTCAGCGCCGCTGCGCTGGATCTGGCTGAGGCGCTGTTGCAGGCGGTGGGGCAGGTGGTGCGTCTGGAGACCGAAGATCAGATTGATGCGGTGACCGGCGTCTCTGGCTCGGGACCCGCTTATGTTTTCCACCTGATTGAGACGCTGGCCAAGGCCGGCGAAGCACAGGGTCTGTCGCCGGAACTGTCGATGCAGCTGGCCAAGGCCACTGTTGGCGGCGCGGGTGCATTGGCTGAGGCCGCGGCAGAGGATCCGGCGCAGTTGCGGGTGAATGTGACCAGCCCCAATGGCACCACCCAGGCCGCGCTGGAGGTGCTGATGGATGACCAGTCAGGCTTCCCCTCTTTGTTGAACAAGGCCGTGGATGCGGCCGTCAAACGCTCAAAGGAGCTGGCCCGTGGCTGATGAGTTGAGTTTTGATGATTTCCTGAAGGTGGACATCCGCGCCGGTAAGGTGGTGCGTGCTGAACCCTATCCGGAGGCGCGCAAACCGGCGATCAAGATGTGGATCGATTTCGGCCCCGAACTGGGGGAGAAGAAGACCTCGGCCCAGGTGACGGCGCATTACACGCCCGAGGCGCTGATCGGCAAACAGGTCATGGCTGTGGTGAACTTCCCGCCGCGCCAGATCGGTCGCTTCATGTCTGAGGTGCTGGTGCTGGGTGTATCGGACGCAGAGGGCGGCATTGTGCTCTTGTCGCCGGACCAAGAGGTTCCTTTGGGCGGGAGGATGCACTGATGGCGCGGTCCGGAACCCCACGGGTGTTGATTTCACGCCCCTTGCCCGACGCGGTTGCGCAACGGGCTGAGGCGCTGTTTGACGTGGAATGGCGCGACAGCAACCTGCCGATGAGTGAGGCCGAAATGCGCTCCGCGCTGGCGCTCTATGATGGGATGATGCCGACGCTGGGCGATAAATTCTCGGATAAGATCTTTGCCGAATTTGGTCGCCCGCGCTGCCGGATTCTGGCGAATTTTGGGGTCGGCTATAACCACATTGATGTTGAGGCCGCGCGCGGCCATGGCGTAACCGTGACCAACACCCCCGGTGCGGTGACCGATGCCACCGCCGATACTGCGATGACGCTGTTGCTGATGAGCGCGCGTCGGGCGGGTGAAGGCGAGCGGCTGGTGCGGTCCGGGCAATGGCAGGGTTGGCATCCGACGCAGATGCTGGGGCTGCATGTTTCGGGTAAGACGGTTGGCATCGTCGGCATGGGCCGGATCGGTCAGGCCATCGCGCGGCGGTGTCACTTTGGTTTTGGCATGAAGGTGCTTTACGCCAATCGCTCGGCCAAGGAGATGGATTTTGACGCCGAACAAGTGTCTATGCTGGATCTGGCAGCGCGCGCCGATGTGTTTGTGGTTGCTGTGCCCGGCAGTGCCGAGACTTACCACCTGATCGATGACACCTTCTTTGCCGCGATGCAAAGCCATGCCCATTTCATCAACATCGCCCGTGGCGATGTGGTGAAAGAGGCCGCGCTTATCGCTGCGCTCGAACAGGGGCAGATCGGTGGCGCGGGTCTGGACGTCTATGAGTTTGAGCCCGAGGTGCCCGAAGCCCTGCGCCAGATGGACAATGTCACGCTGCTGCCGCATCTGGGTACGGCGGCGCTGGATGTGCGCACGGATATGGGGATGCTGGTGCTCGACAACCTCGAAGCCTTCTTCAAGGGTGAGACACCGCCAAACGCGCTTTGACCTTTGGCAACCGAGGAATCGGTGGATTTGCTGCCGATTTCGCTGACACTGCCCTAGCGGTAACTCTTGACCATTTGGTCCCCCTCGGGTGATCTGGTAGCCAGATTTTCCGGGGGTTCCCATGTATACGCCAGCCATCACCGGGAGCGGGGTCTTCACCCCCTCCAATGTCATCACCAACGACGAGCTTGTTGAGAGCTTCAACGCCTATGTTGATCTCTACAACGCAGAGAACGCCGAGGCGATTGCCGCCGGTGAGGTTGAGGCGAAGGAACACTCCTCGGCCGAGTTCATCTTCAAGGCCTCCGGTATTGAGCAGCGCTATGTGCTGGACAAGGAAGGTGTGCTGGATCCGAAACGGATGTATCCGCATTTCCGCCAGCGCTCGGATGATGAACCCGGTATCATGACCGAGATTGCACTGGACGCCTGCCAGAAAGCGCTGGCCGCCGCTGGGCGCAGCGGTGAAGAGGTTGATCTGGTGATCTGTGCCGCCTCCAACATGGAGCGAGCCTACCCCGCCGTGGCGATTGAGATCCAGCAAGCGCTGGGCGCGGGTGGTTTTGGTTTTGACATGAACGTGGCCTGTTCTTCGGCCACCTTCGGCATTCAGGCGGCGGCGGATATGGTGCGCTCGGGCTCGATCCGCTGCGCGATTGTGGTGAACCCTGAAATTACTTCGGGCCATTTGGAATGGCGCGACCGTGATTGCCACTTCATCTTTGGGGATGTGGCCACGGCCGTGGTGATTGAACGGGCTGAGGATGCCAAGGGCGACCATTTCATCGTCCATTCGACCCGCTGCGCCACGCAGTTTTCCAACAATATCCGCAACAACAACGGCTTCCTGCGCCGCACCCGCCCCGATGGCGTGGCGGACCGCCGGGACATGCAGTTCATGCAGAACGGCCGTAAGGTGTTCAAAGAGGTGGTGCCGATGGTGTCGGCCCATATTCTGGCGCATATGGAGGAAGAGGGCCGATCTTCGGATCAGCTGTCGCGGATGTGGCTGCATCAGGCCAATAAGGGCATGAATGATTTCATCGGCAAGAAGGTCCTGGGCCGGGTGCCGGAAAAAGGCGAGCAGCCCAACATTCTACAGGACTACGCCAATACCTCTTCCGCCGGGTCGATCATTGCGTTCTCGAAATACTCCGACGATATGGCCAAAGGCGATATCGGGCTGATCTGCTCCTTCGGGGCGGGCTATTCGGTCGGTTCGGTGATTGTTGAGAAGGCGTGAAGGGTAAAGGCCAATCTCGCTACGTAAAAGGTACCAGAAGCCAAATCTCTGATTTGGCAGCGCCCGAACCGCCCCCAACGGGGCGGGCGCTTCGCTTCTCCCCTCGGTCCGGGCGCTTCGCTTCTCCCCTCGGTCCGGGCGCGTCAGGTCTGATTGGCTTACTGCGCCCACCTAGGGTCAGGCGCAGCACTCGATCTGCGTGGCATTAGCCCGCCACCGGTTCACCCGACATCGCGGTGCGCCAATGTTTGCGGCAGAGGCTGACATAGGTCTCATTGCCGCCGATCTGCACCTGCGCCCCTTCTTTGAGCGCGATCCGGTCCGGGCCCATCCGCACTACCATCGTTGCCTTCTTGCCGCAGTGACAGATGGTGCGCACTTCGCGCATCTCATCGGCCAGCGCCAGCAATGCAGCGGAGCCGGGGAACAGCTCCCCGCGGAAATCCACCCTCAGCCCGTAGCACATCACCGGCACCTTCAGGTCGTCGACGACACGGGCCAGCTGCCAGACCTGCTCTTTCTCCAGAAACTGCGCCTCATCGATGAAGATACAGGCAACCCCACCCTCGGCCAGCCGCGCCGCCACCTTGGCAAAGAGGTCTTCGCCCGGTGCAAAGGTGTCGGCGTCATCGCCAATACCGATGCGGCTGGCAATGCGGCCTTCGCCGGCGCGATTGTCAAACTGCGCGGTCATCAGATAGGTCTGCATGCCGCGTTCACGGTAGTTGTAGGACGCCTGCAACAGGACCGTCGATTTACCGGCGTTCATGGTGGAGAAATTGAAATAGAGCTTGGCCATGCCCGCATCTATCGCCGCCCGGGGCGACAGTTTCAAGACTGATCCTGCCGGGTTTTGAGCCATGCAGCAGATGGCGGCAATAACGTGGCACGACAGACCCACATCACACAGGAGATTGGGGACATGGGTCTGTCCGATCAGGGGGAAGGCGGGGGCCTTCCGGGGATGTCCCTGATCGTGCCTTGTGTCACTCATCAACGCCCAACCCGGACGGGAGGAGGCGCTGCACTCATAAATTAAGGGCTGTTCCGAGGGGTTGCCCGCGCGGCCACAAGGGGTGCCGCGTGGATTTATAAATGACAAAAACATGACATCGCGCTAATGGGAAAGGTAGGGGTGATTTCCCCATTGGGGACAGACAAGGGTAAAGTATGACTGTGGTTTCCGGCTATTTGAAGAAACACACTGAGGCGCTGGTGAAGGACGTTGGCATCGAAGCCGCCTGTCAGTTGACCGGCAAATCCAAAGCAACGCTGGGCCGCTATTACTCGGATCATGCGGAACATGCTGACCGGTTCATGCCGGTGGATGCGGTGGCCGCATTGGAAGAGGCGGCGTCGTTCCCGCATGTGACCTCGGCCCTGGCGGATCTGAAGGGGATCACGCTGTCGCTGAACGAAGAGCGGCGCAATTCAGAAGGTTCAGGCGGTATTAATGCGGATGTGATTACACTCAGCCAGCGCTTTGCTATGCTGATGGCTGAATATAACCAATCCATCGAAGACGGTGTGATCAGCATCAATGAAGCCAAACGCATGCTGCGCGAAACTTTGGCGCTGCAGCAGGTGCTGATTGAGATGAAGCTGCATTTGGAAGAAGAGAGCGTATAGCCATATGACAGGAACCGGATCGCATACACCTCGGGCGTTGTTCGCTGCCGAACAGCATACGCCTGAGCTGCTGCACCGGTTTCTGCGTGATCTGGAAGACTGCGACACGACCGAAGCGGTCTGGCTGCGGCTGGTTCAGCTGGCCCGGTCACTTGAACTGCCGTTTGTGGATTACAATGTCGCCAGTTCGGCGCCGACTTGGGACCATATGCTGTTTTCACGCACGTCCTACGATTCGCGCTGGCTGCATGAGGCAAACCAAGATCCTGAGGTGATGCGGTGGTCCTATTTTCAGGGGCACGCCAGACATCACCTGACCCCGATCCTGCTTGGGTTGGAGTTTGTGGAGGAAAACTTCCACCTGCCGGAGGCGCGGGTCGGTGTCCTGCGCGAAGCGGCGCGTCGTGGTCTGCGGGCAGGTTTTGCGGTGCCTCTGCGGGTGCATGCGCCACCGCAGGTGGGATTGATCGCGTTTCTGGGCGATCATTCCCGGCGGGATATGCTGGCCATCGTGAAAGCACATGGTTGGGTTCTGCATGTGGCTGCCCTGTCTGCGCATCAGCGCTACATGACGCATTTTGCCCATGAGTTTTTTGTCCGCAATGATATCAGTGAAAAACAGCGTGAGATGTTGGCGCTGGTGGGGCTGGGATATCAGGACAAGGTGATTGCCGAGAAGCTGGGCATCTCGGTTTCCGCATTGCGCCAGCGGATGCACAATCTGATGGCCAAGGCGGGAGCGCATAACCGTGCCGAAATCGCTGCGCTGGCGATGAGCGCTGGGCTGTTGCCGGATCCGCAGCGGGCGCTTGACCCGGACTCAGAGAATGTGCTGCTGCAGATGGACGGCACGGATCTGGGCGATGATAGCCTGTCCTGAGGGCGCTGTATCGGGCATTGGCACCGGTCATTTTCAGCGACGTTCAAGGCAACGCAGAGACCCATCATTGCGGCACAAAGAATAAGAGGCTCCCCGTGAAGGGAGCCCCCGAAGCAGTCTAAAATGACTTATGGAAAGCCGTATCGGGACGGGCCGACACCTATAGGTACTTCTTGGTTTGGGGCCTTGGGGCGGGCGTTGGGGATACCGCTACCGTGTTGCCCTACCCAAAAGTATAGTGGATCCCTCGTGACGTTGTCGTGATTGAATTTGAGAAGATCTGCCAAATGCGACTGCAATTAGTTGCAGGTTCATTTCCGATACCTGCATGAAACAGCAGGTGAGTGCGTGTGCAGAGAGTGATTTATCTGTTAACGATTCTATGAAACGCAAAAGCCCCCGCCAGATGGCAGGGGCTTTGTTTTGGGTATGAAGTGGGTTTAGCCCTGCAGCGGCATCACCCCAAAATCACCTTCCGAGCGGGCTTTGATCGCTTCGGCGGCGGCCTGAGCACCAGCGGCGGTGGTGAAATAGGGGATCTTGTCATAGAGCGCGACCGAACGGATGGCGGAGCTGTCTTTCACAGCCTGCGCCCCTTCGGTGGTGTTGATCACCAGCGAGATGCCACCGTCTTTCAGCACGTCCACAATGTTGGGGCGGCCTTCGTAGACTTTGTTCACCTGCTCACAGTCGATGCCCTGTTCGGTCAGCCAGGTCTTGGTGCCGATGGTGGCCACGATGGTGAAACCTTGATCCAGCAGAGTGCGGGCGGCTTCGGCGCTGGCTGCGGTCTTGTCTTCATCCTTGATCGAGAAGAACACACGGCCATCACGCGGCAGATCGGTACCCGCGCCCAGCTGCGCCTTGAGGAAGGCCAGCGGGAAGGACGTATCCCAACCCATAACCTCACCGGTCGAACGCATTTCCGGGCCCAGAATGGTGTCCACGCCGGGGAAACGGGCGAAGGGCAGAACCGCCTCTTTGACCGAGAACCACGGCATGTTGGGATCGGCCAGCGTCATCGGATCGGCCATCGGCAGGGTGCCGGGTTTGGCATCCGACGGGTAGGCGCCACGGAAGGGGAAATTCTCCATCGGCTCACCGGCCATCAGGCGGGCGGCGATTGAGGCGATGGCGCTGTCGGTGGCTTTGGCCACAAACGGCACGGTCCGGCTGGCGCGCGGGTTGACCTCAATCAGGTAGATCTCACCGTCTTTGACCGCGAACTGCACGTTCATCAGGCCAACAACACCAAGCGACAGGGCCAGCGCTTCGGTCTGACGTTTGATTTCGACGATGATGTCTTCCGGCAGCGAGTAGGGCGGCAGCGAACAGGCGCTATCGCCCGAGTGTACGCCGGCCTCTTCGATATGCTGCATGATGCCAGTCACGTGAACGGTCTTGCCGTCCGACAGGGCGTCAACGTCACATTCGATGGCACCGGACAGGTAGCTGTCCAGCAGGACGGGGCTGTCACCGGAGACCACAACCGCCTCAGCGATGTAGCGTTCCAGCTGCGCCATGTCGCGCACGATTTCCATCGCACGGCCACCCAGCACGTAGGAGGGGCGGATCACCAGCGGGAAGCCGATGTCTTCGGCGATTTTCAGCGCTTCGGCGTCGGTCGAGGCGATGCCGTTGTTCGGCTGCTTCAGCTCCAGCTTGTTGACCAGCGCCTGGAAGCGTTCGCGGTCTTCGGCCAGGTCAATCGCGTCGGGGCTGGTGCCGAGGATCGGAATGCCCTCTTCGAACAGCGCGTTGGCCAGTTTCAGCGGGGTCTGGCCGCCGAACTGAACGATCACGCCGTGCAGGGTGCCGTTTTCCTGCTCAACCCGCAGGATTTCCATCACGTGCTCAAAGGTCAGCGGTTCAAAATACAGACGGTCCGAGGTGTCATAGTCGGTCGACACGGTCTCGGGGTTGCAGTTGATCATGATGGTTTCATAACCCGCATCCGTCAGCGCGTAGCAGGCGTGACAGCAGCAGTAGTCGAACTCGATCCCCTGACCGATCCGGTTTGGACCGCCACCCAGAATGACCACTTTCTTGCGGTCGCTTGGGCGGGCTTCGCATTCCACGTCGCCCATCGCAGGGGCTTCGTAGGTCGAATACATGTAGGGGGTCTGCGCCTCAAACTCGGCGGCGCAGGTGTCGATGCGTTTGAACACGGCTTTGACGCCCAGGTTCTGGCGGGCGCGGCGCACGTTGGCCTCAGTCCGGCCGGTCAGGATGGCCAGACGGGCATCGGTGAAGCCCAGCATCTTCAGCTTGCGCAGGCCCTCTTCGGTCACCGGCAGGCCATCGGCGCGCACGACCTCTTCGGCCTCAACGATTTCGCGGATGCGGTCCAGGAACCAGGGATCAAACGAGGTGACGTTCTGGATCTCGGCATTGGTCAGACCGTGGCGCATCGCCTGAGCGATGGTGCGCAGACGATCCGGGGTCTGTTTGCCAAGCGCCTTGATCACGGCAACCTTTTCCGGCGCGCCGGGGATTTCGACCTCATCAAAGCCGGTCAGACCCGATTCCATCGAGGCCAGCGCTTTCTGCAGGCTTTCGTGGATGGTGCGGCCGATCGCCATTGCTTCCCCCACGGATTTCATCGCGGTGGTCAGGTAGGGCTCGGAGCCGGGGAATTTCTCAAAGGCGAATTTCGGGATCTTGGTGACAACATAGTCGATGGTCGGCTCAAACGAGGCCGGGGTCACCTTGGTGATGTCATTGTCCAGCTCATCCAGAGTGTAGCCAACGGCCAGCTTGGCCGCGATCTTGGCAATCGGGAAACCGGTCGCCTTGGAAGCCAGCGCCGAGGAGCGCGACACCCGCGGGTTCATTTCGATCACAACCATCCGGCCATCGGCGGGGTTCACCGCCCACTGAACGTTGGAGCCACCGGTTTCCACGCCGATCTCGCGCAGAACGTTGATCGAGTGGGTCCGCATGATCTGGTATTCTTTGTCGGTCAGCGTCAGCGCCGGGGCCACGGTGATCGAATCACCTGTGTGCACGCCCATCGGGTCGACGTTTTCGATCGCGCAGACGATGATGGCGTTGTCGGCTTTGTCGCGCACAACCTCCATCTCATATTCTTTCCAGCCCAGCAGGCTCTCATCCACGAGGATCTGGTTCACCGGGCTGGCGTCCATGCCCGAGCGGCAGAAGTGGATGTAATCTTCGCGGTTATAGGCCACGCCACCGCCGGTGCCGCCGAGGGTGAAGGCGGGGCGGATGATGGCGGGCAGGCCGATTTCATCCAGCTCTTCCAGTGCCTGAGCCACACCGGCGTCCAGATCGGCAGAGCCGTCTTCTTTCTTCGGTGCGGTGACGATGGTGGCTTTCGGATTTTCGATGCCCAGACGGTCCATCGCTTCGCGGAACAGCTTACGATCTTCAGCCATTTCAATGGCATCGCGCTTGGCGCCGATCATTTCGACGTTGAACTTCTCCAGCACGCCCATCTCTTCCAGCGCCAGCGAGGTGTTCAGACCGGTCTGGCCCCCCATGGTCGGCAGCAGCGCATCGGGGCGCTCTTTCTCGATGATCTTGGCAACAACCTCGGGGGTGATCGGTTCGATATAGGTGGCGTCGGCCAGACCCGGGTCGGTCATGATGGTGGCCGGGTTCGAGTTCACGAGGATTACGCGGTAGCCCTCTTCTCGCAGTGCTTTACAGGCTTGGGCACCGGAGTAGTCGAATTCACACGCCTGACCGATGACGATCGGCCCTGCGCCGATGATCATGATCGAGGAGATGTCGGTTCTTTTGGGCATGACGGACCTCATAGTTTCGCGGGCAGCTGGACGCGGGGCAGGTGACTCGGCTCCGCGCAAATTGTCGTGGGTTATAGACATCGCGGGGCAAGGCGCAAGAGGGTTCGGAAAACTAGTGTAATGTGCCGCATCCGGGACCTGTCAAATCCTGCGTTTCACCCTATACACAGGGCGGGGAGGCCTTGAGGGGCAACGCGGGGACGCGACATGCAGATCAGAATGGATCGAGGACCGGAGGAAACGCCGGTTTGGTTCCGAAACGCCAGCGCTGTGATCACCGCGCAGGAGGCCGGGGATGTGCCCACGGCCCTGGCCGCTGTGGACGCTGCTTTGGCGGCGGGCAAATGGGTTGCGGGCTATGCCTCTTATGAGCTGGGCTATGCGCTTGAGGCGCGTCTTGCCCCCCTGATGCCCGAAGGCCGGCACCTGCCTCTGCTGAGTTTTGGCATCTATGACGCCCCGGTGGCGGCCGGACCTTTGCCCCTCGGCGGTGGCCTGCAGGATCTGCGTCCGCGTTGGGATGCCGCCCGGTACCGCCGCGCCTTTGATGCCGTTCATGGCTATATTGGCGCCGGCGATATCTATCAGGCCAATCTGACCTTTCCGATCGATGCGCGCGCCGAAGGTGGGGCGGAGGCGATCTATGGCAGCCTGATGGCGCAGCAGCCGGTGGGCTATGGCGCTTTGGTGCTGCCCGACCGGGGACCGGCGATTCTGTCGCGTTCGCCCGAGTTGTTTTTCCGCACTTCCGCTGAGGGCGCGATTGAGACCCGCCCGATGAAAGGCACCCAGCCCCGCAGCGCCGATCCGGTGGAGGATCAGCGCAATCGCGATTTTCTGGCTACGGATGAAAAGAATCGGGCGGAAAACCTGATGATCGTGGACCTTCTGCGCAATGACATCTCGCGGGTGGCAGAGGCGGGCAGCGTCAAGGTGCCGGAACTGTTCAAGGTCGAAAGCTATGCCACCGTGCACCAGATGGTTTCAAAAGTGGTGGCAGAGCTACGCCCCGATGTGACCCTGAGTGAGATTTTCACCGCGCTCTTTCCCTGTGGTTCCATCACGGGCGCGCCCAAGCTGCGGTCTATGCAGATCCTGCGGGATCTGGAACCCTGGCCGCGTGACATCTACTGCGGCGCCATCGGCTGGGCCGCGCCAGACGGGCGGTCCGAATTTAACGTGGCCATTCGCACCGTGATGCTGGAGGGTGACACGGCGCGGCTGAACGTGGGGGGCGGCGTCGTCTGGGACAGCACCGCCACATCGGAATATGAGGAAGCCCTATGGAAAAGCCGTTTTGCCCGGACGCAGCAGGACATCGCGCCCTCGATCCCAAATGTCGCCTGATTGAGACCTTCCGCTATGTGCCGGGGCAGGGGATGCATGATTTGTCACGCCATCTCCGCCGATTGGAGCGGTCCGCCCGAGCTTTAGGCTTCGTTGTGGATCGCAAGGGGATCGAGCGCCAATTAACTAGTTATGCTGCAGATGAGACAATGCGCTGTCGCTTGACGGTGGGAATGGTTGGAGACATAGAGTTCGAAGCGCAGCCGCTGGCCCCTTTGCGCAGACCTTGGAGAGTCGCGATTGCTGATCAGCGGATTCGGTCTGATGATTGGCGACTGCAGCACAAAACCACACAGCGTGAGTTATACGACCAAGTGCGTTCAAATTTGCCAGAAGGTGTGGACGAACTTTTGTTTCTCAATGAACGCGATGAGATCTGCGAAGGTACGATCACTAATGTTTTCGTACGGTTGCATCGTGGTGGGGAAGTTACTCCGCCGCTAAGCTCAGGGTGCTTGCCGGGGGTTTTACGGCAAAGACTGTTGGATAAAGGGCGCGTCAAAGAACAAATTGTCACCCTCAAAGATCTGCGGCATGCGCAATCTGTAACGGTAGGAAACTCTCTGAGGGGAGAGATCGCTGTCGAATATTTGGGTCCTATGGGGCCGTTACGCTAAAGCGGACACTTTGTTGTCGTCGACTGGTTCAGTTTGCGCTTTGGTCTATCTCCTGATTTTGCGTCTTAGAATGTGCTCATTTCCCCACATTGCTTGACAACACGGTCGCAACCTTGTGTATCGGCCTTGATGAATTCCGTGTGCCCGTGGGCGCACCCTATCCGCCACGATGCACATACTAAGATTGTCCGAAGAGACGACCCGATCACGAAAGGTCACACCATGCACGCATATCGCAGCCATACCTGCGCTGAGCTGAACAAATCCAACGTGGACGAAACCGTCCGCCTGTCGGGCTGGGTCCACCGGGTCCGTGACCACGGCGGTCTGCTGTTTATCGACCTGCGCGACCATTATGGCATCACCCAGGTGATGGCTGACCCTGACAGCCCGGTGTTTGCCGAGCTGGAGAAGGTGCGTTCCGAATGGTGCATCAAGATCGAAGGCAACGTCATGGCGCGTGACGAAAGCCTGGTGAACCCGGCGATCCCCACCGGTGAGATCGAAGTGTTCATCCGTGACCTTGAGGTGCTGGGCAAAGCTGATGAGCTGCCGCTGATGGTCTTTGGCGATCAGGAATACCCGGAAGAAACCCGTCTGAAGTACCGCTTCCTGGACCTGCGCCGCGACGTGATGCAGGAAAACATGAAGCTGCGCTCGGACGTTGTGCGCTCCATGCGTCAGCGCATGTGGGACAATGACTTCCGCGAATATCAGACCCCGATCATCACCGCCTCCAGCCCTGAAGGCGCACGTGACTTCCTGGTGCCTTCGCGTCTGCATCCGGGCAAGTTCTACGCCCTGCCGCAGGCCCCGCAGCAGTTCAAACAGCTGATGATGGTGGCGGGCTACGATAAGTACTTCCAGATCGCACCGTGCTTCCGTGACGAAGACCCGCGTGCAGATCGTTCGCCGACCGACTTCTACCAGCTGGACATGGAGATGTCCTTTGTGGAGCAGCAGGACGTCTTTGACACCATTGCGCCGGTTCTGGCCGGTGTGTTTGAAGAGTTCGGCGGCGGCCGCAAGGTCGACAACCCCGCTGAATGGCCGCAGATCAGCTACCGTGATGCGGCGCTGTGGTATGGCAGCGACAAACCGGACCTGCGCAACCCGATTAAGATGCAGGTTGTGTCTGAGCACTTCCGTGGTTCGGGCTTTGCGATCTTTGCCAACCTGCTGGAAAACGAAGGCACTGAGATCCGTGCGATCCCGGCCCTGACCGGTGGCAGCCGCAAGTTCTGTGACCGCATGAACAAATTTGCCCAGGGCGAAGGCCTGCCGGGCATGGGCTACATCTTCTGGCGTGAAGGCGCTGACGGTATGGAAGCCGCTGGTCCGCTGGCCAAAAACATCGGCCCCGAGCGCACCGAGGCGATCCGTCAGCAGCTGGGTCTGGGTGTGGGCGACGCGGCCTTCTTCCTGGGCGGCAAACCGAAAGCGTTTGAGGCAGTTGCCGGCCGTGCCCGCAACGTCATTGGCGAAGAGCTGGGCCTGATCGACAAGGACCGTTTTGCCTTTGCCTGGATCGTGGACTTCCCGATCTATGAGCAGGACGAAGAGTCTGGCAAGATCGACTTTGAACACAACCCCTTCTCGATGCCGCAGGGTGGCCTTGAGGCGCTGAACGGCGATCCGCTGCAGGTGCTGGGCTACCAGTACGATCTGGCCTGTAACGGTTATGAGCTGGTCTCGGGCGCGATCCGGAACCACAAGCCTGAGGTGATGCTGAAGGCCTTTGAACTGGCCGGCTACGGTGAAGACGAAGTGAAGGAGCGTTTTGGCGCCCTTTACAAAGCCTTCCAATACGGTGCCCCGCCGCACGGTGGCTGTGCCGCCGGTGTGGACCGCATCGTGATGCTGCTGGCCGATCAGCAGAACATCCGCGAAGTTGTGATGTTCCCGATGAACCAGCGGGCTGAGGATCTGATGATGAACGCGCCCTCTGATCCGACCAGCGATCAGCTGATGGAGCTGGGCCTGCGGGTGATCCCACAGGACTGATCCTGACCAAATTGACACGATGAAAACCCGGTTGCCCTGGCAGCCGGGTTTTTTCTTGTGCGCGGGCAGGGTGTTGCTCAGGATTCCGTAAGGGAATGGCGGTATTTTCGCGGTATCTGGCCCGCTGGCTGGGCAAACGGCGCGGCATTTGCAGTTGGGGCTGGAGCAGGACCGGGCTGGACTGGACTGGGCTGGCAGCACTGAGGACCCTTGGGATGACATTTGACCCCATCTTGGCGGAGAAACGATTTGGCTATGGCCTGTCGCCGCGGCCCGAATTGGCGCCGCCCCACTCGGTTGCCGAGATGTTGGCGCGGTTGCGATCTGCCGACCGTATGCTGGTGACCTTCCCGGTGGATGGCTTTGATCGGGTGCAGCAACGCGCCGCCACGGCCCAGAAAATCCAGCGTCAGATCCGGCAAGCCCGCAGCGCGGCGCAGAAGGCGGCGGCGGACAAACGGCTGAAAACCCTGTTCAAGGCTGGCCGTCAGTCGGAACGCGCATGGCTCTGGTCCGTGATGATGCGGCGGGTCTGGACGCGTGATGCATTTCGCGAACGGCTGGTGGCCTTCTGGGGGGATCATTTCACCGCGCGTGGCAAAAACGGTGCCGTCAAACGCGCAGCTGCGGCCTATGTCGACACTGCGATCCGGCCCTATCTGTTGGGCCGGTTTGAGGATCTTCTGATCGCTGCGGTCACCCATCCCCTGATGCTGCATTATCTGGATCAGATCCAATCTACCGGCCCCAACAGCCTGAAAGCACGGCGCAAAAACGGCCAGCTGGGTCTGAACGAAAATCTGGCCCGTGAGGTGCTGGAACTCCACACATTGGGCGTGGACGGCATCTACAGCCAACGCGATGTCCGCCAACTGGCGGAGCTGCTGACCGGGCTGACCGCCACACCGCAAAAGGGCCGGGTGTTTCGCGCCGAATTGGCGGAACCCGGCGCGGAGGAGGTTCTGGGCCAGCTTTATGGCGGCGGACGGGCGCGGCTGGGTGACATCCATGCCGTGCTAAAGGATCTGGCCCGCCATCCTGCCACCGCCCGTCACATCGCGCAAAAACTTGCGGTGCATTTCATTTCGGATACGCCCCCGACAGATCTAATTACCGCGCTGGAACGCGCCTATCTGGACAGCAAGGGCAATCTGCCCACCCTCTATGAGGTTTTGCTGAACCATCCCGCTGCAATGGATCCGGTGCTGCATAACATCCGGCTGCCGGATGAGTTTATGGCGGCGGCGATGCGGGCTTTGGCTGTGTCACCGGATCGCTATTACCAGCTGAAACGGGGGCGCCCGCGGGATCAGTTCATTGTGCAGCTGTTTCAGCGTCCGATGGAGATCATGGGGCAACCTTGGCTGTCGCCGCTTGGGCCGGACGGCTGGGAGGAGGGTGATGCCAATTGGTTGACGCCGCAGGGCCTCACCAGCCGGTTGCATTGGGCGCTGAAGGCGCCGGAGCGTCTGACCGATGCATTGCCGGACCCTCGGGTTCTGGTCACGGAGACCCTTGGGACCGAGGCGCCGCCTGCGGTGGGTTTTGCCGCCAGCGCCGCTGAGGACCGGCGCGAAGGGGTGGCCCTGGTGTTGGCCTCACCAGCGTTTCAGCGGAAGTGAGGGGTAGGAGATGAGCCAGAAAAACTGGAGCCGCCGTAGCGTCTTAAGCGCCGCCACCCTGCTGGGATGTTCTGCCGCCGCCAGCCCGTTGATCACGCCGATCACCCTGGCCAGTGCGCCCTGGGATCACCGTCTGGTGGTCATTATCCTGCGCGGGGGCATGGATGGGCTGGACGTGCTGCGCCCGGCGGGGGATCCGCACTATGCCGGGTTGCGCGCTGGTTTGACGCAAGGGGCGCAGCCGGGTTTGGATCTGGATGGGTTTTACCACATGCACCCTGCCTTGGCGCCGTTGATGCCGCTGTGGCAGCGCCAGCAGCTGGGATTTGTGCATGCGGTGTCGACCCCCTATCGCAACAAACGCAGCCATTTTGACGGTCAAGACCTGCTGGAAGCAGGCACTGCGGATCTGGCCCGGGGGGGACGGGATGGCTGGCTGAACCGGATGTTGCAGGCAGAACAGGGGCTTAGCGGGCAGACGGCCTTTGCGGTGGGGCATGAAAACATGCTGCTGTTGCGCGGCACGGCGGAGGTGGCGAACTGGTCGCCTGATACCGCGCTGGCCCTCAGCCCACAGGGCACCCGGCTGGCGGAACTGGTGATGCATGATGATCCGGCCTTTCACGATGCCTTTATGGAGGCGCAGGCGCTGATCACTGGCGGGGGCAAGGATCCGGGCATGGCGGATGACCTGGCCGATATGGCGCCGGATATGGGGATGGTGATGGACAGCCAGACCAATGGGCGGCCCGCCGGGATCAAGGCGATCGCCGGTTTCGCGGCTGAACGGCTGCTGCAAGACACCCGGATCGCTGCCTTTTCCATTGGTGGCTGGGACACCCATCGCAATCAGGCCCGCGGCCTAAACTCGGCGCTGGATCAGCTGGCGCAGGCGATCCTGTCGCTACATGCCGGTCTGGGCGCAACCTGGCAGAAGACCGCTGTGCTGGCGGTCACCGAATTTGGTCGCACCGCGCGGGTCAATGGCACCAAAGGCACCGATCACGGCACCGGCGGGGCGATGCTATTGGCGGGGGGCGCCCTGCGGGGCGGCAAGGTCTACGGGCAATGGCCCGGCCTGTCTGAGGCGGATCTGTTTGACCGGCGCGACCTGATGCCGAAGGGGGATGTACGGGCCTATGCCGGGCGGATCATGCGGGATCTTTTTGGTCTGAAACGGGCGGTGATCGAGGGCAGCATTTTCCCCGGTCTGGATATGTCTGACACGCCGGATCTGCTGCTGTAGCCAGTTTGCGGTTGCTGGTAACGCCAGCGCGTGCAGGCGCGGGTTTGGCGGTTTCCTTTGGGCCGGTGTCTCGTTAGCGTGACGTCAGACAAAGGACAGCCCAATGACAGACCTCAGCACATGACAGACCTTAGCACATGGCAGGCCCCACCTGCGCCCGGTGAGATGCCCTTGCAGGGCCGCTATGCCCGGTTGGAGCCGCTTTCGGCTGAGGCGCATGCGGCGCTGTTGTTCCGCGCCTTTGAGGGGCATGATGCGGTCTGGGATTACCTGCCTTACGGCCCGTTTCATTCGGCCGCCGCCTATCATCGCTGGGCCAAAGAGATGGCGGCGCAGGACGATCCCCATTTCTATGCGATCAAGGATCTGGAAACCGGGCAATATGGCGGTGTGGCCTCCTACCTCAGGATTTTCCCGGTGCTGGGCTCGATCGAATTGGGGCATATCAACCTGTCGCCGCAGCTGCAGAAAACCCGCGCCGCGACGGAGGCCTTTTACCTCATTCTGAAGTGGGCTTTTGAGAATGGCTACCGTCGTTTCGAATGGAAATGTGATGCGGGCAACATCGGCTCACGCCGGGCGGCGCAGCGGTTGGGGTTGAGTTATGAGGGCGTGTTCCGCCAGCATTTGATCGTGAAGGGCAAAAACCGCGATACCGCCTGGTTTGCCGCCATCGATCAGGAATGGCCGGCGCTGCAGCAGGCCTTTGAGGTTTGGCTGGATCCCGGCAATTTTGACGCCGCCGGTCAGCAGAAGGAGAGCCTGGCCGATCTGACCCGTCTGGTGCGGGTGACCGGGGATCCGGCGCTTTTGCCTTAAAACAGTGGTGCCGCAGCCAGCCGTTGCTGCAGCAATCCCCGCAGGGCCAGCAATGCCTTTTCCGGTGAGGCCCGGCGCATCCGGGTGATGCCCAGCGTTTGGCCAGCATCGCGCACCGCACCGTCATTGGCGCTGCGGCCAAGACCGGTGAGAAACTGCGCCACATAGTCCAGCGTGCGTTCATCCGGCCGCCCGTCCAGCAGGCTGGCGGCGTGTTGCAGATCTTCATGGTAGCTGATCGGGTCCGGCGTGATCTCAGCCTCATTGACCAAACGCGGATCCATCGGGCGCTGCGCTGCGGGCAGGTGGTGCAGGATAGTTTCCTGAAAACTGGCCAGCGACAGGATCGGTTTGGCCAGAAACCCGTCGGCGCCCTGTTCCAGACTGCGCCTTTCCATGCCGTCATCGCCGCTGATTGCCAGAATAACCTCAATCCTTGGGCTGTGCCGGGACAGGCGGTGGATCAGATCCAGACCGCTGCCATCCGGCAGGCCCAGATCGATCAGGATCACGGTGGGGCAATAGACTTTCAGGTGCCGTTCTGCTGCGATCAGCGTATCGGCGCGGCGGATGCGGGCGCCGCTGTGCAGGCACATCAGCCGCAGTGCTTCGCTGGTGAAACGGCTGTCTTCGACCACCAGCAGGGTCATGCCCAGCAGCGGGCGGGCGGGGGTCGGGTAACGGGCGGTATTGAAAAGCTCAGTGTCGTCCATGACGCTTGTCCTCCTGATCCGTCTACAATGACAACAAACAGGCTAAGAGCAGGTTAACGTCGCGGCTGCGTCCCTTAGCCGCTTGCGTGACCCCTCGACGCCGCGCATAAGAGCCCCACTTAAAAGCCAAGCCAAAGGAGATCCCCATGATTGGGCGTTTGAACCATGTCGCCATCGCCGTGCCTGACCTCGAAGCTGCCTCGGCGCAGTATCGTGATGCTTTGGGGGCCACTGTTGGCGCGCCGCAGGATGAACCGGATCACGGGGTGACCGTTGTCTTTATCGAACTGCCAAACACCAAGATCGAACTTCTCTACCCGCTTGGCGAGGACAGCCCGATCAACGGCTTCCTGGAGAAAAACCCTGCAGGCGGCATCCACCATGTGTGTTATGAAGTGGATGATATCATCGCCGCCCGCGATCATCTGAAAGAAACCGGCGCACGTGTGCTGGGCTCTGGCGAGCCCAAGATTGGCGCCCATGGCAAGCCCGTGTTGTTCCTGCATCCCAAGGACTTCAACGGCTGCCTCGTAGAATTGGAGCAAGTCTGATGGGCCCCACCTCGGCAATCGTCCTTTATGCAGTGATCTGGTTCATGACGCTTTTCATCGTCCTGCCGATCCGTTTGAAAACCCAAGGCGATGTCGGGGAGATTGTGCCCGGCACTCATGCCGGTGCACCTTATGAGACGAACCTCAAGAAAAAGGCCCTGATCACCACCGTGATTGCGGCCGTTCTGTGGGGGATCATCGCCGGGATTATCCTGACTGAGACGATCACCGTGCGCGATCTGGATTGGTTCAACAAGATGAGCCAGCCGGATCTGAGCTGATCCACCCAAAGGGAAGATGCGAAAACGGCGCCCGGGTGAGGCGCCGTTTTTTGTTTCTGGACTGAGGTCCGCGGCCGATCAAGCCTGCGTCAGCTTGTGGTAGATATGGGTGAAGGTCGCAGCCCCAAGGATCGGAATGGCCAGGTTCATCAGCGGGATCGACAGCGGCACCGCCATCAGCGTCCCGGCCAGCCAGATGGTGCCCAGATGTTTGCGCCGCAGCTCTTTGGCGCGCACCCGTCCGACCCGGCGAATGGCCGCCAGGGTGAAATATTCCCGTCCCAACAGGAAGCCGTTCAACCCCCAGAAGATGAACAGCGCCACCGGCGCAAACATCGCATAGAGGATGAAGGCCAGGATATTGGCGGCGATCAGCACACCGAGGAAGTTCACGGTATCTTTGAACGCTTCGGCGAAGGGGACCTTCACCGCTGGTGGCAGATGGCGGTAGTGCTTATCCTCCACCGCCTGGGCCACATCATCAAGAAACAGCGAAGTGATGGCAGAGGCCACCGGGATCATCAGAAACACCGACAGCACGATCATCAACAGCAGGCTGGTCCAGGTGGCCAGATCGTTGATCCATGTGACCTCACCCACCAGCGGCAGGGTACTGCTTTCGCCTAGGATGGCCTGCAGGAACCACAGGAACCCCACATAGGCCAGGATCAGCAAGAGGATACTCAGCACAATGCCAAGGCCCAGAACACGCCGGAAGCGCGGATCGTCCAGCTGGCCTAATGTGCTGAAAAAAGACGAAAAGATCATTCCGAAAGCCATGTCGTGATCGCCTCTAGATCTGGGCGCGGGCGTTCCGGCGGGGTGGCTTTTTCGGTGCCGATATGGATCAGCCCGGCGATACGTTCATTTTCCGCCAGACCCAATGCTTCGGTGCAAAAGCCGCGGTCATGGCTGGCCCAGCCGGACAGCCAGTTGGCGCCCCAGCCTGAGGCCAGCGCGGCATTCAAAAGCTGCAGGCAGGCGGCGCCCGCGGAATAGGTGATTTCTACGGCGGGCACTTTTTCATTGGGTTTGATGATCTTAATCACCGCAACGGCCAGGTTGCCATTGGCAAATTGATCGACGCCTTTTTGCACCTGTGCGGGCTCCAGCCCCAGCGCCTCCCCCCGGGTGCGGGCAACGCCGGCCAGACGGTCCAGCGCCGGTTTTTCCAGCACGATGAAACGCCAGGGTTCCAGCTTGCCATGGTCCGGGGTGCGGGCGGCGGCGGTCAGCATCGGCAGCAGCTCATTGCGGCTGGGCACCGGGGTGACAAGGGTTTTTGCCGGGCGCGAGCGGCGGCTCAGCAGGAAGGCCAGCGCGGCCTCATCCTTTTCCAGCGGTTTGATTACAGGTGTGGTGGTGTCAGGCATGGGGCCTCTCTGTTCTGGCGTTGCCCCTATGTCGGACCTCGGGGCGCAAGGGTCAAGGTTTGGATCAGGCTGGCGCGCCAAGGGGCAGCAGTTCAGCAGCGATTTCACGGATCAGCGTGCTGTAGACGGCATTCATGCGGTCTGATGGCTGGCGGATTTTCACGGCCTCAGCCATGGGATCAACGGCGGTTTTGTCAGAGCCTGACAGCTCCTCCATCACGGCGTGACCACAGAAAGGCACATAGGCCTCGCTATAGCCGCCTTCATGCACCAAGACGAGGCGTCTGTCACACAGTTGATCGGCGGCCTGCATCACCTGACGGGTCATCAGGCGGAAGGTTTCCGGCGTCGCCATCATGCGGGCCAGTGGATCAAAGATGCAGGCATCAAACCCGCAGGCGACGATGATCACGTCAGGCTGAAACTGGGCCAGCGCGGGCAGGGTGATTTGCTCCATCGCTTCCAGATAGGCGGTATGCCCCGCGCCGGGCGGCAGCGGCACGTTGAGGTTATAGCCAAGGCCCGCACCAGTGCCGCGATCGGTCACCGCGCCAGTGTTCAGCGGGTAGTTCCATTCCTGATGGAGCGAGATCGTCAGCACATCCTCGCGGTCATAAAACACCGCCTCGGTGCCATTGCCGTGATGCACATCCCAATCGACGACGGCGAACCGTTTGGCCAGCCCTGCGGCGCGGGCGGCCTCAATCGCGATGCCAATATTATTGAGCAGGCAGAAGCCATTAGGCCAATCGGGCAGGCAATGGTGCCCGGGCGGGCGTGACAGGGCATAGGCATTGCGCAGCTCGCCTTTCAGCACCGCATCAAGGGCGGTTTTGGCCAGACCGGCAGACAGGGTGGCAATGTCATAGCCACCTTTCAGAAATGGGGTGCGCAGGCCCAATTCGCCGCCACCCTGATCCGACATCGTCTTGAAGCTTTGCAGGTAGCTTTCCGGATGCACCCGCGCCAGATCCTGTGTGGTGGCGGCCGGTGCAGTGCGGACACTCAGATCCCCGATCAGCCCGGTGACCTCCATAAGATTTTTCAGGCGACGTTTCGTTTCCGGATTTTCCGGCAATCCCCCCGCGGCGAGGGGCTGCACATCGCCGCCCATTGCCCCACCTAGGGGCAGGGTCAGCGCATAGTCGCCAACGCCATGCCAGAAACACCGCTCATCCCAGAAAAATCCCGTGCTCATCTTGTCTTCTCCCTGACTTGGGGGCCACTATCTGGCGCGAGGATTGGGTTGTCCATCATCAATGGCTGCAAGGGGAAGGTGTATGGGCCAGAGCGATCTGTGGCAATGTCTGCGCGATGGCCAGCTGAGTGTGAAAGTCACCCCCAAAGCGGCGCGCAACCGGATCGTCATCGACGGCGGGCAGCTGCGTGTCTATGTGACCGCCGTGCCCGAAGACGGTAAAGCCAATGCCGCCGTGCAGAAGCTGCTGGCCAAGGAATTGGGGCTGGCCAAAAGCAAGCTGCGATTGATCCGCGGCCAGACCAGCCGCGATAAGGTCTTTCAGATCGACGGCTAGCCGTGGCTCAGCCTGCGCTGGTACCTTTGCCCTGCAGTTTGTAGACCCCTTCAGGCAGATCAAGCGCGGCGGCCAGTTCCTGCAGTTGATGCAGTGAGAGGGTGATCTTTTTCACCTCATCATCGCGGGGATCATACTGTTCCAGCGTGACGCATTCCTGGAAAGCGTGAATAGTGATGTCTTCTTGGAGGGGGCTGTCGCCCTCATCAATCAGTGTCACCACGGTGGCGTCGAAATCGTGTTCGATCGTAAACATATCTCAACGATAGGCGATTAAACCCATTCCGCAAGGTTTTGCTGTGGCTTCAGACTGGTAAGGCTGCCAAACAGTGATACATATGTGGGGAAGGAGAGGTGTTTATGCGTATTTGGGCAATGATAGTGGTGGCAGGTCTGGCGCTGGCGGGCTGTACCGTGGCACCTGTGTCTGGCGTGAACGGATCGCTGGAAAAAGTGCCCTCACGCGCAGCAGCGCAGCAGTTTGTTGCCGTGGTGGAGACGGTGGAACCTGTGGCCGAGCGGGAATGCCGCCGCCGTGCGTTCGGGTCCAACTGTGACTTCCTGATTGTTGTCGATGATCGCCCCAACCAGCCGCCCAACGCCCACCAATTCCTGAGTGACAGCGGCCAGCCGGTCATTGCCTTCAACCTTGCGCTTATCCGCTCCGTGCGCAACGCCGATGAACTGGCTTTTGTGATGGGCCATGAGGCGGCGCATCATATTGCGGGCCATTTGGAAAAGCAGACCCAAAGCGCACTGCAGGGCGCGGCGATCATGGGGGGATTGGTCTCCATGCAGGGGGGCAATGCCAAAGAAGTTGAAGAAGCTCAAGAGCTTGGCGCAATCCTGGGCGCGCGACGCTACTCCAAGGATTTTGAACTGGAAGCGGATGCTTTGGGCACGATCATCACGCTGAAAGCGGGCTATGACGCGGTGCGCGGGGCCGAGTTCTTTAACCGCCTGCCTGATCCCGGCAACCAGTTCCTTGGCACCCATCCGCCCAATGCGGACCGTCTGGCCACCGTGCGCAAAGCCGCGGCTGCGATGTAACGAGGCGGGCCAAGAAGATCATGCTGCAAATTGAAAATGTCGTCAGCGACCGCGGCTCACGCTATGCGGTTTCGGGCGGGGTGGTGCGCAATGAGGCTGAGGTGGCTGCCTTCCTAAAACAGCTGAAACGCGCCAAGAAATACGCCAAGGCGACCCATAACACCTGGGCGATGCTGCAGGGCGATGGGACGCAGCGCAAAGGCGATGATGGCGAAAGCGGCGCGGGCAATGTGATTCTACGTATGCTGGAACGCGAAGACCTGCGTGACCATATCGTGGTGGTGACACGCTGGTATGGCGGAAAACATCTGGGCGGCGACCGGTTTCGCCATGTGCAGACCTGTGTAAATGCCTATTTGGAAGAGCTTTTAAGAAACTGAATACCTGCATTAGTTGATCTGGATCAAAGCCCCCTTAAGATCTGTTCATTAGTTAAGGACCTCTCACCATAGCTGCAGAGAGGCCCCCGATGCAGAGTGATAGCACCCCTGAAAAGAACCATACGGCTCTTTTCCACCACATGGCGGATGCCATGGGCGTTAACCTTGAAAAAGAACTTCTGTCCGGACGGTTGAAGCTCGAAGATCTGAGCCAGTCGATTGAACGTTGCAAAGGCTGCGCTGGGCCCGGTGCCTGCAAGGTCTGGCTGGAGCACGCCACCCCCGGCCAGGAAGATCTGCCGCCGGGCTATTGCCGCAATGCCACCTTCCTGCGGATCCAGCGGGTGCTGGGCAAGCTGCCGCAGGACTGATGCAGGCCAGCGCAACCTGCGTCTTGGTTGATGCGGGTCAAAGAAGACCCCGCCCTGACTGTATAAGCTCCGGCTGATCACAGGAGGGCAAGGCAATGAAACCCCTAGGACGGTTTAAGCGACATTTCTGGCTGGCCAAACGCATGGCCAAGGCAACCAAGACGGATCTGGCAACCGCGCGTGAGGCGGGTCAGCTGCGTCAACCGGAATGGGCCGCGATGGTCACACGCTGCCGCAGTTGCAGCGAACCTGAGCGCTGTACCCGCTGGCTGGCGACGGCAGAGCAGTCGGGGGGACGGGTCGAGGCACCGTCGTTCTGCCTCAACGGGGATCGGTTTTCTGAGGTGCGCCGGGCGCTGAACCCGGAGGATGCAGCCTCCGATCGGGGGCAGTGACATGGGCAAGATCTTTCCGCTTGGCTCGCCCGAGACTCATTTCTGGCTGACCCGTTCCATGGCGCGCAGGCTTGGCGTGAACCTGAGCGAGGCGATGGCCGATGATCTGCTCTCGCCGCAGTCCTATGCCGCGATGGTGACCCGGTGCCGCCAATGCCCGCATGTTGGTGCCTGTCAGGCCTGGCTGGCCCAAAGCACCTGCGCCCCTGAGGCGCCGGATCACTGTCTCAACGCCGCAATCTTCAACCGATTACGGCACTAACCTTCACCACAAGAAACTCAGATAAGGACCCCAATATGAGCTTCTTCGATCGACTGGTCCGCAATGTGGACCTGATGCCGCGCCTTGCGCAGCGATTAGGGATAGATTGGGCGGATCGGATGGACCGCAGCCCCTATGCCGCAGCAGAATACCGTCATGCGCTGATGCGCTGTGCCGAATGTCCCAATGATGGCGCTTGTCGTGCCTGGGTTGAGCGGGCGCATCAGGCCGATGCCGCGCCAGACTATTGCCGCAACAAAGAGATGTTGCAACGGCTGGCAAAAGACACCGAAAAACAGGGTTGACCCAAGACGCCGCTTTGGTGAGGCAAGGCGGCGTTGGGTTTTCATCCCCTCAGAGAATAGAGCAGGGCGGGTAGGTGCAGTAGGGGATGTGAATATGCCCCGCCCTGCGCCCCGGCTGCGGGTTGGGCTAACGCCCCATCTGCATCCGGAACAGGGGCTTATACGGGGCCGATCACAGGTTCCGTCGCGCGGCGCCCTGAAAATCCGCCTAAAACCCGTAGGCCTTCACCCTTGACGCAACGGAGCCTTCGGTTCAAGAAAACGGACCGGAGGACCAATGACTGACTTTCTACATCGCCTGAAACTGCGCTGCATCTGGAGCTGGGCCGGATGGCTCGACAGCTGGCGCACTGAACACAGTTTCCGCAGCTGGATCTGGGCCAATCTGGCCTCGGCCGCGCTGGCCTTCACCCTGCCGCTGAGCCCTGGCGAACGCGCGCTGATCCTGTCGCTGGGCATTCTGGTGCTGGCGATGGAGCTGATGAATTCAGCGATTGAACGGGTGGTCGACTACATCTCGCTGGACCAGCATGAGCTGGCCAAACAAGCCAAAGACGCAGGCTCCGCCGCGGTTGCCGTCACCGGCATTGCCGCCGGTGTCGCCTGGGTGGTGGTGCTCTGGGGGTGATACCCCGTTACTGACTTGAAAACCAAATCAAAGATTTGGCAGCGCCCGACCCTCCCCACGGGAGGGCGCTTCGCACCCACCCAGGGTCAGGCGCGAAATCAAGGGTTCAATTTCTGGCAGTGAATACACTCTTTAATTGACAATTCAGTTCGGATCGCGCCAATTTTTCCTCATTTATTTGAGGAGATATTCATGGAACGGCCTGATTATTTGATTCAAGGCGAGCGCGCTCGGCTTTTTCCGGTACTGTCCAATACCTCCAAAGAGGGGAGAACAACGTCAATTGTTTTGGCGTGTCTCAGTCGTGTTAATGAGCTTGGTGCATCACTTTTGGCGACATTAGGGCAGCGGATTGGGGTGCGCTCAAAAGTAACTTGTTTCACCGAAGTGGTTTTCGCAAATGAGGCTAATGCACCAAAAGAAAGACCGGACGGACTAATTGTTGTTAGAACGGGATCACGCGAATGGCGCGCTTTGGTCGAGGCAAAGGTGGGCAACGCCGCACTGTCAATTGAGCAGGTAGAAAACTACCGCCGAATTGCGAAAGAGAATGGGATTGATTGTGTAATCACTATCTCCAACCAATTTGCCACAACGGCGCAAAATCATCCATTATAGGAGCTTCGCAAAAGTCGATCAAAAATACCGGTTTTCCATTGGTCCTGGATGTCAATTTTTACTCAGGCGGACCTGCTGTTAAGAAATGATGATGTGGAAGATCGAGACCAAGAAATTCTCTTGGAGGAGCTTTGTAGATTTTTGACACATGAAAGTGCCGGGATAAAAGGGTTCGAGCGAATGCCCCCTGAATGGGCAGAGCTCAACCGGCTTGTTTCCGCCGGGGGGACTATTCCCGCTAAATCAGTTGAAGCAATTGCAACGGTTGAGGCATGGCATCAGGAAACTCGCGATCTTTCGTTGATCTTGAGCCGACAGACCGAAACAAGTGTTCATCAGCGGCTCAGTCGCAAGCACGCAGTAGATCCTGCCCTTCGAATTAAAGAAGAACTCGGCGCTTTGCGAGATACGCATTGTTTGCAGGTTCAGTTCGATATTCCCGATGCTGCCGCGCCTTTGGCCGTTAAAGCCGATCTAAATCGCCGGACAATCGAAGTTGGAATGACCCTTCGAGCACCTGAGGATAAGAAGTCTTCGAAAGCCCGAATAAACTGGTTGCTCCGCCAAATTAAGGATGAGCATGGGGCTGACCTCTTTGTGCAATGTCGATGGCCCGGAAGGAGTGAAACAACTCAACACGCGTTAGCGGACTTGATGGCAAACCCCTCGATTTGTGAAGAGGGGAAGTCAGGCCTGCAGGTGGTGAGTTTTCGGATTTTCTTAGCTAAACGCCTCGGTGCACGCTTTACTCAACAAGCCAACTTCATCGTTGACCTCGAAAAGAACGTACCAGAATTCTACCGGGATATTGGTCAGAACTTGGCGGCATGGCGCCGCCCCGCTCCACGAATAAAGCCGGATGCGTTTGATACAGAGGAGGATCTAGCTGAAACGCTAGGGCCGCACCGGCCCTAGCGTTTCAGCTGACCCCACAAATCATATTCGCCAGCTTCATCCACCTCGACGCTGACGATGTCCCCGACGGACAGGCCTTCGGTGCCTTCGTCGATGAACAGGTTGCCGTCAATCTCGGGGGCGTCGGCTTTGGTGCGGCAGGTGGCGATGCCGTCTGCGTCGATGTCATCGACGATCACATCCATCACCTGGCCCACTTTGGCGGCCAGTTTGGCCTCGGAAATGGCTTGTGCCTTTTCCATGAAGCGTTCCCAACGCTCCTGCTTGACCTCATCCGGCACATGATCGGGCAGCGCGGCGGAGCGGGCGCCTTCGACGTTTTCGTACTGGAAACAGCCAACGCGATCCAACTGTGCCTCATCCATCCAGTCCAGCAGGGTCTGGAACTCTGCCTCGGTCTCACCGGGGTAGCCGACGATGAAGGTCGAGCGCAGGGTGATCTCAGGGCAGATTGAGCGCCATTCAGCGATCCGGTCCAGCGTCCGTTCGGCGGCCGCGGGGCGCGCCATACGCTTCAGCGTGTCGGGATGGGCGTGCTGGAACGGGATGTCCATATAGGGCAGCACCAGCCCCTCGGCCATCAGCGGGATGATTTCGCGCACATGGGGGTAGGGGTAGATGTAATGCAGGCGCACCCACGCCCCGAGTGAGCCGAGATCGCGCGCCAGATCGGTGATGTGGCTGCGATAGCCCCGCTCCGTCTCATGTTTGCGGTCCAGCCCATAGGCCGAGGTATCCTGCGAGATGACCAGCAGTTCCTTGACGCCGTTTTCCACCAGCTTCTCAGCCTCACGCATCACCGCAAAGGCCGGGCGCGACACCAGCTTGCCGCGCATATCGGGGATGATGCAGAATTTGCACTTGTGGTTACAGCCCTCGGAGATCTTCAGGTAGCTGTAGTGGCGCGGGGTCAGGCTGACGCCGGAGGCCGGCAGCAGATCGACAAAGGGATCGGGGCTGGGCGGCACCGCGCCATGCACCGCATCCAGCACTTGTTCGTATTGATGGGGGCCAGTGACGGCCAGCACTTTGGGATGCACGCCGGTGATGTATTCAGGCTCCGCCCCCAGACAGCCGGTGACGATGACCTTGCCGTTTTCGTTCAGTGCTTCACCGATGGCTTCCAGGCTTTCGGCCTTGGCGCTGTCCAGGAAACCACAGGTGTTCACAATCACCGCATCGGCGCCCGCGTATTGCGGTGAGATGCCATAACCCTCGGCCCGCAGCCGAGTCAGGATCCGCTCACTGTCGACCAGTGCCTTCGGACAACCAAGCGAGACCATGCCGATGGTCGGCTGGCCGTCACGGGGCGTGTCGCTGAACTGGGCACGGGGGGCGAGGTCGGGGCGTAGATCTGGCGGATTGCTGGTCATGAGGCGGCATATAGTAGAGCGATGCGACTGTGGCAAAGGCTTTTGCGCCAAAAAGCGCCGTGGCGCCCCTTGCTTTGTTGTTCTGCGGCGGCGGCTCGCCTAACCTTGGCACAAAGACGGTAGGGGGACCGAGAATGCGGTGGTTGTTGCGTGTTGTGGTGATGCTGGGGCTGTTGGCTGTGCTGGCGGTGGCTGGGCTGTTGCTGTTGCCGGGGGAACGGATTGCCCGGGTGGCGCTGGATCAGATTGAGGCGCAGACCGGCCGGCAGGTGCGTCTGAACGGGGAGGTGCAGCTTAGCTATTACCCGATCCTTGGCGCCCGCACCGGCGCGGTTGAGATTGCCAATGCAGATTGGTCGCAAGCCGGTCCGCTGTTGCGGGCTGAGGCGTTGAAGATCGGTGTGGATCTGGCGGCGCTGCTGCAGGGCGATATCAAGATCACCGGGTTGGAGCTGTTGTCACCGCAGATCCTGATGGAACGCCACGCTGATGGCCGCGCCAATTGGGAAATCGGCGTGGATGGGGTCAGCCCCTCGGGGCAGTCGGCCCCGGCTGCGGGGGCGGATAACGCGCTGGCGCTGTCACTGGACCGGGCGCTGATCTCAGGCGGGCAACTGCGCTATCTGGATCATGCGGCGGGCAGCGATATGACCTTCCGCGATATCTCACTGGATCTCAGCTGGCCGGTCTATCGCGGCGTTGCAGAATTCGCGCTGAGCCTGCGCCCGAATGGGGCGGAGGCGGTGAGCCTCACGGGGGACGTCAGCGATCTGGCCGCGCTGATTGAGGGGCATATCACCGATGTTGCGGCCACGGCCCAGCTGGGCGGCAGCAAGGCCGCGTTTACAGGTCAGGTTGGGATGCCGCTGCAGGTGCAGGGGCGGATTACCCTGGACAGCCCGGACACCAGTGCCGCTTTGGCGGCTGCGGGTCTGCCGGGGATCGCATTGCCGCAGGGCCTGGGCCGGGCGGCTGGTCTGTCGGCAGAGGTGACCCTGACCGAGGCATTGCAGTTGAGCCTGCGGGAAATGCAGTTGACGCTGGATCAGCATCAGATCAACGGCGGGCTGGATCTGGATCTGGATCTGGCCCAGCAGCGTCCCTATCTGACCGCCCGGCTGGCGGCTTCGGCGCTGGATCTGAATGGCCTCAGCTCTGGCGATACCGGCACCGCAACAACGGACACCCCTGTTCAGACGGGCTGGTCCAAAGCGCCGATTGATGCCTCTGCCCTGCATCTGTTGAACGCGGATATTTCGCTTACGGCACCATCCCTATCGGTGGCGGGTTTGAGTCTGCAAACGCTGGACGTGCGGGCGACGCTGGATCGGGCGCGCCTTGTGGTCAAACTGAATGAGTTGCAGGGCTATGGCGGGGGCTTTGCCGGTCAGGTGGTGGCCAACAATCGCAACGGGCTGAGCGTTGGCGGCGATGTGCAGGCCAGCGGTGTGGAGATGAAAACCTTGCTGGGGGATCTGGTGGGGGTGACCCGTTTCACCGGTCAGGCCGAAGCCCGCGTCGCTTATTTGGGTGTGGGGGAAAGCCTGCATCAGATCATGAATTCCCTGTCGGGTGACGGGCACATCCATATGGGGCGTGGCACCATTGAGGGCATCGATCTGGACAGTCTGATGCGGCAGGGTCTGGCCACTGGCGGCACCACCGTGTTTGATCAGCTCTCAGCCAGTTTCACGATGGAAAACGGCGATCTGCAAAACCCCGATCTGCTGTTGCAGTTGCCCGTGGTCACCGCCACCGGCAAAGGCCGGGTGGGGCTTGGCAAACAGGACATCGATTACCTCTTCACGCCGCAGCTGGGCAGTCTGGAAAGCCAGGGCGGCTTGGCGATCCCGGTGCGGATCAAAGGCCCCTGGGCCGCGCCCAAGGTCTGGCCGGATCTGGAAAAGGCTGTGGATCTGAACCTGAAAGAGGAAAAAGCCAAAGCCAAGGCCGAGTTGGAAAACAAGGTGAAGAAAGAGCTGGGCATCAAACAGGAAGAAGGTGAAAGCCTGGAAGATGCCGCCAAACGCACGCTGGAAGATGAGCTGCTGAAAGGGCTTGGCAAGCTCTTGCGCTGATGCGCGGTCAGGGTACACGCCCGATCAGACCAAATCAGTCTGGTCGGGCGCGGCGGTTGGGAGCGTGTTAAATCACAGCTTCTTTTGGATCAGTTGGCCGTCCATCGATGTGGTGATATGGCCGGTTTTCTGCACATCATTTACGGTGAACGCAGTGCTTTCCTCATAGCTTTGCGGGCCCACACAAGCGCTGTCAAAATTTACGATTCCGTCCTTGTTTGTTTCGGAGTACGACGCCAGCTTGCCGGATTTGCAGGCCAGGCCCGCCACCCGCGCGCGTACATGCGCTTGGCTATAGGTGGCCGCGTTGTAGCTGCCTTTGATGCCGCTTTCGCTGGCAAAGAAGGAGAACATTTCAGGGTTGCTGGAGGACGTCGCACCACAGGCCGCGAGCAGGAGGACAGGTGTGATAAGGCTAAATCGCTTGAACATTGGAAATCCTGATTGATATTCAATTTAAGGTGGCTTTTTGGTAATCAGGACGTCCTTAAGTGTCAATCAGCTTGGCTGCACTGTGCCTAGGTGCGCAGACCCGTCTCATATAGCATCCCACGACGCTTGGCCTCGTAGTAGTAGCCGCGGGCGTACCACATGACCGCGGTGGGCTCATCGCCGTCAGACACCAGCCAGGCACCGCGCAGATATTTCACCGCGTATTTCAGATTGGTTTCCGCATCCAGCAGGTCGCTGGGCTGGCCGCGAAACCCCATGGAGCGCGCGGTGGCAGGCAGGATCTGCATCATCCCCCAATAGGGGCCATTGCGCGCGCCGGGCCGATACATGCTTTCGCGTTGCACCACCCGGTGAACAAGGGTGCGGGGCACCTCATAGAGGTCGGCATATTGGTTGATCAGCGCCCGGATTTCAGGCGTCTCATTGGGATAAAGCGGTGGTTCCACTGGCTCCGGCGCGCGGCGGCGGCCACAGGCGGCCAGCATCAGCCCGGATAGGACAAAGAAACGACGGGAATAACGCATCACAGGACCCTCCAACGCGGCCAGACTGGGGCCAGCTTAGCCAAGGCCCGCCGCCAGTCCCAGATGGCAAAACGCCCCCGGCCGTTTCCTGCCGAGGGCGTTTCATCGTTTTCGAAATACTCTGGGGTGAATACGGCCCTCATAGAGGGCTGTAGAGGGGCAAAGCCCCTTTTGCCTTAGGGCAGGAGGCCAAGCATTCCGGTGTTAGGGGCTTACTTGCCCAGACACCAGCGCATTACTGCCTTCTGCGCGTGCAGGCGGTTTTCAGCTTCATCAAAGATCACCGAATGCGGCCCGTCCATCACGGCGCTGGTGGCCTCATCATCGCGGTGCGCCGGCAGGCAGTGCATGAACAGCGCATCCGATTTTGCGTGGCTCATCAGCTCCTCGTTGACCTGATAGGGGCGCAGCTGGTTGTGGCGGCGTTCGCGGGCGGATTGCGGATCATGCATGCTGACCCAGGTGTCGGTGACAACCAGATCGGCGCCCTGCACGGCGGCAATGGGATCGCGCATGATTTCAACCTTGGAGCCTTTGGCGCGGGCCTCTTCGACGAAGACCATTTCGGGATCCAATGTCTCAGGTCCGGCAAAGGTGAGGTCAAAGCCAAACTGGCCGGCCGCATGGGCGAAGGAGGCAAAGACATTGTTGCCATCGCCGCACCAGACCACCTTTTTGCCTTTGATCGGGCCGCGGTGTTCTTCGTAGGTCAGCACGTCCGCCATGATCTGGCAGGGGTGGGTGCGGTCGGTCAGCCCGTTGATCACCGGGACCGAGGCATATTCGGCCATTTCCAAGAGCGTCTGCTCTTCGAAGGTGCGGATCATGATCAGATCGACATAGCGGCTGAGTACGCGGGCGGTGTCGGCAATGGTTTCGCCATGCCCCAGCTGCATATCCGCGCCGGAGAGCACCATGGTCTCGCCGCCCATCTGCCGCACGCCCACGTCAAAGCTGACGCGGGTCCGGGTGGAGGGCTTTTCAAAGATAAGTGCCACCATGTGACCGGCCAGCGGTTGATCGGCATCCGGGGTGCCTTTGGGTTTGCCGTTGCGCGCTTCTTTGATGCTGCGGGCATTGTCGATCATGGCCCGCAAATCTTCGGGCGCGGTTTTGTGAATATCGAGGAAATGGTTCATGGGTTTTGCTTTCTGGAGGGCGGGGTGGGGGCGCTGCCCCCGCCGCGCGATGCGCGACTCCCCCGGAGTATTTTGGAAACGGTGACTCAGCTGAGTGATTTGGCGGCGGCATCCAGACGGGTGATGGCGGCGTCAATTTCGGCCTCGGTGATGGTGAGGGGCGGCAACAGGCGGATCACATTGTCGGCGGCGGGCACGGTGATGACCTCATGGGCGTAGCCTGCGTTGACCACATCCATATTGGTTGCCTTGCATTTGAGGCCCAGCATCAGCCCGGTGCCGCGCACCTCTTCAAAGACCTCGGGGTTGTCGGCGATCAGCCCTTCCAGCTTTTGCCGCAAGAGGCCCGATTTGGCGCGCACGGCGTCCAGAAACTCCGGATCCGAGACGATCTCGATCACCTTACCGCCGACAGCGCAGGCCAGCGGGTTGCCGCCATAGGTCGAGCCGTGGGTGCCCGCGGTCATGCCGCTGGCAGCCTCTTCGCGGGCCAGCACGGCGCCCAGCGGGAAGCCGCCGCCGATGCCTTTGGCGACCATCATGATGTCAGGGGTGATGCCGGCCCATTCATGGGCAAACAGTTTGCCGGTCCGGCCGACCCCACATTGTACCTCATCAAGGATCAGCAGCAGGTCGTTTTCGTCGGCGATTTGGCGCAGCGCCTTCAGATCGGCGTCCGCCATTGGGCGAATGCCGCCTTCGCCCTGTACCGGTTCCACCATGATGGCCGCGGTTTGCGGGCCGATGGCGGCGGTCACCGCGTCCAGATCGCCCCAGGGCAGGGATTTGAAACCACCCAGGATGGGGCCGAAGCCTTTGGTCATCTTTTCCGACCCTGCCGCAGCGATACCGGCGGAGGAGCGGCCGTGGAAGGAGCCTTCGAAGGTCAGGATCTCAACCTTTTCGGGCTGGCCTTTTTCAAACCAGTATTTCCGCGCCATTTTGACCGCCAGTTCACAGCTTTCGGTGCCGGAATTGGTGAAAAACACCGTATCGGCAAAGCTGTGTTCAACCAGTTGATCGGCCAGCGCCTGTTGTTGCGGGATGTTATAAAGGTTGGAGACATGCCAGAGGGTCTCGGCCTGGGTGCTCAGCACCTCAACCAAGGCCGGATGGGCGTGGCCCAGGGCGTTCACCGCAATGCCTGCGCCCAGATCCAGGAAACGTCGGCCATCTGCCTCAATCAGCCAGGAGCCTTCGCCTTTGACAAAGGTCAGGGGGGCACGGGAATAGGTCGGCAAGACGGAAGCGATCATGATTGGATCATCCTTGTTCCTTGGGAAGCCCCGAAGATGCATTACGGGGCAGGGGTGTCAACAATTTCGGGTGGTTTTGCTGCGATTGCAGCGGTTCAAACAGTCTGTGCACAGTACTTCTACGGGGCGCACACAGCAGGGCGGACGTCAGGCGCTACGGCGTCGGCGTCGGCTGGTCAGGATATGGCGTCGTTTGAACATGGCGTCTGCATAGGCAGGAATTTTCAAAATGCAAAGCGTTTTTTATCAGGCTTGGCAATTTGCGCTGTTTTCGTGGCGCGCTAGTCATTTTGGCGGCGGTTTGGGGCTTGTAGGAAAGGCAACTCTGGCCGATAGCTGAGGCATGTCCGATGTTGTTGCCCCCTCCGAACACGTTTCCAAACCCCCTGCTGCAAACCCGCGCCTTGCCGTTGTGCTGATGCTGTCGGCCACGGCGTTTATCGCGGGCACCACCTTGATGGCCAAGGCGCTGGGCACCGACGCGCTGGGCGATCCGCTGCATCCGCTGCAGGTCAGCCACGGGCGGTTTGTCTTTGCCTTTCTGTTCTATGCTTGCGTGGCCTCAGTGATGCGGTTGAAAATCCGCCGCCCTGCCTGGGGGCTGCATCTGGGGCGGACGTTTTTCGGCTGGCTGGGGCCACCTGCATGTTTGCGGCGGCGGCCTATATCCCGCTCAGCGATGCCACTGCGATCAGCTTTCTGAACCCGGTCTTTGCCATGATGCTGGCGATCCCTTTTCTGGGGGAACGGGTGGGCCCGGTGCGCTGGGCGGCGGCGGGCATTGCGTTGATTGGGGCGATGGTGCTGCTGCGCCCCACGCCGGAAAGCTTTCAGCTGGCGGCCTTGGTGGCGCTGGCGGCGGCGGTGGCGATGGGGTTTGAGCTGATCTTCATCAAGAAGCTGGCCGGGCGTGAGCCGCCGCTGCAGATCCTCTTGATCAACAATGCCATCGGGGTGGTGATCGCAACGATCGCGGTCATTGCTTTCTGGCAGGGGCCCAGTTTGGCGCAATGGGCGGTGCTGGCCAGCCTTGGGATCTGCATGGCGCTGGCGCAGGCCTGTTTCATCAACGCGGTGGCGCGGGCTGAGGCCAGTTTTGTTGCACCTTTTGCCTATGCCACGCTGGTGTTTGCCACGCTTTATGACTGGGTGGTCTTTGCCCAGTTGCCCGATCTGATTTCCTATCTGGGGGCAGGGATCATCGTCAGCGGCGCCGCATTGCTGGCCTGGCGCGAGGCAGGGCTTGCCACACGCCAGAAGGCTTGAGCGTCGGCGTCAGTCCTTCAACCGGTAGCCGCTGCGGAACAGGGCCCAGGCCAGCGCGGAAATCGCCAGTGTCACCAGCGCCGAAACGGTGAGCGCCAGCATTGGGGCGCTGTCAGACACGCCAAGCACGCCAAAGCGCACCCCGTCGATCAGGTAGAAGATCGGGTTGAAACGGGTCATATCGGCAATCACCGGCGGAAGGGCCTGCACCGAATAGAAGGTGCCCGAGAGGAAGGCCAAAGGCGTCACGATGAAATTGGTGATCGCCGCCATCTGGTCAAACTTGTTGGAATAGATCCCGGCCACCATGCCGATTGACCCCAAGAGCGCCGCGCCAAGAATGACGAAGGCCAGGGCCAGCAGCGGATGGGCCGGCACGATGCCAAGGAACAGCACCAGCCCGGCGCTCAACAACAGCGCCACAATCACCCCGCGTGCTACGGCCCCGGCCAGGTAGCCCAGCACCAGCTCCAGCGGGGACAGGGGGGGCATCAGCGTATCAACGATATTGCCCTGCACCTTGGCGATCACAATCGAGGAGGAGGTGTTGGCAAAAGCGTTCTGGATCACAGTCATCATCAGGATGCCGGGGGCAATGAAATGGGTGAACGGCAGGCCCATAACCTCACCCCGTGTCTGACCGATCGCCACTGAGAAGATCATCAGAAACAGCGCGGCCGTGGTCAGCGGTGCCAGCAGGGTTTGTGTCCAGACCACCAGAAACCGCAGGATCTCCCGCCGGGCCAAGGTCACCATGCCCAGCCAGTTGAACCGGCCAAAGCGGCGATCCCCCATATTGGCGAGGCTGCTGTTGGCAACGGTTGTGCTGTCGCTGGTCTGGCTCATGATCTGCATTCCTCTGTCCGGCCCTTGGGCCTGTCTCAATGTGCTGTCGCAGCCACGCCTCTGCACAGCCCGATTCGACGCCTTGTAACTCAGCCCCTGTTGGCTAGAATAGGGGCTGATCAAGAATTTCAGGGCGGCTCGATTCCACGGGCCGCTTTTTACCGAAGGAAACCGGCATGTCCTGGACCGACGAACGCGTCGAACTTCTGAAGAAAATGTGGGGCGAAGGCCAATCGGCAAGCCAGATCGCCAAAGAATTGGGCGGCGTGACCCGAAATGCGGTCATCGGCAAGGTGCATCGTTTGGGTCTGTCCAACCGTTCCAGCGGTGGCGGCTCAACCGATTCGTCGAAGACCGAAGCCAAGGCCAAACCTGCCGCCAAGAAAGAGGCGGCAAAGCCTAAGGTGAAAGAGGCCGCCACCCCCGCGCCAGAGCCTGCTGCCGCCCCGGCGCCGCGCCCGGCGGTCAGCCCGGCGCGCAAGGCGATCATTCCTGCCGGCCAGCCGCTGCCGCCGCAACCCTCCGCCAATGAGATCAGCCCCGAAGCGCTGGCCAAGGTGAATGAGGTCGAAAAGAAATCGAAGAAGCTCAGCCTGCTGGAGCTGACCGAGCGGACCTGCAAATGGCCCGTGGGGGATCCGGCCACCGATGACTTCTGGTTCTGTGGTCTGCCGGTGCAGTCCGGCAAACCCTATTGCGAAGCGCATGTGGGTGTGGCGTTCCAGCCGATGTCATCGCGCCGCGATCGTCGCCGTTAAGCGACAGGACGATATTAGGACAACGCCCTGCACCTCTGGTGTGGGGCGTTTTCTTTTGGCCGATTGTGCCGCCCTGTGATCCAGCCAAAGAAAAGGGCGACCCGCAGGCCGCCCGATCGTCTTGTCGTTTGTCGTGTTGCTGTGGCGACCGTTAGCCGGCCACCGCGTGCAGCAGCGTGAAGATCACTGCCGACATGGCGGCGGCTGCAGGCACGGTGATGACCCATGCCGCAACAATGGTCATGAAGTGCGAGCGGCGCACCAGCTTGCGGCGACGGCGCTCCTCGGCTGTCACCGGTTTGATGGCTTTGGTGGCCAGGTTCTGGCGACGACGGCGCTCGGTGTGCCATTCGCGGTAAAAGCCCACGCCAAAGACACCACCCACTGCAATGTGGGTGGAGCTGACCGGCAGACCCAGCCAGCTGGCCACAATCACCGTGATCGCTGCCGAGAGCGCCACACAGTAGGCGCGCATCGGGTTCAGCTTGGTGATCTGGCTGCCGACCATGCGGATCAGCTTGGGGCCAAACAGGAACAGACCGAAGGAGATCCCGAAGGCCCCGATCACCATGACCCAGCTGGGGATGGCCACCTTGGCGGCGAAATCACCAAACTCGGTCGCGTGGACAATGGCGGCCAGCGGACCAACAGCATTGGCCACATCGTTGGCGCCATGGGCAAATGACAGCATCGCCGCCGAGAAGACCAGAGGCATCGAGAACAGCACTTTCAGCGATTTATTGCGGTTTTCTAGCCCTTCGGACTGTTTGGCGATCAGCGGCTTTGAGATGAAGTAAGAGGCGGCCCCAACCGCGACACCAATCATCAGCGCGGTGGTGATGTCGATCTTGATGATCTTTTTCAGACCCTTCAGCGACAGATAGGCGGCAAAGGCTGCGGCCATGATCGCAATCAGCAGCGGCACCCAGCGGCGCGCGGCGGCGATCTTGTCTTCCTGGTAAACGATCCGGTTTTTGATGAAGGCCAGGAACATCGCTGCAATGACACCGCCCAAGACAGGCGAGATGACCCAGCTGGCGGCGATCTTGCCCATGGTGGGCCAGTTCACAGCCGCCATGCCGGCCGCCGCAATCCCTGCACCCATCACACCCCCAACAACCGAATGGGTGGTCGAAACCGGCGCGCCAACCCAGGTTGCCAGGTTGACCCAAAGCGCAGACGACACCAGCGCCGCCATCATCGCCCAGATAAAGATGCTGCTGTCCGCGATCCCGGCCGGATCGATGATCCCTTTGGAGATGGTGGAAACCACATCGCCACCTGCCAGCAGCGCACCGGCGCTTTCAAAGATGGCCGCGATCAGGATCGCACCGCCCATGGTCAGCGCATTTGCACCCACCGCAGGGCCCATGTTGTTGGCCACATCGTTGGCACCGATGTTGATCGCCATATAGGCGCCAAAGATGGCTGCAACCACCACAATGGCTGAGCCTGAGGCACCACCAAAGAAGATCCCTGCCGCCAGACCGGCAAGCACGATAAAGATCAGCGCGATGCCCGGTGCGACCATCGGGCGCGAGACATAGCTTGCTGCGTTTTCAAATTGGCTGATCCGCCCGAGATCCTTATCGAGCGTCTTCCAGTTCTTACCAGTCGGTTTGTCGGCCATGACATCCACCTTGCAAAATTTGCCTGCGGCCTAGAGCGCACGCGCTCTAAACTCAAGGTTTTTGTCATAAAAACTTTGAAAAACTGTTACAGCTTCAACAGCAGATCTTTCAGCCCCATTTCATCGACCCGCTGCGCCGCCTCCTTGGGGGAGAACCATTTGCGTTTGCGTTCAGAGACTTCGGGGTATTTCTTGGCCAGCGTGTCCACCTTCAAAAGGTAAACCATCGCCTGCATCGGGGTGACGATACCGCCGGCGCCGGATTTGGCATAACGGTAGCTGCCGATCGGCGCGGGGGAGACTTTGCGGGCCTTGATTCCCGCCTCTTCCCAGGCTTCCTGTGCCGCTGCTTCGGCATCGGTCTTGCCGGTCATCGGCCAGCCCTTCGGGATGATCCAGCGCCCGGTCCCGCGGGAGGTGATCAGCAGCACTTCTTTGTCTTTGCCTTTGCCGCGCACCGGCAGCGCCGCCACCTGTACCTGGGGCGGGCGATAAAGAAGCGGTTGGATAAACTCGGTCCAGGCTTTACGCACGGTCTTCTGCATCAATTTGCGGCTGCTCGTTTGTTTTGACAGAGCCTTATATAGGAATTGTGACAAAAGGCAAAAGTGCCTGCAGAATGTATCAATTGGATGTCAGGTGCCGCGCCGTTTCGCCCTGAGGGTCGGATCGGCCTCGGTGGGATCCTCGGGCCAGGGGTGTTTGGGGTAGCGACCGCGCATGTCTTTGCGCACATCCGCATAGGAACTGGCCCAGAACCCGGGGATATCCATGGTGGTCTGAACGGGGCGTTGTGCCGGGGACAGCAGGGTCACCCGCAAGGGGGTGCGGCCGACCATCGGGTGGGTTTTCTGGCCGAACATTTCCTGCAGGCGCAGGCTGATTTCGGGCACCTCGCCGGAATAATCGATCGGGATCTGCCGCCCCAGCGGGGTGATGAAATGCGCCGGCGCCGCCTTGTCCAGCGCCTGCATCTGGTTCCAGTCCAACACGGCGCGCAGCGCATTGAGGATATCAAACTTCTTCCACTGGTCTGCGGTTTTCACCCCGCCGAGATGCGGCAGCAACCAGTCCTCAATACCCGCCATCAGCGCGTCTTCGGACATGTCCGGCAGATCCGGTAAGGTGTCCCGCACCAGCATGACACGGGCAATGAACCGTTTCGCGGCGTCCGATGGGCGTAGCCCCAGATCGCGCACCCCGTCCAACATCGCCTCGGCCACGGCCTCATCGGGGGCGTCTTTCCAGATGCGGTCATCCAGCGCCACAGTACCGAACCGTTCCTGCCGCCGGGCAATCACCCGACGTTCGCGTTTCGACCAGGCGCAGCTGTCGATCCAGTTGATCTGGTCGCCGTAAAGGCTGCGCACCTCAGCCTCTGAAATCTGGATCGCCTGGCGGATTTTGGCCTCCCGCGGGTTGCCGTCCAGATCTGTGGCCACGATCAGGCGGCTGCCGGCCAGCGGGTCGTGATCCTCCATCACCGCGCCTTTGCCCCCCGAGAGCACAAACCGCGCGGCATCCCCTTTGCGGCGTAACCCGATACGGTCGGGGTAGGCCAATGCGGCCAGTTCCGCGTTGGAATAGCCTCCATCGGTTTTGTCAGCCTGACGGGCCAGCCGTTTGGCCTCTTGTTTGATCCGCTCCACCGCGCCGCGATTGGCGGCATGGGGATGGCGATCGCTGTAGCTGCGGAAATCGCGCACCGCCGCAATGCGCAGCGCCAGATCCGCCGGTGCGGACCGCGCCAAGGGATCGCGATCGGCCAGGAGTGCGGCCAGAGGCGCGGCGTCCGGGCCTGCAACGCTCAGCATATGGGCCAAACGCGGATGCAGCGGCAGGGCGGCAATGCGGCGGCCATGTTCGGTGATCCGGCCCGCCTCATCCAGCGCCCCCAGCATCCGCAATAGCGCCTGCGCCTCTGCATAGGTGCCCGCATTGGGCGGCGTCAGGAAGGCTAGATCAGCCGGCGCCGCGCCCCAAAGCGCCAGTTCCAGCGCCAGTCCCGACAGATCCGCGGTGTCAATCTCCGCCGGTGGGAAGGGCTGCAGCCCGCCTTCTTCGCCCTTGGTCCACAGCCGGTAACAGGTGCCCTCAGCCACACGGCCTGCACGTCCGGCGCGCTGGGTGGCCTCGGCCTTCGTTACCTTTTCCGTCACCAGCCGCGACATGCCTGATCCGGGATCAAACCGTGCACGGCGGGCGCGGCCTGCGTCCACTACCACCCGCACATCCTGAATGGTCAGTGAGGTTTCTGCGATTGAGGTTGCCAGCACCACCTTGCGGCCCTGTTTGGCCGGCTCAATCGCGGCGCGTTGCTTGGCAAACTCCATTGCACCAAACAGCATGTGCAATGAACACTCCGGCGGCAGCCGATCCTTCAGCAGCGCCTCGGTGCGGCGGATCTCGCCTTCGCCGGGCAGGAACACCAGCACGCCGCCTTCGGTTTCAGCAACCGCATGGGCGACCAGCTTGGCCACCTCTTCGGGCAGGCGATGTTTCGGCGGCAACGGCCGATCGAGCCATTTCAGATCCACCGGATAGGCCCGCCCTTCGGAGGTCACCACCGGCACGTCGCCCATGATCCCCGCCACCGGTTCTGCGTCCAATGTGGCCGACATGGCCAGCAGGATCAGGTCATCGCGCAGCGCCTCGGCAATCTCCAGGCACAAGGCCAATCCCAGATCCGCGGTGAGGGAGCGTTCGTGAAATTCATCAAAGATCACCGCGCCGATGCCCGTCAGTTCAGGGTCGGACTGGATCATCCGGGTCAGGATGCCCTCGGTCACCACCTCAATCCGGGTTTCGGCTGAGCGTTTGCTTTCGCCGCGAATGCGGTAGCCCACGGTCTGGCCCAACGGTTCGCCCAAGGTTTGCGCCATACGTTCTGCCGCCGCACGTGCCGCCAGGCGGCGCGGTTCCAGCATCAGGATGCGGCCTTCGGTCAGGCCTGCCTCCAGCATGGCCAGCGGCACCACGGTGGTTTTCCCCGCGCCGGGCGGCGCCTGCAACACCGCACGTCCCCGCGTTTTCAGCGCAGAGATCAGATCGGGCAGGGCGTCGTGGATCGGCAATTGGGTCAATTGGGACATGGCACGCTTATCCGCCATGGAGGGCGCGGGGTAAAGCCGCAGGCGGGCACCAGCACTGGACAGCGCCGCGCCACCTTGGCAGAAACGCGACAAGGAAGCGGCGCAGCAGGGGGCGGCATGGATATTCAGGGCTTGAGCGACAAGGTTGTGGCACAGGACCGACGGGCCTTGGCCCGCGCCATCACCCTGGTGGAAAGCAGCCGCGAAGATCATCGCGCCCAGGCCGCTGCGCTGGTGGAGGAGATCCGCCGCAAAGCCCCGCATCAGGCGGTGCGCATCGGCCTGTCGGGCACGCCGGGGGTGGGTAAATCCACCTTTATTGAAAGCTTTGGCACCTTTCTGACCGAACGGGGTCTCAGGGTGGCTGTGCTGGCGGTGGACCCCAGTTCGGCGCGTTCTGGCGGCTCGATCCTGGGTGACAAAACCCGGATGAAGCGGCTCAGCCGCAATCCCAACGCCTTTATCCGCCCTTCGCCCAGCCAGTCGCATCTGGGCGGCGTGGCGCGGCGCACCCGTGAGGCGGTGGCGCTTTGCGAGGGGGCGGGGTTTGACGTCATCCTCATTGAGACCGTGGGCGTGGGCCAGTCCGAAACCGTTGTGGCGGAAATGTCGGACCTGTTCATCCTGCTGCTGGCGCCTGCGGGTGGTGACGAATTGCAGGGGGTGAAGCGTGGCATCATGGAGATGGCCGATATCATCCTAGTGAACAAAGCCGATGGCGATTTGAAAGCCACGGCAACCCGCACCTGCGCCGACTATTCCGGCGCCCTCAGGCTGCTGCGCAAACGGCCCCAGGATCCCCAAGGCTTCCCCAAGGCGATGACGGTTTCGGCGCTGGAGGAGGACGGTCTGACCAAGGCCTGGGAAGAAATGTGCACGTTGACAGACTGGCGGCGTGAGAATGGCCATTTTGAGGGCCGCCGCGCCGCGCAGGCCCGGTTCTGGTTCGAAGAAGAGGTCAAGCAGGCGCTGCTGGCCCAGCTGCAGACCGCGGCGGCAAAAGGCGCGATGGATCAGCTGGGGCTGGATGTGGCCACCGGTGCAGTCAGCCCAACTGTGGCGGCGCAGCGGATGCTGGAGCAGCTGAAGCACAGCTGAAAGGTGTGCAATTGCATACTCAGAAAACCCTAGAAAAGACGTGACAGCGCAAATTGCTTGCGCTAGCACTGTCTCACCTAATGACGGAGGCAATCAGATGTATCAGGGAATTCCACGCACCTTTTCCTAAGGTCGCCGTTCCCTGCGTGACGGTGACCCTAAGCCACCGCCCCGTATCTTCGCATACATCCTTGCCCGTTACTTTCTGACACTCAGACACTGAAACGCTTTGCTGATCTTCAGTTTTGCGGTTTCCATTTAACCCGTAGGTCCCGTCATGTTCCGATTCTTTGAGAACCTTGTTGATCCTTTTGCCTCGTTTGATGAGGCCACACCGCCCAAAACCCTTTGGGCCTATCTGAAAACCCAAGTCGGCCCGTTCCGCAAATGGATGGTGGCGATGGCCATCACCGGCGTCCTTGTGGCGCTCGTGGAAACTGGGCTGATCTTTTACTCCGGCCGGTTGATCGACCTTTTGGGCGGCAACACCCCGGCTGAACTGTTTGACAATCACGGCACTGAACTGCTGCTGGCGGCAGCGTTCATCCTGATGATCCGGCCCCTGTTCATCGCCATCAACCACCTGTTCCTGGAACAGCTCTTGGCGGGTAACATGCAGGAACAGGTGCGCTGGCGCGCGCATAAACACCTGCTGGGGCAATCCACCAGCTTCTTCCAGAATGATTTTGCCGGGCGTCTTTCTAACCGCGTGATGCAGATGGGCGGCGCGGTTGAAGATGCCGTTTACATGTCCTTTGAGGGCATCTGGTATGCCTTGACCTATGTGGTGTCCGCCGCGCTGATCCTGTCGGGCGTGCATCCGCTCTTGGCTGTGCCGCTGCTGGTCTGGGTGGTGATCTACGTCTTCTACGTGCGCTACATCGCTGTGCGCGTCGCTCATGCCTCTGAGAAGTGGTCGGGCGCACGGTCCATGGTGACAGCGCGGGTGGTGGATGCCTATTCCAACATCGAAACCATCAAGCTGTTTGCCGATGAAGGCACCGAAGAACGTTATGTCCTGTCGGCCATGCGCCGGTTGCGCCTGCGCTTCCAGCGGTTCCTGCGCCTGATGACTGAGCTGAGCTTTGGTCTGAACGTCATCAATGGCGTTTTGATCCTTGGCATGATGAGCCCGGCGGTCTGGCTGTGGTCGAACGGTGTGATCTCGGTCGGTGAGGTGGCGGCTGCGTCGGCGCTGACCATTCGTCTGAACGGCATGTCCGGCTGGATCATGTGGGTCACGGTGCGCCTGTTTGAGCACGCCGGTGTGATCCGGGAGGGTCTGCAATCCGTTGCGGTGGCCCATGATGTGACCGACCGGGAGGTTGCGCCTAAGCTGTCAGTGGAAAAGGCGGCGATCGAGTTTCGCGATGTCAGCCACCACTACGGCAAAGGGCGTGGCGGATTGGACCATGTGAACCTGTCCATCGCACCGGGCCAGAAGGTTGGGCTGGTGGGGCGTTCCGGGGCAGGGAAATCTTCGCTCGTGAACCTCTTGCTGCGGTTCCGCGATGCAGAGAACGGCCAGATCCTGATCGACGGTCAGGACATTCGTGAGGTCAAGCAAACCTCGCTGCGCCAGCAGATCGGCATGGTCAGTCAGGACAATTCCCTGCTGCACCGGTCGATTCGCGCCAACATCCTTTATGGCCGCCAAAGCGCCAGCGAGGATGAGATGATGGCCGCCGCCGCCCGTGCAGAGGCATATCAGTTCATCGCCACGCTGGAAGATCCCAAAGGCCGCAAGGGCTATAATGCCCATGTGGGTGAACGGGGTGTGAAACTGTCCGGCGGACAGCGGCAGCGGATCGCCATCGCCCGCGTCATCCTGAAAGACGCACCGATCCTGGTGCTGGATGAGGCCACCTCGGCCCTTGATAGTGAGGTGGAAGCCGCCATACAGGACACGCTCTTTGGTTTGATGGAGGGCAAGACGGTGATCGCCATTGCCCACCGCCTGTCGACCATTGCGCAGATGGACCGGATCGTCGTCATGGACGAAGGCCGGATCATTGAGGATGGCAGCCATGAGGATCTGTTGGCCAAGGGCGGCGTCTATGCGGGCCTCTGGGCGCGTCAGTCTGGTGGGTTTATCGGGGACGTTGGGGATCAGGACGGTCAAAGCGGTAAGGAATCCGCTGCGGCTTCGGATCTGGCCCTTGACCTCCCTACTGATTCCGCCTAATGACGCCGAACGGAATTCTGGGCACCGCTGTTGGCGGCACCCATTTATGTTGAAGGGGTCGTCTAGCGCCCCGCGAAGAGACGAGGATAGACCCATGTCGCGCCGTTGCGAACTGACCGGAAAAGGCCCGATGTCTGGCAACAATGTCAGCCATGCTAACAACAAAACCAAACGTCGTTTCCTGCCGAACCTGAACGACGTTACCCTGCAGTCCGAGGCCCTGGGCCGCGGCTTCAAACTGCGCATTTCGGCGGCTGCTCTGCGCTCCGTTGACCACCGTGGTGGTCTGGACGCGTTCCTGGCAAAAGCCAAAGACGTTGAGCTGTCGGCCAACGCGCTGAAGATCAAGAAGCAGATCGCGAAGGCACAGGCCTCCGCTTAATCTCTTCCGGATCCTTCAAGGATAAAGCAGCCTCATCCCCTTTGGGATGGGGCTGTTTCCTTTTGCCATCTTCCCCTTCCGATCAGATCGGCCTATAGGGGATGTATGGCACTTTTGCGCACATATCTGGCGGTGCTGATCGCGCTTTGCATGGTTCTGACCACACAGACCATGGCACTGGCGCGTGGCATGTCGGACCCTGTGGGCGAAATGGTGCTGTGTATCGGCAATGAGACCGTTACAGTATACTACGACGACGACGGCCAGCCCGTTGATCCTCCGCATTATTGCCCCGACTGCTCGGTCAGTCTGGTGGCGCTCCTGCAGTCCAGCTTTGTCCCAAATTTGCGTCCTCTGGGGCAGGGTGTGGTGCTGCGAATCGAGCGTGGCCAAAAGGCGATTGCCGCTGAGGTCATTCCAGCCAGCGCTCGTGGTCCGCCGGTTCTGTCCTGATCCTTATCGCCCGCTCCAACGGGCCCCCAAAGACAGACAGACTACAGGAACCAGAATTATGTCGTTGAAAACCACCCTCCTCGCTGCGGCGGCTGCCGCATTTGTTGCTATGCCTGCCCTGGCCGAAGGCATCATGGTCAAAGACCCCTATGCCCGTGCCGCCACCCCAATGGCGAAAACCGGTGCGGCCTTCATGATGATCATGAACCATTCCGGTCAGGATGACCGGCTGATCGATGCCAAGGCAACGGTGGCCAAGAAGGTCGAACTACACACCCACAAAGAAATCAGCGACGGCGTGATGCAGATGATGCATGTGCCGGAGGGCTTTGAGATCGCAGCGGGTGACATGCTGATGCTGGAACGCGGCGGCCACCATGTGATGATGATGGGCCTGACCGAAAGCTTCGAGCAGGGCAAGGTGATTGAGGTCACGCTGACCTTTGAAAAAGCCGGTGACGTGGTGGTTGACGTGCCTGTCGACCTGAAGCGCAAAGGCGGCCACGGTGACCACAAGATGTCCCACTAAGGGCATCACACTGCTGAACAGATCAACGGCCCTTCGGGGCCGTTTTTATGTGCCCAGCACCTCTGCCACCCAGGCTGGCACCACCTCACTGGCCTTGCCAAACCGGGCCTCTGCAAAATCGCTGATGGTGGCGGAGGCTTCCAGGTTCAATTCAACCGTATGGGCGCCGTATCGCGCGGCGTCCTGCACAAAGGCTGCCGCTGGATAGACATTGCCCGAGGTGCCAATCGCCACAAACAGATCCGCCGCCCGCAGGTGGTCCCAGATCTGGTCCATGTCATAGGGCATTTCGCCAAACCAGACGATATCAGGCCGCGTGGTGGGCTTGGCGCAGGCAGGGCAAGGATCACTGGGCGCCATGACCAAAGGGGCCGGCCAGCGGTGCTCACAAGCCGCGCAAAGCGCCCCTGAAGGCGCCCCATGCATATGCATCACCGCCTTTGATCCGGCCGCCTCATGCAGCCCGTCGACATTCTGGGTCACCACCAGCACCTCACCGGGGTGCGCCGCCTCCAGCCGGGCCAGCGCCTGGTGGGCTGCATTGGGGGTGGCAGCAACCGATTGGGTGCGCCGGGCGTTGTAGAAATCATGCACCAGCTGCGGATTGGCGGCGAAACCTTCCGGGGTGGCCACATCCTCAATCCGGTGCTGCGCCCAAAGCCCGTCTTCATCGCGAAAGGTGCCAAGGCCGCTTTCGGCGGAAATACCCGCCCCGGTCAGGATAACGATTTTTTCAGCACTCATTGGGATGGGTCTCCTTGCGGTGGGATCGGGGGCCGCTACACTCTGCCCCGAAGGAGAAGGTGATGACCAGACGTATCCTCTTTGTGTGCCTTGGAAATATCTGCCGTTCCCCAATGGCAGAGGGTGTGCTGCGCCAGAAAGCGCCGCATCTGCTGGTCGATTCTGCCGGCACCTCGGACTGGCATGCGGGGGATCCGCCTTATGTGCCGATGCAGCACGCAGCCCTGCGCAAAGGCTATAACATCACCGAGCAGGTCTCGCGCCCGTTTCACCCGGCCGATTTCATGCGCTTTGATATGATCCTGGTGATGGATGGCCGCAATCAGGCCGATGTGGAGGCGATGCGCCCGCCGGGCAATCTGACCCCGGTCAAACGGTTTGCGCCTTTCGCCGGGCGTGACATCGGCGATGTGCCCGATCCCTATTACACCGGCGAATTTGATGCCGTGGTTGAGCTGATCGAAGCGGCGGCAGACGGGTTTCTGGCGACGCTGCCCCAGCCACAATAAGACCGGCCGCAATAAGCCCTGCCCAAAAAGACACCGCCGCGCTGGGGACGCACGGCGGGATTTTGAGTATTTTTGAAACAGTGAAAGCGCGAGCTTAGCGCGCGCTGGCGGCCCAGTCCCAGTAGAGCTCTTTCACCCGTTTGGTCATAGGACCGATCTGATACTTGGTGTCGTCAAAGGCGGTGACAGGGGTGACCTTGTTCATATTGCCGGACATGAAGACCTCATCCGCGCCGTGGAAATCCTCAAAGCTCAGCACGGTTTCATTTACGGTCACACCGTCCGCTCGCAGGTTTGCAATGTGGCGCGCGCGGGTGATCCCGGCCAGGAAGGTGCCATTGGGGATCGGGGTGAAGACCTCACCATCTTTGACCATGAAGATATTGGCGGAACCGGTTTCTGCCACATTGCCCATGGCATCCGCCACCAGCGCGTTGCCGAACCCTTTGGATTTCGCCTCGGCGATCATGCGGGCGTTGTTGGGGTAGAGGCAGCCGGCCTTGGCATCAACCACCGCATCCTCCAGCACCGGGCGGCGGAATCGGGTGCGGGTCAGCGTGGTGGAGGCGCCTTCCGGGGCCATCGGGATCTCTTCAAGCGAGATGCAGAAACCAGTTTCTTCCTGCACCGGGACAATGCCGGTGGCATCGCCGTGAATGCCCCAATACATCGGCCGGATATAGACCGCCGCGCCGGGATCAAAGCCGCGCAGCCCCTCCAGAACGATCTGTTCCATCTCCTCGGCCGAAACGGTGGGGTTCAGCATCAGCGCCTTGGCAGACCGGTTGGTGCGGGCGCAGTGTTTGTCGAGGTCCGGGGTCAACCCGTTCACAAACCGCGCCCCGTCAAACACGGTAGAGCCCAGCCAGGCGCCGTGATCGGCGGCGTTCATCACCGGCAGATCGCCCTGATGCCAGGTGCCTTTGTAATAGGTGCGGATGGTGTTGCTGAGCGCCATGGTTTGAACCCCGTGATCGTGATCTTTGCGTGGGGGCAACCTAGGGGGGATCCGCCGGGGCGTCCAGTGGGGGCAGCTACGGTAGCGGATGGACCGCTGTACAACCCGCGCCAGCCTTATCGCAGTGACGCGCGTGAATTGGTATCACACTTGCAATGGTTGTTTTTCTACAATGAACAAGGAGGGGTAGAGTGATTAAACCTTTGATTTCCGCAACCTGCGCGTCAGCGATGTTGCTGGTAGCCGGCTGCGGTTACACACCATCGGGGGAGCCGCGGTTCTGCGAAGCCAACAAAGAGGTCTGTCTGTTTGTCGGGGCCGTGATTGTGGGCGGCCTGATCGCGTCAAACAGCAACGGCGCTGATCCTACACCCGCGCCCGCACCGGTCCCAGCGCCGCTGCCGTCAGATTTGCGACTGAAGACGGATGTCACCCGGGTGGACGCGCTGGACGGCGGCCCGTCGCTCTATGCCTATCGCTATATTGGCAGTGACGAGATGTTTGTGGGTGTTCTGGCGGAGGATCTGCTGGCCGACAGCCGCTACGCGCATCTGGTGCAGCGCGGTGACGACGGGTTCCTGCGGGTCGACTATAGTGGTCTGCCGGGCACGTTGCTGGCCTATCGAGCCATGCGCGCCGCCGGCGAACGCGCGGCCGCGCTGTAACATCGCCCTAGAAACAAAAAGGGCCCCGGCTGGGGCCCTTTTCCTGTCTGGTATCGGGTCTTACCCGACCATGCCGACAATCTCTTTGGTTTTGGTCAGGATCGGCGCGGCGATTTCGCGGGCGCGATCGGCGCCTTGGCCCAGGATGCGATCGATCTCAGCCGGGTCCTGCATCAGGCGGGACATTTCATTTGAGATCGGCGACAGCTTGGCCACCGCCAGCTCCGACAGCATTGGTTTGAATTCCGAGAACTGCTTGCCACCGGCTTCGGCCAGCACCTGATCCACCGACATTTCGGCCAGACCGGCGTAGATGTTCACCAGGTTGCGGGCCTCGGGGCGGTCTTCCAGGCCTTTGGCCTCAGACGGCAGCGCCTCGGGATCGGTTTTGGCTTTGCGGATCTTCTTGGCGATCGTGTCGGCGTCATCGGTCATGTTGATGCGGCTGGCGTCAGAAGGGTCGGACTTCGACATCTTCTTGGAGCCATCGCGCAGCGACATGACACGGGTGGCCGCGCCTTCGATCCGGGGTTCGGGGATCGGAAAGAAATCCACACCGTAGTCGTGGTTGAACTTGGTTGCGATGTCGCGGGTCAGTTCCACGTGCTGTTTCTGATCCTCACCCACCGGCACTTCGGTGGCGTGGTAGACCAGAATGTCCGCCGCCATCAGCGACGGGTAGGCCAAGAGCCCGAGCGAGGCGTTCTGGGTGTTCTTGCCCGCCTTGTCCTTCCACTGGGTCATGCGCTGCATCCAGCCCATGCGGGCGACGCAGTTGAAGATCCAGCCCAGTTCGGCGTGTTCTTTCACCTGACTTTGGTTGAACAGGATCGAACGGGTCGGATCGATCCCAGCGGCCAGGTAGCCGGCGGTCAATTCGCGGGTCTGGCGGCGCAGGGCCTCAGGGTCTTGCCAGACGGTGATGGCGTGCATGTCCACAACACAGTAGACCTGCTCAATCTGCTCTGCCTGTTTCTCAACGAAACGTTTGATTGCGCCAAGGTAGTTGCCAAGGGTCAGCCCGCCAGAGGGCTGGATGCCCGAAAACACCCGGGGGGTAAACCCGGCGTTCGGGGTGGATTGCGTTTGGACCGCATCCGACATGGTGGTTCTCCGTCTGGATTTATCTGTTCTGGTGGCTTACCCATGCCCCATACCCCCGTCAAGGCGGGCATCTGAGGAGCAGGGAATGAACGACGAAAACATGCAAGCAGACAACAACCCGGTGAACCCGCTGCCGCCGGTGATCGTGGCGCTGTTCCTGTTCATTCTGGGGATCGAGGTTCTGTTCAATCTCGGCGCGCGCGGCATTCTTGGCGGGCCCGAGGCGGTGGGCTGGCGGTTGGCGGCGCTGCAAAAATACGCCTTCTCGGATGAGATCTTTGAATGGATGCGGGCCACCGGGCAGTACCCGTTTGAACATATGGTGCGCTTTGTCACCTACGGGTTTGTGCATCTCAGCTTTGTGCATGCGCTGTTTGGCTGTGTGATCCTCCTGGCGCTCGGCAAGATGGCGGGGGAGGTTTATAACCAATTTGCACTGCTGTTGTTCTTTGTCATGGGAGCGGCCAATGGGGCGCTGATCTACGGGCTGGTGCTGGATGTGGATACCCCGTTGATCGGGGCCTATCCCGGCGCCTATGCGATGATCGGCGCCTATACCTACCTGCTGTGGCTGCGTCTTGGCATGCTGGGCGAACAGCAGATCCGGGCGTTTTCGCTGATCGGTTTCTTGCTGGGCATTCAGCTGCTCTTTGGTGCGCTGTTTGGCGGCACGCCGGACTGGCTGGCTGATGTGGCGGGCTTTGTCACCGGGTTGGTTCTGGCGGTGTTCCTGATCCCCGGCGGGCTGCGCCGGTTGCGGGATCGGTTGCGCACCCGCTGAATTTGGCACTGATTGGGGGCAATAGATCGGGGCAGTCTCAGCCGCCCCGTCCTTATTCGCCCCGTCTTCAGCCTAGTCTTCAGCCACCTCTTCGCATCGCGCTTTTGAACTCGGCCAGACGGAAGGCTCCGATCAGCTGTCCAATGCCGAAGTAACTGGCCATTCCGATCAGAACCAGCACGGCCAAGGCGCCATAGCGCAGGCCGGCCATGCCCAGAAACGGGGTCAGTGCCACATTGGCCATCCACAGCACCGCCCCCATCGCAAAGGAGGCGGCGACGATGCGCCAGATCCGACTGTGAAACCGGCGATCAAAGCGGGCCACATCGCCAAATCCGCGCGCGCCAACGCCCAGCCTGGCCACCATCGCCCAGCCCGCCAGCGTGGTCGCAATCGCCGAGGCGATCCAGCCGATAAACGGCGCAAGGCCAACGGCAATCACCGCGTTCACAACCATAGCCCCAAGGGCATAACGGAATGGGGTTTTGGTGTCTTCGCGGGCAAAGAACAGCGGCTGCAGGATTTTCTGCAAGACAAAGGCCGGCAGACCTAGGCCATAGATCGCAACTGCCACCGCAATGGCCGCGCTGTCATCTGAGGTCATCGCACCCCGTTCAAACAGGACCGAAACCAGCGGCAGCGGAACAACCACCAGAGCCACAGCCGCCGGGATGGTCAGCGCCAGTGAAATCTCTGCCGCCCGGCTCAGCGCGTTGCGCGATCCGTCGTGATCCCCGGCCTTCAGCCGGCGTGACAGGTCCGGCAACAGCACCACACCGATGGCGATGCCCACCACACCAAGCGGCAGCTGGTACAGCCGGTCCGCTGCATAGAGCCAGCCCACGGCGCGGTCGAAATAGCTGGCGACCTGCTGGCCGACCAACAGGTTCACCTGCACCACACCACCTGCCAGGGCGGCGGGCACGGCGACGATCACCAGCTGCTTCATCTCGGGGCTGAACCGGGGCCGTTGCAAGCGGATGCTGATGCCCGCACGTTGTGCCGCAATCCAGACCAGCCCCATCTGCGCGATCCCGGCAAAGGGCACCATCCAGACCAGGCTTTGCGCCACATCACCCCCGGCCAGAACCGCCCCCAGCATGGCCCCGACCATCAGGATGTTCAGCAGGACCGGCGCCGCCGCTGCAGCCGCAAACCGGCCATGGGCGTTCAATACCCCAGACAGCAGTGCCGCGAGGGATATGAACAGGATGTAAGGAAAGGCGATCCGCCCAAAAGCAACGGAGAGGTCAAACTGTTCCTGCCCGGCAAAGCCCGAGGCCAGACCGTAGATCAGCCAGGGCATCGTCAGCTGCGCCAGAAGGGTCAGAACGATCAGCACCGTGGCCAGACCACTGATGGCCTGACTGGCAAAACCGCTGGGGTCTTCATCGCCTTCTAGCCGTTTGGAATATTGCGGAATGAAGGCCATGTTGAATGCGCCTTCGGCAAAGAACCGGCGGAACATATTGGGCAGGCGGAACGCCACCACAAAGGCCTCATAGGCCGGGCCGGTGCCCAGATAGGCCAGGATCATCGCATCGCGCACAAACCCCAGAACCCGGCTCAGCAAGGTCCAGGCGCCAACCGTCAGGAAGCCGGAAATCAGGCGGATCGACTTCATGAAATGGCCCTTTCCGCGCCCTCAGTGATGGCTTCGCGCAGCTTCTTTTCCAGCGTCTTTTGGCGCGGGGCCGAGTGGAACTTCAGCCCGAACATGTCTTTGACGTAGAAGCTGTCGACCACCTGTTCGCCATAGGTCGCGATCACGGCCGAGGCGATATAGACGTTGTTGTTGGCCAGCGTCCGGGTCAGATCAAACAACAGGCCGGGCCGGTCGCGGGTGTCCACCTCGATGATGGTGTAGATATCCGATCCTTCGTTATCAAAGGTGATCGAGGTCGGCACCCGGAAGGCACGTTCGCGTTTCTTGATCTTGTCGCGCGATTTCATCGCTTCGGTGGCTTTCACCTCACCCAGCAGGATCTTTTTGATCATCTGGGTCAGCCGGGGCAGGCGCTCTTCCTCATAGGGGTGGCCATCCGCGTCCTGCACCCAGAAGACCGCAGTGGCATAGCCATCCTTGGAGGTATAGGTGCGCGCGTCCACCACATTGGCCCCGACAAGTGCCAACGCGCCGCTGAGGCGGGAAAAGATGCCGGGGTGATCGACAAGGGCAAAACAGGCGCGGGTCGCATCGCGGTCCAGATCCGGGTGCAGGTCGATGCGCACCTCATCATCGGGGATGTCGCGCAGCAAGGTGGCAAAGACCGCATGGGTGTTGGTGTCGAGACCTTGCCAATAAGGCGGGTAATGGCGGCCGGTTTCCGTCCGCAACGGGGCGCTGTCCCAGTCCGACAGCCGCTCGCGCAGCAGCTTGCGCGCCTCGGCGCCACGGTTTTCGCGATTGACCTCTTCCAGCCCGTGTTCCAGCGCCTGCGCGGTATCGCGGTGCAGCTGGCGGATCAGCACGGCCTTCCAGTTGTTCCAGGTGTCAGGGCCCACGCCACGAATGTCACAGACCGTCAGCACGGTCAGCAGATCCAACCGCTTGCGGGTTTTCACCGCCTTGGCAAAGGCACGTACTGTGCGCGGGTCCGAGATATCGCGTTTCTGCGCCATGTCCGACATCAACAGGTGATAGCGCACCAGCCATTCCACCGTCTCGACCTCAGACTTGGACAGGCCCAGATGCGGCGCTACTTTGCGCGCGATCTTGGCGCCAAGGATTGAGTGATCTTCATCACGGCCTTTGCCGATGTCATGCAGCAGCAGCGCCACATAGATCACCTTGCGGTTCACCCCTTCCTTCAGGATGCCCGAAACCAACGGCAGGCTTTCCACCAGATCGCCATGTTCGATTTCGCTGAGGTTGCGGATGCATTGGATCGTGTGCTCATCCACGGTGTAGTGGTGGTACATGTTGAACTGCATCATCGCCACGATCGGCTCAAACTCGGGGATAAAGGCTGACAGAACCCCCAGTTCATTCATCCGGCGCAGGGCGCGTTCGGGGTTGCCGTGTTTCAGCATCAGATCCAGAAACTGCCGCCGCGCCTCTTTGTCATTGCGCATCTCATCGTCGATGAGATCAAGGTTGGCTGAAACCAGACGCATCGCATCCGGGTGGATCAACATACCGGTGCGCAGCGCCTCCTCGAACAGGCGCAGCAGGTTCAGTTTGTCAGCAAGGAAGGCCTTCTCATTGTCCACCGCCAGACGGTTGTGGACCACCTTGTAGCCTTTTTTGACACGCGGATTGCGGCGGAAAATCCGTTGCAGCAGCGGCTCGTTTTTGACGTGCATCGCTTCCAGTTTGGTCAGGAAGATGCGGGTCAGATCGCCGGTGGCGGTGGCATTGCGGAAATATTCCTGCATGAAATGTTCCACCGCGCGGCGGCCGTCCTGGTCCTCATAGCCCATCCGGGCCGCAACCTCGACCTGCAGGTCAAAGGTCAGCTGATCCGAGGGCCGGTTGGTGATCAGATGCAGATGGCAGCGCACCGCCCAAAGGAAATCCTCAGCCCGTTTGAACAGCTGAAACTCATCCTCACTGAAGACATTGAGCTTCACCAGCTCCTTAACGTTGCGGACGTTATGGACGTATTTGGCGATCCAGAACAGCGATTGCAGGTCACGCAGGCAGCCTTTGCCCTCCTTGACGTTTGGCTCCACCACATAGCGCTGGCCGCCCTGGCGCTCATGACGGGCGTCACGCTCTTCCAGCTTGGCCTCAATAAATTCCGCCGCAGTGCCTTTGAACAGCTCCGAGGTCAGCCGTTTCGCCAGTTCCGTCGGCAGTTCCGCGTCCCCGGTCAGATAGCGATGTTCCATCAATGCGGTGCGGATGGTGAAATCTTCGCGCCCCAGCTTCAGGCAATCGCGCACCGTGCGGGAGGCATGGCCGACCTTCAGCCGCAGATCCCACAGGATATAGAGCATCGATTCGATCACCTTCTCGGCCCAGGGGGTGATCTGTTTCGGCGTCAGGAACAACAGGTCGACGTCAGACTGCGGCGCCATTTCACCACGCCCGTAGCCGCCGACGGCCAGCAGGCTCAACCGGTCCTCTTCGCCGGCATCCGGGTTTGGATGCATATACTGGGTGGCCACATGTTTGGCGGTCACCACCAGACAATCGGTCAGCCAGGTGTAGGCCCGTGTGGTGGGGCGCGCCTTGAAGGGATCGGCAGCAAAAGCTTCGGCAATGGCGGCCATCCCGGCCTTGCGCGCTTTCAGAAGGATCGGCACCACGGCGCTGCGCAACAGGGCCGCATCCGGTGCGGTTTGCGCCGCCTCAGCGATTTCGGCGCCAACGGCTTGGGCATCAAAGATGTCGCCTGCCGGGCAAATCAGCTTGTCCGGCGCTTTGGGGAGGTTCAGCATCTGTGGGCCTTTGTCTTTGGGGCGTCTTCTATCGGGTCAGGCGGGGCCTGTGTGGTCGCGGAACAGGGCGGCTGCATAGGCCCGGATCAGCACGGCAGGGCCGCGGAGGGTGGGCGCCGGTGGTTGGGCAACAGAAACGGGGGGCGCTGGGCCCCCCGGATGTTGGTTCAGAAACCGGTACCGCCAAAACTGCGGGGCGCCGGGCTGATGATAACCACTTTCTTGTCCTGGATCTGGGCAATGGCCAGACCCCGTTCATTGGTGCCATCCGGGCGCAGACGGAAGATCCCGTTGACCCCCTGGAAACCAGCGCCCTGCGTCAGCGCGCTGGCGGTCAGTGCGTCACGGTTGCCGGCGTTGACCAAAGCACCGATCGCGGCAATGCCGTCATAGGCCAGACCACCGATCGGGTGTGGCGTGGCGCCAAAGGCGGCGCTGTAACGGCTGCTGAACTGTTGCGTCAGCGCCGGATCCGGCTTGGCAAACCAGCCACCCTGCACCCCGGGCAGCTCAAGTGTCTGCGGCGGCACGTCCCAACGGGTCAGGCCGATATACTGGGTCTCGGCCGGGTCCACACCGGATTCATCCAGCAGCTGGCTCAGAAGCGGCAGCGCACCTTCGGAACTTGCGGTCAGGAAGACCGAGCTGGCGCCGCTCGATACCGCGGACCGGATGGTGGGGATCGCCTGAATAACACCCTGCTGTGAGCGCTCATAGGGCACGGCCTCAGCCAGCGAGGCACCGGCTGTGCGGCTGATCGCGCCCGAGATTGCATCGCGCCCCAAGGTCCCCGCGACCGAGGCGTCATGGGCAATCACAACATTGCCTTTGCCCTGCGATGCCGCATGAGCAATCAGCCGGTTTGCGGTGTTCTGGAAGGTCGGGCCAAGGATAAACAGGTTACCACCGGCAACCGAGGTGTTGTTGGAAAACGACAGCACGTTCACGCCGCGGGGCGCCACCGCCACCGCCGCCGCATTGGCTGAGGCAGAATAGACCGGGCCAAGGATGATTTTGGCGCCGTCCTGTACCGCGGCCACAGCCTGACTTGCGGCTTGATCCGCATTGCCGGCTGTGTTGTAGACGCGCAGATCAATGTTCACGCCGTCCAGATCGGTGATCGCCAGACGGGCTGCATTTTCAAGGCTTTGCGCCAGAATGACATCGCCTGCGTTGTCGCTGCCACCGGGCACCAGCAGGGCCACGGGCACGGGTTTGGAGGTGTTGATCGAGGGGCCGCCGCTGGTGGCTGGCACACAGGCGGCCAAAGCGGTCAGCGAAAGGGCGGAGAAAAGCGGGACAATTGCCCGACGGGCAGTCTTGCGGGCGCTGCTGAAAACGGCGAACATTGGATAAATGGCTCCTTCGGGACCGGCGAAAATGCGCAGAATGGTCTTTGCGCCGATAATAAACACAGGAAGGGGCGGGTCCAGTGCTGAATCTGCAACCGAAAAAACTGGCGCCCGGTGTCTACCTGTTGGCCACACCCATTGGAACCGCCCGTGACATCACGCTGCGTGCGCTGGATATTCTGGCCAGCGCGGATGTGCTGGTGGCCGAGGACACCCGCAGCCTGCGCAAACTGATGGAGATCCACGGCGTCCCCCTGGGGGATCGGCCGGTGCTGTCCTATCACGATCACAACGGCGCCCAGATGCGGCCACGCTTGATGGGGCTCTTGGCAGAGGGCAAATCGCTGGCCTATGCCTCTGAGGCGGGCACGCCGATGGTGGCCGATCCCGGTTTTGATCTGGCCCGCGCCGCCCGCGACGAAGGTTATGACGTGATCTCCGCCCCCGGTCCTTCCGCCGTGGTGACGGCGCTGACACTCGCGGGCCTGCCCACCGACCGATTTATGTTTGCAGGCTTCCTGCCCAACGCTAAAGGCGCCCGCCGCAAAATGCTGGAGGAGCTTTCAGCGATCCCCGCCACATTGGCGTTTTACGAAAGCCCCAAGCGGGTGGCGGCCATGCTGAAAGATGCCGCCGACGTCATGGGCGGCGCGCGCGACGCGGCAGTGTGCCGCGAGCTGACCAAAAAATTCGAAGAGGTCATTCGTGCACCATTGCAGGACCTCGCAGACATTTGCGCGGATCGTTCCCTGAAAGGGGAAATCGTGGTGCTGATCGACCGGCCGCGTTCACCAAATGTTAGCGAAGTTGATATAGAAGCAGAGCTGAAGCTGCTGCTTGAAACCATGTCTGTGCGCGATGCCTCGGATGAACTGGCAGCAAAAACCGGTGTGAAACGCCGGAAAATCTATCAGATGGCGCTGGCACTCGATCAGGGCTGAAACGGGGGCGGATTGACCCAGCTGTGCTTTGATTTGGATATGCCTTTGGCCGCGCCACCCGCGTGCCCGCGGCCTCACGGGCAACATAAACACGGCCCTAAACACGACCCGAAACACCACCGTGGCCAATTGGCCCATCTGGCCGGGCTCGCCGCCGAAGATCAGGTGGTGACCCATTATCTGAGCCGCGGCCACCACCTCGTGGCCGCGCGCTGGCGTGGCAAGGCCGGGGAAATTGACCTGATCCTGCGGCCACCGGAGCGCGATGGGTTCGTTTTTGTTGAGGTTAAGAAATCACGTTCTTTCGACCACGCCTTGGCGCGGGTCAGTGCTCGCCAGGCCCAACGGATCATGCGCGCGGCTGAGGAATTCATCGGCCATTGCGGGGCGGGCCTGTCGACCAATATGCGGTTTGACGTGGCCATGGTTGATGCGCAGGGCCAGATTGAAGTGCTGGAAAATGCCTTCGCCGGGGGCGGCTGGGACCACTGTTGCGATCACTGATATGTGCGATTGTTGATTTCTGATTTGCCACTCTGGCGGGCTTGGGTCATGTATTCTGTCGATACCTCCCTTGGCCAGAACAGGTGGCAGACATGAAAATCGCCTTTCAGATGGATCCGATCGGTCCCATCGACATCAATGCAGACAGCACCTTCCGCATCGCGCTTGAGGCGCAGGCGCGCGGGCATGAGCTGTTTTATTACACGCCCGACCGCCTGTCCTATCAGGAGGGGCGCATCGTCGCCCGCGGCTGGCCGCTGACCGTGCAAAAGGTCGAAGGGGATCACTATACCACCGGCCCTGAGCAAGAGGTGGATCTGGCAAGTTTTGATGTGGTCTGGCTGCGTCAGGACCCGCCGTTTGACATGTTCTACATCACCACCACCCATCTGCTGGACCGGATCCATCCGGACACTCTGGTGGTCAATGATCCGTTCTGGGTGCGCAACTACCCGGAAAAACTGCTGGTGCTTGATTTCCCCGACCTGACGCCGCCGACCACCATCGCGCGTGATCTGCAAACCATTCGGGAGTTCAAGAACAAACACGGCGACATCATCCTGAAACCGCTTTACGGCAACGGCGGCGCTGGTGTTTTCCGCCTGACTGAAAGTGATCGCAACCTGACCTCGCTGCATGAGCTGTTCACTGGCTTCAGCCGCGAACCGCTGATTGTGCAGAAGTTCCTGCCGGATGTCTCCAAAGGCGACAAGCGGGTCATTCTGGTGGACGGTGAACCAGTAGGCGCCATCAACCGTGTACCGCAGGCCGGCGAGACCCGTTCCAACATGCATGTGGGCGGCCGGCCTGAGAAAATCGCGCTCAGCGATCGGGATCGTGAAATCTGTGATCGGATCGGTCCGCTGTTGCGCGAAAAGGGCCAGGTCTTTGTCGGCATTGACGTCATCGGCGACTACCTGACCGAGATCAACGTCACCTCCCCCACCGGCATTCAGGAGCTGGAGCGGTTTGACGGCACCAACACCGCCCAGAAAATCTGGGAGGCGATTGAGGCCAAGCGGGCGTGAGCCTCACGCTGCGCCTTATGGGTGCGATGATGCGCCTCACGGTGCGCCCGGTCATGCGGCGCGCCACCGATCCGCAGAACATGCGGCACCATTTCGAACGTGCGGCGCGGCGCTGGTTCCGGCCAGTGCCGCATATGCACGCCATTCCCAGCCTGTTTCCCACCCCCGGGTCAGATCAACACGCGGCCCGCGATGCGCTCTGGGTCGGGGCGGGGCCGGTGATGTCAGATCAGGTGCTGCTTTATCTGCATGGCGGCGGCTATATCGCCGGCAGCCCGAAAACCCATCAGGCCTTGGTGGCCCGGATATCCCGCATGACCGGGTTGCGGGTCTTTGTGCCGGACTATCGTCTGGCGCCGGAACATCCGTTGCCCGCCGCGTTGCAGGACGCCAGGGCCGCCCATGCCCATCTGCTGCAACGGGGCTATCGACCCGAACAAATCATCCTGGGCGGTGACAGTGCCGGCGGCGGTCTGGCCCTGGCGCTGTTGGCGGAGCTCTGTCAAAGCGGTCAGCCCCCGGCCGCCGCTTTTGCGCTTTCGCCCTTCTGTGATCTTGCCTTCACCGGGGCCTCCGTGCGGGACAACGGGCAGCGGGATCACTTCTTTCCTGGCGACCGCGGGCCCTATCTGGCGCGGATGATCCTGGGGGATCTGGCGCCCGAAGACCCACGCGCCTCACCGCTTTATGCCAATTTCCCGGACTGCCCGCCGGTGCTGATCCAGGTCTCGGACGCTGAGATCCTCTATGATGACGCCCGTCGGATGGCCGATAAGCTGCGCGACGCAGGTGCGGAGGTCACGCTGCAGATCTGGCAGGACGCCCCGCATGTCTGGCAGATTTTTGATGGTTGGTTTCCCGAAGCACGCGCCGCCCTGCGCGACGTTGCCCATTTTCTAAGACGCTTTTGCTAACCCGATTGCGGCTGCATCAGCCGGTAGCTGATCGCCTCGGCCACATGGGGGCGTCGCACCGCGTCGCTGAGATCCAGATCTGCGATGGTGCGCGCGACCCGCAGCACCCGGTGATAGCCCCGCGCCGTCAGGCCAAAACGCTCCGCCACTTGCCCCAGTAGGGCTTGGCCCTCCCCATCAGGCGTCGCCACTTCGCTCAGCGCGCCGCCTTCCAGATCGGAATTGGCAAAACCGTCTTCGGCGCCATGCCGCGCGGCCTGTCGCGCCCGGGCTTGGGCGACGCGGCTGCACACCTGCGCCGAGCTGTCACCCGTGGCGGGCAGGTCCAGATCGGTGAAACTGACCGGCGGCACCTCAAGGCGCAGGTCAAACCGGTCCAGCAACGGACCTGAGATCCGGCCCATGTAATCCTCACCACAATTGGGGGCGCGATTGCAGGCGCGGGCCGGATCTGTCAGGTGGCCGCAACGGCAAGGATTGGCCGCGGCCACCAGCATGAATCGGCATGGGTAGGTCACATGGGCATTGGCGCGGCTGATCATAACCTCCCCGGTTTCAATGGGTTGGCGCAGGGTTTCCAGAACGGACCTGTTGAACTCAGGCAATTCATCAAGGAACAACACGCCATTATGGGCCAGCGAAATCTCCCCCGGTTTGGCACTGCGCCCACCGCCCACAATCGCCGCCATTGAGGCGGTGTGATGCGGTTCACGGAACGGGCGGCTGCGTGAAATGCCGCCTTCGTCCAAAAGGCCGGCAAGGGAATGGATCATGGAGGTTTGCAATGCCTCCGCTGCGCTGAGGGGTGGCAAGATGCCGGGCAGTCGGGCCGCCAGCATCGATTTGCCGGACCCCGGCGGGCCGCTCATCAAAAGGTGATGGCGTCCGGCGGCAGCGATTTCCAGCGCCCGTTTCGCCCGTTCCTGACCTTTGACATCGCGCAGGCAACGGCTGCCGGAGGTGCCTGTGACCTCCCCGGGTTCGGCAGGGGGCAGCGGGGACTGGCCGGTGAAATGGCGCACCACGTCTGAAAGCGCCGGTGCGGCAATGACCTGACAGGCCCCGACCCAGGCGGCCTCCGCCCCTGAGGCGGCTGGGCAGAGCAGCGCGCGGTCCTCCTCCGCGGCGGCCATGGCGGCGGGCAGGGCGCCGATCACCGGGATCAATGCGCCATCAAGGGACAGTTCGCCCAAGGCGGTGATCGCCTCGGCGGCATCTGGCGGAATGATCTCCAACGCGGCCAGCAGCGCCATGGCAATCGGCAGATCAAAATGACTGCCCTCCTTGGGCAGATCGGCGGGGGAGAGGTTGATCGTGATCCGTTTGGACGGCAGCGCGATGGCCAAAGCGCTGAGCGCGGCGCGCACCCGGTCCCGCGCTTCTGAGACGGATTTATCCGGCAGGCCCACGATGGAAAACGCAGGCAAGCCCGGCGACAGGGCGCATTGCACCTCAACCCGCCGGGCAGATACACCTTCAAAAGCAACGGTATAGGCCCGCGCAACCATAGCTTTCCCCCTTGGTTAGGGGAACGTTAACCGCGCAGTGCTTACCGAAGCGTTAACGATCGAGCGGAACGCCGGCTTCAAGCCCCGTGTTCGGCCCGCAGAGCGGTGAACTTTGGCCAGGCTTCGGCATCCGCAACGGTCTTGTCGCGGCAGGTGGCGTTGCAGAACCCGTAGATGATGCCGTCCAGCTCCAGACAATGGGTGGAGGGGCGGCCTGAATAGGGGCAGGCGGTATTGACCGGTGCTTTCCCTTCAGCCGCCACCGCAGACAGGCGCGCAGGTCCGGGCCAAACCGTTGTGGCATGATCGTTTGCGTAAGGCACAGGATCATAGCTGCGGGTCAGACCAAGGGCGCGCCAGCGGCGGAAGCTGGGATCAGCCAGCGTGGTTGCCACATAGTCCGCAGCGATCTGGCCTACCGGCAAGCCGTGGCCTGCGATCCGGGCCGCAATCGGCGCGTAAAACGCATCCGCCAGCGAGTAGCGCCCAAAGAGCCACGGGCCCTCGGCGCCAAACTGTTGGCGCGCCCGGGTCCACAGATCCTCAATCCGAGCCAGATCAGCGGCGACGGCATCGCTGACCGGGAAATCCTGATATTGATGGATCAGCTGCATCGGGCATTCACTGCGCAGCGCCATGAACCCGGCGTGCATCTCGGCCGAGATCCAGCGGGCAAAGGCGCGGGCGGCAGGGTCGGCGGGCCACATCTGCGCCTCGGGGTGGCGCTCGTTCAGCTCTTCAGCAATCGCCAGTGTTTCGCCAATCACTGTCCCGTCGGCACAACGCACAACTGGCACCAGCCGGGCCGGCGCCAGAGGTTCCAGCGCGCTGCGGAAGCTGCCGTCATAAAGGCTCAGCGTGGTGGTCTGAAACGGCAGGTCAAACTTTTCCAGCATCAGCCAGCCGCGCAGGGACCAGCTGGAAAAGGTGCGATCACCGATGAAGAGTTCGTAGCTCATGGGGGCCTCCGTGCCTGTCCGCGTTGTTCTGGTGGCAAGCTAGGCGGCAACACCTTATCTGTGAAACGAAAATCTGTGCGGTAACTGCATCACGGAAGGTGATTGATGCCCTTGGCGTGCCAGCGTCCACCCTGCCAATGCAGCTCAGTGACCGACAGGTTTTCGATCCGATGGGCAAAGGCCTCATAAGCGCCGATCTGCAACGCCTGCTGAACCTGGGTCAGGATCACCCCGAAATGCGCCACGGCAATGATGTCCCGGTCGGGGTGGGCCGCCATCACACGGGCGACGGCGCGGTCGACACGGGCGCTGACCTCATGCCAGCTTTCGCCGTTGGGCGGGCGCACATCGCCGGGATTGTCCCAGAAATTGCGGATCAGCGCCTCATCCTCAATCTCATCAAAACGTTTCAGCTCCCAGTCGCCGAAATGGATTTCCCGCAGATCCATATCATGCGCCAAGCGGTCGCGCTGGCCCTGAATGGCGTCTGCCGTGGCCCGCGCCCGGCTGAGATCGGAGGAGATCACAAGCGCGTTTTGTGGCAAATGCCCGGCCAGCCGTTCAACCTGTGCGGTATCAGACAGATCGGCGGGCAAATCGGACCAGCCGACCATGGTCTTGGCATGGGTTGGTCCGTGGCGCACCCAGAAGAAACGGCTCATGGCAAGGTCCCTTTCAGTGCCAGTGGCAGGCCCGCCATCACCGCAACCACCGTATCGGCACGGGCGGCCAGCTGTTGGTTCAAAGTACCTTGCGCATCACGGAACCGCCGCGCCAGCGCATTTTCCGGAACAACCGAAAGCCCCACCTCATTGCTGACCACAACCACATGGCCTTTACAGTCTTTCAGCGCTTTCAGCAGTCGTTTGCTTTCGGCCTTCAGATCGTGGTCCGCCAGCAGATGATTGGTCAGCCACATGGTGGCGCAATCCAGCAGCACGACCTCTTTCTTCTTCACAGCGGCCAACGCCTCCGTGAGGTCCAAAGGCGCTTCAACGGTTTTCCAGCCTTCGCCACGCTGTTGAATATGTCTTTGAATTTTCTCTTTCATTTCATCATCCCAGGCCTGCGATGTGGCCAGGTAGATGCGGGTGTAACCACTTTGAATCACGATGTTTTCGGCGAATGCAGACTTGCCGGAGGAGGCCCCGCCAAGGACCAGAGTCAGCTTCTGCAGCATGTTTTTCACACCTTATTGTGATCCAGTACACCTTGCGGTGCGTAGCATTCATGCGGCTAAGATAACAAGACGCAAGATTATTTCACGCGTCACAAACATGGGGGAATATCATGGCACTTGATTCACCCAAGGACCTATCGCTGTCCCGCACAGCCATGAAGGCTGAATTGCTGGATGCGGAAACGGAAAGACAATTAGCATATGCATGGCGCGATCATCGCGATGAAGCAGCCCTGCACCGATTAATTACTGCCTATATGCGCCTCGCCATTTCAATGGCGGCCAAATTTAAACGATATGGCGCACCGATGAATGACCTGATCCAGGAGGCTGGGTTGGGTCTGATGAAGGCTGCGGACAAATTTGATCCCGATCGCGGCGTTCGCTTTTCAACCTATGCGGTCTGGTGGATCAAAGCATCCATTCAGGACTATGTGATGCGCAACTGGTCTATGGTGCGCACCGGCTCGACCTCCTCGCAGAAGTCGCTGTTTTTCAACATGCGTCGGGTTCAGGCCCGGCTGGAGCGGGAGGCATTTTCCCGCGGCGAAGAACTGGATCGGCATCAGATGCGTCAGGCCATTTCGATGGAAATCGGCGTTCCGATCCATGATGTGGAGATGATGGAGGGGCGACTGTCCGGCAGTGACTTCTCCCTCAACGCCACGCAAAGCTCCGAAGATGAGGGGCGGGAATGGATTGATACGCTGGAAGATGACCGTTCACAGGCGGCTGAGATCGTTGCGGATCAACATGATCGCAAGGCGTTGCGCAGCTGGCTGACCGATGCGGTGTCGCGCCTCAATGAACGTGAACAGTTCATCATCCGGGAACGGAAACTGCGCGAACCTGTGCGCACGCTGGAATCCCTGGGGATTGAGCTGGGCCTGTCGAAAGAACGAGTGCGTCAGCTGGAGGCCGCAGCGCTGAAGAAGATGCGGAAACAGCTGGAAGCCGAAAGCGAAGAGGTGCAAGATCTCCTCCTATGAGGATGTTGATTGCTGCCGTTCTGGCTACTTTCGCTGCACCGCCGCTTCATGCAGATGAGGCGGCGGATGCTTTGTTCACTGTCGCCGACATCGCCCTGTTGGGAGAGGTGCACGATAATCCCGACCATCACCTTGAACAGGCCCGCATCGTCACAGCGATGCAGCCCGCGGCGCTGGTTTTTGAAATGCTGACACCGGCGCAGGTGACCGCGGCAGAAGGGGTGGATCGTCAGGACTTGGCCGCACTGGCCGAGGCGCTGGGCTGGGCTGACAGTGGCTGGCCCGATTTCCAGATCTACGCACCTGTGTTTGCGGCCGCCCCCATGGCGCAGCTCTATGGTGCCGGGTTACCTAGGGCGGAGGCCAGAGCCGCCTATTCCAACGGTATCTCCGAAAGTTTTGGCGCCTTTTCTGAGGCCTATGGGCTGACCAAGGATCTGCCACCAGATCAGATGCAGGCCCGTCTGACATTGCAGTTTCAGGCCCATTGTGAGGCGATCCCACGTGAAAACTTGACCCCGATGGTGGCGCTGCAACGCCTGCGGGATGCCTATCTGGCGCGTGCTGCAATGCAGGCCCTCTTGGAAACCGGCGGTCCGGTTGCGGTGATCACCGGCAATGGCCATGCCCGCAGCGATTGGGGGGCAACCGCGCTGATCCGCCAGCTGGACGCTGAGGTGAAGGTCATCGCGCTGGGGCAATCCGAGGATGGGCAAACGCCCGACGGTGGCTTTGATCTGATCATTGACAGCCCCGGTGTTGACCGGGGGGATCCCTGCGATGCCTTCCGCTAAGCGCCGCCCCGACCTGCGCGCGCCCTTGTCCTTGGCTGCGCAGCGCCCTACTGTCCGCCACAGGTTACTCCGGGGGTGAACATGCTGAACGGCAAGCGCATTTTGTTGATTATCGGGGGCGGGATCGCGGCCTTTAAACTGCCCGAGCTGATCCGCCGCCTGCGCGAACGAGGGGCCTCGGTGACGCCGGTTCTGACCAAGGCCGCGCAGGAATTTGTCACCCCGCTGACCATCGGCTCGCTGGCGGGCGAAAAGGTCTACACGGATCTGTTTGACCTGACCGATGAGGCCGAGATGGGCCATATCCAGCTGTCGCGCGTGGCGGATCTGGTGGTGCTGGCCCCAGCGACCGCCGATCTGATGGCGAAAATGGCGCAAGGTCAGGCCAACGATCTGGCCTCGACCCTGCTGCTGGCCACCGACACCCCGGTGATGATTGCGCCTGCGATGAACGTGCGGATGTGGGATCACCCGGCGACCCAGCGCAATCTGGCGCTGTTGCAGGGCGATGGCATCACGGTTCTGGGCCCGAATGAGGGCGATATGGCCTGCGGCGAATATGGTCCGGGCCGCATGGTCGAACCGATGGAGATCCTGGCCGGGATTGAGGCGGCGCTGACCGACGGTCCCCTCAAAGGCAAACGGATCCTTGTGACCTCGGGCCCGACCCATGAGCCGATTGATCCGGTGCGCTATATCGCCAACCGTTCCTCCGGGGTGCAGGGCACGGCAATTGCCAAGGCCCTGCTGGCGCTGGGGGCAGAAGTGATCTTTGTCACCGGGCCCGCAGATGTGCCCCCGCCGGAGGGGGTGGTGCTGCACCGGGTGGAAAGCGCCAAGGATATGTTAACGGCAGTTGAGGCGGCGTTGCCGGTGGATGCCGGTGTGTTTGCTGCCGCCGTTGCGGATTGGCGTGTGTCCTCGGCCTCAGGTTCAAAAATCAAGAAACAGAACGGCAAGCTGCCGGTGCTGGAATTTGCCGAAAACCCCGACATTCTGGCAACGATCAGCCAGCTGGATCAGGGCCGCCCCGGTCTGGTGGTGGGCTTTGCCGCGGAAACCGACGATGTGATCGCCAATGCCACGGCCAAACGCCAGCGCAAAGGCTGTGACTGGATCGTGGCCAATGACGTCAGCCCGGAAACCGGCATCATGGGGGGCAGCGAAAATGCCGTGACCCTGATTTCCGAGGATGGGGCGGAAAACTGGCCGCGGATGGGTAAAGACGCGGTGGCGGTGAAACTGGCCGACCGCATTGCTGAAGCGGTGCTGCGCTGAGGCGCAGCGGCCTTCGGCGAGAGTATTTTGGGAACATTGAAAGAGTACGTGACCATGGTTGAAATTGTGCTGAGCTGGCTGCCCGAGGCGGATCAATCCCTTGGCCTGCCGGGCTATGCCACCGTGGGCGCCGCGGGCGCGGATCTGCGGGCGAATTTTGGCGCGGATCTTCGCGCCAGCGGTATCGAACTGGCACCCGGGGCCCGCGCGCTGGTGCCGACGGGGCTGCGGATGGCGATCCCCGAAGGCTATGAGGTGCAGCTGCGCCCCCGCTCGGGTCTGGCGCTGAAACATGGCATCACCCTGCCCAACAGCCCCGGCACCATTGACAGCGATTATCGCGGCCCGTTGGGTGTCATTGTGATGAACGCCGGTCAGGAGGCGTTCCAGATCAATCACGGTGACCGGATCGCGCAGATGGTGGTGGCCCCTGTGGTGATGGCGGCCTTTGCGGTGGCCGAAGATCTAGAGGACACGGCGCGCGGCGCGGGGGGCTTTGGCTCCACCGGACGTCAGTAATTGGGCGCCAGTAAACGGGGCAGAAAGGTAAAGGCGGTCAATGCTGCTGGTATTTGCACTTGTTGGGATGATCTGGGGCGTAGGGCAGCTGATCGGCCTGCCCAAAGGCATGCGCTGGTCCTTGACCTTCCTGCTGTGGGCCGCCGTGGTTCTGGCCCAGCTGACCCTGCCTGAGGGCCATCCCCTGCGGGAGGCCACGGGTGGATCGGTTGCGCTCTGGCTGATGCTGGCGGGGGCCGGTGTCTTGGTCTGGCTTTACCGGATGGGCCTTGGCTGGCTGCGCCAGCGCGCCCAACCCGATGAGGTGGAAGATAGCGCGCCGAAACCAACATTTTCTGAGACAGAACTGAACCGCTACGCCCGCCATATCGTCATGCGTGAGGTCGGCGGCACCGGTCAGAAGCGGCTGAAAAACGCCAAGGTTCTGGTCATTGGTGCGGGCGGCCTTGGCTCCCCGGCGCTGCTTTATTTGGCGGCGGCGGGTGTGGGCACCATTGGGGTGATTGATGATGATGAGGTCGACAATTCCAACCTGCAGCGTCAGGTGATCCACCGCGATGCAGACATAGGCCTGCCCAAGGTGTTTTCCGCTGAAAAGGCCATGAAGGCACAAAACCCCTTTGTGGAGGTGCGTCCTTACAAACGGCGGTTGGAGGCGGAGACAGCCGCGGATCTGATTGCGGCGTATGACATCGTGCTGGACGGCACCGATAACTTTGACACCCGCTATCTGGCCAACCGGATCTGCGTAGACCAGGGCAAGCCGCTGATTTCTGGCGCGCTGTCGCAATGGGAAGGGCAGATCAGCGTGTTTCATCCCAAAAAGGGTGGACCCTGCTATCAATGTGTCTTCCCCGAAGCACCTGCTGCCGGGCTGGCCCCCAGCTGTGCCGAGGCCGGGGTGATCGCACCGCTGCCCGGGGTCATTGGCACGATGATGGCGGTTGAGGCGATGAAACTGATCACCCGTGCAGGCGCGGTGCTGCGCGGTGAGATGATGATTTACGACGCGCTTTGGGGCGAAACCCGTAAATTCACGGTAAAACCACGCGCTGATTGCCCGATTTGTGGCAAAACGGATGGTTGAGCAACCGCCGCGATCCGTTAAAACAGTGCCACAAGCCGGAGAGCCTTCGGCGTGAACAGAGAGGGTTTAAGCATGAAATTTGTTCTGTCGATGGTGGCCGCATTGGGCCTGACCTCCACCGCTATGGCGGCGGACCTGCCGGATCTGGGCGGCAAGGAAGTGGTTGTTGTGACCGAAAACGCCTATCCGCCGCTGCAGTTTGTTGATCCCAAAACCGGCGAGGCGATCGGTTGGGAATATGACGCGATGGCGGAGATTGCCAAGCGTATCAACATCACCGTTGTTTACGAAAACATCAGCTGGGACGCGATGATCCCCGCGGTCTCGGAGGGGCAGTTCGATCTGGGCATGACCGGCATCACCATCCGCGAAGACCGCAAGGAAAAGGTCGACTTCTCGGACAAATATATGACATCGCAGATGCGGATGATTGTTGCGGGTGATGAAACCCGGTTCGACGATGCCAAAAGCTTTGCCGCCAATGCCGATCTGCTGGCCGGCGCGCAGCCGGGCACCACGCCGTTCTACGTCACCGTTTATGACATTCTGGACGGCGATGAGGCCAACCCGCGCATCACTCTGTTTGAAACCTTCGGCGCGGCCATTCAGGCCCTGCGCGTGGGCGATGTGGATCTGGCCCTGTCCGACAGCACCGCGGCCAACGGCTATGTGGCGGCATCTGACGGTCGTCTGAAAATCATCGGCGATCCGCTGGGTACTGAGGACTTTGGTTTCATCTTCCCCAAAGGCTCGGATCTGGTTGACCCGATCAATGCCGCGATCGCCTCGATGGAGGCGGATGGATCGCTGGAAGCGCTGAACACCAAGTGGTTCCTGGAATATAAACTGGGTCAGTAAGATCGAATAAAGTTGATGACAGATCCCCGGCCGCAACCTGCGTGTCGGGGATTTTTCTGAAAGGCAGGCAAGATGGGCCCGGTCCGCGAGAACAAAGAAGACTTCCCCTGGTGGCTGGTCGCCGTGGTGGCCATTGGGCTGTATCTGGGCTGGCAAGTGGTCACGGATGACCTCTATGTGCAGATCCTTTCGACCCTCAGCAAAGGTGTCAAACTGACAGTTTTTGTCACTTTGGTCAGCTTTGTCTTGGCTTCGGGTCTGGGGCTGCTCCTGGCGGTGGGGTCTGGGTCACGCTATCTGGTGGTGCGTCAGCTCTGCCGGTTCTACGTCGAAGTGGTGCGCGGCGTGCCGATCATTGTGCTGCTGCTTTATGTGGCCTTCGCCCTCGCCCCGGCGCTGGTCGCCTTTTACAACTATCTGGGGGAGATGATTGGCCTTGATCCGATCCGCACCCGGCATTTCCCATTGCTGTGGCGCGCCATCCTTGCCCTGATGATTGCCTATAGCGCCTTTATTTCCGAAGTGTTCCGCGCGGGTCTGCAATCTGTTGACACCGGCCAGATTGAGGCGGCGCAGGCCTTGGGCCTAAGCCGCTGGCATCGGTTCCGGCTGGTGATTTTCCCGCAGGCGATCCGCACGATCCTGCCGCCTTTGGGCAATGATTTCGTGGCCTTGGTTAAGGATTCCTCTCTCGTGTCAGTGCTGGGGGTTCTGGATGTCACCCAGTTGGGCAAGGTCACTGCCGCCAGCAACTTCCGGTATTTTGAGACCTATAATGTGGTGGCGCTGATCTATCTGACCATGACGATTGGCCTGTCGCTGCTGCTCAGACGGTTTGAACGGCATCTGCGGCGCAAGGACGTGGGGTGACGGCCTTCTACTGGGGCGCGCTGTGGTCCGGTTTGCACCCCTGATCACATCCTTTTTGCGCCCCGTCCTCTGGACGATCCCAATGCGCGGGCATAGCTTTCCCTCAAAGGAGATCGTTATGACCAATCCGCTGATGTCCCAATGGGACACCCCCTTTGAACTTGCCCCGTTTGACACCATCCGGGATGAGGATTTTGCCCCCGCGTTTGAGGCCGCGCTGGACGCGCATAACGCTGAAATTGCGGCCATCGCCGAAAACACGGACACCCCGACCTTTGCCAATACCGTCGAAGCGCTGGAGGCCGCGGGTGAGGCGCTGAACAAGGTGCTTTCGGTGTTCTTCACCGTCGCAGGCGCCGACAGCAACCCGGCGCGTGAGGCGTTGCAGCGCGACTTTTCGCCCAAAATGGCGGCGCACTTCGCTGCAATTTCCTCAAACAAGGCGCTGTTTGCCCGTTTGGCTGATCTTTGGGCGCGACGCGATGATCTGGACCTCAGCCCGGAACAGGCGCGCGTCCTGATGCTGAGCCACCGCGGGTTCGTACGCGCTGGTGCCGCGCTGGAAGGCGCGGCCGACGCGCGCATGGGCAAAATCAAGGGCCGGTTGGCGGTGCTGGGCACCCAGTTCACCCAGAACCTGCTGGCGGATGAACGCGAATGGTTCATGGAACTGACCGAGGAGGATCTGGACGGTCTGCCCGATTTTGCTGTGGAGGCGATGCGCGCGGCGGGCGCTGAAAAGGGCGCGGCCGGGCCGGTGGTGACCACGGGTCGGTCGATCATCACCCCGTTTTTGCAATTTTCCACCCGCCGCGATCTGCGTCAGAAGGCCTATCAGGCCTTCACCGCGCGGGGGGCCAACGGCAATGACAATGACAACCGCGCCATCGCGGCTGAGATCCTCACCTTGCGCGAAGAACGTGCGCATCTGTTGGGCTATGCGGATTTTGCCAGCTACAAACTGGAAACCGAAATGGCCAAGACGCCAGATCGGGTGGCCGAACTGCTGGAAGCGGTCTGGCAACCGGCCAAGGCCCGCGCCGAGGCAGATGCCAACGTGCTGGAAGAGATGATGCATGCCGAGGGCATCAACGGCGATCTGGAAGCCTGGGATTGGCACTATTACGCCGCCAAACGGCGCAAGGCGGAACATGATCTGGATGAGGCTGAGCTGAAGCCCTACCTGCAGCTGGAGCGGATGATTGAGGCCTCCTTTGCCTGTGCCACCCGCCTGTTCGGGCTGGAGTTCACGCCGCTGGATGTGCCGCTCTACCATGAGGATTGTCGCGCCTGGGAGGTGACGCGGAACGGTGAACATGTGGCCGTTTTCATTGGTGACTATTTCGCCCGTGGCTCCAAACGGTCCGGCGCGTGGTGCTCGGCGATGCGGGCACAGGCGAAGTTCCCGAAGGTGCAGGCGCCGGTGGTGATCAACGTCTGCAACTTTGCCAAGGGTGATCCGGCGCTTCTGTCTTATGACGATGCGCGCACCCTGTTCCATGAATTTGGCCATGCGCTGCATCAGATGCTGTCCAATGTGACCTATGAAAGCATTTCCGGTACCTCGGTGGCGCGGGACTTCGTGGAACTGCCCAGCCAGCTTTATGAACATTGGCTTGAGGTGCCTGACGTGCTGCAGGAATTTGCCACCCACGCCGAAACCGGCGAGGCCATGCCTGCCGCAATGCTGGAGAAGGTGCTGGGCGCGGCCAACTTTGATCAGGGCTTCCAAACAGTGGAATATGTCGCCTCGGCCATGGTGGATCTGGCGTTCCACCGCGGCGCGGCAGCTGCGGATCCGATGGCAAAACAGGCGGAGGTTCTGGCCGGACTTGGCATGCCGAAACAGATCGCCATGCGCCATGCGACGCCGCATTTTGCCCATGTCTTTGCCGGTGACGGCTATTCGTCCGGCTATTACAGCTACATGTGGTCCGAGGTGATGGATGCCGATGCTTTCGCCGCCTTTGAAGAGGCCGGCGGCGCCTTTGATCCGGCCAAGGCCAAAGCGCTGGAGGACAACATCCTGTCCACCGGCGGATCGAAAGAGGCGGAAGAGCTTTATGTGGCGTTCCGGGGCCGGATGCCCGGGGTTGAGGCGCTGCTGAAAGGGCGCGGCCTCAGCTAAGTGATGCACCCCGGGGCAGGGCCCGGGATGCAGAGTTGATGTGATCGAAGGTCACCCCACAACGGGGTGGCCTTTGTTTTGCAGGCAGCGCAGCATCACGGCGCGGCGGTCTTCGTTGATTTCGGCCTCGGCTTCGGCGCGGCCAATGACGCCGCCAAGCGCGGCACCAATCAGCGCGCCTTCTAGGTCTTCTTCCTCAGCAGCGCCTGCCAAGCCGCCCACGGCAACGCCGGCATATGTGCCGCGGCGGGCGCGTTCATCGGTGTAGGCTTTGGCAACTTGGCGGCAGGCGGCCTGATCAGCGGCAAAGTTAGCCCCGGCAGGGCCAGAGAGCTGCACCTGACGATCCAGCGGATCGGCGCAGGCAGCCAGGGTGATCAGGGCAGACAGGGCAAGAATATGGTGATGAAATTTCAGATGCATGGGAGGCTTCGCTTTCTCTAATCGCTTTTTCGTTTTGATGGGCCCGTTTGGGCGATGGCGGTTAGATAGCGACAGAAAGGGTCATGCGGAATTTACGAGTTTGCATCTGGCTTATGCGGATTTGTTGGGGCGCACTCCAAAAGAAAACCCCGCCGCGGGTGAGCGCAACGGGGATGTTTTCCGACACTTCGAGAGTGGCTCAGATCGTCTGGTCGTATTCCCCGACCAGCGGCTCGGTTTTGATCACCGCGTCGATCTCGGCAAAGATGGCGCGCATTTCCGCTTCGCTTTCGCTGCTTTCGCAGACCACCACCAGGTTCGGCGTGTTGGATGAGGCGCGCACCAACCCCCAGGAGCCGTTTTCCAGGATCACCCGGGCGCCGTTGACGGTCACAACCTCTTTGATCGCCTTGCCGGCCAGGGTTTCGCCAGCCTCTGCCTTGGCCACCAGTTTTTCCACCAGCCGGTCCAACACGCCGTATTTCTCGGTGTCGGCGCAATAGGGTGACATGGTGGGGGTGGACCAGGTTTTTGGCAGCGCCTTGCGCAGGTCCGACATTTTCATGTCGGGGTTGCGGTCCATCAGTTTGCAGATCTCCACCGCGACGCGCATGCCGTCGTCATAGCCGCGGCCAATGTCACCCGACAGGAAGTAGTGGCCCGACTTTTCAAAGCCTGCCAGCGCGCCAATCGCGTGCACCCGGCGTTTCATGTGGCTGTGGCCGGTTTTCCAGTAATCGGCCTTGATGTCATATTTCTGCAGCTCAGGGTCCGAGGCAAAGAGGCCGGTGGATTTCACATCCGCCACAAAGGTCGACCCGGGGTAGAGCTTGGCCAGATCGCGGGCCATGATGACGCCCACCTTATCGGCAAAAATCTCTTCCCCCTCATCATCCACAACGCCGCAGCGATCGCCGTCGCCGTCAAAGCCAAGCGCAAAATCCGCGCCCGAGGCTTTCACGCTGTCTGACATGTCATGCAGCATTTCCATCGCTTCGGGGTTTGGGTTGTAGTTGGGGAAAGTGTAGTCCAGCCGGTTGTGGCTATCGACCATCTCAACGCCCAGCCGTTCAAACAGCGCCGGGCCAAATGCGGCGGCGGTGCCGTTGCCTGAGGCGCAGACAACCTTCAGCTTGCGGGTCATTTTGAAATCACCGACGAGGTCATCCATATAGGCGTCCCAAACGCCATCGACGAATTCGTACATGCCGCCCTCATGCGGCTGGCCCTTGCCGTTCAGCACGATGTCTTTCAGTTCCCCCATCTCATCAGGGCCGTGGGTCAGCGGGCGCTGGAAACCCATTTTGACACCGGTCCAACCGTTTGGATTGTGCGAGGCGGTGACCATCGCCACCGCGGGCGCGTCCAGATGGAACTGGCTGAAATAGGCCATTGGGGTGATGCAGGGGCCGATGTCTTTCACCCTGATGCCGGCCTGCATCAGACCAACGATCAAGGCGTTTTTGATCGACAGCGAATAGTCGCGGTAATCATTGCCGACGGCGATCACCGGCTCCAGCCCATGCAGGCGCATCTGGGTGCCAATGCCCAGACCCAGGGCGGTCATGCCGGGCAAGTTGATCTCATCCGGGAATTTCCAGCGGGCGTCATATTCGCGAAAGCCGGTGGGTTTGATCATCGGCAGTTTGAGGAAATCCCAAGTGTTTGGTGTCACATCTGCAAGAGGTTTGGTCACTGAAATTACTCACTTTGAAAGGGTTGGTCCGCCATGTTTCGGCGCGCCCACCCCGGGAGGCGGGGGAAGGCAATGCTGGACCTGTTATGCCCAGCAAACCGTTACGATTCAACAAAACAGACGGGGATACCCCCTATCCAGAGGGTTAGCCCCCGTTCGGGATGAACAGGGGGTAAGAGCTTAGGTTGAAACCTGCTCACGCAGGATCGATGCGGTGAGCGAGATCATCAGATAGACGCCCGACAGCACCAGGAAGGCGAGGATCGAGTTTTCAAAGACCCGCGGGTAAGAGGCCGCGTCGGGCACAACCGGGGCCACAGCCGTTGTCAGGTAGCGCACCTGCCGTGCGGCGGCCTGGGCGGTCTGCTTTTCGTTCTGTACTGCGGATTGCAGGAACAGGTCTGCAGTGGCCAGATCAGCCTGTGCCATCTGGATCTGCGCTGCCTTGGCGGCCAGTGAGCTGTCGCCGTTCTGCGCTTCATTCAGGCGGGCCTGCTGGCGGGCCAGTTCGGCCTTGAGGATGCGGATCTCAACCTCCAGAGCCTGAACCTTGGGCTGGTTTGGGCGTTGGTTGTTCAGCTGGGTCTGCAGTTGCAGTTCCTTGTCCTGCAGCTGGATCTCAACATTGTTGATCAACGCCCGGATCGCGGCCATTTCGCCCTGCGGATCCAGCAGCGTGCCCTCTTGCAGTTCTACCAGCTTGCGCTGTGCTTCGGTCCGTTCCTGTTTGGCCTGTTCCAGGCTGGCGCGGGCTTCGCGCATCTGGTCATCCCGTTTGCGCAGCGACAATTCATCGACCTTTTCCTCAGCATAGGAAATCAGTGCCTCGGCAAAGGTTGTGGCCACCACCGGATCGGCGGCGATCACTTCCATATGCACCACACCTTCGGTCGGGTCGTAGCCGATTTTCACGTAGCGTTTGAACAGCTTATAGGCGGCTTCATTGGTGGCATCGGGTTCAAGACGTTTGATCGGGTCGATGCTGTCCTGGCTGAAGTGTTCCTTGAAGCCGAACTCTTCGTTCAGCCGGATCATCGCTGGCCTTGAAGTCAGAAATTTCTGCACCGCGATGGCATCTTGGTTGGTAGCAAACTGTGTGCCCGCCAACAGGCCGCGCATGCTGCCACCGCCTGCGGAATCGGCCTGAAGCACCAGAAACTCGGACTTGGTCGAGTAAAGCGGGGAGGCGATGAAGGTGAAGTACCAGGTCACCAGCAGGGTCGGCAGGAATACGAAAAAGCTGAGACGCGTCAGCAGCAGGATCATCTTGCGACGGCGGCGGCGCATGATATCGCGTTGAATTTCGCTGATTTCCTGCAGACGTCGTTCTGCCGGGGCCATTTCGGTTGAGGGCAGTTTACTGGCCTCAGGCGTAACGGTCTGGGGCAGTTGCGTTGCGGCCTCAGCGCCGTCTTTGGCGGCGGAGGGCACCACGAGTTCCAGCGGGTTGGTGCGTTTGAACGGCTCAATGCCGCTGGCGCGCAACAGGCGCACGGCGTCAAAATCCGAGGTTGGGGCAAGCCCGTGTTTCTGCGCCACCCGGCGGGCCATGCGCAGCTGGCGCCCGGTCAGCCCTTCGCGGCGAATGGCGTCAATTTCCTGATCGGCGGTCACTTCCTGCGGCGAGGCGACCATGCCCTCACGTGCTGCCTGTGTCTGGGCCTGAGCCTGTTGCGGGCGCTGTGCGGCCGGTTGCTGGGCAGTTTGCTGCGGCTGGGCCTGCTGGGCCCGGGCTGCTGGGCGTGCTGGTGACGGCGCTTGGGGCTGTGCCTGAGCCTGCGGCTGTGCCTGAGCCTGCGCTTTACGGCGGGCGGCAATGGCGGCGAGGCTTTGCATTTCCTCTTCGCCACCTTCTTGCGGCTGCTGCGATTGGGCGGCCTGTTTGCGCATCTGCTCGGCATAGTCGCGCGCGCCCTGTTGCGGGCGGGTTGGCCGCGGCGTTTGCGCCGCCTCATTGGCGGGCGCCTCAGGTTGAGGGGCCGGGGCGTTGGCCGCAGGTGCACCGGTGGCCCCGTCAGACGAGCCACCACGGCGGATGCGGAACTTTTTAGCCTTGGGTTTCGTAGTCATAGAGCTGTTTCGCTTCTTCCAAGGTGTCAAACATATGCAGCTTGCCATTCATCAGAACGGCCGCTGAACGGGCAAATTGTTGTAGCGTCGCGGGCGAGTGCGACACGATAATCACGGTGGTCCGGTTCAGCCGCTCACGCAGCAGATCCCCGGCCTTTTTGTTGAAATCGACATCGGTCGAGGAGGGCATGCCTTCGTCGATCAGGTAGATGTCAAAATCCAGCGCCAGCAGCAGCGCAAAGGAAAACCGCGCGCGCATCCCGGAACTGTAGGTGCCAAGCGGCTGGTTGAAGTATTCGCCCAAGTTACACAGCCAGCGGCAGAAGGATTCCACATAGTCGGGATCCAAGCCATAAAGCCGAGCGATGTAGCGGCTGTTTTCCACGGCGGTGTGTTTGGAGACAACGCCGCCCATGAACCCCAGCGGGAATGAGACCTTGCAGCCGCGGCGGATCACCCCTTCGTCCGGTTTTTCCAAACCGGCCATCATGTTGATCAGCGTGGTTTTCCCGGTGCCATTGGGGGCCAGGATGCCCAGCGATTGGCCCAAGTCTACCCGGAATGATCCTTTCTCAAGGATCACTTTGCGTTGGGTGCCGGTCCAGAAGGACTTGCTGACATTGTCAAACTCAAGCATGTGCGGCCTGTGCTCTCCTGCTCGCCCTTGGTGAGGTGGGATGTTCCTAAGAACGGCCCATTTGGGCTTTTGATTAGATTATGACACGGGCAAGGGGGCAAAATTAAGGCCTAATGTTGAAAAACCGACACCTAATGGCGCCGGTTTCACAAGATTGTTTACAGAAGTTGGGCTGTTACAACGTCTGTTTTTCGACCCTGAGCAGCTTGCCCACCAGCCAGGACAGCACCGCTGCTCCAAAGCTGAACAGCGCCCCCATTTTGGCGGCATCCTGAACCTCACCCGGTGGGAAGGCGACCGAAGCCACAAAGAGCGAAACGGTAAAGCCGATGGCGGCCACACAGCCGATGATGAACAGATCCGATGTGCGCATCCCCTGGGGCAGACCCAGCCGCAGCACATGGGCGCCGATGACGCCAAAGATCAGAACACCGATGGGTTTGCCGATGATCAGACCGGCCAGAACCAGCCAGGTCGGGGCACCGATTGCCGAAAATTCGACACCTGCGTTCAACAGGCCGAAGAAGAACAGCACCACCTCAACCGGGTGTTTCAGCGCGTGTTCGATATGGTTCAGCAGGTCGGTCAGATATTGCTCTGCCTCACTGAAGATCCCGAAGGCGCGGTCAGCGTGTGGGATGGTTGGCACGATCGGCAACAGGCCAAGCGCCGGGTGAATCCCTGCCATCATGAAGCCATACCAGCTGGCGCAGCCCGCGATCAGATAGGGCCAGAAGCCCAGCTTCTTGCGCATCCAGGTTGAGTTGGGGCGCAGCTGGTTGTGGCGGTCCAGCCGGCGTGGCAGCCAGTTGGCCAGCAGACAAACCGCAATCGCCGATCCTAAAGACAGCAGCAGCCATTCCGGCATCAACTCAGCCGAGGGGTAGAAAACGGCCAGAATGATCAGACCTGCCGCATCGTCGGCAATGGCCAACAACAGCAGGAAGCGCACGGCCGGGTGACCGGCGCCAAAGACCATACGGCCCACAAGATATGAGAATGCGATGTCCGTTGCGGTTGGGATCGCCCAGCCGTTCTTAACAGCATCATAGGTTTCCGAGCCCAAGAGCAGCGCCAGCCCGAGGTAAACCGCAATTGGTCCAATCATACCCCCAACCGTGGCAAAAAGCGGGGTGGCCGCCTTTTTGCCGCGCAGCGAGCCGTTCTTGAGAGCAATGGCTTCCCAAACTTCTTTGGCCGCAATGGCAAAGAAGAAGGCCATCAACATGTCATTGACCAGATAGTGCAGGGTCAACGTCCGGTGGCCGTCATGCAGATGGCCAATCGGGGCGTGGTCCCAGATCTTGAATTCAACGAATGCGTGGTAGCTGTGCGGGTTCACATTTGCCCAAACCAGGGCGGTCAGAGCCCCAAGGATCAGCAATAGTGAGTAGTTAGTGATGAAATTCCAAACGCGGTACATGATACCTCCTGCCCTGTTCGTCCCCAGTTTGCCTAGTGGCAGATGTCCCCCGGAGATGGCAGAGAACTAGGCCATTTGGCCGGATGCAGCAAGTTCGCAGCGCGCTAAAACGCCGCAGATTACGACGAAACTCATTGAAAAACGGCCGCAATTCGCCGGAACAGCGCGTTTTGGACGGGTCCGGCCCGCTTACCGATGCACAGATTGGCGGACAGCGCTGCGCAGGGCGGGCAACAGGTCGGATTCGAACCAGGGGTTTTTGCGCAGCCAGCCAGTGTTGCGCCAGGAGGGATGCGGCAACAAGAACTTTGCAGGTGCATAGTCACGCCAGCGCCGGACATTTTCCGTGACGCTGGTTTTCAGCCCCAGATGGCCGCGGTGGGCATAGCCGCCCACCAACACCGTCAGTTCCACAGATGAGAGGCTGGTCATGACCCGGTCCTGCCAGGTTTCAGCACAGAGTTTTGGCGGCGGCAGGTCGGATCCTTTGGCGTCATAACCGGGGAAGCAGAAGGCCGCTGGCACACAGGCCAAAAGCTCCTGATCATAAAACGTGGCCCGGTTGATCCCCAGCCAATCGCGCAGGCGATCCCCCGATCTGTCATCAAAGGGGCGGCCGCTTTCGTGCACCCGCAGTCCCGGGGCCTGTCCGGCGATCAGGATCCGCGCCTTGGGGTTGAACCAGGGCACGGGGCGTGGGCTATGGGCGGTTTTGGTGGCGGCAAAGCGCGGCGCACAGAGACGACAGCGGGCGATCTCCTGCTGCAGGTCAGGCTGTGACGCTGCGGGCTTTTGCGGGGGCATCGGGATATCTGTCCTTGCTCAGCTCTTGCCCTAAGCTGGCGCGCAGGCTACCGCAGGGCAAGCCCCAATTGCGCAACGAGTGTCAGGAAGCCCGAGATGACAAACGCCCCCACTGATCAGACCGCACTGGACCTTGTCCATGCTGCCATGTTGGCGGATGAAAGCGATGACACTGCGCGGCTGCGGTTTTACGAGCGTCTGGCCGATAGCGAGATGTTTCTGCTGCTGGCGGAAGAACCGGTTGATGACAATGTGACGCCCGAGCTGTTTGAGGTTTCCGATGATCGCTTTGTGCTGATCTTTGACCGCGAAGACCGGCTGGCGCAGTTCGTTGGCCGCGAAGCACCCTATGCTGCGCTGTCGGGGCGGATGATTGCCTCGATCCTGGCCGGGCAGGGGATTGGGCTGGGGGTGAACCTTGAGGTGGCGCCATCGTCGATCCTGATCCCGTCCGAGGCGGTAGTCTGGCTGGACCAGACCCTGGGGCAGGCCCCTGAGGAGGCCGAGGCGCGGATCGAAGAAATTGGCCGCCCCATGGGGCTGCCAGAGGCGCTGTTGACGGCATTGGACGCAAAACTGGCCACTGCCACCGGGCTGGCCCATTCGGCCTATCTGGCAGGCGCCACCTATGAGGGCGGCGCGCGCAACCACCTGCTGGCCTTTATCGATGCGGTGCCTGCCGCCGAAGGGGCGTTGGCGCAGGCGGTGTCTGAGGCGCTGACTTTTTCGGGGATTGAGGCCGGTGCGCTGGATGTCAGCTTCCTGCGGGCCAGTGATCCGCTGGCGGCGAAACTGGCACAATGGGGGCTGCGGTTTGACCTGCCCCAGCACGAAGAGGCACAGGAAGTGGGGCTGTCAGCCCCCGGTTCTGACCCCGAGAAGCCGCCGATCCTGCGCTGATGCTGTGACATGAGTATTTAGGAAACAGTGAAAGCGCTTTTGCGGTTTCTAAAGCGGGGGGCAGGGCCCCCCGTTCTTTTGTTTAGTAGCCAGCGCCGCGATCAACGAGGAAGCGTAGCGGTTCCCCTGCCTCAGCACGCTGGATGTTGTCGGCGATGATCTTTGCCGCGGTTTCCGGCCGGGTTTCCGCCGCAATATGCGGGGTGACCGTGACCTTGGGGTGGGACCAATAAGGGTCCTCGGCAGGCAGAGGCTCAACCCGGAACACATCCAATGTGGCCCGTGCAATCTGGCCACTGTCCAGCGCCGCCAGGAGCGCGGCATCATCGATCAGCGGGCCCCGGCCGGGGTTGATGATATAGGCGCCTTTCGGCATCAGCGCCAAACTCTCGGCATTGATCACGTGTTCCGTGCCCGCCGTCAGCGGCAGCAGCAGCACCAGAATCTGCGCCGTCGACAGCGCCTGTTTCAGACCCGCCTCACCCGAAAGGCAGGTGATGCCGTTGATCTCTTTCTGGGTGCGGCTCCAGCCGGTGACGGGGAAACCCAGCCCGGCAATGGCCTGCGCGCAGGAGCCACCCAATTCGCCGATGCCCAGAACGGTCACTGGCCGGTCACGTGACAGCGGCGGCAGATGTTTGTCCCAGACGCCGGCCTGACGTTCGAGGTTATAGTCAATGTCCAGATGATGGCGCAGCACATGGCCGGTGACCCATTCCACCATGCCCTGCGTCAGGCCGAAATCCACCATGCGCGCCAGCGGCTGCGTCAGGGTCTGATTGCCCACAATGGCCTCAACCCCGGCCCAGAGGTTCAGCACCGCCTTGCAGCGGGTGTAGGGGGTGAAATCCTGCAGCGTGGAGTTTGGCGCATAGACGATATAGTCGACCACGTCCGGGGCGAAGTCCTGTTGCAGGTCAACCTGCAGCCCGGCATCGTCGAAGGCTTTGCGCAGGGCGGGGGCGTAGCTGTCCCAGCGTTCGGGCAGGGCGGCGAAGAGGACGTTGATCATGTGGCAAACACCCCGGCCATATCTGCAAATCCTTTGATTTCAATCGGGTTTCCGGCGGGATCGTGGAAAAACATGGTGTTCTGCTCCCCGGGCTCACCGGCAAAGCGGGTGGTAGGCGCGATGGTGAAGGTGACGCCCGCAGTGGTCAGTTTTTCGGCCAGCACCTGCCATTGATCGGTCGGCAGGATCACCCCCAGATGTGGCATCGGCACCAAATGCTCCCCCACTTTGCCGGTGTTGGCGGTGGCGAAAACAGGGCCCAGGTGCAGGCTGATCTGATGGCCGAAGAAATTGAAATCGACCCATGTTTCAGTGCTGCGGCCCTCGGTGCAACCCAGGAGGTCGCCGTAAAACGCACGGGCCTTGTCGAGGTCATCGACGTGATAGGCGAGGTGGAAAATACTCATCAAAGCGGTCCTTTGTTCGTCGGTGCAATGTTGCTTGGGCACAGGAATAGCGGAGGCGGTTATAAAAAGGCTAGCTTGTTTTTGTGACTTCAAACATAAGGTTTTCTATGGATTTGCGATTTGTGGAAACCCTGATTGCCGCGGTGGATGAGGCTTCACTGGCCGCCGCCGCGCGGCGTCTTGGCGTGACCCCTGCCGCCGTGGCGCAGCGGGTGGAGGCGCTGGAGACCGAGTTGCAGGTGCCGCTGCTGATCCGGTCCGGGCGCGGCATGGCGGCAACCCCCGAGTGTGAGGCCCTGCTGCCGGAGCTGCGCAAGCTAGTGTCGATCCGGGCATGCCTGGGACAGGTTCTGGCACAGGATCAGCTGGTGGGGCCATTGCGCCTTGGGCTGATTTCGACCGCCTTGGGGGATCATGCTGCGGATCTGGTGCAGGGGTTGAAACAGGCCGCGCCTGAGGTGGACCTGACGCTGAGCCCCGGTGCCTCAGCCGAGTTGTATGATGCTTTTGAGGCCGGGCGGTTGGAGGCGGCGCTGATCGTTGCCCCGCCTTTTGCCCTGCCCAAAACCATGCGCTTTGATGTCATGGCTGAGCAGCGCCTTGGCCTGTTGCAGCCGCGCGGGGGCGAGGTGGACCTGCCCTTCCTGCTTTATGCGCGGGCGGCCTGGGGTGGGGCGGCCTGCCATCGGCTGTTGCAGCAGCGGTTTGGCACGCCACGGGTGCTGTGTGAAATGGATGCGTTGGAGACCATTGCCCAGCTGGTTGAGGACGGCGTCGGCCGCGCCGTTGTGCCAGAATGGGCCGGATTGCAGCGCCGCCACCCTGCCGCGCAGTTCACCCCCTTGGGCGGGGCGACCCGGCAGGTTGGGCTGCTGTCCTGGCAGCGTGACAGCCGCCGCCCGGTGCAGCAGGTGTTGCGGCAGGTGTTGGGGATCAGCGGTTAAGGCAATCCCCTAGCGGGGGCGATGGACATGGGCGCTTTGCACCAGACCAAAGGCGCCCAGCAGCACCAGCATCGACGAGCCACCATAGCTGACCAGCGGCAGCGGCACGCCTACAACGGGCGCCATGCCCATCACCATCGACATGTTCACCGCAAAGAACAGGAAGAAGGTCACCCCGATCCCAAGGATCAGAAGTGAGGAGAAGCGATCGCGGTTGGCAACGGCCGAGGCGACGCAGAAGATGATGATCAGCACATAGAGCACCAGGAGGGAGACCGCACCGATGAAGCCAAACTCCTCAGCCAGGGTGGTGAAGATGAAGTCGGTGTGTTTTTCCGGCAGGAAGTTCAGCCGGGACTGCGTGCCCTGCATAAAACCGCGGCCGGTCCAGCCGCCTGAGCCAAGCGCAATCTTGGACTGGGTGATGTGATAGCCGGCGCCCAAGGGATCGCTGGCGGGGTCCAGGAAGGTATCGATGCGGCGGTATTGGTAATCCTTCAGCAGCTGCCACTGGGTGCCACGGGTCTGAAACACGGCTGTCACCAGACCAATGCCAATGCCGATGACGGCAGTGAAATAGCCCCAATGCACCCCGGCAAAGAACATCACAGCCGCACCACCAAAGACCAGCAGCAGTGAGGTGCCAAGGTCCGGCTGGTTCAGCACCAGCGCCGTGGGCAGCAGGATCAGGAACAGCGGCACCGCCACCCAGATCGGGTGCGAGACCTTTTTCATCGGCAGCCAGTCATAATAGGCGGCCAAAAGCATCACCAATGTGATCTTCGCCATCTCGGAGGGCTGCAACCGCATGAAGCCCAGATCGATCCAGCGCTGCGCCCCCATCCCGACGGAGCCAAAGAACTCCACAAACAGCAGCAGCGCCAGTGAGGCCAGATAGGCCACCCCCGCGACGTTGCGCCAGAACCAGATCGGCACCATGGCCACGACGAACAGCACCGCCATGCCTAGGCCGAAGCGTTTCATCTGCGTCTCTGCCCAGGGTTGGAAAGACCCGCCCGCAACTGAGTAGAGCATCAGGAAACCGACCGAGCAGACCGCCGTCAGCAACAGGATCAGCGGCCAGTTCAGGTAAAACACCTTGCGCAGGCCCGAGGGCACGGTCTTGACGGCATACTCAAGATAACTCATGCGCGGTCACTTTCCCGCTTGAGGAACTCACGCCGTTCGCGGCGCAGCCGTTCCTGCTGTGCTTTCACCTTGGAACGTGCGGCTTTCGGGTAGGCCTCCAGCGGCGGTTCACCGTCGTAAAGGGCCTGTAGCGTGATGTCGCGTGCGATTGGTGCTGCCGCGGTTGAGCCACCGCCGCCATGTTCGACAACCACGGCCACGGCAAACTTGGGATCTTTATAGGGGGCGAAGTTCACAAACAGCGCATGGTCGCGGCGTTCCCAGGGCAGATCCTCGTTGCGGGTCACGCCACGGCGGCGTTCCTCGGCGGTGATGTTTCGGACCTGGCTGGTGCCGGTCTTGCCGGCAAGGCGCAGCTCATCCTCGATGATCCGCGAGCCATAGGCGGTGCCCTTGCGGTGGTTGGAGACCGAATACATCGCGCGACGCACCAGCCGCAGGTGTTCGGGGTTCACGTCCAGCTCTGCGTCCGAGGGTATCGGCTGTTCAACCCCGTTGATGGATTTCACCAGACGTGGGGCTAGGGCGCGTCCCGTTGCCATGCGTGCGGTCATTACCGCCAGCTGGATCGGGGAGGCCAGCACGTAGCCCTGCCCGATGGAGGCGTTGACAGTATCGCCCACCACCCAATCCTGACCGTAGGTTTCCAGCTTCCAGTCCTTGGTCGGCGCACGGCCTCGGGCGATGGCTGACATCGGGATGTCATAGCGTTCCCCAAGGCCCAGCTTGCGCGCCATTTCCGAAATTTTTTCAATGCCGACCCGCAGCGCCAGATCGTAATAATAGACGTCGCAGCTTTCGCGTAGCGAGGTCAGCAAATCCACCTGCCCGTGCCCGGCACGTTTCCAGCAGTGGAACCGACGGTTGGAGATTTCCATATGGCCGGGGCAGTAGACGGTTTCATCGGGGGTGACTTCCCCGGCCTCCAGCGCGGCCAGAACGGTGACCATCTTGAAGGTGGACCCGGGCGGGTAGAGGCCCTGCACCGCCTTATTGGCCAGCGGGCGGTATTTGTTTTCTGTCAGGTCGCGGTAGTCTTTGACGGAAATGCCGCGCACAAACAGGTTGGGGTCAAAGCTTGGCGCGGAGGCCGCACAAAGGATATCACCGCTTTCGCAATCCATCACCACGGCGGCGGCGCTTTCGCGGCCCAGCCGCGCCTGTACATAGTTTTGCAGCCGGTGATCGATGGTCAGCTGTAGGTTGGCGCCCGGCTGGCCCTCACGGCGGTTCAACTCGCGCATTTCGCGCCCGGCGGAGTTCACCTCAACCTGCTTGTTGCCAGCCTTGCCGCGCAGGGAATCCTCCAGCTTGGCCTCAACCCCAACCTTGCCGATCTGAAAGCGCGGGATCAGCAGCAGCTGGTCCGGGGCATCGATTTTTGACAGGTCATAATCTGACACCGGTCCGACATAGCCCGCGACATGGGCCATATCCGGGCCCAGCGGGTACTGTCGGGACAGGCCCACCTCGGGCGTGATGCCGGGCAGGGCGGGGGCGTTGACGGCGACGCGGCTGATTGCCTCCCAACTGACGCGATCGGCCAATGTCACCGGCCGGAAGGGCGCATTCTGCGAGATTTCCTTGCGCGCCTTGGCCAGCTCATCGGGGTCCAGTTCAATCAGATTGGCCAGACGAGCGATCACCTGTTCGACGTCGCCGGCATCCTCGGGTACCAGAACAATTCGGTAGCTGGGTTCGTTTTTGGCGATCACCGCACCGTTGCGGTCAAACATCTCGCCCCGGGCGGGCGGCAGGAGGCGCACCTTGACGCGGTTTTCCTCAGCCAGCAGGCGGAACTCATCGGCCTGATCGACCTGCATGTAGCGCATCCGCATGGCCAGCACGCCGCCAAAGGCCAGCTGGGCACCGCCCAGCAGCAGGGCGCGGCGGGTGATGCGGCGGGCGCTGTCGGCGCTATCGCGATTGTTGCGCTTCATAGCTTATGCCCCCATGCATCCACTTCGCCGGGCGCCACGCGGCGCACCCCAAAGGCGAAATGCGCCAGGGCGGCCACAGCGGGGTAACAGACCACGGACATGACCAGCTGGATCAGCGTCAGCCCCATCGGCGCCTGTGGCACGGCGGTCAGCGTCAGCACCAGACGGAAAGCCAGCATCACCGCCAGCAGGGTTGAGGCCACCGTCAGCCATTCCACCGCAAACCCCTGATCGCGCAGCAGGCGGGATCGTTTTTTCAGGGTTTGCACGGCGATCACCACTAGGGCAGCCATCAGCCCGGGGGGACGTTGCAGCATCAGATCCGCCATCAAAGCGATCAGCCCAACCAGATAGGCGGGCACGTAATCCGGGCGGCGCAGGGCCCAGGCAAAGCTGATCAGCAGGACCAGATCCGGACCGGTCCAGCGCCGGGGTGTGGTTTCCAGCGGCAGCAGTTGGAAAAAGATCACCGCAAGCGTGAGCGCGGCAAAGGCGCATTGCATCACCCAGGGTTTGGTTGGGGCGCTGTCGCTCATTGGCTGACCTCCCCTTCCTCCGCCTCGGTGTCCGCCCGCGCCAGCGGCGCACCGCCGGGGGTGATCAGTGCACCGGGATCGCTGATCAGCGGCGCCGCCTGATTGCGCAGCACGCGTAGGAATTTCAGCCGCTCATAATCTGCCGACAGGCGCACCCGCAACCGGCCCGAAGGATCTTCGGCCAGATGGCCCACCAGAACGCCGGCAGGAAACACACCGCCATCGCCTGAGGTGATCACCCGGTCACCGGCGCGCACCAAATCGCCGTTTTCAAGGAAAGTGATCAAAGGCGCGGCGGTGTTGTCACCGCTGAGGATCGCCTGCTGGCCTGAGGGCTGAATGGTGATCGGGATCTGGCTGGAGGTATCGGTCAGCAGGATCACCCGCGCCGTGTTCTGACCCACGCCAGAGATGCGGCCGACCAGACCAATGCCATCCATCGTGGCCCAGCCATCAAGGATCCCGTCGCGTGCGCCGACGTTCAGCAGCACCGACTGCCGGAAGGGCGAGCCGCTGTCGGCCAGCACCACGCCGGTCACATAGGTTAGTCGCGGGTCCAGCCGCACGTTGTTCAAATCCAACAGCCGGGCGTTTTCCTGCTCCAACTGCTGTGCGGCCTCTTTCCAGGCTTTCATCTGCTGCAATTCGCTGCGCAGTTCCTGGTTCTGCTCAACAATGCGCTGATAGCTTTGAAAGTCGCGCACCAAATTGACCATGCCGGTGACCGGCGCCATCGCCCAGTCAAAGGAAGGCACCACCTTATCAACCACCTGCGCGCGGAACCGTTCCACGCGGGGGCTGTCGATACGCCAGAGGATAAACAGACCGATCAGGCACAGGATCAGGACCCCTGTCAGCAAACGCTTCAGCGGTCCCAGATAGTCTTCGCTCTGTGAACGGTCCTTGGCCAAGGTACCCCCTTTTCAGGAAAAGGTGGGGAGGTTAGCTGTCGTAGTCAATCGCGTGGCGCAGCTGCTTTTCGTATTCCAGCGCTTTGCCGGTGCCCATGGCCACACAGTTCAGGCTTTCATCCGCGATGGAAACCGACAGGCCGGTCTGTTCGCGCAGCGCCAGATCCAGATCGCCCAGCAGCGCGCCGCCACCGGTCAGCATCACGCCACGGTCGACAATATCAGCTGCCAGATCCGGCGGGGTGGCTTCCAGCGCGGTCATCACCGCTTCGCAGATCTGCTGAACCGGTTCGGCCAGCGCTTCGGCAACCTGTGCCTGGCTGATCTCGGTCTCTTTCGGGACACCGTTCAGCAGGTCACGGCCGCGGATCTGCATCGAGGCACCACGGCCATCATCGGGCATCCGCGCGGTGCCGATGGTGGTTTTGATCCGCTCAGCGGTGCTTTCACCGACCAAGAGGTTCTGGTTGCGGCGCAGATAGTTGATGATCGCCTCATCCATGCGGTCGCCGCCAACACGGACTGAGCGGGCGTAAACGATGTCACCCAGCGACAGAACCGCCACCTCGGTCGTACCACCACCGATGTCCACAACCATGTTGCCGGTGGGGTCGGTGATGGGCATGCCGGCGCCGATGGCCGCAGCAATCGGTTCTGCAATCAGACCCGCACGACGTGCACCTGCCGAGAGAACGGATTGACGGATCGCCCGTTTTTCAACCGGGGTTGCACCGTGAGGCACGCAGACGATGATCTTCGGCTTGGAGAAGGTCGAACGTTTGTGCACCTTGCGGATGAAGTGTTTGATCATCTCTTCGGCAACGTCGAAATCGGCAATGACACCATCGCGCATCGGGCGGATCGCCTCGATCGAGCCGGGGGTCCGGCCCAGCATCAGCTTCGCGTCTTCGCCGACGGCCAGCACCTTCTTCACGCCGTCTTTGACGTGATAGGCCACCACCGACGGTTCGCTTAGAATAACGCCCTTGCCTTTGACGTAGACCAGCGTGTTTGCCGTGCCCAGGTCGATCGCCATGTCAGACGAAAACAGGCCCGGCAGATTGTCGATGATTCCCATATGGATGGTGCCCCGCGGTGGTGATAGTCCTTCAAATGCCGCCGATCCCCGTCGGAGGCAGAAACGCTTATACGGGCCTGTGCCGCTTTGGGAAAGGGTGCATCCGGACCCGATCAGCGCCTTTTTGCCAAGGCTGGTCAATTTCGTGGCACTGGGGCAAGGATGGGGGTAAGGGGCAGGCCGCATCAGCGGGCCGGCCTGCGAAGTGAAAGGAAGCGCAACATGCTGTCATATCAACATATCTACCACGCCGGAAACCTGGCGGATGTGCAGAAACACGCGCTTTTGTGCCAGATGCTGGCCTATCTGACAGTGAAGGACAAACCGCTCAGCTACTTCGAAACCCACTCGGGCCGCGGCCTTTATGGGCTGGATGCGGCGGAGGCCGTCAAAACCGGGGAGGCTAAGGCGGGCATCGATGCTGTGGCCGACTTGGGTTGGTTTGATGCGGCACATCCCTACGAGCAGGCGCTGCAGACGGTGCGGGACCAGCACGGGCCGCGCAGCTATCCCGGATCGCCCCTGTTGGCGCGGCAGCTGTTGCGGGATCAGGACCGCATGTCACTGGCCGAGTTGCACCCGCAGGAACATGCGGCATTGGATGATTTGTTCCCCCGTCGGCAGGCCAATGTGGTCAAACAAGACGGCTATCAGATGGTGATGGAACGCACACCGCCTGAGCCGCGCCGGGGCCTGTTGCTGATTGATCCGGCCTATGAGGTGAAATCGGAATATGACGCCATTCCCAGCTTCGTCGCCAAGCTGCATCGCAAGTGGAACGTGGGGGTGATCGCGATCTGGTATCCAGTGCTGACCACCGGGGCGCACAAGCCGATGCTCAAGGCGCTGGAGGCATTGGATCTGCCCAAGGTGCTGCGCCATGAGGTGTCATTTGGGCCGGCCCGCCAAGGCCACCGGATGGTTGGGTCGGGCATGTTTGTGGTGAACACACCCTTCGGCACAGAAAAAGAGGCCGCCCGGTTGAGCAGCCTCTACAACAAACTCAGCTAAGGATCAGCTGTCGCCCTGTTCGGCGCTCATCGCGTCGACCTGGGTCAGCAGCTTGCGCACCTGTTCGTCCAATAGGGCGCGGCCCTGATCCACGATGGCGACATAACGCGTCATCGTCGGTTCCAGCGCGGGCACCTGCGCGCTGATGCGTGGGGCAAAGCTGTAGGCGGCCCAAAGCAATGCGGTCAGCAGCAAGGCCAATGCAAAGCCACGGCGGAAGCCGCTTTTGCCGCTGGCGACGGTGGTTTCCGGGCGCTCCATCTCACCGGGCAATTCGTGATCGGCCGCTTCAGCGGGGCGCCGGTCCGAGGCCGCACGGAGGGAGGAGTTGATTTCGTCAATGTCGGGCAGCAGATCACGACGGGAGACCGGCGTGTCATCCTCAGCCACCTCGGGCACAGGGTCTGGTTCGTCCGGCAGGCCCTTCATCCGGGCCATGCGCTCGCGCACCTGACGGGCGCGGCGGTCAGCTTCATCCTCTGGCTCACCAAGGCCCAGATCCGGCTGCGTTTCAATGCCGCCCTCTGCGGCGCGGGCACGGGCCTCACGCTCTGCCTCTTCGCGCAGCACCTCGGCAATCGACGGATCAAGCGACCGGCGTTGCGGAGACTGCGCAGTGGGTTCTGCGGGCGCGGGTTCCGGCTCTGGTGGGGCCTCTGGCTCTGGCGGGGCCTCCACTTCGGTCTCTGGCATCTCACCGGCGGTGGTTTCCGGCTCCAGCCCACTGGCGATCAGCTCTTCGCGCAGTTCCGGATCATTGTCGGGATGGTGCTGATACCAGGTGTTGCCGCAATTTGAACACTGCACATCGCGCCCGGCGTCCGGGATCACGTCATCCGGCACTTCGTACTGCGCCCCGCAATTCGGGCAGATCAAACGCATTGGCTTGCCTCTCACACCTGCTCAGCTGGTCTGTCCCAGCTTTTGTTAACCTTCGTTAACACACACCTGAATGGCGCAACTATATGGCGGAAAAGGCATTTGGAAAAGTGTAAAGCGTTTTGACCCTGTTCTGCGGTCTGGCACACAGCCGCCGTCCCGGTTTTTGGCGCATTGCATCTGTGCCGAGGCTCGTGCAGAAAAGGCAGGCAAAAACGGGGGCAGCCGGTGATTGAGCTAGAAAATGTGGCCTATAGCTATGGGGGTGGTGAGCTTCTCAGTGAGATCTCACTCAAGCTGTCGCCGGGGTCCTTCCATTTCCTGACCGGGCCATCGGGTGCGGGGAAAACCACCTTTATGAAGCTCTGCTATGGCGCGCTATTGCCTACGGCGGGTCACGTGCGCCTGTTTGACCGCGATGTGCGTCTGATGGACCGCGATGAGGTGGCGTTGAACCGACGCCGGATCGGGGTGGTGCATCAGGACTGTCAGTTCCTGGATCACCTGCCGATTGCCGAAAACATTGCGCTGCCGCTCAACGTGTCGGGCCGCGACAACATTGATGAACTGGCCAACCTCAAGGAATTGATGGCCTGGGTTGGGTTGAAATCCCGCGCTGAGGCATTGCCGCCGGAACTGTCGGGCGGCGAACGTCAACGCGCCGCGCTGGCGCGTGCGGTGATCATGTCACCGGATGTGATCCTGGCCGATGAACCCACCGGCAACATTGACTGGGAAATGTCGCAGCGGCTGCTGCGGCTGCTGGTCGAGCTGAACCGGATGGGCAAGACCATCATGGTGGCCACCCACGATATGAACCTGATCCGCGCCGCCAAAGGGCAGGTGCAGGCGCGGGTGCTGCGGATTGCCAATCGTCGGGTGCAGCTGGCGGGGGCGGATCTATGAGCGTTTTGAAGGGTTTCACCGCCCTGTTTGTGCCCGATGCGCAGGCCGACCGTGTGGTGCCCCCCACCGGGTTCACCGCAACGCTGACCACCTTCAGCGCCATTGCGATGGGCTTCCTTGCGGTCTTTGCGCTGGCGCTGACACTGGCCTCGGGCCGGTTGGCGGATCGCTGGTCAAACGAGCTGGCGCGATCCTCCACCTTGCGGATCTCAGCCCCGGAGGAGCAGATGCAGGCCCAGATCACGGCGGCGCTGCGGGTGCTGGAAACCACCCCCGGTGTCGAAAGCGCCCGCGCGCTCAGCGAAGAGGAACAAAAGGCGCTGCTGGAGCCCTTCTTTGGCCCCGACCTGCCGATCGAGGAACTGCCAATCCCGCAGCTGATTGAGATCAATGAGACCGATCAGGGCTATGACAGCACCGGGCTGCGGCTGCGGCTGGCGGCTGAGGTGCCCGGCGCGGTGCTGGATGACCATACCCGCTGGCGCAAACCGCTGGTCGAGGCGGCAACGCGGATCCGCATTCTGGGCTGGGCGGCCTTTCTGCTGATCGGCGGGGCGATGGCCGCGATGATCACCCTGGCGGCCCATGCCGCGCTTTCGGCCAACACCCAGGTGATCACGGTGCTGCGCCTTGTGGGCGCGCGCGACAGTTATATTGCCGGGGCCTTTGTGCGCCGCTTCACCTATCGCGGCTTTTCCGGTGCGGGCATCGGGGCCGGGCTGGGCGCGCTGGCCGTCTGGCTGTTGCCCGAAGCGCAGGCTGCCGGCGGCTTCCTGACCGGGCTTGGCTTTCAGGGGCTGCAGTGGCTCTGGCCGCTGGGCATCCCGCTCCTGGGCGGGGCGGTGGCCTTTGCCGCAACACGCGCCGCTGCAAAACGTAAACTGAAGGAGTTGCCGTGATGGCCTATGCCTGGCGCTGGCTGCGCAGCCTTGTGTTCAATATTCAGATGTATGTGGCCATGGCGGTTCTGGGGGTGGTCTTCTTCCCCTGGGCGCTGTTCAGCCGCAAAGGCGCCTTTGCTGCCTGCAAATCCTATTGCCGCTGGGTTCTTTGGACCGCCAGCTGGATGCTGGGGCTGAAGACCGAGGTGCGCGGTGAAGTGCCGACCGATGAGGTGATCGTTGCGGCCAAACACATGTCCTTCCTCGACATCCTGATGATCTTCAACGCGATCCCCGCGGGCAAGTTCATCATGAAACGCGAAATCCTGTTCATGCCGATCATTGGCCAGTACGGCTACCGCATCGGCTGTGTGCCGGTGAACCGGGGCAAACGCGGCAAAGCGATCAAGAAGATGGTGGCAGATGTGGCCAGCGGGGCGCAGCATCCCGGCCAGCTGGTGATCTATTCGCAGGGCACCCGCGTCGCGCCCGGGGCCAAGCTGCCCTATAAGGTCGGCACCCATGTGCTGTCTGAGGAAACCGGACAGGATGTGGTGCCCGTGGCCACCAACGCCGGGGTCCTGTGGCCGAAACGTGGCGTGGTGCGCAAAGCAGGTATTGCGGTGGTGGAGTTCCTGCCGCGTATCCCTGCGGGCCTGCCGCGGGATGAATTTATGGCCCGGTTGGAACAGGATGTGGAAAGCCGGTCCAATGCGTTGATGCGCGACGCTGGGTTTACCTTCGCTGAGGAGTGAGATGCGATGAAATGGGTTGAGGATGTTGCTGAGCTGGAAGCCGTTTATGGTGAGGCGCGCGGCGCCTCAATCTCCAAGGTCGCAAAACGGCTGACACCGGAATACCGCCGCTGGATCGAAACCTCGCGTTTCTGCGTGGTTTCCACGGTGGGGCCAGAGGGCGCCGATGGCAGCCCGCGTGGCGATGAGGGTCCGGTGGTCGTGGAACTGGATGAACGCACGCTGGCGCTGCCCGACTGGCGGGGCAACAACCGGATCGACACATTGCGCAACATCGTGCGCGACCCGCGGATCGCGCTGATGTTCATGGTGCCGGGATCGACCAATGCGGTGCGGGTCAACGGCCAGGCGCGGGTGACCTTTGACGAAGGGCTGTGCGCCCGGTTTGAAAAACAGGGCAAGCAGCCGCGCAGCGTCACGGTGATCCGTATTGACGAGATCTATGTGCAATGCGCCCGCGCGATCATGCGGTCCAAACTGTGGTCGGGTGAGGACGAAAGCGGCGATCTGCCCTCTATCGGTGAGATCCTCAGCGCAATGACCGATGGCGACATCGACGGCGACGCCTATGACCGCGAATGGCCCGACCGCGCCGCCCAGTCGATGTGGTAAGTGCGCTTTAAGCCGCATGTAAATCTGCGCTCGGGCGTCCCACCCGGACCCGCCGAGCCCTCGCGCAGATTTGCCCTGCGGGCGGGGCGTCACAGGTAACGCGACGGACGCCGTGCCGCAGGCGGTGGAAAGAGGCTTGCCTTTGACCATCTCCTCATGCTCTTTGCCGGGCATGATCCGGGTGGGATTTCATACGCTTCTGGTGCTGGCCACTGTGGTGGGCCTGCTGCTGCCGAAGATGTCGGCGGTGGTCGCCTCGCTGGTGCCGGGCGTTATGGTGGTGACCATCTGTACCGGCAGTGAAATGGTGACGCTGACGCTCAACGCGGATGGCGAACCCGTCGAAGAGGTTGAGCCGGCGGTGGATCATTGTGTGCTGGCCGATCTGATCCAGGACCAGCCACAGCCCGAAGCCCCCTGGGTCGCCCTGGCGCGCAGCTACCGCTGCCCCTTTGTGGCAACACCCAACCCCTATCAGACCTGCGATTACCTACGTCAGCAGGACCCGCCCCGCGGGCCGCCTGCGCTGATTTGAGTTCCCCAAAACCCAAATCTAACCAAACGTAGGAAATTACTCTAATGACCGACGCAACCCTGTCGTCGGCGCCCTCCGAGACTGTCTCGGGCGGTGCGCTTTATCGTCTTGTGTGGAAGTGGCACTTCCTCGCTTCTCTTTATGTTTTGCCCTTCATGGCCATGCTGGCCATCACTGGCGGCATTTACCTCTACAAGCCGCAGATCGAAGGTTGGCTGTATGCAGATCAGATGTATGTGGCTGTGGGCGACAACCCCCTGCCGATTGAGGATCAGCTGACCGCATTGCAGGGGGGCCCCGGCGTGAAACGGCTGCGCGGCATCACCCACTTTGATGATCCCAGCCGCTCCACCTTTGTGGAGTTCAACACCAGCGACAACATCCGCAGCTATGCCTGGATCGATCCCTATACCGGGACGCTCTTGGGGCATGTGGCCCGGGATGAGACCCTGATGCGGATGCTGAAAAAGTTCCACGGTGAACTGCTGTTGGGAAAATTCGGCACCAAGTTTGTCGAGCTTTCTGCCCATTGGGCCATCGTGATGTTTGTCACCGGTGCCTACCTGTGGTGGCCGCGTGGCAGGCGGTCCCTGGCAAAGGCGGTGCAGCCGCCGCGCGGTACCCCGAAAACCCGGGGACGCAGCTGGTGGCGCGAGACCCATCTGTTCACCGGCATGCTGGCCACCGTTCTGGTGGTGCCGATCCTGGTGACCGGTCTGCCCTGGACCGATGTCTGGGGCGGTGGCCTCAGCTATGTGCAGAAACAGACCGGACAAAGCAGCGGCAGCCTGCGGTTTTCCCGCAAAGTGCCCGGGTCCACCACCAGTGAGGGGGAGACCCTGGCCTATGCAGAGGTCTTTGCCATCGCAGAGGCGGAAGGGTTGGTGGCCCCCTATGAGATGCGGCCGCCGAAAAACGAAAGCGCGGCGTTTTGGCTGCGCTCCGCCAGCCGGGACCGGGCTGAGCAGACTGAGCTGATCATCGATCAATACAGCGGCGCGGTGCTGAAACGGCATGAGTTCGGTGACAACCCCGTGGTGGCGCGGGCGGTCAGCTGGGGCATCTCCTTCCATCAGGGGGAGATGTATGGCTGGCTGAACCTGGCGCAGAACACGCTGGCAGCAGTGCTGGCCTTTGTGCTGTCGCTCAGCGGTTTTGTGGCGTGGTGGAAACGGCGCCCTGCCGGGCGGCTTGGGGTGCCTGCGGCGCCTGAGGCTTCGCTGGGCTGGGGGATGATTGCACTGGTTGTGGTGCTGTCAGCCCTGCTGCCACTGATGGGGGCCAGCCTGATCCTGGCTCTGATCCTGGACCGGCTGCTGCTGCGCCGCTTGGGTTGGTTCCAAAACGCCTGACGCTGTGAGAGACAAACAAAAACGGGGGCGGGTTTCGCCCCCGGACACAGGCCGTTGAGGGTGGCCTCACGATCGCCCGTGACAGATTGCGGAGTTAGACGGACAGCGCCCGTTTCACCCGGTGATCGTCCTGGAAATAGCGGATCACCTGTTGCAACCCACTGTCCAGCGGGGTGCTGGGCGACCAGCCCAGACGGTCCCGCGCACGGGTCAGATCAGGGCGGCGCACCTGTGGGTCATCCTGCGGCATTTCGCAGTCCTGCGTCTGCAAAGGCACGCCGACCAGCGCGGCCACAGCTTCGGCCAGGCTATAGACCGTTTGTTCAACATCACTGCCGATATTAACCACCAGCCCCTGCAGCCCGTCATTGGCGCCCAGCCGCAGCAACCCATCCACCGTATCCGCCACATAGCAGAAACAGCGGGTCTGCTGGCCGTGGCCATAGACGGTCAGCGGTTTGCCCTCCAGTGCCTGACGCACGAAGTTGGGCACCACCCGGCCATCGTTCAGCGCCATGCGCGGCCCATAGGTGTTGAAGATCCGGGCGATGCGGATGTCCATGTCATAGCTGCGGATCATATCCATCAGCAGCGTTTCAGCGGCTCGTTTGCCCTCATCGTAACAGGCGCGGATGCCATGCATCGAGACATTGCCGGTGTAGCTTTCGCTTTGTGGCGACACCAGCGGATCGCCATAGACCTCACTGGTGGAGGCCTGGACCATCCGTGCGCCTTGGGCGCGGGCAAATTCAGCCAGATTGTCCGTGCCATAGACCGAGGTGCGCCAGGTGCGCAGGGGATCGGCCTGATAGTGTTTCGGCGCCGCAGGGCAGGCGAGGTTATAGACCAGATCCACGGGTCCAATGCCGGCAGGCAAAGGCCGGGTGATGTCATGTTCGATGATCTCGGGCTGATCCAGATGGCTTAGAAAGGCGGCATCACCGGTGTGGAAATTGTCCAGAATGACCGGGGTTGCGCCAAGTGCGATCAGCGCGTCCACCAGATGGGAGCCGACAAACCCGGCGCCCCCGGCGACCAATACGCGTTTGCCTGCAAGTTCCGATACCATAACCAATGCCTTTGCTGTCTCAATCGCCAGACGTTAGCACGCGCGGCGCGTGAGCGACAAACAGAGTCTGAAGCAAAAAGACCACCCCGAAGGGTGGCCTCTCATGGTCGTTCTGACCCGTTTGATTAGGCGTGGATGGCGCCGTCGCCGCAGGCGAGGGCGGCTTCGCGCACGGCTTCCGAGAAGGTCGGGTGGGCGTGGCAGGTCAGGGCGATGTCTTCGGCAGAGGCGCCGAATTCCATGCCGACGCAGATCTCATGGATCAGGTCACCTGCGGCCGGGCCGATGATGTGGCAGCCGAGGATGCGGTCAGTTTCCGCATCGGCCAGCAGTTTCACAAAGCCTTCACCCTGGTGCACCGCTTTGGCGCGGGCGTTGCCCATGAAGGGGAACTTGCCAACCTTATAGGCGCGGCCTTCTTCTTTCAGCTGCTCCTCGGTTTTGCCAACGCTGGCAACTTCGGGCGTGGTGTAGATCACACCGGGGATCACGTCGTAGTTCACGTGACCATGTTTGCCGGCGATGCATTCGGCGGCTGCCATGCCTTCGTCTTCGGCTTTGTGGGCCAGCATCGGGCCATCGATGGCGTCGCCGATCGCGTAGATGCCTTTGACGTTGGTTTCCCAATGCGCATTGGTCTTGATCTGACCGCGCGGGGACATTTCCACACCCAGTGCTTCCAGACCCAGACCATCGGTGAAGGGTTTGCGGCCGGTTGCCACCAGCACCACATCGGCGTCCAGCGTCTCTTCGGTGTCTTTCTTCAGCAGCTTATAGGTGACCTTGGCTTTGGTCTTGGTGGTTTCCACCTTCTGAACCGCAGCGCTCATCACAAACTTCAGCCCCTGCTTTTTCAGCATCCGCTGGAAGTTTTTCTGGATGTCGCCGTCCATGCCGGGGGTGATTTTGTCGAGGTATTCAACAACGGTCACCTCAGTGCCCAGTCGCTGATAGACCGAGCCCAGTTCCAGACCGATCACACCGGCGCCGATGACAACCATCTTCTTGGGGATCTTCGGCAGATCCAGCGCGCCGGTGGAGGACACAACCAGGTTCTCATCAATCTCAACACCGGGGATCGAGGAAGGTTCGGAACCCGAGGCGACGATGATGTTTTTGGCCTCATGGACCTCATCACCCACTTTGACCTTGCCGGCCTCAGGGATCGATCCCCAGCCTTTCAGCCAGTCGACCTTGTTCTTTTTGAACAGGAACTCGATGCCCTTGGTGTTGCCTTCGACAACCTCACCTTTGTAGGCCTTCATCTGGTCCCAATCGACCGACGGGGATTTGCCCTTCAGGCCCATTTTGGCAAAGTTGTGCTCGGCCTCGTGCAGCTGGTGGCTGGCGTGCAGCAGCGCCTTGGAGGGGATGCAGCCCACGTTGAGGCAGGTACCGCCAAGCGTTTCGCGGCCTTCTACACAGGCGGTTTTCAGGCCCAGCTGGGCGGCGCGGATCGCTGCGACATAGCCACCGGGGCCGGCGCCGATTACGATGACGTCATATTGTGCCATGAGGTGTCTCCGTCAGGTCTCTTTATTGGTGTCACATATGTTTCGGATGGGGTTCAGGCAATGCGCCCTGCGGCCCAAACGGACCGTTCCCCGGAGAATTATTTTGGCAAACGAAGAAGTCATTTTGCATGCTCCGTTGACCATAGTCTGCGCTGGCTTTCGGTGAGGATAGCGTTGCGGCGGGTTTCGAACCAGTCCCGGCATTTCTGTTCCGCCTCAGCGACGCCGGGCAGGGCGCGCAGACGGGCCAGATTGGCCTCAAGTGAGGGCAGATGGCGCAGGATGGCGCGGTCTTCGACATCGTTGCGATTGGCCTTGCGATGCCAGGCCGAGCCGAGGTGGTACTTGCGCTCGCCCACCTTCCCCTGACCATCGCCCCGGTCGTTTTTCATCAGGAACAGGTCCTGCGATTTTACGGCATAGTGATTGATCCGCGCGGTTTTGGCGGCGCAGGCCAGATCATGGGGGCGGAAGCGCGAGGATTTGCGCTGGTGCAGCGAGGCGTTTGACAGAGGCGTGCCGTCGGCATTGACCACTTTGGGATCCGCCATGGTGGGCTGGCGCGGGTTGTGGTCGGTGGCGGCCTTGAAGCTGGCGACACGGAACAGGCATTTGGACTTGCTCTGACCTGGCTCCGGCGCGGGTTCCGCGCGGGTGAAGGCCTGAACCACATTGTCTCCGGCGGCCCAATGGGTCCGCCCGCTGTCGCCAAAGGTGCGCCAGATGATCGGCACGCAATCGGCATCCTGCACGTTCTGCAGCAGTGCCGGCAGCTTGCCATCGCCGGCCTCAATCAACAGAAACTCATCACTGTCGATGTGCAGGCACCAGGTGGTGGTGTTCCGGCGCAGATGGGCCAGGGCATGATCCATGCCCTTATCCTGCGGGTTGTCCCCGGCGGTCAGCGTCTGGCGGATATGGCTCACCTCGCCGTGCTGGGCCAGCAGGTCCAGCAACTGGTCGGAGTGATCGGTGCAATCATTGGTCACGATCACCACCTCATCAAACCCAAGGGTCTGATGATAGGCGATCCATTCCAGCACAAAGATCCCCTCATTGCGCATGCAAGAGGTGAGGGTCAATGTTACAGCCATTTTTCCGGGCTTTCCCTGAAAAACGGTGGTGAACTACAAGTGCTTGACCAACAAGGCTCGCCGTGCCTGTTGGGCAATGGGCTGTGGCACGGAAATAGCTGCGAGATAAACATGTGAGGCAGTCTATCGGTTACGCTGCTGCTTCAGTAGTTTCACAACCAAAGCTGCCTCTGCGGGTTTCAAAAGGGCGGTGATGATCCCGACCGCATGAACGCTGAAATACAAACTGGAGGTCAGAAACAAAAAAGGCCGGAGCTTTTCGAAGTTCAGATACTCCCACCCGGTCAAGGCATAAAACATACCAAAGGCCAAACCAAAGTACTTCATCGCCTGTATCGGCAGTCTTGGCTGGAGGCCCGCCAACAAAGCGAGGGCGGCCTTGTTAAGGAACATCAATGTCAAGAAACATAAAAGAAAGCTGTAATGTAGAGCAAGACTGGCCCCAAGTGAGTGAGATGTGTTCGGCAGAAACAACTGCGCGGTCAACCACAAACCTATGAGTGTGGGGCAGGCACGCCAAATGAAGTAAAAACGCGCGTTTTGGATATCTTGGCGATCAACGTGCATTTGGCGTGCCTTAAGTTTCAATAATTACGTTGCTTGACCTGTTACAGATCCATCAGCAGGCGGCGGGGATCTTCCAGCGCTTCTTTGACGCGCACCAGGAAGGTCACGGCGCCTTTGCCGTCAACGATACGGTGGTCATAGCTGAGCGCCAGATACATCATCGGACGGATCACAACCTGACCGTTGATCGCCATCGGGCGGTCCTGGATCTTGTGCATGCCGAGGATACCGGACTGCGGTGGGTTCAGGATCGGCGAGGACATCAGCGAGCCATAGACACCACCGTTGGAGATGGTGAAGGTGCCGCCCTGCATTTCGGCCATCGACAGTTTGCCGTCACGGGCGCGGCGGCCTTTTTCACCGATGGCTTTCTCGATCTCAGCAAAAGACATCGAGTCGGCGTCACGGATCACCGGTACCACCAGACCCTGCGGGGTACCCGCAGCCACGCCCATGTGGACGTAGTTTTTGTAGACGATGTCGGTGCCGTCGATTTCGGCGTTCACCTCAGGCACTTCTTTCAGCGCGTGCACACAGGCCTTGGTGAAGAAGGACATGAAGCCCAGACGGACGCCGTGTTTCTTCTCAAACAGGTCTTTGTACTCTTTGCGCAGCGCCATCACCTCGGTCATGTCGACCTCATTGTAGGTGGTCAGCATGGCGGCGGTGTTCTGGCTGTCTTTCAGACGACGGGCGATGGTCTGACGCATCTTGGTCATCTTCACGCGCTCTTCGCGCGAGGCATCATCGGCGCTGACCGGACCACGCGGAACCGCGGCAGGGGCCGGTGCGGCGGCGGGTGCCGGGGCTGCAGCGGCTGCGGCTGCGGCGCGGGCCACGTCGGTTTTGGTGGCGCGACCATCGCGGCCGGTGCCGGTCACCGCGTCACGGCTGAGGCCAGCCTCGGCCATGGCTTTTTCAGCGGCCGGGCCATCCTTGATGTCCTTGGCGCCGGTTGCCGGGGCTGCGGCGGGGGCTGCAGCGGCGGCCGGGGCGGCAGAAACAGCTGCGCCAGCACCGGCAGAGATCACGGCCAGTTTGGCGGTGGCATCCACGGTGGTGCCTTCGGGGGCAACGATTTCGGCCAGAACGCCAGCGGCGGGCGCGGGCACTTCAACCGACACTTTGTCCGTTTCCAGCTCACACAGCATTTCGTCCTGCGCAACGCTGTCACCTACCTTTTTGAACCAGGTCGAAACGGTGGCTTCAGACACCGATTCACCCAAGGAGGGCACCATAACGTCGATCGCCTGTGCGTCTGCCGCAGGGGCAGCGGCCGGGGCGCTTGCGGCGGCGGGGGCCGGTGCAGCAGCGGCGCCACCTTCGGTGATGTTGGCCAGCAGGGCGTCAACACCTACGGTTTCGCCTTCGGCGGCCACAATCTCGGCCAGGACACCCGCAGCGGGGCTGGGCACTTCGACGGTGACCTTATCGGTTTCCAGCTCGCAGAGCATTTCGTCAGCAGCCACGGCATCGCCCGGCTTCTTGAACCAGGTGGCGACAGTGGCTTCGGTCACGGATTCGCCCAGGGTGGGGACGCGAACTTCAGTCGTCATGGGTTATTTCCCTTCGATGGTCAGCGCTTCGTTCACGAGCGCGGCTTGTTGTGCTTTGTGCTGGCTGGCCAGACCGGTCGCCGGCGAAGCCGAGGCGGCGCGGCCGGCATAGACCGGGCGGGTGTGTTTGGCTTTGATGCGGCTCAGGCACCATTCGATGTTGGGTTCGATGAACGACCAGGGGCCCTGGTTCTTCGGCTCTTCCTGACACCAGACCATTTCGGCGTTTTTGAAACGCTCCAGCTCTTTGGTCAGCGACATGGCCGGGAACGGGTAGAACTGTTCGACACGCAGCAGGTAGACATCATCGATGCCGCGGGCGTCACGCTCCTCCAAGAGGTCGAAGTAGACCTTGCCGGAACACATGACCACGCGCTTGATCTTGTCATCAGCCACCAGTTTGGTGTCCGAGTTGCCTTTCTGCGCGTCATCCCAAAGCACCCGGTGGAACGAAGAGCCGGTGGTGAAGTCTTCGGCTTCCGAGATGCAGAGCTTGTGGCGCAGGAGCGACTTCGGCGTCATCAGGATCAGCGGCTTCCGGAAGGTCCGGTGCAGCTGACGGCGCAGGATGTGGAAGTAGTTTGCAGGCGTTGTACAGTTGGCCACGATCCAGTTGTCGCCGCCGCACATCTGCAGGAACCGCTCCAGTCGGGCCGAGGAGTGCTCAGGACCCTGGCCTTCGAAACCATGCGGCAGCATGCAGACCAGGCCGGACATCCGCAGCCATTTCGATTCACCCGAGGAGATGAACTGATCGAACATGATCTGGGCGCCGTTGGCGAAATCGCCAAACTGGGCTTCCCACATGGTCAGCGCGTTCGGTTCGGCCAGCGAGTAGCCGTACTCAAAGCCCAGAACCGCATATTCGGACAGGGCGCTGTCGATCACCTCATAGCGCGACTGGCCGTCACGGATGTGGTTCAGCGGGAAGAAGCGTTCTTCGGTTTCCTGGTTCACAATGCCCGAGTGACGCTGCGAGAAGGTGCCGCGGGTGGCATCCTGCCCGGACAGGCGCACCGGATAGCCTTCGGTCAGCAGCGAGCCAAAAGCCAGCGCTTCGGCCGTGGCCCAGTCAAAACCTTTGCCGGTTTCAAACATCTTGGCCTTGGCATCCAGAATACGGGCCACGGTCTTGTGGGCCGGGAAACCTTCGGGCAGGCGGCTCAGCGCGCCGCCAACCTCGGCCAGGGTTTCCGGTTTGATCGAGGTCTGACCACGCTGGTAGTCCTCATCCTGTTTGTCCAGATGCGACCAGCGGCCATCCAGCCAGTCAGCCTTGTTGGGCTTATACTCTTTGCCGGTCTCGAACTCTTCGTTCAGATGCGCCTGGAACGAGGCCTTCATGTCCTCGATCTCACCTTCGGGGATCAGCCCGTCGGCAACCAGACGGTCGGTGTAAAGCTGCAGCGTGGTCTTATGCTTCTTGATGTTTTTATACATCAGCGGGTTGGTGAACATCGGCTCATCGCCTTCGTTGTGACCAAACCGGCGGTAGCAGAAGATATCAATCACCACGTCCTTGCGGAACTTCTGACGGAACTCAGTTGCGACCTTGGCGGCGTGAACCACTGCCTCGGGATCATCCCCGTTCACGTGGAAGATCGGCGCCTCAACCACCAGCGCGTTGTCGGTGGGGTAGGGCGAGGAGCGCGAGAAATGCGGGGCGGTGGTGAAACCGATCTGGTTGTTTACCACGATATGGATGGTGCCGCCGGTCTTGTGACCGCGCAGACCCGAAAGGGCGAAACATTCCGCCACAACACCCTGGCCGGCAAAGGCCGCGTCACCGTGCAACAGCACCGGCACAACCGAGGTGCGCTCGTCATCTTTCAGCTGGTCGGTTTTGGCGCGGGCCTTGCCCAGCACAACCGGGTTAACAGCCTCAAGGTGGCTGGGGTTCGCGGTCAGCGACAGGTGCACCGAGTTGCCGTCAAATTCACGGTCGGAGGAGGCACCCAGGTGGTATTTCACATCACCAGAGCCATCGACGTCTTCGGGTTTGAAGCTGCCACCCTGGAATTCGTTGAAGATGGCGCGGTAAGGCTTGCTCATCACGTTGGCCAGGATGTTCAAACGACCGCGGTGCGGCATGCCGATCACCACTTCTTTGACGCCCAGACTGCCGCCACGTTTGATGATCTGCTCCATCGCCGGGATCAGCGCTTCGCCGCCGTCCAGACCAAAGCGTTTGGTGCCCATGTATTTCACGTGCAGGAACTTCTCAAAGCCCTCGGCCTCAACCAGCTTGTTCAGGATCGCTTTGCGGCCCTCACGGGTGAAGGTGATTTCCTTGTTGTAGCCCTCGATCCGCTCTTTCAGCCACGAGGCCTCTTCGGGGTTGGAAATATGCATGTACTGCAGGGCAAAGGTGCCGCAATAGGTGCGCTTCACGATGTCCATGATCTGACGCAGTGAGGCGATCTGCAGCCCCAGCACGTTGTCGATGAAAATCGGGCGGTCTAGATCGGCGTCAGTGAAGCCGTAAGATTTGTAATCCAGTTCAGGATGCGGGGTCTGGTCGCGCATGCCCAGCGGGTCGATGTCCGCGATCAGGTGGCCGCGGATCCGGTAGGCGCGGATGATCATCAGCGCGCGGATCGAATCCAGAACTGCGCGTTTGATCGCCTCATCAGAAACCTCAACACCCTTTTCGGCGGCTTTTTCCTTGATCTTCTTGCCAGCGCCTTTTGCCTCGGCCGCCGGGGCGGGCCACTGACCGTCCAGCGCGGCGGTCAGGTCATCATTGGGCATCGGCGGCCAGTCAGAGCGCGCCCAGGAGGGGCCAGCGGCCTCGGCCTTCACGTCCAGCTCAGCATCACCCAGCTGGCGGAAGAACTCCTGCCACACCTCATCGACCGCATTCGGGTCGGCGGCGTAGCGGGCGTACATCTGTTCCAGATATTCCGCGTTATGCCCCTGCATGAAAGAGGAGGCATGGAAGAGGTCGTTGGGGCTTTGATCGTTCATTTTTGCGTTCCTTGTGTCCGACCTGAAGCAACAGGAGAGAGACCCGAGTGATCTTGGTTCCGGTCCCTGCCGCGATGCTTCGGCAAATGGGAATGCGGGCGGGGTGTTAAAAACCCCGCCCACGAATGGCTTAGCCCAGCTCGATGGCTTTCTGGACAGCTTCACCCAGAGTTGCAGGGCTGTCTGCAACAACGATGCCAGCCGATTTCATGGCTTCGATCTTGTCTTCTGCACCACCTTTGCCGCCGGCGACGATTGCGCCTGCGTGGCCCATGCGGCGGCCCGGAGGCGCCGTGCGGCCAGCGATGAAGCCAGCAGTGGGTTTCCAACGGCCTTTTTTCTTCTGCTCCGCCAGGAACTCAGCCGCTTCTTCTTCCGCCGAACCACCGATCTCACCGATCATGATGATCGAGGTGGTTTCATCATCGTCCAGGAACATGTCCAGTACGTCGATGTGCTCAGTGCCTTTGATCGGGTCGCCACCGATACCAACGGCGGTCGACTGGCCCAGACCGATGTCCGAAGTCTGTTTCACAGCTTCATAGGTCAGGGTGCCGGAACGGGACACAACGCCAACCGAACCACGGTTGTGGATGTGGCCGGGCATGATGCCGATCTTACACGCGCCGGGAGTGATCAGGCCGGGGCAGTTCGGGCCGATCAGACGGCTGGTGCTGTCTTCCAGCGCACGCTTCACGCGCATCATGTCAAGCACCGGAATGCCTTCGGTGATGCAGACGATCAGTTCCATTTCCGCGTCAATCGCTTCCAGGATCGAGTCGGCCGCGAACGGCGGCGGAACATAGATCACCGAGGCGTTGGCTTCGGTTTTTGCCTTGGCTTCGTGCACCGAATTGAACACGGGCAGGCCCAGGTGCTCATTGCCACCTTTGCCGGGGGTCACACCGCCAACCATTTTGGTGCCGTATGCGATCGCCTGTTCCGAGTGGAAGGTCCCCTGCGAGCCGGTGAAGCCCTGACAGATGACCTTGGTGTTTTCATCTACGAGAATTGCCATGTCAGTTTTCTCCATAAACGAACACGCCTGCACCAAAGCGAGACGAGTCGCCTTGTTTTCGGAGTGCTCGCACCACAATTCCAGGAGCAATCTGCCATTCAGGACCGTGAGGCCCTTTCTTCATGGCAGGTGTTTCTTCTGAAACGCGGCTGATTAGTTTGTTTAATTCGCGAGTTTCGTTGCGAAAATTGCCGTCGAACCACACGCTGCACACCGAAAGGCCTGAAAGCTTTGAAACAATCGCTTCCTGACCGTTCGGCGTCGCCCAACGCACGTCATCGCCACGTTTTGCGACTTGGGTGTAACCCAGGTCAGCAAAGCCAGCCCCAACTTTGTTGAAGTCAGGAGCTGTGGCCAGACAGGCGGAGATTGCTGCGGCTGCAACGTCCAACATCGCGATTAACCCTTAACCGCTTTAACGATCTTCTCAGCGCCGTCCGACAAGTTGTCGGCTGCGATGACGTTCAGGCCGGAGGTGTTGATGATCTCTTTGCCTTTTTCGACGTTGGTGCCTTCGAGGCGCACAACCAGCGGCACTTCCAGACCAACCTCTTTCACCGCGGCAACAACGCCTTCTGCGATCACGTCACAGCGCATGATGCCACCGAAGATGTTCACCAGGATGCCTTTGACGTTTTTGTCAGAGGTGATGATCTTGAAGGCTTCGGTCACTTTCTCTTTGGTGGCGCCGCCGCCAACGTCGAGGAAGTTTGCAGGCTCTGCACCGTAGAGTTTGATGATGTCCATGGTGGCCATCGCCAGACCAGCACCGTTCACCATGCAGCCGATTTCACCGTCCAGAGCGATGTAGTTCAGGTCGTATTTCGACGCTTCCAGCTCTTTGGGGTCTTCTTCGGTCTCATCGCGCAGGGCCGCGACATCGGCGTGGCGGTAAACCGCGTTGCCGTCAAAGCCCAGTTTCGCGTCCAGAACCTTCAGCTCGTTGCCGGGCATGACGATCAGCGGGTTAATTTCCAGCATCTCCATGTCCTTCTCGGTGAAGGCTTGGTACAGCTGGCTCATCAGCTTGACGCACTGCTTTACCGCGGCGCCTTCCAGGCCCAGAGCAAAGGCGATGCGGCGGCCGTGGTAGGGCTGGTAGCCGGTGGCCGGATCAACCGAGAAGCTCAGGATCTTCTCAGGGGTTGCTTCGGCAACCTCTTCGATGTCCATGCCGCCTTCGGTCGAGCATACAAACGAAATGCGCGAGGTCTGACGATCCACCAGCAGAGCCAGGTACAGCTCACGCTCAATGTCCGAGCCATCTTCGATGTAGATGCGGTTGACCTGTTTGCCCGCTTCGCCGGTCTGGTGTGTCACCAGAGTGCGGCCAAGCATTTTCTTGGCTTCTTCGGCAGCTTCTTCTACCGACTTGGCAAGACGGACACCGCCTTTTTCACCAGCGTCAGCCTCTTTGAAGGTGCCTTTGCCGCGCCCACCTGCGTGGATCTGGGCCTTAACCACCCACAGCGGGCCGTCAAGTTCACCAGCTGCGGTTTTTGCATCCTCGGCCTTCAGGACAACACGTCCATCAGAAACCGGGGCGCCGTATTCGCGAAGCAGTGCTTTCGCCTGATACTCATGAATGTTCATGAACCTATCCCGTCTTGCTACGATTAGACTCCCTATACGCACAGGGTGACCAATTATTTAAGCTGTTTTTGAAGCGAGGGGGGGATTGTGGCCGATTTTCTACGATTTGTGATCACACGTGGAAAAAGCGTGATCACAAATCACATGCCGCCTGCTGGACGGAAAGTTATCCACAGGCTCGAATCGTACGATTATGCTACATAACGGCAGATCCGCCGTGACGGTTGAGCCGTTTGACGGAATATTCTAGAAAAGTTGCGTTTTACGGGAACTGGGGATTTCAGATGAAATGGGATTTGTTTTGCACGGCGTCCGAGCCGACGCCGACCCTTTTGGCCTATATCGCGCATCATTTGCAGCAGGGGGCCAACCACATCTGGATGTTCATGGAGACGCCAGATCCCGACCTTGCGGAGATCGTTGCAGATCTGGACCGCGTGACATTGATCCCCGCGGGACGTGCCGATTGGCCAGAACTGCACGGGCGCGAATTTGGGGGACCTCTGACGTCAAGGCAGATCGCCAACGGGCGTATCGTGAAACACCTGTCGCAAGCGGATTGGATTGGCCATTTGGACGTTGACGAATTTGCGGTTCACATCCCAAGCGTCATGGCCTTTGCGGCAAAGCAACCGGATCACATCTATTGCGTGCACATGCATAACGCCGAACGGGTTGAACTGCGCGGTAGTCGCCCAAAACACATCTATTCCGGTTGGCTGCGCACGCCGTTCATCAATGTGGAACACCCTGCCGTTCAGGCGATCCACGGTGAGTGGAGCGGGTTTCTCAGACGCGGTGTCGCGGGATATGCGATTGGGAAATGTTTCTTCCGGGTCAAAAGTGATTTTGACTACGGTATTCATTCCCTCCAGAACAAAGAGCCAGGATCAGCAAAACCCCATATCGCCAATTACCAAGCGGTGGGCGTGGTGCATTTTGACGGGTTCACCGCCAAACATTGGCTCGACAAGATGACCCGCAAATCTGACAAGGGCCGGACCAACCACCCGGCCGTGCCAGAACGGCAGAACCAGGTGCGCCAACTGTGGGAAATAGGGAATGACCAGAAAAAGCGGCGGGAGCTGTTTCGCAGGGTCAAAACGCTAAGTCTCTGGCAAATGCTGCGTTTGCGGCGCTGGCGGCGGGTGCACCGCATGGTCTGCGACGTCCCGGCCGCGCTGAAGGCGCAGTTTCCGGATCTGACGGTCGATCTGTCACCAGAAGCAATCGACAAGGCGCTTGCGGCGCACATTCAACTGCGTGCCAAAACTGAGGCTGAGTTCGAAGCCGCGCAACGCCAAAAAGGTCGTACTGAAGCGGCAGAGTGAGGGGCTGCAGTGCGTTGCGACACTTAACTTTTGCGCCGCTTCGCATGTGTTACAGCCGCATCAAACAGCCGCCGTGGTGAGTAGCGCCCGCGCATATGCGCGAAATTGGGCACATGGGGCCCGCGGTTTCCCTTGATCGAACGATCCGCTGCCAGCAGGGCGCGGACGTGTTTGCACAGTTCTTTCGTCAGCACGTCTTCGAGGGTGAGGGGATTTTCAGGGCGGCCTTGATGGCTCCGGCGATGCAGCCGAGAGGCATGTAGAATTCTCGGCGCGCGGCTGTGGCTGCTCCAGGCATGAAGCCGCGCGAGCATCATCATGTTGTATTCATGTGGCAATGTGCCGAAAAGGACGGGGCTGTTGAACAGCAGTTGCCGCAGATGTGGTTGATCTGGGCCAGCTTCGCGCCCGTGCCAGCTCTCGGCCCAGTCGGCCAGAAGGGCTTCGTTGTTTTTGCATTTCTTCAGCGCCACCACACCCGAATTCACCATCGGGAAACTATGCGGCACCCCGCGGGAGATGCGTGCATATGCGGGTGACATATTGCTGCCACGCCCCTGCGCGGCGAGAAATTCATATTTTCCAAGCAGTTCAAAGACATCATCGATGGGCGCAATAACCAAAGTGTCCGCATCCAGATAGAGTGATTGATCAAACCGGCTGCGACCCAAAGCTTCGATTTTTGGCCGGGTGGTCGCCCGATCGAGGATGTGAATTTCATCGAACACGGAATCCGTCAGCGGTTCATCGGTGAACAGGTCAATTTGAGCATCGGGATGAATTAGGCGCAGCGCACGGGCGGCGCGGCGTGCCAGCGTGACGTATTTTTCACCTGTGGCAGCGTAGATATAGCCCTGTGACGGCAGCGCTGGATTGCTTTGGTTCAAGGTTACTTCCTTCGGCACAAAAATCGGCCCTTGTTCGACCTAAGCTTTACAATTTGAAATGGCAAAAAGAAACAGGGCCCGGCGTGGTGGCCGGACCCTGTTGCATTCAATTCTGAAACTGGACTTACGCCAGCGAGCTGTCGATGCCTTTGCACGCTTCGACCAGGCCTTGAACGGCTTTGACCGAGACGTCGAACATTTCTTGCTCTTCTTTGTTCAGCTTGATGTTGACGATTTTCTCAACACCGCCGGCACCGATCACGGTGGGCACGCCAACATACATGTCTTTCACACCCAGGTCGCCGTCACAGTAGGCGGCGCAGGGCAAGACGCGCTTTTGGTCTTTCAGGTAGGCTTCGGCCATTTCAATCGCCGAGGTGGCCGGCGCGTAGAAGGCCGAACCGGTCTTCAGCAGGCCAACGATTTCGGCACCGCCGTCACGGGTACGCTGAACGATGGCGTCCATTTTTTCCTGCGTGGTCCAGCCCATTTCGATCAGGTCGGGCAGCGGGATACCGGCAACGGTCGAGTAACGCACCGACGGAACCATAGTGTCGCCGTGGCCACCCAGAACGAAGGCGGTGACGTCTTTCATCGATACCTGGAATTCATCTGCCAGGAAGTGGCGGAAACGGGCGCTGTCCAGAACGCCGGCCATGCCGCAGACTTTATTCGCGGGCAGACCCGAGAATTGCTGCAGGGCCCAGACCATTGCGTCCAGCGGGTTGGTGATGCAGATCACAAAAGCGTCCGGAGCGTTGTCGCGGATGCCTTCGCCGACCGACTTCATAACTTTCAGGTTGATGCCCAGCAGGTCATCACGGCTCATGCCGGGTTTGCGCGGCACGCCGGCGGTGACGATGCAGACGTCTGCGCCTGCGATATCAGCGTAATCCTGGGTACCCTTCAGGTTCGCGTCGAAGCCTTCCGAGGGGCCCGATTCCGCGATGTCGAGGGCTTTGCCTTCGGGGGTGCCTTCCGCGATGTCGAACAGTACAACGTCGCCGAGTTCTTTCAGGGCTGCGAGGTGTGCAAGGGTGCCACCGATCTGTCCAGCGCCGATGAGGGCAATCTTGGGTCTGGCCATGGAATTCATCTCCGGTCCGTTTTGAAATCGCGCATGGGGTAGTCTGTTCCGGCGACTCGCGCAAGAGTGCTGCAATGCGGCAAGCGGATTTTTGTGACTGTCTTGTGACGGTTTTACCTGCTAAATCAGTCCAGATAGCGCTAACACCAGAGGGGAGAGATGGTGCAGCTGGATTTGACGACTTTGGCGATTGCCGCCCCCGCAGTGCTGTTCGCCGGCATCTCAAAGGGGGGCTTTGGCTCTGGCGCGGCCTTTGCTTCGGCAGCGATTCTTGCCCTGGTTCTGGAGCCGGGGCAGGCGCTTGGCATCATGTTGCCGCTGTTGATGCTGGTCGATGTGGCGGCGCTGAAACCCTATTGGAAACGCTGGTCCTGGCCCGATGCCCGGGTGCTGATCCTGGGCTCGTTGCCGGGGGTCGCTTTGGGGGCGTGGCTCTATCAGGTGGCGGATGCGGATGTGTTCCGGGTGCTGATCGGTGCCATCTCGCTCGGGTTTGTGATGTGGCAAATCTCCCTCAAGGCAGGGATGATCCCGGCAGCACGGCGGGCCATGCCGCCCTGGGGTGGGGCGCTTGCGGGCTGTGTTGCGGGCTTCACCAGCTTTGTCAGCCATGCAGGTGGTCCCCCGGCGGCGGTCTACCTGCTGTCACGCGGATTGGGCAAAACCCCGTTTCAGGCGACCACGGTGATCGTGTTCTGGGTGATCAATATCGCCAAGTTCGTGCCCTATGCTTTCTTGGGGATCTTTACCATTGAGACCTTCACCATCGATCTGATCCTTGCGCCGGTGGCGCTGATCGGGGCGTGGATTGGCGTCAAATTGCATTTCAAGATCCCTGAAACGGCCTTCTTTGCCCTGACCTATGTGATGCTGACGGTAACCGGTGCCAAGCTGATCTGGGACGGGCTGACCTGAGGCTAAAGCTCCGCGCCCTGTGTCGGGACCTGTTCTTGTAGCGTTTCAAACCCCTGACCGCTGGCCACCAGACAGGTCAGGCCGCTGGCGCGGGTCACGGTGATGGTCCAGCTGCCGGAGGCCAGTGAGGCAAAGACCTCAACCACGGAATTGTCGTGACCCAGTCCTATTGACTGGCGGCTTTCACCATAATCCTCAGCCAGTTTCTGCACCACGGCATCACGTGGCGCGCAGGCCCGTTGCGCATTGGCGCTGTGGGGCAGGATCAGCGCAAGCAGTATGGCGGCGGTAAACATCGGTTTCATGGTCTCATCCTTTCGAATCTGGGGCTGTGTCCCCCGCCGTGCGGTTGCGTTGGCGGGTTGTTTCACACCCCTGTCAGGTCGGACTTTGTGTCACCGGGTTGCGGGCCTCCCATTGGTCCGTTGCGAATGAGGTTGCGCCTGAGGCCTGAAAATCTGGTTAATTTGCAGCACGTTTCCCTTGTGTTCCTGCCGTCAGACCGCTGAACCAGCGCCAAGACGCTGCGGCAGATCCGGCGCTTTTCTGCGATGCGGCGAAATTTGGCTTGAAGTTTTGCAACGTTTTTGATCTTTGTGGCGCAACAATATTGCGAGGAGACGACAGATGGACATGGCCGCCCGCCCTTACCGATCGGTTCTTTATATTCCCGGATCCAAGGATCGCGCGCTGGACAAGGCCCGCGGCTTGGCGGTGGATGCCATCATCTTTGACCTTGAAGATGCCGTGGCGCCGGATGCCAAGGAAGGCGCACGTGACACCCTGAAGGCCGCACTGGCCGAAGGCGGCTATGGCAACCGTGCCAAGATCGTGCGGATCAACGGGCTGGACACGCAATGGGGCGAAGGGGACGTGGCCGCGCTGCGCGATGCAGATGCTGATGCGTTCCTGCTGCCCAAGGTGAACTCGGCCGCGGATGTACAGGCGCTGGCGGATCTTCTGGGCAATGACACCCCGATCTGGGCGATGATCGAAACCCCGCTGGGGGTGCTGAACGCGCTGGAAATTGCCGCCCACCCGCAGCTGCAGGGGTTTGTTGCAGGCACCAATGATCTGGCCAAAGAACTGAACTGCCGCTACCGCGCCGACCGCCTACCGATGCAGATGGCGCTGCAGACCATGCTGCTGGCCGCCCGCGCCCATGGCGTGGTGGCGGTTGATGGCGTCTACAACCAGTTCAAGGATGATGAGGGGCTGAAAGCCGAATGTGATCAGGGCCGCGATCTGGGCTTTGACGGCAAAACCCTGATCCACCCGGCGCAGGTTGCCGTCACGAATGAGGCCTTCGCCCCGTCAGAGGCCGAGATTGACCTGGCCAAACGTCAGATCGCCGCCTTTGAAGAAAGCGAAGCCGCCGGGCAGGGCGTGGCCGTCGTGGACGGGAAAATCGTGGAAAACCTGCATGTTGAAACCGCGACAAAACTGCTGGCGAAAGCCGCAGCTATTGCGGAGCGCGCCGAATAAGACTTAGCTCAGCCCAGACACATTCTGACACCCACGTATCATACGGAGGCATCTATGATCTGGCTTATTCTGGGCGTGCTGCTGTGGAGCGGCGCACATCTGTTCAAACGGCTCGCGCCCGATGCGCGCGCCCAACTGGAGGAGAAAGGCAAAGGGCTGATCGCGCTGATCTTGGTGGGCTCCATCGTGTTGATGGTGATCGGCTACCGGGCGATGGACTTTATCCCGGTCTACAATCCGCCCTACTTCCTTTTGCACCTGAACAACCTCTTGATGCTGTTTGCACTGTACTTCACCAGCCCCGGGCCGAAAAAGGGGGCGCTGTTTTACAAGATGCGTCACCCGATGCTGACCGGGTTCAAGATCTGGGCGGCGGCGCACCTGCTGGTCAACGGCGATCTGGCCTCGGTGATCCTGTTTGGCGGGCTGCTGGCCTGGGCGGTGATTGAGGTCATTACCATCAACAAGTCCGAACCGGACTGGCAACCGAACGAAAAAGGCAGCATTGCCAAAGACGCTATGTTCTTCGTCGCCTCAATCGTTCTATTGGGGGTGATCGGCTATATCCATGGTCTGATCGGACCATCACCATTTCCGGGGTAAGACATGAAACTCTATCGACTGCTGACCGAAGACGACACTTCGGCCTTCTGCCACAAGGTCACCGACGCGCTGAACAAAGGCTGGGAGCTGCACGGCTCCCCCACTTATGCCTTTGATGCGGCAAACGGGGTGATGCGCTGTGGTCAGGCCGTGGTGAAAGAGGTCGAAGGCACCTACACACCTGACATCAAGCTGGGAGCTCAGTAAGCACATGGCAAAGACCAATGCAGGCCGCTTTTTCGAGGATTACAAACTGGGCGATGTGATCGTCCACGCCGTACCGCGCACCGTCGCGGAGGGGGAACGGGCGCTTTACCATGCGCTCTACCCGGCGCGTCATGCGCTTTATTCCTCGGATGAATTTGCGCGGGACTGCGGTCTTGAAGGCAGCCCGATCGATGATCTGGCAGCGTTTCATGTGGTGTTTGGCAAAACCGTGCCGGATGTCTCATTGAACGCTGTTGCCAACCTTGGCTACGCCGAAGGGCGCTGGGTGAAGCCGGTCTTCCCCGGCGACACCCTGCGCGCGGTCTCTGAGGTGATTGGGCTGAAACAGAACTCCAACGGCAAATCCGGTGTGGTCTGGGTTTACACCCGTGGCTTCAACCAGGTGGGTGAGGTGGTTCTGGAATATGTCCGCTGGGTGATGGTGCGCAAAAAGGATCTGGACGCCCCGGCGCCCGACACAGTGATCCCTGAATTGCGCGCCGCCATCCCGGCCGAGGATCTGTTGATCCCCGAGGGTCTTGATTTCACCCATTATGATTTTGAGCAATCTGGCGAGCCGCATCGCTGGGGCGACTATGAGGTGGGGGAGAAGATCGATCACGTCGATGGCGTCACCATCGAAGAAGCCGAACACATGATGGCGACCCGTCTGTGGCAGAACACCGCCAAGGTGCATTTTGACGCCACCTTCCGGCCCGACGGGCAGCGGCTGATCTATGGCGGGCATGTCATCTCAATGGCGCGGGCGCTGTCGTTCAACGGGCTGGCCAATGCGCAGATGATCGTGGGGCTAAACGGTGGGGTACATGCAAACCCGTGTTTCGCCGGCGACACCATCAAAGCCTGGACCGAGGTGCTGGACAAAGCGGAGACCCCGGCGCCCGGCGTTGGCGCGATCCGCCTGCGTCTGGTTGCCACCAAAGGCGGGGAGCCCTTCGCGCTGAAAGGCGAAGACGGGAAATATGCGCCAGAGGTCTTGCTGGATCTCGATTATTGGGCCTTGATGCCCATGTAATGATTGAAAAGCGAATCCAGAAACTCAACCAAAAGATCGGGGAGCGCATCTACCTCTCCGCGCTGCAAGACTTTGCCTCAGGCCGAACGTCACCCGAACGGCCCGGGGCACTGCTGTGGGGGCTGAGCGCCCTCGTTGTGGCCTGCCCCTATGTCTTCGCCGCGCTAGGCGCGGGGCTGTTGTTCGTGGACTTCCCCAACCTACTGACGCTGGTCTTTGGTGCGGCCTTTCTTGGGCTGGGTTGGATGCTCAGACCGCGAAAACCGCAGCTGCCTGCGGGGGCGGTCGGGCGGGACAGCTTGCCGGAAACCTTTGCCTTGCTGGACGCGATTTCAGCGCAGCTTGATGCCCCGAAGGTTTCCAAAGTGGTGTTTGATAACCAGTTCAACGCCTATGCGGCTGAGGTCCGCAACACCCCTATTGTCGGGATCGGCGCCTTGTTGTGGCTGGCCTCGGACCGGCCGCAGCGCCTGGCGGTTCTGGGCCATGAGCTGGGGCACTTGGCCCATCGTGACACACGCCGGATCGCGCTGCCTGACAGGGCCCTTATGGTGCTGAATGCATGGCAGAAATTGCTGGATATGGATTACTACGTTGATGCGCATACCGGTGTTCTGGAGCGTGAAAGCAATGGCATTTTTGCCGATCTGGTTTCTGCCGCCTTGCGCGGTATCGTCGATACGCTGACATGGGTAATTTTGAAGCTTAGCTTCGCCGAGTCGCAAAAGGCAGAATACTTAGCGGATGCCAGCGGCCTGCGGGTCGCGGGGCGGCAGGCCTCACTTGCGGCATTGGATCTATTGGTGCGGATCGATGCCAGCGGTGCGTTGCGTTCCGGCATCCTGCCGCGCCAGGGCGAGGCGGGCTTTGACTTTCTCAGCCGTCTGGCCGCCACCGTGGATCAGCTGTCCCCCGATCAGGCCGCGCGTGCACTGGCCGTGCATTCCGCCGAAAAGTTGAGCCTCGACACCACCCATCCGCCGACAGCCTATCGCCAAGCTTTCATAAATGGTCTGCCTGAGGCCTTGCTGGAACCACCGCTTGAAATTGCGAATTGGGCCGCCATTGAGGTTGAGTTGAATGCGCCTTTTGAGAAAATCGGCAGGCGCGAAATCGCGGCCTTCGAAGTGCAATAGGTAGCGCTAAACCTGACCGGGCTGAATGCTGCATGGCAGAATCACGGTGCTTTTCTGACTAAAAAACTTGGAAAACCTTTTGTGATCACGCGCTATATCCGTGTGATCACAAAATGCATTATTTCTGTAATTTGTTAAAAGAATAGCCGCGTCACGTCGTCCCTACGTCGTGACATATATGTAAAAACCGCTATGAAAGACCCAAGCAAAGGAACCTAGAAAGGAACTGGTATGGCTGATGTGAACCGCGGCAAACGTCCGCTCTCCCCGTTTATGATCGGACCATATTACCGACCTCAAATCACCTCGATCTCTTCGATCCTGGTGCGCATCACCGCTTTGGCTTCGCTGGGCACTGTGACGCTGTTGGTCTGGTGGCTGCTGGCGGCGGCAACGTCGGATGCGGCGTTTGCCTTCATTGACGGTCTGCTGACCAGCCTGATCGGCGATCTGGTTCTGTTCCTGGCAAGCTGGGCAATCTTCTACCACATGCTGGGGCGTCTGCGTCACGTGGTCTGGGACTTCGGATATTGCCTGGACATCAAGATCTCCGAGAAACTGGGCTGGGGCATGTTTGCCGGGGCCACGGTTTTGGCGCTGATCGCAGCCATCGTACTGTAAGGAGAGAGGCGATGAAGTATCTTACCGATCGTAAACGCGCCGAAGGTCTGGGCGCTGGCGGTGCCGGCAGCCACCACCACTGGAAAATGCTGGTCTCCTCGATCCTGATCGTGGTTCTGGTGCCACTGTTTATCGTGGTCTTCGGCTCTGCCCTTGGCGGCAGCCGCGAAGAGGTTCTGGCCTTCTTTGCCCGTCCCGTTCCGGCGCTGATCGCCGCGCTGGGTCTGGTTGTTGGCATTCGCCACCTGATGATGGAAGCCCACGAAGCCGTCGAAGACTACGTTGGCGGCATCAACCGCAAGCTGACCCTCGTTGCGGTCACGGCCTTTTGCTACACGCTGATGGCTGCCGGTCTTTTCGCTCTGCTGAAAATCGCCCTCTAAGCGTAGGGAAGGAATAAGAACATGACAGCATCCTACGAATATGAAACCCACGACTATGATGTTGTGGTTGTTGGCGCCGGTGGCGCCGGTCTGCGCGCGACACTGGGCATGGCCGAACAGGGCCTGCGCACCGCCTGTGTGACCAAAGTGTTCCCGACCCGCTCGCACACGGTTGCGGCGCAGGGCGGCATCGCCGCATCCCTGGGCAACATGGGCCCGGACAGCTGGCAGTGGCACATGTATGACACCGTCAAAGGCTCGGACTGGCTGGGTGACACGGACGCGATGGAATACCTGGCGCGTGAAGCCCCCAAAGCGGTTTATGAGCTAGAGCACTACGGCGTGCCCTTCTCGCGTACCGAAGAGGGCAAGATCTACCAGCGTCCCTTCGGCGGTCACACCACCGAATTTGGTGAAGGCCCGCCCGTTCAGCGGACCTGTGCAGCGGCGGACCGGACCGGTCACGCGATCCTGCACACGCTCTACGGCCAGTCGCTGAAGAACAACGCGGAATTCTACATCGAATATTTCGCCATCGACCTGTTGATGAGCGAAGATGGCGAATGTCAGGGCGTGCTGTGCTGGAAGCTGGATGACGGCACCATGCATGTGTTCAACGCCAAGATGGTGGTTCTGGCGACCGGCGGTTACGGCCGTGCCTATTTCTCGGCTACTTCGGCCCACACCTGCACCGGTGACGGTGGCGGCATGGTGATGCGCGCGGGCCTGCCGATGCAGGACCTCGAATTTGTGCAGTTCCACCCAACCGGCATCTACGGTTCCGGCTGTCTGATCACCGAAGGTGCACGGGGTGAGGGCGGTTACCTGACCAACTCCGAAGGTGAGCGTTTCATGGAACGCTACGCACCGAACTACAAAGACCTGGCACCGCGGGACTATGTGTCGCGTTCGATGACCATGGAAATCCGCGAAGGCCGCGGTGTGGGCGCCGAAGGCGATCACATCCACCTGAACCTAAGTCACCTGCCGCCTGAGGCGCTGGCTGAACGCCTGCCGGGTATCTCGGAAAGCGCCAAGATCTTCGCCGGTGTTGATGTCACCAAGGAACCGATCCCGGTTCTGCCAACGGTGCACTACAACATGGGCGGCATCCCGACCAACTACTGGGGTGAGGTGCTGAACCCGACCGAAGAGAACCCGACCGCCGTTGTGCCCGGCCTGATGGCTGTTGGTGAAGCGGGCTGTGCCTCGGTACACGGGGCAAACCGCCTCGGTTCGAACTCGCTGATTGACCTTGTTGTGTTTGGCCGTGCCTCGGCAATCCGCGCCGGTCAGGTTGTCGATGCGGCGGCCCCGATCCCGCAGGCGCCGAAAGATCAGATCGAAAAGGCCTTCGCCCGTTTCGACGGTCTGCGCTACGCCAAAGGCGCGATCCCAACCGCGGATCTGCGTCTGGAAATGCAGAAATGCATGCAGGCCGACGCCGCCGTGTTCCGGACCGCCAAGACCATGGCCGAAGGTGTTGAGAAAATGACCGAGATTGCCGGCAAGATGGGCGATCTGAAGGTCACCGACACCTCGTTGGTGTGGAACTCGGATCTGATGGAAACGCTGGAACTGACCAACCTGATGCCCTCGGCGATCTCGACCATCGTCAGCGCAGAAGCCCGTCAGGAAAGCCGCGGCGCCCACGCGCATGAGGACTTCCCCGAGCGTGACGATGAAAACTGGCGTGTGCACACCGTCAGCCGCGTTGATGAGACCGGCACCAAGGTGGACCTGTCTTACCGTCCGGTGATCACCGATCCGCTAACTGGTGAAGCCGAAGGTGGCATCAGCATGAAGACCATCGCGCCGAAAGCGCGGACATTCTGATGCGTTATCGGGGTTTGGTGATTTACCCGCCAGACCCCGGCTACGACGTCTTGTGAGGTGGAACCGTTTGAAACGCGTCCTGTTGACATCGAACCATCTTTTTCGCTGGGCCGGCTCCGAGCTGGTTGTCGTTGAGCTTGCAGAAGAGCTTCAGCGGCAAGGACTGCGGGTAGATGTCTGCGCTCATGAGATTTCTGGCGAGGTGCGGGAACACCTTGCAGCGGCAACCACAAACTTGTTTGAGGATCCTGAGGCCGTCTGTCTGTTTGACTATGACGTGGTCATCAGCCTCCATTCCGTGTTGCCACGGATCTTTAATGCTGCCCTAAAATCTGGGTCGTCACAGAACAAAACTTGGCCAGCGTTCGTATTTTTCCACCTCTCACCGTTTGAGCCTTATGAGGCGCCGGGGCCGTTTATCGAACGGCGCTTTGCGGATGTCGTGGTGGCCAATAGCCAGGAAACCGCGGCTGAGCTGGCGACATATGGCGGCAAATTTGCCGACGCTGTGGTATTTGCCAATCCAGCCCCGCTGGCGTTCGCAAATTCCGATTCTGCGCCCAGCAAGTTGAAAACATTGCTGGCTGTATCCAACCATCCACCAGAAGAGTTCGCCAAAGCCTGCAAAATCTTACGTTCTGGCGGTGTGAAAGTGCACCGGATCGGCCGTAAAAATGTTCCGATGCGGGTCACCGAGGGCATGATTTCACAGGCTGACGCGATTTTCACGATCGGTAAAACAGCGCAATATTCCTTCCGATCGGGCCGTCCTGTTTACTGCTACGACCGTTTCGGCGGTCCGGGGTGGCTGTCCGCAGATAACTTCGACAAGGCTGCTGAGTTTAACTTTAGCGGGCGATGCACCAACCTCAAACGGTCGTCACAACAGATCGCCGATGAGATCGTGTCGAGATTTGAACAGGCTGCAGCTTTTGCGGATGAGCTGAAATCCTCCAACCTCGATCGCTATCGCCTCGAAGCCTGCGTGGAAAAACTGCTTGAAGCAGCGCAGACCGCATTGGATGCCAAAGACCGGAACGCGCGATTGGATCAGATGTTTGCCGATCCGGACGTTCAAAGTGAGATCAAGGTTGAAGCAGCGTCCGCGTTGCTGCTGTCGCGGGAGTTCTTGCGGCGCCGGTTCTTGGAAAAGAAACGTGAAAAGAAGCGGCAGATGTTCAGCTTTGGGTGTGGGGCTCAGCGGTCTATCCTTGGTGTGAAAGCAGGTAGGTCATGACACAGATCCGCATAATCCTGCCTTGCCCGCCAAGGAAAAAAGGCCGCGCATGGGGCGATTGGTACTTTGGCCATAGTCTGGGTGATGCTTTGGAGCGCCAAGGCTGCACTGTCCGCTACACCTACCGTCATTCCAATCGGCTGCGGCGTCTAAAGGCATGGATGCTGCGCCTTGTGTCGCGCGATGATGTTGAGATCGTGATCCGGGGCTCGGTGGCATGGAAGCCCCTGCCATGGAAACGCTGCGTGCAGTGGGTGATCTCGCAAACAGATACGCTGGAGCGTGAAAGCTTCCGCGCGTTCGATCATGTTTTTTTCGGGTCTGACCGCTATCTGGCGGAACATTCAGCGTCCTGTAAAAGCGCTTCGTTGCTTCTGCAGTGTACAGATAACACCTGTTTCGCCCCCAATGCCACCGGGCCCGAGACCGAAGTCCTGTTTGTGGGGAACAGACGTCCCTATGCCAAACGCGATGTGGTGAAACGGGCGATCGAAGCGGGTTTCAAAGTCGCAGTGTGGGGCAAAGGATGGGACGGTGAAATCCCCGAAACCTCCTATGCTGGGTCACACATCAAAAACAAAGAGCTTTCCGCGCATTATGCGTCGGCCCGTGTGGTCCTGAATGATCACACCGCAGACATGCGCCGGGATGGGTTCGTGTCAAACCGGGTGTATGATGTTCTGGCAAGCGGAACACCTGTTGTGACCGAGGATATGCCGGGCATACCCGCCGATCTGAGACCCTATTTGTTCCTCTACAGCAATGAAGAGGAACTGATTGAGCGTTTGACCGAAGCGAAAGAAGCTTCGCCAGAACGTCGAATGGAATTGAAGACGTTTGCGGACGTCGTCCGACAAGAACACAGCTTCGATCGCCGTGCCAGCACCATCCTTGAGGTGGTGTCCGGCCTGAGCGAGGCAACGAATGCGATGAACAACCAAACGGCACTTAAACCCGGAGGATAAACCTATGGTCCAGCTGACCCTACCCAAAAACTCGAAAGTTAAGGTCGGTAAAACTTGGCCGAAGCCGACCGGTGCGAACAACATCCGTAAGTTCCAGATCTATCGCTGGAACCCCGATGATGGTGAGAATCCTCGGGTGGACACCTATTTTGTCGATATGGACAAATGTGGCCCGATGATTTTGGACGCGCTGATCAAGATCAAGAATGAGATTGATCCGACCTTGACCTTCCGCCGGTCCTGCCGCGAAGGCATCTGTGGCTCCTGTGCGATGAACATCGATGGGATCAACACGCTGGCCTGTATCTACGGCATGGATGAGATCAAGTCGGACGTGGTCAAGATCTACCCGCTGCCGCATATGCCGGTGGTGAAGGATCTGATCCCGGATCTGACCCATTTCTATGCCCAGCATGCCTCGATCATGCCGTGGTTGGAAACCAAGACCAACCGCCCGGCGAAAGAGTGGAAGCAGTCGATCGAAGACCGCAAGAAGCTTGATGGCCTGTATGAATGCGTGATGTGCGCCAGCTGCTCGACCTCTTGCCCCAGCTACTGGTGGAACGGCGACAAATACCTCGGCCCGGCCGCACTGCTGCACGCCTACCGCTGGATCATCGACAGCCGTGATGAGGCCACCGGCGAGCGTTTGGACAATCTTGAGGATCCGTTCAAACTCTACCGTTGCCACACCATCATGAACTGCGCCAAGACCTGCCCAAAGGGTCTGAACCCGGCAAAAGCCATCGCAGAAATCAAGAAAATGCAGCTGAGCCGCGCTGTGTGATCACAGCCTCCAGGCACAGACAGTTATCAGAAAGGCCCGCCGGTTTGGTGGGCCTTTTTTTTTGGGGTAACACGTTCCGCCACTTTCCCCATGGTCAATCATGCGCCTGCTGCATAGCAGCATGACCGGATTGGAGGGTGCAGAAAATCGCGCCAACCCTATATGCTGCATTGCAGAAAGATACTCCCTCCACCCCATATAATGATTGCAGACATGACCGACGCACAGATCCAGAAAACCGACGCAGAGCTGGCCCTTGAGGCGCTGAACCAGGCATATGAGTATTACACTCCGACCCCCGTTCTGGTGACCGAGGTGGAAGAACCCGTCGAATATTACGAATACGCTGCGGCCGCCTGACCCCCCTCGGATCCGGCAGGACCAGCGTGGAGCGCTCCCGTATCGGGGGCGCTTTGCTGTTTCTGGGTGACGCGAGGTTTGCCTTGGGCGCAGCGGGGGCTGGCCTTACCTTCCCTTACCAAAGGGAGGAGAACCTATGGTCGATGTCATCGTTGTTGGGGCCGGTCTGGCTGGATTGGTGGCCGCACATGAGGCCGCATCGCGGGGCCGTCAGGTGCTGCTTCTGGATCAGGAGGGTGAACAGAGCCTTGGCGGACAGGCCTTCTGGTCGCTCGGTGGTCTCTTCATGGTCGACACGCCGGAGCAGCGGCGTATGGGGATCAAGGACAGTGCAGATCTGGCGCTGAACGACTGGATGGGCAGCGCTGGTTTTGACCGGGCTGAGGATGCCAATCCCCGCAAGGTGGCTGAGGCCTATCTGGAGTTTGCCGCTGGTGAGATGCGGCCCTGGCTGGCCTCACTGGGGATGCGCTGGTTTCCGGTGGTGGGCTGGGCCGAACGGGGTGGCGCACTGGCGGATGGCCATGGAAATTCGGTTCCGCGGTTTCACCTGACATGGGGCACAGGCCCCGGTGTTGTGGCGCCTTTCGAACGGCTGGTGCGCCAACATGTGGCTGAGGGCAAAATCACCTTCGGGTTCCGTCATCGCGTCAGCGGCCTGATCGTCGAAAACGGCACCTGCGTCGGGGTGCAGGGCGATGTGCTGTCGGAGGACAGCGCCGCACGTGGCCGCTCCACCAATCGTGAGGTTGTCGGCAGTTTTGAACATCGCGCCTCTGCGGTGGTGATCACCTCGGGCGGGATTGGTGGCAACCATGATCAGGTGCGCCAGAATTGGCCGGTGGACCGGCTGGGCCAGCCGCCACAGCGAATGGTCGCGGGCGTGCCGGACTACGTGGACGGCAAGATGCAGCAGATCGCCAAATCCGCCGGCGCCGGCGCCATCAACGAAGATCGGATGTGGCATTACACCGAAGGGCTGGCGAACTGGGATCCGATCTGGCCCAACCATGGCATTCGCATCCTGCCCGGCCCGTCCTCTCTGTGGTTTGACGCATTGGGCCAACGGATGGAGGCGCCCTGCCTGCCGGGCTTTGACACGCTGGCAACGCTGAAGCGGATCCTGTCGACGGGGCATGAACACAGCTGGTTCATCCTGACCCAGAAGATCATCAAAAAGGAATTTGCGCTCTCGGGCAGCGAACAGAACCCCGATTTCACCTCAGGCAAATGGCTCGAGGTGATCAAATCCCGCATCCTCAACAAACAGGCCACCGGCCCGGTGGAGGCCTTCAAGGAACATGGTGAGGATTTTGTGGTCGCTGACACGCTGGCCGATCTGGTGCAAGGCATGAACCAGATCACCCCGGATGCGCCGCTGGATCTGGCGGCGATCAAAGCGCAGGTTGAGGCACGCGATGCCCAGATGGACAACCCCTTTGCCAAGGACGCACAGGTCATCGCCATCCGGCAGGCGCGGCAGTATCGCGGCGACAAGCTGGTGCGCACCGCCAAGCCGCATCGCATTCTGGATCCGGAGGCCGGGCCGCTGATCGCGGTGCGCCTAAACATCCTGACCCGCAAGTCGCTGGGCGGTCTGCACACGGACGAACAGGCACGGGTGCTGCAGCCGGATGGATCGGTCTTTGATGGGCTGTTTGCAGCGGGGGAGGTCGCGGGCTTCGGCGGCGGCGGCTATCACGGCTATAGCGCGCTGGAGGGCACTTTCCTCGGCGGCTGTATATTCTCGGGCCGGGCGGCGGGCCGGGCGGTCTAGGCAGCGCCTCAACGCCGAATTGGGCTTTCGCCGCGCGCGCCGCTCTGTCACATCACGGGCATGATTATCGTCGTTGGGCTGATCATCGCCTTTGTCGTTATGCTGCTGTTGAGCAATCGCAAAACCCGCCAATGCAAATGGCGGGCGGATCGGTCGCGCGACCGCGAGGGGCAAAGCTATCACCGTTGCGTGGTCTGTGGTGAGATCTGCTTTACAAACGATGGCAAGCCACCAAAGATCTGCCGGACCGAGGTGCCGCCGCCGTCGCTCTAGATGCGCTGCCAGCGGTCCCCGTTTGCAAGGAGTTCACAGATGACCAATATCCCCGCTGACTCGGCTGGCGTTGCTACCACTGCGCCGAAAATGGCCCCGGAAGACGCAGAGGCCCGCCGCGCCGTCAAACCGGTGATTTGCTACCCGAATGACACTTTGGCGCCGCCTGATCTGGCGCTCTATCACGCGGCGCGGCAGACGGCGGTCAAGGTGGATGAGGTTACGGTGCCCCCGCGTGACGGCGCCAGTTTCACCGTCAAAGCCGGGCAGTTTTTCCGCATCACCTCCATTGAGGGGCCGCAGGTGGGCGATCTGAATCTGTTCAATGCAAATGAACTGAGTGAGAAGTTCTACTCCGGCAAGACCCGCGCGCTGCACGGCACCCATATCACCACCGGCGAACGCATGTGGTCCAGCCACCCCTATCTGCGCCCGATGGCGACGATCACCGAGGATACGCTGGGCTGGTATGGGATCGATGAATTTGGCGGGTCGGTGCATGATGTGATCGGCACCCGCTGTGATCCCTACACCAACAACCTGCTGAGCGGGGGGCAGTATCATCATTGCTGCCACTCCAACCTGACCCGCGCCCTTGCCGATCACGAAGGCATCGCGCTGGCCGAGGCGGAACCGCAGGTGCATGATGTGCTGAACGTCTTCATGTGCACCGGCTTCACCCGTGACACGGGCCAGTATTTCATGAAGGCAAGCCCGGTGCGCCCCGGCGATTATCTGGAGATGTTTGCCGAGATCGACCTCCTGGGCGTGCTGTCTGCCTGTCCCGGCGGCGATTGCTCGTCTGAACACTCCTCGGATGAAGCGGCCTGCCACCCGATGCTGGTGGAGGTCTTTGCCCCCGCCGAGGGCGCCTTGGGCGATTGGACCAGCCCGCCGGTCAACGGCTACGATCGCAGCCACGGGCGGTGATCTATTCAAGGAAAGTGCGGGGCGCTGCCCCGCGCCCCGGAGTATTTTTGAAACGTTGAAAGCGGTTCAGCTTTCGTGGATGAACTGCAGCTGGTCAAAGCTGGCGCGCCACTCTGCCACTTCGCCCGCTTGGGTTTCGGGCTGATCACTGCGCAGCGCGGCGGCGATCAGCTTGGCCAGACGCGGCATATCCGCAACCGTCATGCCAAAGCGCACCAGTTCCGGCGTGCCGATCCGTAACCCGTTCATATCCCCTGCAACCTCCGCGATGGGCAGGCCGATCCCGCAGGCCAAGAACCCTGCTTTGCGCAGGTGTTTTGAGGCCGTCTGGCCGCCGCCAAACTCCGCCGCTTCCAGTGCAAACTGATGGGACAGTGTGGCGCCTGCGTGGGTTTTGAACGGGGTGAGGCCTTCAGCCTCCAACGCAGCTGCCAGGGCCTGCGCCGTGTCGATCATCGCCTGGGCGTAAGCCCTGCCATGGTCGCGCCAATCCAGCATGGAGACCGCAAGTGCGGCGGATTTGGCGGCATCGAAATTGGCGGTCATGCCGGGGAAAGCAATGGCGTCCAGCCGTTCGGCAATCGCGGCCTCATTGGTGACAATCAGCCCTGAAGGCGGGCCGCCCAGCGATTTATAGGTGCTCATCGTCATCAGATGCGCGCCTTCGGCCAGCGGGTTGGGCCAGGCTTTGCCGGCGATCATCCCGCATTGATGGGCGGCATCAAACAGCACCTTGGCGCCAACCTGATCGGCGATGGCGCGGATTTCGGCCACCGGATGTGGGGTCAGGTTCAGGCTGCCGCCGATGGTGATCAGCTTGGGCTTCACCTGCCGCACCAGTGCCTCCAGCGCGGGCAGGTCGACGGTGTAGCCATCTGCGGTGACCGGGGCCATATGGCTCTGCAGCCCGTAAAGGCCGGCGCAGCCTGCGCTGTGGTGGGTGACATGGCCGCCAATGGCCGCGGGCGGCGTGATGATGGCATCACCGGGGCGGGTCAGCGCCATGAAGGCATAGAGGTTTGCGATGGCGCCAGAGGGCACGCGAATCTCGGCAAACTGTGCTTCAAACACCTCGGCGGCAAGGGCGGCGGCGATCACCTCAATCTCTTCGATGGCTTCCAGCCCCATCTCATATTTGTCACCGGGATAGCCCAGCGACGGCCTTGTGCCGAGGCCCGAGGCCAGCAGCGCCTCAGCGCGGGGGTTCATCACATTGGTCGCCGGGTTGAGGTTGAAGCAGTCGCGTTCGTGGATCTCTTTGTTATGGCTAGCCAGCGCTTCCACCCGGGCGGCCAGTGCGGCGCTGCCGGTGCCGGGGATCTTGGTGCTGATCTCTTGCACCCGGGTCTCACAAGGGGCGGGCACCCAGTCCCGTTTGGCGAGTGTGGTCATGGTGGCATCCTTTCCTGAGGCCTTGGATCTTGTGTTTAAGGATTGGCGCAATAAGGGCTGGGCGCAAATCAGATTTCCTGTAGGGTAGGCGTAGAAAAACTATGGGTGTAATGCCCGCCAGACCGGAGGTCGCCATGTCCGTCAAACCACCCCGCCCGATGGGGCCGCCGCTAAACGCGCTGCGGGCTTTTGAAGCTGCGGCGCGGCTGGGTGGATTTTCCCGCGCGGCAGAGGAGCTCTGCGTGACGCCGGGCGCGGTGGCGCAGCAGATCAAACAGTTGGAGGATTGGGCCGGGGCACCGTTTTTTGACCGTCAGGCGCAGGGCGTGCAGTTGAACGCATTGGGCCGCCAGCTGCTGCCGATGGCGGAACGGGCCTTTGACCAAATTGCGGATCTTGCACAAGGTATTCGCGTGGCGGCCAGCCCGAACCGCATCCACATCGCCGCCCTGCCGGCTGTGGCGCAGTTGTGGTTGTCACCGCGCCTGCCGGCGCTGCGGCAGAAAATGCCTGAGCTGGAAATCTCCGTAACCGCATTGGAAGAACCGCCCAATCTGGAGCGGAAACCCTATGATTTATCGGTGTTCTATATGCCGGCAGGTAAGGGACAGGCACTGGTTGCGGATCAGATCCAGCCGGTCTGCGCCCCCAGTCTGGCCGCCCAGTTGCAACGGCCTGAGGATCTGAGCAATTGCCTGTGTCTGGTGGACAGTGTGTGGACCAATGACTGGTCGCATTGGCTGAAAGACGGCGCGGGCCTGCCGGAGTTGAGCCTGCGCGGGCCGACCTATTCGCTTTACTCACTGGCAGTGCAGGAGGCGGTCAATGGGGCGGGGGTGTTGATGGGTCACGAAAGCCTGATCGCGCCTTTGTTGAAGGCCGGGCGGTTGGTGGCGCCCTTCAAACGGCCGGTGGCCACGGGGTTGGCCCTGTCGCTTGAGATGCGCCAGCCGGTGCGGGACCCGCTGGCGCGATTTGTATCAGCTTTGAAAGGCGCTTAGGCGAAGGCCGCGTCCAGCGCGATCTCAACCATATCGCCGAAGGTCTTTTCACGGTCTTCCGAGGGCAGCGCCTCACCGGTCAGCAGGTGGTCCGAAACGGTCAGCACGGCCAGACCACGCACGCCATGACGGGCGGCAAGGTTATAAAGCTCGGCCGCTTCCATCTCCACGCCCAGAATGCCGTGACGGGTCATCTGTTCGTTCAGGTCGGGGCGTTCGTCATAGAAAACATCGGACGAATAGATGCCACCCACATGGGTCGGCACATTCTTGGCTTCTGCGGCGGCAACGGCGGCTTTCAGCAGCGACCAGTCGGCGCAGGGGGCAAAGTTCAGCTCTTTGAAGATGCCGCTGGATGGGCTGTTGAGCGTGGTGGCGGTCATCGCCACGATCACGTCGCGGATCTTGACCTTATCCTGCATGCCACCGCAGGAGCCGATGCGGATCAGGGTTTTGGCGCCATAATCGCGGATCAGCTCATTGGCGTAGATCGAGAAGGACGGCATGCCCATGCCGGAGCCTTGGATCGAGACGCGGTTGCCTTTGTAGGTGCCGGTGAAGCCCAGCATGCCGCGCACTTCGTTCACCAGAACGGCATCCTCAAGGAAGTTTTCCGCGGCCCATTTGGCGCGGTACGGGTCGCCCGGCATCAGGACGGTTTCGGCGATCTCGCCGGGTTTTGCTCCGATATGTACGGTCATGTCAGCTCCTATCGGCTGTATTTGATAAAGGGCGTCAGCCGCGCCACACGGTCATAAAGCTGGCGCGCTGTTGCGTTGAATTCCTGTGTCATCCAGTAGACATTCGGTGTGCCGTTTTCATCCGCGGCTTTGTAGACCGCTTCGATCAGGGCGCGCCCGATGCCTTTGCCACGCACACCCGGGTCGGCGTAGAGATCCTGCAGGTAACAGGTGTCTTCCAGCTGCCAGTTGTGCGCGTGGTAGATATAATGAACCAATCCGACGGGCACACCATCCAAAGTGGCGATCAGGCCATTTTGTTGTGGACGGTTTTCATCGATCAGGCGTTTGAAGGTGGTGGCATAGACCTCCTCCGAGACGGAGCTTTCGTAAAACTCAATGTAAGAAGCCCAGAGGCGGCGCCAGTCGGCTTCGTCGTCGGCGCGAAGGGGGCGAATGTCCAATCCCATGTGATGACCTGTTCGTTTGCTGGTTCTGGCCGCGATGGCCCGGGTAAGAGGCGCTAGGTTGACGGGATTTCCTGCCGAGGGTCAAGGGGAGCGGGGGCAGAGAAAAAGGATGTGCAAATTCACTTTTGTGGCGTAGTCTGACGGCATTTCCACCTTATGGGAGAGTAAGGTGACACAAAAAGATACTGCAGAAGATATTCAGACCCCCGAAGACTTGGCCCAGTCGTACCTTACCTTTGCGACTGATATTTCACGTCAATTGCTTGCCGCAACCGAACGGCAGAACGCAGCACAGCACGCCCAAATGCAGGACGTTGCGCAGTGGTGTCAGGCGATTTTGTCTGGCCAGCCAATCGGGGGCGCTGACAGCGCAGACTGACTGAAGACCCAACAGATATTTAAGTGGAGGGAATTTATGGCGAAAAAAGACACTGCAACCGAAACCCCCGGCGTGAATGAGCAGATCACCGATGCGGTGACGCAGGCCAACGTCAAGGTGCTGTCGGAAGGCCCGGCCATGGCGATGGGCAACCTCTATCAGAGCTTGGCGCATTCCACCGGGATCATGATGGAAAACGCCGTGGCGGCGCAGCACCAAGCCAACATCACGACCCAAGCGGCGACCAACCAAGGGGTGATGATGCTCTATTCCATCGATGATGTTGCATCCGAGGTCAGCGCAGAGCGGCTTGCCGGATTTGATGACGTGAAAAACAAGAGGAAGGGCTAAGACATGGCATTTCCAACCAGCGTGAATGATCAGATCACCGATGCGGTGACACAGGCCAATGTCAAAGTTGTTGCCGAAGCGCCCGCGATGGCGGCGGCGGGGCTTTATCAGACCTCGGCGCATTCGTCCGGCATCCTAATGGAGAACGCCGTGGCGGCACAGCAGGCGGGCAGCACCTTGATGCAGGCGGTGATGACGGCGGCGGTGAAACAGCTGCTGAAGGCAGGGGGCTGAGCATGGCGGAACCAACAGAAGTCAACGGGCAGATCACTGACGCGGTGACACAAACTGTCGTTTTGTCACTTGGATCTGCGCCTGCGTCGGCATTGATGACCCAGCAGCAGGTCTGGTCCCACGCGATGGGCCTTGGATTTGAAAACGCCGTGTCCCGGCAGCAGGCAGGTCAGACCCTGGCTGAGGCACTGCTGGCTGCGGCGATGCAGCCCAAGGCAGGAGGCACGTCATGAGCGAAGGAAAAGCAACCGCCGCACCTGAGAAAACAGCACTGAACTCGCAAGCGTTGGAGGCGGCCAAAACCCTGCGCGAACTGGTGGCCAAGAACCCCAATGAACTGGCCAAGGCCGGGCTGAGCCTGGCGCTGTCACAATCGGCCGCGATTGCCTTGCAGGATGCCACCGATCACATGCGCCGAATGCAGATCCTGTCTGAGGCAGGTGTGGCGCGGGCAATCGCGCAGGAAGATCCGGCGAAAGCGCAGGCGCTGGTGGAGGCCGCGACCCAGGCGGCGGCATCAGCCAGTGAGGTGCTGGCGAAAACCGGTGAAGTGGCCCGGTCCTTGCTGGACTGATCGGCGTAAATGACACCGGCCTGAATGTCGCGATCGCTGCTGGCATTCAGGTCTGTTTTTTCAGCGGTATCGCAAGGCGAATTTCAAAGCGACATCAACCACTTCTTGAAAACACGCACCGGCGGGCGGTCTTGATCGCCGGGGCGACACACGAAGTAGAGGCCGCGGTCCAGTGGCACCCGGCTGTCATCGATCCGGGTCAAACGGCCAAGGTGCAGATCCCGTTCCGCCAGCAGATGCCTGGCCAATGCCACGCCCTGACCGTCAATGGCTGCTTCCAGTAGGACGGCGCTGTCGACGTATTTGATGTTCTGCGATCTGATCCGATCTGCGCTTAGCCCCACCTGATCGGCCCAACTGTCCCATCCAACGTTGAAGGCATCGTGCAGCAGCGGCAGATCGGCCACAGCCCCAGGGGCTATTGGCTTTGGAAAGGATTGCACCAGCTTGGGGGCGGCGACGAGGATCAGCGCCTCTTCTTTAATTTGCTCATAATAAAGCCCATCCCAGGGCGGGGTGCCAAACCGCAGCGCGACATCAACTTCGCCAGTGTCGAAATCCGCAAAGGCATCATTTGTGTCCAGCAACAGGGAAATGCCCGGGTGGGCTTGCTGAAAACGGCCAAGCATCGGCACCAGCCATTTCAACGCCAGCGACGTTGATAGGGACACGGTCACGGATTGGCGCTGGCGCTGACGCTTCACCTCCCGCACCCCCAGCTGTAGCTCTGAAAACGCGCTGCGGGTGGATTGGTGTAACCGCGCCCCGGCTTTGGTGAGTTCGACACCATTGGCACGTCGGTGAAACAGCGACACACCAAGGTGCAGTTCCAACTGTTTGATCTGCCGGCTGATCGCGCCATGCGTGACATTTAGGACAGCGGCGGCCTTGCTGAGGCTCAGGTGGGTTGCTGTTTCGTCAAAGGCCTGCAGCGCGCGTAGGTGTCTTAGGTTTTCTGACATGTGAGAAAAGCTAACAGCTTGCCGCCGTAAAATCGATGGATCTGTTTCATTCCATATACCTATTTTCATGGAACTCGAGAAATTCTCACACAGTATGTGACATTGGAAAGGAACGAAGATGCCCGAGGTGAAGGTCGCACTGATGACAGGAACGGGACAAGGCATTGGCCGCGGCTGCGCCATTGAGATGGCCAAGGCGGGCTACAAGGTCTCCTTAATGTCGCCCTCTGACCGCTCGGTTGAACTGGCCGCAGAATTGGGGGGCATCGGCCGTCAGGGATCCGTGCTGGATGTTGATGATCTGCAGGCCATGGTGGATGAGACCATGGCGACCTACGGTCGGATTGACGCCATCGTCAGCAATATGGGGCATGGAGGTTCGGTGCCTGAGGCGATCAAAACGGTTGGGTTTGATGCCGATTTTGACGGGCCGCTGTTAGAGCTGAGCGATGCCCTCTGGCACGAGAGCCTGGATTTGTATGTGCTGAATGTAGTCAAAATCGCCCGCATCGTCACACCGATCCTGATTGAACAGGGCGGCGGGGCCTTTGTGAATATCTCCTCCATGAACACGATTGAGCCGCGCGCGCCCTACCCCATGAGCATGCTGCGCGGGGCGTTGCACAGTTTCTCAAAGCTTTATGGTGATCGTTACGCCCGCCATAACATTCGGATGAACAACCTGCTGCCCGGGTTCTGCGAAAACGTGAACCTGTCCGAGCGGGCCTTGCGTGAAATCCCGGCCCAACGGCCCGCAACCTTTGAGGAAATTGGACAGGCCTGCGTTTTCCTTGCCAGTGAGGGCGCGCGGTATATCAATGGTCAAAACATTTTGTCCGATGGCGGTATGAACCGCGCGGTGCGATAAGCGAGGGATAAAGCGATGATTGTGAAAGCGTTGGACGAGGTTGTTGGCACTGACCGTGATGTGAGCGGGCCGGGCTGGAACAGCAGGCGGCTGTTGCTGGCCTCAGATGGGATGGGGTTTTCGCTGACGGATACCATCATCACGAAGGGCGCTGAGCTGGAGCTGGAATACACCCACCACTTTGAGGCCTGCTATTGCATCGCGGGGGCGGGGCAGATCAGGGCCTATGACAGTGATCGCTGGCATACACTTGAGCCGTTCACCCTTTATGCGCTTGATCAACATGATCGCCACATCGTGCGCGCCACCAGTGCTGACCTGCGGCTTGTCTGCGTCTTTAACCCGCCGCTCAGCGGGCAGGAGGTGCATCGCGCAGATGGCAGCTACGCGGTGAGTGAAGGCTGACGCTTGGGGGTGTATTGGCGCCTGTGGAGTCAGTCGGCGCCGTAGCGGATGGAAAACCCGTCCGCCGCTGCGCTGGGCGTCGCCTCCACCGTGGTTTTGCTGGCCTCTACCGGGGTGGATTGCACATCCGTCACCGAGGCCGCGCCGGGGCCTTCCCACAGCTCATCCAGCATCTGATTGACCGCACTGCGTTCGCCGGCAAAGACCGCGCGGACAGATCCGAAAGGTTCGTTCTGCACATAGCCGTTCAGCGCCAGACGGCGGGCGCGGGATTGGGTCCAGGCGCGATAGGCGACGCCTTGGACCTTGCCGGTGATGCGGGCTTCGACGGTGATATGGGGCATGGCGGGGTCCGGGGTTTTGGGCTGAGCAGGGCTTCAGCCTAACACATCCGCCTGAGTCGCCCCAAAACCTCGCCGCGCAGACCGGGGGCGCTATTCGGCCGCCACGGCCTTTGGGTCCACCAGCGCGACAACGTCCCGCATGATGGCGTTCAGTTCAAAATCCTTGGGCGTGTAGACCTTGGCCACCCCCATTTCCAGCAGGCGCTGGGCATCGGCGTCCGGGATGATACCGCCAACGATCACCGGGATATGGCTGAGGCCCGCCGCGCGCATCCGCGCCAGCAGATCCTCCACCAATGGCATGTGCGAGCCGGAGAGGATCGACAGCCCCACCACATGGGCCTGTTTTTCCTGTGCTGCTGCAACCAGCTCCTCTGGTGTCAGGCGGATGCCTTCGTAGTCAATGTCCATGCCGCAGTCGCGGGCGCGGAAGGCGATCTGTTCGGCCCCGTTGGAATGCCCGTCGAGACCCGGTTTGCCGACAAGGAACTTCAACCGGCGGCCCAGACGGTCACTGACCATATCCACCGCTTCGCGGATGTCTTCCAGACCTTCGGTTTTGTTGCTCACGGATTTCGACACGCCGGTGGGGCCACGGTATTCGCCGTGCACCTTGCGCATCTGGGCGGCCCATTCGCCGGTGGTCACCCCAGCCTTGGCCGCGGCGATGGAGGCGGGCATGATGTTTTCCCCCGCTTCCGCTGCGGCGCGCAGGGCGGCAAGTGCTTTGGCCACCGCATCCTGATCGCGGTCTGTTTTCCATTCGGTCAGACGGGCGACCTGTTCGGCCTCCACCGCCGGATCTACCACCATGATGCCGCCATCGCCGGTCATCAGCGGGCTGTCTTCGCCCTGGGTCCATTTGTTGACGCCAACCACAACGGTTTCATTACGCTCAATCCGGTTCAGGCGTTCCGCATTGCTGTCGACAAGGCGCGATTTCATATAGTCGATCGAGGCAACGGCCCCACCCATGCTGTCGAGGTTTGACAGTTCCGCCCGCGCGCCGTCTTTCAGCGCTTCGACCTTGCGGTCCACGGCGGGGTTGCCGTCAAACAGATCCTCATATTCCAACAGGTCGGTTTCATAGGCCATGATCTGCTGCATCCGTAGCGACCACTGCTGATCCCAGGGGCGCGGCAGGCCAAGGGCCTCGTTCCAGGCGGGCAGCTGCACGGCGCGGGCGCGGGCCTTTTTCGACAGGGTCACCGCCAGCATCTCAATCAGGATCCGGTAGACGTTGTTTTCCGGCTGCTGTTCGGTGAGGCCAAGCGAGTTCACCTGAACCCCATAGCGGAAGCGGCGGAACTTCGGGTTTTCAACGCCGTAACGCTGCTGACAGATTTCATCCCAAAGATCGACGAAAGCGCGCATTTTGCACATCTCGGTCACAAACCGGATGCCCGCGTTCACAAAGAAGCTGATGCGGCCAACCATGGCCGGGAAATCCTCGGCCGGGACGCGCGGGCGCAATTCGTCCAGCACCGCCTGCGCAGTGGCAAGGGCGAAGGCCAGTTCCTGCTCCGGAGTCGCGCCGGCCTCTTGCAGGTGGTAGGAACAGACGTTCATCGGGTTCCACTTGGGCACGTTGGAATAGCAGTATTCTGCCACATCCGCGATCATCTTCAGGCTGGGTTTGGGCGGGCAGATATAGGTGCCCCGGCTGAGGTATTCCTTGATCAGATCGTTTTGCACCGTGCCCTGCAGCTTGCTGGTGTCGGCGCCCTGTTCCTCGGCCACCGCGATGTACAGCGACAAGAGCCACGGCGCGGTGGCGTTGATCGTCATCGAGGTGTTCATCTGCTCCAGCGGAATGTCGTCAAACAGGGTCCGCATGTCCCCCAGGTGGCAGACCGGCACACCCACCTTGCCAACCTCACCGCGGGCCAGAATGTGATCGCTGTCATAGCCCGTCTGGGTTGGCAGGTCGAACGCCACCGAAAGGCCAGTTTGGCCCTTGGACAGGTTGGAGCGATAAAGCGCGTTGGACGCTTTGGCGGTGGAATGGCCTGCGTAGGTGCGGAACAGCCAGGGGCGGTCTTTTTGGCGCTCTGGGGCGGTCTCGGTCATGGCGGCCTCTCCTCTTACCGGGGAACTGTGAATCGGTTCGGTAACTTTATTTCGCTGCGACAGTGATACGTGGAATTTTGCGACCTTGTCAATTTGCCGCGTCGCAGCGTCAGAAAATGCTGCAGTGCGAGATTTACCCCAATCGCGTTTCACGGCATGGTGCCCCCATGACAAGAAGCGTTGAAATGCCGCTGTGGGCGCTGGTTCTGCTGGTGGGGTTTGCCGCCGTCACCTTTGCCTCACACTTCCTATTCCCCTCGGTCCGTTGGTTTTTCCGCAAACGGATGGAGCGTCTGGTGGCGCAGTTGAACACCCGGTTGAGCCGGCCAATTGAGCCGTTCAAACTGGCGCGACGCTACGACATGATCGAACGGCTGATCTATGATCCCGAGGTCAGTCAGGCGGTGTCTGACTACGCTAAGGACCAGAAAATTCCTGAGGCCGTGGCGTTTGAAAAGGCACGCGGCTACGCGCGTGAAATCGTGCCGGCCTTCAGTGCCTGGACCTATTTCCGCTTTGGCTCGCGCATTGCTGAACTGCTGGGGCGCAGTTTTTACCGGGTGCGGGTGCTGAACAAGGATCTGCAGAAGATCGAAGAGATCGACAAAGACGCCACCGTGGTGCTGGTGTCAAACCACCGCTCCAACATGGATTACGTGCTGCTGACCTTCCTGGCGTCCCGCAATGGAGCGCTGTCCTATGCGGTGGGCGAATGGGCGCGGGGCTGGCCGTTGGGGCCTTTGGTGCGCGCGATGGGGGCCTATTTTATCAGGCGCCGCGATGGCAATGACCTGTACCGCGTGGTGCTGGCGACTTTTGTGCGGCAGGCGACTCAGGCCGGCGTCAGCCAGGCAGTGTTCCCCGAAGGACGGTTGAGCCTGGATGCAAAACTGGCGCCGCCGAAGTTGGGTATCTTGAAATATATCTTTGACGCTCATCAGGAGGGCGGGCGCGAAGTGGTCTTTGTGCCGGTGGCGATGAACTACGACCGTTTGCTGGAAGATCAGGTGCTGATTGCGGCGCAGACCAAGGGCAAAGGTAAGTTCCGCGTCAAGCTGCGCCGCGCCCTGTGGGGCACGCTGAAGATCTGGTGGCTGGGCCGCCAGGAACGCCGCCGCCGCTATGGGTCAGCCGCAGTGCGCTTTGGTCAGCCGGTGGCGCTGAGCCAGTTCACCGGTGAGGTTGAGGATCTGGCCGAGGGCCTGATGGCGCAGATTTCGCGCGACATGCCGGTGCTGCCGGTGCCACTGATTGCGCATCTGCTGTTGGAGGATGGCGGACCGGTCGAGATGACCGCGCTGGAGATCCGTCTGGAGAAAGCGATGAAGCGTTTGCCCGAGGGCAACATCTACCTGCCGCGACGTCGCACAAGCCTGGCCGTGCAACAATCTATCGCCCTGCTGGAGGGGCGGGGCGTGGTGACCGTCGAGGCCGATAAGGTCACAATTGTTGAGGAAAAGCACGACATTCTGGTGTTTTACGCGGCCTCCATTGCGCATCTATTTCGCGATCGCAGCGAAGATCCGCCGGATAATGCTGCGACTGCTGGGTCATAAAATTACAAAAAAAGCGCAAACAGAATTGCTTTGTTTCGCGCCCATCTTTATCTCTCGGATCAGACCCGCGATTCTGCGTCGCGGCATGATCACATATGGAGGCTCAGATGGCTCTGGATACCAACACCGGCATTGCGCCCTATGACGCGCCTGAAAAGGAACTCTACGAAGTCGGCGAAATGCCCCCCTTGGGCTATGTCCCGGCAAAGATGTACGCCTGGGCGATCCGTCGCGATCGGCAGGGTGAACCCAACAAGGCCATGCAGGTCGAAGTCGTAGACACCCCCAAACTGGACAGCCATGAAGTGCTGGTTCTGGTGATGGCGGCAGGTGTGAACTACAACGGCATCTGGGCCGGTCTGGGCGTGCCGATCAGCATGTTCGACGTGCACAAGCAGCCCTACCACATCGCTGGTTCCGATGCCTCGGGCATCGTTTGGGCCGTGGGTGACAAGGTTAAGAACTGGAAAGTGGGCGACGAGGTTGTGATCCACTGTAACCAGGACGATGGCGATGATGAGGAATGCAACGGCGGCGACCCGATGTATTCGCCCAGCCAGCGGATCTGGGGCTATGAGACGCCTGATGGCTCTTTCGCTCAGTTCACCCGGGTGCAGGCACAGCAGCTGCTGCCGCGTCCTAAGCATCTGACCTGGGAAGAAAGCGCCTGCTACACGCTGACGCTGGCCACCGCCTACCGGATGCTGTTTGGTCACCATCCGCATGAGCTGAAGCCGGGCCAGAACGTTCTGGTATGGGGTGCTTCGGGTGGCCTGGGGTCCTATGCGATCCAGCTGGCAAATGCTGCGGGTGCAAACGCGATTGGCGTGATCTCGGGCGAGGACAAGCGGGACTTCGTTATGGGGCTGGGCGCCAAAGGCGTGATCAACCGTAAGGACTTTGATTGCTGGGGCCAGCTGCCCACGGTGAACACGCCGGAATATGAGGCCTGGTTCAAAGAGGCGCGCCGCTTTGGCAAGGCGATCTGGGACATCACCGGCAAAGGCAACAACGTCGACATCGTGTTTGAACACCCCGGCGAAGCCACCTTCCCGGTGTCGAACCTGGTCTGCAAAAAGGGCGGCATGGTTGTAATCTGCGCCGGCACCACCGGGTTCAACTGTACCTTTGACGTGCGCTACACTTGGATGCACCAGAAGCGTTTGCAGGGCTCACACTTTGCCCATCTGAAGCAGGCCGCTGCCGCCAACAAGCTGATGATTGAGCGCCGCATTGACCCCTATATGTCCGAGGTCTTCCCCTGGGCGGAAATCCCTGAGGCACATATGAAAATGTACCGCAACGAACATAAGCCCGGCAACATGTCGGTGCTGGTTCAGGCCCCCAAGACCGGGTTGCGTACCCTTGAGGATGTGCTGGCCGCAGGGAAATCCTGATCCACCGATCACCACTCGCGAAAAGAATGATGCCGTGCCCCTGACCCGGGGCGCGGCATTTCTAATTTGAGGTATTCCGCCATTCTCCTTTAACGCGAAGATATGTTAACGTGCGCCCGGGCGTAGGGACCGACAAAAGGGTCCATTATGAAAAACGACTGGATATTGGAGGTCCTGCGCGACCTTAAAGCTTATGCAGATCTCAACGGTTTGGATGTGCTGGCGCATCAGCTGGAAGCCACGGAACAGGTGGCACTGGCTGAGATCTTGCTGGAGGCAAGTCGCGGCATTGAAACGGGCAGGGCGCGGGCAGGTGGCAGATAGGCCGTTGATCACCGTTCGGTAGGGTCAGGTTTTGGCAAGGTGAGCTGTCTATCCTGGGCTTATGTTGCGTCTTGCCTTCGTGAAGCCCTGCGCCATTGTTGCCAGCGCCCAAACGGGCAGGTGTTTCCGCCTTTGGTGGGAGGATCGGGCGATGGTGCCGCAGGCGGCTGTTTCCCTGCAACGTGGATCCGCGGGGTGGCGCATACTTGGGGATCTGCAGCAAACCGATCTATGTGATCCGGAGGCTGCGGCGGGGCTGGTCCTGGCGGTAGGCCATTTGCATGCGGACCTGACAAATGCCACGAAAGTTCAACGACTTGCCGCCATGGGACCACGCACATTGTGCCGGGTGGCGCGCTGCTCGCCAGCGCAAATCCGGCGGAGGTGGCACAGGGCCTATGCGCCGTTTGAAACCGGGCTGCAGCCGATGGCCTCTGGCCCTTCGTCACGCCCCGCTATAGGGTCGCGCCATGACTGTTCCCGCGCTGCAATTCTCCGATGATCAGGCTGTTGCCTATGACCGTATTTCAGACATCCTGCGCGCTGCGGGGGTTGATCTGGATGAGGATCTGCTGACACCGCCGCACGATGGGCGCAACCGTGTGGTGGCCGTGACTGGCAAGGCGGGATCGGGCAAAACGCTGCTGTTGGCGCAGCTCTACAAAGCCTTGGAAGCGGCGGGCGTCAGCGTCGTGTCTGGCGACTATGAGGGCAAGAAATCCAAAGACCGCAGGACGTTGGCCATCCTGGCCCCAACGAACAAGGCGGCAAGCGTTTTGCGCATGCGCGGCGTGCCGGCGACAACGATCCACCGCATCCTCTACACCCCGGTTTATGACCCGGAGTATGAAAAGATTGCCGAATGGCTAGCGGGCAGCGGTGACAAGCCTGAGATTGAAGAGCTGACCGAGGAGGCGCTGGAGCGCGCCAAAGTCTTCTACGAGTTACATAAATCCATCCCCGGCGCGCTGGCGGCGGCGGGTCTGCGTGGATCGGATTTCATCACCGGCTGGAAACGCCGGGATGAGCCGTTGGACATCGGCTTTATCGATGAAAGTTCGATGCTGGATGACAAACAGGTCACCGATCTGAAAGAGATTTTCCCTACGCTGGTGCTGTTTGGCGATCCGGCGCAGCTGGCCCCGGTGGGGCAATCGGGCCAGATGGTTTTTGACACGCTACCAAAAGAGGCGGTGATGAACCTCAGCCGGATCCACCGGCAGGAGGCGGATAACCCCATTTTGGACCTGGCCCACGCGCTGGCCGATCCGCAGGTAGGGTTTGAGGATTTTGAACGGCTGGTCGAAGACACGGCGCGGCGGGATGATCGCGTGGTCTGGGGTCAGCGGGTGGAGGTGGATCTGATGGCACGTTCCCCGGTTCTGGTCTGGCGCAATGCGACACGGATCCGGCTGATCAACGCCTTCCGCTCGGTCTATGGCGCGCCGGAGGATGAGCTGCTGTCGGGCGAGCCGCTGATCTGTGACGGGATTGAACTGCCGTTGAAACACCGCAAGAAACGCTTGGATCTGGAGGCACGCGGCCTCATCAAAGGGGCGCAGGTGGTGTTTCTGGGCAAGGGGCGCAAGCCGGGGTTTTCCCGCCTGCATGTGATGGGGGCGGAGGACCCGCAGGTGTCTGCGGCCTCAATCGTGAAGATCGAAAAACCGGAAGAGGAAGAGCCGTTTATCCCTTTCGCGGCCCGTATGGGGGCGGTGTTCCTGCATGGGGCGGCGGTGACCATTCACAAGGCGCAAGGCTCGCAGTGGAAGGACGTGCAGGTCTTTGCGCCGGACCTTTATGCGGCGGCGCGTATGGGGCGGGTTGAGGCGGGGCAACCGCTGTGGAAACGTCTGGCCTACGTGGCGATCACCCGGGCCGAGGAACGGTTGCACTGGGTTGTGCGCCCACGGCTGTCAAAACCCAGCGAGCCTTTGCGGATTGACGATCTGAAAGCCAAAGCCGCGCCCACCCTGACCTTGACCACGCAAGAGGAGAGCGAGGCATGAAATCGATCATCATCACCGGGGCCAGCGCCGGTATTGGCGCCGCCTGTGCGGACCGGTTTTTGCAGGCGGGCTGGCAGGTTGGCCTGTTGGCGCGTCGTGCTGAGGCATTGGCTGAGGTGGCCAAGGGCTATGACAACGCGGTGGTTCTGCCTTGCGATGTGACAGATGCCGCAGCGGTGAAGGACACCTTCGAAGGTTTCGTGGCGCAGGCCGGTCGGCTGGATGTGCTGTTCAACAACGCGGGCATGTTCGGCACCGCAGCCCCCATCGATGAGATCGCGACCGAGGAATGGGATCGGGTGCGGGCGGTCAATCTGGATGGGATGATCTACTGCGCCCATGCTGCCTTTGGTCTGATGCGCCGACAGGACCCGCAGGGCGGGCGGATCATCAATAACGGCTCAATCTCGGCCCATGCGCCGCGCGAAGGCTCAATCACCTATACCACGACGAAACATGCCATCACCGGCATGACCAAATCCCTGTCGCTGGATGGCCGCGCCTTTGGCATTGCCTGCAGTCAGATCGATATTGGCAACGCCCGGACTGAGCTGTTGCAGGGCATTATCGACCGTGATCCTGAGAATGCGCCGCCCACGATGGATGTGTCTCACGTGGCGGATGCGGTGATGAACATGGCGGTGCTGCCGCCGGAGGCCAACGTGCAGTTCATGACGCTGATGGCGACCAATATGCCCTATATCGGGCGCGGTTGACTGGGAGCTCAGCCGGGGCGGCTTAGCCGTCCCGGATCAGGCGGAACAGGGCCGAGGCGCCCCAGCCCGCGGCAATGGCCATCAGGATCGACAACAGCCCATAGATGGGCGCCTGTTCCTGCGCGAGGTTATAGAGGAACCGTTCCAGCCCCACCTTGCGCACATCGATCACGGTTTCCAGATCCGCCACCACATGGCCGTTGCGCACCAGAAAGATCCGGGCGTTGTAATCGCCTTCGGTCAGGTTGGACGGCAGCGAAATCGAGGAGCGGAACAGGGTCTGTTGATCGACCTCCACCGCCTCTTCCAGCAATTGGTAGGACCCGTTGTTGGCCTGAATGCGCATCAGGGCTTCGGTAAAGGCCTGGGTGTTGCCGAACTGGACCGTGGCGCTGACCGATTGGATCGCTTTGTCGACGGTGATCTGATACCGCTCGTTTTCGATGCGGCGCAGGATGTCTGACAGCGGGGCCGAGGAGGCCACGGCGTAAAACGCGGGGGCTTTGTCGACCTCCAGCGCTGCGCCGTTGATCCAGATGCCGAACTTCTTTTCCTTGCGGCGCACCACCATCGGGCCGGTGGGGCCTTCGATGGCGATGATCACATCCAGATCGTTTTCGGGGATTGCCACCTCACGCTTGACGGCGCCGAAGATCAGGATGTCTGAGCCATCGAACTGTGCGGTGATGGCAACCTTATCCTGGCTGAGACCCAGCACAATTTCCTCTTCCGCCGCTGCAAAGAACGGGGTCAGGAGAAGAGTAAAGATCAGCAACAGGCGGTTCATTGGCTGCCCCCCGCTGCATTGGGACGGCTGATCGTATAAAGCTCACTTGGTTCCAGCAGCAGATCCAGCGCGATCTTGCCACAGACTGACAGCACCAGCAGCGCCAGCAGGATGCGCAGGGTTTCGGCCTTGAGCTTCACCCCGATGGAGCTGCCAAACTGGGCACCGACCACGCCGCCGATCAAGAGGAACAGCGCCAGCGGCAGATCGACCGTTTTGTTGGTGATCGCATGCAGCAGCGTGTTGAACCCGGCGACAAAGATGATCTGAAACAGAGAGGTGCCCACCACAACCTTGGTCGGCATGCCAAGGATGTAGATCATCGCCGGCACCATGATGAAGCCACCGCCAACCCCCATCACCGCCGACAGAACACCAACGCAGGCGCCGACCAGCAGCACGGGGATCACCGAGATATAGAGGCCCGAGGCGCGAAACCGCACCTTGAACGGCAGGCCGTGGACCCAGTTGTGCTGGCTGCGTTTGCGCAGAACACCGCCGGCTTTGCGGGCCCGGCGGATGGCGCGCAGGCTTTCGATGAACATCAGGCCACCGATCACCCCAAGGAAGATGACGTAGCAGAGCTGAACCAGAAGATCGACCTGCCCCAAAGCCTTGAGATAGTTGAACAGCATGATGCCAAAGGCCGACCCGACAAGCCCGCCGGCCAGCAAGACACTGCCCATGCGCAGATCCACGGTCTTGCGTTTCAGATGGGCAAAGAGGCCTGAGACGGATGAGGCGACGATTTGGTTGGCTGAGGTGGCCACCGCAACTGCGGGCGGGATGCCAACAAAGAACAACAGCGGTGTGATCAGGAAGCCGCCGCCGACGCCAAAGATGCCTGACAGCACCCCCACAATCCCCCCAAGCCCGAAGAGCAGGAAAATATTGACCGAAACTTCGGCGATAGGGAGGTAGATATACATATGTTTTCCTAGCCCGCCCATCGCGCATTTCGCAAGGGGAAGCTGTGGAAATCTGACGCAGAACGTTTGATGCCGCAAAGAAAAAGCCCGGGCGGTGCAGAACCGTCCGGGCTGGATGTTTAGCGGGTGAAAGGCGGCTTAGCGCTCTTTCACATAGGGCTGGCCACCGGCGCGTGGCGGGATTGCTTTGCCGACGAAACCGGCCAGGATCACCACGGTCAGGATATAGGGCAGGGCGCCCAACAGCTGACTTTGAACGGTGATGCCGACGACGTTTTCGATCACGTCGGGGCGCAGTTCCAGTGCCTGGAACAGACCAAAGAGCAGTGTCGCCCAAAGCGCGTACCACGGCCGCCACTTGGCAAAGATCAGGGCTGCCAGCGCGATGTAGCCCCGGCCAGCGGTCATGTCTTTGACAAAACCGGCCTGCAGCGCGGTGGCCAGATAGGCCCCGGCCAAACCGCAGAGCACGCCACAGATCAGCACCGCCGAATAGCGCAGCGACACAACCGAAACACCGGCCGTATCAACCGAGGCGGGGTTTTCCCCCACAGCACGCAGACGCAGGCCAAAACGGGTGCGGAACAGCACCCACCAGGTCAGCGGCACCATCGCGATCGCCAGATAGACCAGGATCGGGTGGCCCGAGATCAGCTCATAGTACAGAGGGCCAACGACCGGCACGTCGCGCATGGCTTCGGCGAAGGGCAGGGTGATCGGCTCAAACCGCGCTGCACCTTCCAGCTGCGGGGTACGGCCGCCCTGTTTGAACCAGTCCTGTGCAACAAGGACGGTCATCCCGCCGGCCAACATGGTGATGGCCAGGCCCGAGATCAGCTGATTGCCCCGGAAGGTGATGGAGGCGAGCCCGTGCAGGATCGACAGCAGCACCGAGACCGCCACACCGGCCAGAAGGCCGATCCAGACGTTACCCGAGGTATAGGCCACCGCCGCAGAGAAGAAGGCCGCGGCCAGCATCTTGCCTTCGAGGCCGATGTCAAAGATCCCGGCACGCTCGGAATAAAGGCCCGCCAGACAGGCCAAGAGCAGCGGAGTTGCAAAACGGACAGTGGTGTCGAGGACCTGAAGGAATGTGAGATAGTCCATTGCTTAACCCTCCTTCTTGGAATTGAGGGCCAGGAAGATCCGCTCCAGCGGCATCCGCACCATATTGTCGAGGGCACCGGTGAACATGATGACCAGCGCCTGAATGACGACGATCAGCTCACGCGGGATGTTGGTCCAAAGCGCCAGTTCTGCGCCGCCCTGATAGAGGAAGCCGAACAGGATTGCGGCCAGGAACACACCAAACGGGTGGTTGCGGCCCATCAGCGATACGGCGATGCCGATGAAGCCAGCGCCTTCGACCGCGTTCAGAACCAGCCGTTCACTTTCACCCATCACATTGTTGATGCCCATCATGCCGGCCAGGCCACCAGAGATCAGCATGGCAATCATGGTGATTTTGAACGGTGAGATCCCAGCGTAGCGTGCCGCGCTTTCGGACTTGCCGAAGGCGCGCAGCTCAAAGCCGAAGCGGGTGCGCCAGATCAGCGCCCAAACCGCGAAACAGGCGGCCACAGCGATCAGCAGGCTGACGTTGGCCGGGGCGTGTTTGGAAAACTCGATCCCGACGGTGCCCAGAATGTCATGCAGGCTGGGCAGGTGGGTGGCTTCGGGGAATTTCGCCGAGGCCGGATCCATCGCCCGTGGCGGGCGCAGCTGGTTTACCAGCAGGTAGTTCAGCAGCGAAAAGGCGATGAAGTTGAACATGATGGTGGTGATCACCACGTGGCTGCCGCGACGCACCTGCAGATAGGCCGGGATCATCGCCCAGGCCGCCCCAAACAGTGCTGCAGCACCCGCGGCGCCGATGATGGCAAGGCTCCAATGGGGCCAGGGAATGAACAGGCAGACCAGGGCAACACCCAGGCCGCCCAGCATCGCCTGACCTTCGCCGCCGATGTTGAACAGGCTGGCGTGGAAGGCCACGGCCACGGCAAGGCCGGTGAACATGAAGTTGGTGGCGTAATAGAGCGTGTAGCCCCAGCCGTTGGAGGATCCCAGCGCCCCGGAAACCATCAGTTTCACGGCGGCAATCGGGTCTTCACCGATCGCCAGGATCACCAGAGAGGAGATCACAGCAGCGAGGATCAATGAGATCAGCGGGATCAGGACCACATCGGCCCATTTAGGCATCTTGTCCATCAGGCGGCTCCTCCGTTTCCGGCAACACCGGCCATCAGCAGGCCAAGTTCTTGTGCGTTAGTGTCTTCGGGCATGCGTTCGCCCATGATTTTCCCGTCAAACATGACCGCGATGCGATCCGACAGGGACATGATTTCATCCAGTTCCACCGAAACCAGCAGGATGGCTTTGCCCTGATCGCGCAGCTCGATGATCTGTTTGTGGATGAATTCAATCGCGCCGATGTCGACGCCACGGGTGGGCTGACCCACCAACAGCAGGTCGGGGTTGCGCTCAATCTCACGGGCAACAACGATTTTCTGCTGGTTGCCGCCGGAGAAGTTCTTGGCCGCCAGCCAAGGCAGGGGCGGGCGTACGTCGAATTTGTCCATCTTGCGCTGGGTGTCTTCGCGCAGCGCGTTGTTGTCCATGAACAGCGCGTTTTTCTGGTACTTCTCGTCGTGGTGATAACCGAAGGCGACGTTTTCCCAGGCGTGGAAGTCCATGATCAGGCCTTCGCTCTGACGGTCTTCGGGCACGTGGGCCACACCGCGCGCCCGGCGCGAGCGACCATCGGAGAATTTACCGGTCAGATCCAGGGGTTCACCGTTGAGGGTGACAGCCCCGCTGCCCGAGATCATGCCGCCCAGCACTTCCATCAGTTCGGACTGGCCATTGCCCGCCACACCGGCGATGCCCAGAATTTCACCGGCACGGATGTTCAGCGAAACGTCTTTCAGACGCTGCACACCCTTGTCATCGGTGACCGAGAGGTTCTTGACTTCAAGGATGGTTTCACCGGGTTGGGCCGGGGCTTTTTCCACCTGCAACAACACCTTACGGCCAACCATCAGTTCCGCCAGCTGTTCGGGGTTGGTTTCTGCGGTCTTGACCGTTGCCGTCATTTCGCCGCGCCGCATCACGCTCACCGTGTCGGTGGTGTCCATGATTTCACGCAGCTTGTGGGTGATCAGGATGATCGTTTTGCCCTCTTCGCGCAGACGATCCAGGATCCGGAACAGCTGATCGGCCTCGGCCGGGGTCAGCACGCCGGTCGGCTCATCAAGGATCAGGATTTCGGCCTGACGATAGAGCGCTTTGAGGATCTCAACCCGCTGCTGGTGGCCCACGCTGAGGTTTTCGATCAGCGCGTCGGGGTCGACGTTCAGCTCATATTCCTCGGCGAGGTGCTTCAGCTCCTTGCGGGCCTTGGCCAGCGAAGGACGCAGCAGGCCGCCGTCTTCGGCGCCCAGGATGATGTTTTCCAGAACGGTGAAGTTTTCCACCAGTTTGAAGTGCTGAAACACCATGCCAATGCCAGCCGAGATCGCCGCCTGGCTGTCCGGGATGGCGGTCTTTTGACCTTTGATAAAGATCTCACCAGCGTCTGCCTTGTAGAAACCATAGAGGATCGACATCAGGGTGGATTTCCCTGCGCCGTTTTCCCCGATGATCCCGTGGATCGTTCCCGGCTGCACCGAGATCGAAATGTCCTTGTTAGCCTGGACCGGGCCAAAGGCTTTGGAGATGCCTTTGAGTTCTAGTGCCGGTGTTGACGTCACGTGTTGTCCCCCATTCCGGTAAAGCCAACCAGACGCGTGATTTTCCCCGCCTCCAGATCAGCAAAATACTGGCCGCGCATCATCGCGGTTCCGTCTTTCAAGAAATCCACCGTGGCCCGAACGTGTCCGTTGTGCTCATCCAGAGCGGCAACAGCGGCGCCAGCGCCGGGCATGTTGGCGGAAAACATAGCGATATAGCCGATCACCGCATCTGCACCGTGTAATGGTTCGGGCGTGTTGGGATCAGCGTAGTAAACATCCTGGGCCAGAACGGCGGACAGGGCAGTGCCCCGCGCATCGGCATCGCTCTCGCCCCAGGCAGAAAAGAAGAGATTAACGGGATGTGTCATTTGATTTTCCCTATAGGAGAAGGCCGCGCCGTTTATTGGCGCGGCCCCCGATGACTGTGCGACAGGCGCCGATTAGAACTGGTGTACGGGGCAGCTGTCGTTGGTGTAGTAGGCTTCAACCTTCAGGTCGCCCGAGATGATTTTGGCGCGGGCTTCTTCCACGGCAGCTTTCATGTCTTCGGTGACCAGGGCGGCGTTATGCTCGTCCATTGCAACGCCAACACCTTCTTCGGCCAGACCCAGGATGGTGAAACCACCGGTTTCCAGATCGGCGCCAGCTTTCATCGAGTTGTAAACGGCAACGTCAACGCGCTTCAGCATCGAGGTCAGAACTTTGCCCGAGTGCAGGTGGTTCTGGTTGCTGTCCACGCCGATCGACAGGATGCCTTCGTCAGCTGCGGTCTGCAGAACACCAACACCGGTGCCGCCTGCTGCTGCGTAAACAACATCCGCGCCCTGACCGATCTGTGCCTTGGTCAGCTCGGAGCCTTTTACCGGGTCGTTCCAAGCAGCCGGGGTGGTGCCGGTCATGTTGGTGACAACTTTGATGTCAGGGTTCACTGCTTTGGCGCCCTGGGCGTAGCCGCAGCCGAAGTGACGGATCAGCGGGATGTCCATGCCGCCGATGAAGCCAACGGTGCCGGATTTCGACGCCATGGCAGCCATCATGCCAACCAGGTAGGAGCCTTCGTGCTCCTGGAAGCCGATCAGCTGAACGTTGGAGGGCACTTCCGGCATCCAACCGTCAATGTTGACGAATTTGGTGTCGGGGTAGTCGCCGGCAACAGCTTCAACCGGGGTTGCGAAGGCGAAACCGGTGGTGATGACCGGGTTTGCGCCCGCTTCGGCGAAACGACGCAGCGCCTGCTCACGCTGTGCTTCGGACTGCAGTTCGATTTCCAGGAACTTGCCGCCGGTCTCTTCGGCCCAGCGGGATGCGCCGTTGAACGCAGCTTCGTTGAAGGATTTGTCGAATTTACCACCCAGGTCGAAAATCAGGGCGGGCTCAGCGGCCACGGCGCCCGCGCTCAGGGCAACGGCGGCGGCAGCGCCAAGGAACTTCTGCATCAGAGTCATAGTACTCTCCCATATTGTTAAACTCGGGGCTGCTTTCTACAACCTCCGGCAAGTGAGCAGATCAGGTCTGTCCAACCCAGATTTAGGCCGCAGCCACGGCCTAGGGTCAACAGGAAACTGAATGATCTGCTTTGACTATCCGGTCAAAAACGCTCTGTCCAATAGGAAATGACCTCAGAACGGACGGTTCAGGATCAGGGCGGCAACACGTTGACCATTGGTCAGGCGGTAGTAATTCGGGCGTTTCGCTGTCTGGCTGTAGCCTTCGCTCTGATACAGTCGAATCGCTACCCGGTTGGTTTCGGCCACTTCCAGAAACCCGTCCTGCGCGCCGCGGGTGCTGGCCGCCTGATGGTAGGCGCGCAGGGTATTGCGGCCTTTGCCTTGCCCTTGTGCGGTAGGGGCAGTGGCCAGTGTCAGCAGTTCAGCCTCACCAGCGATGACGCGGCCCAGGGCAAAGCTGTCAGCGTCCCCAACCACGAAGACATGCGGCGCGCTGAGCAGGCCTGCAAACTCCGCCGCGGTCCAGGGGCGTTGGTCGGTGAAAGCCGCGGCATGGGTCCGGGCGAGGGCATCAGGTGTCATGTTGCTGCGCACAGGTAAGATTATGGGGCGGGATCATTCGGCAGGATGACCGGCGCTGGGTCACGTGGAGGCGCGGCATCCGCGGCCTTGATGTAAAGCGGCGCAGGTGCGGCGTGGGATCCGTTGGGCAGTTTCTGCGCCGCGACTTGCGCGATCTGAACCGCGATCCGATCCGCCTGAGGCGTTTTGAGTGGCACATCCTGCAGAATATCGCTCAGCTCATCTGCGGAGGCCAGGTAGGGCGCCCGGTCCGCAGGCGCCAGATAGGCCTGACCGCGCGGGCCCGGCACGGCTGCCACGCCCAAACCTTCGGACATGTCGATGGCCTCAAAGCTGTTCACCCCAATTGCCGGAATGCCCAGACCCAAGGCCAGACCACGCGCCGCCGAGACGGAGATGCGAATGCCGGTGAAATTGCCGGGGCCGACGCCCACAGCAATGGCGTCCAGATCGGCCCAGGTCTTGCCCGCACTGGCCAGAACCTCCTCCAGCAGGGGCATCAGCCGTTCTGCCTGACCACGGCCCATCTCATCGTGATGTTGGGCCAGAACCTGATCACCCAACAACAAAGCGGCCGCGCAATGCGCGGCCGATGTGTCAAATCCCAGGATCAGTGCGTCAGACGGCAACGGGGCGTACCTCGGTCACTTCGGGGATGTAATGGCGCAGCAGGTTCTCGATGCCCATTTTCAACGTCAGGGTCGAGGAGGGGCAGCCAGCGCAGGCGCCCTGCATGTGCAGGTAAACAACGCCGCGATCAAAACCGTGGAAGGTGATGTCACCGCCATCCTGAGCCACGGCAGGACGCACGCGGGTGTCCAGCAGCTCTTTGATCTGGCCAACGATCTCACCATCTTCGCCGGTGTGTTCTGCGTGACCCGAGGCGGCAGTTGCTTCGCCTGCCATGACGGGATCGCCAGACTGAAAGTGTTCCATGATCGCGCCGAGGATGCCCGGTTTGATATGATCCCATTCCACGTCATCACCTTTGGTGACGGTGATGAAGTCGCCGCCAAAGAACACGCCGGTGACGCCAGCGACGGCGAAGACACGTTTGGCCAGCGGCGACGCGTCCGAGCTTTCGGCGCTGGGGAAGTCGGCGGTGCCGGCACCCAAAACGGCCTGACCGGGCAGAAACTTCAGGGTGGCGGGGTTCGGGGTGGATTCAGTCTGAATAAACATATCGTGCAATCCTTATCGCTTGACCTTGATATGCGCTTCGTCAGGGTCAGAGTCAAGGATTAGAATGGTTCTAAACTTAACCGTGACGCGTGGTCTCAGAAGCCCGCAACCGTGCCCGGATGTATTTCGCTGCCGACCGGTAATGCGCGGCCCCGGCCGCTTCGGCCCATCGTCCGGTGGTCCATTTGCTGTTCCCCCCTTTCATCGGCGCGCCGTAGAGGTCCGTTTCGGATAGCGCGTTCAGAAAGATGAGCAGCCTGTTGTGGTTGGCTGTCAGCAGATCCCGGGCGTCATCCCACGGCATGTCTTGTTGCGCGACGCGCAGATCTGCGTTGTAGCGTTTCAGGTCATTCCATTTGTAGCCCGGGGCGGGGATGGCGACCTGCGCACCGGTTTGACCGGCTGTGTACCAACCCAGAAACAGGTCAACCCAATGGGCGCGGTGGCCGATGGTATCTTTCAGCGTTGTGCCATCTGCATCGGCATCCGGCAGTGTCTGCGCCGCCACGGGCACCTTATCCAGTAGGCGGGTCAGCTTGCTGAATTCTGCTTCGGTGGTGGCCAGAAGGTCGGTTTTAGTGGTGGCGGCGGGCATGGCAGCTCCTGCGGTGGATCAGCCATAGGGTAATGGCGGGCAGGTCGCCGGTCTTTGCGCCAGATCAGGTGATCGCTTCCAGCCGGTCCTTGGACAGATCGCCGGGGACGATGGTGATCGGAATGGGCAGCGTGCCGGCCGAACGGCTCAGCTGGGTGACCAGCGGGCCGGGGCCCTTTTTATCGGTGCCCGCGCCCAGCACCAGAACGCCAATGTCCGGGTCATCTTGGATCTGCGCCAGGATCTGCGCCACAGGTTCGCCTTCGCGGATCACCAATTCGGGGTCGATGCCCTGACGGTCGCGCATCCATTTGGCAAAAACTTCATAATGCACTTCGATCCGTTCCCGGGCCTCTTCGCGCATGATGTCACCGACACCAATCCAGTGGTTGAATTCTTCGGGCTCAATCACCGAGAGGATTTCCACACCGCCACCGGTTTTGGCTGCACGCATGGCGGCAAAGCGCATGGCATTCAGGCATTCGCGGCTGTCATCCAGAATGACCAGAAATTTACGCATCGCTCCCTCCCACAGAACGCTTGCCCACAGAACGGTTGCTCACTGGCAGACCCTCTGCGACCGGATCATGACGCAAGCATAGGATGCTGGCAAGTTTCGCATATCGCCGCAAGATTATCAGCCGCAGACCGCCGCCGCGGTGGAGCCGAAATCAACATAACGTTCCCAGAACCGTTCATCGGCGCGGCGGTCGGATTGCCGGACCTCCTGTGCGCTGTGCGGGTCTTTGAAGAACTTGGCGGCCTTGCGCTGATCAGCGGAGCTGAGCATCTGGTTGGCCACCTGTCCGATGCAATTGCACAGCGGGCGGCTGGATTCCTTGCGCGGGGATGCCAGGCAGGCGCGCTCAATCGGCCCGGCAAAGGCCGGCGCTGCAACAGGGGCGACAAAGGCCGCAAGCATGGCGGCGCTGAGAATGCGTTTCATGGTCGTGCCTCAGGGTTCGGCCGTTGGGGATTGGTCCCCGAATTTGTTGGTCTTGTTGTTGCGGCGAGTATGACGCAAGCGGCGGAGGAGGGGAAGAGCACTTCCCCTGACACCTACGGCAGATCGGCGCGGGACTGCGCACAACCGCGTGAGGTCAGCTGCGCCTCGCGATGCACTGGTTTCAGCGGGCGTTGCGAAGTTGGAACACTTCTTATGCCTTTTCAGGTGTTTAACCGTCGCGGGTTTCATTTTTGCATCTGTGCCGCTTAGGTCGGGCAAAAAGGAAGTGAAATGAAGACGATGACCTGCGCGGCTGGCGTGGCCTTGATGATGTTGACGGTCGGTGTGCCGAATGCGGCCAAGACGGAGATTTGTTTTGCCGATACCGCCTGTGACAGTCGGGGCTTTGTCTGCAAGTCGACGCTGGATCAGGCGCTGGTGGAGAAAAATGACAGCTATTCAGCGCTGCTGGCGGAATGCAACGGGATCATCGACAACTATAATTCTCTCGCCGAGGCCTATGAGGATGTCGCCGCAACAGCGCAGGGTGTGCAGGCGATGAGCGAGGCGTTGCGCCGCGAAAAACAGCTGCATGAGGCAACTGCCAACCGAGCCGAGCAGTTACAGCAAGAGCTGCAGCAGTGGCAGCTTTGCTTTGATCTATCGGAAACCAAGGCGCAGATGTCAGCCTGTTTGGATGGTTAATCCACGTTGCTGTTGGCGTCTTGGACTTACACGTGGGCTTACACCTGACCCGGATAGTAACCCGGATCAATCGTTTCCCCGGCGACCAGCTGATCCAGCAACAACATGCGGCGTTCGCCAAAGCTGTTGTTCAGGATCTTGATCTCCTGTGGGGTCAGGTCACGCCGGACATAGCCTGCGTCTGCCAGACACTTATCCAGGCCCCCGGCCTCACCGCTGTAGCGGATGCCATCTTGGTTGCTGGCTACAATAACGGGCCCCAGCACTAGTCCCCCCAGCAGAACACTCATGATGTAGCTGGATGTCATGGTGTTCTGGCCTGTGGCCCGCGCGGTTGGCAGGCACTTTTGGTAGGCGTCACGGGCGGCGAGGAAGTTTTTGCCGGGCTGTGACGGGACTGAAGGGCCGTAGGTCTGGGAGCAGCCAGCGATCAGGGCCGCTGCAACCAGCAGCGCGGCGGTGCTGCGCAGGGGACGGGTGGCAGCACCGATGGTGGACACGGAAAAAGGCATTGGATGAAAAACTCTTTTAGGTCGGCAATGACCCAACGGATACCCGCAAAGAGAGCTTTTCGGCAATAGAATTCATCCTGCCCTGATAGGAAGGTGCAGCACCCGAGATTCCAAGGCTTGCAACGCGGTTGGCGGACGAGGGGGCTTAGCGCCCCTGCCGTTTCACATTGCCGCCGCGCTGGCCGGCGCGGCCGGCGGTGGAGCGGCCGCGTTTGTTGGTGGACTCTTCCACGGCGGCATCAACGGCGGATTGCCGCGCCAGCGGGTCATCCGCAATGGCCAGATCGACCGCTTCCAGCCGCTTGACCTCATCGCGCAGGCGGGCGGCCTCTTCGAACTAAAGGTTTTCGGCGGCTTTGCGCATTTCGTCACGCAGACCCGCCAGATGGGCCTCAAGATTGGCGCCATGCATCGGTTTGTCGATCTTGGCGGTGACCCGGGACTGATCAGTGTCGCCCTTGTAGAGTCCGGCCAGCACATCCTCGACGTCTTGGGGTGATTGATTGGACCAGTCTGCGCCTGTTCGGGTGAGTCGGCGAGGGGGGACTAAAGGGGCGCGTCCGAGCTTGGGAGGGCGTCTGGGACAATTTGAAGGGCAATGGGGCTGCCAAAACCTTGTCAATGTGGATTAGGTAAACGGTGTGACGCGCGCAATTAATGCTTCATAACCTAGGCGTAGTCGCTTCAAAAAAGTGTTTCGCCGCCGCTGGAAAGGAGCAACGTTGCCGGTTATGTCGGGGCGTTGCCTGTGCAGTGCGTCATATTCCTCTTTGGGAAAGAAACTGGGCAGTGACAGATGCTTCAAGCTACCGATCTTAGCCAAAGGCGCTAGGCCGCCGGAGCGGATTTTTACATTCGCAAAGCTCAATTCTTCAAGCTGATACATCTTTGAAAGCGGCAATAGCGTCTCAAGCCAAAGCGGCTTTGACATCCCGCCCGCAATCCTGAGATGACGTATTGGGAGGTCGGTCAAATGATCCAATTCTACTAGTTTCATGCATGTGTTTAAGCTGCAGTATTCGAGCTTCGACAGCCTCTCGACGCCGTTCAATTGAGTGAACATTGGGCAATGCAGAAGAGACAGACCAATTAAGTTTTCCATCTGCGCTATTGCTGAAAAGTCATGTGCCAACAGGTTTTTGAATTCAATAAGCGTGGGCGAAACATTGGCACAGAGTTGTTCGAACTGGGTTTGGGTCAGGCCAGCAGCATAGCACGTTCTCACTTTCCCTTTAGGAATCTGATCAAGTGAATATCCAATGCCGTCAAGCACAATGACGTATTTGCCATGGACCATGCTTGCCTTGACATGGCACTTATTGAGTTCCCTGCGGAAACGATGAGAGAGACTCATCGCCCCCGCCGTTTCACATTGCCGCCGCGTTGGCCGGCGCGGCCGGCGGTGGAGCGGCCGCGTTTGTTGGTGGATTCTTCCACGGCGGCATCAACGGCGGATTGCCGCGCCAGCGGGTCATCCGCGATGGCCAGATCGACCGCTTCCAACCGCTTGACCTCATCGCGTAGGCGGGCGGCCTCTTCAAACTCAAGGTTTTCGGCGGCTTTGCGCATTTCGTCACGCAGGCCCGCCAGATGGGCCTCAAGATTGGCGCCATGCATTGGCTTGTCGATCTTGGCGGTGACACGGGATTGATCGGTATCGCCCTGATAGAGGCCGGCCAGCACATCCTCGACGTTTTTCTTCACCGTTTCCGGGGTGATGCCGTGCAGCTCATTATAGGCGATCTGCTTTTCGCGGCGGCGCGAGGTCTCCGCCAGGGCGCGTTCCATCGAGCCGGTGATCTTGTCCGCATACATGATGACCCGGCCATCGGCGTTTCGTGCCGCCCGGCCAATGGTCTGGATGAGGGAGGTTTCTGAACGCAGGAAGCCCTCTTTATCTGCATCCAGAATGGCGACTAGACCACATTCCGGGATGTCGAGGCCTTCGCGCAGCAGGTTGATGCCGATCAGCACGTCAAAGGCGCCCAGCCGCAGATCGCGCAGGATCTCAATCCGTTCCAGCGTGTCGATATCGCTGTGCATGTAGCGCACTTTGATGCCTTGTTCGTGCAGATATTCTGTCAGATCCTCAGCCATGCGTTTGGTCAGCGTGGTGACAAGCGTCCTGTAACCGTCCGCTGTCACGCGGCGGATTTCATCCAGCAGATCATCCACCTGCATATCGACGGGGCGAATTTCCACCTCAGGGTCCAACAGGCCGGTGGGGCGGATCACCTGTTCGGCAAAGACGCCGCCGGCTTGCTCCATTTCCCAGGCGGCGGGGGTGGCCGAAACGAAGATCGACTGGGGCCGCATCGCATCCCATTCCTCAAACTTCAACGGTCGGTTGTCCATACAGGACGGCAGGCGGAAGCCGTGTTCGGCCAGTGTAAACTTGCGCCGGTGGTCCCCGCGATACATGCCACCGATCTGCGGCACTGAGACGTGGCTTTCATCGGCAAAGACAATGGCGTTGTCGGGTATGAACTCAAACAGGGTGGGGGGCGGTTCGCCCGGGGCACGGCCCGTCAGATAGCGCGAGTAGTTTTCAATGCCGTTGCAATGGCCGGTAGCCTCCAACATTTCAATGTCAAAGTTGGTGCGCTGTTCCAGCCGTTGCGCTTCCAGCAGCTTGCCCTCATCCACCAGCTGGTTCAGCCGTTCCTTCAGCTCTTTCTTGATCGAAATGACCGCCTGCTGCAGCGTTGGCTTGGGCGTCACGTAGTGCGAGTTTGCATAGACCCGGATCTTTTCGAATGTGTCGGTCTTTTCCCCGGTCAGCGGGTCAAATTCAGTGATGGTTTCCAGCTCTTCCCCAAAGAAGGACAGTCGCCATGCGCGATCTTCAAGGTGGGCCGGGAAAATCTCCAACACATCGCCGCGCACCCGGAAGGAGCCACGCTGAAACGCCTGATCGTTGCGTTTGTATTGCTGGGCCACCAGATCCGCCATGATCTGGCGCTGGTCGTATTCCTCGCCCGCAACCAGATCCTGCGTCATTGCCGAATAGGTTTCGACCGAACCGATACCGTAGATACAAGAGACCGAGGCGACGATGATCACATCATCACGTTCCAGCAGCGACCGGGTGGCCGAGTGGCGCATCCGGTCGATCTGTTCGTTGATCTGGCTTTCCTTCTCAATATAGGTGTCCGAGCGCGGCACATAGGCTTCGGGCTGGTAGTAGTCATAGAAGGACACGAAATACTCGACCGAGTTTTCCGGGAAGAAACCTTTGAACTCACCATAAAGCTGGGCCGCCAGCGTTTTGTTCGGCGCCAGAATGATAGCGGGGCGCTGGGTCTCTTCGATGACCTTGGCCATGGTGAAGGTTTTGCCGGTGCCGGTTGCGCCCAGCAGAACCTGATCACGCTCACCGTCAGTGATCCCGCCCGACAGTTCCGCAATGGCGGTGGGCTGGTCGCCGGCGGGCGAAAATTCGGTATGCATGACAAAGCGTTTGCCGCCCTCAAGCTTGTCGCGTGCCTTGGCTGCGCCGTCTGCGGCGGTCATCATGGGCATGGTCTTGTCCGAATGGGCGTAGGGCATGTGCGGCTCTCATGTCTGAGTCCCGGGCGGGTACCCCAGATTTGATCTCTTTTTGATCCGGTTCAAGGGCAATCGCAATGGGGAAAACGCTGAATGCCATCGCGCGCTTCGGCTTAGGCGGGCATCTGGCAGAAGTGAGTGCTACTGGCGGTTTATAAATATTTCAAATTACTGAGCGTCATTTGAAATAAAGTTGCCAAATTGGGGTTGCCGGACTACGCTTAACGGGCAAGTGGCAGGCTTGGCTGCCGGGTGGACCGCACTTCACCCACCCCTCGCTCCCTGCGGTTTGGCTGGCAGCCAATGTCCTGTTAGGGTTCTTGGCTAAAGTGTTTTGAACATTTCAATAAAACGTGGCCCAAACCCATTTCGGGTGAGGGCCTTTGTTTTATGTGGCTCAGCGCAGGCTCAGCTGCACCTGGGTGTGATGCATTGCGACGCTGGTCTCATCCACCGCTGCCAGAAAATCGCCAATCCCCTCGGCTGCGGCCAACCCTGCTGATGCTGCCTCGGCATCTGCCAGTGAAGCCCATTCGATGGTTTCCACCCATTGGGTGCCCGCTGCGCCGGACAGGCGCCGCGAGATGAAACCGCTGCAGCTTTCCACATAGGTGACGGAGGCTTCGGCGGCTTTGAGGAAGGCATCGGTGGTCACGCCGTCTTTGAGTTTGAACAGTACGGTTTCCATCACGTGGTTCTGTGTTGTGTCTTGCATCGGTTTGTCTCCTTTTGGGATGCTGATTTTCGTGATGGGACCCTCCTAACAGGGGGCTGCTGACAGCCCTCTGTCAGCAGGGTGATGGCTGTGAGGAGATGCTTGCAAAATGGGGCAAGTTTCCCGATAACACCCCAAACAAGAGGAGACGCCGATGCGCGCACGAATCTATCAGCCCGCCCGTAACGCGATGCAGTCCGGCATGGCCAAAACCCGTCAGTGGGTTTTGGATTACGAACCGGCTGAGGCCCGCGATATCGATCCGCTGATGGGTTGGATCTCAAGCGGGGACACCCAGACGCAGGTGCGCCTGAAGTTCGACAGCAAAGAAGCAGCATTGGAATACGCTGAGGAAAAGGGGCTGGAGGCCGTTGTGCTGACGCCGCAGACCCGCAAACCCAACCTGCGCGCTGGCGGTTATGGTGAGAACTTTGCCACCAATCGCCGTGGTCCCTGGACCCACTAAGCGCAGAGATAAGGCCCTTTTTCGGGTCTCGCAGACAGAAGGGCGGCCAGCGGGCCGCCTGTTTTACTTCTGAGCAGGGGACCCCCCGATGACCATCACCCATCTGATCACCCATTCCGGCGGCTTTCACGCGGATGAGCTGCTGTCCTCGGTGGTGCTGACCCGCCTGTTTCCTGACGCCCAGCTGATCCGCACCCGCGATGCGGCGATGACGACACCGGGCGCAGGCAAGCTGATCTATGATGTGGGCCGGGCCTATGACGCCGAGGCGGGGATTTTTGACCACCACCAGCGGCCCAACCCCCTGCGCCCCAGCGGTGATCCTTACAGTTCCTTTGGCCTGATCTGGCACCACTATGGCCGCGATTACCTGCGGGCGCTTGATGTGCCCGAGGCAGATCTGGAGGAGGTGCATGGCGCCATCGACCAAAGCTTTGTTTTGCCGGTGGACCTCCTGGACAATGGCGCGGTGAACCCGTCAGTTGCCGGACCTTTGGCGGACATCACCCTGCCGCAACTGCTGGAAACGCTGAAACCCGCCTTTGATGATCGCAGCCCTGAGGCGGACACCAACGCCTTTATGGCGGCGCTGCCCATTGCCGGAGCCTTTGTTGAAGCCGCAGTGCGGGCAAAGGCGGGAAAATGCCGCGCCGAGGCTATGGTGCTGCAGGCAATTACTGCGGCTGGCCCATCGCAGGTGCTGGAGCTTTCGATGGGCATGCCGTTCCGCTCTGCGGTTGAGAAAGCCGGCGCCGATCATCTGCTTTTTGTCATCCATCCCCGCGACGGCGGCGATTGGGCGCTGACCACCATCCGCAAAGGCGGTGGCACGTTTGAAGCCCGCGCCGACTTGCCCGCCGCCTGGGCCGGCCTGACCGGCGCCGCGCTGGAAGAGGCCTCGGGCGTCGCTGGCGCGCAGTTCTGCCACAACGGCCTGTTTATCGCGGTGGCAAACAGCCGGGCGGCGATCCTGGCCATGGCCGATCTGGCTGTGGCGGCGGCGGCTGTGTAATCCGCCGTGGCTGTTCAGTTCCTGTTTGACGGCCCAAACAAGGCCCCTGCCACCGTGCTGCTGGCGCATGGGGCCGGGGCGGCGATTGACAATCCGGTGATGGCCATGCTGGCCGAACGGCTGGCGGCATCCGGGCTGCGCGTGGCACGGTTTGAGTTTGCCTATATGGCGGCACGGCGCAACGGCGGGTCGAAACGTCCCCCGCCCAAGGTGGAACTGCTGAGCGAAGAATATCGTCAGGCCGTCACAGACTTGCGGGGCCAAATTGGCGCCGGTCCTTTGGTCATCGGCGGCAAATCCATGGGCGGCCGGGTGGCCAGTCTGATCGCGGATGATCTGGGCGATCAGGCAAAGGTGCAGGGCCTGTTGTGTTTCGGCTACCCGTTTCATCCGCAAGGCAAACCGGAAAAACTGCGCACCGCCCATCTGGCCAACCTGCGCCTGCCAACACTGATCTGCCACGGCACCCGCGATCCTTTTGGCTCTCGGGAAGAGGTGGCCGATTACGCGCTCTCGCCCATGATTTCCATGTGTTGGGCCGAAGACGGCGATCATGATCTAAAGCCCCGCAAGCGTGTCACCGGCCGTGATCACGCCAGCCAGCTGGACCAGATTTGCCACAGCGCTGCGGCCTGGATTGCCACCCTCTGAGCACCGGTTTCCGGCAGGTTAGATTTTGTGCCACAACCGGCGCCGCTGGCCTTTTGCTTTCAAATCCGATCCGCTATACGGATCCGAGTGCCACAGGGGCCCGAGAGGGTGAGATACCCCACCAGCCCCCGGCCCACAGAGCGGTCCCTTAGCTCAACTGGATAGAGCAGCTGACTTCTAATCAGCAGGTTGAGGGTTCGAGTCCTTCAGGGATCGCCATTTTTATAAATTATATCAATAACTTGTAAATCATTCCACATACGGAATGTGAGGTCCTCTTGCCGCCGGAAGCAATACGGAAGCAAGCGGGAGGCAAAACTCAGGTGTTGTTCAAGTACATCGGAGTGAAAGAGGAGCCACAACTGGCTTGCCTATTTTGGGATGTTAATTTTCAGGCTTCTACAGCCTTGACCTGTGCGTTAACCAAATCTTAACTAGTTTCATATTTGGCAACGAGTCTGGTTTTCGATGAGACGTTTGAAGTGGGGGCTTGTGGCTGCTGGCACCATTTGGGGGCTTGGCCAATTGGGAAGTGACGGCCTGCCGTCGCATTCCGTGCGTGCGAGTGTTCCATCCGCCGAAGCGGTGCAGTCACGGGCCTATGATGTCTACTTTGTGACGGGGAATGTTGTGAACGTTCGTACCGGTCCAGGAACATCCTATCAACGTATCGATCAGGTTCGAAAAGGGGATCGTGTTGGTGTTGTCCGAATTGAAGGCGGCTGGGCTAAGCTAAACAGCCCGTCAGGCCCTGCCTGGATGTCCGCCCGCTATATCTCAACAACGCAACCATCGGCTCCCCGTAATGCCAGCAAAACGCCCGTGGTTGCGCAAAGCAAGCAATCAAGCTGCCACCCAAACTATTCCGGCAAATGCGTTCCCATCGCCAGCGACGTCGATTGCGCAGGCGGACGCGGCAACGGCCCCGCTTACGTGCGTGGACCGGTGCGGGTGATTGGGCCAGATGTGTACCGGTTGGATCGGGATGGCGATGGTTGGGCCTGTGAGTAGGCGTTATCTATTGCAAACTCTTTCGGCTTAGTTGGCCACATTTTTGTGTAAGTCTTTTTTGTTCTGATCCAACCATCGTGCGTATGCCATTACGTCGATCATAGGCACCGTTCCACTGAATTGCAAAAGGGAGATGAGCTGAAACAGGAACTTGGAGGCAGCGGTCGAAGATTGATCAACGCAATACTGTTGTTGTTCCTTGTTCCAGAAAAACGAGCCGTGGGCAGCGACACATCCTATTTCAAGGCGATGTGACTCGTCCTTAGATTGTAGGTTCTTAATCAGGCTTTTACCAAGTTTAGGAGACCAGTCGCTTTCTAGCGCAAGGAACCCTCCGATAATTGGGATTGGAGGCTTTGGCTTGTACGTGCCTCCAGCATGAGGAATCGGCAGGCTCGTTCGATGCAGTTTCCTGACGCTCTCTATCTTCGCCTTTGCATATTGGAGATGGCTTGCATTCACGGTTTGCTTGGCTTCAAAGATTGCATAAACGCTCTCGGCAGGGATTGTGATCTGCCCGCCCATCGTGAACACAAAAGGCGTATACTGCCGATCAAAAACAACCACATCAATTTGATCACTCTGATTGCCTTGGCTGTCTACGATATGCGCTTTCCGGGCGGTGTAGCGTTCAGGCAAATACTCGTTAAAGAGATCAATCCAGACGTTTTCTGCAGCATCTCCCTTTGTACCAGGGTGCGCGAAGTTTGTTCTCGCTAGCTCCAAGTTTTTGCGTACATTCTCATGCATTCCGGCAAGTAGCTGGGCGAGTGACCAGTCAACCATTTCTTAGCCCTCAAACGGTGGGGTTTCAGGGAGAGATTGAGCTATCTTAATTGCCCGCGCACCCGAGATTGCCTTGCTTGGGAAGGCGTCCATAATTATAGATGGCACAAGGCGCTGAGTTAAATCAGAGTATGTTAAGCCGTTTTCACGGCCGGCACCCGGTCCTGTCACCGTAACCAGCTGTCCGATTTCGGCTTCGGTTAAGCCGACACCATGCAGCAACCGCGCAAGAGCTTCTCGCCTCTCCGCCTCGTCTGGGCGTCCAAAACGTATGATTTCTGCTGCTCTACGCCGGACCGCAGGGTCGAGTGCGTTGAGGCGGTTAGTACACATAATAACTGCAACTGGCGCGCGCGCATTGGCGATTCTGTCAATTCCACGAATAAAGGCGTTAACTCCCGCTCTATCTTCGTGGTGCATTTGAGAATGTTCACGCGACTGCGCGAGAGCGTCAGCTTCATCTATGAGCAGGATAATACCTCCAGAAGCCTGGCCACCGTTGCCCTTTAAAAGTTCGCCCTGTTTGCAGGTGTATTCAAAGGCGGCAGATAAAAGTTGGGTCATTTCGCCGACTCGGCCTTGGCCCCTGCTCGAAAGGCTCAAGGGTAACAATGTGATCTCAAGATCATACATTCGAGCGACCGCATCACCTATGCTTTCGGCAAGCGCTGTCTTCCCGGAGCCAACGTCGCCTTCCAATATGACCAATGGTGGCCTGTTGGTAACCATGCGGTTGAGCATGAAAGCGTCTGGATGAAACTTTTCCTGCCATCGAATGAGACTACTTTCGTCAATCAGTAACGCGAGCATTTTGCTAAGCCGCGTTTTTTTTGCTTCAATCCCTATTAAGGCAGCTAGCCTTTGTTTGGCGTCTACGTCTGGAAACTGGGTCGTATTCTCAAACAGTCCGTGCACGTTGATTTCTTGCATGTTTAGAAGTTCCGTAGTGTAGAGCGAGACAGCGAGCGCCCACCCGCAGTGTAGCTTTTGTCACTGTCAAAATAGCCCGAATACCCAACATCTTCCCCAGACGTTCGCTGGAATGGTAATCCGCCTTCGAAAGAAGAGCGTTCATCAGTACCAAGTTTCCACCAGTTACTGTTGTAGTTTAGGAAGCTGTGAAATTTTGCATTGGATACATCTTTGTTCCTCGGCACGCGGCCAGGATCGTCGTCGTCAAAATTCAAACCAAAAACGTCTGATGATTTGTATTCAAGTGTGGGTTCTATCCACTTTCCATCGCGTTGAAAGCCATATTTAACGCTTTCAAGGTACCCCGCCTGAAGGAGTCGAGCTATTTCATCTTCGTATTCGGGGATCGCGGTACGAGCCGGGTAGCCGTACAGGCGATGCATTCGCATCAAATCCGCCGCCAGCTTCGACGCGATTTTTTTGGCATGCGTGATCGTAAAAGATGAGGTTGTGGATACTGTGTAGCTAGAAGACATGATAACCTCACACGCTAAACGAAGGTCCGAAGACCTTCTGCCAACAGTTTATTGTGTCTAACTTTGTGGTCGCGGTAAGTGCCCAATCAATTGCGTCACTCGCGTCGCTTGCTGCGTCCAAAATCATATCAATTTGCTGATCAGTATACAGCTTCGAAACGTTGTTTTCGGGATTGACTGGGTCAATAATTTGCACTGGTTCATCAAAACTGCCTATAGCTGATTGTGCATAGTAGTCGTCAAACCAAATCCTTTCTCTCAGTTCCGTTTTCAGAATGTAGGTAAAAAATCCTTGGAGCGCCTCTGGATAGTCTGAAAAATCAAGACCTTCGTCGAGGAGTTTTGACATGATCATTTCGACCATAAACGACTTGAATCTGAACCCTTGATGCGTGCTTTTCATGCGCCGAACCCAAAACTTCGCAAGCCGAACCACCTGTGCGAAGTGCTTCTCTTGCTGTGCTTTGCGTTTCCTACAAAATTCAAGATGTCTTGGGATGCTGGTTTTAAGAAACGAACCGTCTTCCTGGCTCACGAGATCGCCATACCAATCGGGTTCTGAGCCGTTCAGGATGGGAACAACATCAACATCCAATCCCGAACCTTTGAAGGACACGGTCACACAGTAGGTTTGGGGTTGAATTTGATCAGGTGAAAAATTGGGAAAGGCACTTCGCAACCGTTCCGCAAGGTATTCGAGCAATTCGCCCACATCGGTTGGAGCATCAGATCCAGAAATGTAGCAAGCAACATCGATATCGTTGATGCTTTTGAGAGCGGTGCCCTTCGCGATGCTTCCTGAAAGAAGCATCTTTTTGAGAGAAAAGTTTGGATGATCTTTGAGGTAGTCTTCTAGCTTATCTCTCAGTCTTTTCGCTTGCCTTTTGTACTCGTCCGATTTTTCCTTCGGTAAGTTTACTTTGTTCTGTGCAAACTTCGCGATTTCAGCGTGGCCAACATGATCCAACGACACTACATGCTCCCTTCCCTTCTATATATTGCGATTCCTGGGCGGTTGAGAGGTAAATATAGGGATGATGGCTGGTAGCTCCAAGGGGCACCAGCAAGATTTATTGCATTTTTCAAATTTTTTTGGGGCCCCGAATTTGTTAATGAAACGAAACATTCAAGAAAAGGATCAAGAAATGAATTTACGAGATGCGTGTTTAGAAAGGATTTATTCCTAAATTGTCACTGCAAGCTGACGTAGGTTTAGTCTGAAATCATCCGAGTAGAGCAATCAATACGCTAAGGATGCCCAAGAGAACTGAGGCTGCTGCAAGCAAAGCCGGCATGTGCACCGCCGGATCGGGAGAACGAAGAAGCCATAAAACCTTGCTAGTAGCTCCAACTTTTTTGACAGTAAATTTGAGCTCACCTCCCTTGCTTACACCCAGGGCATTTCTGATGTCGTAAGGCATGAAAATGGCTGTGTCGTCATCGTGGCCAAGGAGAAGTACGTTCACAGCATTTGCGTTCTTTGCGTTCGTTAACTGCGCAAAGCCATAACGCGGTACTATTTCCCGGTACTTGTGATTAAGACGGACCAGAAGGCGTCCATTGTCTCCAGATGGAAGGGTTTTTACTGGTAGTTTTGTCATAATTGGGCCTCAATTTTGCGACGTGTCCACAAATTACCATGGAAGCCATGTTGCAAGGCTACAAAGTTGTAAGAAAGCGAGATGCCTAGCGCGGTTTCGGCCAAATAGGAATAACTGCAAGTGGTTCAAAATATGGCCTGGTGTTGCGCTACCCAATAAATCGATACCGCGCCTTGGCCTCGCTCAGCTTGTTTGCCGCGCGGCTGGGATTGGTGTGGATGTCGTCTTTCAAGCGTTTGCCCAGGGACGCCATGTAGTCCGGCAGCGCCTCTTCGGTTGTCCCTTCCATTGCGGCTAGCGTGACTGCATTGCCGGTCAGCAGCGTCATGATCAGCTTGATGTGATCCGCTTTGTGTACCGACTTCACCTTGTCCACTTCCAGGTGACTGCGTAGCTCTTGCAGGTCTTCGTCAGCCACTTCGCTCACCAATTCCCAGACAGGGTGATTGGGCCAGCGGGCGCGGTTGCTGTCGCCATGGTCAGGTTCGGCATATCGGACCTTTTCAAATGTCTCCGCAATCAAGTCGCCAAATTTGTTGTCGAAATCTGCCCAGGTGCGGATATTCCAACGATCCTTAAGAAGGTTCTTCCCAGCACGTAACTCAATCCGCCAGATTTGGCTTGTTTCACGGTCCTTAGGATCAAGCGGGGTTTCGCCCAAAGCTTCCCGGCTGGCGTTCCAAATGTCCCACCAGATCGGCTTGCGGCGGTCGATCACTTCGCGGCGCTTGTCATAGATGATGACTTGCCGCCCTGGCATCTTGCCTGCGGTCACAGACGTAAACCGACCTGACTTACCGTTGCTGCGCATTTCGGCATCTGGGGTGATGTGATCGGCGCGGTTGCTATGGCTGTGCAGCACAAAGTTTTCAGGGTTCAGTTCAAAATCTGGCGCAAGAACATCGATGCAGAAATCAACGCGGGACAGGCTGACATGTTCGGCAAGGTATCTAATCCCAAGCCGGGTAAGTGTCTTGTCCAGGTGGGCACGCACAAAGCCCAAACCTTGTGTCGCCAGCAGCGTTGAGCCGACCGTGACACGGGTTCCCCAGGGATCTTTGCTGTTGGGCTTCTTGAAGGCCCACCGCACATCCATAGGCCCGCCTGTGAGCAGGAAGGCATAGCCGCCGCCGCCATGTGGCTGAAGGTCAAAATCCGCGCCGCCATAGCTGATAGGGCGGGGGGCACGTTCGGCCTCTGCCAGTTCCTTTTCCGCTGCCAGGAGTTCGAAAAGGTCATGGGGGAGATTGGCCTTGATGGCCAGTGTGATCGTATCGAAGCCTTTGTGAAGAATTTGCATTTTGGGTTCCTTTGCTTGGTTGTCGTATTTCTAGAGGGGGGTGCTACTATCACCCCCCTTTTCGGCTCATGCCGTTGGTCTGTTTGGGTTTTCGGGGATGCTACGGGGCGTTGCCCCTTGCTGCCTCCGGCGGGGCAGCATGTGTTTTGGGGCCGGAGCGACGGGCGCTCCGGCTGGCTGGTTCATTTGCTGAAGGATTGACGGCCAATCCAGATTTCGGCGCGCTCAGCACATTTAGCCAGGTTCAGCAGATCGGAATGGTGAAAGCTGTTGGTGTTGCGCCATTCGCCCGTATCGGTCTTGTAAGAGCGTGACAGGTCGATGGAGAAGAAACCGTCGTTGTCCCAGATGGTGGCCGTAACGAGGCCGATTTTGAATTTCTGTGCGGGTGTGTTCGTCATTGTTTTTCCTTTCAAAGTGACGAGTTTGCATAAGAAAGGGGCGGGGAACCGTTTCGCCCACGCCCCTGGGAGAGCCATCCGGCCCCAAAATCCCGCGCGGCGCTGCCAGGCACGACGCGGGCAAAACTGAATTGTGTTAGCTGGGCGCTTGCGCGGTGTTGGCAACGCGGCGCTGGTCAATCCACTCCATCACGTCGCCATAGGCGTAGCGTACAGAGCGGGCAGAGATTTTGATGAACTTCGGCCCGCCGCCGCGATAACGCCAGTTCTGCAGGGCGCGTACGGAGTAGCAGAGCATTTCTGCGGCCTCATTTTCATCCATGAGGCGGTTGGGGTTCTGTTCAAAGCCTTGGGCTTGTTGCTGGTGTGTCATGTTTGGTTTCCATCTGCTGGGTTAGCGTTGTTTTGATGGAACCAAGGTAGAATGGCGCAAAAAGCGGAAATAGGAGGGGGCGATAAACTTTAATCGTCCGGCAATTTATTTTTTCAAAAATTGTTTTATTTCAGTGCGTTGAGCTGGTCGACCCCAAGTAGGCCTCGAAACCGTCCGGTTTATCCGGATAGTTTATTTGGATTTTCGTTTGCGCCCGCCCTTGCTGCGCTCCGCAGGAGCGACGGTTGCCCACACTAAGTCAAAGCGGTCGCGGCTGTAATCCTTCAAATTTTCTTTAGCGAGTGCTTTGAAGGCTTGCTTGGGAGTGTTGCAGTCAGGATCTTTGGCAAATTCGTGCCGCAGAAAATCTTCAATCTTTGCAAACGCCGAAAGGGTTTCGATGCCCGCATTTGTTTTCTGAAAGCGATATAACCAGCGATCAAACTCGGTTTTCACCACAAAGCCAGGGGCAGTGTCCAAGTTCATTAGCTGGTTGGGGCAAGCAACGAGGGATCTAAAGAAAGCCACACTGAACCCGATTTCTGCGGACCAGACTTCCCACTCGACACGCGTATTTTGCGCGACAATGAGCGACAACGCACCAGATTTGAACGCGTCTTTTAGCGCGTTCTCAACGTCCATGCGTCGACTGAAGGCCAGCGAACCTTTGTCACTCATGTCCGACACATCAGGCAATTCAGCATATTGGCAACGCAGGTCCTTTTGTTCGTCGCTGAGTGCTTTTAAGTCCTTAGCCTGACGGGCGCGTTCGCCAGGTGTCAGTTCCTTAATAGGTGTTTTGTGGATATCGCTCAGTTGGAGACTTATCTGCTCAAGCCTGGCTTCAATCTTTTCGATTTCTGCCCGTACGGATAACGGATCAGGATCAACGGGTGCGGCCCTGACCTCGTGCCCTGTCCAGTCTTTGCCAAACATTGCCAATCCGGTTTTGTCAAAAGCGTCGAGCAGGAGATAGTAAGATTGGTAAGGGCTGATAGACATGCTTGCATCCATAGGTCGTTTGCGGGACCTTTGATGCCCTTTAGTGAAATCACCTGCAAGAGCCTGACAGGATTTCTAATTACTTAAGTGACTAGAGCCTGAAAAATGCGGACTTTTCCTTAGTTAAACGTATAGAGTAACGCTCCTATCGTACTACGCGCAGGGGCGTTGCGTGAGGCGGTCGTTGTCCCAGCGCACCAGCTAAGCGACTTGCCACAGAACCGGCGGCACGTTGCACCGCGTCATCTGCCAGATGAGAATAGCGCAGGGTGGTGGATAGGTTCTTATGACCCATGATCTCTTTCAGCATGAAGGGATCAATCCCGTTGTTTACGGCCACAGAGGCATAGGTATGCCGCAAGTCGTGAATGCGCACATCTTCCAAACCTGCCTTTTCGCGGATGCGCCGCCAGGGGCGTTCTAGGTCGGTGAGGTGGCCGTCATCGGTTTTGCCCAGGATCACATACGGGTTGCCGGGAATGCGGGGCAGGGACATGAGGATATCATATGCCTCACGCGGTAGCGGGATGCGGCGCTTGCCGGTCTTACTGTCGGGCAGTTCCAGACGGTTGTAATCCACGTAATCCCATTTCAACGTGGTGATCTCATTGCGGCGGCAGCCGGTCAGCATCAACAACATGATGGCTGAAACCACGTGAATGGTTTCGCTGCCGTCTTCCAGGCATTCCTGCAGCACCTCGCCCAGACGCAACTGTTCGTCATTGCGCAGGTATCGCTTCTTCTCTTCCTCGCGGTTCTTCTTGATCCGGGTGGCGGGGTTGCTGCCTTCACGCCGCAGCCCCCAATCCTCGGCAGTGTTGAAGATCTTGGAGACAAGGGAAAGCATCCGGTTTGCCTGATAAGGGGCGCGGTCGCTGAGCTTCAAATGCATAGCGGCAACGTCAGCCCGTTGCACTTCTTCAATCAGCATCGGGCCAAGTTGCGGCACGATGTAGTGGCGGATGATCATGGCATAGCTGCGCACCGTGGAAGGTTTGCAGTGCCGTTCTGCATAATCCCGCATGAAGCGGTCGCAGAGCGCCGCCACTGTGGGCGCGCGCATACGCTTCTGTTTGTCACCAGAGGGGTCATCCCCCTTGGCAACATCGCCAAGCAGCTTTCTCGCCTCTTTCCGGGCTTCCTCGGTGGTCAAGGCACCATGCTGGCCGATGGTGTAGCGGCGGGTGCGTTTCCCAACGCGGTACTGGACCAGATAGGTCTTCTTCCCAGATGGGTACACGCGCACGCCAAACCCACGCAACTCACCATCCCAAGTGAGGTAGTCTTTGTCTTCGATGACCAAGCTTTCAACAGTGCGTTTTGTCAGTTTGAACATATCCAAAATACCCAATTTGGTTACAATTTTCCGGAAGCTATAAGGAAGCAAATGGTGGCGATTTCTGGCGTAATTCATGCGCCACATGAGAAATGATCGTCAACGTAATTTGTTGTTTTTAATAAATTTTTGGCCGTTTGGCGCGGGTGGGAGAAGTGTGGCGAAATGCCTTGATCACCGCTTCTAATCAGCAGGTTGAGGGTTCGAGTCCTTCAGGGATCGCCATTTTCCAAGCTTTGAGAAGAAACCTCAGCTTCAAGACCTGCCGCTGAATTAATTCGAGAAGGCGGTGCGTTTCGTGTTTGGTAAGGTGATAAGCGACGCATGAGGGTCGCTTTTGCAGCGAGCGTAAGCGATTTTATCCCAGCCTATTGTAAAAATGCGATGGCATCATGCGGCTAGAGCGATTTCCTATACTGCTTTGAGCACTCATATGGCGAAATTTTTACTGGCATCCTCGCACGCCGCTATCTACCCTCGCGCTGAGTTTTTGTTCTTGCAGTGGTTTTACGAAATCCGATTTTGGCACGAAAGGCTGGCCTATGTCCCTAGATGGGCTCTCTGTTTCGCAACAAGTTTGGGCATTGTTGGAACAGGATATCGAACAGGCCGCGCGGTTTGTCGATGAAAACAAAACGCTCCTGCTGCAAGACAAAGGAGGCCGTCGCGCCGCGCTGGAGGCATGGTGGCGTCGGCGCGAAGATGAGAAAATCGTGCAGATCGGCATGGCGGTTTCGCAAGATAATCCCAACGACCTTGAGATCGCGACCTCCTTGGCCAACGCCTTTGCTGCAACCGGTGATCGGGCTGGCGCGATTGCTGTCATGGCGCGATGTGGCGCGCCGTCGATTTACAAAGACGACCCGGCCGTCATTTGGGCCATCCTGATCATGATCAATATTGGATGTGTGTCGCTTGCCCGAAACCTGTTTGAGCTGGTGCATCCGAATCGCGAGACCTACCGTGACACCATCCAATCCGGTGTTTTGGATTTGATCTACTACCTCTTTTCATTGCCAAACAGCGTGGTTGAAAGCCCCCTTGATCCTACAAGGGAGGCCAAGCCAAGTGCCGTCCAGACCCTGCAGCCTGATGCTGATGTCTTGGTGCTTGATCTGGCGATGAGCGGGGAAATCGGCCATGGGCAAATGTTTGCGCAGTTTTTGCTAGCCTCTGCGCAAGAGCGCTTATCTGTGCCCGTGTCACGCGTGGATTATCATGGTGGTACTGATCTGCGGAGCAACCCGGCGCTTTCGGCGATTGTGGCGCAGGAGGTTCGCCCAAGCTTGAATATTACGCCGTGGTTTTTCCGTCGGCAGCCGGCCTATCCTGAGACGCTTGCAGCGTTTAATGAGGTGACGTATCAGCGTATGGTGCAAACTTTCGGCGGGCTGCCAGAAATTTCGGCGCCGATCGTTATCTATCCTTATACGCTGCCCGGTGACCTCTTGGGGTTTGCCAATTGGTTCGTCCAGGGCAGTTTTCCTGAAACGGGTGTGACGCTTGTTATCGGTTTGCTGTTTAACGATTTTTTGTCGGATCCACCGGCGGAGCGGCAGGTCGCAATCGACGTTTTGAAAAGCGCAATCACCTTGTTGCAGCAGCATCCGAAAATCACGCTGACGGTCTTCTCAGAAGTGGATGCCATCAATGCACTGGTTGCTGATTTTGGTGTCGCGGAAGAGCAGATTTTCCTATTGCCTTTCTTGCCTTCACTGCGGTTTGAGGGTGGCTCATCAGTTGGAAAGCTGGCGCGGCCCGAGCGACGGATTGGGTCTGTCGGAACATGCCGGCCCTCGAGGGGGCATCATCACATATTTGATGCTGCGGACTATTTGGATGGATCGAATGTTGAGCTTTTTGTGCAGGCTCAGGAGGCAAGCTTTTCAACATTTGACGCACAATATGCCGAGCGTGAGGAAACGCTGCAGGATCAAGTGACGCGTTTGGTTGCCGATCGGAAAATAATCTGGGAACCCGATCCATTGGACCAAATGGCCTATGACGCCGCGCTGCTGTCACTTGATGCGGTCATCCTGCCCTACGATCCTGCCTTTTACAAAGACACAGGATCTGGCGTGGCCTTTGAGGCTGTTGCGGCACGCCGTCATTTGATTTTGTCATCGCAGTGTGCATTTGCCGGGATTTTGGCCCGCGTTGGCTATCCGCACACTTTGATCCATGAGCTGTCCGGCAGGGGGGTCGCGGAGGCTATTGAGCGCGCATTGTACAATGCCCCTGTCTTGGATGATGCGCTTGCCCGGTGGGACAATGCGGATCTGCTGATGTCTGAGGTGGAGCGGTTTTTTGAAACTTTGCGACGCGCCGTGAGCTAAGCAGGCCATCAAGATTTGGCCGGGCCGCTTGCGTGATCCCGGCGCTAGGATGCCGGCGCTGGGATGCCGGCTAACTCCAGATCGTGTTTCGGCGATCTAAAGCCGAATACCAATGAAAACTTGGCTAAACAGTGCCCCGCTATTCAGCGGGATTGCAGCGCTGTGTCCTCAAAATACGTTTTGGAGTTGGGCAGTTTTTGAAATGGGCTGTTCCAAACTATGGCGCCGCCGCCTCTGGCACCTCTCCGTTTGAAATCTTTACTTAACATTCATGAATGCATAGTTACGAAGTGAAATTGCGAATCAAATAGGTGCAGAGATGCAAGCGAACAGATGGTGGGTGCTGGTCACCGTGGCGACTGGGTTGATGTTGATCACCCTCGATAACTCTATTCTTTACACGGCCTTGCCGACATTGACGGCGGATCTGGGGGCCAGCCAGTCCGAGCTGTTGTGGATCATCAACACCTATCCGCTGGTGATGGCGGGGATGTTGCTGGGGGCAGGCACACTGGGGGATCGGTTTGGCCATCGCCGGATCTTCATGATCGGCTTGGTGGTGTTTACCGCCGCCTCTGGCATTGCAGCCTTTGCGCCGGTGCCGCTGGTTTTGATCGGCGCGCGTGCCGTGCTGGGGGTTGGTGCGGCCTTGATGATGCCGGCCACATTGGCGCTTATTCGGGTGAGTTTCGATGACGAGCGCGAGCGCGGCCTGGCCTTTGCGATCTGGGGCATGCTGGCAGTTGTTGGCGCGGCGCTGGGGCCGATCCTGGGCGGTTTGCTGCTGGAGTATTTCTGGTGGGGCGCGGTTTTCCTGATCAATATTCCTGTGGGCGCCGCTGCCTTTGTAGCGACCTTGATCGTGGCACCGAAGGGCCAGCCGGATGCCAGCAAACGCTGGGATTTCATCTCCTCCTTCCAGGCCATGGTGGTGCTGGGCGCATTGGTGATCGCTATCAAAGAAGCGGCCTATGCCAGTTCCTTTGAGCGTCCGGCCCTGGCGCTGGTCATTGCCTTGATCGGCGGCGTGATCTTTGTGCGCCGTCAGGCGCGGATGACCTATCCGCTGCTGGACTTTGCGCTGTTCCGCAACCCGGCCTTTATGTCTGGTGTTCTGGCCGCGGCCTTTGCGCTGTTTACGATTTCCGGCGTGCAGCTGGTGACCACGCAGCGGTTCCAACTGGTCGGTGGCTATTCCCCGATTGAGGCGGGGTATCTGGTGTCGATCGTGGCGGTCTCCACCTTGCCAACCTCGCTGATTGGTGGCGCATTCCAGCATGTTCTGGGGCTGCGTTTGTTGATCGCCGGGGGGCTGGCGCTGTCCAGTGCGGCGGCGTTCTTGATCGCTGTTACCTTTGGCCAGGGCATGGTCTGGATGGTGTCTGGGCTGGTGTTGCTGGGCCTTGGGCTGGGGGCGGTGTTCTCGGTCGCCTCAATGGCCATTGTCGGCAACGCGCCGGAACATCGGGCGGGCATGGCTGGTGCGGTCGAAGAGGTTTCTTACGAGTTGGGCGGGCTCCTGGCGGTTGCGCTGCTCGGCAGCTTGATCTCGGGGCTTTACAGTCTGGGGCTGCAACTGCCGGCGGGCGCACCTGACGGCGCGCGTGATAGTGTCGCCGCTGCGCTGGCACTGGCTGACAGCATGGGGCCGCAGGAGGCGGCGCTGAAGGCTGCGGCGGCCGAGGCCTTTGACCGCGCCTATGTGGCGGTGCTCTATGTGATTGCCGGTGTCATCGGGGCAGGGGCGTTGTTGGCATCGCGGCTGCTCAGGGACTATGGTTTCCACACACGGGCAGTGTTACATGCCGGCCATTAAATCGGCTGTGCAGGGGGTGTGACCAAAGGCGGTGTCTTTGGTCCGCCCTGCTGGCAAGTCCACGGAGCGGGGGCATAAATGCGTAAAAGTAAACGGCATATCATTCTGGCCAGCATGGTTGAGCTGATCGAAGACGAAGGGCTGACTGCCCTGACCTTTGACCGGGTGGCAGAGCGCACCGGGCTGACCCGGGGCGGATTGATGTATCACTTCCCCACCCGCGACGCGCTACTGAGCGCCATGCATGAGCATATGGCCAGCGTCTGGGAGGCCGAGATGACCTCCTCCCTGCCAGAGGGGGCGGATCTGTCGGACCCCAAGGTGCGGGCTGCGGCCTATACGGCGGGCTCATTGGCGGCGACCACCCGGGCTGAATTGCTGCTGATGCTGGAAAGCCTGGACCATCCTGAACTGAACCGGTTCTGGCGGGAAGTGATGGATCGCTGGGCGCCGGAAGAACCTGGCGTGGGGGATGCGGCGGCGCTTGATCGTTACATCGCACGTCTGGCGTCAGATGGGTTGTGGCTGAATGACGCCATCCTGCCGGAGCCGATCTCACCCGACTTGAAGGCCCGCATCGGGCAGCGTCTGGCGGAACTGGTGGGCGTTGCGCCCAAGGACTGAGGTTGCTTTGGTCATAAGGGACAAGGCCAGCGCATCCGATGCGCTGGCCTTTTGTTTTAGTAGGTGCGTTTCAACGCGCTGTAATCCCCGCGAAGCTGCACGGTCACCGTCACAGGTTTGCGGTCCCGGTTGCGCCAGAACCAACCGTGATTGCCGGTGAAGGCCGCGGTGAGGGTGCCGGCCTCACCCGCGGTGCCACGCCCCTTCTGGTAGGAGATCGACCGGCCACCCCCATCACCATGAAGGTCGTAGTTGACCCGCCCCTGATCGGTGAACCAGCGAAACGCGGCTGTGGCGTCTTTGGTCATGACCAGCTTCCATTCAATCCCTTCGCCGGGGGCAAGGGTGAACGAAATCTCATCACGCCAGACCTCAGCCTCCTGCGCGGCAGCGCTGGAGATGAGTAAGTTAAAGAGCCGTTGTGGCAGGGCGGCTTGCTCCTGAGCGGGTGTTTCCTCCGCCTGACGGTCCTGTTCCGCCTCTTCCGCCAGTTGCGATTTGATCTGCCCCATCGCTTGCAGGCCGGTCAACCGCCCGAGCCCAATCGGATCCTTGCCGGTTTCCGCTGGCAGGACGACGCCAATGGCCAGTAGCGCGGCAAGACCACAGGCGATGAGGCTGGAGCGACGTAGCTGCGCCTTGGTTGGCAGCTCTTCCAGGGTGGGTTTGGGTGTATTTTCCATTTGAGTAACCTCGTCTTAAGCTGCGTTCAGAAAACCGGTGATCTGATAGATCATCAGCCAGGCCCCAAGGGCCATCATCACCAGATTGGCGCCATAGGCCTGCCGCCAGAAGCCGGGGCGCCGGCGCCAGAAACCCATCACGATCAGGATGGCGCCAAGGGCAAGGATCTGGCCGATCTCAACCCCGACATTGAAGGCAATCAGATTGGTCAGCAGCCCATCCGGTGCGATCTGGTAATCGAGGATTTTGGTCGCCAGCCCCAGCCCGTGAAACAGGCCAAAGATCAGCGTCGCGGCCTTGGTGTTGGGCTGAAACCCCAGTGCGCGGCGCAGCCAACCGAGGTTGTCCATTGCCTTGTAAATCACCGAAAAGCCGATGATGGCATCGATCAGATAGGCGTCGACGTTCCAGCCGAAAAACACCCCCAGCAGCATTGTGGTTGAATGGCCAAGGGCAAACAGGCTGACATAGATCGCCACGTGCTGCATCCGGTAAAGGAAGAACACGATGCCCAGCAGGAACAGGATGTGATCGTAGCCGGTGACCATATGTTTGGCCCCGAGGTAGAGGAAGGGGATGATGTTTACCCCCCAGATTTCCTGAATATAGCCCGCGTCGCCTTCGGTGACGTTATGGGCCTGCGCCTGTGTCGCCAGCAGGACCATCAGGCAGGTGAATAGGATCAGGTTCGCCCCCCGCCAGATCGGCAGGGCGGGCGGAACCCGTAAGTGAATGCTCATCAGAGACTCCGTCATTATGCGCAGATGGCAGCAGCCAACGCGCAGCATCAGTGGTGCAAGGCGCGGGTGCGCCTCAGCTCAGGGATGCGGACGGTTGGCGGGGCGGGCGGTCCCGTCGAAAGACCGGGGGCGCCTTGGGCAGGCTGGCCCAGAGGAAGGCATTGCCGCGCCACGAGGCCTCAAAACCCGTTTGGGGCTGCTGCAGGATCATTGCAGCGGAATGGTCATGGTCGGTGACGTCATGGCTGTGCCCATGCTGCGCCCAGAGCCGATCAGACAGATCATCATGGCTGTGGCCGTGATCCGCGATCATTTCGGCCTGCACCGCGATGAGGTTTGTCTGCGACGGCAGGTACGCCCCCATCGGTGTCAGCGACCAGAACAGTATCAAAGCGCTGAGCAGCCACAGGCAGGCCTGCCTGGGGCGTCGCGCGTTGAGATTGATCGGTCCACTGCGTGACACGATGGGGAATCCTTTCCGGAACACTTGCCCTCAGTACTCCCCGGTAACCCCCGGGGGAGGATATTGACATCTATCCCCCGGGGGAGGATATTGTCAACATGACACATCCCCATCGACATGAGAGCCACCCCAAGATCATTTCCCGTTTGAACAGGGCCAACGGGCACCTGTCAGCCGTCATTCGGATGATTGAAGAGGGCAAACCCTGCCGCGAGGTGGCGCAGCAGCTGCAGGCGGTGGAAAGCGCCCTGCGTAACGCGAAACAGACCCTGATCCATGACCACATGGACCACTGTCTGGAAGAGGGCACGCTGGAGGAACAGCGCGCCGAGTTAAAAGCCATTTCCCGATATTTGTAAGGGCTAGCCATGTTTTCCATTCTGTCAGACCGCCGGTTCCGTCATCTGTTCGGGGCGCAGATTGTTGCGCTTTTGGGCACTGGCTTAGCCTCGGTCGCGCTGGGGCTGCTGGCTTATGATCTGGCCGGTGATCAGGCGGGGATGGTGCTGGGGGCGGTCTTTACCATCAAGATGGTGGCTTATGTGACCATCGCGCCGGTCGCCGGTGCATTTGCGGATCGGATCAACCGGTGCAGGCTGTTGGTGGCGCTGGATTTGATCCGCGCAGGCGTTGCGGTGGCTCTGCCCTTTGTCAGTGAGATCTGGCAGGTCTATGTACTGATCTTCCTGCTGCAGGCGGCCTCGGCCGGGTTCACGCCGACGTTTCAGGCCACCATTCCCGATATCCTGCCGGAAGAAGACCGCTACACCCGTGGTCTGGCACTGTCGCGTCTGGCCTATGATCTGGAAAACATTATCAGCCCGACCCTGGCAGCATTGGTGTTGATGGTGCTGAGCTATAATGCGCTGTTTGTTGGCACGATGGCGGGGTTCCTGGCCTCGGCCATGTTGATCGTTTCGGTGATGATACCCAGCCCCAAACCCACCGCGCCACGGGGTGTCTATGATCGCACCACACTGGGCGCGCGGATCTTTTTCGCCACACCGCGCTTGCGTGGGTTGATGGGGTTGAACCTGGCTGTCTCGGCGGCGGGCGCAATGGTGCTGGTGAACTCGGTCGTTTTGGTGCGCGCAGATTTGGCTCTGTCGGAAACCGCGCTGGCCTGGACGATGTTTGCCTTTGGGCTTGGATCGATGGTGGCGGCGTTCCTGTTGCCGCGGCTGTTGGACCGGGTGGCCGACCGGCCAGTGATGATGACGGGGGCGGGCGCGATGGTGGCGGCCTTGCTGCTGCTTTCGCTCACAACTGCGCTCAACGGGTTGAGCTGGGCCATGCTGTTGATCACATGGGCCATTATGGGGCTGGGCTATTCTGCGGTGCTGACACCCTCGGGGCGGCTGCTGCGCCGTTCGGCCCATGCGGAGGATCGCCCGGCTGTCTTTGCCGCGCAATTTGCCCTGTCGCACGCCTGTTGGCTGATCACCTATCCGCTGGCCGGCTGGCTGATGGCGCGGTTCGGGCTGCAGCCGGCATTGCTGGTGCTGGCGGCATTGGCGACGCTGGGCATGGTGATGGCGCTGCGGCTCTGGCCGGTTGGGGATCCGGTTGAGGTTGAGCACACCCATGACAATCTGCCAGCCGACCATCCGCATCTGCAGGGCGGCGGGCATCGCCACAGTCACGCGCTGGTCATCGATGGCGACCATCCCCGCTGGGCGACGCATTTCTAGTTGGTGGGTGATCCGTTTGGCCCGTCTGGGGCACCAAGATCCTGCGACAATTGTTGGGCGGCTGCGCGGACCCTTGCGCCGATATGCTCAATCCGATCCAGCCGCAGGCGCTGCACCGGGCCTGAAATGGACAGGCCCGCGATAGGTTCACCATGCAGATTGCGGATGGGCGCCGCGACGCAACGCATCCCCAGCGCCTTTTCCTCATCGTCAAAGGCCCAGCCACGGCGTTGGATCTGGACCAGATCCGCCTGCAGCTCGGCCGAGGTGAGGATGGTTTTATCGGTGAACCGCTCCAGCGTCAGGTGGCGTAACCGCTTGCTGACCTCCTCTTCGGGCATGGCGGCAAGCAGGGCCTTGCCGATGCCGGAGGCATGCATGGGCGACAGGGTGCCGGGCGGGAAAAAGGCGCGGATCGATTCATGGGTTTCGACCTGACTGAGGAACATCACCTCACCATTGCGCTCAATCCCCAGATTTGACGTCTCACCGGTTTCCTCCATCAAGGCGCGCATCAGCGGGCGGGCCCTCTCCACCACGGAAGAACGGCGCAGAAAGGCGGAGCCCAGACGAAAGGCCGCAGCGCCGATATGCCAGGTCTGGCGGACAGGGTCGGTTTCCACCACCTGGCGGGCCTCCAGCGTGGCCAGCACCCGGTGCATCGTGGCGGGCGACTGATCCAGCGTGGTGGCGATTTCAGACAGGGTCAGGCCGCTGTGCGCTGCAATGACATCCAGCACATCAAAGGCCCGGTCCAACGCCTGAATGGTGCTGGCCTTGGGGTCAGCGCTGAAGGCTTTGGGCCGGCCTTTGCGGCGGATTTCGTCACTCATTTTCATCCTCTTTATGGTTTTGTAGAGGTGTTTTTCCATTTTGTTGAAAATAGCTTTTGCTCAATGAAAAAATCAATAGCATTGTTTTTAAACAATTATTTTAAGAATTTTCAATTTATGAAAACGTTTTTCAAAAAAATTTCATCCGTCATTTGACCGGGATAGGCTGGATCTAATCGCCACAGGAGGGCAGATCATGAGCTTTCAAAACCCCGTATTCATCCCCGGCCCCACCAATATGCCTGAGGTGCTGCGCAAGGCGGTGGATATGCCGACGCTGGACCACCGGTCACCACTGTTTGGTCAGATCCTGCATCCCGCAATTGCCGGTGTGAAACAGGTGCTGAAATCAAAATCGGCAGAGGTTTTCATTTTCCCGGCCTCCGGCACCGGTGGGTGGGAAACCGCCCTGACCAACACGCTGAGCGCGGGTGACAAGATCCTTGCGGCCCGCAACGGGATGTTCAGTCATCGTTGGATCGACATGTGCCAGCGCCACGATCTGGATGTCACCATTGTTGAAACCCCGTGGGGCGAAGGCCTGCCGGCGGATCGCTATGAAGAGATCCTGACCTCAGATACGAACCACGAAATCAAAGCTGTTCTGGCCACCCACAATGAAACCGCCACTGGCGTGAAATCCGACATCGCGGCGGTGCGCCGTGCGCTGGATGCGGCGGGTCACCCGGCGCTGTTGTTTGTGGATGGCGTCAGCTCCATCGCGTCGATGGATTTCCGTATGGAAGAATGGGGCGTGGATGTTGCGGTGACCGGATCGCAGAAGGGTTTCATGCTGCCTGCCGGTCTGGCCATTGTTGGCTTCTCCCCCAAGGCGATGGTAGCGATTGAAACCGCCAAGCTGCCGCGCACCTTCTTTGACGTGCGCGACATGGCGGCGGGCTATGCCAACAATGCCTACCCCTACACGCCAGCCGTTGGCCTGCTGAACGGGCTGAAACTCAGCTGTGATATGCTGCTGGGCGAGGGGCTGGAAAACGTCTTTGCCCGTCATAACCGCATTGCTTCGGGCGTTCGCGCCGCGGTTGGTGCCTGGGGGCTGGACCTTTGTGCAGCGTCGCCAGATGTCTATTCGGACAGTGTCAGCGCGATCCGCACACCCGATGGGTTCAACGCCACCGAGATCGTGACCCTTGCGGCCGAAAAATACGGCGTCGCCTTTGGGGTTGGTCTGGGGGAGGTCGCGGGCAAGGTGTTCCGCATTGGTCACCTCGGCAGCCTGACCGATGTCATGGCGCTCTCCGGCATCGCCACAGCGGAAATGTGCATGGTCGATCTGGGGCTGGATATCACGCTCGGCTCAGGTGTTGCTGCCGCACAGGATTACTACCGCAATCAGGATGCCGCGCCGGCCAAGGCGGCGGCGTGATGAAGGATAACGCGATGTATATCCCGACTTACGAAGACATGCTGGCCGCACACGCGCGGATCCAGCCCTACATCCGGCGCACGCCGGTGCGGACTTCGGATTTCCTCAACGAGTTGAGCGGCGCGCAGCTGTTCTTCAAATGCGAAAACTTTCAGGAACCGGGCGCCTTCAAGGTGCGCGGGGCCTCCAATGCGGTCTTTGGGCTGGATGAGGCGCAGGCGGCCAAAGGTGTGGCAACGCACAGCTCTGGCAACCATGCCTCCTGCCTCAGCTATGCGGCGATGAAACGGGGTATTCCCTGTAACGTGGTCATGCCGCGCACCGCCCCGCAGGCCAAGAAAGACACCGTGCGCCGCTATGGTGGCATCATCACCGAATGTGAACCCTCGACCTCCTCCCGTGAAGCGACGTTCGCTGAGGTGCAGGCAGAAACCGGTGGCGATTTTGTGCATCCCTACAATGACCCGCGGGTGATTGCCGGGCAGGGCACCTGTTCGCGCGAGTTTGTGGAGCAGGTTGATGGTCTGGACGCGGTTGTCGCCCCGATTGGCGGCGGCGGCATGATTTCCGGCACCTGTCTGACGCTGGCAACGCTGGCGCCGGAAACGCAAGTGATCGCGGCCGAGCCTGAGCAAGCAGATGACGCCTACCGCAGTTTCAAGGCAGGTCACATCATCGCGGATGACGCGCCGAAAACCATCGCCGATGGGTTGCTGGTGCCGCTGAAGGATCTGACCTGGCACTTCGTTACAAACCACGTCAGCGAGATCTACACCGCCTCCGAAGCGGAGATCATCGATGCGATGAAACTGATCTGGAAACACCTGCGGATCGTGATGGAGCCGTCCTCGGCGGTGCCGCTGGCCTGCATTCTGAAAAACAAAGAGGCCTTCGCCGGCAAGCGCGTTGGTCTGATCGTCACTGGCGGCAATGTCGATCTTGACAAACTGCCCTGGCTGAACGGCTAAAGTATAAGGGGAAAAGGAAAATGAACGTGCAAACTGATCTGTCGAAAATGATCGTGGGCTATGATGTTCCGGCGCTGCCGGGCATGGATGAGGCCGATATTCAGACCCCGGCGCTGGTGCTGGATCTGGACGCGCTGGAGCGCAACATCAAGAAGATGGGCGACTATGCGGCGGCGCATGGGATGCGTCACCGGGTGCATGGTAAAATGCACAAGTCGGTGGATGTGGCCAAGCTGCAGGAACGTCTGGGCGGCGCGGTTGGCGTCTGCTGTCAGAAGGTTTCCGAGGCGGAGGTGTTCGTCCGCGGCGGCATCAAGGATGTGCTGGTGTCCAACCAGGTGCGGGACCCGATGAAAATCGATCGGCTGGCGCAGTTGCCGACGCTGGGCAGCCGGATCATCGTCTGTGTTGACGATCTGGCCAACGTTGCCGAACTGTCGGCGGCGGCGCAGAAGCACGGCACCCAGTTGGAAGTCTTTGTTGAGATTGACTGTGGCGCGGGCCGCTGTGGCGTGACCACCACTGAGGCTGTGGTGGAAATCGCGCAGGCTGTGGACGCGGCCGAAGGGCTGAAGTTCACCGGCATTCAGGCCTACCAAGGCGCGATGCAGCACATGGACAGCTATGAGGATCGCAAAGCCAAGCTGGACGTGGCCATCGCGCAGGTTCAGGACGCGGTTGCGGGTTTGAAAGCCGCAGGTATCGACTGCGAACTGGTTTCGGGCGGTGGCACCGGGTCCTATTACTTCGAAAGCAACTCGGGCGTTTACAACGAGCTTCAGTGTGGCTCTTACGCTTTCATGGATGCGGATTATGGTCGGATCCTCGACAAGGACGGCAAGCGCATCGATCAGGGTGAATGGGAAAACGCATTTTTCATTCTGACCCAGGTGATGAGCCACGCGAAGGCGGATAAGGCGATCGTGGACGCAGGTCTGAAGGCCCAGTCGGTCGACAGCGGCCTGCCGGTGATCTTTGGCCGTGATGACGTGGAATACGTGAAATGCTCGGACGAACACGGAGTTGTCGCCGATCCTGATGGCAAGCTGGCCGTGGGTGAGAAACTGCGCCTTGTGCCCGGCCACTGTGATCCGACCGCCAATGTCCATGACTGGTATGTCGGTGTGCGCAACGGCAAGGTTGAAACCCTCTGGCCCGTCTCCGCACGCGGCAAGGCCTACTGATCCCCCCCCCCTCGCTGGCAGAGCTTCATGTCCCTTCCATCATAGGCTCTGCCAGTTCTTTTTGGGATCAAACTCGTAAGGAAAACAAATGTATATCGTTCCTGAACGTGACATCGCGGATCTGATGACCCGTGCCGCCGCCTTTGATGCGGTTGAACAGGTCTTTGCCGCGATGGCAGCCGAAGACGCCTATAACTTCCCGGTCATCCGCGAGGCACTGGGCCATGAAGAGGCGCTTTATGGCTTCAAGGGGGGCTTTGACCGCGCCGGTTCGACCCTGGGTCTGAAGGCCGGCGGGTATTGGCCGCATAATCTGGAAAAACGTGGGCTGATCAATCACCAGTCCACCGTGTTCCTGTTCGACCCTGACACCGGCAAGGTCTCGGCGATGGTGGGCGGTAACCTGTTGACCGCACTGCGCACCGCGGCGGCATCTTCTGTTTCGATTAAGCATCTGGCACGCGAAGATGCCAAGGTCATCGGCATGGTTGGGGCAGGCCATCAGGCGACGTTCCAACTGCGCGCCGCATTGGAGCAGCGCAGCTTTGAAAAGGTGATCGGCTGGAACCTGCACCCCGAAATGCTGCCCAATCTGGAAAAGGTTGCGGCTGAGGCCGGGCTGCCGTTTGAAGCGGTGGACCTGCCCGGTTTGAAAGAGGCTGATGTCGTGATCACCATCACCTCCTCCTTTGATCCGATTGTCCTGTCTGAGCATATCAGCGATGGCACCCATATCGCCTGCATGGGCACCGATACCATTGGCAAACAAGAGGTTGCGGCGGATCTGCTGACCCGTGCCACCGTCTTTACCGATGAGGTTGCGCAATCCACCACCCTGGGTGAGGCACAACATGCGGTGGCGAATGGTTCGCTCACCGCGGATCAAATCACCCAGCTGGGCGCGGTTATCAACGGCACCCATGGCGGGCGGGCTTCGGACAGTGAGGTGACCCTGTTTGATGGCACCGGTGTTGGTCTGCAGGATCTGGCGGTTGCCGCCCGTGTGGTGGAGCTGGCGATCGAAAAAGGCACCGCGATCGAAGTGGATTTCTGATCGCATCATTGCCGAATAGAACACGGGCGCCCCGGTGCGTCAGAACGTGCCGGGGCTTTTCTGTTACAGTGGCAGCTGGGCCATTTCAGATTGAATGTGATCCACCATGAAATCGATGAACAACCGCGCCTTTGGGTCCTGCCGACGGCGGTGCATATAAAGGCAGGCCAATTGAATTGGCACCGGTGGTTCGTCTGGCAGAACAACCTCAAGACGGCCGGCGGACAGATGTTCGGCAATCTCAAACACGGGTTTCATCACAATGCCATGGCCGCCCAGGGCCCATTGGGTCAGCACCTCACCATGGTCGGTTTCAAACGGGCCGGTGACGGGCACACGTTGCACCCCGTTTGGCCCTTCCAGCGGCCATTGAAATTCAGGCGCGCCGGGGTAGCGCAGGTTCAGGCAGTCATGGGCATCGGTGCGCAACTCATCGCTGTGTTGCGGGGCGCCCATCCGGTCCAGATAACTGGGCGCGGCACAGAGGACGCGGGGGCAATCGGTGATCTTGCGAATGCGCAGATTACTGTCCTCAGGCAGGCCTAGAAAGAACGCCGCATCCAGCCCCTCAGCCGCCAGATCCAGCTTGCGGTCTGACAGACGCAGGCGAATGTTGATCTGCGGATATTCGGCCTTAAAAGCAGGGACAGCGGGCGCGATGAACCGTTGCCCGACCCCCAGCGGTGCCGCCACATAGAGCGTGCCACGCGGGCTGTCGGTGATGTCGGAAATATCGGCCTCGGCTTCCTCAACGGCTTCCAGGATTTTGCTGGCCCCGCTGTAGAAGGTCTTGCCCTGTTCGGTCGGGGTCAGGGTGCGGGTGGTGCGGTGAAAAAGGCGCACACCCAGATGATCCTCAAGCTGGGAAATCCGACTGGAGGCGACAGCGGCCGACACCCGGAGGTCACGCGCGGCGGCGGACATATTGCCCAGCTCATAGACCCGAACAAACGTGCGGATATTGTCGAGATAGGCCATAGGATTGTCCGGTTTTTGATGAAAGTGTCGCGCTCTTGTTCGTTTCTAGCTGAAAATCTAGGGCGCGGCCAGCCGATTAGCTGTGGGGCGCAACGGCGCGCTGGCCGCGTTCGGTCATGAAATCCACAAACGCGCGGACTTTCGGGTCCTGTAGTTTCCGGTGTGGGTAGAGACAGCCGAAGATCGAGGGCGAGGGCGGCGTATCCTCCATCACCTGCACCAGCGCCCCTGAGGCAAGGTGCTGCGCGATATCGAAACGGGGTTTGTTGGCGATGCCGTGGCCTGCCAATGCCCATTCGGTCAGAACATCGCTGTCATCCGCGTCAAACTTGCCCGACACCTCAAGCTTGCGCAGGCCGGAAGCGGTTTGCAGCTGCCAGAAATATTCAGGCGAACGCGGATAGCGTAGCAGCAGGCAGTTGTGGTTCTTTAGCAGATCCTGCGGGGAGGATGGGGCACCATGTTCGGCGATATAGTCCGGTGCGGCGACCAAGACACGTTCCACCTCGGCGATCCGGCGCAGTTTGAGGTTGGAATCCTTCGGGACCCCTACAAAAAACGCCACATCCAGACGTTCGCTCATCAGATCCACAGCCCGGTCCGACAGGCGCATCTGCACTTCGGTCTCGGGGTAGGCTTTGACAAATTCTGGCACCAAGGGCGCGATGATCCGTCGCCCGACGCCCAGGGGCGCGGTCACCCGGATCACCCCGCGCGGCCGGTCGGAAAAGTTGGCCACCACCGCTTCGGCCGCTTCCAGCGAATCGAGGACTTTCTTGGCCTCCTCATAGAAACGCTGACCCACCTCGGTTGGGATGATCGACCGGGTGGTGCGGTTGAACAAGCGCACGCCCAGGTGCGCCTCAAGCTCCTTGATGCGTTTGGAGGCCACAGCCGGTGTCAAGCGCAGATCCCGCCCCCCCGAGGTGATCGAGCCCAATTCCACAACACGAACAAAGACCTGGAGGCTTTCAATATAAGGCATTGGGGCTATGTCATCCTGAGTGTGGGCCGGCTCTGGGCCAATGTGCATTGACGTCCTGCGCGGCCTTTTAGCGGATCGCTCAAGATCTGGGCAGAGTAGCATTATCAACGAAATGTAGAAAGTATTTAGCGGATAGCGTCATATTCATTGATAGTTTGGAATGGTATTTTTACTGCAAATACCGCGCCCGTGACTGGATCAGCACTGAATGCAGACAAACGGGTGGCCACGCAGTTGGAGGACGAGATGAACTTGCGCAGCGACATTCGGTTTCTGTTGAACGGGCGGCCGGTGACCGTGCCCTCGGTCACAGCATCCCAAACCCTGTTGGATTTCCTGCGCATTGATCAGCGCCTCACCGGCACCAAAGAAGGCTGCGCCGAAGGTGACTGCGGTGCCTGTACGGTTCTGGTTGGTCGGCTGAGCGACGGTGGGCTGAAATATGAGGCGGTCAACGCCTGTATCCGCTTCCTGGCCTCACTGGATGGCTGCCATGTGGTGACCATTGAACACATCCGTGGTGCCGATGGCGGGCTGCATCCGGTGCAACAGGCCATGGTAGAGTTTCACGGCGCGCAATGTGGGTTCTGCACCCCGGGCATCGTGATGTCGCTTTATGCGCTGTGGATGGAACAGCCCGAGCCGACCCCGGCACAGGTTGAGGTCGCTCTGCAGGGCAATCTTTGCCGTTGCACCGGCTATGAGCCGATCATCAAAGCGGCTGTGGCTGTCAGCCAATATGGCACCCCGTCGGCGGATTATCTGAATGAAACCCGCGCAGGCATCGTGGCGCAGCTGCAGGATCTACAGGATGGCGCCCGTGTTGTGACCGGCCCGGCAGACAATCAGGCGATTGTGCCGGCGGATCTGGATGATTTTGCCACGGTTCTGGTCGAAAACCCGAAAGCCACCATTGTGGCGGGGGCCACGGATGTGGGCCTTTGGGTGACCAAGTTCCTGCGTTCGATCAGCCCGGCGATCCACATCAACCAGATTGATGCGCTGAAACAGATCGAGATGACCGAAGAGGGCATCACCTTGGGGGCAGGTGTCAGCTATTCTGATTTCCTGCCGATGGTGAAGGCGCATTTCCCCTTCCTGCTGGAATACTGGAACCGCATTGCGGGCTGGCAGGTGCGGAACATGGGCACGGTCGGTGGCAACATCGCCAACGGCTCGCCCATCGGGGATACGCCGCCCGTTCTGATCGCGCTGGGCGCGACCGTCACCCTGCGGCGCGGCGTTGACCGCCGGACCTTGCCGCTGGAGGACTATTTCATCGATTACGGCAAACAGGACCTGGGTGAAGGTGAGTTCCTGGAAAGCGTACAGATCCCGCTGCCGGGCAAGTCGCAGATCAACGCGGCCTATAAGATCTCCAAACGCCGGGATGAGGATATTTCGGCCGTGGCGGTGGGCATCTCGGTTACCGTTGAGGGCGGTCAGATCAGCGCCGCGCGCATTGCCTTTGGCGGCATGGCTGCAACCCCGAAACGGGCCGCAGCTGCAGAGGCCGCACTGGTGGGCCAGCCCTTCGCGGAAGCCAGCTTTGACGCGGCTGCCAAGGCGGTTGGCGAAGACTTCGCACCGCTCACAGATTGGCGTGCATCCTCTGATTATCGTATGCTGTCGGCACAGAACCTGTTGCGCCGCTTCTTCCTGGAACATGATGAGGCGACCGATCAACCGGTCCGCCTGACTGCGTGAAGGGAGGCGCGATCATGGAACATCAAACCGCACTCAAAGGTCTTGTCAGCACCGATCGTCAGCATGACAGCGCGATCAAACACGTGACTGGCCGCGCCGAATATTGCGATGATATCGCAGAACCTGTGGGAACCATGCATGCCTATCTGGGCACGTCCACGGTGGCGCATGGCCGGATCCTGTCGATGGATCTGAGCGCTGTTGCTGCCGCACCGGGGGTGATCGGCGTTCTGACCGCCGAGGATATTCCCGGGCACAACGACGTCAGCCCAACCGGCAAAAACGATGAACCCGTTTTCCCGACGGAGAAGGTTGAGTTTCACGGCCATCCGATCTTTGCCGTGGTTGCGGACAGCCGCGATGCGGCACGGCGTGCGGCGGAGCTGGCCAAGGTTGAATATGAAGAACTGCCGCTGGCGCTGGACCCTTTGGCGGCGCGTGCGGCGGGTGGGGCGCTTGTTACCGATCCGCTGAAACTGGAACGGGGTGAGGTCGCGCCCGCGATGGCAGAAGCGCCGCATCGCATCACCGGCCGGATGGAAATCGGCGGTCAGGATCACATGTATCTGGAAGGCCACATCGCCTTTGCCGTGCCCGGCGAGGATGACGACGTTGTCGTGACCAGTTCCACCCAGCACCCGAGCGAAGCGCAGCATATGGTGGCCCATGTTCTGGGCGTGCCGTCCAATGCGGTGACCATCAATGTGCGTCGGATGGGCGGTGGTTTTGGCGGCAAAGAAAGCCAGATGAACCTGTTCTGCGCGGTTGCCGCGCTGGCGGCCAAGAAATGGAACCGCCCCTGCAAAATCCGCCCCGATCGCGATCAGGACATGACCGCCACCGGCAAGCGGCATGACTTTGTGGTCGACTATGATGTGGGCTTTGATGATCAGGGCAAGATCACTGCGGTGGACGGTGTGTTTGCAGCGCGTTGCGGCTATACCTCGGACCTGTCGGGGCCGGTGACGGATCGGGCGCTGTTTCACGCCGATAACGCCTATTTCTACCCCAATGTGCGTCTGAAAAGCGAACCGCTGAAAACCAACACCGTGTCCAACACCGCCTTCCGTGGCTTTGGTGGCCCGCAGGGTGTTGTGGCAGCGGAGCGGATGATCGAAGAGATCGCCTATAAGCTGGGCAAAGACCCGCTGGAGGTGCGCAAGGCGAACTTCTACGGTGACGAAACAGATGGCCGCAACCTGACGCCGTATCACCAGACTGTCGAAGACAACATCATCCACCGCGTGGTGGAAGAGCTGGAAGAAAACGCCGATTATCAGGCGCGCCGTCAGGCGGTGCTGGACCATAACGCCAAAGGTGGCGTGATCCGCAAAGGTATCGCGCTGACGCCGGTGAAATTCGGCATCTCCTTCACGGCCACCTGGTACAATCAGGCGGGATCGCTGATCCACATCTACAATGATGGCTCGATCCACCTGAACCATGGCGGCACCGAGATGGGGCAGGGCCTCAACACCAAGATCGCACAGATCGTGGCCGATGCCTTCCAGGTGGATTTTGACCGGGTGAAGATCACCAAAACCACCACTGAGAAAGTGCCGAACACCTCGGCCACGGCGGCATCGTCCGGGTCTGACCTGAACGGTATGGCAGCCTTGGACGGGGCGGAGCAGATCAAAGCGCGGCTGGTGGCCTTTGCCGCTGAATCGCGTGGCGTGTCGGAGGATCAGGTGCAATTCCTGCCCAACACCGTGCAGATCGGCGAAGAGATGGTGCCGTTCAACACGCTGGTGAAAGAGGCCTATATGGCCCGTGTGCACCTGTCTGCGGCGGGTTTTTACAAAACACCCAAGATCCACTGGGACCGCGCGGCCGGTAAGGGGCGCCCGTTCTTTTACTACGCCTATGGTGCCTCCTGTTCTGAGGTGTCGATCGACACGCTGACCGGCGAATACACCGTGGATCGCACTGACATCCTGCATGATGTGGGCCGTTCGCTGAACCCGATCCTTGATAAGGGCCAGGTCGAAGGTGCCTTTGTCCAGGGGATGGGCTGGCTGACCACCGAGGAGCTGTGGTGGGATGATGCGGGGCGTCTGCGGACCCACGCACCTTCGACCTATAAGATCCCGCTGGCCAGCGACCGCCCGCGTGAGTTTAACGTGGAACTGGCGGAATGGTCGGTGAACAAGGAACGCACCATCAAACGGTCCAAAGCCGTGGGTGAGCCGCCCTTTATGCTGGGCATCTCGGTCTTTGAGGCGCTGTCGATGGCGGTGGCTTCGGTCAATGAGTATCGTGAATGCCCGCGCCTTGATGCGCCGGCCACGCCGGAACGGGTGCTGATGGCCTGTGAACGCCTGAAGGCCGGAGGCTGAAGGGATGGCTTCGGTGGCGGATCTTCAAACCTTTCTCACCTCGGGTGAGCCTGTGGTCAGCGTGCGCCTGACCCGGGTGCGCGGCTCGTCGCCGCGGGAAATGGGGACGGAGATGTTTGTCACCGAAGAGGCACTGTTTGGCACCATTGGAGGCGGCCAGTTGGAACATCGCGCCATCGATGCGGCACGCCGCCTGCTGGCCAATGGTGATATCGCCTGCCAGTTGGATCTGCCGCTGGGGCCGGAAATTGGCCAATGCTGCGGTGGCCGGGTTGAGGTATCCCTAACCCGGATGAGCGACGGCGACCGCGATGCAGCTTTGACCCGGGCCGAGGTTGAGGCCGGGCTGCTGCCGCATGTCTATATCCTGGGAGCGGGCCATGTTGGCCGTGCCCTGGCGGATCAGTTCCAGCATATGCCTGTGCATTGCGTTCTGGTGGATCAGCGCAGCAAAGAGCTGGCGCTGTCGCAGGCCAAAGTCGAAGAGCGCCAGAGCGCGATCCCTGAGTTTGACATCATGACGGCGCCGCCCGGCAGCGCCTATATTGTACTGACCCATGATCATGGGTTGGATTTCCTGCTGACATCGGCGGCGCTCAGCCGTGGTGATGCGGCCTATGTCGGGATGATTGGTTCGGCCACCAAGCGGGTGAAGTTCCGCAAATGGACCGAGAAACACTGCGAGGAGTTGAACTCCATCGCAGCATTGAACTGCCCCATTGGGGCAGGCGGTAGCCGCGACAAGCGGCCTGCTGTGATCGCCGCCCTTGTGGTGGCCGAAGTGATCACGGCGCTGACCTCTGAAACTGCCGCAACCGCCCCTTCGGGGGCTGCTGAACCGCCACTGGCGGCGCAGTAATCGCACCCGCGCGCCAAAGGAGGATAGGCGCAGCGGTTTACGACGGTGAACAAAGGAGGACCCACCCATGCGGGCAGGGAGCTATAACTATGCGCTGTTTTCACGCAGCGATTTCAGTGCCTTTTGGGCGCTTTTTACGGATAATCTGATCAACCTGATGGTGCTTGCGGGCATCTGTCAGTTTGTCTTTGGCATGCCTGCCGAGATTGTCTTTGGACGTATCGTACCGGGGGCTGCGGTCGCTATACTGGCTGGTATCGCGGTTTATGTTGGCCTGGCCAAACGCGCAGCAAAGCAGCACGGTCGCGATGTCACCGCACTGCCTTACGGCATCTCCACCCCGGTGATGTTTGTCTATCTTTTCGGTGTGATCGGCCCGATCTACTGGTCCACAAACGATCCGATGCTGGCCTGGCAGGTTGGCATTGGCGCGGGCTTCATGGGCGGCATTGTTGCGGCGCTTGGCGCTGTTGTTGGCCCCTGGCTGAAGAGGGTCACCCCGCGCGCCGGTATGCTGGGCACGCTCTGCGGTATTGCGCTGGTCTTTATCGGCACGGTGCCACTGGCGACGGTGTTTGAACATCCGTTTATCGGCTTTGCCTCGATGATCATCATCCTTTGGGGCTTGGTTGGTCGCTTCCGCCTGCCGTTCAACATTCCCGCGGGTCTGTTGGCGCTGATTGTCGGCACCGTGGTGGCGCTGGCGATGGGGGAAGCCAAGATCTCGGCCGAGGGGATCGGGTTCTACCCGCCGCTGCCCTATGTGGGTGACCTGATTGCGGGGATCCAGCATCTCTTTGCCAACCCGGAATTGTTCCTGGTTCTGGTGCCGGTGCAGATCTACAACTTCATCGAAACCATGAACAACGTCGAAAGTGCAGAAGCGGCTGGCGATCACTACCCCGTGGCCACCTGCCAGATCACCGATGGTCTGGGCACTATGGTGGGCGCGGTCTTTGGCTCACCTTTCCCGACCACCGCCTATATCGGCCACCCGGCCTATAAGCGGATGGGCGCACATGCCGGCTACATCATCGGTGTTGGTGTTGTGATCCCGGTGGCGGCCTTCTTTGGCCTGCTGGCGTTCCTCAACAACCTGATCCCCGTGGCCGCTGCTGCGCCGGTTCTGGTTTTTGTGGCGCTGAGCCTGATCACCAATACGGCCCATTCGATCAAAACCGAACATATGGCCGCGGTGACCATCGCGATGATGCCGCATGTGTCGGCTTTCCTGATGACCAAATGGGGATCGCTGATGGGGGCGCTTGGCGCCACCGGAGTTGAGGGACTGCCGCAGATGGGCGACCCGGCGCTGACCGCCGCCCTGCTGCAGCAAGGCGCGCATTTTGAGGGGCATCTGGCCCTCAGCCAGGGCGCCATCCTGACCGGTCTGATCTGGGGCGCCATCGTGGCCTATGTCATCGACGGCAAGTTCCGCGCTGCAGGGGGCTTTGCCCTGGCGGCAACCGGCATGTCGATGGTCGGCATCATCCACGGGGCCAGCCTGCATTGGCCGGATCTGAATGCCGTCTCCATGGGGTATCTGATCTCGGCCGCGTTCCTGTTCATCTATCCCGCCTTCCACAAGGAAGACGAGCTGGTGAACGAACACGCCGTGGTGGATGAACCCGCAGCAAACCCGGCTGAATAAGCCACCAAGATAGGCTGTCCGGCATCCGACAGCCTGACGGTGCGGGCCCGGCATTTCCCCGTCACGGCCCGCACCACATTGACCTGAATTTTACCCCTTACTCCTCTCATGCAGGGATGACTGAACCGATGACTGCAACGCCACAGAAGAAGCTCCTGCGGGGGCGCGTGCTGAGCTTTACCGCCGAACCGCTGGATCACCGCGACACAGACGCCTATCGCTATATCGAAGACGGCGCGCTGCTGATCGAAGGGGGCCGGATCGCGGCAATGGGCGCATATGAGGACGTTGCACCCCAGGCAGCCGGCGTGCCGGTGGTGGACCACCGTCCGCATCTGCTGATGCCGGGGTTCATCGACACCCATATGCACTTCCCGCAGGTGCAGGTGATCGCCTCCTGGGGGGATCAGCTGCTGGACTGGCTGAACAACTACACCTTCCCTGAAGAGACCCGTTTTTTCGCGCCGGAACATAGTGCTGCGATGGCCCGCCGGTTTTATGACCTGATCGTGGGCCACGGCACCACAACGGCTGTGGCGTTCTGCTCGGTGCATAAAACCTCGGCCGAGGCCTATTTCGAAGAGGCCGCGCGCCGCGACATGCGGATGATCGGTGGCAAGGTGATGATGGATCGCAACGCCCCCGACGCGCTGCGCGATACGGCGCAAGCGGGCTATGACGAAACCAAAGAGCTGATTGCCAAATGGCATGGCCGGGGTAGGGCGCTTTATGCGGTGTCGCCGCGATTTGCGATCACCTCAACCCCTGAACAGCTGGAGATGGCGGGCACCCTGATGGCTGAGCACCCTGAGTGCTACATGCAGACCCACCTCAGCGAAAACCATGATGAGATTGCCTTTACCAAGGAGCTTTACCCCGACGCGCCGGATTATCTGGGCGTCTATGAAAAATACGGGCTGCTGTCGGATAAGGCGCTGTTGGGCCATGCCATCCATCTGGAACAGCGTGAGATTGATGTGATGACCAGCACCGGGGCCAAGCCGGTGTTCTGCCCGACTTCTAACCTGTTCTTGGGCTCTGGTCTGTTTGACGATGGCGGGTTGCGCGACAGCGGGATCACCAATGCCATCGCCACGGATATCGGGGCAGGCACCAGCTATTCGATGCTGCAGACCCTGAATGAGGGCTACAAGATCCTGCAATTGCAGGGCCAGAAACTGCACCCGCTGCGGGCCTTCCACTGGATCACCCGCGGCAATGCGGTGGCTTTGGGGCTGGAAGATAAGATCGGCACGCTGGAGGCGGGTACCGAGGCAGATGTTGTGGTGCTGAACGCCCGGGCCACGGCCGCGATGGAATTGCGGATGGAACGCGCTGAGAGCCTGTCGGAAGAGCTGTTCATCCTGCAGATGCTGGGCGATGACCGATCGGTGGATCAGGTCTACGTCGCGGGCAAGGCGCAGAAATCTGTGCCAGACCAAGGATATTCCCCTTCAGTTGCGGCGTGATCTCCCCACCTGCAACGTTTTGGCCGCCCTTTGTTGGGCGGCCTTTTTTCATTTGTCTGACCAGTGATCAGGAGGGCGGCGTGAACTGCGGTGCCACCATCAGGACCGAGGTGTCGGTGTTGGTTGCGGCGTGGCGGGCAGGGATCACCGCCTGATATTCCGGGGAGCCGTAAAACCCGTTGGCCGCATCAGCGGAGGGGAATTTGACCACCACGGTCCAGTTGTGATCATAGCTGCCTTCGACAACGCTGACCTCCTGCGCGCCGACCAGCACCTCGCCGCCAGCGCCAACGATGGCCGGGATCGCGATGGAGGCATAATCGCTCATGTATTTGTCCCAATCGGTGACGGAGACGGTGGCGACCAGATAGACCGGATCGGCAAGGGCGGCACCGGTCATCAGGCTGGTGGACAGGGCGGCGGCGGTGATGAGTTTCTTGAACATTTTGTTATCCTTCTGGAATTTAGGGAAATTGAGGGTCTGATCCTGTTTTCGGGATCAGTTGAATTTGGCAGCCAGCAGGCCCAGCAGCCCGGCGTAAAGCGGATCGCAGAAGCCTTTCACATCGCCCTTGGCGCTGGTCCAGTTTGAGGACCATTCGACAAAGCTCTGACCGGTGGCGGTGATGGTGGCGACGCGCGCCTTGCCCAGATAGCCCTGCACCTGATCCTTGCTCAGCACCTCGGGCCCGTCGTCGATCGAATAGCTGAAGGCCATCGCATCATCGTCAAAGCTTTGCAGGGTTTCCGTGATCGCACCGTTGACCAACCGCTGTGCGCCCACTTCGGTGCCGCCGCGGCCATTGGTGCTTTCGACACTTTCCACAATGCCGTCGGCCCAGGACATATCGTTGAAATTGCGCAACGCAGACCAAACCTGATCGGCTGATGCGTTGATGACAATTGAATTGTAAGTGCCCATGTCTGTCTCCTCTGATGGTGTCGTCCGCAGGATGTGGCTGCGGTTGAGACGAGGATGACAAAGACAGCCGATCACGCGTATCGGGAGGATTCCCTATTTTTGGCAGAAAACTGGAAAAAGTCCTGAGACCAGCGGGTTAATCCATCACGATCCCATGTTCCAAGGCCAACAGGGCCAGGGCCGGGCGGGCCCGGATGCCGGTTTTGTTGTAGATGTTCTGAATGTGGTGATCTGCCGTCTTGGGTGAGATGTTGAGCGCCTCGGCCAGCTCAGCCGTGGTTTCAGACTTGGCAAGCCGCGCCAGCACCTGCACTTCGCGGCGGGTCATGCCAAAAGGGTAGGCGACGCGCAATTCGCGGTCGCGGTGCCCTGCGGCCTTCAGCACGGCGGTGACCGCCGTTGGCAAAAACTTCTTGTCGGCGGCGGCCTGCGTCAGCTGTTTGGCTGCTTCGCTTTCGGTCACCGCGGCGGTGTTCAGGCTGCCGCGGATCAACTCATCATAGGTATTTGCAACCGCCAGAATGTTGCAGGCCAGATCGCTGAGTGGCACGCGGCGGTGGTAGCCGCTGCCATCAGCGCGTTCGTGGGCGCAGGCGGCGATATGCGCATAGGGTTTGAACGGCGCGCCATGGGACAGGATGAATTCGGTCTGAAAGGAATGCCCTTCCATTTCCAGCTGTTCTGAGACGCTGAGCGGCGCGGATTTATACCAGATCCGGTTGGAAATGGCGCATTTGCCAATGTCATGAACCAATGCAGCCTGCCGCAGGGTGTCAATCTGCTCAGGCCCCATGCCCGCCACTTTCGCCGCTGCCGCGCTAAGGGCGGCGACCCGTCTGGAATGGCTGCGGAAATGGTTGGCCTTGTGGTCAGTCATGTCGGCGCCAACCTCGGCCAGGACCTCGCGGCATTTGTCCGTCATCAGGATGGGATCGCCGGGTTCAGCGGCGATGAAGGCTTCGAACTCGGGCGTCGCGCTGGCCACCTCAAAGATGGCGTCCGCATGGGTGAGGAAGGCCGCGCCCAACTCAGGATCCAACTCATGGCCCAGCTTGGCCGCGACCACCTCCTTGGCACGGTCAGCGTTTTCCAAGCGGCGCACGAGTTCCGCCAATTCTGTGATCCGCACCAATCGCGACAGGCGCGGCACTGCAAGGCCGCCTTGGGTCAGAACTTTGCCGTCCCAGCGGGCGTAGTAATAGGGGATGCAGTTCAGCACCTCCTGTGACACCGGCAGGCGCTTGGCCAGCAGGAAAGACTGCCGACAATGGGCGGCGGTGAAATCACCGGCCGCGTCCGGCAGAACATCGCAGATCATGTTGAAGGTCTGGTCCCGCTCTTCCTCAGGTGCGTCGAGGGCGATGAACCGGCCCAGATAGCGTTTCAGGTCTTCGCGGTCGGCCCAGTCCCCCAGCATGGTGGCCACGGCAAAGCCCTGATCGTCCAGCATGGCCATCATACCGGTTTCGTGGCTGGTGATGGTGCAGCCGATGAAGCGCACCGCCGCCAGAAAATAGGCGTCTTTCTGAAAACTCAGGTCTTCGCCGATGCGGCGGGCAAATTCTGCGGCAACAATAGCAGCTGTCAGGCCGGATCCCTTGGGGCGACCGGTTGCCATATCTGCGGCCATGGCCAAAACGCCAAGACCTTCGGTTAAATGTGCCATGTTGTCCCCCACCCATTCTGATCCATCGCGCAAGCGCTGCAATGCATGCATTATTTGGTCAATCGGAAGCCTGACATGTCAATAAAAAATTGAATTTGTTTGAGTGTTCTAAATTTTAGGGTGCTTTCCGATACTCAGCCTTGATCATGTCTGCGGCTTTTTCTGCGATCATGATGGTGGGGGCATTGGTGTTGCCGCCAATCAGCCGCGGCATGACCGAGGCATCGACAACCCGCAGCGCCTCAAGCCCATGCACACGCAGTTCTGGATCCACCACGGCCATGTCATCTACGCCCATTTTGCAGGTGCCCACGGGGTGGTAGATCGTATCGGCCCGTTCGCGAATTTTTCCGGCCCAGTCCGCATCGCTCATCCCGTCGGAGATACCGAACAGCTCTTTGCTTTCGTAGGCTTTCAGGGGCTCGGTCTTCATGATGTCGCGGGTCATCTTGGCGCCTTTGATCATCAGATCCAGGTCGCGTTGGTCGCTCAGATAGGCTGGATCAATGCGGGGCGGCGCCATCGGATCGGCTGAGGACAGGCCAACCGAACCGCGCGAATAGGGGCGCAGCGCACAGATGTGGCAGGAATAGCCATGCCCCAGATGCAGCTTGCGGGCATGGTCGTCGACAATCGAGATCACAAAATGCAGCTGAATGTCCGGCCGCTCCTCCGCAGGGGAGGTTTTCAGGAAGGCCGCGCCTTCGGCAAAGGGGGTGGCCACCATCGAATTGCCATCCTTACGCCAGCGCAGCATTTCCTTCAGTGCATGCCAGGAGGCACGCAGCCCGATGCCGACGTTGTTCGTATCCTTGGTTTTATAGGCCAGGGTGAAATCCAGATGGTCCTGCAGGTTCTGCCCGACACCCGGCAGCTCATGCACCATGTCGATCCCATGCGGCGTGATGTCTTCCGCGCGACCAATCCCAGACAGCTGCAGCAGCTGGGGGGAGTTAAAGGCCCCGCCGCTCAGCACCACTTCACGTTTGGCGCTGACCGTATGGCTCTGCCGTTTCTGGCGGTAGCTGACCCCGGTGGCGCGTTTGCCGTCAAACAGTATCCGTTCTGCATGCGCGCCGGTAATGACGGTGAGGTTGGGACGCTCCATCACCGGGTGCAGATAGGCCGCGGCGGCTGAGCAGCGTTCGCCGTTCTTGGCAGGATCGTGAAACTGGGTGACCTGATAGAGGCCGATGCCTTCATTGTCGCCGCGATTGAAATCCTCCACCACACGGTGCTGCAGTTGCGCACCCGCCTCGACAAAGGCGCGGGAGATCGGGCGCGGGGCTTTCTGGTCGCTGACCTGTAGCGGCCCATCGCCGCCGTGTACCTCATCGCCACCATGTTCGTTGTTTTCGGACTTCTGGAAATAGGGCAGCACATCCTGCCAGCCCCAGCCTGTGCAGCCCAGATCCGCCCATTCATCGTAGTCGCCCGCATGGCCCCGCACGTAGAGCATGGCGTTGATCGCTGATGATCCCCCCAGCGCCTTGCCGCGCGGCTGGTAGCCTTTGCGACCATTCAGGCCTTTCTGCGGGACGGTTTCAAAACACCAATTGTTCAGCCGCACATAGTTGGGCAGCATCGCAACAACCGCCATGGGCGCGCGCACAAAGATGCTTTTGCCGGCGCCACCGGCCTCCAGCAGACAAACGGAAACCTCTGGATCTTCGCTGAGGCGCGCGGCCAGGGTCGCCCCGCCGGATCCGCCGCCCACAATCACATAGTCAAATTCCATTGTCCCCTCCACCGCTTGCGTCTTTGCCACAGCTTCGATGAGAGCGGGCACATGTGTCCAGCATTTAGGCGGCGAATGTCGCAACGGAAGGTTGGCTGGTCGTTCGCTCTTGGCAGGGGGTGAAAAATTTGATCATATTCTGAAAAACGACTTGAGCCGCGCTGTCGAATCCGCGCATCAAGTTGCAAAGACAACCTGACGGGCCCTGCGCCCGCCCCTTTGGAGGATCGCCCATGACTGTGCAGCCAAACTCGATCGAGGCGCGGGACGCCGCTTATCAGCTGCATTCCTATTCCAACGCCCGCAAGATGGAGGCCGAAGGCTCCCTGATCTTGGAAGAGGGTGAGGGCATCTATGTCACTGACAATACCGGCAAACGTTATATCGAAGGCCTGTCTGGCTTGTGGTCGGTTGCCGTTGGGTTTGGTGAACAGCGCCTGATCGATGCCGCCAACGCGCAGATGCAGAAGCTGCCCTATTACCACACCTTCGCGCAGAAATCGCACACCCCTTCGGTCGAACTGGCTGAGAAGCTGATCGAGATGGCACCGGTGCCGATGTCCAAGGTGTTCTTCACCAACTCCGGCTCAGAAGCGAATGACACGGTGGTGAAACTGCTGTGGTATCGCGCCAATGCGATGGGCACTCCGGAGAAGAAGAAGATCATCAGCCGGATCAAAGGCTATCACGGTGTCACCGTGGCTTCGGCCAGCCTGACCGGACTGCCCTACAACCACATGTCCTTTGACCTGCCGCTGCCCGGCATCCTGCACACCGGTTGCCCGCATTACGGCGGCTTCGCACAGGACGGCGAAAGCGAGGAACAGTTCGTCGCCCGTCTGGCTCAGGAACTGGACGATATGATCCAGTCCGAAGGCCCCGACACCATCGCCGCCTTCATCGGTGAACCGGTGATGGGCGCAGGTGGCGTGATTGTTCCGCCTGAGGGCTACTGGGCCGCCATTCAGGCCGTGCTGAAGAAATACGATATCCTGCTGATCGCGGATGAGGTGATCTGTGGGTTTGGCCGTACCGGCAAGATGTTTGGCTGTGAAACCATGGGGATTGAGCCTGACATCATGGTGATGTCGAAACAGCTGTCGTCTTCCTACATGCCGATCTCAGCCGTGATGATGAACGATCAAGTCTATCAGCCGGTTGCGGACGAAAGCGATAAGATCGGCACCTTTGGTCACGGTTACACCGGGTCCGGCCATCCGGTTGGCGCGGCTGTGGCGCTGGAAAACATCAAGATCATCGAAGAGCGTGATCTGGTTGGCAATGCCGCCAAACTGTCGCCGCTGTTCATCGAGCGCCTGACGGCGTTGACCGGTAATCCGCTGGTCAAGGAGATGCGCGGCATTGGCCTGATCGGCGCGTTGGAGCTGAAGCAGCAGGGTGATGCGGTTGGCGTTGCAGGTGCGGCCATGTCGGCGGCCTGTATGGAGCGTGGTCTGATTGTGCGGAACCTTGGTGACACCGTGGCCCTGTGTCCGCCGCTGATCATCACCGAGACGCAGCTGAATGAGCTGTTTGACATCTACGCAGATGCGCTGGCCAGCCTGAGTTTCTGATGTGTGGCTAAGAAAAGGCGGGCCATCTGGTCCGGCTTTTTTCGTTAAACCTCGGGGCGCAGCCCCGATCGCGCCCGACCCCGCCCCCAGGGCGGGCGCGACTTTCCGACGTTGATGCTTGTTCGAATGGTATGAGGGCTATGGCTGTCACGCTTGAGGATGGCCGCCCTCGGTGTCGGGCGCGATCTTTGGTATTCCCTTAAGCTGAAACCAACGCCTGAACCAATTCCGGCAGCCGCGCAAAATCATCAAACAGTGCGTGATGCGGCAGCTCTGCGTGGGGCACTTTGCAATAGCCTTCAGTAAACAACAGGAAGGGCACCCCGGCCCGATGGGCGGTTTCCGCGTCTACATCGCTATCGCCAACATAGATCACCGGCCCATCCCCTAGCGCGTCAAACGTGGCGTGCAGCGGTGCCGGGTCAGGCTTGCGCTGGGGCAGGCTGTCGCCGCCCAAAACCACATCGAAATGTTTGGCCAGATCCAGATGGGCCAGCACGGCCTTGGCCGGGGCGAGTGGCTTGTTGGTGCAAACGCCCAGTCGATGACCCGCCCCGCGCAGGCTGTCCAGTGCCGCGACGACATTCGGATAGACCTCGGATTTGTCCGAGGAATGCATGTAGCGCTCCTCCAAGGTGGCCAGTAATGTCGCGTGTTCACTGGGCTCAATGCCGCGCGCCAGGCTCATCTTTTCGATCAACACGGCGGCCCCGTTGCCGATGAACCCGATGGTTTCCTGCAGGCTCAGCGGCTCCAGCCCGCGATCCGCCAGAAGGGAGTTGGCGACAAATTGGATTTCCGGCGCGCTGTTGATCAGCGTGCCGTCGAGGTCAAAAACGATACGGGCCATCTGGGTGTTCCTTGCAATGCACTTGCGCGCAGAGCACCCGATCTGGGGCGGAATGTCTAGGGGCCTGGATCAGGGCCTAGCCGGCGTTGACCCGTTTGCGATAGGCGCTGGGCGTCACGCCGACGTGGCGGCGGAACTGGCGTGAGAAATAGGCCGGATCCTCAAAGCCGAGGTCAAAACCGATTTGGCGCACGTCCAGGCGCGTATAGGCCAGCTGGCGGCAGGCCTCTTGAAAGGTGCGCGCCTCAATCGTGGCCGAGGCTGACTGCCCCGTCGCCGCGCGCAACACGCGGCTCAGGTGGGTGGGCGTCAGCGCCAGCGCGGCCGCGTAATCTGCCACCTGCCAACGGTCGCGCACATGGGACTGCAGCAGATGTTCGAAACCGGCAAGGATTTCTGCGGCGCGGGTGCCCGGCGCCTGGGCTTGCGGATCGGGCAGGGCGCGGGCGGCCTGGCACAGCATCTGCGCCGCCAGGGCCCGCAGCATCGTGGCACGGCCCTTATCAGGCTGGGCATGTTCCGCCGCCAGCGCAATTGCCGTCTGCCGCATCACACCGGTGCCGGGCACGATTCCCCAAGTGGCCAGAACACCGGCCAGATCGCTGGCAGGGGCAAACATGTCGGGCAGGGCGGCGGTTTGCACGGTGATCACCCAGCCGCGGGTGCCGGGGGTGAAGGTAAACCCATGCACCACGCCGCGCGGGATGGAGATAAGGCAGGGCAGCTCAGGGCGCTGGGCTTCGCCCTCAACCCGCAGGGTCACGCCGCCGGCCTCAATCAGGAACAGCTGGTGCAGATGCGGGTGCTGATGTGCAGCGATACTCCAATCCAGGGTGCCAGCCCGATCTTTGATGGCTTCGATATGCAGGGCGTCCGGCAAGAAACGCTCTTCGCCGTAAAGGGCATAGGCGGGAATTTCTGACATGGGCCGCTCCGAGATCTCGATGTTCGATTTCTACCATCTTCTGCCGTCTGGTGCCATTCCCGTTTTCGGCAGGGCTGGTAGGGTGGAGGCCAGCGAACAGGAGAAGAATATGCGCACGCAGGTCTGTATCATTGGGGCAGGGCCCTCAGGGTTGTTGCTGTCGCAACTGCTGCATCGCAAGGGCATCGACACCATCGTTCTGGAGCGCAAGACCAAAGCCTATGTGCTCAGCCGGATCCGCGCCGGGGTGCTGGAACGTGGGTTTGTTGACCTCATGCGCGAAGCGGGTGTCGGCGCGCGGATGGATGCCGAAGGTTTCACCCATGACGGTACACTGATCGCTTATGACAATCACCAATTCCGCGTCGACTTTGCCGCCCGTGCCGGGGCCTCGGTCATGGTCTACGGCCAGACGGAACTGACCCGTGACCTCTATGAGGCGCGCGAAGCGATGGACGGGCAGATCCTCTACAATGTCGAAGACGTGCAGATCGAAGACGTCACCACGCAGAGCCCACATGTGACGTTTACCATGGACGGTAAGGGGCATCGGATCGATTGCGACTACGTGGTGGGCTGTGATGGCTTTCACGGTGTGTCGCGCAAAACGATCCCCGAAGAAAAGCGTCGTGAGTATGAAAAGATCTACCCCTTCGGTTGGCTGGGCATCCTGTCAGAAACCCCACCGGTGCATCATGAGTTGATTTATGCAAATTCGGACCGTGGGTTTGCCCTGTGTTCGATGCGCAATGACAACCTCAGCCGGTACTACGTGCAATGTCCACTGGATCACCGGCCCGAAGATTGGTCTGACGCGGCCTTCTGGGAGGAGTTGAAACGCCGTATTCCAGATGCTGCGGCGGAGCAGTTGATCACCGGGCCTTCGATTGAGAAATCCATCGCACCGCTGCGGTCTTTTGTGACCGAGCCGATGCGCTGGGGGCAGCTGTTCCTATGTGGCGATGCGGCGCATATCGTGCCACCCACAGGGGCCAAGGGCCTCAATACGGCGGCGTCCGATATCTACTATCTTTACCACGGAATGATGCAGCATTACCTGCACGGCGAAGACGAGGGGTTGGAGCGCTATTCAGAAAAAGCGCTGGCCCGTGTCTGGAAGGCTGAACGCTTCAGCTGGTGGATGTCGAACCTGTTGCATCGCTATCCCGATCAGGGGGCGTTTGACCGTAAGATGCAATTGGCGGATCTGGCCTATCTGGAACAGAGTGAGGCGGCACAGATCTCGATGGCGGAAAACTACGTGGGCCTGCCGTACTGAGGCCTTAGCCCAACAGGCTGGCCATGCGACGCAGTGCCAGTTGATACCCCTCCACTCCGAAACCGGCAATCACCCCGTCTGCGCGGGCTGAGATGTAGGAGTGGTGGCGAAACGCTTCACGTTTGTGGATGTTGGAGATATGCACCTCCAGCACCGGGCCATCAAACATGTTCAGCGCATCGAGGATGGCCACCGAGGTATGCGAATAGGCCGCCGGGTTGATGATGATCCCGGCCGAGGTTTCGCGGGCCTCCTGGATCATCTCCACCAGCGCACCTTCGTGGTTGGATTGCTGGAACTGAACGTCCAGCCCCAGTTCAGCTGCCAGCGCGGCGCAATCCCGTTCCACATCTGCCAGCGTGTCGCCGCCGTAAACCTCAGGCTGGCGGGTGCCCAGCAGGTTCAGGTTAGGGCCATTCAGGATCAGGATCGGTTTCGACATCGCGGTTTGCCTCAGTTGCGGTAGTGACGTTGTGTCAAAGCGCCCGGCCCATTGCAAGGTCGTGGCGGGCAGGTCACTCTCAACCTGCGGCAAGAGGGGGACACCATGCAGGCAGAGCAAACAGGGTTTCAGGGACAGGTTGCGGTGGTCACTGGCGGTGCCGCAGGCATTGGCGCTGCCTTGGCGCGGGAACTTGCTGAACGCGGGGCCACTGTGGTTGTCGCAGATCTGGACGGCGAGGGGGCGCAGGCGCTGGCGCAACAGATCGGTGGCCGGGGCGTGGCACTGGACGTACGTGACGGGGCCGCGCTGACAGCCCTGATCGAAGATGTGGAGGGGCGCGAAGGTCCGATTGATCTGTTCTGCTCTAACGCGGGGATTGCGACGGGTTTTGACCCGGAATTTGAAAATGCAGGTGGCGCGTCTGATGCAGTCTGGCAGCAAGCGTGGGAGGTCAATGTGGTGGCCCATGTGCGGGCGGCGCGGGTGTTGATCCCGCGGATGAAGGCGCGCGGGCAGGGGCATTTCCTGCACACGATCTCGGCCGCAGGATTGCTGAGCCAGGTGGGCAGTGCGGTCTATTCCACCACCAAACACGCGGCCGTTGGGTTTGCCGAAAATCTGGCGATCACCCACCGCGATGATGGGATAAAGGTCTCCATCCTTTGCCCGCAGGGTGTGGATACCGCGATGCTGGCGGGGATTTCGCAGGGGCCGCAATCCAAAGACGGGGTGCTGAGCGCTGAATACGTGGCGCAGTTCACCCTTGATGCGGTGGCAGAGGGGCGGTTCCTGATCCTGCCGCATGAGCAGGTGCTGGGTTATATGCAGAACAAAGCGCAGGACTATGAGCGCTGGCTGGGCGGCATGGCGGGGCTGCAGCGCTACATGAAACGCGAGGGCTGGGAGGGTTAATCCACGCCCTCTGCGTGGTCGGAACTTGCCTCCGCGCCCACATCAGCCCCTACATCCGCACGGGCGACAGAAACGGTTTTGATCACCGCATAGCAGGGTAGACCGGGTGCCAGACCCAATGCGTCGACCGACCGTTTGGTCACCCGGGCCAGAATGTGATCCCCGCCCGCTTTCAGCCGGACAAAGGCACCCGGGCCACGGCCGGGGCGAATCTCGCTGACCTCACACTCCAATATGTTCAGCGCTGAGATGCCGACCGGGCGGTCGCGGGACAGCATCACATCCTTAGCGCTGATCCGGACACGCAGCTGCTCGCCAAGGGCATTTGGGACCTTCGGCAGGAACAGCTTGCCGCCGCCCGCCGCCAGTTCACTCAGCCCGTCCATGTGATGCGCGACCACCCGGCCGGTCAGCAGGGCGCCAGTGTCCCGCAACCCGATGGCATGGGCCAGACTGGGATCGGCCAGAATATCCCCTGTTGGCCCGGCCTTGCACAGCTGGCCACGTTCCATCACGGCAACCGTGGTGGCCAGCCGGGCAATTTCGCTGATCGCATGGCTGACATAGAGGATGGGCACCTGCGTTTCGTCGCGCAGACGCTCCAGATAGGGCAGGATTTCGGCCTTGCGGGGACCGTCCAGCGCGGCCAGCGGTTCGTCCATCAGCAACAGGCGCGGTTCACTCAACAGGGCGCGGCCGATGGCGACGCGTTGTTTTTCACCGCCTGACAGATCCCCGGGCCGCCGGTTTAACAGATCACCAAGGCCAAGCATTTCGACCAGATGATCCTCCGCCGCTGAGGGGCCACGCAGCCCGGCGAACCAGCGGCCGTATCGCAGGTTTTGTTGCACAGACAGATGCGGGAACAGCCGCCCCTCCTGAAAAACATATCCGATGCGGCGTTTGTGGGGTGGCAGTCGCAGGCCTGCTGAGGTGTCCAACAGGGCCGTGCCCGCAACGCTGATCCGGCCACGATCCGGCTGCAGCAGCCCGGCAACCGCATTGACCACTGTTGTTTTGCCGGACCCTGAGGCGCCGAATAGGGCGGTCACACCAGCAGGGGCGTCAAAATCGACATCAAGTGTCAGTTCAGGAAATTGGTGATGCAGGTTGATCGAAATGCTCATCTGCCAGACACCCGTTTTGCGGCGCGGCGCGCCAGCGTCTCTGACAGCAACAGTGCGGTCATTGCGATGACCACCGAAATGATGACCAACCTCAGGGCCGAGGCCTCACCGCCCGGCACCTGCAAGAAGGCATAGATGGCTGAGGGCAGGGTCTGTGTTTCGCCGGGAATGTTGGACACAAAGGTGATTGTTGCACCAAACTCGCCCATCGCCTTGGCAAAGCCCAAAAGCGTTCCGGCAATCACACCGGGCAGGATCAGCGGCAGAGTCACGGTGACAAAGACCCAAGCGCGGGAGGCCCCAAGCGTGCTGGCAGCCTCTTCCAGTTTTGGGTCCACCGCTTCAATCGCCAACCGGATGGCGCGCACCATCAGCGGGAAGCCCATGATCCCTGCCGCCAGTGCAGCCCCCGTCCAGCGAAAGGCGAAGATCAGGCCAAAGGTGTCCTCCAGCCAGGCCCCCAGAGGGGCACGACGCCCGAAGGTCAACAGCAGCAGGTAACCGGTCACCACCGGTGGCAGGATCAGCGGCAGATGCACCAGCCCGTTCAGCAGCTGTTTGCCCCAGAATTCACGCCGGGCCAGCCACCAGGCCACGGCAATCGCCAGCGGCATCGCCAGCAGGGTGGCCCAGAACGCCACACGCAGCGACAGTGCAACGGCGGTCCATTCTTCGGGGCTGAGAAACTGCATCACGGGCTCGGCCTATTCGCTTGGGATGGTGAAACCGTGGCGCAGGAAAACCTCTTTGGCAATGGGGCTTTGCAGATGCTCCAGCAGTTCCGCTGCGGCTTCTGATCGGCTGTCCGTTGTCAGGGCGGCCGGGTAGAGGATCGCCGGGTGGCTGTCGCTGGGAAACTGTGCCAGTTGCTGCACACGCGGCTCCGCTAAAACATCGGAGTGATAGACAACGCCCAACGGGGCCTCCCCCAATGCGACCAGCGCAAGGGCAGCGCGCACATTGTCCGTCTGCGCCACCTGCGGGGCAATTTCTTGCCAAAGGCCAAGGGTTTCCAATGCGGCCTTGCCGTAGATGCCAGCAGGCACAGCGTTGATCAGCGCCATGGCCATCCGACCGTCGCCAAGCCGTTCGATGATGCCCGGGCCAAGGTCCAGCGGCGCAGCGCCCGCCGGGCTGATCAGCGCCAGCGCGTTGCCAAGCAGATCGACGCGGCTGTTCTGCCGTAGCAGGCTCTGCCCCTCCAGATGATCCATCCAAGCCTCATTGGCCAGAATGATCAGATCGGCAGGCGCACCGGCCTCAACCTGACGGGCCAAGGCTGAGGACCCTGCAAAGGAATAGCGCAGACGATGGCCGGTGTTTTCGGCCCAGGTGCTACCGACCTCTTCCAATGCGTTGCGCAGGCTGGCGGCGGCAAAAACCGTGATCTGCTCCGCCGATAGGGGGGCGGCGACCAGGCTGAACATCAGCGCAAGACAGAGGCGGTATCGACGAAACATGGGCGCAGTTTCTTGCGATATCAGGGGATTGGCAAGCCCGCGTCTGGCAGGGGGGCAACACCCCGATCACAAGCGGAGGGCAATGGGGCTCAAGCGATCAGCTGTGGGCCGCCGGGCCGCAGAACAGCCGGTAGAGCAGGGCGATCACCTCGCTGGTGTTCTCATCCGCCAGGGAATAGTAGATCGTCTTGCCTTCGCGCCGGGTAGAAACCAGACCCTCTTCGCGCAGCCGTGCCAGCATCTGGCTGACCGCGGCCTGCCGGATTTCCAAGAGGTTTTCCAGCTCCCCCACAGATTTTTCGCCTGCACCCAGATGGCACAGGATCATCAACCGCCCTTCATGGGCAAGTGTCTTGAGGTAGGCTGCAGCTGCCTGCGCATTGCCGGCCATTTCGGCGGCTGCGGGCGCAGGGGGCGGGGCAGAGGGGGTCTGGTAGGGCATCGGCGTGGGGTCCGGTTTCGATCTTAGATATATTAGTATATGCGAATGCATAATGCGATAGCGTTATCGCATTCCTTAAAATGTGGAGTTTGCAAGGCTTTGCAAGCATTACGATGCGCTAAGGTGTAATTAATACGCATCTTTACAGGCACATGGGTGTTTCGGCCTCAGTCCTGCGTGGTTGTGGTCTCTGAGGTCATCATGATGAGATTGCGCCGTGCCGCACCGCTGAGTGTGTCGGCAATCGCCTCATTGATCTGGGGGAAGTCCCAGCGCCCCGAAATCAGCTCATCCAGTTTCAAACGGCCCTGTTTATAAAGGTCGACCAGCCAGGGAATATCGCGGTTGAGCACAACGTCCCCCATCTTTGATCCAATCAGGGACTGGCCGGCATAGGCCATTTGCAGCGGCGGATAGCTGGCCGTTTCACCGGCGTGTGGCATCCCGACCATCACCACCTTACCGCCATTGGCAAGGTAACGCGGCGCCTGATCGTAGACCGCGGCACTGCCAACGGTGACCAGTACCGCATCCGCGCCACGGCCCAGAATGCGCTGCACGTGTTTCCAAGGTTTCATATGGGTGGCCAGCACGCCATCAGTGGCCCCAAAGGCCAATGCGGTTTCCAGTTTGTCTTCGGACATATCGATGGCGATGATCCGACGTGCGCCGGCGATACGGGCGCCCTGGATCGCGTTCAGCCCAACGCCGCCGGCCCCAATGACGACGACATCCTGACCGGCGCGCAAATTGGCCGCATGAACGGCAGCCCCCACGCCGGTGATGACGCCACAGGCCAGAAGGGCCGCGATATCTTTTGGCAGGTCGGCGGGGACTTTGGCGATCTGGCTATGATCAACCACCACCCGTTCGGCAAAGGCGGCGGTGTCCATCGCCTGATAGATCGGCGTGCCGTCAGCCATGTGCAGCGGGCTGTTGGCTGCATCCACCGGGGTTTCGCAGATCGTCGGCTGGCCGGTGGCGCAACAGGGGCAATGGCCGCAGGCGCGGATCAGGGTGACGACCACGTCATCACCCACCTCAAAACCCTGCACCGCAAGACCTACTGAGGCGATGCGGCCCGCGGCCTCATGACCAAAAACAGCTGGCAGGCTGCCGCCGAACCCACCCTGCCAGAATGAGATATCGGAATGGCAGACCGCCACCGCGTCGATGATCACCTCAACCTCACCAGCCAGTGGCGCGCGTAGGCCGACGGTTTCAATCGTGAGCGGCGCACCGTGTTCGTGGCAAAGGGCAGCTTGAATTTGGCGCATCGGCAATCCTTGTGGTTTGGCTTTATTTGGCGCCTTTCGGCACGTCCTGCGTGGCTACGGATTTCGGGGATGACTTCAGGAAGATGATTGCGGCGATGCTCATGAACACCCCGGACAACAGGAAGGGCGCACCTGGCAGGTAGATCGCCCCGCCGTCGGCCGTGGCCCAGGCAAAGATCTGGGTCAGCACCAAGGGCCCGATGATCATCCCGATGGAGGTGATCGAGGACAAGACGCCCTGCAACTCCCCCTGACTGTCATCCGGCACGGTCTGAGAAACAATGCCCTGCAGGGCAGGCAGGCCTACGTTGCCGATGGCGATGAACGGGGTCAGGATCAGGGTGATCAGCCCCGAGCTGATAAAACCAAGCAGCCCAAAGGTGGCCACCTCAATCAACAGGCCAAACATCACCGCGCCGCGCTGTCCAAGGCGCGCGATCACCGGCCCGACCAGAACCCCCTGAACAAAGGCCGCTCCGATCCCATAGAGCATCAATGAGACGCCGATCATCCCGGGCGTCCAATTGAAACGCTCAGTGGCGAAATAGGCCCAGACCGCCGGGTAAACCACGGTTGCGATCTGATAGAGGAAGAAAACAGCCGTCAGCGGGCGGATTGCTGGCAGTTGCGACAGGGTGGCAAAGGCAGACAGCGGGTTCACCCCCTTCAGGCGGAAGGCCCGGCGGGTCTTGTCGGTCACGGTCTCAGGCAGCACCATCCAGCCGAATATCGCATTGGTAAAGGCCAGTGCCGCCGCCATGTAGAACGGCGCGCGGGTGCCGAACTCAGCCATCAGCCCCCCTAGGCCCGGCCCCAGCACAAAGCCCAGGCCAAAGGCCGCGCCGATGAAGCCAAAGCGCTTGGCCTTTTCCTCGCCGCTGGAGATATCCGCCATATAGGCAAAGGCTGTTGAATGCGTGGCGGCGGTGATGCCACCGATGATCCGGCCCGCCAGCAGCAGCCAAACTGTGCCGGCCAGCGCCACAACGATATAGTCTGCCGCCATCACCAGAAGGGACACCAGCAGCACCGGTCGGCGGCCAAAGGCATCCGACAGACGCCCGATCATCGGAGCAAAGAGAAACTGCATTACAGCGAAAGAGGATGACAGGATACCGCCCCAGATCGCGGCTTGTCCCAGTCCGCCAGCGGAAACTTCACGGATCAGATCAGGCATCACCGGCATGATCAGACCGATGCCCATGGCATCGATCATCACTGTGATCAGGATGAACAGGATCGGCAGACGATGTGAGGTCTCAGAGGGGGGACGCGCGGACATGGACCTGCCTAATGACTGAGTGAAATGGTGACTGCGACCATAGGTGAGAACGGGAAAATTGCAACGCCGCTCACCACTCTAGGGCGCGTTTGGTGGAATTTGGCTGACGCGGATTTTGTGGGCCTGTCAGACGCTTAAACTGGGTTGGGTTCTGGCGCGGGGGAAGCGCCAGAAAACGCCCATTAGGTAGCGCCTAATTCGCAGTGCTCGCCGCAGCAAAGGCGCGGGCTTCTGCCGGGGCCTGACCCAATTGTTGTGCAGGATCAAAGATATCCGCAATCTCCAGATCCGGGTAGGCTGCTGCGGTCGCCTCGGCCAGATGCGTCTGGTCGAGGGATTGGCACAGGGCCTTTACCGCGGCCTGAGCCTCGGGGCGGGGCATGGTTTCGGCCAATCGGAAAGAGAGTGCTTCGGCATGGATCAGCCCTTGGCCCGCCGCCAGCGCGGCCGCCATAGCCTGCGGGTTTGGCTGCAGACCTGCGGCCAGCGCTTTGCCGTGTTCCAGCTGCGAGGCTAGCGCCAGACAGTATTGCGGCAGGGTAAGCCATTCGGTGAACCAGGCGGCACCGTCGCGCTCCTGCCGGTGCAGCCCTGCGCCTTGCAAAATCGCGTTGAGGCCGATGGCCTGCCGCGCCAGCGCAACCATGGCTGAGGGGGCAACGGGGTTTTGTTTCTGCGGCATGGTGGAGGAGGCACCAGATGCCCCCAGCGTGACCTCACCAATCCCGGTCTGGGTCAACAGGATCAGATCCTCCCCCCATTTGCCGAGGGCCGCCGCCAGTCGGGCCATCCAGCCACAAAGGGCCAGCACACCGCTGCGATCTGCGTGCCAGCTGCGGCCGGGATCTTGTAGGTTCAGTGCCTTGGCCAGTTCGGCGCGCACCTCAGGTGCGTTCGGGCCCAGGGCGCCGGCGGTTCCCGCGGCGCCGGACAGTGACACAAACAGCACCTGGTTGCGCAGGTCAGGCAGTTCATTGCGCAGTGTCAGCAGCGGCTGCCCCCAAGCGGCCACCACAGCGCCAAAGCTGTTGGGCGTGGCGTGCTGGCCATAGGTTCGCGCGGCCATCGGCAGATCTGCGTGGGTTTCGGACAGCCGGCCCAGATCGATCAAAATAGCGCTTAGCGCTTTGTCCATATGGCTGATGAACTGGCGCAGGCGCAGCATCTGCGCGGTTTCCGAGATGTCCTGCGAGGTGGCGCCGAAATGCACATATTGTGCGTGTTCCGGGGCCTCCATCAGTTTGCGGAAGGCGGCGACCAGACCGGGCACCGGCACGCCGTTCTGACCTGTCGCAGCTGCCAGACCACCGGGATCGACCTGCAGTTCCATCGCGGAGCGGTGGATAAAGGCGGCGCTTTCTTCGGGGATGATCCCCATCTGTCCCTGCACCTTGGCCAGGGCCCCTTCGACCAGCAACATTGCGCGCACCTCAGCGGTGTCGGTGAACAGCTTTCCCACCTCACCCACAGGGAACAGACGATTGTAGAGCTCAGAACCAAAGACAGAGGCGGCCATGGGAAACCCTTATGTTGTGTCGCGCGCGATCGTATCCAGATGCCCGGCCAGACCCTTTGGGTCGGCGAAGAAGGGCGAATGCCCGCAGTCCATAGAGAAGACCCGGGCGCTTGGCCAGTCCTGGGACATGGTGACCTGATAGGCCGGGGGGATGATGCCATCCTGCATGCAGCGGATATAGCTGCGCGGGATCGCCTCATATCGTGCGGTTGTCGCAACCGGCTGGGTCGAAGGCTCGCGTGCCTGAATGGTCAGGTTGGCGCGGGCAAATTTCAGGGTTTCGGGGGGGCAGTCATGGTAGAACAGCCGCTCAAGATCCCCATCCCCAACGGTCCAGCCCAGCCCATCCTCGGTCAGTTGGATCGCGTCCATCAAAGGCTGCTCGGGCGCCTCGCGGCGGCGATCGTTGAGCGAGAAACCCGGTTTCGGCACATAGGCACAGAGGTAGACGAGGTGGCTGACAAACTGAGGGCACTGTTCCGCCGCAAGGGATATTGGATAACCGCCCATGGAGTGGCCGACCAGAATGACCTTTTCACCGGTCGCCTGCAGCTCTTCCACGATCCGCGCACCATAGCTGGCTAGCGTCGCCTCTTGATAGGGCGTCGTGTCTGCGCCGTGGCTGGGCAGGTCGATGGCGTGGGCCGTGTGGCCTTGTGCCTCAAGAGCTGGGATCAGATCGCGCCAGCACCATGCGCCATGGGCGGAGCCATGGATCAACAAAAATCGCGCCATCAGAGATCCAGAAACACAGTTTCCTGCGCCCCTTGCAGATGGATGTCAAAACGGTACTGACCTTCGCCGGTCTTCTTGGCGATCAATGTCTCAACCCGGTTGCGTTGTTCGATCCGCGCCAGCAACGGATCCGCGCTGTTGTCTTCATCTTCGAAATAGATGCGGGTCTGCAGACCAATGTTGATGCCACGGGCGACAATCCACAGCGCAATATGTGGGGCTTGTTGGCCGCCCGCGCGGGTCGGGGTTGCACCGGGTTTGACGGTGGTGAGTGTGAATTCCCCGGTGTCCTTATCAGCGGCAAACCGGCAGAACCCATTTACCTTGGGGTCCGCGCCCTGCTGACCGGCAAAGCGCCCGCTGGCATCGGCCTGCCAGCTTTCAAACATGGCGTCGCGCATGGCCCAGCCTGTGCCGTCATAGATCGAACCGGTGATGGTGATCACCTCACCTTCGGCGCCGGCTTCGATGGCGCGCAGGCCCAGGTCCTCGGGATAGACACCTTCGAGACCGGCGAAGCTGGGGATGCAGCCGATATGCACGTAAGGTCCGGCGGTCTGGCTGGGGGTTTCCACCAATGTGTCGAGTTTCTGGACCATCATAGACCCTCCATCCGGTTTTCAAACATGGTCTGGCGGCGGCCGCGCAACACGATGTCAAACTTGTAAGCAAGGAAGTCCAGCGGGCGGGCCTTGGCCATGTCCAGCGGCGCGACGAGGCGGTCCAGCTGGCTGCGCGATTTCACCGTGGCGGCGATCGGGCAGCGATCGATCAACGGGTCGCCTTCGAAATACATCTGGGTGATCAGGCGCTGACCGAAGCTGTGACCAAAGACCGAGATGTGGATGTGCATCGGGCGCCAGTCATTGCCCCGGTTGGGCCAGGGGTAGGCGCCGGGGCGGATGGTCAGAAACTCATAACATCCGTTTTCATCGGTCAATGTGCGACCGCAGCCGCCGAAGTTCGGATCCAGTGGTGCCAGATAGCCGTCTTTCACATGGCGATACCGTCCACCGGCGTTGGCCTGCCAGATCTCCACAAGGGTATGGGGCACCGGTCGGCCCATTTCATCCAGCACACGGCCGTGCATCAGGATGCGTTCGCCCACGGCTGGTTTGGCCGGATCTTTGGCGTAGTTGAGGATCAGGTTGTTATCCAGCGGTCCCAGCATGGAGTGGCCAAAACGCGGGCCGGTTTCCTCGGACAGGGTGCTTTCCATCGACAGCAGCGGTTGGTTCGGTGACCGCGGCACCGAGGTTTTGTAATCCGGGTCGTAAGGCACCGGATGCGCCGTGCGGTTGCGCGGGATCAGCGGCCCCTGATCGATGTAAGCTTGGTCGCTCATTCTGGCGTGGTCTCCATTTCGGCGTAGGTGGCTTTGGCCAATTTCAAAGCATGATTGGCACGTGGCACGCCTGCGTAGATTGCAACATGCTGGAACACCTCCAGCACGTCCTCCTTGCTGGCCCCGGTGCGGGCGGTGGCCCGGATATGCATCGGGATTTCGTCAAAATTGCCCAAGGCGGCCAGCAGCGCCAAGGTCAGCATGGACCGTTCGCGGTCGCTGATCCCATCGCTGGCCCAGACGTTGCCCCAGGCGCCTTCGGTGATCAGCTGCTGAAACGGTTCGTCCAGCGGGGTTTTGGCCGCTTCGGCGCGGTCCACATGGGCATCCCCCAAAATACGGCGCCGTACGGTCATGCCTTTTTCATAGCGATCATTGCGCTCAGACATGGCCGATCTCCTGCAGGAAATGGGTGAGAGCCTCGGCATAGGTTTCGGGCTGTTCCACGCAGGGGATGTGTCCGGCGCGGCGGATCAGCTTGAACTTGCTGCCCGGCACCAGATCGGTGGTTTCACGCACCAGATCCGCCGGGGTGGAGCCATCATCGGAGCCGGCAATGCCCAGCGTTGGCAGGCGCAATCCGCTGGTCGGGGTATAGAAATCCGTTCCGGCAATCGCATGACAACAGCCAATGTACCCCTCCAGTGGGGTGTCCAGCAGACGTTGGCGCCAAAGACCTGCGGCGTCGCTTTCGCGGAAGGCTTTGGTGAACCAGCGTTCCAGGATGTTATCAACCAGCGCTTCCATACCGCCCGCCTGTAACGCGGTGATCCGATTCTGCCACATCGACGGCTGGCCGATCTTGGCGGCGGTGTTTGACAGAACCATGGCGCGGACCAGATCCAGGCGTTTGACCGCCAGCCCCTGGGTGATCATCCCGCCAATGGACAGGCCGACCAGAACGGCATCCTTGACCTCTAGGTGATCCAGCAGCGCTTCGGTGTCGCGCACAAGCGTACCCATTGCATAGGGCGCAGGGGGGCAATCGCTCTGGCCGTGGCCGCGTTTGTCAAAGCGGATGATGCGCAGGCCCTTGGGCAGCAGCGGCAGGACATCGTCCCAGACCCGCACATCTGTGCCGAGTGAGTTGATAAAGACCAGCGGTGCGCCCTCGGGGTCACCGTCTTCGACGTAGTGCAAGGTGATGTCGTTCAGATGTGCCGTGGCCATCGATCTGTCCTGTCCTAGAAGCAAATTGGCCAACAGACTGATCTGGTCGCGCCAATGCGTCAATCGCGTTGCCGGATAGAAAACAGATTTTGATTGTCATCGTCAATTAAAATCGTGAGTCACGGTCTGCAGACACTCACAAGCGCTGTTCAGTCGCGTATGTTCAGATGCGCCATGATCTGCCCATGATCCGAGGCCAGTTTGTTATAAGGGGCCTCAGCATGGGCGCCGTCTGTGATATGGTCATTAAAGCAGCTGAAGTATTCCATCTCGCCCACCGCGCCACTGCTTTCAGGCAGGAAATGACTGCTGAGGTAGATCTGATCGATGCTTTCGTAGCTGCCGCCAAAGGCCGAGGTGAAGACCATATCGCGCAGGCTTTTGCGGATGAACAATTTTTCTGCGGAATGCAGCCGCAGGGCGTCGATCGCTTCGGTGATCTGATCGTTTTCTTCCCGACTGTAGCGGTCATTTGATGCCTCAGCATCATGGCGCAGCATCCAGGCGTAGTTGCGGAACGGCACCTCGCCGGCAATGATTTCCGAACTGACCGAATGTTCGCCATCGTTGAAATCCGCCAGCGCAATAACCGGGCGGCCTGCGCTCAGTTCTTCCACAATGGCGCGGCGCATCACCCAGGCTTCGGCCATGCGGCGCAATCCGGCCCGCAGATTACCAAGGGCGCGGGCCATTGGGTCATATTGCGTCAGATCGGCAGCAGGGGCGAAGGGCGCACCGGGCGCGCGATCATATTCGCCCAGCTTTGATTTCAGGTGGCAGCAAAACAGCGTCACGATCTGCGATCCCATCGGGATCCGTACCTTCAGAATGGGGCGGGACAGGCGGGTGATGCGGTAATGCCCGGCCTCTTCACCCGTCAGATCGCGAAACGGGATTTCCAGCGGTTCGGGCAGGATCTGGATCACCTCTGGCGTCCCGACAAAGCCCTGTCGTGACAGCACCGCAACGCCGGGTCGACGTTCGCCCGGGGCGCCATCATTGGCGTTTGGGGCGACGGCCAAGGCGGCCTGCCCATAGGGGGTGTAGCCAAGTTTTCGGAAGATCGCCTTCTTCCGGTAGCTTTTGGATCGGTCCGGCAGCACCGCCTCATTCAGGACCTGCCCACGCGCGTCCGCTTCGGCGATGACAGCGCGCAGGGCATCCTCTTCAAAGACTTCCTGAAAGCCGATCACATCGGCATCCATCGACAGGATCTGATCCGCGCACCAATCTTGTTTCCAGGCAAATTCCTCAGGCGTGTAGCTTTGGAATTTGTAGTATTCCTGATCGGCGCCAATCAGGTTTTTCAGGTTGAAACTGGCAACGGTGACGCGGGTCATCTTGTCCTCCGGCGGTGTGGTGTATCAGCTAGCGTAGCTTTGCAGGGCGCGTGTGAACATCTCTGGATCGACATTGCCGCCGGAAATCGTCGCGATGACGGTGTCGCCCTCCAGCTCATCGCCATGAAACAGCGCGGCGGCCAACGCGGCAGCTCCGCCGGGTTCCACCACCAGCTTCAGTCGCAGAAAGGCCAGTGCCATGGCGTGCAGGCATTCGTCTTCGCTCACCGCGATGCCCGGGCCACAGAGACGGTGCATGATCGGGAAGGTAAGATCCCCCGCCGCTGGGGTCAGGATCGCATCACAGATATTGCCGCTCATCGCCGGGTTCGTCTCGATCTGACCTGAGGCCAGCGACCGTTTCACATCGTCAAACCCTTCCGGTTCCGCCGGGCGTACCTTGAGGCCGGGCGCGTCCGCCTCCAGCGCCAGTGCAATGCCGCTGGTCAATCCGCCGCCACCGCAGCAGACCACCACCTCAGCCTCGGAAATTCCCAGATCCGCCGCTTGCTGAGCAATTTCCAACCCGCAGGTGCCCTGACCGGCGATCACCTGAGGTTCATCATAGGGTTTGACCAGCGTCAGCCCACGCTCGGCCTCCAGCCGTGCGCCGATCTCCTCGCGGCTCTCCGTGGCGCGATCGTAAAGCACAACCTCTGCCCCCAGCGCGCGCGTGTTGTCGATCTTCAGCTGCGGGGCATCTGCAGGCATGATGATGACGGCTGGCACCCGATGCTGCTGGGCGGCAAAGGCAACACCCTGCGCGTGGTTACCGCTGGAAAAGGCCAGGACGCCTTTTTTGCGCGTCGCCTCATCCATGGCCGACAGGGCCGACCAGCCACCGCGGAATTTGAAGCTGCCGGTGTGTTGCAGGCATTCTGGTTTCACAAACAGACGGCGGCCTGCGATCTCATCCAGAAAGGGGGAGGACAGCAGGGGCGTTTTGCGGGCGTGGCCCTCAAGGCGCTGGGCGGCGGCGCGGATCATGTCGATGTTCATCAGGATGCCTTTTGCAGATCGTTGAGCCAATCGGCCAGAACGGCCTTGGCTTCAGGTTCATCAAGGAAGGGGATATGCGCGCGGTCCGCCACATGGGCCACACGCAGGCTGGGCATGCGGCGCTGCATTTCATCCACGGTGGCATGGCTGAGCAGGTCGGAATTTGCACCATGGATCACCGCGCAGGGCAGGGGGGCAATCGCCTCAAAGAAAGGCCAGAGGTCAACGCCGCCTTCGGCCCCTGCCGCAATAATCGCGTCCCGCAGCTTTGGATCGTAGTTCAGCGCGACACCCTCGGCGGTTTGCACATGTGTTGTGGCCACCTCCTGCCGCCACCGGCTAAGCGGGACGCCGGGAAACTGCGCCTCCATCGCTACCTGACGGGCCGCGGCCATGGCGTCGAGGTCCGCAAATGTGGGCTCTATGCCCAGATATCCCATGATTGCGGTCAGGCCCTCCGCCTCCAGAACCGGCCCAATATCATTGAGCGCAACGCCCAGCAGCCGGGTCTTGGCGGTGGCGGCCAGCCCCATGCCGATCAACCCACCCCGGGAGGTGCCTAGCAGGGCAAACTGTGCGATGCCGAGGTGATCCATCAATTCCAGCGCATCCTGCGCCTCACGGGGTAGGGTGTAGGACAATGGGTCTGGGGCATAGTCTGACTGGCCCCGACCGCGATAATCCATGCGGATCATCCGGTGGCCTGTAAGGAGCTGCGGCGCCACATGGTCAAAGTCACGCACATTGCGGGTCAGGCCGGACAGGCACAGAATTGGCAGCCCTTCGCCTTCATCTTCGTAATAGAGGGACAGACCGTCGGAGGTGGTAAAGCGGGGCATTGAAAACTCGGGAAATTAAAAAGGGGTCAGGCGCGTGCGAGGTCAGGAATGGTGGTCAGGTCGGTCAGAATGTGCTGCGGTCGGGCCGGCAGCCGGTCCACAGGCTCGGCCGCACGATTGACCCAAGCGGTGGTGAAGCCATATCCGGCTGCCGCCCCCGCATCCCATCCATTGGATGAGACGAACAACACCTCTCCCTTGGCGCAGCCGAAGCGCTGCCCGACGAGGTCATAGACCTGAGGTGCGGGTTTGAAGATGCCGACATCCTGCACCGACAACACATCATCCAGCGCCGCGCCAATGCCCGCGGATTGCACCGCCCCGTCCAGCATGTCCGGGCTGCCGTTTGACAGAATGGCGGTGTTGAACCCGGCCTCTTTCAGCCGTGCCAGCATCTTGGGCACTTCTGGGTAGGCCTGCAGTTCCCAGTAAAGCGCCAGTAGCCTCTCACGCAGTTCAGGATCACCGCCAAGATCCGTGGCCTCTAACGCCCAATCCAGCCCGTCCTGCGTGACCTGCCAGAAATCGGTGTAATCCCCCGTGACAGCCCGCAGCCAGCTGTATTGCAGCTGCTTCAAACGCCAATGTTCTGCCAGTTTGGACCAGGATTGCGCCAATGCCTCGCGCCCCGGTTCGGCAGCGGCGCGGCGGGCGGCAGAGGCCACATCAAAAAGGGTGCCATAGGCATCAAAGATACAGGTTGTGATGGCCATCGGCGCCTCCTCTTTTGCGGCGCAGGGTTGCATGGCCTTGCCGCGAAGGAAAGCACGCAATTGTACCAACATGACCGCGTAGATTGTGCCAAATCAGGCTGAATTTGCATTCATGCGCCTGCACCGCTAGGGTGCCTGCCAGCCGAGGGCGCCCGACCGGAGTGGAAAGCGACGCGCCCTTCATGTAATCACACTCCCAGACAGTATTGGAACAGCTATGACCCAGGTCAAAACGGGTGACACCGTAGGCATTCACTATACCGGCACGCTGAAAGACGGTTCGGTTTTCGACAGCTCCGAAGGGCGCGATCCGCTGACCTTTGAAGTGGGCAGCGGCCAGATCATCCCGGGCCTTGATAAGGCGCTGCCGGGCATGGCGGTTGGGGACAAGAAAACCGTCGAAGTGCCCGCGATGGAGGCCTATGGCCCGATCCAGCCCGGTGCCCGCCAAAGCCTGCCGCGCGCGGATTTCCCCGCCGACATCCCGGCCGAAATTGGCCTGCAGCTGCAGATGCAGACCCCGGATGGCCAGGTTCTGCCAGTGACCATTGTTGATCTGACCGATGATGAGATCACCCTGGACGCCAACCACCCGCTGGCCGGCAAGGATCTGACCTTCGCGATTGAGCTGGTCTCGATCAGCTAAGCGATTTTCTGAAGACAGAAGGGCGGGCTCACCGGCCCCGCCTTTTGCGTTTGGGCCATCAGCCGTTGTTAATCCAAGCCTCGGCGTGGTCCATGATCTGTTTGCCGCTGTCGGTCATGTCGCCATGTTCATGGACGGTGCTGATCCCTTTAGCAAAATTTTCGCGGTCCTTTTCCGCCGCCAGCTGGGCCTCCGCGCGTTCTGCTTGCGTCAGCACGCCGCTTTGGGCGAGGGTTTCCATCGCCAGTGCCATGCGCGCTGAAACGAGGGTTGCGTGATAGATGCCTTCCATCGGGCGGGGATCGATGCGGAGGGGGGATGTGTAAAGGTCGCTTTCGGGGTTTTTCACAAGAGGCTCGTCCCGCATCAGGCCAAACAGCAGGCTATGCCCAGCCTCATGTGCCAGCACCTCGGCGACGGCTAGCCGGTTTTTGTGGTGTTTGGGGTTCAGAAACAAAAGTCCCCAGAACTGAAAATGCGACGCGCCATCAAATTCGAATTTTGATCCCTTGGGGGCCTGTGCCAGCACAACTTGATGCACGATGGCCCGGGTTTCGAGGTAAAGTGCCTCGAAGCCCTCACGCAGCAGGGCGAAGCCTTCGTTCAGCAACTGCGGAAAATCTGGTGCATCCTCATGCGGGAGGGGGGCAAATTCCGAACCTTCACCCAGGCGGTGGTTCAGCGATTGGTCCAAGGCGAGATTGTCGGTCGCGCCGCGATAGCGGACGATCAACTCGTCGCTGCGGGATGCTGCGTTCGAAAGACGTTGGGCCGTTTGAAGAGCGACTTCGCGATCGCCATCAATCAAAGCTTCGGTCAGGGTGTAATAGTCACCGAAAGTCTCCGCGGCCAGATGATCGCCAGCGTCTAAGCGGGCCAAAAGCGGTGACAGTGCATTGGATACGGCGGGCAAGGCGGCCTGACAGCGGTCCGCGATATGCCTGAGGCTTTGGGCCAAATCAGAGTGGCGGACGCGATCGAGATCTCGCGCCCGCTGGGCATCTGGCGCAAATGTGTAAGAAAACATTCGGTCGTCTTTTGCGTCTTAGGAGACCGGACTCAGGATGCAGTCGCCAGTTTTATGCCTGGTTTCAGACCGATTTTGCTGCCCATTTTGGCACCCAGTGGACCCAGATCGGCGCTGGAAAACTGCTTGTGACCTTCGAATTCTGCCTGTTTTGCCACCACACGGTAGCCTAGCATATTGCCCAGATCGAGGTCGATTTTGGAGGTGGTGTCTTGCATTGTGTCGGGCCCCGTTATTGATTTAAAAGCGACTTTTCAAAGGGATCGTAGGTCAGCTCGGTATGCTATTCAACCCATCACGTGCTCAGCTATTTTTTGTGTGCGCGCATGACCATCGCTACACGGTTAAGCTGCCCGCGCAGCATTTGCAGCGCCAGAACGTCAGGTTCAAAACCATTCCGTATGAAGCGTTGTTTCGCGCGTCACGTTTGACCACAGCCAGCTACATTTTTTCAGACTTTGACCGGCTTTCCTCCACAGAACTGACAGCCGCCGCCGCAGTGTACCGCAAACTTGCCGCCGCAGGCGCCAAGGTGATCAATGACCCGGCCTTGGCGCTTAACCGTGATGACACCATTAGGCGGCTACATCAGTCGGGGTTGAGCGACTTTACTTGCTTCGGTCCGCGGTCTGGCGAAAAGCCCGAGAGGTTCCCTGTGTTCCTGCGCACGATCACCGGCCACCGGGGGGTGTTAAGCGATCTGCTGCACTCCGAGGAAGAGTGCGAGATCGCATTGAAACGCGCCATTTCTCAAGGGTATCCGCTGCATGATCTGGTGTTCATTGAATATGCGGCACAGCCTCATCCTGAAACCGGGTTTTTTCAGAAGCATTCGGCGTATTTTGTTGAGGACACCGTGGTGCCTTCAAACATCGTCAATGAACGCAACTGGGTGGCCAAGTTCGGTGAGGCAAATTTAGCGACGCCAGAGCAATATGCGCAGGAACGGCGCCAAATGGATGACTACCCCCATGAGGCATGGGTGAGGGAGGTTTTTGCCTGCCTTGATGTTGGCTACGGACGCCTTGATTTCGGACTGGTTGACGGCAGGCCGCAAGCCTACGAGGTGAACACCAACCCAACGCTGGGACGCAGCGTGGATCATCCGAACCCTGACCGCGCGGTTGCGCTGCAGATCAGCCGTGACCGCATTTTGGAAGCGCTTGGCACTGTGGCCACCCGGCCGTCAGGCCGGCCGGTGTATGTTGGTGATGTGTTGACGCGGAAGGGGCCGCTGCGCCGTTTAAAGCGCCTGTGACGGCCGGAATGTTATGGATCAGGCCTTCCGGCGCAGTTTGATGACCACATCCACGGCGCTGATTTCGGCGCCTTCGGGTGGTTCGGGCAGTTGAATGATCTTCAGCTGCTCCGCCGGGGCATCGGTCAGCGCGCCGTCATCTTCCCAGAAGAAGTGGGGATGATCATGGGTGTTGGTGTCAAAATAGCTTTTTGAGCCATCTACCGTAACTTCCTGCATCAGACCCGCCTCACAGAAGGCGCGCAGGGTGTTGTAGACGGTTGCCAGCGAGACGCTTTCGCCATTGTCGCGCACGGACGCAAACAGGCTTTCAGCGGTGACATGGCGATCCTGCCCGTCCCCGACCAGCAAAGTGGCGAGGGCGAGACGCTGCCTTGTAGGGCGGAGACCGGCGCCTGCCAGCCATTTGGAGCCCCTCTGGGTTGCCTCAGGCGATACTGTCATCGACTCGTGTCCTAGTTCCAATATCCCTTTTTATAACGGTTCTAGGTCCGGATGTTCAAATGAAAACCATTTGCAACTGCGTTCCGCCATTTCCTGTGACCAGAATCCCGCTGCATTCCCTAGGGTGAGCTTTGCCTGATTTGTGGCACGCGCCGTGCCGCGCCGTTGCGGTGCGCCCAGACCCGCAAGGCTTGCGCCAGCGGCTTTTACGGTGCTAGAGGGGGCGGGAATGTAACAGAATTATCCCGGAGGGGGCGCCACGCATGGCACAATATCCGAGCAGCTTTGACAAAGACGATCTTCTGAAATGCGCCCGAGGCGAGCTGTTTGGCCCCGGCAACGCCCAGCTGCCGGCCCCGCCGATGCTGATGATGGACCGTATCACCGAAATCTCGGAAGATGGCGGCGCCCACGGCAAAGGCCACGTGCTGGCCGAATTCGACATCACCCCTGACCTGTGGTTCTTCGATTGCCACTTCCCGGGCAACCCGATCATGCCCGGCTGTCTGGGGCTGGACGGTCTGTGGCAGCTGACCGGCTTCAACCTTGGCTGGCGCGGCTGGCTGGGCCGTGGCTACGCGCTGGGCGTCGGTGAGGTGAAGCTGACCGGCATGGTGCGCCCTGACCGTAAGATGCTGACCTACAAGATTGATTTCACCAAGGCGATCCAAACCCGCCGCCTGACCATGGGCGTTGCCGACGGTATCGTCGAAGCGGATGGTGAGGTGATTTATCAGGTGAAAGACATGAAAGTGGCCCTCAGCGAAAGCTGATCGCAGAGGTTTCGTGATGCTTTACAGGCCGGCCCGCTGGGCCGGTCTGATCGTTTTAGGACCCCGCTGCAGGAGCGCCCCATGACCCCGGAAGAAATCACCGCCTGCGTCAACGCCGCCTTTCCGCTGCCGTCGATCTTGTTTGTCATCGGGGCGCTGACCCTGGCCGCCTATCTGAAACGTAAATACCAGCTGACGCTTGCCCAAACCTTCAAGGCGATGGTTGGGGTTGAAAAGGTACGCCACACCAAAGCCTCGGCCATTATCATGATGCTGACCTTGCTAGTGCCGCTTGGTCTTTGGCTGCTGCTGGGCCAGCGCTGCGGTTAGGCACCGTGTCACTATTGGCGCCATTAGCGCAGCCATTCCATGTTTTGTAACAGAGGTTTACAGCGGCATTCCGCTTGCCTTACCCTCTTAAACTAACGCCGAACGGATCGCGTCTGGCTGAGAAACGGCGGGGATGCGTGGCAGGTGCGAAAAATCTCTAGATGGGGACAGGTAGCGCGGCAGGTCGATTTGATCCGCTACATGTGGCGCACCAACGCGCCGCTCTGGGTGATCACGTTCTACCTGCGGCACAAGCTGTCAAACCAACTCTCCGGTGACAATCGGGTTTGGGCCAAAAAACGGGCCGCGTTTCGGGCGCAGGCCAAGTCTTTGGAGATCGATCAGGACTGGTTTTCGCGCAAACTGCCGATCTGGCTGCGGGCCTTCAAGGCGGTGGATCTGGACACTGAGGCACCGTTGAGCTGTCTGGAAATCGGCAGCTGGCAGGGGCTCTCAGCCCATTTCATGCTCACCACCCTGCCAAATGCGACGCTCACCTGCGTCGATACATGGGAAGGGGCGGATGAACATTTGGATAGACTTCGCGTCGACCAGCCCGCAATGCACCGGATTGAACAGAGCTTTGATCGCAACCTTGCCTCCTTCGCGGATCGGCTGACCAAGTTTCGCGGCACATCGCAGGCGTTTTTCAGTGGGGGAAATGCAGGACCCAAGTATGACCTGATCTATGTCGACGGCTCGCACCACGCGGAGGATGTGCTTTTGGATGCTATGGAGGCGTTTGATGTGCTCAAAAACGGCGGCTTGCTGATCTTTGATGATTATTTCTGGCGTTACTATCCCGACGCTTCTGACAACCCGGCAAGCGCGATCCATACCTTCCTGCGGCAGGAACAGCACCAGTTGGAGTTGATTTGCGTCGATCGGCAGGTCGTTGTGCGAAAACTTGAAAGTCTTGCGTGATCCGCGAGGGCAACGGAAACACCTGCCCCCTAAGCCACAGGTAAATGGGTTTCCCCAACCCACCTTGCACCTTCCCACCGCAATGCCCTACTAAGGCATAAGCTATGAAGGGAGTGCACGTATGCGTCGTGTCGTCGTAACCGGCTTGGGCGTTGTTTCGTCCATCGGCAACAATGCAGAAGAGGTTCTGGCCTCGCTGAAGGCTGGCAAGTCCGGCATCACCGCCAATGAGGCCATGAAGGAACATGGGTTCCGCAGCCAGATTGCAGGCGACATCAAGTTGAATGTCGCCGATCATGTCGACAAACGGACCCTGCGCTTCATGGGGCCCGGCGCGGCCTACGCCCATATTGCGATGCAACAGGCGATTGCTGATTCCGGTCTGGAAGAAAAAGAGATCATCAACCCGCGCACCGGTCTGGTGGCAGGGTCTGGTGGCCCGTCAACCTCGGCCATGTTGGCAGCGCATCAGACCGTGCTGAAGACCGGCGCAACCAAACGGATCGGCCCGTTTGCGGTGCCCAAAACCATGTGCTCGACCGTGTCGGCAAACCTAGCGACGGCCTTCCAGATCAAAGGCATCAACTACTCGATCACCTCGGCCTGTTCGACCTCACTGCACTGCATCGGCAACGCAGCCGAACAGATCATGATGGGCAAGCAGGATGTGATGTTTGCTGGCGGCGGTGAAGAGCTGGACTGGACCCTGAGCTGCCTGTTTGACGCGATGGGTGCGATGTCGTCGAAATACAACGACACGCCCGAGAAAGCCTCGCGCGCCTTTGACGCAAACCGCGACGGGTTTGTGATCGGCGGCGGTGGCGGCATTGTGGTGCTGGAAGAGCTGGAACACGCCAAAGCGCGCGGTGCGAAGATCTACGCAGAAGTCACCGGCTACGGCGCCACCTCGGACGGTGCCGATATGGTGGCCCCCTCGGGCGAAGGCGGTGAGCGCGCGATGCGTGAGGCTCTGTCGACCTTGGCCGACGACCGCAAGGTCAGCTACATCAACGCACATGGCACCTCGACCCCGGTGGGCGATGTTGGTGAAGTGGAGGCGGTGCGCCGCGTCTTTGGCGAAGGCCAGACTCCGGTGATCTCTTCGACCAAATCGATGACTGGCCACAGCCAGGGCGCCACCGGTGCGCAGGAAGCCATCTACTGCCTGCTGGCGCTGGAACATGATTTCATCATCCCGTCGATCAACGTCGAAACGCTGGATCCGGCGCTGAACCCGGCCGAGATTGCCACCGCGCTGGTCGAAAACGCGGGCCTAGATACGGTGATGACCAACTCATTCGGGTTTGGTGGCACCAATGGGTCGATGCTGATGTCGAAATACCGCGACTAAGCTTTGAAAACAGAGTTTTCAGATTGGGCGCCCTTCGGGGCGCTCTTTCTTTTTTCGGGCCTGCGGCCCGGTTCTTAAGTATTTTCAGAACATTGAAAGCGCCTTTCAACGATCCCTAAATACTCCCGCCGGAGGCGGCGCTGGCTTTCATCTGGATGCCACGCGCAGGGGGTCAGAACCATTGCCCCGGTTCCATCAGCCCAAGGTCCAGCAGCTGACGTGAATGCCATTCGAAGGGGGCCGAGTTGTGCCAGCGGAAACTGTCGATATCGAACTTGGAGCCCGGGTTGCGTTTCAGCGCCTTGGCGGTGCGGAACGAACAGATGGCCGCGGTCAGATTGTGGTGCCAGGGGCAGGCGTAGGTGTTGTATTCTTCGTCGTTGAAGGTGTGATCTTCACCAAGGCGCAGCTCTGGTTTGGCGCGGAAGAGGGAGATCCGGTCGATCTTGCGCCGTTTGGCGGGGATGTGTTCCTCATAACGCCAGCGCAACCCGCCAAAGAAGTCCAGCTGGCGTTCTTTGGGGTGGTTGTGATTGGCCGGATCGGGCCGTGCCAGCGCGTAATAGCCTGATTTGTCCAGATGCGCCGTGTCGAGGGAGACAGCATTGGGATGGCGTTGCAGGTTTTCAGCGTAGAGGTCGACCACATAGGTCAGCATGGAAAACCGCCGCTCTTCGGTGTGGAAGGCCAGCATTTCGCCAACGGTGCGGGTCTCACAGAACGGGTAGAACAGGTATTCCGCGTTGTAGCAGTAAAAGATCCACTGACCGATCGCGGCGTCGTTGATCTGATTGACGGCCTGCGGCACCGCGCCCTGCTGCAGGGTGTCAAAACTGATCCGGTGGACGGTGGGTTCAACATCTTCGGCCAGAGCATATTCATCGGGCATGAAGACCAAAACGGTTGCAAAGCCCGTGTTCAGATGGTGGCGCAGGGTGGTGTCAATCTCGGCCTCATCTTCGGCAAAGACCAGCGCGATCGGCCCTTTGGCCAATGCGCCTTGGCTGGTTTTGAGAAACTCTGCCAAACTATTGTAGTGCATTGCTTGTGTCCTGCCTGCTTTGCGCCCAAACTCGGCCATATCGGGCTGCATTGCAAGTCACCCCCTTTGTGGTATAGGACGCCGCCTTGAAACCAAGCCGCGCTGCATCAAGATAGAGCGCAACAGACCGGGCCAGGATAAGCGCATGAGCGAAGCGAAAAATTGCGAGCCAAAGAAACTCTTCATCAAGACCTACGGCTGTCAGATGAATGTCTATGACAGTGAGCGCATGGCAGAGGCGCTGGGTGGCAAGGGCTATATTGAGACCAAAAGCCCTGATGACGCGGATATGATCCTGCTGAACACCTGTCACATCCGGGAAAAAGCGGCTGAGAAGGTTTATTCAGAACTGGGCCGTTTCAAGACGCTGAAAGCGGAAAAGCCGGACCTGAAAATCGGTGTTGCCGGCTGTGTCGCGCAGGCTGAGGGTGAAGAGATCATGCGCCGGCAGCCGCTGGTCGATCTGGTTGTGGGGCCGCAGGCCTACCACCGCCTGCCCGAGATGGAGGCCAAGACCCGCGCCGGTGAAAAGGCGCTGGATACGGATTTCCCCGAAGAAGACAAATTCGAGAAGCTGAAAAACCGCCCCAAGGCGCGCCGTGCCCCGGCGGCATTCCTGACCGTTCAGGAGGGCTGCGATAAGTTCTGCGCCTTCTGCGTGGTGCCCTACACCCGCGGTGCCGAAGTGAGCCGCCCGGTGGAACGTGTGCTGAATGAGGCGCGCGATCTGGTGGATCGTGGGGTGCGCGAAATCACCCTGCTGGGCCAGAATGTGAACGCCTACCACGGGCAGGGGCCGAAAGGCACCTGGTCGCTGGCCGAACTGATCTGGTCGCTGAATGAAATCGATGGACTGGAGCGGATCCGTTTCACCACATCGCATCCCAACGATATGGATGATGACCTGATCGCGGCCCATGGCGAGTGCAAAAAGCTGATGCCGTACCTGCATTTGCCGGTGCAGTCGGGCAGCGACAAGATCCTCAAGCGGATGAACCGCAGCCACACCGCGGAAAGCTATCTACGGTTGATTGGACGGATCCGTGCAGCGCGTCCCGACATGCTGATCTCAGGTGATTTCATTGTTGGTTTCCCGGAAGAGGATGATCAGGACTTTGAAGACACCATGTCGCTGATCCGTGAAGTGAACTACGGCCAGGCCTTCAGCTTCAAATACTCGACCCGCCCTGGCACCCCGGCAGCAGAACGTCCGCTGGTGGATGACGCTGTGGCGACGGAACGTCTGCACCGTTTGCAGGCCCTGATCACCGAACAGCAGCGCGCCATCCAGGACAGCATGGTCGGGCGAGAAGTGTCGGTTCTGTTTGAAAAGGCGGGCCGGTTTGAAGGCCAGATGGTCGGCAAGTCTGAATATCTGCACGCGGTTCACGTGGCCAATGCAGGCATGCAGGTTGGCGAAATTGCCCGGGTGAAAATTGTCGAAAGCGGCAGCAATTCATTGGCCGGTGAGATCATCCGTTAAGCCCCTGATTGGCTTGGATTTACATCAGAGAATCTCTGACTTTTGAGGCCTGCCCCATCGGGGTGGGCCTTTTTCAGGTGGCGGTAAGGGGAAGTTTCACGCGATTTACCCGCCGAATTGTCGCCCTGACCACTGCTATTAGTGTTCTTGATTGTCATTGTTTCCAAATCTTGTGCAATCAGCCAAGGTTTCTCCTTCCTTTAAGAGGGAGAAATGTTAAGCTTAACGAATAATTACTTTGTCGAAGCACCCTTTTCTGCTGAAACCTGGGGCGGCTTCGTGGGGACACGAAACATAAGGACAGGGCTGGCGAAAATGATGACCAAAGCATTTCGTACTGCAATGGCTTGTGCTGTGGTGTCGGTTCTGGGCGTAACGTCGACAATGCAGTCGGCTATGGCGCAGCAATCTACCACGGTGCGGAGCGAACGTTATATTCCAACCATTTGGATCGACCCGGACGGCTGTGAGCATTGGGTGATGGATGATGGCGCCGAAGGCTACATGACACCTCACCTGACCAAAGAGGGGCTGCCGGTCTGCCGTGATCTGAACCTCTGTGGCACCGTGAAAACTGACCAGCTGTTTGCAACCGACAGCTACCGGATCAATTCTGCTGGTCGTCAACGCTTGGCGGATTTCTTCAACTCGGCGTCGGCGCGGGCTTTTGTGATTGTTGGTCACACCGACAGCCGGGCCTCGGACAGCTACAACATGAAGTTGAGCTATAACCGGGCCAACTCGGTGGCGAAAGTGGCCGCTGGTGTTGGGGCGCAGGTGATTGATGTGCGCGGCTACGGTGAGCGGATGCCTGTGGCGTCAAACTCGACCGCGGCTGGCATGCAGAAAAACCGCCGCGTTGAAATCCTGTGTTTCCAGTAACCGAGGGAGAGAGACTATGACTTTGGTAAAAGCCACAATGGCCCTCGCAGTTGCTGGTCTGATGGCCGCCTGTACCACCGGTGGTCATGCCCCGGTGCAGGGGGATAAAACCCGCGACCGCGGCACCGACAAAAAGCACCTCAGCCAATTGGTGGCCGGCATTTGGGTTGACCCGAACGGCTGTGACCACTGGATTATCGATGATGGTGTGGAAGGCTACGCGGATGCGCGCCGTGACAAATACGGCAAGCCGGTCTGTTCCAACGTGGCACCGCCGGAAACGGCCACTGGCCCGTTCAAGGATGGCACCCGGATCTTCGACCCGCTGTAAAGCGCGCGACATTCCGAAAAGAACGCTAAGCCGCCGGTGCACAAACCGGCGGCTTTTCTGTGCCGGAACTGTCACAATTAGACACTACATCTTGCGGAGAGGGGGCGTGTTTGGCACCATTGGTCCTAGGCCCCCGACTCAAATTTTGGGATTTGACCTCAGCTAAGGAGATCTATTTGCCTACCAGCGTTCTGACCCCCAATGACCCCGACAGCCTCAGCGAAGCGGTACTGGAATTCCCCGACAATCGTTTGCTGATCGACCTTTGTGGCGAGTATGACCGCAACCTGGCGGCCATAGAGCAGAAGATGGGGGTGCATATCCTGCGCCGGGGCAATCAGCTGTCAGTACACGGTGGCAGCGAAGCGGTGGCCGAATGTGAAACGGTGCTGCGCGGCCTTTATGAGCGTCTGGAGGAAGGGCGCGACGTTGAAACCGGCGATATCGACCGCGAAATTCGCATGGGCCACGCAGATCCCGCTGCCGCGGTCGAAGAGGGCGCACGTGACGGCGACCAGTTGGAAATGTTCCGCGGTGGCAGGGTTGAGATCAAAACCCGCAAAAAACGGGTTGAGCCGCGCACCGAAGCGCAGCAGGCCTACGTGCAGAACCTGTTTCAGAATGAACTGGCCTTTGGCATTGGCCCGGCCGGCACCGGCAAGACCTATCTGGCGGTTGCCGCCGGTGTGTCGATGTTCATCGACGGTGCCGTGGACCGGATCATCCTCAGCCGCCCCGCCGTGGAAGCCGGGGAAAAACTGGGCTACCTGCCGGGTGACATGAAAGACAAAGTCGACCCCTATATGCAGCCGCTCTATGACGCGCTGAACGACTTCCTGCCGGCCAAGCAGGTGGCCAAGCTGATTGAGGAAAAGCGGATCGAGATTGCACCGCTGGCCTTCATGCGGGGGCGGACGTTGGCGAATGCGTTTGTGGTTCTGGATGAAGCGCAGAACGCCACCTCGATGCAGATGAAAATGTTCCTGACCCGTCTTGGCGAAGGTTCCCGCATGGTGATCACTGGCGACCGCAGCCAGGTGGACCTGCCACGCGGCGTTTCCTCAGGCCTGCATGATGCCGAGCGTCTGTTGAAGCAGATCCCTAAGATCAGCTTCAACTATTTCACCTCCAAGGATGTGGTCCGTCACCCGCTGGTGGCCGCCATTATCGAGGCCTATGAGGAAGAAGAAGCGCGCGGGTGACCCGGTTGCGCCGCCTCCGGCGGGAGTATTTGAGGAACATTGAAAAGGGCGGCGGCCAGCGGGCTGTCGCCTTTTCTTGTGCGGGCAATCAGGATATGGCGGGCCTATGACTGTTGATGTGATCTTTGAAGATACACGCTGGGAGGCGGCCGGGCTTGCGCAACTGGCCGAGGTTGCCAGTGACGCGACCCTGCGCCATCTGGGATATGATCCAGAAGATTGGGAGCTTTGTGTGATGGGCTGTGATGATGCCCGGATTGCCGAGCTGAACGAAGAATTTCGCGATAAGGGCAAGGCAACCAATGTGCTGTCCTGGCCCTCAGAAGAACGGGGGGCTGCAGAAGATGGCGGCGCGCCGCTGGCCCCGGAAGGTCCCGACCCGGAACTTGGTGATATCGCCATTTCTTTTGAGACGTGCCAGCGTGAGGCCGAGGCCGCCGCGAAGCCGATGAGCGAACATTGCACCCATTTGTTGATCCATGCGACCCTGCATTTGCTGGGCTATGACCATATTCGTGACAAGGATGCCACGTTAATGGAGGCGATTGAGGTCGAAATACTTGGCAAAATGGGGTTTGCTGACCCATATAATGGGTCTTAGCGGGGATCACCCCCGTGACAGATGAGTTCTGTTTGAATTTGGAAAGGTAAGATGGGCGACGCACCTGAAGGCTCTTCTACGGCAGCGCACAGCGCGCAGCCAGAGAGCGACCCCCCGCAACCGGGGCTTTTGAAACGACTGTTCGGAGCCAAAGGCACGGCAGTGGCGCTGGAGGCTGAGGCCTCGGCAAATGGCCACGCCCACCCGCGCGGTGAACACCAGACATTGATGAACACTTTGGCGCGCTACCGCGTGCGTGAAGTGGCTATTCCCAAAGCGGATATTGTGGCGGTGCCGGAAAGCATCACCAAAGATGAACTGGTGCAGGTCTTCCGCGATACCGGATTTACTCGACTGCCTGTCTACAGCGGCACCTTGGACACCCCGCTGGGCATGATCCACCTAAAGGACTTTGCCCTGCAGCACGGGTTTAACGGCGGCCAGAGCGAAGAGTTTTCGATGGCAGGCATGCTGCGTCCGCTGCTCTATGTGCCGCCGTCGATGTCGCTGGGGGTTTTGCTGCAGAAAATGCAGACGGAACGCCGGCATATGGCACTGGTGATCGATGAATATGGCGGTGTTGACGGGGTTTTGACCATCGAAGACCTGATCGAACAGGTTGTCGGTGAGATCGAAGATGAACATGACGCCGAAGAGGATCAGTTGTGGGTCGCTGAAAACCCCGGTCAGTATCTGGCGCTGTCTAAAACCCCGCTGGACGAGTTTGAGGAGGAGATCGGCTTCTCCCTCACCGATAGTCCTGAGATCGACGAAGAAGAGATCGACACGCTGGGCGGTCTGGTCTTTGTTCTCTGTGGTCGGGTGCCGGTGCGTGGCGAAGTGGTGCAACACCCGGATGGTCATGAGATCATGGTGGTGGATGCCGATCCCCGCCGGATCAAGCGCCTGCGTGTGCGTCTGAAAACGGATGCAGGTGGGTAACGGGTGCTGGCCGCTGCGCTGACACGATATGGGGCGGCGCAGGGCCTGTATGGCTTTGCGCTTTCGGTTCTGGCAGGCGGGATCACCGCGCTGGGGCAGGCGCCGCTGAATTTGTGGCCGCTGGCGTTGCTAGGGCTGGCGCTGGGGCTGTTGCGTATGCAGGCCGCAGGCGAAGCTAAAGCAGCGTTCTGGCGTGGCTGGGGTTTTGGTCTTGGGTATTTTGCGCTGGCCCTCAGCTGGATCGTTGAGCCGTTTCTTGTCGATATTGCCCGGCACGGCTGGATGGCGCCCTTTGCCTTGTTCTTTATGGCCGGGGGGCTGGCGCTGTTTTGGGGCGCCGCCGCTGCCGTGGCGCAGCGCTTGGGGGGAGCCCCGCTTGCCTTGATTGCGACCTTGGCTGCTGCTGAACTGATGCGCTCCTACCTCTTTACGGGGTTTCCGTGGGCGCTGATCGGCCATCTGTGGATCCCGACACCCGTTGCGCAATGGGCCAGTCTGATTGGTCCACATGGTCTGACCCTATTGGCGCTGGCCGTTGCAACGGGGCTGGCGCACTCGGTGCGACATGTGACGGGGGCTATGGCAACGCTGTCAGCAATTGCGCTGTTTTGGCTGGGTGGGGCCTATCTGGCGGGTGAGCCCCAGGACCTAAAGGGCCGGCCGGTCGTGCGGTTGGTGCAGCCCAATGCGCCACAGCATCAGAAATGGGATCCGGCCCATATCCCGGTGTTCTTCCGCCGTCTGATTGAGGCAACCCGCGCCGCACCACGCCCGGATCTGGTGATCTGGCCCGAAACATCTGTCCCTGTGTCGCTGGATAGGTCCGAGGAAACGCTGCAGGTGATGGCGCAGGCGGCGGGCGAGGTGCCGGTTGTCTTTGGCATCCAACGTTGGGAGGGCCGGCAGATTTATAACTCAGCAGTCCTGATGGATGGTCTGGGCCAGGTCACAAATATCTACGACAAGGCGCATCTGGTGCCCTTTGGGGAATACGTGCCCTTTGGCGATCTGTTGGGCCGCCTGGGCATTCACGGCATGGCCGCGCGTGACGGGGATGGGTTTTCCGCCGGTCCGGGGGCGCAGTTGATGCCGTTGGGGCCCCTGGGGCGTGCCCTGCCGCTGATCTGTTATGAGGCAGTGTTCCCAAATGATGTGAACGCGGCAGCAGAGCGCCCGGACCTTTTGATGCAGCTGACCAATGACGCCTGGTTTGGCCAGATCTCGGGTCCTTACCAACATTTGGCGCAGGCCCGCCTGCGCGCGATTGAGCAGGGGCTGCCGATGGTGCGCGCGGCAAATACCGGGGTTTCAGCGGTTATTGATGGCAAGGGCCGCGTGATTGCGCAGTTGGGGCTGGGGGAAACCGGTCATCTGGACCATGCTCTGCCGCCAGCATTGCCCGGCACACTTTATACCCGAACCGGTGATTATCTTGCCTTGGTTGCTATCATGGGGCTGTTTCTTGCCGTTATCACACTCAGGCGCTTCCCAAAGCGGCGTTTTGCAGATTGACCCGGGTGAACCCGAAGCGTAACCAGTACACATCCCCCTGCCACAACGGCTTCCTGACGTGGCGGGCAGACCCTAATGGAGCATTTTCATGACAAGATCGAACTATATTTTCACCTCTGAATCGGTTTCGGAGGGGCATCCTGACAAAGTATGTGACCGTATCTCGGACGCAGTTCTGGACGCCTTCCTGGCAGAGGAGCCCGAGGCGCGCGTTGCGGCTGAGACTTTTGCCACCACAAACCGTGTTGTGATCGGTGGTGAAGTTGGTCTGTCCGACCAGGGCAAACTGACAGAATTTATGGGCAAGGTTGACCAAATCGCCCGTGATTGCATCAAAGACATTGGCTATGAGCAGGACAAGTTCCACCACGAAACCGTGGAAGTGACCAACTTGCTGCACGAACAATCCGCCCATATTGCACAGGGCGTTGATGCCGCTGCCGACAAAGATGAAGGCGCGGGCGATCAGGGCATCATGTTTGGCTATGCTACAACAGAAACCCCTGAGCTGATGCCGGCCCCGATCCAATACAGCCACGCGATCCTGCGTCGTCTGGCCGAGGAGCGTAAATCCGGTGCTGAGCCGACGCTGCGCCCGGATGCCAAATCGCAAATCTCGGTCAAATACGAAAACGGCAAGCCCGTTGGCGTGACCTCGATCGTTCTGTCCACCCAGCACGCCGATGAAAGCCAGACCAGCGAAGACATCCGCGCGATTGTTGAGCCCTACATCCGCCAGACCCTGCCCGAGGGCTGGATCCAGCCGGACACCGCATGGCACGTGAACCCGACCGGCACCTTTGTGATTGGTGGCCCCGATGGTGACGCTGGCCTGACTGGCCGTAAGATCATCGTGGACACCTACGGTGGCGCTGCGCCGCATGGTGGCGGTGCCTTCTCAGGCAAAGACCCGACCAAGGTGGACCGCTCGGCAGCCTATGCGGCGCGCTATCTGGCCAAAAACGTTGTGGCGGCCGGCCTGGCTGAACGCTGCACCATCCAGCTGAGCTACGCCATCGGTGTATCGCACCCGCTGTCGATCTACGCAGATCTGCACGGCACGGGTGAGGTGGATCCTGCTGAGATTGAGGCGGCGATCCCGAAGGTTATGGATCTGACCCCCCGCGGCATCCGCACCCATCTGGGCCTGAACCGCCCGATCTATGCGCGCACCGCTGCTTATGGCCACTTTGGCCGCACACCGGAGGCCGACGGCGGCTTCTCCTGGGAGAATGTGGATCTGGTCGAGCAGCTGAAAAAAGAGGTTGGCAAAACCGCCTTCGCGCCGGTTGGCTGATCCGTTCTTCGACATATGACACATTAAAAGGGGGCTTCGGCCCCCTTTTTCTTTGCCCGGGCCTCAGAAATCACAGCCTCAGGGAAACTTTGCTTGGCATCACCTGTCCCAGCTTTCTAAGGTGTTTCCCAACAAGTATTTATCGGAGTTTTATGACATGCGTGGTATTGGCGTCGCAGCGTTTTCCCTGCTGTTGGCAGGGCCAGTTCTGGCCGACAAGCTGACGGTTGAAGGCGATCAATTGATTTACGACACCGATAAAGGTGGGTTGGCCTCAGGCAAGGAGATTGTGGCGACCGATCTGCCGGTGATGCGGCGTATGCTGAAAGAGAACGAAGGCATCACCACGTTGCGCCTGAACTCCCCCGGCGGGATTGTCTGGGTGGGCGAAGAAATGGCGCGTATCGTCGAGGATTACGAGTTGGACACCGTGGCTGACGGCGAATGCAGCAGCACCTGTGTGCTGCTGTTCCTGGCAGGCCAGTCACGGCAGATGACACGTGGATCCAAGATCGGGTTCCATCAGACCAATTGGTCCGCCGGCTCGATTGAGGGTTATTACAACGACCGTCGTGAAGACAGCGGCTGGCAGACGCCTTTTGATTTTGCCTCATGGATGTATCAGGACACCCAAACCGAGGTTTATACCAACCTGACCACCTTGCTGAAACGTGGTGTTGATCCGGCCTTCGCGATCGAGACCATCGGGTCAAGCGATGCGGTTTGGTTCCCCTCTCGCAAGGAATTGGTCGCGGCCGGGGTGCTGCGCGACGCGCCTTAACCTTCACGCCTGACCTAACGGCAGGCTTTGGCCTCCGGAGGCTTCATGTAAACCTGCCGCTGCGAATAGGGAGGATTTGCAATGTTGCTTGAGGTGGGGCTGCCGCTGTCGCTGGCGTTCATCATGTTTTCGCTGGGCTTCGGCCTGACCTTTGCAGATTTCGGCCGGGTTTTGACCATGCCGCGGGCGGTGCTGACCGGGGTGGTGCTGCAGGTCGCGGCCATTCCCGCGGTTGCCTATCTGTTGTTGCAGGTCATGTCATTGCCGCCCGCCCTGGCCTTTGGGGTGATGATCCTGTCGTTCTGCCCGGGCGGCGTGACCTCAAACATCCTGACCAAACTGGGCGGCGGTTCCGTTGCGCTGTCGATCACCCTGACGGCCGTGGTGAGCCTGTTGTCCGTTTTGACCGTGCCTTTCCTTGTGGGCTGGGCTGGGAAGACCTTTCTGAAAGAAACCGCGCCTGAGATCGATGTGATGTCGATCGGGCTGGCGATGTTTGCCATCACTGCGGTGCCGGTTCTGCTGGGCCTGTTGGGGCGGCGGTTTTCCGGCGCCAAGGCAGATGCAGCCGAGCGGATGATTTCACGCGCGGCGATGGTTCTGTTTGTGCTGATCGTGGCTGCCGCGATTGCAACCAACTGGGCGCTGATCGTTGAAAACATCACGGTTCTGGGGCCGGTCCTGATCGCGCTGAATGTGGTCTTGCTGATCCTTGGCGTGGCTGTGGCACGGCTACTGGGGCTGAGCGGTGCTGAGGGGATCTGTATCTCGGTTGAGATGGGGGTGCAGAACGCCACGCTGGGCATCACGGTTGCAGGATTGGTGGCGCAGGTGGCGGGCATTCCCGAATACGCGCTGCCGTCTGCACTTTATGGGATCACCATGTATCTGGTGACCATTCCCGGGTTGTTTGTGCTGCGGGCGCTGTTTTCTAAAGGCTAAGCCTGCGCCTGGGCACGATCAGAAGGCGCAATCGGGCAGGGGGACTTGACCCCTGCCGCGCTCTGCGGCAAAGGCTCGGGCCAATCAACCGCGCAAGAGACCGTTCGAGATCATGGCAGACCAACCCAGCGACAAGCACCCTTCGGGCGCCCCATGGCGCAACTTCTACGGCCGCTTCAAAGGCAAAGGCCTGCGCGACAGCCAGCAGAAGTATCTGGATGAGGATCTGGCCGCCCTGTCGCCCGGCGCGGTGACCTGGGAAGAAAATCCCGACCGAAGCGAATTGGATCTGGGCGAAATGTTCCCGGGCAAAGACGTCTGGCTGGAGGTCGGCTTTGGCGGCGGCGAACATATGGTGCATCAGGCCGCCAGCAACCGCGACGTTGGGATCATTGGCTGTGAGCCTTACATCAACGGCGTGGCGATGTTGCTGGGCAAGATCCGCGATGCCGCGGTCGATAACGTCAAAGTGCACCCCGGTGATGCGCGGGACATGATGGATGTGCTGCCGGCGCAATCGATCAGCAAGGCCTTCCTGCTATATCCTGACCCCTGGCCAAAGAAACGCCACCACCGCCGCCGTTTTGTGACACAGGAACATCTGCAGCCGCTGGCCGAAGTGCTGAAACCCGGGGCGATCTTCCGTGTGGCGACCGACATTCCCGACTACGTGCGCCAAACCCTGCAAGAGGTGCCGAAGGCGGGTTTTGAATGGCTGGCCGAAGGTCCAACCGACTGGCGCCAGCCCTGGGATGATTGGATTTCCACCCGTTATGAGCAGAAAGCCCTGCGCGAAGGCCGCACGCCGCATTATCTGACGTTCCGCCGCCTGTAAGCGTTGGGATTTTTGAGTATTTTGGAAACAGTGAAAGCCAGGGGCGGCGCTTCTGCCTTTTGTCGTTTCGGCTGATATGGACGGCCCTTAGGGTTTGCGCTATCAGGCTTTGGAAGCATGAGGAGAGCACATATGTCCGGCCACGGCACCCCGATCCCGATGTCATCGCATAAAAGCGGCCCGCTGCAGGGTGAGGCCCATGTGCCCGGCGACAAATCCATCAGCCACCGTTCGCTGATTTTTGGCGCAATGGCGGTGGGTGAGACGGTCATCACCGGTCTGCTGGAAGGCGAAGATGTGCTGGACACTGCCAAGGCGATGCAGGCCTTCGGCGCTGAGGTAACTCGTGATGAGACTGGCACCTGGCATGTGCATGGGGTGGGTGTTGGCGGCTTTGCTGAGCCAGACAATGTTATCGACTGCGGCAACTCGGGTACCGGCGTGCGTCTGATCATGGGCGCGATGGCAAGCTCGAACATCACGGCGACCTTTACCGGTGATGCCTCGCTAAACTCTCGTCCGATGGCGCGGGTGACCGATCCGATTGCGCTGTTTGGCGCCACCTCGGTTGGCCGGTCGGGTGGACGCCTGCCGATGACCATTGTTGGCGCGGCGGATCCGGTGCCGGTGCGCTACACAACGCCGGTGCCTTCGGCGCAGGTGAAATCAGCTGTTTTGCTGGCAGGGTTGAACGCACCGGGCGAAACCGTTGTGATCGAGAAGGAAGCTACCCGCGACCATACCGAACGGATGCTGGCCGGTTTTGGCGCCGATATCACCTCGGTTGATACTGATGAGGGCCGGGTGATCACCCTGAAAGGCCGTCCTGAGTTGAAACCGCAAACCATTGTGGTGCCGCGTGATCCGTCCTCGGCCGCGTTTCCGGTCTGTGCGGCGCTGATCGTTGAAGGCTCTGATGTGCTGGTGCCGAACATCGGGCTGAACCCCACCCGCGCTGGTCTGTTTGAGACTCTGCGCGATATGGGGGCGGATCTGACCTATGAGAACCTGCGAGAAGAAGGGGGTGAACCTGTTGCCGATCTGCGCGCCAAGTTTTCCCCCAACCTGAAGGGCATCGAGGTGCCCCCCGCCCGTGCGGCCAGCATGATTGACGAATATCCGGTGCTGTCGGTTGTGGCCTCCTTCGCTGAAGGCGACACGGTGATGCGCGGTGTGAAAGAGCTGCGGGTGAAGGAATCCGACCGGATTGAGGCGATGGCCTCGGGCCTGCGTCTGAACGGTGTTGAGGTTGAAGACGGCGACGATTGGTGGATCGTCAAAGGCCGTGGTCACGGCAATGTGCCGGGCGGGGCGACCTGTGTCAGCCATCTGGACCACCGGATCGCGATGAGCTTCATGGTGATGGGCATGGCCACTGAGGCGCCTGTCAGCGTCGATGATGGCAGCCCGATCGCCACCTCCTTCCCAATCTTTGAAGGGCTGATGGGTGGCCTTGGCGCGGATCTGCGGCGCGATTGACCTGTGACCGGATGGGGTGGCTCAGGCCACCTCTGCCCCTTTGGCTTGCAGGTCGGTGTAAACCTCTTCCAGCTTTTTCGGTTCGGTGGAGGCAATGCCATCCGCCAGTAGTGTGACGCCATAGCCCCGGCCCAACGCGGCCTGTGCGGTTTTGTTGACGCAGTAGATGCCATCAAGGCCCGCAATGGTCAGATGACCAACGCCCATTTCATTCAGAACATGGGTCAATTCCCCGGTTTTGAACCCATCTTGGATGGGTTTCACCACCTCCCGGTCCGCCATGCCTGCAAACGGTGCGGCCAGCTCCAGGCCTGTGCCGCCGGCCAGTGCTTTACCACCCATGAACATTCGCGCCAGCACGCGGGTGCTGGGGATGGACCATTCCTGACGCAGTGCAATCACTGGATGACCTGCGGCTTTGGCTTCGGCCACAGCTTGACCCACTGCGGCTTCAACGCGGGCGCGGGTGTCGGCGTGATAGAGTTTCTCTTCCCAGAAGCAGCTTTGTAGATCGACCAGCAGCAGGGCCCTGCCATCACGCGCGGGGATAGGTTCGCCTTTGGTGACTTGGCCGATCACGTTTGAGACGTAGTTCAGCCAGAAACAGCCAATAGCGACGAGAGCGGGGAGGATCCAGATCATAGTGTGAGGCCTTGGTTATGGGATTGGAAACGGGTGATGAGGGTTTTGACAATGCGCAATGCCGTGGCCACCTCATCGGCGGGCAGGTCGCCGGCAAGCTCTGCCAGCAATGCATGTTCCTGCGCCATGACGTTTTCAATCAGCTCGCTGCCGTCGGGGGTCAGGGCAATCAGGTGGGATCGCGCGTGCCTTGGGTTGGCTTGTTTGCAGACAAACCCTGCCGCCAAAGCCTCATTCACCATAACCTGCACATATTGTCGTTGAATATGCAGCGCCTCTGCCAAGGTGGGCACGGTCAACGGGCCCTGCAACAGAACCTCCATCACGGCGCGGGTGCGCACAGTCAGGCCGGTGCCTTGCAGCCCATGCTCAACCGTGGTTTCGACCTGTTGCATCAGAGGGCGGGAAAGCCAGGTCAGATGATAGAGCGGATCTGTCATGACATCTATGGTGTCATAATGACATGTTGCATGTCAATTGGGTCTGGATTTCATCTTGAGGTGGGGCAGGGGGTGCAGTACCCCTGCGATCAGGAAGAGGAGCAGACAATGGCGTTCACCATCGCAATCGACGGGCCTGCGGCGGCCGGCAAAGGCACGTTATCCAAGGCCGTTGCGGCGCATTTTGGTTATGCGCATTTGGACACGGGTCTGCTTTATCGTGCGGTAGGGGCCCGGACGTTGCAGGGCGCGGAACCGATCGCTGCAGCCCAGGCTTTGCAGGCCGAAGATCTGGCGGCAGACAATCTGCGCACCCCGGATGTGGCACAAGCCGCCAGCAAAGTTGCGGTGATCCCAGAGGTGCGGGCCGCTTTGGTGGCCTTTCAACAGGCGTTTGCGCGGCGCGACGGTGGCGCCGTTCTGGATGGGCGCGACATTGGAACGGTCATTTGCCCGGATGCGGAGGTGAAGCTGTTCGTCACCGCCAGCGCCGAGGTGCGCGCAACGCGCCGCCACAAGGAACTGGCTGAAAAGGGCGGTACGCAGAGTTATGAGACGGTCCTGCAGGATGTGATCGAGCGTGACAAACGTGACAGCGAACGTGCAACAGCGCCCCTGAAGCCGGCTGAGGATGCTGTGCAGATCGATACCTCTGATCTGTCGATCGAGGCCGCTATTGCCGCCGCTATTGCAGCGATTGAGGCGCGCCGGTAAACCCCGCGCAGAACTGTAACGCAGCGAAACACCTCTCCGTCGGTATAGCGCATTGGGGGAACCCTTGTGCTGTGACGCGGAAAGCCTAGATAGCCAATTCCGAATGACTCCTCCCTGTTTGGGCTTTTGAAAGACGAGACTGAAATGCTGAACGACAAGTTGAACTGGCGCTATGCCACCAAGAAGATGGACCCTTCGAAAGCCGTTTCTGATGAGAAGCTGGAAGCGATCCTGAAGGCGATCGAGCTAACCCCCACCTCAAGCGGTCTGCAGCCCTATGAGGTTCTGGTCGTGACCAATCCCGATGTGCGCGCCAAGATCAAAGAAGTGGCCTGGAACCAGGAACAGATCGTCGATGGGTCACACCTGTTGGTGTTCGCCGCCTGGGACAACTACACCGAAGCCCGCGTTGACAGTGTTACCGATCAGATGGCCGAAGAACGCGGTGGCCGCAGCGAAACGCTGGACGCTTATTATACCAACCTCAAAAACATGTACCTGCCGCGCGACGCGGATGTGAATTTTGAACACGCCGCCCGCCAGGCCTATATTGCCTTGGGCTTTGCTCTGGCCGCTGCCGCGGTGGAAGAGGTCGACAGCACCCCGATGGAAGGGTTCGATCCTGCTGCCGTGGATGAAATCCTGGGCCTGAAAGAACGTGGCTTGCGTTCGGTGCTGCTGCTGCCGCTGGGCTATCGCGCTGAGGAAGGTGACTGGCTGGTCAATATGAAGAAGGTCCGACGCCCGCGCGACAAATTCATCACCACCATCTGATTGCGATCACATCGTGATCTAAGCGGGGCCTGTCATCAGGTCCCGTTTTTTGTTTGCTGCATCCAGATATAGGTCGGGCCGATTGAGGTTTCGGTGCTGTACTTCTGGAAGGGGTCGCCCTGTTGAGTAAAGCCGTGGCGTTCATAAAACGCTATGGCGCCGCTCCGCGCATGCAGCCTGATGGGTTTGCCCATCCCATCCGCGCGGTACATAGCGGACCGCATCAGGGCAGTGCCGTGACCTTGGCCCTGATAGCGCGACAATGTCGCGAATTTGCGCAGCTGAATGAATGCGCCTTCGTCAAAAAGGCTTAATGCTGACACCAGCTGGTTGTTAACAAAACCACCCAGGTGCACCGCCTGATCATCGCCCTCGACGCGGCAAAACTCGGCTGGTTTGTCTGGCCAGAGGACCTGGTGGCGGATCCAAAGCGCCTCATCAGCGGAGATGTCGCGGATGTCTGTCATCTGGCGATGGGCCTTTACGACTCTGCTTGGTCTTTGCCACCTTGCGCATCTGCCGCGGACGCACGGTCCGCCTTGTCCCAGATTTCAGCGACCCATTTGGCCGGGTAGAGGAACTGGCGCATCGATTTAATCGGCCGCTTGAAGCCAAGTGCCCGTTTGATGTGGGCCAGTGGCGGCAGGTGAGGTCGTGATGGCAGATATTGGCCTAGGGCCGCATCAGGCGGGTTCAAGGCGCCGGCAAAGATCACCACCCGGCAATTCTTTGGAATCTTCGGTGGGGTGAAGAAGTTCAACGGGAAGCGCGGAATGCACTGAATGCGGAAATGCTGCACCCAATCCTTCGGCCAGAACTTCACCCCGTTGGGGGCGTTCTTAGTGACGAAGTGCTGCTCAAAGCGATATTTGTCCGCAACAGCCTGTGGATCTGCGGCAAACAGCGCTTGCAGCGGGGCCAGCGCGCCAACCGGCATCCGGTAGATTGAGGTCTGGCCAAGGCGATGCAATGGTTTGGCCGCATTGAGGGCAACCACCACATCCTCTTCCGCGCCGTACTCAAAAAACGGATCCAGTGAACCGGTAATCACCACATCCAGATCGATAAACAGAAAAGGGCCATCCAGATCACCCAGTTCCGGTGCCCAGAGGCGCGACTTGGCCCATTGTCCCAGCGTGTTCTGGGGCATGAACCCCGGCATTTCAGGCAAGTCGAAGCAGTCAATCTCAGGCAGGAACCCGTCGCGATTGTCGGTGAAACAGACAAAGCGGAACGGCGGCGTGATATTGGCTTTCACCATCTCGTACAGACGGTTCACGTAAGGGGCGCCGTATTTTGTACCCCAGTTAATGCAGACAACTTGCTTTTTCATGCGGTTTGGCTAGCAGCCAGTTTACGGTGCCGCAAGGGGGATCTCAGCCAACTGCCGCGCAGCAACGTCGATGGAGTCAATTTCCCTTGCTATATTGGCCAGAACGACCTATACGCGCGTCAGTCTTACGGCCGTCAAGAGTCGCGGACAGGGTGAGCAGGGTTTGTGGGTGACCTCAGACCCTTCTTCTTTTGTTTGTGTCCAATCTTGTTCCGGGCTTTTTCCAAGCGGCGGGGGACGAAATGAAACCAAGACCTGCGGAGACAACCGTTGGCCAGTTAAATCGACTTGTAAAGGATTGATACGCCAGATGGCTATGACCTCGATGGAAGAGTTTGAAGCACTCTTGAACGAAAGCTTCGAAATGGACACCCCGACTGAGGGTTCCGTTGTTAAAGGCAAGGTAATCGCAATTGAAGCGGGCCAGGCCATTATCGACGTTGGCTACAAGATGGAAGGCCGCGTTGAGCTGAAAGAATTCGCAAACCCCGGTGAAGCTCCTGAAATCGCTGTTGGCGACGAAGTAGAAGTTTACCTGCGCGCGGCTGAAAACGCCCGTGGCGAAGCCGTAATCTCGCGTGAGATGGCCCGCCGCGAAGAAGCATGGGATCGCCTGGAAAAAGCATACGCAGACGAGCAGCGCGTCGACGGCGCGATCTTCGGCCGCGTCAAAGGCGGCTTCACCGTCGATCTGGGCGGTGCTGTTGCATTCCTGCCCGGTTCGCAGGTTGACGTACGTCCCGTACGTGACGCTGGCCCGCTGATGGGTCTGAAGCAGCCGTTCCAGATCCTGAAAATGGACCGTCGTCGTGGCAACATCGTTGTATCGCGTCGCGCCATTCTGGAAGAGTCGCGTGCCGAACAGCGTGCCGAGGTTATCGGTAAACTGGCCGAAGGCGACGCGGTTGAAGGTGTTGTTAAGAACATCACCGAATACGGTGCATTCGTTGACCTGGGCGGCGTAGACGGCCTGCTGCACGTCACCGACATGGCATGGCGCCGTGTGAACCACCCGTCCGAGATCCTGTCGATCGGTGAAACCGTTAAGGTTCAGGTCATCAAGATCAACAAAGACACCCACCGCATCAGCCTGGGCATGAAACAGCTGCAGGAAGATCCGTGGGATCTGGTTGCTGCCAAGTACCCGCTGGAATCGGTACACAAAGGTCGCGTTACCAACATCACCGACTACGGTGCATTTGTTGAGCTGGAGCCCGGTGTTGAAGGTCTGGTTCACGTGTCCGAAATGTCCTGGACCAAAAAAAACGTACACCCCGGCAAGATCGTTTCGACCTCGCAGGAAGTGGACGTCATGGTTCTGGAAATCGACGCCGGCAAGCGCCGCGTGTCGCTGGGCCTCAAGCAGACCATGCGCAACCCGTGGGAAGTTTTCTCGGAAACTCACCCCGAGGGCACTCAGGTCGAAGGCGAAGTCAAGAACATCACCGAATTCGGTCTGTTCATCGGCCTGCCCGGCGAAATCGACGGCATGGTTCACCTCTCCGACCTGTCCTGGGACGAGCGTGGCGAAGACGCGATTCAGAACTACCGCAAAGGCGACATGGTTTCGGCCGTTGTCTCCGAAGTGGACGTCGAGAAAGAGCGTATCTCGCTGTCGATCAAAGCCCTGGGCGGCGACAAGTTCGCTGAAGCAACCGGCGGCGTGAAGCGCGGCTCGATCGTAACCGTTGAGGTTACCGCGATCGAAGACGGTGGTATCGAAGTCGAATATGAAGGCATGAAGTCCTTCATCCGTCGTTCGGACCTGTCGCGTGATCGTGCTGAGCAGCGCCCTGAGCGTTTCTCGGTTGGTGACAAGGTTGACGTCCGCGTGACCAACGTTGACAGCAAGACCCGTCGTCTGGGCCTGTCGATCAAAGCACGTGAGATCGCCGAAGAGAAAGAAGCCGTAGAACAGTACGGTTCCTCGGACTCCGGCGCATCGCTGGGCGACATCCTCGGCGCAGCGCTGAAAGGCGGCGACGAGTAAGATCTTTCGCCGCTTAGGCGAGATTAAATCCGGGAAACCCCGCGGTCTGGAAGGACCGCGGGGTTTTTCTATCCACGGGCTTTGACAGAATCATCTGATAGGTGAGTGGAAAGCGATGCCGAATCAATGACTTCAACGAGGCCATGCCGCAGGCGCAATACAGCCTCGCGGTGACTTCCGGCCCCGGATGGTAGCCCAATTTCACCTGATGGTTGAGTAATTGTCGCGGAAACTTGCCATTTGCCGCAAAGGCAGGTTTCCGTAGCCCTTGTTTCTTTCTATAGTTCAACTAATTGCGCTGATATTGGCCAAAGCATTTTGCCGGGGGAGTATTTGCCGATGATCCGATCGGAACTGATTCAGAAGATCGCTGACGAGAACCCACACTTGTTCCAACGTGATGTTGAGAAGATCGTAAATACGATCTTTGATGAGATTACCGGCGCGATGTCGCGCGGTGACCGAGTTGAGCTGCGTGGTTTCGGCGCGTTTTCGGTAAAGAAGCGGGATGCTAGGGTTGGCCGCAACCCGCGCACCGGGGAATCGGTAGAAGTTGAAGAGAAGCACGTGCCTTTCTTCAAGACCGGCAAACTGCTGCGCGACCGACTGAACGGAAAGTAAATCGCTCATGCGCTACATTCGCTATGTATTTCTCGGCTCTCTGGGGCTTCTTTTGGTGTCGGTGGCCTTTGCCAACCGCGATGCGGTGACGCTGTCGCTGCTGCCGGATGCCTTTGCCAATGTGATTGGCCTCAACTACACGATTGAGATGCCGCTCTTTTTGGTGATCCTTGGTGCGATCATCGCGGGTCTGCTGATCGGTTTTGTCTGGGAATGGCTGCGCGAATACAAACATCGGGCAGAAGCGGCACGCAAAGCACAGGAAGTGCAGGATCTGAGCCGCCAGCTGAAACGTGAAAAGCGGCGCGCCGACACTGCGGAACAGAAGGACGAGGTGCTCGCCCTTCTGGATGAAGCGTCCTGATCCGATGCCAGCTGACAGTAAGGTAAAGATCTGCGGTCTGCGGGATCCTGATCACGTCGAATTGGCGGGGTTTCTGGGCGCGGCCTACGTGGGCTTCGTGTTTTTCCCAAAATCGCCCCGCGCCGTCACCGTGGCTGAGGCGCGTGAATTGGCTTGGGCTGCCCCTGTTGGGTTGGCCAAGGTGGCCCTGGTGGTCAACGCCGATGACACGCTGCTGGACCAGATCAACGACAACGTCGCCATCGACATGTGGCAGTTGCACGGATCGGAAAGCCCCGAACGGGTGGCTGAGGTCAAGGCGCGCTACGGCCTGCCCGTCATGAAGGCGATCGGCATCGCGACGGAGGCAGATGTTGCCCAGATCGACAGCTATGCAAAGGTCGCTGACCAATTGCTGATTGATGCCAAAGCCCCGAAAGACGCTGTTTTGCCCGGTGGCAACGGCCTGTCCTTCGATTGGCAGTTGGTGAAGCGCAAATACTGGTCGCTGCCGTGGATGTTGGCCGGCGGGCTTAACCCTGAAAACGTCGGTCGGGCGCAAAACCTGACCGGGGCCCGTCAGGTTGATGTCAGCTCAGGTGTGGAAAGCGCCCCGGGCGTGAAAGATCCCGCTTTGATGGAGGCCTTTATCAAGGCCGCACTGGCATAGGGGGCAGGTAATGGGCGTTGTTTTCCGAGAAGCCAACCGTGATGAGGTTCCGGAAATCGTTGCTTTGCTGCGCGATGACGTTTTGGGGCAGGGGCGCGAAGCGGCAACGCTGGATCCCTATTTCGCAGCCTTTGATCAGATGCAAGCTGAGGGCGGAAACCTGCTGTTTGTGGGCGTCGATGACAGCCGCGCCGAAGGCACGCGTGTGGTAGCAACCTATCAGCTGACGTTCATTTCGGGTCTGTCGTTGAAAGCGGCGCGGCGGGCGCAGATCGAAAGCGTGCGGGTGCACAGTGATCTGCGTGGCCAGGGCCTGGGCGAAGCGATGTTTGCGGACGCTGAGGACCGGGCGCGGGCGGCGGGCTGTGGCCTGCTGCAACTGACCACAAATAAGGCGCGCAATGATGCGCAGCGCTTTTATGATCGACTTGGCTATGTTGACAGCCACGTCGGTTATAAAAAGACGCTGGATTGAGCTTAGCGTTTCCATCAATCCCCTCTCGTTCAGATCTAAAACTGGTCCCAAAACACCCCGCAATTTCCCCAGAAACACCGATGAAACACCGATGGCTGCGGCGTCTTTGTCGCAGGGCTTGTCACGGCTTGGCTGTGCGTTATCTTCCCGATTTCAGCCCGCGGCCCTGATGCATGGAAAACAGGCTGGTAAAACCGTCCCCCGCGCCCTATGCACATGGGGATACAGACTTTCTGACCTGAGGAGCACCCGATGGCCAACGACCTTTTCAACAGCTTTATGACCGGCCCCGACGACAAGGGCCGTTTCGGAGATTTCGGCGGACGTTTCGTGTCCGAGACGCTGATGCCGCTGATCCTTTCGCTGGAGGAGGAATACGAAAAGGCCAAGGACGATCCTGAGTTCTGGGATGAGATGAATTATCTCTGGCAGCACTATGTGGGCCGCCCCTCGCCGCTTTACTATGCTGAGGGCATGACGAAACGCCTTGGTGGCGCCAAGATCTACCTGAAGCGGGATGAGCTGAACCACACTGGCGCGCACAAGGTGAACAACGTGTTGGGCCAGATCCTGCTGGCCCGCCGTATGGGCAAGACCCGGATCATCGCCGAAACCGGCGCGGGGCAGCACGGTGTGGCAACCGCGACGGTTTGTGCCAAGTTTGGCCTGAAATGTGTGGTCTACATGGGCGCCCATGATGTGGCGCGTCAGAAACCCAACGTGTTCCGCATGAAACTGCTGGGGGCCGAGGTGATCGCCGTGGAATCCGGCCGTGGCACGCTGAAAGACGCGATGAACGATGCGCTGCGCGACTGGGTGACCAACGTGCATGATACCTTCTACTGCATCGGCACCGCCGCAGGGCCGCACCCCTATCCGGCGATGGTGCGCGATTTCCAGTCGATCATCGGCAAAGAGGTGCGCTGGCAGCTGGCCGAGCAGGAAGGCGAAGGTCGACTGCCCGACACCGTGATTGCGGCCATTGGCGGCGGGTCCAACGCGATTGGCCTGTTCCACCCGTTCCTGGATGACAAAGAGGTCAACATCATCGGTGTTGAGGCCGGTGGTAAAGGCGTCAACGACGATATGGAACATTGTGCCTCTCTGACCGGCGGCCGCCCCGGCGTGCTGCACGGCAACCGCACCTTCCTGTTGCAGGATGACGACGGCCAGATCCTGGACGGCTATTCGATCTCGGCCGGCCTCGACTACCCCGGCATCGGACCGGAACACAGCTGGCTGCATCAGATCGGCCGCGCCGAATATGTTTCGATCACCGATAAGGAAGCGCTGGAGGCGTTCCAGTTCTCTTGTGAGAGCGAAGGCATCATTCCTGCCCTTGAACCCTGTCATGCGCTTGCCCATGTGATGAAGATCGCGGGCGATCTGCCCAAGGACCATATCATCGTGATGAACATGTGTGGCCGTGGCGATAAGGACATCTTCACCGTTGCGCGTCACCTTGGCGTTGACCTCTCGGGTCTTGAAGGGCGCGACAGCGATTGATCTGAGAAAGGGGCCGACATGGCACAGGCTACGGGACAGACGCTGCGGATCGATATTGTATCGGACGTGATGTGCCCCTGGTGCTTTGTCGGCTACCACCAACTGCGTTTGGCGCAGGAACAGACCGGAATCCCGATTGAGGTGTTCTGGCATCCCTTTGAGCTGAACCCCCAGATGGCGCCCGAGGGCGAAGAGCTGCGGGAACATTTGATGGGGAAATACGGCATCACCGTCGAGCAAAGCATCGAAGCCCGCGCCCGATTGGAGGCGATCGGGGACGAGTTGAACGCTCCGATCCGCTTTACCGACGGAAAACGGATCTACAACACCTTCGCCCTGCATCGACTGCTGCATTGGGCCGCCGAAAGCGGTCAAGCCGGGGCGCTGAAACTGACCCTGTTTGAGGCCTACTTTACCGACAGCAAAGAGATGAACGATCCGCAGGCGATGGCCGATGTCGCCGCCGCACTGGGGTTGGACCGTGCCCGCGCGTTGGAGATCCTGACCGGCGATGACTACGCCGAAGAGGTCCGTGCGAAGCAGCAATTCTGGACTTCCAAGGGGATTTCGGGCGTGCCAGCGATGGTCTTTGAGCGCCAGCATCTGGTGACCGGCGCACAGGGCGTTGAGAATTACGCCAACATCCTGACGCAACTTGCGGCCGCACAGGCCGGCGCCGCCTGAGAAAACAGCCGTTCAATTTCCGGACATTTCTGACAATCCCGGCAGTGACATTCAGTCGTGCCGGTATTGCATGACCCAGTGGCGCGACGCATTGTTGCGTGCGGATACAATTTAGTGTCCCGACGGCAACGCTGAATTTCACGATAAAAGTGTGTGATTGCAGCGAATCCACCTCTCGCCTTACTTCTGCACTCCGATGTCGGGGGCCATCATCCAAACGGTGCGTGCTGTACACACGTCCGGTGCGGTCGGCGCTGCCGTTCCCGTATGCCTGGAGGTTGCCCCAACAGCGGGACCGCGTGATTAGCTCAATGGTAGAGCAACAGATTTAGATTCTGTGAGTTGCAGGTTCGAATCCTGCATCGTGCACAAAATGTAGCTCATTCGGGTAGAGCACTTGACGTTTAATCAAGGGGTAGTGGGTTCGACTCCCACCATTTGAAAAGCTGTTAAGTCAGCGCCGGCCTTCAACGCCGGACCGTTCTTTACGGTTCACATATCAGGGTCCGGGACCGTCCCAGCGGGGTAGTTTGACCGGTAGATTGGCTGGTGAGGTTTCACTGCCAATTGGCATCCCGGCCCGCTCTGGTCTTGGCCGGAGCAGGACATGACGGTTCCGCCGCTTTGTGGTCCGCTGATCAGAGGTTTCTCTGACAGGCGCGCCGCGATGCTGCGCCCCTCTCGGTTCTGCTTTCGCCATTGGCTTTGGCGCGGGGCGTGTTCCGGACCTATCGCCCATCTTGGGCATAACACCTGCGGGTCATGCTGACCCCAACCCAATTCCAACCAAAGGAGATCGCTTTGCGAAGACGATAGGACAATACGAAAAGGAGTTTAGGTATGAATATCGTTGAGAAAATATTGGACAAACTGGCCGGCTATGAGCGGGTCACACTGCAGGAAACCGAGCGGATGCTTGTGCTGGACGAGGGGCGTTTTGCCGCCATCCTTGGCGCAGGCCGGCATCGGGTGAAGGTCAAAGACAGCCTGCGCGAAGTCCACACCATCGATCAGCTCCGTTTCGTATCGCCCTATGATCGGGCGCTGTTCCGACACCGTCCGGATCTGGCCGAGGCACATCTGCTGGAGGTGCGGACCGGGCCGGAAGAGCTGGTGCTGGTCACCCGCGACGGACGGCCCTTGGAGGTGCGGATGCTCGACAGCCGCGTTGTCTATTGGAAAGACGCTGGGGAATGGGCCTTTGAGACCTTTCAGCTGTCTGAGGGTCTGCAGGTGCCGGGCGCGCTGCTGTCGCGTTTGACCGCAGCCGGTGTGACGGCAGGGCTGACACAAGTCACCGTTGCGGAAGGTCACGTTGGTTTGCTGTCCGTTGATGGCAAACCCTCAGGGCAGCTGCAGCCCGGTGTGCACGGTTTCTGGAAGGCCGGTCGTGCCTTGTCGCTGAAGCAGGTTGACCTGCGGATGCGGACCCATGAGGTCTTGGGCCAGGAAATCCTGACCAAAGACCGGGTGACCCTGCGGGTGAACCTGACGGCGCAGTTCCGGGTTGTGGACGCCGAAGTGGCGGTCACCAAAGTGAAGGACTTCGAAGAAGCCCTGCACAAGGCGCTGCAACTGGCGTTCCGGAAAACGCTGGGTGCGCTGACGCTGGACCGGCTCCTGGCCGAGAAGGTGACAGTGGACGCCGAGGCGGCTGAAAAGGTGCGGGCAGAGATGTCCGGACTGGGCCTTGAGGTCGGTGAGATCGCGCTGAAGGACGTGATCCTGCCGGGTGAGATGCGGGACATCCTGAACAAGGTTGTGACCGCTGAAAAAGAGGCTGAGGCCAACGTGATCCGGCGTCGCGAAGAAACCAACGCCACCCGGGCGCTTCTGAACACGGCTAAAGTCATGGCTGAAAACCCGGTCATGCTGCGGCTGAAAGAATTGGAAGCGCTGGAAAAAGTGGCCGGTAAGGTTGAGCGCCTGACAGTGCACAACGGCACCAAAGGGCTGCTGAGCGACCTCGTGTCGTTGAAAGAGTGAAGGAGCGGCCCGGGCCTGTCCCGGGCCGTTTTGGATGGGGCGCATTTTCCTAGCCGATGGCGACAGGGCGCGACATACTGATGTCACCGCTTCGAGGGAGATCATGATGAAACAACTCACCGCCGCTCTTGCCCTTATGACCCTGCCGCTTTCTGCCGCTGCGCAGGATGAGGGCAGCGCCTTTGTTGAGGCCAATGTTCTGGGGATTTTCTACCACGAACTGGCCCATGCGCTGATTGACATCGAAGGGGTGCCGATCTTCGGTCAGGAAGAGGATGCGGCGGATGTGTTTTCCATCCTCATGATCCACGCGCTTTACGAAGAAGAGGTCGCGCAGGAACTGGCCTACGACGCGGCCTGGGGGTTCATCGGCGAAGCTGAAATGCGCGGTGGCGGTCTGGAAGACATCCCGTGGTGGGACACGCATGGCCCGGATGAACAACGTTTCTATAACACGGTCTGCATCTTCTATGGCGCCAATCCCGACGCCCGCGAAGATTTTGCAGCCGAGTTCGAACTGCCCGAGGAACGCGCTGCCTACTGCCCAATCGAATTTGAACAGGCCGAGGCCAGCTGGGGTGCGGTGCTGGATGAGTTGATTGAACGTGGTGCAGGCGCGACCCTGGTGTTTGAGGGTGAGGCTGACAGTTTCAGCGCCCGGATCATTGCCGATGAAGTGGCCGCTTTGAATGAGGAACTGTCCCTGTCAGCGCCCCTGCGGATTGTTGAGGAAAGCTGCGGCGAGGCCAATGCCTTCTACGATCCCGAACGGCGCGAAGTGATATTCTGCTCTGAGTTCGAAGATCACCTGATTGAAATGGAAGAACAGCTCTAATCCTACGGCAGGGGGTACTGCTGTTTTAGAAGCCACTGAAACAAAACGCATAAACTCAGGTTTATGGGCATAAACCGGCGTTTGGTGGGCGCCGGTCTAATCCTGCGGTGAATGGCTATTGGGCCTCGTGACCGGCTGATCTGTCAGCAGGTAACGCATGAGGCGTGCCGAAAAGACCCAATTGCAGATCACTATCGCAGATCAAGGAACCCCCACATGAAACGCATTTTGATTACCTCCACCGCCCTTGTTGTTGGTTTCGCCGTACAGGCGCAGGCGCAAGCCTCGGACTTTGTGCGCGCTGTCGTCGAGCACTTTGCCCGTGAAGGCTACGAAGAAGTGGAAGTCTATGCCGATGGCATGGAAGTCACCGTTGAGGCGGTGAAAGACGGCTACTTCATCGAAACTGTCTATGACGCAGAAACCGGTGATGTTCTCTCGCACGAAGTCGAAGAAGACGATGATGACGAGGAGGATGAAGAAGACGAGGAGGATGAAGAAGACGAGGAGGATGAAGAAGACGAGGAGAATGAAGAAGACGAGGAGAATGAAGAAGACGAGGAGGACGAAGAAGACGAGGAGGATGAAGAGGACGAGGAAGACGATGACGACGAAGAAGACGACGATGAAGAAGATGATGACGACGACGATGAAGAAGATGACGAAGAAGGCGACGATTGATCCAAACGCACTGCGCCCGTTGCCTCTGGCGGTCTAAGTGCCGATGGTTTTGCCTTCCGGGATGAGGGAGTGGTAGAACCACTGGTATCTCAGACCCTAGGGGGAGGGTCCCACTCTCTCTGGCCGGTATCGAGTTCCCCACCCGATGCCGGCGCATCCATTCGCGCGCAACGGGGCCGAAGTGAGGAAAGAACATGACCCGCAGGACAATTGTAGCCTTGGCGTTTGCCGTGCTTGCCATCCCGGTGCAGGCCGATCCTTTGGTGGATCGCGTCACTGACCAGCTGGCCCAGCAGGGATACACGCGCATCGTTATCTCGCGCACGTTTTTGGGGCGCGTTCGAATTGAGGCGACAGGCGGCAATGCCAGCCGCGAAATCATCCTGAACCCGCGCACCGGGGAAATCCTGCGCGACTATTGGGATGCCGAAGAGGCCGAGGCTGGAGCCGGGTTGATCAGGACGGGGCGCCCGGTTGCTGGGGATGAGACTGTAGAAGATGGGGAAGACCCCGAAGATGAAGAAGATGATGCCGAAGATGAAGAGGACGAAGAAGACGAGTCTTCTGATGATGAGGCAGATGACGAAGAAGATGATGAAGAAGACGATGAGGAGGATGACGAGGAAGAGGACGAAGAAGACGACGATGATGGCGACGACGACGACGATGATGATGAAGGCGAGGATGATTGATGGCCGCCTTCCGCTCTCGGTCCAGATCTCGCACGGGGCCTGACGTGAAAACACCCTGGCCTCTTCTCATTCTGATCCTGCTGCAAAGCGTCTGCGCGGTTTTCTTTGTCTCAGACATTCTGGCCACGGTCATTGGCGTGCGCGCCGCCCCAATCAGCTGGCAAACACGTGAATTGCTGGAGGTCGGCGCGGCGCTGGGCCTTGTGATGGGGGTGGTGCTGGGCTGGATTGCCTATCGTCGCTCAATGCAGCGCACGGAAGCCGCCGAAGCCAGCCTGCGCCTGCTGCAAGGGGCGTTTCATGACCATCTGGAAAGCCGCTTTCGGGAATGGCAGCTGACCCCAGCCGAACGCGAGGTGGCGCTGTTTTCCCTGAAAGGGTTCAGCGTGGAAGAAATCGCAGGTCTACGCCAAACCTCGCCGGGTACGGTGAAGGCGCAAAGCAATGCGATCTACCGTAAGGCGGAGGTCAGTAGCCGGGCGCAGCTGCTTAGCCTGTTCATTGAGGACATGATGGACGGGTCGGTCGTAGCTGTGCCTGCAGATCAATCGCAGGCATAGGCCTCCAATACTTCCAAGGGTACAATTTCCAAGGCCTGCTGGTGGGTGGCCGCCAGATGGACCTTGGGGGCACAGTCCTCAGCATGCGCCTGCAGGAACCTGCTGGCGCAGAGGCACCATTGGTCACCGGGTTTCAGCCCCGGAAAGCCGTATTCCGGAACAGGTGTGGACAGATCGTTGCCAAGGTATTTGGACAGCGCCAAAAACTCCGCTGTCATCACCGCACAGACAGTATGAGAACCGCGATCTTCCCGGCAGGTGTTGCAGGACCCATCGCGGAAGAACCCGGTTTTGGGATCCTGCGAACACGGCTTTAGCGCGGTGCCAAGCACATTGATGGCGGGCAGGGGCGTGACCATGGATATCTCCATCTACTGTGCCACGCGCCCGGTGATCGGGTGACTGAGATCAGTTTTGCGCAGCTTCGGCGATTTTGCGGAACATGGCGATCATTTCGACGTTCACGCCGTCTTCCCGGAACAGCCGGTCGGCGGAGTTAACAGCAATCACCACGTTCAGCGGTTTGTTGATATAGATATACTGACCATAAACACCGCGCGCATAAAACTCACCTTCGCGTGGGTCAACAGCACCCCACCAATGCAGACCATAAGCTTCCTCACCTGCCTCTGTTGGGGCGGTGAACTGGGCGGAACGTGTGATCCAGCCCTCTGGCAGGATGCGCTGGCCTTGCCACATGCCGTCCTGCAGGGCCATCTGACCGAAACGTGCATAGTCGCGGGTGCGCTGGTTCAACCCACCCAGCACGAAGCTGACGCCGTCCCCATCGGTGATCATCAATGGGCTGGCCTCCAACCCCAAGGGGGCGATCAGCTTTTCCTGCATCAGATCGGGGATGTCGCGACCCGTGGCGCCGCGAATGGCCATGCCGATCACATGGGTGTCGATCGAGACGTAGTGCCAGGCCGCACCGGGGGTGCCGCGGGTGCGGTCCTGGCCGGCAGAAAAGGCATCCATGGACCCGCCCAGCGCCAGCACACGGCCCATTTTGTTGATGTCTGAGTTGAAGTCAAGATAGTCCTCATCAAACTCAATCCCGCTGGACATATGTAGCGCATCGATGATCCGCGCACCGTCATAGGCGGATCCTTCCAGGCTGGGCACATGTTGGGTCAGCTGATCCTCAAGGGTCAGCGCGCCTTCGGCCACCAAGATGCCCAGCAGGGCCGAAATATAGGATTTGGCAACCGACCAGCTGATGCGGCGATCTTCGGCCCCGGTGTCCAGATAATAGCTTTCGTGCCGCAGTTCCCCGTCTTTCAGAACCACAAGGGCGGTCAGGGCGCGGCTGCTGATCCAATCATCGCTGCCAGAGGGCAGGGTCATCTCAGTGCCAGCGGGCAGGGGCGACACGGGGCCGGTGCCGCGGTTGATCTCCTTGGTCCAGAACAGCTGATCCATGTGCGAGAAATTGTGGACGATCTTGTCTTCGGCAAACAGGCTGTTCACCGCCAACAGACGGCTGATTTCGTCTTTCTTCCAAAAGGCGACAACGGCAATGGCCAGCACCAGAACCACCAGAACGCGCAGCAACACTCTCAACATCTGAACCCCTCCCAAAGGTTAGTGCCTTTACTCATCACGCGGATGGGGCAGGGGGCAAGGGTGCCGCAGGGTCAGTTGATCTGAAACCAACGCCCGTGGAAGTCCATGCGCCCCAGATCAATTTGAATGTCGCCGGGCCACAATCGCAGCCGCACCGGGGCGCCGGGGCCTGCTGGGCCGGCCGCGTCCATCTCAAATGTCAGATAGGCCAGCGGAGTTTCCGGCGTTGCGCGTGCGGCGGCCATGGTCAGCGCCTCTGCGCAGGCGGCTTTGCTGGGTTCGGGAAAATACTGCCAAGCAACCGTGTGGTAGACAAACTCAAGCGTGCCAGGGTTGGGCGTGGCGAGCCGCTCTGCCAGCCAATGGCCCGCATCCCCAGCGTCGACCATAGGGGTGGCAATCGAAAGCGCGGCGTTGGTGCGTTGCATCCGTTCAGGCTGATCGGCCCAAAGATAACTGCGCAGGCGCAACATGTCTGCTGGCTGGTCCGGTGATAGCGGATTCAAATCGACGCCTCGCCGTTCTGCAACGTTGAAGGGCACGATATCGGCTGGTTGCCCCTGCCAGTCAGGGCGCAGCGTCATTACCGCATTTGGTGGGGTGTATGGTCCCTGTGGCAGATCCAGTGCAAACCGGTCAAACAGCAGGTTCAGTCCAGCTGAGGCGCCAAGTTCGCTGACCCTCAAGGGCAGTCCCGGGAACCGCCGGACCGCCTCTGAGGCCGCGAGGATCATCGCAGGGGCACGCCGCACCTCATTGGTTTGCGGCGCATTGTCCAACCAGTGCAACAGCTGGGCACTATGGGTTTCAAACGCATCTGCAATTGCAGACCACAGCGCTGCATCATCCTCACTTGCAGGGTAGAGCGCCGCCAGCTGAGGCGCGGCATCAGACAGTACCAGCGCATGTAGCCCGCCCGTCAGACGCAGCCCCACAGCATCTGCGCGCAGGGTTGCCTCTGGCCAGGTCAACAGCCGGTCGGCCACTGCGGTGCCGGGGCTTAGACTGTCACGCACAACACGCAGCAGGCGCGCCGTAAACGGTGAACCGAGCGCCTCACAGGCCTCGGCTTGTTTGCTGAGGTGATCGGAAAGCGCGGCCGTCACTTGAATTTGTTCAACAAACGCTCCATCGCGGAGCGAGTGTCAGGCTGATCATCTTGCGCCGGGGCGGCCGGTTTGGCGGGTTTCGCGGTGGCCTGTTTGCCTTCCGCGGTCTTTGGCTTGTCACCTTTTGGACCATTGTTCGCGCCGTTTTTCTGGCCGCCCGAACTGCGCGGCGGGTTGACCCGCAGCGCCACGGCATTTTGAAACTTACCGTTATCGCCTCCGGCCAGATGGGCGGCACCATCAGAAATGCCGCGCATCAGGTCATCCAGCCAGCCCTGTTCGGCCTTGGCAAAATCCGCCAGCACATAGCCGGAAACCCGGTCCTTGTGACCCGGATGGCCGATGCCCAAGCGCACCCGGGTATATTCCGAGCTGATGTGTTGATGAATGGACCGTAGCCCGTTGTGACCAGCATGGCCGCCGCCCTGTTTCACGCGGCATTTGCCCGGGGCAAGATCCAGCTCGTCGTGAAAGACCACCACATCGTCTGAGGTCAGCTTGTAAAATCGCATCGCCTCGCCCACCGATTGGCCGGAAAGGTTCATGAAGGTTTCAGGCTTGAGCAGGATCACCCTTTCGCGGCCCAGCCGGCCTTCGCTGACCTGGCCCTGAAACTTGGACCGCCAGGGGGCAAAGCCATGGTCACGGGCAATCTCATCCAGCGCCATGAAGCCGATGTTGTGGCGGTTGCCCGCATATTTTGCACCCGGATTGCCCAGTCCCACAAACAGCTGCATCGTTGCATTCCCTCGATTAGATCTTGTCCACTGACTAAAGCGTCCCTGCGGCAAATTCAATCAGCGCAGAGCGATTGACCTTTTGCACCGATCCCGTGCAAGAAAAGAGCTGCCAGCCGAACGGGCGCGTTCATGCCAGCTATCCCGATAATAAGAAACGTGAAAGGAAACGGCATGTCCTACATTGCCATGAACCGCTTCAAGGTCGCCTTGGGCCAGGAAGAGGCATTTGAAGAGATCTGGCGCGCACGCGAAGGGCGCCTGAATGAAATGAAGGGCTACCAAGAGTTCCGCATGCTGAAAGGCGCCGCCACTGAGGACTATTGCCTCTATTCGTCTCACACCATGTGGGCGACCGAAGAGGATTTCCTTGCCTGGACCAAATCGGAACAGTTCCGTGCAGCCCATGCCAATGCAGGCCGTTCAGCAACCAAAGACGTTCTGGTTGGCCCGCCGCAGTTTGAAGGTTTCAAAACCGTCCTGCACGAAAGCGCCTAAGCGCCCCCAAACAAAAAAAAATGCGGACCCGAAGGTCCGCGTTTCGTTTTCGTCAAAGCCGTTTGTCAGCACCTCAGCAATCAATACCGGGGTGCGACAGGGCGCAGAGATTACTCTTCTGCTGCTGCAGCTTCTTCGCCGTCTTCGGCTTCGTTCTCTTCCGAACGCAGACCCGACGGAGCCGAGATGTTTGCAATCACGAAGTCACGATCGATGGTCGGCTTGGCGCCTTCCGGCAGGGTTACGTCGCTGATGTGCAGAACGTCACCGACGTTGGCTTCTGCCAGGTCGATGGTGATCGACTCAGGGATGTCACCGGCCAGAACTTCCAGCTCAACTTCGGGACGTACAACGGTCAGTACGCCACCTTTTTTGATGCCGGGGCAGGTTTCCTGGTTTTCGAAGTTCACGTTGATGAACAGCGCGATGCGGGTGGTGCGGCGCAGACGCATGAAGTCAACGTGGGTCGGCAGGTCTTTGACCACGTCACGCTGAACGTCGCGGCAGATCACACGTACATCTTCCTGGCCTTCAACTTTCAGGTTGAAGAGGGTCGACTTGAAGCGGCCAGCTTTCAGGCGCTTCAGCAGGTCGTTGAAGGGAACGTTGATCGCCAGTGGCTCAGCTTCGCCACCGAATACAACACCAGGTACTTTGCCTTCACGGCGTGCTTGACGAGCGGCGCCCTTGCCTGTCCCCGTGCGGACCTCTGCGTGGAGGTCAGGAATAGTTCCAGCCATTTGGAATTCTCCATAAATTAGTTAGAATCACGGGCATCCTCCAAGGCTGTATGCCCGCATGAAGCCGCGCGTATAGACGAGTCCGGGGGATTTTGAAAGGGCTTATTTCCTTGGGCCCATTGGCCGGGGCCCTATGGGGCAGAATGCCAGAACTTCGCGGCCAGTTCCACATCCCTGCGCAGCCTGTCATTGACCCCCTCGATCCCGAAGGTTTCGATCAAAGTGGCCGGATCATGGAAGAGGGATTTGCCAATGCCAGCAGCCTGCGGCGCGCCGCTGTCCAGCCAGCCCAGCCAGTGTAGAAGCGTCGGAAAGACATCCGGCATGGCGGCTGGTTTATCGATCACCCGGGGCGCATCCGGCCCGTTCAGAAACATCACCATGTTTCGCCGCGGATGCTGATCCAGTTGCGGGGACAGGTTGTTGTGATGCGCCAGATGATCGCTGGCCACCACAATGCGGGTGCTGCGGTCCTTGGTCAGCTTGCGCAGCTCAGCGATGAAGGTTTCGGTCAGCTTGCTGGTACAGGCCACAGCATCGGTGAGGTCATCAGACACTTTGGGCTGGCCGTCTGCGACGCATTGGTCCGACATATGCGCCTTGGGGCCATGGGTATCCATCGTCGACAGGATCAACGCATAGGGTTGATCGCTTTTTAACCGCGCCTCCACATGGGCAAGGGCAATCGCGTAGCCTTCACCGTCCCGCAGCGCCCAAGAGGTATCACCGGCCTCGCGCGCAGCAATCGCACCGGGCGTCATCGCATTGGCCTTGTCGACAATCTGGTCGAGTTGATGCGTCCGGTAGAAGTTGTCAAAACCATAATGCCCCCGATCGCTGCCGATGATTTCTGTCGTGGAGGCATAGGTTGAGTGGTATCCGCGCGCCTTAAGGATATCGGTGAGGCAAGTGACGCCAGCGCCAATTTGCTTCATATCCGCGGTGCGGTTGAGGGGGAGTGACCCCATCGGCAACAGCGGCACCCCGCATTGGGTGGCGGTCATGCCGGCCAAGCTCCAGCCGGTGCCGTCGATCTGTGCCACATCGGAAAAAGGCACGCCGCTTTCCGCAAGCCGTTCAATCGGGACATAGATCTCACCAAAGCTGTCTTTGATCCCGTAGGTGCGCTCCATCCCTTCAAGGTACAGGATGATGAGGTCCGGGTTTTCCCCTTCGATTGGGGCGATCAGCATGGGGTCCTGAAACGCGGTGATCAGGCTTTCGCCCCGGCCGTATTTTGCCTGAAACTGATTAAACAGCGCGTCGCGGACCAATGGGTTTCCGGCGATCAGGCTGACGCAGCACAGGCTCCACCAGAACGGGATGCGGCGCAGCCATTTGCGCAAACGGTAGAGGGTGATCAGGATCGCGGCCCAGTAAATCGTGACGGTCACGATATAGGGGGCGAACTCCCGAAGCGGGGTGCCGCCAATGCCAAACGCCAGATGGAAAACAAAGGCGGCCGTGTCCAGTTCACCGAAAATCAACACCACCACTGTCAGCGGGAAAAGCAATAAGATCGCCGGCAATAGCGCGGCCAGCTTGATCAGGATGGCCTTCCGATCCCCCCGCGTTTCATTGACCGGGTTCGGCACCAGCAGGGACAGCGCCTGAATGACCAGCAGCCAAAGCGCAAAGGTGATGTCGCTGACGTGACCGTTCACAAACGCTCGCACGATCAAAAACAGGGCAAGGAACCCGGGCAGCAATAGGGCGAGGACCCGCGCAAGCTCTTTAAGGGCGATCCGTGCGGTTCTGATGGGATTTGGCGGCTGTAGGTGTGTGGTGGTCAATGTTTCAGTCGAAAGTTACGCGCTGTAAAACGGGTGCAGCAGGTTGGTCTGAGTTCACTACAGTCTGATGCGGCGCAATCAGGTCTCAACCGGCGTGTGTAGATGCCCACCGGCCTGCATCACCCGGTCATAAAGGGCAAATTCCTCGGCCCGGGCTTGGCGCAGTTCTGCCTCCATCTCACCGCTCAAGGGTGCATCACGATGGGGCGAGACGTTTTTCTGCTGGGTCTCAAACGGCTTGCCGATGCGGTCCTGCAGGAAGGAGACCAGTTTTACCGGGCGCTCATAGGCAAACAGGTGATCGGTGCGCAATGCGCCGTCGTCGGAGGTCAGAAAGGTAAACTGACTGCCCAACTTGGCGCAAGCGTGCGGTTTGCGGGCAATGACCTCGGCTACAAACCCGTCAAAGCTCATCCCCTCGGGCACCGCATTGCCGCCGCGCACCTTGTCGCGGCTGCGGTATTTGTACCAGCTGCGGATCTGCTCAACGGGATCGCGCATCACGGCGACCCTTTCGGGACTGAGGTTGTAGGCCTCTTTCAGAAACGGTGCAAAATGGCGGTCATATTTGCGCAGGGGCATATGCTTTAGCGCCTGTTTGCCCGCCAGCGTGATGTCGGCCTTGCTCTTCAACGCCAGATGATAGGCGGTAGAGCCGGTTTTAGGCACCGCAAACAGGGCAATATTGGCGTCGACAAAAACCAGCATGAACAACCTCTTGCGCGCCGTCGGGCGCTTTCGGCTCACCCTGCACTGAAAAGGCCCGGAGTGTCAAAACCCCGGGCCCTGCTTTCTCGGTGATAGGCGCTGTTACTGCCAGCGCCCTTCAAAGTCATCGGGGATCAGCAGGATGTCCTTGTCCAGCTCATCCACCCGGCGGCGACCACACAGCGCCATGGAAACGTCCAGCTCTTTATGGATCACCTCCAGCGCTTTGGTGACCCCCGCTTCGCCCATGGCGCCCAGACCATAGACAAAGGCGCGGCCGATATAGGTGCCTTTTGCGCCCATCGCCAATGCCTTCAGTACGTCCTGACCCGACCGGATACCGCTGTCCAGATGGACCTCAACCTGATCGCCGACCGCGTCCAGAATGGAAGGCAGCGCCTTGATCGAACTCATCGCGCCATCCAACTGACGGCCGCCGTGGTTTGAGACCACAATTGCATCGGCGCCAACCGAAAGGGCCATTTTGGCATCTTCCGCGTCCAGAATACCCTTCAGGATCACCGGGCCGCCCCATTCCTCTTTAATCTTGGCGATTTTGCCCCAGTCCAGCGAAGGGTCAAACTGCTCCGCCGTCCAGGCGCCAAGGTTCGCGGTGTCGGTTACCCCGTCGACATGGCCGACGATATTGCCAAAGTTGCGCCGTTTCGCCCCCAGCATCTGCAGACCCCAAGACCATTTCGTCATCAGGTTGGCGATGGTCGAGGGGGTCAGTTTGGGCGGGGCAGACAGACCGTTTTTCAGATCTTTATGACGCTGCCCCAGGATCTGCAGGTCCAGCGTGATCACCAGGGCCGAGCATTTGGCGTCTTTGGCGCGTTGGATCAACCGGCTGACGAAGTCCTGATCCTTCATGGTGTAAAGCTGGAACCAGAACGGTTTGCTGGTCGCCTCGGCCACATCCTCGATCGAGTTGATCGACATGGTCGAAAGCGTAAAGGGCACGCCAAACTTCTCCGCCGCCCGCGCCGCTTTAATTTCACCATCGGCGCATTGCATGCCGGTCAGGCCAACCGGGGCCAGGGCAACCGGCATCGCCACGTCTTGGCCAATCATCCGGCTGGCGGTGGTGCGGCCGGTCATGTCTACGGCCACCCGCTGACGCAGATACAGCTGATCAAAGTCGGAACAGTTTTCACGGAAGGTCTGTTCGGTCCAGCTACCGCTTTCCGCATAGTCGTAAAACATCCGCGGCGCGCGGCGCTTATAGATCCGTTTGAGGTCTTCAATATTGGTAATCACGGGCATGGTGACTCACTTTCCCCTCAGTTTGGCCCTGTATTGGTGAAGTTTCCTTACCAATGAGGTGGGATTGGGGCAATCCCCTGAAGCAGAATGCGGACCAATTTCGTGGATTTTGCGCCGCTCGCGCCCATTTTCCTTTCAATGTTTCCCAAAATACTCCGGGGTTTGGGGCAGCGCCCCAAGAAAAAAGGCACGCCGTCATGGCGTGCCTTTCAAATCTGCATAAAAAATCTGGTTAGGCGCGATGGGCCCCGTCTGCCAGTGAGGCGACGAAATTGGCCACATCCTCCACCGATTTGCCGGCGCCGATTTCCTTAACGATAGCGGAGCCAACAACGCAGCCATCTGCGACCGAGGCGATGTTTTCTGCCGCCTCAGGCGTGTTGATGCCAAAGCCAACAATGACCGGCAGATCGGTTGCCGCCTTGATGCGGGCAACCTCAGGGCCGACGTTGCCAGCCTGCGCCTCAGCCGAACCGGTGATGCCGGTGACCGACACGTAATAGACAAAGCCGCTGGTGTTTTGCAGGACGGTCGGCAGGCGTTTGTCATCGGTTGTTGGGGTCGCCAGCCGGATGAAGTTCAGCCCAGCCGCCTGCGCGGGGATGCACAGCTCGTCGTCTTCTTCGGGCGGCAGGTCCACCACGATCAGCCCGTCGATGCCGGCCGCTTTGGCGTCCTGCAGGAATTGATCCACGCCGCGATTATAAATCGGGTTGTAGTACCCCATCAGCACGATCGGCGTGGTGCTGTCCTCTTTGCGGAACTCGGCTGCCAGATCCAGGGTGCGTTGTAGGGTTTGACCTGCCTCCAATGCGCGCTGACCGGCCAGCTGTATGGTTTCACCATCGGCCATCGGATCGGTGAAGGGCAGGCCCAGTTCAATGATATCAACACCCGCCTTGGGCAGCGCTTTGACGATCTCCAGCGAGGTGTCATAGTCGGGATCACCCGCCATGATATAGGAGACAAAAGCCTTTTTGCCTTCAGCTTTCAATTCGGCGAATTTGGCGTCAATGCGGGTCATGCGGGCAGTCCTTCAAAATCACGTCCTTTGCATGTGCCTGCTTTGTCGCCGAAAATCAATGCTGCTTGGCGCCTTCGCAGAACACGTGGCTTGCCACGCGGTCAGCAACTGCCTAGAAGCCCCTTGAAACAAGGATTGAGAAAGGGCCGGTCATGGGCTTCAAGATGGGAATCGTGGGTCTGCCGAACGTGGGCAAATCGACCCTGTTCAACGCACTGACGAAAACCGCTGCGGCGCAGGCGGCAAACTTCCCGTTTTGCACCATTGAGCCGAACGTGGGTGAGGTGAACGTGCCTGATCAGCGTCTGGACACATTGGCCGGAATCGCCAAATCCGCCAATATCATTCCTGCCCGTATGACCTTTGTGGACATTGCTGGTCTGGTGAAGGGGGCTTCGCAGGGCGAAGGTCTGGGCAACCAGTTCCTGGCCAATATTCGCGAAGTGGACGCCATCGCCCACGTGCTGCGCTGCTTTGAAGATGGCGACGTGACCCATGTTGAAGGTCGCGTGGACCCGGTAACGGACGCTGACACCATTGAGACCGAGCTGATGCTGGCCGATCTGGAATCGATCGAGAAGCGTCGCGCTAACCTGGTGCGCAAGCTGAAGGGCAACGATAAGGAAGCCCAGCAGCAGGACCGCCTGCTGGCCGAAGCACAGGCCATGCTGGAAGATGGCAAACCCGCCCGTCTGGTTGAGGTTGATGACGAAGACCTTAAGGCATGGAAAATGCTGCAGCTGCTGACCACCAAGCCGGTGCTCTATGTTTGCAACGTCGCCGAAGATGAATCCGCGACCGGCAATGAACACTCCGCGCGTGTTGCCGAAATGGCGGCTGCGCAGGGCAACAGCCACGTGATTATCTCCGCCAAGATCGAAGAAGAGATCAGCCAACTGGAAGCAGAAGAAGCTGAGATGTTCCTTGGCGAAATGGGGCTGGAAGAGCCGGGTCTGGATCGCCTGATCCGCGCCGGTTACGGTCTGCTGCATCTGGAAACCTACTTCACCGTTGGTCCGAAAGAGGCGCGTGCCTGGACCATTAAGGTCGGCACCATGGCCCCGCAGGCCGCCGGTGTGATCCACGGCGATTTTGAACGCGGCTTCATCCGGGCGGAAACCATCGCTTATGATGATTACGTTGCCAACAATGGGGAACAAGGTGCCAAAGAAGCGGGCAAAATGCGTGCTGAAGGTAAGGGGTACGAAGTGAAAGATGGCGACGTCATGCACTTCCTCTTTAACACCTGAGCTAAAACGCGGGGTGGGCTGACCACCCCGCTGACATCTTCCCACTCCCCAGAATTTGCCGGGATTCGCGTCTGCGTAGCCACCAATTCCTGTGGCAATGCCCGCAAACAGGCGGCAAAATCCAATTCGTCAGCGTAAATTGTGGGATTTTGGACATATTTTTCCGATTCCCGTATTTCCGCTATAGGCGTTGCGGAGAATTTCATGCTACGGTTTAAGGGCTAGTTGGCTTGGGGATTCCCTGAGCCCTTCAATTCTTGACGTCTGGAGCAGCATTATGAAAAAAGTTACCCTCGCTATCGCAGCGACCCTGGCCCTGGCTTCCGCAGTTCCTGCAACCGCAGGTGCCATCGACCCGTTCACCGCCCCCGTTGTTGACGCACCGGTTGTAACCACCGGCAGCGGCATCTCGCCCGCACTGATCCTCGGTGGTCTGATCCTGGTTGGGGTGGTCGCAGCTGGCGATTCCTGATCTAACGATCACATGAATTCAAAAGGCCCGGTGCGCTGCGCCGGGCCTTTTCATTTTCTGACTGACCGTCTTAGCCGGTAAAAGTGGCTTGGTGGCGCTTACGGCCGGCCACCAAGCCGATGCCGATTATCGACGGATCATCTGGAAAAGGACGCTACCCACCTGCGGATTGATCCACTGGCGTGATCCAAGGACCTGACCGTCACTGCTGATCAGATAGGTATTGGCAAACTCATACTGGTCATTTTTACATTGCTCGACCATCAACTGGGTGGTGGTTGAAATCAGGCCGCTGACAAAGGGTTCACGTTTGCCCCGCAGCACCTCACAGTCAAATGTCAGTGAAAAACGCTCACCCGCCCCGTTCACGTAATACATACGTCGGTTGCTTTTGCCTTCGCGTTTGCTGCTGACCAGAGCGACGGAGCTTTCCAGTTCGGTTGCCATCAAGTCATTGCCGCCACCGCGGGTTGCGGTGATGATGCCACGCCGGAAGCTGAGTGATTGTCCATCATCACTAACATAGGTGCTATGTCCGCCATTCTGGGCAATCTTGCGCAGCAGGATTGTCACCTGCGTTTGTTCTTGTGACAGGATCGCCAGCGGACCGGTCGTTTCTGTCAGGATCTTCTGCACGTCCACCTGCTGTGGTCCCGCGTCCTTGCCGCGCCCTAACAGGCGGCTGGCAAATCCTTCGTTGCTTTCACCGGTTGCAGATCCGGTTTCATAAAGTGTGCCACAGCCTGCCAGGCCAAGTGCGGCGCAGAAAACAAGGCTCAGTCCGCGTATCATCGCCACACGCGCCCCCATTCTTTGTTCAGTTCGGGTTGATGATAGTCGCGCACACGCTGGTACAAACGGTCCCGTACATTCACGCGCGCGCCGCCGTCCCGGGTCAGGGACTGCAGGGTCACCGTATTGTCCCGGCGACTTGGTTTGCCCAAGGCCCAGCTCATCGGGATCGTCAGGCGGATGCCTTTGTCAAAGGAGCCTTCGCCGTATTCCTCAGCGCTGACATCGGTGAAGGTCGCATAGGCACCGATGCGCCAGCCGTTGGCAAACTCGCGGTCCAGCGAGAAGGTTGCCCCGATATCGCCCGCCAGATAGCGCCCGGCGTCGACTTGACCGTGGAAGCCATTGCCAAAATCGTAATAGGCCGACAGATGGCCGGTAGTGGTTTCATATTCCCGCAGCCCGAACTTCTGATCGAAGTCGCGTTGCTTGACGTGATTGACCTCCGCGCCAAGCGCCAGGCGGCTGTCCACCGGTTTCCACAACACCTCGCCCGAGATGCCGGCGTACATGGTTTCAAGGTAACCCGCCGTGACCCGGCTGTAGAGGTCTTTGCCAGGGCGACCAAAATGGCTGAGGGTCAGATGCTCAATCGCGGTGTCACCTTGCCGGCTGTATTCGGCATAATCGGTGCGCACCCGCGGCAGGTTGGAGGGGATTTCACGGGTCACACTGTCCAGATTGCCCGCCAGCTTATGAGTGACGGAGCCTGACAATTCCAGTCCGGGTGTCACGAAATAGCTGCCGCTCAGGCGCAGACCGGTGTCGATCCGAATTGGGTTGTCAGGGTCAAAGACGCTGAAGGTCAGATAGGGCGCCAGGCTGAGGCTGCTGCGCGCCGGCAGTCCCGCCTCTTGCCCAAGGCCCAGACCTGCCGCATCGGTTACCGCAACCCGTTCCAGCAAAGCCTCGGCAGGGGCGTGTTCCAAAGCTTCCAGATCGCTGCGCTTAACGGTGATGTTCGCCAGCGGCATGCCTTTGGATGTCGGGATGATGTGGAACACTTCGACCGAAGCAGGCAGTACCCGCGCCATGTGGCGCGCTGCGCGGCCAATGGCCTGCGGCTCTGCGCTGTAACGCGGGTTGCGGATCTGCAGCGTCGCTTCGCGCGGTGACAGGCTTAGGTTCTGATAGGCCAGCCCATCACCTTCCAGTGCGGCGCGAAGGGTGCGTTTGGTGCTGTTGATCTGGGTGTCATCTGTGCTCCAGCCCAAATCGTTCAGGCTGGCCCTTTGACGTGGGATGATCGGGGCAGGGGCTTTTTCAAGACCGGTCGGCGCATTGGCATAACGCGGGTTCGTCGATAGGGTCAGCTGCGCGCCAATCGTATCGCCATAAAGCGAATAGACAGACAGCTGATTGCCGTTTTTGAACCGGTAATCGATCCCGAAGTTCAGCGAGGATTTGCGGTCAAACAGCGCTGGTTCAGTATTGCCGTATTCGCTGATCGGGCTGATGCCGCGCTCGGGCTCATAAGCGTCCGAGGAATATTCGGCCGAAACCGCCAGCCGCTCAGTGACCTGATAGGAAATACCGCCAAACGGCGCCACATCACCGCGGAACCAGCGATCATAGGTGGGGATGCCACCTTCGCCCAGCAGCTCACTCGGGCGGGTGCCGGTGCTGCCAATGGCGCCCTGGCTGCCCAGGCGGCCCCAGCCCAGGCCGGCGGTCACCCGCAGCTTGTCACCAATCCCTTTGGTGGCGACGATATACTCCCCGCCATAAAGCCCGGTGCCAATGAAATCCCGCAGACCAACCGCGATAGCCGGGCGCAGGTCGCCCTCTTCCACCAGCTGATAGCGCAGATCGAAGCTGCGATCGTAATAGGTGCTCAGATCGTAGTTGTCCGGCACATAGCCTTCCAGCGCCGAATAACGGAAACTGCCGGTCAGCCGTGGCAGGATCTGGAAACTAAGGCTCGCACGTGTGGTGCCGGCGAAATGCCCTACGGTGGTTGTCAGCTGCGCATCAGGTGACATGTCCGCGGTCGGCATATCGATCAGCCCCGGCATGCCATAAAGGTTATGCGAGGGGGCCAGAGGCGCGGTAAACGGATCCTCGGCGCCGGCCTGCAGCGGCCACAGGCAAACCGCCGCAACCCCCGACAGTAACGCAATTTTTCGCCTGCCATTTCCAACACCCGTAAGGCCGTGATGGCGATGCACAGAGGCAGGGCGGGGAGGCAAATGGCGAACCATGGTAGCGGCAATCCAAATTCTAAAAAGATCAGTCCCTTCCTGCCTATGGAAATTGCGCCATCCTGTCCATGTTTCATTGCACTGCGTCCGGCACTTGATGCCCGGCGTTGTCTCCCGCCCACAGTGGCAGGGCAATCATGCGCAATAGAGGGGCTGTTTCTGCCAATTGAAAGCTTTGTGAAGAATGTGCGATTTTCCTCTTGTCCCTGCCTGCAAGCCTAGATAAACTCGTCGACGGAGACGTGGCCGAGTGGTCGAAGGCGCTCCCCTGCTAAGGTCAAATCACCTTGCACATAAACCCCTAAAAAACAACACAAACACCCCACAAGGCGGACCCCTTTGCACGGATGTTGCACGGGTTGCTCGGGCAGTGCGGCACGGTGTGAGTGAGATATTTGAATCACGGTGAGGTAACGAAATCGCAAGAAATATCACGCCACTATAGAAATTAGGGCTTGGGTCGTTATCTCTAATAGGGTAGATGCCCGCCATCTTGTTAAAGAGACGTCATAGGCGTTGCAGCGCCGTTAAGACGGATGAGAACGACAATGGGTCACAACAGTTTCCCAGCGTCCAAACCGGAACCGGACATATTCGCGAACGCGAACCGGTTTCGGCCAACTACAAGTTTTACAAGCAGCCATCTTTGAACCTCCTTTTTCTTGAGTGAGTGGAAACAAGTCCACGCTCGAGAAGCCCTTCGTTGGTCTTCTCCTTAGAAGCCGAAGAAAGGTAGATAGAGGTGATGGCGGGCATCTGAACTTTAAACACCATATGGCGGCACGAGTGGTCAAGGCCTTTCGTGTTTTTCGCGTTTCGAAAGATGGTTGTTCAACTTAGGAAATGCGCGTATTTGGCGCATCGATGATTGGATTTTCCCCTTTAAACGGGAGAAGTTCCGTGCAACACTTCGCGGGTAGGGAGAACAACATGGATTTACCAAGCACAGTTCGTGATCAACTGGTAGCTTTGGTGTTGGAGGAAGTCCCGGCGGAGTTGATTGAAAACATCTCGGTAGAGGATGTAGCGATCGACCACGAAGCCGGAGAAATCCGCATTGAGCTATTAGTGAGTACAAAGGTTAAACCTAAAGATTTTGCAAAAGGCTATTTTGGGCTTTCATCAAATGTTCGGCGTTTAGTTGCCGAGCAAAAAGAAGACTGGCATTCTTATTTGCCAATATTGACACCAGCAATGAGTGGAAAAGCATTTGCCGGATGAGGCTATTGCCGAAGGATTAATAGAAACGGCACGGTCACTTGTGCATGCCGATAAGGCGGAGCATTCTCAAGCCGACGTCCGTTGCGCGATAAGTACGGCCTATTTTGCGATGTACCATGCGCTCGCCCGTATGTCGGCCAATGGATTGGTTGGATCAGACCGTACTACCAGAGCAAACAAGGCTTGGGTTGAGGTCTATCGCGGATTGGCTCACGGTGTCTGCAAAGATTCCTGTAAGAAAGCCGTTAAAATCGCCTTTCCTGAGGAGCTAAAGTTCTTCGCCTCAAACTTCGTGACTCTGCAAACGTGCAGAAAACGAGCTGACTATGATCCTGTCTGTAGGCCGTCCGTCGATGAAGCATCACAGCTTATTGAGGTTGCGGCACTATCCATAGAATTGCTTGGCGGCGTTGACGATGCAAGCAAGACCGCTTTTGCGACGTGGGTGTTGATCTCCAGCCCGGGAGCTAAGGCTGCCCGAACTGTGGTTTCTGAGAACAACGGCAGATCACTGGGCTTAGGCGCCTGAGCCGGAGAAACGTTGGCGGGCCAGTTGCACTTTAAACGGTTCTCGTCCTGCGCCATTTTTGCCCAATGGAGCGTTGACGGCTTGGCTCACACTTTGAACTGAAAGCTGAAGTGTGGTCGGCTCCATGTATCGATAGTTGTCAGGTGCCTCTAGAATTTCTTGCGCAACTGCATGATTCCTGTAGTATAAGCGGCGCTTGAAGATGCAGGATTTCATACTCCTGTAAATGATGCGACGCAGCGCTTCCGAGCTCAGCCATAGGGTTTAGTCGGATGCAATACGTTGTTCATTCTATAAGGAAGCTGTTGCCCTTGATTGGGATTCGCCCAATCGTTTTGACAGCCTACATAGGATGGGCCCGTAGCTGGTTATAGACACCGCCAGCTACGGGCTACTCACTATCCGATTAAGATCATCACAATGATAGTCAAAACCATCAGCGAAAGCGTGAGTAGCTTGAAGACACTGTCACTCATATGCACCTCCTGTAAAATGTCGGTGCCCAAATGAGCAGCCTCATCTGAGTGGTCCATTTTGATTGTTAGTGCATGATCGGCCTCTGATCCATCGGAATGATGGTTTCAGGAGCTGGTGGTTTGTAGCCCAATGCACTGTGGGGCCTTGTGTTGTAGTGTTTCCTCCACTCTTCGATCAGGATTTGCGCTTCGCGCAGGCTGTAGAATACCTCGCCGTTGAGAAGTTCATCCCGCATCCGCCCGTTGAAGCTTTCGCAATATCCGTTTTCCCAGGGTGACCCTGGCTCGATGTAGGCGGTCTTCGCGCCGACGGCGGTGATCCAGTCCCGAACAGCCTGTGCAACGAACTCAGGGCCATTATCCGACCGGATGAATGCCGGAGCGCCGCGCAGGATGAACAGGTCTGTCAGAACATTGATCACATCTGTCGAGTTCAATTTGCGCTGCACCTTAATCGCCAAACATTCCCGGCTGTGCTCATCAATGATGTTCAGCGTCCTGAAGACTTTTCCATCATCTGTCCGGCAATGCACGAAGTCATAGCTCCAGACATGGTTCCGATACTCGGGCCTCAGCCGAACACATGATCCGTCATTCAGCCAGAGCCGCCCCTTCTTCGGTTGTTTTGCTGGAACCTTCAGCCCCTCTCGTCGCCATAGCCGTTCGACACGACCATCGCTCACGGACCAACCCGCCTCTCTGAGCAGAGCCGCGATCCGCCGATAGCCGTAGCGGCCAAACTGTCTGGCCAATTCGATCATGTCAGCAACCAAACGATCCTCATCGGCGCGGCCTTTCGGGATATGCCTTTGTGTGGAGCGATGCTGCCCGAGAACCCGACAGGCCCTGCGTTGCGATACTTTGAACTGGCTTCGAACGTGATCAATACATGCACGACGGCGAGCGGGGCTTAGTAATTTCCCTTTGCGGCTTCCTTCAGGATTAATTTGTCCAACGTAAGATCAGACACAGCTCTTCTGAGCCGTTCATTTTCCTTTTGAAGCCGCTTCAGCTCCTTCAATTGATCCACACCCATTCCGCCATACTTCTTACGCCAGCGGTAATAGGTTTGTTCAACAACACCGATCTGTCTGATTGCATCCAGACGGGACATGCCTTGCCCCATCAACACCTCAACTTGCCGTAACTTCGAAACTATCTCTTCCGGCTTCGGTCGCTTGTTTGCCATGCGTGGTCCTCCGTTTCCTAAACATAGCGGCGGACCAGTTCACTGGGGCAGGCTCAACTGACGACGACATTCTGTCCAGCGAAGAGCAGACCTTCACCCCGTTCTTCGGACTGGCGGATACCGTCAACGGTGTGAGCGGCAAATTTCCGGATCCGGCGCAGGTTTGGCAGCTCGAAAGCGCGCCGCCGCTTAACAATCCAGACTTTGAGGTCGAGGACGGTGGCCGCCGCCTGATGGTGGATGTTCAGTATGACCTGGTGCCCTATTCGGAGCAGGTGCAGCGCCTGATGCAGGGCGGCCTGAATGAGGCCCGCCGCGCCCGCCGTCACACCTTTGTGCTGCCGCCGCGCTTCTGGGCGCTTGAGGCCGGCGACATCGTGTCCTTTACCTCAGAGCGCAATGGCTATGTGGCGAAGCTGTTTCGGGTCGATGGCGTTTTGGATCAGTCCAACGCGGATGTGCTGGTGGATCTGACAGAAGTAGATCCCGCGGATTACGTCTTTGACACCAACACCGATTATACGCCCGTCACAGGCGGATCTGTGGTGGCTCCTGTGGTCCCGCCGCAGCCCATCGCGGGCTGGTCTGTTACTGCTGCCGCGTCAACTGATGCGCAGGGCGCGGGCCGTTTCCCGGCCATTGCCGTTGGCTGGGATGGCGACATGGACGATGTGATTGCGGTTGAGGTGCGTGCGCGGGTCAAGGCCACAGGGGCAATGATCTTTTCCGGCCGTTTTGAGGATGTGGCCGCAGCCGCCGGGTTGATTATTGCAGGTATCCTTCCGGCTGAGACCTATGAGGTGCAGGGCCGTTACGTGCCGGGCACCGCGCGGCAAACCGTCTGGTCGGATTGGCTGGAGGTCACCACGCTGGATCTGCGGATTACGCGGGATCAGCTGCAAGATGAAATTGGTGAGGCAATCGATGCCGCGGCTTATCATGCTGCTCAAGTCGGCAAGGAAATTGACGCCCTATTGTCTGGCTTCGCCGGGGGGACCTTAAAAGGGGCTCTGGATCGGCAGCGCAAAGGCTTGCAGGCTGGCATCGATGGCGTATCCGCTAAGCTGTCACAGGACTATTTGACTGCTGCCTCGATCAACAAGGCAATCAGCTCGGCAAAGAAGGATGTGGTTGCAACCTCTGAACAATTAGGTGGCGGTGTATTCGCCACCAGTTTCTTCGGGGATATTTGGAGGCGCTGGTCGCTGGGCGGATCCAAACGGCCTGGCACGTTCTATCCAAGCGGTCACCTTTATGAGTTCACCACCACTAACATTCAGAACGCTGGCTTGCAGCTGCAGTCAACACAAGCTGGGTGGGTCGGTGCATCTGGTGTGGATCGCTATCGGCTAGAACTGGAATTTGAACTTGTGTCTGGTGCGACCAGCGGCGCGGGTGTGCTGTTCGATTGGCGCAACACCAAAAACCAGCTTTTCCGGGTGAGGATCCCTATCAGTGATTTTGTCTCCGATCCAATTCAGGCTGGTAAGCGCTATTTTGGTTCAGTTCTTGTTGAGCGGCCTGTGGGTTTTACTGGAGCCTTTGATCGTCACTCGGTCTATCTGATGGCAAACTATGGTGGGTTAGGCGCTCGGACTACAAAGTCGATAAGGTTTCACAAGTTCCAAGCCTATCCAGCCACGGTGACTGACGCGCGCGCCGCGCAGCATGCGGCGGCGATCAGCGATCTACAGGGAAATGCTTCTGCGAGTGTGGTGTTTAAGGTTCTGGCCGGCGCCCAATCTGCAGAGTTAGGCCTCTTCGCGCAGGATGGAGATGCAGGGGCGGTCTCACTGTTCAGAGTGCGGGCGACAAACATTTTGTTGGATGGCAGCGTCACCTCGCAGCAGATCGATACCGTTGAATTTCGCAGCGCAGGTCTGGCGGTCTTTGGTGGGGCCGTTATGTCGGCAAATTTCGACGGCACAGTTGATGCCGCTGGCAACCTTCTGACGAGAGGCACGCAAGGTTTTGCGATCACGCAGAAGGGGGACGCTGTATTCACCAACCTGATCGCACGCGATGACATCCAGGTCGGGGCGGTTAGCGCGGGGGTCACTTATGCAAGTTCTGGGGCACAGACGTTACCGATAAATGCAGAAGTGTTTCGCTACTCTCTGGGGGCATTCTTGCCCGGTGAGTTTTGGAACATTGCCTGCAAGACAACTTGGCGAGGCTTGGGAACGAGGCCGGAACAGGACAATGAGGGCGATTGGCACATCCGCAAGTATAAAACAGGGGTCAAACTTCAATGGCGGCAGCGCAACGGCGCGTCATGGACCGGTTGGGACACCATTCACACATTTTCTAAGACCGACAGTTCCAGATGGCGTACCGACGATGTGGTGGTAGCAAAACTGGGAGCCTTTGATGAGGTTGAAGTGCGTGCGGTTGTTTATGGTTATCTCGGTCCCCGCTTCCCCAGCGGTCGACCCAAAGGGAGCATCATCCCAAATGTGAAAGATGTGTCTCTGTATGCACGCGCAATTGTGAGGTGATCTGATGAAATTCGTGAAACTCGATCAAACAGGCATCTATGTAGTCGGCCACGGAGAGGCCACGGTTTTGCCCACCGGGGCAATAGCCATCCCCGCAGAGATGGACGGTGCGGGCTTTCTCGGCTTCTACATGGTGGATGACGAGCTGAGGCAGCGCCCTGCATCGCCTGTGCCTGTCAAGCAGGCCGAAGGCTGGCAGATTGATGCGCCGGACGGGGCAGAGGTTGAAGTTTATGACCTGATCGGGGGCGAAGTTATGGCCCATGAGATGCTTGCGCCTGGTGCTGCCTATGCCTTTTCGCTGGCAGACTCTGGATCATACAACGTCACCGTTTCAGCACCGCTTCCGGCCATGCCGTCTAACACAGTGATTGAGGTGTAGAGATGCAGGTTTTGACACGCAGCGCGGCCAGCAAGAGCGCGATCCTGAACAGCCAGAAACAGGCCGCGCAAGAGGCGCTGGCGGTGGCCGTTGGTGAAACCCGCGCGCGGTTCATCACCAGTATTCCGGGACAGGAGCTGACATACATCGAGAAGGAGCGCCAGGCGTTGGCGTTCCTGGTAGCCACGCCAGAGCCAGACCCCGCAGACCCTGCGGATGCTGCAGCATTTGCCTTTGTCTTTCAGGAAGTCGGCATCACCGGACAGACGGCTCGTAAAGTGGCGCAGCTCATCGCCTTCAAGGCTGAACAATGGCGCGATTTCGGCCCCCTGATTGAGCGCGAACGCCTGGCGGCGACTGCGGCCATCGATGGGGCGCAGGATCCAGACCAGATTGAGGCCGCTCTGGATGGCTACACCAGGGCCGTCGCGGATCTCTAGGTAAGCAAAACACAACTGAAACCAACCGCCGCCCACAGGGCGGCTTTTTCGTGTGAGAGGCAACGATGAACAAAGCAGAACAACTGATCGCAAAGAGCGCACTGCCCGTGGGTGGTGGGGCAATTGCGTGGCCCTTTACGGTGGCGGAGGCAGCACATTATGCCACGCTGCTCAACCAGGTGATTATCCCATCAATCGGGGTGCTGATCGCGTTGGTGACGCTGCTGATCAAGCTGCGCGTTTGGTGGCGTGGGTCGCGGTTTGCGAAAGAGGAGAGCGGGCGGGTCAGAGCGCGCTGGTGGGTCGGTGGTTCTGTGGCAGCTGTGATTGCTCTGGGGCTACCCATGACGGCGAAATGGGAAGGGCTGGAAAATCAGGCTTACTGGGATGCGCATGGGCAGGTCTGGACGGTGTGCCTTGGTGAGACCGAAGGGGTGCAGCAGGGGGACAACTACTCCGATGCCGAATGTCTCGGGATGTTCAAAGAACGCTGGGCTGAGTTCCACCGTGAAATGCTGGCTTGCGTGCCCGAAATGGCCGAGGCCCCCGCAGAGGTGCAGGCGGCAGTCACCAGCTGGTCCTACAACGTCGGGATCGGTGCGGCCTGCAAATCCACACTGGCCAAACACCTGCGGCGGAGTGAGTGGCGCGAGGCCTGCAACCAGCTACCGCGCTGGCGCCGGGCAGGGGGGCAGGTGTTGCGCGGCCTGGTCAATCGGCGCGCTGATGAGCAGGCTCTGTGCCTGTCGGGGCTGTGATGGGCCGCTACGCCCTCGCTGCTGCCCTGGCCGTGGTTCTAGCGCTCTTTGCCGCCCTGTGGTGGCTGTCAGCGCGCAATGACGCACTGACGGCGGAAGTGGCCGCACTGCGCGTCTCTGTGGCCTCTGCGCAGCACGCGCTGGAACAGGCCGAGACTGCCGCCGCTGTTCACCGTGCATATCTCGCCCGCGCTGAGGCTGACGCAGAGCGCTGGCGGGCTGTCCAAAACGATCTGCAATCCATGGAGGGTCGCGATGCGCCTCTTTCCCCTCTGCTGCGCACTACTGCTCAGCGGCTGTTTGCGCGCCCCTGAGGTGGTCGCCCCGCCACCACCGGTGCCCGCCGATCTGCTGCGCCCCTGCGAGGGCTACGGCGGCCCAGTGCCTCGGACGGAGGGGCAGTTTTCTGACGCTTTGCTCGCCGAAGCGCGGGGGAGGATCTGCTCGAACGCGCGCCTTGAGGCAGTTCGGGAAATTCTAAACTGATGTCAAGCTTTAATCAATTAAGCTCATGACAATGCCAGAAGCGCTTAAAAATAGGGGCTTCTGAATGCCCATCTAAAAGTCAAAAAACTAATTATCTGTTGATTCAATAAAATTTGCACACTGAAAAATTGTATTTACACACTCCCGTCAAATTGTACCAACACTTCGCGTGTATTTCCGTGGTTGCAGCAACCGAGGAAGTACCCGTGAGAGTTAACAATCTAAAAGGCCACATTGGTAAAATCGAAATAGTGAACGGCGCAGGAGCCGGGAGTGACCACTATTCAGCGAGAAATTTCAGCGCTTCCAATGTCGCTTGCGTTGTTGCCGATGAAGCGTCATTCCACAACGTCAAATTCGGGTTTGAGGGGCTGGGTTTCGAAGTCGCTTGCTCTTCGTCGTTGGAGGCGATCTTCGAAACTGTTTCCGAGAGCCCAGAGGATTGGGCAATGATCGTGGTTCGCCTAGATCAGCCTTTGAACGAAGAGTGTTTGGAAAGTTTTGTCCGGCTTACACGTTTGATGGATGTTAGAATTCCGATCATCGTTATGCTCCAAAAGGATAAACCTTTGAAAAATTACGGGTGTGGCAGTCTTTATGCAGATTGCGTTGTCGGCGAACCTAAGTCAAAAAAGGAACTCTCAACTGCGATTGGAGTGGCTGTGAATGCTAATAGGCGTTGGGGCAGCAGCTTTGAGCATTTCAGGTCAGACACGGGAAATCGTATCCACAGACCAAGTCGAAGGTAAAAAAACGCTAGCCTAGATCGTCCCCACCACTCACGGAATTTTTTCGACAAGGTGTCAAGTGAAATATAATTCAGGTGGTATCGTGGAGTATGGTGCTGCCTATTTTTTTCTTTAACTTTGATAGGCTTACCGGTTTGAGTAGTACCGTCAAGTCCGAGGTTTCTTCAATTTTTTTTCCATCCAGTTCAGCCAAACCGGTTATTAGGAACTTTCTCGTTGAACTAGATAGTAACTCCGATGCTTTCTTTAGAAACTCCACGCCATTAATGGTTGGCATAGCCAGATCAACGATCACTAAGTCGTAATCGCTTGGGTTTTTCTCCAAATAATTTAGGCACTCGGTCGGATTGTTGAAAGCGCTCACTACCCCGCCGATAATCGAAATTACTTCTGAAATTTCCTCAAGGACCTGTTCATCGTCATCCAAAACGAGCGCCGTAAATCTAGTCACAAATTTGGGCAACTTGACCTCCTTAAGGATCGGAAAGAAACCGAAACTTGATCTCGAAGCAAGCGCCGTGGTTTACGCTTAGTGCTTTGATGGTACCATTTAATTCCTCGATGATCGACCTACTCATGTAAAGCCCTATACCGCTTCCACCTTTGTCTTTCTTTGTCGAAAAAAATGGTTCGAACACACGCTCAAGGTTTTGGTCAGGAATTCCAGGCCCAGTGTCATGTACGTGGATTTTCAAATCCTGGTCCCCAGAGGTAAAGGTGATACCAATCTGGCGATCGGATGAGGACTGCTCCTCCATCGCTTGCTTGGCGTTTACAAGTAGATTCACCATCGCTTGCTCAAAAAGTATCGGACGGCCATCAATCTTATAAGCCTCGGAACCTGCGCACACGTTAACTTTTACATTCCCCAACCTCAACTGTTCACGAACCAAATCGAGCGCTGATTGAGTCTTCTCCACTGGATCGAAAACACTCGTCTCCTCATCACCAACTTTCAAGACGAAGTTTCGGATACCCTGAATGAGCGCTCCAGCTCTCAAAGCCTGCGCTTCAATCCTCTCAGCCTTCGCAATGAGGTGCATTTGCGCAAGGTCACCAGATTTAGCTCTCTCTACTAAGCCGCCAGCAGCCAGGGCTACCACGTTAAGGGGCTGATTGAGTTCATGTGCAAATGAACTAGCCATCTCACCTAGCGCAGCGAGACGCGAAGCGTGGATCAGCTTTGCCTGAGCCTCTTTCAAAGCACCCAAGTTTTGAGCAATGAAATAGGAAGTTGAACGATCCAACTCCATCTGACCTAAGCTGTTTGTGTAAGGGTCGAAGTCTACCGGCTCGGTACCAATCTTACTAACAATCAGGTGAACAGCCCTTCCATTTTTTGTTGCAACATCGTACAGTATTTTTGTGTCTAGTTGCTTGCCATATCCCGCCACTGCCTCTTGAGTTTCTTTTAGGAAGTTAGATATGGGCCGCCCCAAGACATCAATCTCCGTAAATCCCGTCAGTTCTTGTAGCGCAGGATTCCAAATTTTTATTCTTCCGTCAGCATCTGTAGCGAAAACAGGAGTTAAAGATTGAGTGAGGAAGAATCCGAAGTTTTTTTCCGCTCTCCATTTTTCTTGCTTCTCATTGTCGACAGCTGCCGCAAACCGAGATAACCAAGAGGAAATGATGCGGTCTTCCGTGAAGTTTGCGTTAACGGAAACGAAGGAAGACTGGCGTTTTTTCAAGTACTCTTCAGCAATAAGTGCAAACTTGTCCACCCATCTTCGAAACAGAAAATCAATTAGTTGACCACCTAGCGTTAGAAGCGCAGCGAGAAAAGCCAGCCTCTGTATCGCTTTGGAGGTGTCCTGCTGAACCCGGAGAATATTCGTATTTAAGGCGTGATCCAAAGTGATCGTTGATGGCAAAACTGAATCAATTGAATATTGTGCCTGTATGGTTGCTCCCAACCAAGAACGCAACGTCGGGATAGAAGGGTTAGTATCTCGCACTACTGTTGCTGCTTTTTTGTTTTGTCTAGGAGCCGCAGATCCGAAGTTGTCTTGAACACAACTGATCGTGTTTGCTTCGAAGGCGTGTGAATGAATGAAGTTTTCGACCGTCTCTGTTGACCATGAGAACAGGTAAGACTCTGATTCCCGGTCAGAGAAATAGAATGACAAAAATTGCCCCTCGTGACACCCAATCAGGATTTCTGATTGTTTTTGGAGGGTGTCGGTGAAGAAAACCTCTAATTTCTGTAAATTTTTAGAGAAGATTGGATCACGAAGTACTGATATTAAGTCATTCATGTCACCGATGCTGGTGATCTGGGCAGGAGGCAACAACATGCTTTTCTTAGAAATTTCTTTTACTGTCTCTTGCTGTTTTGCCCCTTCAGTCCCTGCGATTTTGGCTCCCCAATAACCAGTTTCTGAGAGCAGAAGCGAGACGATGTTTTGAGTTGAGCGGCGAACTTCGATTTCAGTTCGTGTTAGCTCAGCGTCTACTCCTCGTAAGAAATCTTCCTTCAATTCAAGAAATTCGGATACAAGCAAGGGTAAAAGGAAAGCTAATCCAAAAAAAGACTGTAGAAGCCCACTGTAGGAGTTTTCTTTGACTAAACTCTCGGGAGCAGAAAGCTTTGGATTAATAAAAAGAACAGTGGTCATTAAAAACGAGGCCACCATTGCGTTCAACATTCCGTTAAGTGCCTGCTTGAATGCGACCAAAAGCACCGTAGCCCAAGGCAGTGCGAGAACTTGACTATACAATAAAATGGCAAGGGGGGCACCTAAGCCTAGCCAAAAAAGCATTACCACAAAGTTTAATCGTGTGACCGAGGTGAAGCGGCATAAGGTTAGAACAAAAACTGCTTCGGTAGAGAAAAGTATAGCGGCTAACCAATGCCCCCAAAGTTCGACCGTATACAACGAACCCAAAAATGCAGCAGATAACGCCCAAAAAGGCCCTGAAACAACCATAGAGAGCCAAACAAATATCGACCCAAAGAGAAAGTTGACGCCAAAAAACATGTCTACATTGAAGGCGTTACCCAGATAAGTAAGCAGGCAAAAACACGCCCCAAGAATATGTCGATCCTTAGTTCTAAAAGGAGAGTATTGCCGGTGAGCAAAGAGGACGTTTCTGACTGGATAAAGCATATGCGTTTCCTGATCTGCGCCACTAGTGATAGCCGCGCCTGTCTTCAGTCTACCGCTAACTTGGCTGTTCGGTGCCGCAATGTGTCGTTCGCATAGTTTGCATAAAAAAAAGTATAGTGTCGGTGTAATTTCGTACATATTGTGTGCAAAGAGTAATTTCGGTGTGGAACGCTGCACAGTGGACGCTTACGACAGGTAGTGGCCATGAGCGGTCGTACTCGCCCACCCGAAAGAAACGCTGAATGCAAAACGTTAACATTCTCATCGTTGATGATGATCTTTCTCTTTCCGAAGAAGTTGCAGAAGCGCTTCGAGAACAAGGTTACGGGGTAACCTTTGCAGGAAGTCGTCATCATTTCGAGAAACTGGTTAGTGACAAAAATTTTGATGTGTTCGTCGTTGACCTGCTGTTGCCAGATGGCCATGGGCATGAAATCATTAGAGAGATCCGTCGATCCTGTTCGGCCGGGATAGTTGTGCTATCCGGAAAGGTAGAGGAGGTAGATAAGGTTGTGTCCTTCGAACTTGGTGCAGATGACTACGTAGTGAAGCCGTTCGCTAGGTCTGAGTTCGTCGCACGCATCAAAAGTCTACTTCGCCGAATTGAAGGTAGAGTTTTCCAGGAAGAATCGAATGACGCGGTAAGGTCAGTAATCGAGTTTGGCGAATTGCGAACCGACACCAATGTTCGCAAGGTTTTCGACGCTGCAGGTCAAGAAATTCAGCTGACCAAGTTGGAATTTGACCTTTGGCTTGCTTTCCTCAAAGGGCGTGACCGCGTGCTAACTAGAGAACAGCTGATCCTTTCCATCAGAGGCAGGAGCTGGGCAGGATATGATAGGTCTATAGATGGGCTTGTAAGCCGATTGCGTAAAAAACTCGCCATCGGGTCCGGGGGTGATGACTACTTCGAAACAATAAGAGGCGTGGGCTATATGCTTCGGAGCCATCGTTAGATCAATGTGCTCAATCACTGCTCATACCATTAGTTTTTTCCCTGTGTTCAATTGCACCATTATTGATTGAGATCAGCTGTTTAGGCAGTTTAGGTTTGTTTTGGAAGCGTCGACAATCTCTGGTAAGTTGTGTCGACCATGACCTTGGATTGGGGTTGATCATTTCCAAGCTCGACCATCTGGTAGGTATCACATCCATCGCTCTAGAAAACATCGGCCTAAGGAAGACAAACGCGACTATTCAGAACGATCTGGGACGCTGGAATGCCGTAATAGAGTTCTCTAATTAACATTGCGCCGCCGTTTTAGGTCGAGCCTCGTCCGGTCAGCCCCGGGCGGGGCCTTCAACCGCTCTAGGCAGAGGTAGAATCGGGAACAAATAGGGATTTCAAGAGGAACAGCTTGGCTATCCGCGCCCTCCGTAGGCAGAGGTCTGAGGTGCGACCTGTATCCGTTGAATGTGTTATATGGTGCTTTGGTTGGTCCATGACGCTGACTTCAACGTAAGCGGTGCGCCGATCACACGGTTTTAGCGTAGTTCCAAGGCAGCAGTTCATTGATGTGGGTTTGCTTGTGCCCGCCAGCAATGGCTGTGAGTACGCCGCACAGATATGCGTGTGGCTCGATACCGTTGAGTTTGCAGGTCTCGATCAGTGACGCGATGGCGGCCCAGTTCTGTGCGCCAGCGTCGTGCCCGGCGAAGAGCGCGTTTTTGCGGTTTAGAGCAATGGGTCGGATGGTGCGTTCGACGGAGTTGTTGTCGAGTTCGATGCGACCATCGTCGAGGAACAGGATTAGCCCATCCCAGTATTTTGCGATGTATTTCAGGGCCTCTCCAGTTGGGGATTTGGACGAGACACGGGCACGACCTTGGGCAAGCCAAAGCTCGAGGGTGTCGATGATAGGTTTTGAGCGCTCCTGCCGTGCAGCATTGCGTTGGTCTGCGGTTAGGCCACGCAGGTCTTTTTCGATGCGATAGAGCGCCTGAATGTGCGCCAAACCCTCCTGCGCGATCGGGGCAATGCTGGACTGGGTAACATCATGCAAGTTGCGGCGTGCATGGGCCCAACAATAGGCCAGCCTCACATCCTGTGCGGGCCGTTTGAGCAAGCGGTTGTAGCCAGCATAGCCATCCACCTGCAGGGTGCCGCTGAAGCCTTTCAAGATATTGTCTGCATGCTGGCCGGATCGCCCTGGCGCATAGGTGAAGGCCACACCGGGCGGATCATCACCGCCCCATGGGCGATCATCACGGGCCAGCGCCCAGAAGTATCCGGTTTTGGTCTTTTTCCGCCCTGGGGCCAGAACCGGTGCCGGTGTCTCGTCCATGAACAGCTTGGTTGAGCGCTTCAGATCGGCCATCAGCGCCTCATAGACCGGGGCCAACTCGAATGCCGATTTGCCCACCCAAGCGGCCAAGGTCGAGCGATCCAGATCGATGCCCTGGCGACTGTAGATTTGCGCCTGTCGATAAAGCGGCAGGTGGTCCGCGTATTTGGAGACCAGAACATGCGCCAAAGTGGCTTCGGTCGGCATGCCGCTTGCAATGATGTGTGGTGGTGCTGGGGCCTGAGTGATCCCGTCCTCGCAGGATCGGCAGGCGTATTTGGGGCGACGGGTGACGATAACGCGGAACTGTGCAGGGATGATGTCCAAACGTTCGCTCACATCCTCACCTATGACATGACGCGCGGTTCCGCAGGCGCAGGAGAGATCAGGTTCAATGACCACCTCTACCCGTTCCAGATGCTTGGGCAGCGATCCACGGTTTGTCTGGCGCGGCTTTGCTGGCCGCACCGGCGCGGTGCGTTCGTCTGCGTCAATCTCGGCTTCGACCTGCGCGATGGCCGTCTCGATATCTTCGAGTTCCAACTCATATTGGGCGGGGTCAATCTTCTCGGATTTGGACCCAAACAGCGCCTTCTTGAAGGACGCGACCAGGGCTTCAAGTCGCGCATTCTGATCCTGTTGCGCACGGATGATCGCCTTCAACTCGGCAATGTCGTTGGGCAGGTCATCAGGGGCACGCATGCCCAGTTCCATACCAAAACAAGGGTGGAATGGCCCGCCCAAACGCCCCCGTGAGTCACTCCGCCGCAGCCGGAGCTGTCACCTCCAGGGGCTGCACGCGTCGCCAATCCAGACCTGCGAACAAAGCCTCAAACTGGGCTGGCTCCAGACGCATCACCCCGTTCTTAATCGCAGGCCATGTGAAACTGTTATCTTCCAGCCGCTTGTACGCCATCACCAATCCGCTGCCGTCCCAATAGATCAGCTTCAATCGATCTGCCCGCTTGGCACGGAAGACATAAACCGACCCATCAAACGGCTTCTGACGCAGGTGGCTCTGTACCAAGGCGGCCAGCCCATCATGACCTTTGCGGAAGTCCACAGGATCGCTGGCCACAAAAATCCGCACTTTATGGGATGGCATGATCACGTAGCCAAAGCCCGTGCGATCTCAACGACCCGCGCCGCTGGTGTCGCGGCGTCCAAACGAATGGTGACATCGCCTTGGATCACATCAAGCGTGCTGGTTGATGCTGTTGGTAGGGGCGAAGCCACGGGCGCAGGCGTCTCCATCTCAACAGGAACGAAGTCCATGCCGTCCAAATTGGGCAGAACCAACTTGCCCTGCCGCGCCATCCGCCGCCAATCAGACACTGTGCTGGGGATCAGCTCATACCGCTTCGCAACCGCCTTGACCGTCTCGCCTTCGAGCAACGTCTCCGCCACAATCCGAGCCTTCAACTCCGGTGGCCAACTCCGCTTGCCATCCGCCCGACGCGGCACACTTGCCAGAAACTCACATATAGCTCCCATCGAGAAACTCCCCACAAAACAAAGAAGCCTCTGAATCGCAGATCAGACGTCAGTTCGAAAGTGTGGGGGTGGCGCACCGCTTACACTTCAACGTGTAACGCCGTCATTGAAATCGTTGAACAAATGCCAGACTTAAAATCTCCCGCGCTGGGGTTCCTGATTTTGCGGAACACAAAAGGAACACGCTGCACGGATTTTGCACGCGAATCACGTGCAGTTCTGCGTATGTTCCACGAATTTGCATGAAACGCCTTATTTTCTTGGCTTGGCAAAAAAGTGAAAAAATCGCCTTGTTTCTCTAGGTTCTGCCGCATATACGGGTCAGCGGAGACGTGGCCGAGTGGTCGAAGGCGCTCCCCTGCTAAGGGAGTAGGCCCGGAAGGGTCTCGAGGGTTCGAATCCCTTCGTCTCCGCCATCTTACATTTCCGTTTGATCTGAATGGGCCGCTTTCAGCGGCCTTTTCCTTTTGTTTGTCTGGTCTTGGCGCGATTTGTGGATTTTCTTGAATTGTCGCCAATTGTGCGTAATCCTGTTCGTTGAGTGGTATAAAATGTGGTATAAAATTGGCGCTCTCTGGCAAGCTGACAAAGAAACTCGTGGAGAACCTTGGCGCTGGGCGGCATGGCGATGGCAATGGGCTGTACTTGGTTGTTGACCCTTCCGGTGCCCGGCGCTGGATCGTTCGGGTGGTTGTTAAGGGTCAGAAGAATCGACGCGGTGGGCCGCTGCGAACTGACTTTGGTCTGGGCAGTGCAGAACTGGTGACCCTGCCTCAAGCACGCGAAGAAATTGGCCGAGGTCCCGGTGGTATTGGGATCAGCGCGGAAACGGATGCGCCGCGCGTGTGGCTGGCAAATGACCGGCTTGTGTATGACTGGCAGGTTCACGCTGGTCGGCTGGCGGAGCAGACAGTGGATCAGCACCTCGCAGCGATCCGGTTTATGGAGGGGGTTCTGCACGGAAAAGCCTTTGATCGGCTCACAATCCGGGATGTTAATCACGTGCGCTCTGCCGTGAAGGAGTCGATGGCGACAACGGGGGAAGGCCAGAAGTCACGCTCCACAGCGTCACATCAGGCCTCTCAGATCATGAGCTTCCTGCAATGGTTGATCAAACAGGATGGCTACAAACGTCTGCCTGCCGACCTGCCGAGTTATATCCAACTGCCGAAATCGGCCTATGCCAAAGCAATGCCGAAGGCGGAAAAGGCCTACGCGTCCTTGGAAGAAGCGGAGGCGCTTCTGGAGGGCATGCCTACGCTCACCCTTTCTGAGCGGCGCGCCCGGACGATGGTCGCCATTGCCTACCTTGGAGCGTTGCGGGCAGATACCGTCACCTCTTTGCGGCTGTCACATTTTGATCCGGCACAGCGCCAGATTATCCAGGATGGCACCACCTCCCGAACGAAGAACGGCAAGAGCCTGCGTATCAGTTGGTTCCCGATCTCTGACGTTTTCTCCGCTGCAGTGTCGCGCTGGGTGGAGGAGATGAAGGAGCTGGGGGTGCGTGGTGAAGATGCGCTGTTCCCAAGCATGCCGGATCTGAAGCGGGGTAAGTTGTTACGTGATGCGGAGCGGGCGCCATTGGAGCCTATGGCGTCCAAAGATGCCGTCGCCAAAGCCTTCGCGCTGGCCTGTCGCGACAGCGAGGTCAAATACAATCCGCACTCGGTCAAAGACACGCTTGCCGCCGAGCGCGACCGCCGTCCGCTCACCCAGCAACAACGCAAGGCCTGGTCGGAAAACATGGGCCACGAAAATGAAAAGATCACCGAGACACACTATGGGAAGCTCTCTGAGGCTGAACGCTTCGACCTATTCGAGGAAATTGGCAAGGGTCAGAACGCAAACGGATCTTCGCCACTCCGACTGACCGATGCACAGAAGCTCACGTTGTTGAACGAGGTGCTGGCGAGGGTTGGATTGGGGTGATGAGGCATTTGAGTTAGATCATTTTCCAGCCTCGAGACCCTGGCCAAAGTGGTCGCTTCCCTCAGCGGCTGAAAAGGCCGATCTCAGCCCTTTCGAGACATTCGATTTCGTGCGTGGCGTATTCGGTAGGTCAAACAGGAAGGGCGTATTCCGTTGAAAAACTCTTCCTTGATCGGCTCCCAATTCGCTGATTCAATTCCTTTAGGGATTGGGGGATTTTGCGATGATGGGACCGAAGCAGGAAGCGCAGGCGGCATTGTTCTACGAGTTCTCGCTGGAAGACCATGTCCCGCAAGACCACCTGCTGCGCTCGATAGATCGGTTTGTCGATCTTAGCGATATCCGCCTTTATCTTGCAGACTTTTATAGTCACACGGGTCGTCCTTCGGTCGATCCGGAGCTACTGATCCGCATGCTTTTGGTGGGCTATTGTTTTGGCATTCGGTCTGAACGGCGGCTCTGTGAAGAAGTACATTTGAACCTTGCGTATCGCTGGTTTTGCCGCCTTGACCTGTCCACTCCGGTCCCCAACCATTCGACGTTCTCCAAGAACCGGCATGGTCGGTTCCGTGAGAGCGAGCTGTTGCGCCATCTGTTCGAGACAACTGTCGCCCGCTGCATCACGGAAGGTCTCGTAAGTGGTCAGCGCCTGGCCATTGATGCCAGTCTGATAGAGGCGGATGCCAACAAGCAGAACTCAACGCCTAAGGAAGATTGGAACGCATCAAACGTCGATCCGACTGATGCGCCCCGTGCTGTGCGGGAATATCTCGACACACTGGATCAAGCTGCCTTCGGTGCCGCGAGCAAGGTACAACCGAAGTTCACATCCCATTCTGATCCAGCAAGTCAGTGGACAGCCGCCCGTAAAGGACCCGCTTTCTTTAGCTATTCCGACAACTACCTGATCGACACGGATCACGGTGTGATTGTGGATGTCGAGGCCACCCGCTCAATCCGGCAGGCTGAGGTCGGATCAACAAAAACGATGCTGAAGCGAGTGAAAGCCAAGTTTGACCTGCATCCTGAACGTCTGATCGCGGACACAGCCTACGGCACCGCACCGATGCTGGGCTGGTTGGTCGACCGCAAGATAGCCCCGCATATTCCTGTGTTCGACAAGTCAGGGCGCAACGATGGCACCTGGACCCGCGCCGACTTCGAGTGGGATGCTGAAAACAATCAATACATCTGCCCGGAGGGCCACGCTCTGAAGCAGTTCCGACGAAATTATTCGGACCCGACCCGTGGCCCGACCGGAAAGGGCACCGCACGATATCGCGCATTGAAGCTGACCTGCCAAGCATGCCCATCTAAAGCGAAATGCTGTCCGAATGCAGACGCGCGCAAGATTACGCGCGAGGAACACGAGGACGCCCGCCAGGTTGCCCGCGATATCGCCAAGACCCCACAATACGACATCTCGATGAAGCTCAGAAAGAAAGTGGAAATGCTCTTCGCGCACCTCAAACGCATACTCGGGCTGGGGCGGCTGCGATTACGAGGTCCATGCGGCGCAAACGACGAATTCCTCCTCGCCGCCACCGCCCAAAACCTCAGAAAACTGGCCAAAATCTTTCCTGCACCGCAGAAAGCGCGAAAAGCCTGACCAGAAAGGCACTCGCGCGCAGACCAAAGCACCGATTTCTGCGGCAGCAATACGTTGTTTTTCAACAGAATCGGCGTATTCCGTTGAAAAACTCTTCCTTGATCGGCTCCCAATTCGCTGATTCAATTCCTTTAGGGATTGGGGGATTTTGCGATGATGGGACCGAAGCAGGAAGCGCAGGCGGCATTGTTCTACGAGTTCTCGCTGGAAGACCATGTCCCGCAAGACCACCTGCTGCGCTCGATAGATCGGTTTGTCGATCTTAGCGATATCCGCCTTTATCTTGCAGACTTTTATAGTCACACGGGTCGTCCTTCGGTCGATCCGGAGCTACTGATCCGCATGCTTTTGGTGGGCTATTGTTTTGGCATTCGGTCTGAACGGCGGCTCTGTGAAGAAGTACATTTGAACCTTGCGTATCGCTGGTTTTGCCGCCTTGACCTGTCCACTCCGGTCCCCAACCATTCGACGTTCTCCAAGAACCGGCATGGTCGGTTCCGTGAGAGCGAGCTGTTGCGCCATCTGTTCGAGACAACTGTCGCCCGCTGCATCACGGAAGGTCTCGTAAGTGGTCAGCGCCTGGCCATTGATGCCAGTCTGATAGAGGCGGATGCCAACAAGCAGAACTCAACGCCTAAGGAAGATTGGAACGCATCAAACGTCGATCCGACTGATGCGCCCCGTGCTGTGCGGGAATATCTCGACACACTGGATCAAGCTGCCTTCGGTGCCGCGAGCAAGGTACAACCGAAGTTCACATCCCATTCTGATCCAGCAAGTCAGTGGACAGCCGCCCGTAAAGGACCCGCTTTCTTTAGCTATTCCGACAACTACCTGATCGACACGGATCACGGTGTGATTGTGGATGTCGAGGCCACCCGCTCAATCCGGCAGGCTGAGGTCGGATCAACAAAAACGATGCTGAAGCGAGTGAAAGCCAAGTTTGACCTGCATCCTGAACGTCTGATCGCGGACACAGCCTACGGCACCGCACCGATGCTGGGCTGGTTGGTCGACCGCAAGATAGCCCCGCATATTCCTGTGTTCGACAAGTCAGGGCGCAACGATGGCACCTGGACCCGCGCCGACTTCGAGTGGGATGCTGAAAACAATCAATACATCTGCCCGGAGGGCCACGCTCTGAAGCAGTTCCGACGAAATTATTCGGACCCGACCCGTGGCCCGACCGGAAAGGGCACCGCACGATATCGCGCATTGAAGCTGACCTGCCAAGCATGCCCATCTAAAGCGAAATGCTGTCCGAATGCAGACGCGCGCAAGATTACGCGCGAGGAACACGAGGACGCCCGCCAGGTTGCCCGCGATATCGCCAAGACCCCACAATACGACATCTCGATGAAGCTCAGAAAGAAAGTGGAAATGCTCTTCGCGCACCTCAAACGCATACTCGGGCTGGGGCGGCTGCGATTACGAGGTCCATGCGGCGCAAACGACGAATTCCTCCTCGCCGCCACCGCCCAAAACCTCAGAAAACTGGCCAAAATCTTTCCTGCACCGCAGAAAGCGCGAAAAGCCTGACCAGAAAGGCACTCGCGCGCAGACCAAAGCACCGATTTCTGCGGCAGCAATACGTTGTTTTTCAACAGAATCGGGCGGAAAGCAGACTTTCGCTGCGTTCGGCGTCAATGGCAGTAACGCATAAAAAACAGGCTTTGGACGGTTTTGCTTCTGGCCCAAAGCGGAGCACTCTGCTCGCCGAACTACAGGTCTGTTAACTGAACGATGTGGGTCAGACGAGCCTTCTACTCGTAAAAAAGTTTTTTGATGGAGATCGCGCATGAGTTGCTAGGTTCTGTTAGAGCATCCTGTTTAGCCCAATTTGCTTGAACCAAAGGGCTCATTTAATGCGAGATATCAAAGGACCTTCAAGTTCTTTTCATCAAGCTCTCGATGTGACTCAAAAGATCAGTCTGCCTTGGGCGCTTCAACCGCCAAACGAGCCATTTCGAGACCCAAATCCACTGCGGGATGCTACTGTTGTGCGCGTTTGGATTCTTGGTGGTGCTTTTACAACTTTGGGATTGTAGCGGTCGATGTTTGTCCGTGTGGTGCCGTAGCGTCCATTGTCCATATAGCGCACAAACCCGCCCCCAGTTGTGTAGTACCGTCTACGATCCTTTTCACGATACACCGGACGCACAAGATTGGAGACAACCTGACCCGCAATTGCGCCAGTCACAAGGTACCCCAATGGCGACGGTGAGTAGTAGAGGGGGGATGAGGACGACACCGCAGCGCATTCCGACCGACCATGCTCTGATTCACAGAGGCTCATCGAAATATATCTGGGTGCGGTTGCATCATGGATGCGCAGGCCTTCGGTCAGTAGCGGTGCACAATCGGAATCCGGCACAAACTCTGAAGACAAGCATTCCGCCTCAGTTTTGTATAGTTCACCTTCAGTATCGACGTCTTCTTCACAAGCCGCCAGAGCCAAGGTGGCCGAAGCCATCGTCAATAGTTTCACCGAGCGAGAGCGTTTCATGGTAATATTCTCTTTTTTTAAATCAGTAGGTGAGGCAGGCTGCATTGAGAAGGCCAACAGTTACAGAAAGGCCTGCCAACTTGATGCTGACGGCGATTTCACCTTGGCTGATCCGTTCCGAAACCAGGGGATAGAAACGACGGAAAACCAGAAATACTAAAAGCTGAGCTATGCCGGCGACGAGCCCCCACACGATGAAGTCAACCAGATTGACTGAGTTTGCAGCCGCGCTGGCCAATGGAATTGAGAAGCCAACAAAGGCAGCGCTTAGCACCACGGACGCGGCGGCATTGTTGTCTTTGATAAGGGCGATCTCGTCGTTGGGGGTGAGACGCATGTAGATGGACATAAAGAGCATCAGAAGGAACAGCGCTGTCCCAAAATACACCAAGAAAGGCAAAAGGCCCGAAAGCGTTGAAATGATCATTGTCATCTTAGTTCCCTTATTAAGTAAAAAGTGCGTGCTGGGCGATGGCACGGCCAATTAGGAAAGACGCAGCGCATTCGCCTTCCTCGGGCTCCTCAAGGTTCACCAATAGCATCTCATCGGAGCCGTCACTCAGTCCCCGCCCAAAGAGCATCGCTGTCTGATAGATTTTGTTGGTTGGCTCGCCACCTTCGGTGTCATGGATTTCTTCGATGTAGCCCATCGGTGCTTCGTCTCCTGGAGTATGATCAAACCAGACGCGCGAAAACTCTGTCGTTTCTGCTCCATTAGACAGAACAAAGCTGGCACCGCGCATCGCTGTCTTTAATTTGTCCCAATCTTCGTCTTTTGACAGGTACCGAACTTCATGCGCGTACCACAGAACGATTTCGTCGATGCGCATGTCTTTGTGTCCGTCGCCGCCCTGAACCTGGAGCAAAAAACGATCATCATTGGGATAGAACCGATGCAAAAAAGATTGTTCCCCCAAATCACAAATACCCTGAGCAACGATTTGCAAATCTCTATCAGGGGCAACAAACAATGCGTCCTCGGGGATCAACTTTCGTTCCACCACATCAACTGTGAAGGTCCGGCCCAAAGTTAGGTTGGCCACCTCGGGAAGGGATTTGTTGGGTGTTCGATTAAACAGTGATCGAAACATGTGCGCCCCCGAAACCGTCGGCAATTTGTTGCGCGGACAGACGCTTCGTACAAAGATAGAAAAATGCGCTACCTTCGTTTATCATAGGCTGAAATGGGGCAAATTCGAAGTCGTGGCCACCGTCTTGCGAGACACAGATGAGAGTTGCCTCTGACGCATCGAGCGCCAATCTTAATGCGGATGTGTCGGTTTGTGCATTGACCGTGGCCGAATATATCGTTGCACCGACGTTGGCTGCCGATAGCGCTTTGAGTACTTTGCCCGCACCGGGATCCTGAGCCGCTCTCACCAAGGCTTCTGAGGCGTTGGAGACAATTGCCTCCAACCCAGCCAGTTTCGCCGCGCGCCGCGCTGTATCCCGATCTTCAAAAAAGGCCGCGATATGCAGCCCTTCGTTAAGCTCACGGATCGCCAAACAGGTGTTGAATGTCTCGGCGTCTGAACCTGCGTAGACCATGACTTTTTCGGCGTCCGCAATTGCCGCCCGCTTCAGAGATGACAATGCATCAAGGCGATCAGATTTCACCAATTTAATGCCCTCTGGCAAATCCACGTCGGAGTTCTTTGTTAGTAAAACGATGTCTTTGTCGCCGTCTTGCCCGGCAATCAGGTTTTCGATCATGACAGGTGTGTGATCGCGGTGATACCCAACAATAACGGTAGCACCTTTGAGTTTGTCGTAGCTCCCAAGTCCATCAGCCATGCGCCTAATCCTTTCTACCATGCCGCCAGCAAGCCGCCCAAGAAACGCCGAAAACACCAACAGCGCTCCGGGGAAGAACCAGAACGCGGCAATTAGACGCCCTGCCTGGGTTTGCGGCGAAATATCTCCATATCCCACAGTCGACGCAGTGGTTGCCGCAAAGTAGATATACGTCGTGATACTTTCGGTGATTTCCGCTTCGCCAACAAAACGAAACAAAATCCAGGAGACCGCAAAAAACGTGGTAGTGAACAGGCTCAAAAGCCACCACTTCAACTCCAGCAGCTCGCTGTAAATGCGGGAAATAATTCTTGTAAGGACTGGCACTTTGTACGGTCGGCTGTTCTGTTGCTCGAATACTTGTGGCAAAACCATCAGGTGTCAAACACTTTTAGGTGGTGTTTTGCCTTGAAAGTCCCTGCGACCGTTCTTACCCATATGGCTGGGCTAAACGCTTTTTGAGGGGACCTATGAATAATTCAGTAGACTTATGGACAACTCAGTCTTTGGCAGCAGCAATAACTGAGCTGGGCGAGGCCTCAGGACTGTCCTGCATCCCAGTTGAGGGCTCTGGCGTGATTGAAGTCACTCTCGGATCTGCTGGTGATCTTGTCTTGCATGTGGCCGTCAGCGACACGCAAATTTTAACGTCAGCGATCTTGTGGCCGCGCAGCGCGCAGGAGGATCCTGCAGCGTTTGAAGCTATGATGCTTAGAACCCATAAGACCCTGCTGCCTCTGTGCGCACTCAGTATTGACGTTGTAGACGGGGAAGACGTCTACGAATTGTTTGGTGCTGTGTCCCGCTCCGCGTCGTTGACAGAAATTCTGGAAGAGTTTTCAGCGATTGCCGAAAGTGCATTGGAGTTGGCAAAAGACATCGGCCCCCGTTCAACCGAAGGAGATGCGGCATGAGCATTTGGAAAAAACTGGTCACCGCAGTCAAAGGGGGGGCTAACGAAGCCGCCGAAGCTGTGGTCGACGCCAACCTGATGCGCATTCTGGATCAGGAAATGCGTGAAGCCAAAGACGCGATTTCCAAGGCGAGAGACGAAAAATCCCGCATGGTTGCCAATCGTATGACCAAGGAAAAATCCGTATCTGAGTTGATGGCGGAAATTGAGCGCCGCACCAACGCCGCAAGAACGGCCAAACAACAAGGCGACGAGCCTCTCGCAGTAGAAATCATCGAGAGCGTTTTGAAACTTCGCGACAAAGCGGAAACCGAACAGGGCCTCGCGGATCAGTATCGGCAGACCGAGGACGGCATGGACGCCGCGCTGAAACAATCTCAATCCCGGATCGAGACTTTACAGCGCAAAATCGAAGCCGCAAAAGCCAATGAGGCCTTGATTTTAGCCCAAAAAGCGGCCGCTGTCGGCACCTCGGCATCCTCCGATCGGATGTCCAATGCCATGGCAAGCCTCGAACGTCTGGAGGAGCGACAGGCCCATCAGCAGGCCGTGCTTGCGGCCGCAGACGAAGAGGTGAAGCTGGTGTCCGGGGAAGCTCTGGAAGACAAAATCAAGGCTTTAGAAAATCCTGCACGCAATGATGTGCAAACTCTGCTGGCCAAGCTCTAACCCTAAATGGAGCGCGTCGCTTTACCGGAACGTCCAGGCTGGAAGGCCTTGGCCGAAAAACTGGGCTTTGGTTTTCACTCGATGTACGGCGCGCCGTATTGGGATGAGAGCCGCGCATACTGCTTTTCGCTGTCCGAAATCGAGAATGAAATCGAAGACCCGACATCCGAGCTTTGGCAGATGTGCTTGGAACTTGTCGCGCATGTCGTAGCGGATTCAGCCCTGATGGAAAGGCTGGCCATTCCTCAGGCTTACCACGCGTGGATCAAAGAGAGCTGGCTGCGGAGCGATTCATCTTTGTATGGCCGGTTTGATTTTCATTATGACGGCACTGGACCGGCGAAGATGTTGGAGTTCAACGCCGACACGCCAACGGCCCTTTATGAAACGGGCTTTTTCCAGTGGGTCTGGCTTGAGCAGCAAATTCAGGCCGGCGTATTGCCAGCCGACACAGATCAATTCAATTCGGTACAAGATGCGCTCATTGAGCGGTTGCAGCAGATGTTTGCGCCAGGGTATCGCCTCCACTTTTCGAGCGTGAAAAACCTTGAAGAAGAGCGCGCAACGGTGAGGTATTTGGAAGACTGTGCCAAGCAGGCGGGTTTGGAGCCAAAGTTTGTCGCCATCGAGGACATTGGTATCGATCATCAAGGGCGATTTGCAGATGATGATGACTATGTGATCGACACAATTTTCAAACTTTACCCATGGGAAGACATGTTACGCGAGCGCTTTGGTCCGGCGCTTCTGACAGCGCCACAGAAATGGTTGGAGCCGCCTTGGAAGGCCATTTTGTCGAACAAGGGAATTCTGCCGCTGCTCTGGGAGATGTTCCCGGATCATCCAAACCTTCTCCCCAGCTGGTTTGCCGATGTCGTGCCCAAATGGGTCAAAGAGACCGCCCACGTTCAGAAGCCTCTGTTTAGCAGGGAAGGCGCCAACATCAGAGTAGTCAGGCCGGGCCGACCGATTTTGGAAACAGAGGGGCAATACGGCGCGGAAGGTAGCATTGTTCAAGCATATCACCCCCCAGCCCGTTTTGGCGTGGACCACATGATGATTGGGTCTTGGGTGATAGGCGACAAAGCCTGTGGACTGTGCATCCGTGAGGACAGTTCCGAAGTAACGCAGGATTTGTCCCGGTTTGTGCCACATTTTATTCAGGCCTGACAAACGGCACTATCGTACCATGTCCGCTTTGGGTTGTAGATCGGCCTTTGCACGAGTGTTTCGCCAATGTCAGCTTTGGGCCGTTTAGGCGATGCAGCGAATGGCTGAAAAGAGCCGATTCTGTTGAAAAACAACGTATTGCTGCCGCAGAAATCGGTGCTTTGGTCTGCGCGCGAGTGCCCTTCTGGTCAGGCTTTTCGCGCTTTCTGCGGTGCAGGAAAGATTTTGGCCAGTTTTCTGAGGTTTTGGGCGGTGGCGGCGAGGAGGAATTCGTCGTTTGCGCCGCATGGACCTCGTAATCGCAGCCGCCCCAGCCCGAGTATGCGTTTGAGGTGCGCGAAGAGCATTTCCACTTTCTTTCTGAGCTTCATCGAGATGTCGTATTGTGGGGTCTTGGCGATATCGCGGGCAACCTGGCGGGCGTCCTCGTGTTCCTCGCGCGTAATCTTGCGCGCGTCTGCATTCGGACAGCATTTCGCTTTAGATGGGCATGCTTGGCAGGTCAGCTTCAATGCGCGATATCGTGCGGTGCCCTTTCCGGTCGGGCCACGGGTCGGGTCCGAATAATTTCGTCGGAACTGCTTCAGAGCGTGGCCCTCCGGGCAGATGTATTGATTGTTTTCAGCATCCCACTCGAAGTCGGCGCGGGTCCAGGTGCCATCGTTGCGCCCTGACTTGTCGAACACAGGAATATGCGGGGCTATCTTGCGGTCGACCAACCAGCCCAGCATCGGTGCGGTGCCGTAGGCTGTGTCCGCGATCAGACGTTCAGGATGCAGGTCAAACTTGGCTTTCACTCGCTTCAGCATCGTTTTTGTTGATCCGACCTCAGCCTGCCGGATTGAGCGGGTGGCCTCGACATCCACAATCACACCGTGATCCGTGTCGATCAGGTAGTTGTCGGAATAGCTAAAGAAAGCGGGTCCTTTACGGGCGGCTGTCCACTGACTTGCTGGATCAGAATGGGATGTGAACTTCGGTTGTACCTTGCTCGCGGCACCGAAGGCAGCTTGATCCAGTGTGTCGAGATATTCCCGCACAGCACGGGGCGCATCAGTCGGATCGACGTTTGATGCGTTCCAATCTTCCTTAGGCGTTGAGTTCTGCTTGTTGGCATCCGCCTCTATCAGACTGGCATCAATGGCCAGGCGCTGACCACTTACGAGACCTTCCGTGATGCAGCGGGCGACAGTTGTCTCGAACAGATGGCGCAACAGCTCGCTCTCACGGAACCGACCATGCCGGTTCTTGGAGAACGTCGAATGGTTGGGGACCGGAGTGGACAGGTCAAGGCGGCAAAACCAGCGATACGCAAGGTTCAAATGTACTTCTTCACAGAGCCGCCGTTCAGACCGAATGCCAAAACAATAGCCCACCAAAAGCATGCGGATCAGTAGCTCCGGATCGACCGAAGGACGACCCGTGTGACTATAAAAGTCTGCAAGATAAAGGCGGATATCGCTAAGATCGACAAACCGATCTATCGAGCGCAGCAGGTGGTCTTGCGGGACATGGTCTTCCAGCGAGAACTCGTAGAACAATGCCGCCTGCGCTTCCTGCTTCGGTCCCATCATCGCAAAATCCCCCAATCCCTAAAGGAATTGAATCAGCGAATTGGGAGCCGATCAAGGAAGAGTTTTTCAACGGAATAAGCCCTTTGCCACCCTCGCTGCTCGCGTTGGATATTGCGAATGCAAAAGGCCGCTTGGTTCCAAAATCAGCAATTAATGCGGGTTGTGGGAAAACTAGCACTAAGATCAAAAACTGAGCAAGGGTGCTAAGCTGGGTGAGGGTTCGTTTTCTATTAGGCGACAGTCCGCAGCCCTAAGGCTGCGGACCCTAGTTGGTCAGGCCGGAACAATAACTCCGGGAAGATTGTTCATAAGCATGGTGTCATTTGGTTGGAAATGAATGACCGACCGGATCGACTTACCCGAGTGAAGCAGGTCAAAGGCAGTGTTGATCTGATCGTGTGTCATATTGTGGGTAATGTAGGGGGCAACGTCGAAATCGCCACGCAGCCATTCGTCTACCATGCCCGGCAGCTCGCTGCGGCCCAGCACACCACCGAAAGCGGAGCCGCGCCAGACACGCCCGGTGACCAACTGGAAGGGACGTGTGGCGATTTCCTCGCCGGCGCCAGCCACGCCGATCACAGTGCATTCGCCCCATCCCTTGTGGCAGCATTCCAGCGCCGCGCGCATCAAGTTGACGTTGCCGATACACTCAAAAGAGTAATCGACGCCGCCGTTGGTCATCTCGATGATGACATCCTGGATCGGTTGCGAGAAATCAGACGGGTTGATGCACTCGGTGGCGCCAAGATTCTGGGCCAGCGGGAATTTGTTGGGGTTGGTGTCAATGCCGATGATGCGGCCCGCGCCCACCAGTTTGGCGCCCTGGATTGCCACCATGCCAACCGCGCCGAGGCCAAAGATCGCCACGGTCGAACCTGGCTCTACTTTTGCGGTGTTGCGCACTGCGCCGATACCGGTGGGCACCGCACAGCCCATGACGCTGGCCTTGGACAGCGGCGCTTCCTTGGAGATCTTGGCAACCGTGATCTCGGGCAGGACGGTGTATTCGCTAAAGGTCGAAGTGCCCATGTAGTGATGGATCATTTTGCCCTTGTAGGAGAACCGCGACGTTCCGTCGGGCATCAGCCCCTGGCCCTGGGTCTTGCGGATCGTCTGGCACAGGTTGGTCTTGCCGGACTTGATGAAGGGGCAGTTGGCGTCTTCGGGGGTATAGAGCGGAATCACATGATCACCCGGTACCACAGAGATCACGCCACGGCCGACCTCCTCGACGATGCCGACGCCTTCATGGCCCAGAACTGCCGGGAACAGGCCTTCGGGATCGCGGCCCGACAGGGTGAACATATCAGTGTGGCACAGGCTGGTAGTCACGATGCGGACCAGAACCTCGCCTTCCTTGGGGCCCTCTAAGTCGATTTCCTCGATTTCAAGAGGGCGGTTGGGCTCCCAGGCGATGGCTGCGCGGGTCTTCATATTAGGACTCCTTCCTCTATTACATGATTTGATATGTTATATTGTAATTCTTTTGTATCGAAGGCTGCCGACCGGGCACATCTGGCCATTCGGCACGTTAAACCGGCCGAAAGGATGGCCCCATGACCAGGATTACAATCCCTTCGTCAGAGCACCGCCGGACCGTGGCATTGGTGGTTTATCCTGGCTTCAAATCGCTTGAGGCTATCCGGGTGCTGGCCGTGCTTAGCTATGCCGACCAGCATCTGCGCGGTGCTGGGCTTGATGGAGGCTATGATGTGACGATCACAGCGCCGGTGCCTGGTCCAGTGCGATCTGACACGTTGATGTCGCTGGAAGCCAGCGCGGCTTTGTTGGAGGAAGCGCCACTCGGAACGGTTTTCATCGTGGGTGCCCAAGAAATCGAGACGGTGCTGACCCGTGAAGCGTTGCTGGTGGAGTGGTGCAGGCGGCGGGCATTTGAAGCCGAACGGTTCTCGGCCCCTTGTACAGGTAGCTTAATCCTTGCCGCCGCGGGATTACTTGACGGCCGAAAGGCAGCCACGCACTGGAAATACGCGGCGCGTTTGCAGAACCTGTTCCCGAAAGTAAGTGTCGACGCCAATGTGATCTTTGTTCAGGATGGGACGCTTTGGACCTCTGCCGGGGTGACTGCAGCGATCGACTTGGCGTTGGCCTTTGTGGAGCAGGGCTTCGGGCGCGACATTGCGTTGCGGGTTGCACGCGACATGGTAATGTACCTCAAGCGGCCAGGCGGGCAGTCGCAGTTCAGCACGATGCTGACCGGCCAGATGAGCGGCTCTTTGGGCATGCGCGATATACAAACCTGGCTGAGCATGCAGTTTGATCAGCCGATGACGTTGGATGATATGGCCGCGCAGGCCAAGATGAGCGCGCGCAGCTTTACTCGGACTTTCGCCGCTGAATTCGGGGTGACACCGATGGCCTATCTCGAGGGGCTGCGCTGCGACCGGGCCAAGACGCTGCTTCTGGATACAGAGCTGCCGATGAAGACTGTGGCATTCAGATCGGGGTTCAGCTCGGATGGGCAGATGCGCAAGGTTTTCCGCCGCCGCTTCGCGTTGTCGCCCCGTGATTACCGGGCACGGTTCAAGACGGCCGGGATGGTGGCCGACTGAGGGGGGCGCAGCAGGCGGTGCCTAATCTGCGCTACCGGTCACACGAATTTGGACGAATGATGGCCTGTGACATCGATTTCTTCGAAGGAGTACAGGAAGCAAGCCGGGAAGGTTTCATCAGCGTCATCGCGCTTGAATAAAAACGTGTAATGACAGGCAATGATTGCGAACCCAGGGGTGCGGCTAGCGCAAAAGTTCACACTGTCGAGCTGGCAGCTCAGACCGGGACTTGGCAGAAACTTTTCAAATTAGGTTCGAGCTCGACAGAATGTCTGCAAATGTGGTTCCGCAAAGTTGGCACAAGGATCGCCTCTTCGGCATAAGGCGCAAGCAGAACGCCAATGTTCTTGGGGCTCAGAGCTTCGGTCCAACGGAATAGAAGTTTGCGAGTCTCGGCCAGGCAAAGGTGTGAGTTCGTTTCGCGTTCGGAGTGTTTATGGTGATTGCAACGGTCGTACCGTTCAGCATTGGAGACCTTTCCTAAGGGGCCAGACGGAAGCAAGACGCAGCAGCGCGCCGGCACTGCTGCGCGCATTGCGATCTCGCTGTTTAATGCAACGTGCCCTCCGGTTTGTGTTCAAAGGCCGGGTCAATCACGGCCAGCAGGCGGGTTTGCCCCGTTCCCTCAATTGGAGGAGAGCGGTGCAGCAGTGCTGTTTGCTCTTTCCCAGGCCAGCAGCGCCCACGTAGCAGCACGGCACTGCCCGGGGATACGGAGAGCGGCGATGCCTCGGCACCGGGCTGGGCGAGCTGGGTTCCTGCCCCCCGGTAGGTGCACAGCAAACGCGCAGTCATATTGTCGACATGGAATCTGCGGCAGGCGTTTGTAGACACTACGTCCAGACGTACCTGCAACAGCGGCGTTTCCATAAATTCGCCCACGAGAAATCCTAGCGCGGCGATGTCGCCGGCCAACATGTCCCGCTCCGGCCCAGCGGGTGTTCCGGCCAGGTCGCAGGCCGCTTGAATGCACCCTTCCAATGCATCAACGCCAACAAGACTGCGCAGCTTCGGCAATTTCTCCGGCGGCAGTCCGGAAATCCAATTTGCAAACTCAGGCGCTAGATCGCGCTGCCAGATTGCGGCCGCCACACCCGGCTGCTTGATACCGGACAAGGCCGATGCATCGCGCGCCTGCAGTACAGAGCACGCTTCGCCGCGGGTGGGAAAATCAACAACGCTCATAGTTCAAAACCCTTTCGGAATACTGGCGGGAAACGCAGGAAAGCGGACTGCATCGCATTGTCTCTGAAGCTCTTGTTCATGGCACTTCGCTCTCCGCCTGGGCCGTTACCGGCGGCTGTGCATCCTGCGTCAGGAGGCTGATGGCTTCGGCCAAGGGCAGCGTCTGCGTCTTGGCCTCGCCGTGGCGGCGGATGGTCACCGTCTGTTCCTCTGCCTCGCGCATGCCAAGGGCGATCTGGACGGGGATTTTCTTCAACGCATGTTCACGGACCTTGTAGCCGATTTTCTCGTTGCGCAGGTCTGTCTCCACCCGCAATCCGGCGGCGCGCATGGCCTGGGCAACCTCCTTGGCCCAGTTATCAGCAGCACCGGTGATGGTTGCAGTGACCACCTGAACCGGCGCCAGCCACAGCGGCAGATGGCCCGCGTGATGTTCGATCAGGATGCCGGTGAAACGCTCCAGAGACCCGAACAGCGCCCGGTGCAGCATAACCGGCGGAAGTTTTTCGCCGGAGGCCGCCACATAGGACGACCCGAACCGCTCGGGCAGGTTGAAATCCACCTGCAGCGTGCCGCATTGCCAGTCCCGTCCGATGGCGTCGCGCAGGACATATTCCAGCTTGGGCCCGTAGAAGGCACCTTCGCCCTCGAACAGCGTGTATTCGTGCCCTGAGGTGTCCAGCGCCCTGCTCAGGGCATCTTCGGCACGATCCCAACTTTCCTCGCTGCCGATCCGGTTTTCCGGCCGGGTGGAAAGCTTGATGCGGACATCCTCGAAGCCGAAATCGCGGTAGATGGACAGGACCAGGTCATTGACCTTGAGGCACTCCTCGGTCAGCTGTTCAGGCGTGCAGTAGATATGCGCGTCGTCCTGGGTGAAGCTGCGCACACGTAAGAGGCCATGCAGCGCGCCGGAGGGCTCGTACCGGTGCACTTTACCGAATTCGGCTAATTTCAGCGGCAGATCCCGATAGCTTTTAGTGCCTTGCCCGTAGATCAGCATGTGACCCGGGCAGTTCATCGGCTTAAGCGCGTAATCGCGGTCGTCCTCGGTTTGGGCCAGAAACATGTTGGCGCGGTAGTTCTGCCAATGGCCCGAGGTTTCCCATAGCGCGCGGTCCATGATGTCGGGCGAGTTCACTTCCACATACCCGGCCGCCTCCTGCCGGTCGCGCATATAGCCGATCAGGGTTTGGAACAGGCGCCAGCCGTTCGGATGCCAGAAGATCGAGCCCGGCGCGACCTCTTCGAAATGGAACAGGTCCATCTCGCGCCCCAGCCGCCGGTGGTCGCGCTTCTCCGCCTCGGCCATCATGGTGAGATGCGCATCCAGATCAGCCTTGGCGGCGAAGGCCACGCCATAGATCCGGCTGAGCATCGGATTGTTCGCATCACCGCGCCAATAGGCCCCAGCAACCCGTGTCAGTTTGAAGGCTGCCCCGGCGTCGCCCGTGTTGCGCATATGCGGGCCGCGGCAGAGATCCAGCCAATCTCCCTGCCGGTAGATGGTCACCGGCTCGCCTTCGGGGATCGCATCCAGCAGGGCCAGCTTGTAGCTCTCGCCTGCGGCTTCGAAATGCGTACGCGCCTGGTCGCGGGTCCAAGTTTCGCACACGAAGGGCGTGCGGTTTGCAATGATCTCGCGCATCTTGGCTTCGATCACCGGAAGGTCTTCGGGCGTGAAGGGCGTCTCTCGTTCGAAGTCATAGTAGAAGCCATGTTCGATTGCCGGGCCGATAGCGGTCCGGGTTCCGGGCCAGAGCGTTTGCACGGCTTCGGCCAGCACATGAGCCAGGTCATGGCGGATCAGCTCCAGCGCGCGAGGGTCATCGCGGGTCATCAGCTCTACCGCGGCACCATCGGGGAGAGGCGCCGACAGATCGGCCAGATGCCCGTCGACCGAGGCCGCCACGGTGCGCTTGGCCAGACTGGGGCTGATTGCGGCGGCTAGGTCGGCAGCAGTAGCGTCGGCAGTCAGCGCGCGGGCAGCCCCGTCGGGCAAGTGAACATGGATCATAGTTGTTGCTTCCTGGGTCTTGCGGGCAGCACCGGGGTATGTCCCGGCCCGCCCCATGGGTTGCAGCGCTTCATCGGCGCAAAGCTTTTGCGGAAAACAAGCGCAGGGTCACAAAACCTCCGCGCTCAAGGTGTGAACGGTTATCCCCTGCGTCTCGTCGCCTTCCTTTGGACGCATACGCAGCGTGGCCAGGCTTTGCGCGAGATCCTCCTGGGGAAAATCCCGGGCGATCACGACAACGCGGCTGGTATGGTCGCCTTCCGGCCAGTCCTTCAGGGGCACGGGAGGCTCGAAGATGTGCTGGACGCCGTGAAAGACAAAGGGTGTCGTCACATCCTCGATATGGACAATGCCTTTCAGCCGCAGGATGTCCGCGCCGCGCAATGCGATGAGTGTATCGAGCCAGAAATCAAAAACCCGGGCCGGGATCGGCGTGTCGATTGTCACTGATGCGGTGACAATCCTGCTGTCGGTGGCATGGTGCGAAGGTGCGCTGGTTTCCAGCAGCGGGTCCGGCTGCAGCAGGTCAAACCCGGATAGCCCCGCAAAAGGGTCTGCAGGAATTGTGGTGTCAGACGCGGCAAGCCAGTCGAGGGCATGGCTGCGTGATGTCTCCTTGCGCATGGCGCTTAAGCGGAACAATGTCCCGGAGGGGACGTTGCCATGGTCGGCTTCGATCCGCTGGGCGCCTGGGTTCAGCCGGTCAAGCCGCCTCGCCAGCGCCCGTTTAGCGGCCCGGTTTGCCAGATCCCGCTTGGTCAGAACAATCCGATCGGCCATGGCAACCTGCGCCTGCGCCTCGGCGTGCTGGTTCAGCGTATCCTCGCCCAGAACGGAATCAACGGCTGTGACGATGCCATCCAGTGCAAAACTGGCTGCTAATTCCTTGTCGATCAGCAAAGTGTGGTGGACGGGTCCTGGATCCGCCAGCCCGGTTGTTTCGATCACCACGCGGTCAAACGCCAGGTCTCCCGTGTTGCGGCGCTTCAGCAGAGACATCAGCGTTTTCGACAAGTCCCCCCGGATCGAGCAGCAGATGCAGCCGGCCGCCATCAGAACTACATCCTCGGCGGTCTCTTCGATCAAGTCATGATCCAGCCCGGCATCGCCGAATTCATTGACCACAACCGCAATGCGGCCAGCCGCCGGATCGTGCAGCAGGTGGTTCAACAGTGTGGTTTTTCCCGCCCCCAAAAAACCGGTGAGCAAAGTGACAGGGATCTGGCTTTGCATTTAGTGCCGTTCTTTCGGGTTGCGAAGCATGATTGGCTATGATTGTTATGGTATAACATATCAGATAGCAAGGTATCCAAGTGGACAATATTCGTTTCGCCCCCCGCCAATCGGTTGAGGAAGTCGAAGAGGGCTGCCTGCTGGCGCCCAGGTTCGGCCCAGACGGTCTCATACCCTGCATCACCACGGATGCAGAAAGCGGCGAGGTTCTGATGCTGGGTTGGATGACCGCCGAGGCTCTGCGGCTGACGTTAGATACCGGCGAGGCGCATTATTTCAGCCGTGCGCGCCAATCACTTTGGCACAAGGGCGCGACCTCTGGCTTGGTCCAACGGGTTGTCGAAGCGCGTATCGATGACGACCAGGACGCCATCTGGCTGCGCGTCGCGGTCGCAGGCTCCGGTGCCTCCTGCCATGTCGGCTACCGGTCTTGCTTCTACCGCGCAGTTCCCACTGGTAGCGAAGCGGGGGGGGCGTTGATTTTTAAGGAAGATCAGAAAAGTTTTGATCCAGTCGCCGCCTATGGCGATGCACCCAACCCAACGCAGCTGTGAGCTTCATCGCCCAAATCAAAGGGAAGGCAGCCACACTCTGGTATATCCAGCGCGCAAAGCGACTAGTACTTGAAATGCCGGTGCCGGGCAGCTTGCCCTGATTACCATTGTCGAAATGGATTGCGACGATCCTGACTGCGTGGGATCCGCCTCTCAAATCACCATCCTGGGCCCGGAATTGCTCCGCTGGCGTATCACCATCCATCTACCGGTTCATGCGGTCCGGGCCGCAGTTCTTTCGGCAATCCAGATCTAAGCTCCTGACCAGCTTACGCGAAGCCGCAGGTTTGCTTCATTTGCACAAAAGCCGGTCGCATCAACGCTGCCCTTCTGCCGCAAGTTATCCTGCCAACCCGCCGCGGCCTGCACTTGGATTTCCGTGGATGCTTAGGCCAGATTCTGGTACTCTAGTTGTTGCCTGAGAGGTGAAGAGGCCTTCGGCCCAGGCAAATGTACCTTCGCAAGCCATTTAAGGGAAATTCTGAAGCGCTGTCACGAGGCTTCGACCAATGGAAGGCTTGCGACCGCTGCGGCGAGCTCTGCCACGGCGGCGTTCTTGCCGGGCAAGTTTGATACTACGGTTTGCCAGCCTAATTTTGGCAAGACTGCGCCATGCTGCAATCCACATTCACCCTGCGCTCGCTGAGGAAGAGAGCGTCCGCCTCGCTGGATACCTGCGGCCATGCAGCCAGGAAGATCGTCTGAAACTGGATAAATCAGGAGACACATTATGACCACATGCAATAATCCGAAGCACCAGGATCACCCCCATAAACATGGGCCCGGATGCGGACATACGGCTATTCGCCACGGCGATCACATCGACTACCTCCATGATGGCCACCTCCATCATCCGCATGAAGATCACGTGGACGAACACGAGATTGAAGTCTCTGACGCGAACCCGGATACCTGTGCTCCGATTGCCGCCGATCACCTTGGCCACGAAGATGGCCATGTGCATGGCTCTGGATGTGGGCACGAGGCTGTCCCTCATGGCGGTCACGTTTGTTATCTGGTCAATGGCCGGCTGCATCACCCGCATGATGGCCACTGCGACGACCACGGACCGCTTGAAGTGGTCGACTAGTTGGATCCTCTCTACGAGCTTCAGGCTTGAACGTTTGTCCCGTTCAACGCGCGATTAGCGACGGCTGAAGTTACGCGAACCCGGTTCAGTACGTCACTGCAGCCTGCTTCGAAACGTTAAGAGGCGTGACAGTGTGACCGCATGAGTACGTTCCGAGACACCTGCCTCGCCCTAGTTCTGTAGCTTTAAATTGGCACTTTCCGCGCAAAGCGGTCACACAGGATCGGGGCCACTGCACATGCAGCTTAGGCTCCAGACTCATTGATTTTCACAGCCAGAAGATGACGGTTGCGGCGAGGGCGACGGCCGAGAGAAAGACCACCGGACATCTGTCGTAGCGTGTCGCGACTCGGCGCCAGTCCTTGAGTCTGCCGACCATGATCTCGATGCGGTTGCGGCGTTTGTAGCGGCGCTTGTCGTATTTGACGGGCTTTCCGCGCGACTTGCGGCCCGGGATGCATGGCCTGATCCCCTTGTCTTTCAGGGCGTCGCGGAACCAGTCCGCGTCATATCCGCGATCTCCCAGAAGCCATTCGGCCCGCGGCAGGCCGCCCAGTAGCGCCGCCGCGCCAGTATAGTCGCTGACCTGGCCAGCGGTCATGAAGAACCGGATCGGGCGCCCGTTGGTGTCGGTGATCGCGTGCAGCTTAGTGTTCATGCCGCCCTTGGTCCGCCCAATCAGCCGACCGCGCCCCCCTTTTTACCGCGCATGCTTTATGCCGTGCGGTGGGCTTTGAGATAGGTCGCGTCGATCATGATGGTCTTCTGATCTGCCGCATCTGCGGCCAGTCCTTCAAAGATCCTGGCGAACACGCCCATCTCGCTCCAGCGCTTCCAGCGATTTTAGAGCGTCTTCGGTGGGCCGTATTCCTTCGGCGCATCGCACCATCGCAACCCATTGCGATTGATGAAGATTATCCCGCTAAGAACGCGCCGGTCATCGACACGCGGCTTCCCATGGCTCCTCGGAAAGTAAGGTCGAAGCCGCGCCATCTGCTCGTCGCTTAGCCAGAAAAGATTGCTCATGATGCCCCCATTTTTGGGGGCACGTGAATCACGCAACCAAGTCAGTCGCAAGCTGATTAATGGGTCCTGAGCCTAAGCAACAGATCTGAGATAAATGTAACCGTGACAACGATGGGTCGGGGTGTTGGTAATTGTGATCCGCGTGGTGCTTTCTAGTAAGATGTGGTATTATTTGTGGTATTGTAGCCCTTATTCTTGAGGTTATTTGAATTATTTTATTATCTTAAGTGAATTATTTGGCGGACTTCGTCTCCGCCATTTACATCGACTAGTTGTTGAATTTATTGGATATTTTTCCAGGCTCAAGGGCGTGCCCCTTCGCTGCCACTATTTTCGTGTGCAATGATCTGCCCCGTACCCCCCGGGCTACCCCGGTGATGGGAAGCGAGTGTATTCCATCGATCCGCGTCAAGCGCGCATTTTTCCGACTTTTTGACACTTGGGTCAAAGTATAACGGAACCATCTAGAGCGCGGTTGCGAGTTAAGGTTGGTTAGCCACGCGCCTGCTAGGCGCAGATAGCGCCCTTTGCAAAGTTTGGCTAACGGCCCGTCGCCGCCGTTGGCCAATGGGTCAAGATGCTGCCACCGCAGCCCGCATAGCCGCCGTTCGCCGCGCCTGCAGCACCTGACTGGCGGCCAACTTCTCTGGTGCGGGACTAACCGAACAATCGAAACTTGATATACAATGTCGGTTTGTAACGACATATATCCGCATTGTGCATTTGGTAGTTTCTTAATCAAATTTTTTACACTAACCTTCAACAAAGAAACAGAGAACCAGAGGTGGAATTTGGAAAGCAGTCAGTGCACGCCCCTTTTGAGGTGGGCTGGAAGCAAACGAGGTTCATTGCCGCCGTTGATAAACAAATGGCGAAATTCACAGAAGACCAAGTACATCGAACCTTTTTGTGGGTCAGCTGCGTTGTTTTTTGCACTGGCACCCAAATCTGCGGTTCTATCCGACCAGAATGCTTGGTTGATACGAACCTATCAAACCATTAGGAATTTCCCCCAACAAGTCTCAGCGCTTTCAAATTCGTTTAAACGGGACAAGCCCACATACCTAACTTTACGGGCTGAAGACCACCGGAGCATGGATGACGTCCGCTCCGCAGCCATTTTTGTCTATCTGAATCGCAATTGTTTCAACGGAATATTTCGGACCAATAAGGCTGGAAATTTTAATGTTCCATTCTCGGACAGTCGCACAGGAAAATGAGCAGCCTCATCTGAGTGGTCCATTTTGATTGTTAGTGCATGATCGGCCTCTGATCCATCGGAATGATGGTTTCAGGAGCTGGTGGTTTGTAGCCCAATGCACTGTGGGGCCTTGTGTTGTAGTGTTTCCTCCACTCTTCGATCAGGATTTGCGCTTCGCGCAGGCTGTAGAATACCTCGCCGTTGAGAAGTTCATCCCGCATCCGCCCGTTGAAGCTTTCGCAATATCCGTTTTCCCAGGGTGACCCTGGCTCGATGTAGGCGGTCTTCGCGCCGACGGCGGTGATCCAGTCCCGAACAGCCTGTGCAACGAACTCAGGGCCATTATCCGACCGGATGAATGCCGGAGCGCCGCGCAGGATGAACAGGTCTGTCAGAACATTGATCACATCTGTCGAGTTCAATTTGCGCTGCACCTTAATCGCCAAACATTCCCGGCTGTGCTCATCAATGATGTTCAGCGTCCTGAAGACTTTTCCATCATCTGTCCGGCAATGCACGAAGTCATAGCTCCAGACATGGTTCCGATACTCGTGAGCAGCCTCATCTGAGTGGTCCATTTTGATTGTTAGTGCATGATCGGCCTCTGATCCATCGGAATGATGGTTTCAGGAGCTGGTGGTTTGTAGCCCAATGCACTGTGGGGCCTTGTGTTGTAGTGTTTCCTCCACTCTTCGATCAGGATTTGCGCTTCGCGCAGGCTGTAGAATACCTCGCCGTTGAGAAGTTCATCCCGCATCCGCCCGTTGAAGCTTTCGCAATATCCGTTTTCCCAGGGTGACCCTGGCTCGATGTAGGCGGTCTTCGCGCCGACGGCGGTGATCCAGTCCCGAACAGCCTGTGCAACGAACTCAGGGCCATTATCCGACCGGATGAATGCCGGAGCGCCGCGCAGGATGAACAGGTCTGTCAGAACATTGATCACATCTGTCGAGTTCAATTTGCGCTGCACCTTAATCGCCAAACATTCCCGGCTGTGCTCATCAATGATGTTCAGCGTCCTGAAGACTTTTCCATCATCTGTCCGGCAATGCACGAAGTCATAGCTCCAGACATGGTTCCGATACTCGGGCCTCAGCCGAACACATGATCCGTCATTCAGCCAGAGCCGCCCCTTCTTCGGTTGTTTTGCTGGAACCTTCAGCCCCTCTCGTCGCCATAGCCGTTCGACACGACCATCGCTCACGGACCAACCCGCCTCTCTGAGCAGAGCCGCGATCCGCCGATAGCCGTAGCGGCCAAACTGTCTGGCCAATTCGATCATGTCAGCAACCAAACGATCCTCATCGGCGCGGCCTTTCGGGATATGCCTTTGTGTGGAGCGATGCTGCCCGAGAACTCGACAGGCCCTGCGTTGCGATACTTTGAACTGGCTTCGAACGTGATCAATACATGCACGACGGCGAGCGGGGCTTAGTAATTTCCCTTTGCGGCTTCCTTCAGGATTAATTTGTCCAACGTAAGATCAGACACAGCTCTTCTGAGCCGTTCATTTTCCTTTTGAAGCCGCTTCAGCTCCTTCAATTGATCCACACCCATTCCGCCATACTTCTTACGCCAGCGGTAATAGGTTTGTTCAACAACACCGATCTGTCTGATTGCATCCAGACGGGACATGCCTTGCCCCATCAACACCTCAACTTGCCGTAACTTCGAAACTATCTCTTCCGGCTTCGGTCGCTTGTTTGCCATGCGTGGTCCTCCGTTTCCTAAACATAGCGGCGGACCAGTTCACTGGGGGAGGCTCAACCCGGCGCACCTGGAAGGAGCCGGAGTATGTTTTGGCGCCGCAGGAACGGATTTCTGTGGAAAGTGCCATTCGCGCCATCACGTCTGAGGCGGCTTGGCAGCTGTTCTCAGACCATGAGATCGGCAGCCTTGAGGCTGGGAAAATGGCTGACATGGTGATCCTTGGGGCGGACCCTCGTCAGGTTGATCCTGATGCGATCAAAGAGATCCCGGTCCTAGAAACCTGGATGGGCGGGACACAGGTCTACAAAGCCTGATCCACCCACCCCTGACCAAAGCGCCCTCGTCTGTTACGGGTGGGGGCGTTTTCTGTTGGCCAGAAGACGCTGTTGACACCCCTTCCGTTTAGGCGAAGTAATGCGGGATATTTTTATCCCCTGTTTGCGCATTTGCCGCGGATTTTTAAGAAATTCATCTTGCCGATGGTGCCGAAGGCAAAAGGGCGTTATTTGAGGGGCAAGCCGTTGCGTCAACCGCAACTCAATTGCCGTATTTGCAGCCGCTGATGGTCAGCGGTTCCAGACAAAAGACATATGTAGAAGGCCGTGATGAAACAATCGATCCCGCTGACCTCTCTCCCTGAAAACAGCCTCTATGGCGAAGGCGATATCTTCGTTCTGTTTGGCGAACTGTTTGGCCGCGGCTATGCCACCGGCTTGATCGAAGCAGCGAAAGCTGCGGGCATGACCGTTGTTGGTGTCACTGTTGGCCGCCGCGATGAGGATGGCAGCCTGCGGGCGCTTACCGCCGAAGAACATGCCGCGGCTGAGGAAAACCTGGGCGGCAAGATCATCAACGTGCCGCTGATGGCGGGCTTTGACATGGACGCCCCTGATGGCGAAAAGACCCCGACCGATCTGGTTGGTGAGATGACCATTGATGGCTGGCAGGACCACAAGCTGGATTGGGATCTGATCGATCGCTGCCGTGACTTGGGTGTGACCCGTTTCAAAACCGCCCTGGCCGATGTTATGGCCCAGCTGGACGCGCTGATCCCGGCCGGCAAGAACGTGTTCTTCGCCCATACGATGGCCGGCGGCATCCCGCGCGCCAAGGTGTTCATGGCAATCGCCAACCGTATCTACAAAGGCCGTGGCGCCCGTTACATGCCGTCGCAGTCGCTGGTGGAAAGCGATCTGGGCAAGCTGATCTTGCAGAACTTTGATGAGGTGACCGCGCATACCTTTGGCCATCTGATCGAAGCCAGCAGCGCCATCCGCACCCGTATTGAAGGCGAAGGTGGTCAGGTCCGCTACACCGCTTACGGCTATCACGGCACCCGTGTGCTGATCGATGGTGAATACACCTGGCAGACCTACACCAACTACACCCAAGGTTTCGCCAAGATGAACCTTGAGGCCCATGCGCAGGCCGCATGGGACAAGGGTGTCAAAGCCACCGTGTTCAACTGCCCGGAAATCCGCACCAACTCCTCCGACGTGTTTGCCGGCATCGAACTGTCGCTGCTGCCCCTGCTGGAGGCGCTGCGCAAAGAAGGCGGCGGTGCCTGGGTGGATGCGCTGTGGCAGAAGTGTCAGGACCTGCTGAAAGAAGATGCGACCATCGAAGGCCTGCTGAAAGACGTCAACGACTATCAGCTTGATCCGGTCATGCAGCCCTTCAACAACTTCGAAGCCTGGCCCATGCCCAACAGCGGCGAACAGGTTGAGAAAACCGTTGGCACCTCGCAGGCGATTGTGGCCCTGCACAAAGACCGCAAGGTGCTGGTCAGCGATTTGCTGAGCCAGGAAGTGCTGAGCGCCACCGGTTCCCTGATCTTTGGTGAGGCCTCCGATCCGGCTGGCCCGGTGCTGTGGCTGGACCACGACCTTGTGGCGCAGCAGCTGATCGCCGCCAAAGGCTGATCGCAACGTTGATGGACATGACAAAGGGCCACCCGATCAGGTGGCCCTTTTTGTTGCATCGCTCACGATTGGCGGCGTGTTTTTACTTCTGCGTCAGCAGCTTGAACGCCAGACCCAGGAACACAACACCGGCAACCCGCTGCAGGATGACCTGGGCTTTGCCGGTGCCTGCCATCTTTTGCCCCGCCATACCGGCGGCGATTGCCAGGCTGCCAAAGACCAGAAGGGTCACCAACGCCATCACCAGCCCTAGAATGAGGATCTGCATCGCCACATTGCCAAGGGCCGGGTTCACAAACTGGGGCAGGAAGGCCAGCATGAAGATCGCCACTTTGGGGTTTGAGATGTTCATGATCATGCCGCGCCCGACAAGCCGCAGTGGGCTGAGGCGCGGCGCTTCCTTGTTCTGCAGTGCCGAGGCACCGGCACGAAATGCCCCCCAGGCGAGGTAAACCAGATAGGCCGCACCAAGGGTTTTCAGCACGGTAAAGGCCGCAGGAACCGCCTGCATCGCCGCCGCAAGACCAAGTGCAACGGCTGCGGTGTGAACTGCCAACCCACAGCAGAGCCCCAGCACCACCATCAGGCCAGCGCGGCGACCCACGAGGGCGGATTGGGTCATGACAAAGATATTGTCGGGACCGGGCACCAGTGCAAGCAGGGCACTGGTGGCAGAAAAGGCGATCAGGGTTTCAATACTCAGCATCTGTCTTCCTCACAGGCACGCCCCACCGGCGCGCCGTCAAGCTGTTACAGATGTTGCTTCAAAAGCCAAGAGGCGAGGTGCGAGGTGCGCCCGTGTGGACCTAGCGGTGACGGTCCCGCCAGGCGTCATATGCGGCCTCGGTCCCACCTTTGCCGTGGCGGTCCCATACATGTACGCGTGTTTTGGCTGTCGCGCGGCTGCCGACTGTGGGGGGCTGGCAAGTGATGGCCACGTGGTCGCCATCGAAAGAGGCAAACCTAACAGAGGCCGCAGACTGCCCATCCATCAGCTTGCGCCGCAGGAAATCCACCGCAATCCGCTCGCCCTGACGCAGGGATTCGTAATGTTCGCTGTAACGCTGAACCCCCGCAAAACATCGCCCGAAGGAGATGTTGCTGGCCAGCTTGTTCAACTCACCCTGCACGGTCAGGTCTGCGCTGTCCGTGGCGGCAGCCAGTCGGGTGTAATCGAAATCCGGATCTGGTGTGTAAGGATGGGGCAGCATCGCCCCTTCACCGCTGAGCATCCGTTCGTCACTGAAATAGGCCGCAGGATGCAGGGGCTCTGCTCCGGTCAGGATGGGGCGACCCCGCTCAGGCGTGCCAGCGGGCAGCTGATACATCTCAAAAAAGGCCTTCAGCACGGTCACACAGGCGCCGGCAACAGTGGCATGGGCAGACCCATGGCCGGGGTGCATTGGCGACCCTTCCGGGTAGACCTGCGGCAACAGGGCATTGCTGTCCTCATGTAATGGGCCCAGATCAACGGTGCCGTATTGGGCGCTCCAGAACCTGTTATTGGTGCGGTTCAACTGGCAGATGGCGCTCAATAGGCCGCTGTCTGTCAGATCCCGCGACATTCGTGCAAAAAGCGGCTGCTCAGAGCCAAGGCTCTCCGCAGCGCTGCCACCGGTTTGTGACAGGGCGATCCCGGCGGCCAATGCCTCGGGCCGGGCGGTCAGCGGGGGCGCGAATTTCTGCGATTGCGCACTGGTCAGGGCCAGATGCCCCACCTCAGCCAGCATGCTGAGGATATGGGCGGCGCCAAATGTCGCCGCGCCATCACGGGTGGGATGGCCGCGCCCTTCAGGCAGGCCCTGGTCCGTTGGTTCCTCCGCGCCCAGAAGGATCAGCGCGGCGTTCTGGTAGGCCTGGAACAACGTATCAAAATGCACATAGGTCGCCAGATCACGCGGCGTGGTGATGAACCGGGCGGTGTCGCGGAACCGGTCATAGGCATCCTTGCGGTTGGATCCGTTTTGCACATCCAGCCAGGTTGCCCATTCCGTCATATGATCACAGCCATCTAAGTGACCCGCAAACCGCTGCGAGATCATCTGAACCCCGTAACGGATCACGCCGTCATTTGGCTGAATGCAATCCTCCTGCGTGCTCAGCAGCTTGCGAATGGGGGCGGGGACGTAGCGTGCTGCGCGGCTCAGCGCATCCTGTGACGGTGCGGCGCGCGCGGCCTTGGGGCCATCTTCGGTGTCCAGCGCATCAAGGGCAGCGTGCTCTCGATTTCCGACCAGCAGAAACTGCGAGATATAGGGGCCAACCCGATCCCCGGGGGTGCAGCCGTTGAACAGATCTGCAGGGTCCAGATCGCCCCGCGCCAGACGGCGTTTGGCGGCCGCGGGGCCTTTGGCATGCTGGAAATAGGGCAGATCCGCCAGCTGTTCGGTCAAGCGCGCGGTGATCCGGCAGGTGGCCCACCGTTCAAAGGGAATGTCCCGCAACAGCGCGGCGGCATAAAGCTCACCCATTTCGGCGGTCAACTCATCCGATCCCAGTTCCGGGGACGCCGGCATCTGGGGGGCTGCGGTGGGGCCGGTCGCGCCCAGCCCGTCATCGCCCGGTCGTGTCAAAGGTGTTGGCGTGGCCAGTGGGCTTTCCTGTCGCCGTGCCTCATGGCTGCCACTGGGCCGCAGAAAGCCACCAGAATATAGCGGCACATTGAAACCCGCATGGCGGGTGGTTAGCGCAGTGATCAATTGTTTCAGATCCCCCGCCCGTACGCGACCGTAGGGATCGTGGCTCAGCCCCTTGGTGTAGGTGCCAAAGGCCGCCAGCAACATATCATCATCGCTGCTGTGCAATGAGGTTGCGGCTTTGATCTGGGCGGCGGACCAAGATCCGTTTGTTGCCCCCCGGCCATTACCGACCCCACCAGAGCTGAGCATCAGCGCTGAATGAGTCCGGGTGGCGGTGGCGGAAGGAGGGGAGGGGTTTGGACGAAAACGAGTCATACTGGATCTCCTGCCGCGGGCTGGACCGGTCAATTCGCGGCACGCCCATGCTGCGGTATGGCGCGTGAACTCAGCGTGAGTTTTTGCCGTCAAATAATCGGCGACGGCGGGCTTTGGCCTCGCTAAGGTTGTTTCATATAGACAATAGGGGAGTTCATTATGCCATTTGCCCAGACACAACAGACGCAACAGACACAGCAAACCCAACAGACGCAGCAGACCCAGCAAACCCAACAAACGCAGAGCGCCCCTGGGCTGGCACATGCCGGGCAGGGCAGCTCACTGGCGCTAAGCCTTGCATTGGATGCGGTGGCGCTGACCCTGCCGGGTACGCCGGACAGCAGTGTCAGCCACAAGGTGCCGCGCGCCTCGGATGAGGTGGCTTGGGGTCGGCTGCAGCCCTTGCATCGCCACATCATGATGACCGAAAAACTGGCCGAGGGACTGAGTGTTGAGATGGCGGGAACCGATAAGGTGGCGGTGAAGCACAATGGAACCCTACTGTGTGAGCTGACCACCCCATTCCCAACTGATCCCGGCGCAAGCGGTGGTAAGGACAAGGCGAAAGCTGCCTTGCAGCCGGTGCTGGACCGTCGGTGGCTGCGCGGTGAACGTGCGGGTGAGATCGTGACACAGCAGACCGACATCCTGTCGTTCCTGGGCCTGGCCTATCCGATGACCCGGTCCAGCCACCCGATGACCATGGCGGTGCTGGATGCTGTCCTAGCCGCGATTGGCAAGATCGTTGTGCAGGCCAAACACCTGCTAAACACGCCGCGCCCGATTGAACTGACTTCGGCCGCATCGCCGATCATTCGCACCCCCGCCCATGCCGCCTGTCCCAGCGGGCACGCCAGTGAAGCCTATGCGATGGCCTTCGCGATGGAGGCGATGATGTTTGGTTGTGCCAGCACGGAATTGCGTCTGATCGCGGCTCGGATTGAGGAAAATCGGGTGGTTTCCGGGGTTCATTACGAACATGACGGCTGGATGGGTCGCAAACTGGCGGCCGCCCTGGCGCCGATCTTTGCCGATCGTTTGGGTCTGACGGCAACCGCCCCAACGGTCACTGAGGTTGAAGATCACTGGTCCGCCTCAGGCGAAACCGGGGTTTGGTCGGCGCATGCTGCGCATCAGGCCTCAACCCAAACTGTTGAGTGGCTCAGCGGCGCACCGGCCAAACGCGGCGGTATTAACGTAAACCCACCAGCAGACCGCGCCGATGTTCTGGCCTTTGCCATGGTGAAGGTCACGCAGGAGCTGGGTGCTTAAGATGCTGAGCTTTCATGATATCTCTGATCTGAGCCATGCGCCGGACAACCTGCTGCCCGCAGGTCTGTCCGCGCTGCTGGCGCCGCCCGGCGCGGGGGTGAGTCGGGTGATCTACCAACAACAGTCCGCCGGGCAAACGGGTGCCTTGGCCGTCGGATCCCTGCCGGAACCCTTGCTGACCCTGATGGAACAGGATCGTCTGGGCGCAGCATTGACGGCGATGGGGGCAGATCCCGCGGCGGGTGCCGTGCTGGCGGGGGAGGACGCAGCGGCAACGGCGGGTGCATCTTTTGCTCCAGCGGTCTGGCCCGCCGCCCGCACTGACATGGTGCCACCAGACAACGTTGAGGAAATCGGCATCATTGATGCTGGCATCGCCTTCTGGAACTCGGCGTTTCAGGACAGCCATGGTGCCAGCCGCTTTGCCTCCTTCGGTGGGCTTACTCTGAAATCGGGTGAGTTGCTGGCAGGGGAAATCCTTGATCCAGCCGTGCTGACAGCGATGGTGGCCCGCGGGCACACGAGCGCTGGTGACCGTGAAAACCGCCAACAGTTGGCGGCCCTGCTGCCGTCCTCCGTTTATGCACCGGTGGCCTATGGGCGGCCGCTGTTTCCGCCAAACGCGATGGCGCATGGCACGGCGATGACCGAACTGGTGCTTTCCACCGCGTCTGATACGGCACGGCTGCATGGGCTGGAACTGCCTCAGGATGTGGTGCGTGATCTCAGCGGCGGCATGATGGGCGGTGTGCTGAATGGCGCCGTGCGGGCGCTGGTAGATCAGGTGGTTGCCAGTCGCAGTGACGGCAATCCCTTCCGTATGGTGGTGTTGCTGGCCTTTGGGTTCCTTGGTGGTCCGCAGGAAGGCATGGCCGCCGAACACCAGCTGGTTGAACAGCTGAACGCAACCCTTGCCAGCTATCGCGACCTTGGCATTGAGGTGCAGCTGGTCGTGCCGATGGGCAACCATCTGCAGGATCAGGCGCATGCCACCCTGCCAGCGGATCGGAAACTGGGTTGGCGTATCCAGCCAGACGATCACTCCCTCAACACGTTGGAGGTGATCCACCCCGGACCCGTGGCCAAGATCAGGTTGATCGCGCCAGATGGCAGCAAGGTGAAGCTGAAGCGCAACCGGAAAGCCCTCGGCATCCTTAAGCACAGCGGCAAGGCGATTGGGGCTGTGTGGCATCAGGAGATTGGCGGCGGCTTGCTGCGCACCCGGATCAGCCTGAACCCCAGCGCCACCCGGCAGAGTGGTCTTGCCGCCGCACCTTTTGGTCTATGGCAGATCAAACTGCCCAACGGCCCGGAGGCTGAGGTTTGGATCCTGCGCGATGAAATGGGCTTTGATGCCAATCCCGCAACGCCGTCCCGGCGCAGCTGGCTGGAGGATGGCGCGCGGCCATTGCGTGATCCCAATGGGATGCCGTTCCTGGATGACAGTGCCGCGCCTGTCGGGGCGCTGGTTCTGCGGGCGGGCAGCGGATCGCTGTTGGCGGCACATTCCGCGCCGCAGATCACTTCGGTCGGGGCGCAGTGGCAGATGGCTGCGGGTGGTGCCAAGCAGTGCTGGTATTCCGGCAACGCGCTGGATGGCACCGCGCCCGAACGGTGGGAAGATCTGGCGACGGGGGCAGACCCGGCGCATCGCCCTATCGGTCCCTTCGGACGGCGTGCGGTTCTGGGCAATGGTGGCCAGCAGCGCTACCGCGCGGCGGGCACCTCGCTTGCGGCGGCATTGGCGGCGGGTAGCATGGCCTAAGTACCTGTAGTAAAAATGTAAAAGGCGTGGGATTTCCCACGCCTTTCGCTTTCTATCCCTGAAACATCAGACCACAAGTTGATCCGCAAAGCCGCTGTTGCGCAGGGTCAGCATCGGATAGTCCGACTGGCGCAGCTGCGAAAACTCAAACTGCGGCTCATAGCGGCGCAGCAACTGGGCGGCCTGTTCCGCACCGTCGCGATCCCCAACCAACAGGCGCAGGGCGACCAGATAGCGCAGGGCCGCGCGTTGCGATGGGTTGTTCTGATGCGCCGCCTTTGCCGCTGACAGCGCGGTGTTGAGGTCACCTTTGCCCAGGGCGGTCAGACAAACCTCCATATCCCAGGCAAAAACATGCGGCAGGCCTTCGGCGGCGCGGCGTGCCTCGGTCGCGGCGTGGTGCGCGGCCTCCACATCCCCCTGCAACAGTGCCACGCGGGAGGACGCCTGCAGCGCATAGGGATTGCCATCATCGCTGCGCAACGCGGCGCGGGCCAGATGATCGGCACGCTCCATATCTCCGTTCAGATCCAGCGCGATGCGGGCGCCCAGCGCACAGACCAGCGGATTTGCTGGCCGCAGGGCCAGGGCCTCGGCCGCAAGGCTTTCTGCCTCCGCAGCGACGCCACTGTCATTGGCGGCAAACTCCATCGAGCGGGCCAAACGGGCGAAGGCCCGCCAGGCCAGTGCAACCGCTGCCCCTTCACCAGAGCTGAGGTTGACCAACTCATCTTCGGCTTTGTTGAGTTCGGCGAGGTCAGACACATAAAGGCGTGAGGCTGCGCGTTGCATTGCAATCAACGGCGACTGCGCGGTGAGGCGCACTGAGCGAAAGCGCAGCAGAATCTGTGAAAGTGCGCGTGAGGCAAAGGCCTGAATATCAGCGCCATCGGCAAGGCGCGACACCTCCATCGGGACACGCAAACGCCCTGACCAGAGGAAACGCCGATCAACATCGGCCAAGGCCCGCAGATGCACGTTCCACCACCCGCTATCCACCACGGAGGTCAACTCCAGATAGATAACGGCGGCGGCCTGCTGCAGCCGCGCCGGATCCGGTTCTACCGCGGCATAAATCTCATCGGCGCCCTCAGCCTCCAGCCGGGCGGACAGCGTATCGATCAGCATCATCTCAAGGAAATATGCCTCATTGCCCGTGCCGCGTTCTAGGGGCCGGATCACGATGATTGTATTGCCTTGCGGGGTGAGCGACGGGCCGAGATCCAAGGGCGAGGCGCCTGATCCCGCTGCCTGTGCCGTTTCGAATTCTGCGGTGTGCTGCCCCTGCGGCGTGTTGCCGGGCTTTTTGTCAAATGCGGCTTCATCTGCGGCGCGCAGATCCCGCAGCCATTCGTCAAAGGCCGGGTCCGGTGCATCGACCAATTCCAGCAACTCGGCTGTGCCGGCCAGATCCGGGCGTGTGTCGACCTCAACGGCGTCTTCCAGCCAAATCTCCAACCGGTTGGCCCCGATCACGCCTTTCGCATCTGCCAGTGAATCGCGCAGGTTGGCCAGCGCGCGGCGCAGGTTGGCGGAAGCTTTCTCAGGTGGTTTCTCCGACCACAGCATGGATTGGATCCAGGCACGTGACAGACGGCGTTCTGGTGTCATCGCCAGCAGCGCAAGGATGGCGCGTTCTTTACGGTAGGGCGGCGTCAAATCACGCCCGTCCTCTGCCCGCAGGGCAAAGCGACCGCGCACAGTGATCGTGACGCGAGGCGGCGTGTCCAATGTAGGCATCTAATTACCCTTCACCTGGGCCCCAACATTCACCGGTCAGGTGACAGTCCCTTCAAACGGCCCGAATTTTCTGCAGCAGAGAGGTGAGGATAGCATAAATTTTAATCTTTGGTTAGAAAAATTGGATCACGTTCAACCCATTGTATATACGTCAAAATTTTAGAGCTTCGGCCAAAATTCGGACGCTAAATCACGCTTTTGCGGTAAACTTCGTGAATAGATCACGCTGGCTTCACGCTGCACTGCGACAAAGGGCTGTACCGGGCGAAACGGTCGTGAACTATCCCCACCACATACAGCAAATGTATTGGCGTTCACCTGATCGTTTCGCCCTGTGCACGTGACGAGTGTTCTGTGGCTTCACAGCGGGTGGTGCGCCACCTGACCTTTTCTGACCCCTCGGACCCGCCCGCGATGGCGACCGGTGACTGCGCCCGATCTTTTATCCTCCCAAGGGATCGGGCGGTTTTTCGCAAGTCAAAGGACACGACAATGCCGACGCCTGACCCTATCCTTCGTTTCTCTGACACACAGTTGGACGTGGCGCGCGACACCCTTGTGCGAACCTACGGCAAGGCTGCGTTTTTTCGCGGTGCCGACGTTGGGTTGCGCGCTGAAGGTGCCACCCGGGCAGGGGAGGTTGTGGTTCGGCTGTTTGTTGCGACGGGGCAAGCTGGCTGTGATTTTGACCGGTCCGACCTCCCATCTGAGATTGCAGGTGTCCCGGTAGACGTTATCACTGCTGCCCCCGTTTCAGCATGTGAAACCCGCCGGCCAGAGGCCCCCAATGGTCAGCCCCTGCCGCAGGTGATGGGGGGCGCGTCACTGGGGCGGTTGAGTGGGGCCACGGGAACCGCAGGATTGCTGGTTGTCGATCGCCAAAGCCGTCTGGTTGGGGTGCTGTCGTCCTGGCAGGTGTTGGTGGGTGCGACCGGTCGATTTGGTGACGTGATCCTGCATCCCGGCCTTGCCGATACAGATATCAGCCGCGCCGACCAGGTGGCGAGCCTTGAGCGATGGACACGTGGCACAGATGGCGATGCGGCGTTTGCCGCGCTTTTGCCGGGGCAAAGCTGGTTGCCGTTGCAGTTTGGCAGCTTCCAACCGGTCAGCTCTGTGCGGACCGCCCGTCTGGGGGAACGCGTCTATCGTGCCGGGCGCGGCACGACCCAGACGCAGGCGATTGTGGAGGGTGCAGGGATCTACCGTGTCGCCTATGAGGTGGCCCCGGATCAGGTTGAGATGCGCGATGTTCGCGCTGTGCGGCTGCGCCCGCTTGATCGCAATGCCGCTGCCGGTGCGGGCCACCAAGGGGCGCTTTGGGCTGCGGGGCCGGAACAGGCCGGCATCGGGGTGCAGTTTGCCATGGATGACGCTGGCCAAGCTGGCGCGGAGGCTGTGGTTCTGGTCAGCCCGATGACACATGTGCTGGACTGTCTGGACCTTGAGGTGGCGTGTTTTGAGCCGTGGCTGTCCAGCGCTGCACCACAAGAGGCGCCCACTGTTTCCCCACGTTGGGGCAGTGTGGAGGCCTTCCTGACCGAATATGCTGGCCGGGCGGAAGCCCCCAGCTCCTGCGCCGGACCTCAAGCCTTCGCCACAGTTGGGGGCTTTGGTGATCAACTGCCAGATCTGGCGCAGGAGGATGATCTGCAGCAGCTGCTGCCCATTTGGGTGGAGCTGCGGGCCGCCCTTCAGGACCGGGGATTTGGTGATGACGCGCTGCGGATTTCAGACCCGGTTGAGGCCTTGCAGCTGCCGGCCCAGTGCGCCCATGACGCTGTGGCCGAAACCATCCGCCGCCTGCCCGTCCTGCCGATGGTGGAGGGCGATCAGCTACGTGGTGCCCAGACCTTTGTTGAGGTCTGTCGCCTGCTTCATGCTCAGACGCCCGCCACGTTAGGGCCTTTTGGGAAATAAAGGTTGAACTGCGTGCCTGTTCCACCTTCCATTGAGGTGACGTTCAGCTGCATTCCATTGCGCCGGGCCAATGCTGCGGCAATGGACAGCCCCAGACCGGTGCCGTCTTCCGCCGAGGTTTCAGCACCGCGGTAGAACCGTTCAAACACTTTCTCTTGCGCTTCAACCGGGATGCCGGGACCGTTGTCAGAGACGGTGATCTTCTCCGCGGTCAGGGCCACCTGGATGTCAGAGCCGCCATATTTCACGGCGTTTTCGATGAGGTTGCGCAGGATATCTGCCACATCCTCAGCGCGGCAGATCACCGGGACCGGGTGATCTGCGGAAAGGGTGATGTGCCGACCGCGCGCTTCGGCCATCGGGTAGAGGTCTGCAACACTGCGGCGCAGCACAACATCCACATCGCAGCGGCTGAGGTCAGGCGGAGCGCCAAGTTGTGGCTGCTCGGCCCGGGCCTGATCCAGCAGGCGGTTGGCCAGGTTTGCGGCCCGGTCCACACCGGTCAGGATGTTCTCAAACCGGCGCTTGCTGTCCGGATCCAACTGGGTTGCGTCAATCGCTTGGCACTGGGCTTTGATGGCGGTCAGCGGCGTGCGCAGCTCATGCGCGGCGTCATCGACAAATTGACGTTCGCGCGACAAGAAGGCCTCAATACGTTGAAACAGGTTGTTTAGCGAGGTCAGGATCGGCCGCAGCTCATCCGGGGCTTCGGCATCTTCCAGCGGTTGCAGCTGCGTGGGCGCGCGTTGGCGCAGATCGCGTGACAGCCGGGTGAGGGGGCGCAGGCCTGAGCGCACTACGACCAATGGCGCAATGACCGATGCTGCAAAAACAAACCCAAGCGGCAGGATCGCGGCCAGAGCAATTGCGCCCAACAGATCATCGGCGCTGTTCTCATGCCGGGCGATCAGGATCTCCCGGCCGCCGCTGGTCCAGAAATGGCTGATCTGCCATTCCGCATCGTCGGTTTCGGCGTCGGCCTTTTGCCGTTCCTCTTCGCTAAAGGGGCGGGTTTCCGGGTGGCTGTCAAACAGCACGGCCCCATTGGCATCCGTCACCCGCAAAAGGTAGCCATCGCGGTAATGATCCGGATCCCAATCCAGACTGCGCAGGGCGATTTGTTCATTGTCCACGCGGGCAAGGGCGGTGGCCATCAGCTGGGCCTGTGCGTCGAAACTGGCGTTCAGCTCCAGCCGGGCGTTGATCACGATCGCGATGCTTGCTGCGATCCAGATCATCAGAACCAGAGGGATCAACCGCCATTGGATGCGGGACCGTATGGAGGTGCGCGGCTGGCTGAACGGGCGGCGCAGCTTCGCCCAGAGACGGGCGGCCGTTGTGTTACTGGTCGATGACATAGCCGATACCCCGAATGGTGCGGATCAGATCTGTGCCGAGGCGGCGGCGGATCTGGGAAATGTAAACCTCTACGGTGTTGCTTTCGGCGCCATCGTCCCAGCCATAAAGCACCTGGGCCAGGTCGTCTTTGGACACCACGCGGCCACGCCTCTCCAACAGCACCTGCAACACTTGAAACGCCAGCGGCGGCAGGTCGATCAATGTGTTGTCTTTGCGTAAGGTGCGGGCGGCGGGGTCCAAGATGATATCGCCACTTTCCAGTGCGGGAACGGCGCGGCCGTTCGCACGGCGGATCATGGCGCGGGCGCGGGCCATCAGCTCCTGCATGTCGAAGGGTTTCACCATGTAGTCATCCGCCCCCAGATCCAGCCCCTCAATCCGGTTTTCCACCGCTTCCCGCGCGGTCAGAATAATTACCGGGATCTGTTTGCCTTGTGCGTTATGCCCGCCCTGACCGCGCAGCCAGCGCAAAAGGGTGATGCCGTCCTGACCGGGCAGACCCAAATCCAGCAGCACCAGATCAAAGGCCGAGCTGGCCAATGCCTCCTCGGCGCTCAGCCCGTCGGCCACCCAATCCACATGGAAGCCTTCGCGGCTGAGGGTGACCTCTATCGCGTCCGCGATCAGCGCATCGTCTTCGACCAGCAATACACGCATTTAACTTAGCCCCGCTGTTGGCATTGGTGCCCCGGCACATGTCAGCTGTGCCAAGTCTACGTCAGCTGAGGCTTCGGCCACAATCAGCAGCTTACCGTCAGTTTTGTAATCGCGAAATTTTCCGGCAGGCTGCAGCGGCTCCAGATGTAGATCAGGCGCCACAGGCAGGGCGGCGATCTGCTGGGCCAGCGTGGCGCGGGCGGCATCTACATCGGGGTCGATGTCGTGCAGCAGCGCAGGGATATGGCGATAGTATTTGATCGCGATCTCTTCATCCCGGCTGATCGCGCCAAGGTACAGCGGCTTGCCATCAACCTGTCCTGCGGGCCACCAGCGGATGTGCAGCCGTTCGCTTAGCGTGCCGGGCATCTGAAACGCGGATCGTGCGGGTTGACCGTTCAGGTAAAGCTCGGACACGGGGGGCGTGCCGGCCAGCAGCAGCTTGATGTAGGTCAGGATCCCGATGGAATTGCGTGAAAAGGTCATGTTTCGCTGCCAGCCCAGTTGCTCCATCAGCGCCTCAGGGGTCAGATCGCCGATCATCGCAATGTTCACCGGTTGTGGCAGGTGCAATGGGGTCTCCCCCGGGCGCGCCAGCAGGGGCTGCTGGCCAAGCTCGCACAGCGATTGATGGGTGGCGCTGGGCTGTGGCTCAGGCTGGGCATGGGCGTTGCTGGCAAAGAAATAGACCATGTTGCTGCTAAGGAATAAGGCCCCCGCCGCCAGTGCGGCCAGACACAGCCGCCGCCCATGTGATCGGTCAGACCGCCAAATGCGCCAGCATAGCAGGGCAAAGGCCATGAGCAGCATCACCGGCACCCAATGCGGCAGGATCCACAGCGTGATCCAGGCCCAAACCGCGCCGAAGACCTGGCTGTAGGTTGCGCCCAAGGCCCCCAGCAGCAGGAACTGACCGGCCCCTAGTGTGACGCCCAGCGCCGCCGCCGCCCCAAAGCGCAGGCGGGACAGGCCCAGACTGCCCGCCAGAAACGGGGTGATCCAGGCAACCGGGCCCAGAAGGCGTGAGATCACCACAAACTTGGCGCCATGTGTGCCCAGCATATGCCGTGCCCGCCGCAAGGCGCGCCGGTGTTTTTGCCGCCGCATCACACGCAGGAGGGCGCGCGGCCCCAGACGCTGACCCAGAATGAAGCTGGCCATATCCCCCAGCCAGGCGCTGAGCAGCACCAGCGCGATCAGATCCCATTGACCGGTCGCCGCACCGATCGCCCCTGCCGCGAGGAAGGCAACCTCGCCAAAAACGAAGAAGCCGATGCCGATCTGCGTGTCCAGAAAGGCGATGGTTGCGAGGGTGATGTACGTCCAGGCGCTGGGCAGCCCAACGAGGGATAGAGAGAGTGTGTCCCACATGGTCCCGCCTCACTTGTAGTGGCCAAAGGCGTAGGGGATTTCGTTTTTGTACATCTCACCACGGAAGAACCGCCGCAGATTGGCGCGCAGATAGGTCAGGCCGGTGCGCAGGGTGCCATCCTGATCCAGCCGGCGGGGATCAAAGCCAAATCGTGCACGCAGAATGCCCAAGGTGGTGCGTTTGCCTTCCGCGGCTTTCAGAACGTAATTGCAATCCTCACAAAGGCTCAGACCCTCATCAAATCCACCAATGCGCTGATGCACGGCCGGGGTGGAAAACAGGCAGGCGCCGATGGCGGTCGGGAAAAAGGGCAGGGTGATGCGAATGCCCAGGTTGAAGACGCCATAGCCCAGCGCCAGCCGCCGCGGCAGACCTGCTGTATCCATGCAAACCACGCCAACGTCCAACTGGCGGCGATCCAGTTCGGCTAGGCTTTTTGCCAGGAACGCGGGATCTAGACGTGTGTCCGCATCCAGAAATAGCAGCCTATCCCCCTGCGCGGCCGCGGCGCCGGTGTTGCGGCCTAGGCTGACGCCACGGGTCTGCATTTCAATGACGCGGTACTGCGCAAACCGCGATGCGGCCGCGTGGGACAGGGCAACAGTGTCATCGTCGCTGTTGCTGTCCACGTGAATGATTTCAAAATCCTGAAAACTTTGCGCGGCCAGATCATCCAGCAGACGCGGCAGGCGCTGGGCCTCATTCAGGGTGATGATCACGATAGAAAGGGTTGGGGTGCTCATGTTGATTCTCCAGTGTTTGCGCGGTTGTCACGCGCAAAGCTGAAGGCAAACTGAAGAGCATGAAAAAGACCCGCCAAGCGGCGGGTCTGGGGATGTTATGCGTCGTCGCGATCCAGATCGTCACCGGCTGTCACGCCGCTAATCAACTGATAACTCAGCAGATCCCGGATTTGGTGGGGATCGCGGATCTTGACCTCAGCCTTGCTGCGCAACGCGGCAAGGCGGGCGCTGTCCTGCTGCCACAGCGCATCCGCATCCTCCTGCGACAACAACTCAAGCTGAATCGGCGCGCCCAGCGGTGCCTGCGCCAGCATTGGCAGATCGTCCGGTATCACAGATCCCAATCGCGGATAGCCACCCATGGTCTGGCAATCCGCCATCAACACATAGGGCACCCCGTCGCCGGTCATCTGCACATCCCCCTGGGTGATGAAATCAGACCCTAGCGAGGCCGCTTCATCGGCGGGGAAGGGGGCATCATCGTGGTTCAGCCGCACACCTTGGCGGTTGGCGGCAGCGTCCCGGGTGAATTGTGTGGCCAGCGCCCGTTGCAGCGTCTCTGCGCTGAACAGGCCGGTCTGTGGTCCGGGCATCATCCGCAGAATGCCGCCTTTGAACCTGTCTGGTTTTGGCAAACGGCGTGGCGGCTCCTCAGGATCGGGGTCATCCGTTAGGGGCAGGGTGTCGCCCTCTGCCAGCAATTGGCCAATCCCCAGCCCTGCTTGGGTTGCGACACTGCCCAGCCACTGAGGCAGGTCAATGGCCGCTGCAAAGGTCACGTAGCCATAGACCCCTTCGCTGACGCCGCCGATCTCCAGCCGGTCGCCGGCTTGCAGCAGGTGGCTTTCATTCCAACCCAATGGTTCACCGTCCAAAGTGGCGCGCATCGGGGCGCCGGTCAGGGCAACGCGGCTGGGGGCGGTCACGCTAAAGGTGCCGCCGAGGCCTGCCATCTCAATCGCGGGCAGCACCTTGGGGGATTGCAGCAGCGCCGCCGCCTCCATCAGCGCCAGCCGATCGGCCGCGCCGCCGGTGGCGATGCCCTGTGCCATATGGCCGGGCCGTCCCAGATCCTGAACCGAAAGCGCAGGTCCTGCCCGGTGAATGATCAGTTCCGCACTCATGACAGCACCTCACAGCGCGCGCCGCCCAGACCCTCGGCATTGTCTTTCAACAGATCGCGGTAGGCGTCATGGCTGACCTGATGTAGCCGCATCGCATCCCCTTGCCGCAGCAGAAAGGATTCGCTCCGTTCCTGCAGAAACGGGCGAAATCCGGTTTCCGCGATCTGCCGCCAGCCGGTGGTTAAGGCGCTGGTAAACAACACCATCTGACGAATGGCGGTGGCAATGGCCCCCGCGGGCACCCGCGGTGTCAGGCTGCTTTGGCGTGGCACCTGCCAGCCCTCGGGCAGATAGCCCAGATAGGGTTGGCCCGGTGCAAAACCGATGGCCAGAACCCGCAGTTCGGTCTCCTGAGCCTCGGCAACAATGGTGTCTTCGCTCAGCCCGCTGACCGATGCGAAATCCGTGAGCTGCGGGCCGAACTGCCCGCCAAAAGCCACGGGAATGTGCCAGCACCGTTTTGGCGCAGGCAGCGGATCATGCAGCCAGTCGCGCCCGTCGAGCAGCGCTGATGTTGCTGCGGTTACTGCGGCCCGATCCGTCCGGGCCGGGTCAAATTGCAACAAGACTGAGATCAATGAGGGCACAACATCCGTCAACCCGGGCAGGCTTGCATCCTCAACCACACGCTGAAAGGCAAGGCAGGCGGCCGTGGCCTCGAACGAGGCCTGCTTGGCGAATCGCACCAGCACACCGTCTTGGCCCAGCGGCAACACTTCGGGGGCTGGCGTGCTATGTTGCTGTATCATGCGTGGCGATCCTTGCAGGGACATGGAGGGGACAGGACAAAAACAGGGCGAATATAGCTGTTAAAGCAGGGGGGCGTGCAGAAAACTCTTGACCAGATTTTCATTTTACTGACATTTTGTCAACGTAATGCCGAAAAATTACTTCCAACAGTGAAGCCCGACCGTCGGGCTCAGGAGAAACAACCATGTTTAAACTTGCTGCAACCTTCGCGCTGGGTCTGGGCCTGGCCGGTGCCGCAACCGCCGAGACCTGGGACATGCCGACGCCCTATGGCGACAGCACCTTCCACACCGTCAACATCCGTGAGTTCGCGGCCGACGTTGCTGCGGCCACCGATGGCGCGCTGGAAATCACCATCCACTCGGCTGGTTCGCTGTTCCCGCACCCTGAGATCAAAAACGCCGTGCGTTCGCGTCAGGTGCCAATCGGTGAATTCTTCCTGTCGCGCCTGTCGAACGAAGATCTGGCCTACGGTGTAGACAGCCAGCCGTTTGTTGCGACCTCCTATGACGATGCCGCCAAACTGTGGGCCGCTCAGAAGCCAGTTATCGAAAAGCTGATGGCCAAAGAAGGCCTGAAGCCGCTGTTCTCGGTGCCGTGGCCGGCGCAGGGTCTTTACACCAACGGCGAAGTGAAAACCGTTGATGATCTGGCAGGTCTGCGGTTCCGCGCCTACAACGCCGCACTGGAAGAGTTCGCAACTCTGGCCAAAGCGGCCCCGGTTCAGATCGAAGCCTCAAACATCCCGCAGGCCTTTGCTACCGGTCAGGTTCAGGCGATGATCACCTCGCCCTCCACCGGCGCCAACTCCAAGGCCTGGGACTTTGTCACCCACTACACCCCGATCAACGCATGGGTTCCGAAAAACATCGTGGTTGTGAACACCCGTGTATTTGACCGCCTGCCGGCGGACGTTCAGGCGGCTGTGATGGAAGCCGCTGCCAAAGCCGAAGCCCGCGGTTGGGAAATGTCGGCCGCCGAAGCTGAAACCAAAACCAAAGTTATGGCTGACAACGGCATCACCGTGGTTCAGCCGTCCGATGAGCTGATGAACGGTCTGCTGTCGATCGGCGCAGAGATGGTGAACAACTGGATGGAAAACGCCAGCGAAGACGCCATTGAGGTTCTGAACGGCTACCAGGCCAACTGATCCTGACATCTGAGAACGCCCCGATCCTGCGGTCGGGGCGTTTTTGTACACATGGGGGACAGCCCCCGAGGGAGGAGGCGCCATGCTGCGGCGATTTTTAGACGGGCTTTATCTGACGGCAGGCTGGATTGCCGCGCTGTCGATCCTATTCATCTGCGTGATCGTCACCGCGCAGGTCAGCCTGAACATTCTGGCGCGTATCGGCGGGCCTGATCTCTCATTCACTATTCCATCTTATGCGGATTTTGCTGGCTTTGCGCTGGCCACTGCCAGCTTCATGGCGCTGTCCTACACCCTGCGTCTGGGCGGCCACATCCGGGTCAACCTGCTGATCCAACGTCTCAGCCAAGGGCCGCGCTGGCTGTTGGAGCTGACGACGCTGGCGCTGGGGGCGGCCATGTCGGGCTATGCCACTTATTTCGCCGGCTCCCTCCTGTGGGAGAGCTGGCACTACGGGGATATGTCGACAGGTATCGTTGCGATCCCTCTGTGGATCCCGCAGCTGTCGATGGTTGGGGGCCTGGGCCTGCTGACCGTTGCGCTGGTGGATACCTTTGTTGAGGCGCTGATTGCGCGCAAACCCATCCTGGCGGATGAAGGGTCGGAGTAACAAAATGCCTGAATTGTCTGATCCTATCGTCTTTTCGATCCTTCTGGCCGTTTTGCTGGCGCTGCTGGCTGCGGGCCTTTGGGTAGCCATGTCATTGATCGTGATGGCCTTTGTCGCGATTGCCTTCTTTTCAAACGCACCCGAAGGTCTGGTGCTGGCCACCACCCTTTGGGGGCACAGCCACAGCTGGCCTCTGGCCGCGCTGCCCCTGTTTATCCTGATGGGGGAAATCCTGCTCAGATCCCGCCTGTCTGAGGATATGTTCAGCGGTCTGGCGCCCTGGCTCAGCCGGGTACCGGGCCGTCTGCTGCACGTCAACATTCTAGGCTGCGCGATCTTTGCTGCGGTCTCCGGCTCCTCCGCCGCGACTGCCGCCACCATTGGCCGGATGTCGGTGCCTGAGTTGAAAGAGCGCGGCTACCCCGACAGTCTGATCCTTGGCACCTTGGCAGGGTCTGCCACGCTGGGGCTGTTGATCCCACCCTCGATCATCCTGATTGTCTATGGGGTGGCCACCGAACAATCCATTGCCCGCTTGTTTGTGGCCGGTGTGCTGCCGGGCGCCATGCTGGTGGGGCTGTTCGCCGCCTATGTTGCCCTGCGGGCGTTTATGAACAAGAATCTGATCCCCGATGAAGGGCCCGCGGTGCCCTTCATGGAAAAGCTCAAAGCCTCACGCCGGCTGATCCCCGTGCTGCTGCTGATCTGCGGTGTGATCGGCACGATCTATTCCGGTGTTGCCTCGCCCACCGATGCGGCGGCGATCGGGGTGGTGCTGTCGCTGATCCTTGCCATGCTGTCTGGTGGCTTTGGCATGGCCCAGTTCAAAGAGGCGCTGCTGTCGGCCACCCGCACCTCGGCCATGATTGCCTTTATCCTGATGGGCGCAGCCTTCCTTGCGATTGCCATGGGCTTCACCGGGATCCCGCGCAATCTGGCAACCTGGATCGGCACCTTTAACCTGTCGCCCTATGCGCTGCTGGCGGTGCTGACTGTTTTCTTCATCATCCTGGGCTGTTTCCTCGATGGCATTTCGGTCGTGGTGCTGACCACATCGATCATCCTGCCAATGGTGGAGGCCGTGGGCATCGATCCCCTGTGGTTCGGCATCTACCTTGTGCTGGTGGTGGAGATGAGCCAGATCACCCCGCCGGTGGGCTTCAACCTCTTCGTGATCCAGGGGCTTACGGGATATAACATCCTGAAGGTCGCAAAGGCGGCGCTGCCGTTCTTCTTCCTGCTATTGCTGGGCGTTTTGCTGATCACGGCCTTCCCGGGGATCGTGACCGTGCTGCCAAACGCGATGGGCAACTAAGCCAGCGATCTCGAGACCTGACAGTGGCCTCCTAGAGGGAGGCCGCCGCCCGACTGGCCTGATCGTAAAGGCCGGACAGCGCCCGAAGCGAGGCCGCTATTTCGCGCAGCTCATCGCCCTCAATGCCCGCACGTGGCAGCACTTCCAACAGACATTGTTCGCGCACTTCCTTATAGCGTTCGCACAGGCTGCGCCCTTCGGCGGAGGTGGTGTAAAACACCTCCTTGCCGCGCTTTTCCGAATCCAGCAGCCCCATCTTCAACAGCTTACGCAGGGCATAGTTGACGGTATGAGTGTCTTCGAGGTTCAGCAGAAAACAGATATCGCTCAGCCGTTTTTCCCGGTCACGGTGGTTGGTGTTGTGCAGCACCAAAACCTCCAGCGGTGACAGTTCCGGCATGCCTGCGGCGGCCATACAGCGCTGCATCCAGCGGTTAAACGCGTTGTGGATGATGATCAGCCCGTATTCCAATTCGGACATTTCCCACCCATCGCCCTCAGCCAGATGGCGGGAGGAGACAATGCGGCGTTTTCCGGCACGTTCGGTCATGGTGAGCCCTTTTACCTTGGGGATATTCTGACATTTTGCAGGTGTTGCCTATGTGCGGCAACAGAATAACACCGTCAAATCACCGAAAAGAAAGTCACCTATTCCCTGATTTACCCTTTTTCCAAGATTTCTTTCGCTTTTGCGCGATTCACGCAATTTTCACTCGCAATGTTAGCGCTAATATGTTTAATCCGCGTTAGCGCTAGCAGGGCGCGAGTCGTCTTGTATTGCACCTATTCGGACCCCGCATTCCACGAAGGAGACACCCATGACCACGAAACTTGCCATCAACGGGTTTGGCCGCATCGGCCGCTGCGTGTTGCGCGCGTGGATCGAATCCGGGCGTAAGGACATTGAAATCGTTGCGATTAACGATCTGGGTCCGGTGGCCACCAACGCGCACCTGCTGCAGTTTGACAGTGTGCACGGCCATCTGAACGCTGACATTGTGGTGGAAGAGAACGCCCTGATCGTTAACGGTCACCGCATTCGTGTGACCGCCGAACGCAACCCTGCTGATCTGCCCTGGGGCGATGTCGACATCGCGCTGGAATGCACCGGCATCTTCACCAAACGGGAAAAGGCCGCGGCGCATCTGGAAAACGGTTCCAATAAGGTGCTGATCTCGGCCCCGGGTGACGGCGCCGACCGTACGGTGGTGTTTGGTGTGAACCATCAGGACCTGACCGCCGAGGATATGGTTGTTTCCAACGCCTCCTGCACCACCAACTGTCTGGCCCCGGTTGCTAAGGTTCTGGACGATGCCTTCGGCATCGAGACCGGTTACATGACCACCGTGCATGCCTACACCGGTGACCAGCCGACGCTGGACACCATGCACAAGGACCTCTACCGCGCGCGGGCTGCGGCGCTGTCGATGATCCCGACCTCCACCGGTGCGGCGCGCGCCGTGTCGCTGGTACTGCCGCATCTGAAGGGCAAGCTGGACGGCTCGGCCATCCGCGTGCCGACCCCGAATGTTTCGGTTGTTGACCTGACCTTCATGCCGAAGAAAGGGACCACTGTCGAAGAGGTGAACGCCGCGATTGAGGCCGCTGCCTCCGAAGGTCCGCTGAAGGGTGTGCTGGCCCGCAACGACCTGCCGCTGGTTTCCAGCGACTTCAACCACAACCCGCATTCGTCGATCTTCGCCGCGGATCAGACCAAGGTCACTGATGGTGGCATGGTGCGTGTCCTCAGCTGGTATGACAACGAATGGGGCTTCTCGAACCGGATGCTGGACACCGCAGGTGCGATGGCAGCGCTGGGCTAAGCCCACCGAAGAGAACAGGAAAAAGGCCGGGGATCGCCCCGGCCTTTTGCGTTAGATCCTGCTGATTTTGAAGCGGCTGGTCTGCCGGTAGGTCTGTCCCGGTTCCAACAGGATTGACGGATACTCCGGATGGTTCGGCGCATCGGGCCAGTGCTGCGGCTCCAGCGCAAGGCCGGCATTGGCGCCGTAAGGGTGGGGATGATGACCGCGCCCGGTGTTGAGACCCGCGCCGTCATAGACCTGCAGACCCGGCTCATTGGTCGCTACCTCCAGCCGCAACTTATCCGTCTGCACGACCGCCGCCAGCGGCATATCCCCTTGCCCCGCAAGGCAGAAGTTGTGGTCGAGCCCTTCTGTTTCGGGCCGCAAAACAGGGGCTGCGCTGCGATAATCAAATCCGCTGCCCATCACCGGCGCCGGGGCGCCAAGGGGGATGTTTTCATCATCCAGCGGCAGGTAGGTTTCGGCCATGACCTGCAGTTCTGTGCCGTGTAGCGCAGGGGATGTGTCCAGCTTCCAATAGCTGTGATGGGCCGGGTTGCAATAGGTGGTCTGCTCAGCGGTTGCCTCAATTTCCAACAGCAGGGCGCTGTCCTCTTCCAGACTGTAGCGCGCCTTGAGGGTGATTGGTCCCGGTAGCCCACCCACACCATCGGCTTGGGTGATCATCAAGGTCACGCTGGCCTCACTATGTGACAGGATCCGCCAATTGGCCTGCCCAATGCCGTCGTCGCCGCCATGCAACGTGGTGATGCCGTTTTCGTTGCGTTCCAACTCCAGTGTCCGATCGCCCAGCGGCGCGCGGCCTTTGGCGATCCGATTGGCAACAGGGCCCACAATGGCCCCGAAATAGCGCATTTCATCAAGGTAGGGGGGGAAGTCAGGCGCCCCCAGAACCAGCGCATGGCCGATGCCTTCGACACGGAAATCCTGCAGGCTGGCGCCCCAGGTCATCACCTTTGCGGTCACACCGGCGCGTTGCAGGGGCACGCGTTCAACCACCTCACCATTGGGGGTGGTGCCAAAGGGATGCCGTGTGCTCATGGTCGGGGCCTTCAATTGTTATCGCTCACATGAAGGCCTCGCAGATCGGGCGAGTCAATCCTGAAACAGGTCCAGCCAGCCCAGTGAGGCCTCGGTCGTGCCCTCGGGCCGATACTCTGCCCCAAGGGGCGCGCTGTATCCGGCCTGATCCAAATGCGCAAAGACGCTGCGATAGTCCAAATCCCCAACATCCGGGCGGCCCCGGGCTGGCACACCGGCGAACTGTACGTGCCCGATCAAAGGCGCATGTTGCGCCAATCCGGCGATCACATCGTCCCCCATGCGGGCCACGTGGTAGCAATCAAACATCAGTTTTATATTGTCTGCTCCCACCTCAGCAATGATGTCAGCCGCTTGGTCGAGCGTGGTCAGGAAGTAACCCGGCACGTCATGGCTGTTGATCGGCTCAATCAGCAGGGCCAGACCATGCGCCGCGGCACGCGCGCAGCCATAGCGTAGGTTTTCCACAAATGCTGCACGGGCTTCTGCCCCGTCGGCCTTGCCTGCCATCACGTGAATATTGGCTATGTTGGTGGCGACGGCATAACCGATCGCCTGATCAATTGCGGCGCGGGCTGCGGCCTGTCTGTGGGGCAAGGCGGCCAGGCCAAATTCGCCTGCATCCAGATCACCCGGTGCTGTGTTCAGGCCCATCATTGGCAGCCCGGTGTCCTGCAGGGCAGCACGCACCTCATCTGGGTCCACATCATAGGGAAAGTGGCATTCCACCGCGTCAAACCCGGCCGCATGGGCGGCGCGGATCGCTGCAGGCAAGGGCAGGTCAGCCCAAAGAAATCCCAGATTTGCAGAAAATTTCGCCATGCTTTCCCTCTGATTTTGCTGCCCTTTTTATGGCCTCTTGGTGTGCCCGGACGCAAGGGGTGGCGCAAGTTGGTTGACAGCGTGACGCCCGCGCCGCATGTTCGCGCCACGTCAGGGGAGTCCCACCAAGGGGACTGAGAGGCTGACAGGGGCAAAGGCAACTTTGCACCGGCGACGCGACCCTTAGAACCTGACCCAGTTGACACTGGCGTAGGGAGACCAAGGGGAGCATTGCGCCCTTTGGGCCGCTATTGGGCCCTGTTTTTTGGGGACCAGTGCGGTCTCTTTCTACCTCATCGTTTGGCTTGGGTCTTTTCGAGTCTTGAACCTTGAGGAGACACCAGATGAGCACTGAACCGAAGACCACGGACGCTCCGACCCCGCAGATTTCCACCGGTGGACTGCCTGCTTCATCCAAGATTTACGTCCACGGCCAGATCCATGACGTGCAGGTGCCGATGCGCCAGATCCACGTCGGCGGTGGTGAGGCCCCGCAGGTGGTCTATGACAGCTCCGGCCCCTACACCGATCCGGCGGCCGAGATCGACATTCGCAAAGGTCTGGAAGACAAACGCGGCGCCTGGCTGGCTGAACGCGGTGACGTCGAAGCCTATGAAGGCCGCGCGGTCACCGCAGCCGACAACGGCTTTGCCAAGGGCGACAAGCTGGTGCCTGAGTTCCCCGCGATCCGCCCGCCGCTGCGCGCCAAAGGCGACAAGGCCGTGACCCAGCTGGCCTATGCCCGAGCCGGGATCGTCACGCCTGAGATGGAATTTGTGGCTATCCGCGAAAACAACGGCCGGATCGAAGCCTGGGAAAAGGCGCGTGACGGGCATGACTTTGGCGCCGCCATTCCCGATCTGGTGACGCCCGAGTTTGTCCGTCAGGAAATCGCCGAAGGCCGTGCAATCATCCCCGCCAACATCAACCACCGTGAGCTGGAGCCGATGATCATCGGCCGCAACTTCCTGGTCAAGATCAACGCCAATATCGGCAACTCCGCCGTTACCTCCTCGATGGAGGAAGAGGTGGAGAAAATGGTCTGGGCGATCCGCTGGGGCGGCGACACGGTGATGGACCTGTCGACCGGCCGCAACATCCACAACATCCGTGAATGGATCATCCGCAACGCACCGGTGCCGATCGGCACGGTGCCGCTCTATCAGGCGCTGGAAAAGGTGAACGGCATCGCCGAAGACCTGACCTGGGAAGTGTTCCGCGACACGCTGATCGAACAGGCCGAACAGGGCGTCGATTATTTCACCATCCACGCCGGTGTACGTCTGCATATGGTGCCGATGACCGCGAAACGGGTGACAGGCATTGTGTCGCGCGGCGGTTCGATGATGGCCAAGTGGTGCCTGCATCACCACAAGGAAAGCTTCCTTTACGAGCATTTTGACGAGATCTGCGACATCTGCCGCAAGTATGATGTCTCCTTTTCGCTGGGGGATGGTCTGCGTCCCGGCTCCATCGCGGACGCCAATGATGAGGCGCAGTTTGCCGAGTTGGAGACGCTGGGTGAACTGACCAAAATCGCCTGGGCCAAAGACTGTCAGGTGATGATCGAAGGGCCGGGCCATGTCGCGATGCACAAGATCAAGGCCAATATGGACAAGCAGCTGGAACATTGCCATGAGGCGCCGTTCTACACGCTTGGGCCGCTGACCACCGACATTGCGCCGGGCTATGACCACATCACCAGCGCCATTGGCGCGGCCATGATCGGTTGGTACGGTTGCGCGATGCTGTGCTACGTGACGCCAAAGGAACACCTTGGCCTGCCGGACCGTGACGACGTGAAAACCGGCGTGATAACCTACAAACTGGCCGCCCATGCCGCCGATCTGGCCAAGGGCCACCCCGGGGCGCAGGAGCGTGACGATGCGGTCAGCCGCGCTCGGTTTGAGTTCCGCTGGGAGGATCAGTTCAACCTCTCACTGGATCCCGATACGGCGCGTGACTTCCACGATGAAACCATGCCGAAAGAGGCGCATAAGGTGGCGCATTTCTGTTCCATGTGTGGGCCCAAGTTCTGCTCCATGCGGATCAGCCATGACATCCGCGCCGAGGCCGAAAAGGCCGATGGTTTTGCCAAAATGGCAGCGAAGTTCCAGGAAGGGGGCGAGCTGTATGTGCCTGCCACCAAGGTGGAAGCGGCGGAATGATCTGCACGGTTTTGGGGGCCGGTGTGGCGGGGCTTTGCGCCGCCACCGCCCTTGCAGAACGTGGCGCCGATGTCCGGGTGATCGATCCACGGGCGGTCACTGCGGCCTCGGCGCTGGCGGGGGGGATGCTGGCCCCTTTCTGCGAAGGCGAAAGCGCCCCGGATCTGGTGGTGCGCGCCGGTCAAGACGCCGCCGCATGGTGGGAGGCTCGGATCGGGCCGCTGACCCGCCGGGGAACCTTGGTTCTGGCACCCGCGCGGGATCAGGCGGAACTGCACCGGTTTGCCCGGGCCACCCGCGCTCATGAATGGGTGGTGCCCGCCACATTGGAACTGGCACTGGAAAACCGTTTTGCCCGCGGGCTTTACTACGCGTCTGAGGCCCATATGGACCCGCGTCGCGCCCTCAGCATACTTCGTCAGCGGGCCGAGGGGCTGGGAGTGCGTTTCGCGGAACGTGGCAGCCCGGAAGGCCAGATCATCGACTGCCGGGGCTGGGCTGCACGGGATCTGCTGCCCGATCTCAGGGCGGTGCGCGGTGAAATGCTGCTGGTTGAGGCGCCCGATGTGCCTCTCAGCCGGACCCTGCGCCTGCTGCATCCGCGGTTCCCCTGTTACATCGTGCCGCGCGGGCTGGGCCGCTACATGATCGGTGCCACAATGGTCGAAAGCGAAGACAGTGGCGCCATCACCGCACGCGCCGCAATGGAACTGCTGTCCGCCGCCTACACTGTGCATCCGGGCTTTGCCGAAGCGCGCATTCTTGAGGCCAGCGCCGGTCTGCGCCCGGCCTTCCCCGACAACATCCCTGCGATCCGCCAGACCGGCGGGCGCATTCACATGAACGGTATGTATCGCCACGGGTTCCTGATGGCACCCGTTCTGGCCGAGCAATTGGCCAATGACCTGATGGGAGGGCTGCAAAATGCGGGTTGAGGTGAACGGCAAAGGCCTGACAGCTCAGGTAGAAACACTGGCGGATCTGTTGACCGAACAGAGGTTTGAGGTGGCGGCCGTCGCCACGGCGGTGAACGGTCAGTTTGTGCCGCGGGGGGCTCGTGCGGATCATCCGCTCAATGACGGTGATCGGATTGAAGTCCTTGCGCCGATGCAGGGGGGCTAGCGATGTTTTATGGCGTAGACCTGAAAAGCCGGCTGATGCTGGGCACGGCGCAATATCCCTCCCCTGCGGTGTTACAGCAGGCGATTGCCGCCTCAGGGGCTGAGGTGATCACCGTTTCACTGCGCCGCGAAGGGCGCGGTGGCGCGGATTTCCGTCAGCTGATCGCGGAAACCGGCTGTCGCATTCTGCCCAACACTGCGGGCTGTCACACAGCCGCCGAAGCGATCACCACCGCCCAGATGGCACGCGAGGTATTTGGCACCGGTTGGATCAAGCTGGAGGTGATCGGCCATGCCGACACCCTGCAACCCGATCCCTTTGCACTGGTGGAGGCCGCGCGCGCGCTGTGTGCCGATGGGTTTCAGGTGTTCCCCTACACGACGGAGGATCTGATCCTTGGCGAAAAACTGGTGGAGGCCGGCTGTCAGGTGCTGATGCCCTGGGGCGCGCCCATCGGATCCGGGCAGGGCCTGCGCAATCTGGAAGGGCTGCGCAGCATGCGGGCGCATTTTCCGGATATTCCCTTGGTTGTGGATGCCGGTATCGGCGCGCCGTCACAGGCCGCACAGGCGATGGAACTGGGCTATGACGCGGTGCTTTTGAACACGGCCGTGGCCAAGGCGTTGGATCCGGTTGGCATGGCGGCGGCCTTTGGTCAGGCGGTGGCGGCCGGACAGATGGCGGCGCAGGCCGGGTTGATGCCCAAACGCGATATGGCAGTGGCCTCCACCCCGATTTTTGGCCTCGCACAGCTTTGAGGAAAGAGAAGATGTTGGATCGGTTTTATTTGATCGTGGGCCATGTGGCCGAATTGGAACTGCTGGTGCCGCAGGGGGTTAAGCTGGTGCAGCTGCGCCTGAAGGACCAGCCCGAGGCCGAATTGCGCCGTCAGATCGCCCGGGCGCGGGATCTCTGCGCGGTGCATGGGGCCCAGCTGGTGGTGAATGATCACTGGCAATTGGCGATGGAGTTGAACTGCACCTTTGTGCATCTGGGGCAGGAGGATCTGGACACCGCCGATATCGAGGCGCTGCGCCAGAAGGGTGTGCGCTTTGGCCTCTCAACCCATGATGAGGCCGAGTTGGATCGCGCGCTCAGCCATGATCCGGCCTATGTGGCCCTGGGGCCGGTGTATGAAACCAAGCTCAAGAAAATGCCCTGGGCACCGCAGGGTTTGGAGAAGCTAAAGCGCTGGAAGGCGCGGGTTGGCGACCTGCCTCTGGTGGCCATCGGCGGGCTGACACCTGAACGGCTGCCCGGCGTCTTTGAGGCAGGGGCAGACAGTGCAGCGGTTGTCACCGATATTTTGCTGGCTGAAGATCCCGAGGCCCGCACCCGCCAGTGGCTGGAGGCCACGCGATGAACCGCTACGCCCGGCAGGAACAACTGGCTGAGGTCGGCCCGGCCGGGCAGCGCCGCCTGCGGGCGGCACGGGTTTTGGTTGTGGGCTGCGGCGGCCTCGGCGCCACGGCAATTCCAGCCTTGGCGGGCGCCGGTGTGGGCCATTTGCACCTGATGGATCCCGACCGGGTTGAGGAAAGCAATCTGCACCGCCAGACCCTGTTTCGTCAGTCTGATATCGGCCGCAGCAAGGCCGTTCTGGCAGCGCAGATGGCGATGGCTCTGAACCCTGAGGTTTCTGCCTCCACCCAGATGGCTCGATTGGATGCGGCATCTGTGATTGGCGCGCTAAAGGGCATCGATCTGGTGGTGGACGCGGCAGACAGCTTTGCAGCCACCTATGTTCTGTCTGATGCCTGCCGCGATCTGGCTGTGCCGCTGATTTCAGCTTCAGTGCTGGGGCGCAGCGGTTATGTCGGCGGATTTTGTGGCGGCGCGCCGTCGTATCGCGCGGTGTTTCCCGATCTGCCCACCGATTGCCAGACCTGCGCCGAGGCCGGCGTTCTGGGCCCGGTGGTTGCCACCCTGGGCGCGCTGCAGGCGCAGATGGTTTTGTCCTGTCTTCTGGGATTGGCGCCCAGCCCGCTTGGGCAGATGATGCAGGTGGATCTGGCCAATTGGCGGGTGTCCTCCTTCCGGTTTGATGGCGCGGAGGAGGTTGCAGGGCATGGTTTTGTCGCCACTTCGCAGGTTCTGCCGCAGGATCGGGTGATTGAGTTGCGCCCGGCGGAGGAGGCCACTCTTGCCTTGCCACAGGCCACCCGTGTCCCGGCGAGGGATCTGAGCAATTTGCCCAAGGTCGCCGGTCGCACCGTTCTGGCCTGTCGCAGCGGGCTGCGTGCCTGGGCGGCGGCGGATCAATTGGCGGCAGCAGGGCACCGGGATCTGGTGCTTCTGGCGGCGGGGGACGGCTGATGGCTGTTTTGATGATCGGTGGTATGGACAGCTCCGGCGGGGCCGGTCTGTTGCGCGATTGTGCCACGGCAGCAGCTTTCAACATCGCTGCACGGGTGGCGGTCTCTGCGGTGACGGCACAGACCGACAGCGCGGTTTTGCGTGCGGACATCTGTGCGGCAGACCTGGTGCAAGCGCAGATCCGGGCTGCGTTCCTGCAGGGGCCTGTGGCCGCGGTGAAAATCGGCATGCTGGGCAATGCCGTGGTGGTGCGGGCCGTCGCTGAGGCGCTGCGAACTGATCTGCCCAAAGGGGTGCCGGTGGTGCTGGATCCGGTGATTGCATCCTCTTCCGGCAAGGCGCTTTTGGATGCGGCGGGGCTTGCGGTGCTGACCGAACTGTTGCCGCAGGTCGATCTGGTGACGCCGAACTTGCCCGAACTGGCCCGTCTGGGGGAGGGTCTGGGCGCCGATGATCCGGTTGCGGCCCTGTTACAGGCCGGTGCGGGTGCGGTGCTGGTCAAAGGCGGGCATGACATCGGGGCTGAGGCCGTGGACCGTTTGGTCATGGCGGATCAGGTCACGACCTTCACAGCCCCGCGCCTACCCGGCACCCGCCGTGGCACCGGCTGCACCCTGGCGGCGGCCATTGCCTGTGGGCTGGCCTTGGTGCAGCCCCTGCCTGAGGCCGTGAAACAGGCCAAGGCCCATGTGACTGCCTATTTGCAGGCGGCTTGATCCAGCCAAGGCTTCAATGGAAATCACGGCTGGGAAACAGCCGTTTCGCCTGTTCCCGTGGGTGTCTGGCGCCGGAGCGTGGCGGTTTGCCTGCGCTGCGGCGTGGGGGGCGTGGCGCATCATCCGCCTGTGGCAGCGTTTCGCCAATGTCGGGCGCTAGCGGATGGCCAAGGGCGGTCAGCCGATGCGATTCATCGCTGATGTGATGGGCAATCAGATGGGTCACAATGCCTTCGCGCTGCAAATGCCCGCTGACCCGCAGCAATCGCCCGCCCATGACAACGGCGCGAAACTGTTCATACATCTTGGGCCAGACAATCACGTTGCTGACGCCTGTTTCATCCTCCAACGTCAGGAAAATCACGCCAGAGGCGGTGCCGGGCCGTTGCCGGGTGATGACCAGCCCGCAGACGGTGCATTTGCCCAAAGGCGCGCGATGCAGGTCGGAATGCAGCGTCAGGCCGGGCAGATCGGGGCGGATCAGCTCCATCGGGTGGGCCTTCAGGCTGAGGCGGGTGGTGACGTAATCCTCCACCACTTCTTCGCCCAGATGCATCTGCGGCAGTTCCACATGCGGCTCCACGATGCCTTCCCCATCGAAGGGATCGTTGAACAGCGGCAGCGGGGCGGGCGAGCGGATGGTTTTCACCTGCCACAGCGCATCGCGGCGGTTGAGGCCCATCGCGGCAAAGCCATCGGCCTCAGCCAGACGTTCCAGGGTGGCGGGTTTGATGCCGGCGCGCAGCCACAGACTCTGGGGATCGGGGTAGCCATTGCCGCGGGCGGCGACGATCCAGCCGGCATCCTCTTCTTTCAGGCCTTTGATCTGGCGAAATCCCAGCCGCAATGCCAGCGCGCCATCGGGGCGGCGTTCCAGCGTGTTGTCCCAATCGGAATTGTTGACGCAGATCGGGCGCACCTCAATCTGGTGTTCCCGCGCGTCCCGCACGATCTGGGCCGGGGCGTAAAACCCCATCGGTTGGGAGTTTAGCAGGGCGCAGGCAAAGATCGCCGGGTGGTGCCGTTTCAACCAGGCTGAGACATAGGCCAGCATGGCAAAGGCGGCGGCGTGGCTTTCGGGGAAACCGTATTCGCCAAACCCTTCGATCTGGCCGAAACACTGCAGGGCAAAGGCCTCCTCATAGCCGCGTTCCAGCATGCCGTTCACAAAGCGATCGCGAAAAGTACCAATGGTGCCCATCCGCCGGAAGGTGGCCAGCGATCGGCGCAACCGGTCGGCCTCTTCGGCGGTGAAACCTGCTGCCACCACGGCGATCTGCATCGCCTGTTCCTGAAACAGCGGCACGCCAAGGGTTTTGCCCAGAACCTCGCGCAGGGCCTCAGACGGGAAGCTGACCTGCTCGCGCCCCTGACGGCGGTTGATATAGGGGTGGACCATGTCGCCCTGGATCGGGCCGGGGCGCACAATCGCCACCTCAATCACCAGATCATAGAAGGTGCGCGGCCGCATCCGGGGCAGGAAATTCATCTGCGCCCGGCTTTCGACCTGAAACACCCCAATGGCATCGGCAATGCACAGCATGTCATAGGTCGCCGGATCCTCCTGCGGGACCGAGGCTATTGCCAGTTTCTGACCTTCATGACTGCGCAGCAGGTCAAAGCTTTTGCGGATACAGGTCAGCATGCCCAGGCTCAGGACGTCGATTTTCAGGATCCCCAGCGCGTCAATGTCATCCTTGTCCCACTCGATACAGGTGCGATCCTCCATCGCGGCGTTTTCGATCGGGCACAGCTCATCCAGCCGCCCGCGGGTGATGACAAAACCGCCGACATGCTGGCTGAGGTGGCGCGGGAAACCGATGACCTCGCCGATCAGCCGCACGGTCTGGCGCAGGCGCAGGTCCTGCAGATCCAGCCCCAGTTCCTGCATCCGGTCCGGATCCGGTCCCTTGCCGGACATGCCCCAGATCTGGCTGGACAGGCCTGCGGTCACATCCTGGCTGAGCCCCATGACCTTGCCCACCTCACGGATCGCCGCGCGGGACCGGAAATGGATCACCGTGGCACAGAGGCCCGCCCGTTCGCGGCCGTATTTTTCATAGATGTGCTGGATCACCTCTTCACGCCGTTCATGTTCGAAATCGACGTCAATATCCGGCGGTTCCCCGCGATGTTCCGAGATGAACCGCTCAAACACCATGGTGATCGTGTCAGGCCCCACATCGGTGATCCCCAGCGCGTAACACAGGACCGAGTTCGCCGCTGACCCACGCCCCTGACAAAGGATATCGAGGCTGCGGGCATAGGCGACGATGTCATGCACGGTCAGGAAATAGGCGGCAAAGCCCAACTTGCCGACCATGCGCAGCTCTTTGTCTTTCAAGGCGGTCACATGATCCGGCACGCCCGTGGGGTAGCGCCGTTGCAGACCTTCCGTGGCCAGCCGTGCCAGCCGGTCCTGCGGCGCCTCACCGCTGTCGCTGACCTCATCGGGGTAGCTGTAGGACAGTTCGCTCAGATCAAAGGTGCAGCGGTTGGCAATCTCCACCGCGCGGCGGATCGCAGCCGGGTGGCGGCGGTAAAGGCGGGCCATATCAGCGGCCCCTTTCAGGCGGCGTTCGCTGTTGGGCAGGGCGCGGGTGCCGATCTCATCAATGGTGATATGTTCGCGCATACAGGTCAGCACATCGGCCAGCTGCCGCCGCGACCCGTGGTGCATCAGCACATCGCCCACCGCCACCATCGGTGTGGCGCAGTGGTGGGCCAGCCGGGCGCAGCGGTCAAACCACATCTGATCACTACCATCATAGCGTGGTGCGGCCCCCAGATAGACATGGCCGGGAAACTGCCGCGCCATCCGTTTCAGGGGCCGGCTGGCCTGTGCAAGCGGCTGGTCCTTGGGCGGCAGGGCGATGAAGATCATATCTTCGCCCGCGGCCAGCACATCCTCCAGATCCAGATGACACTCGCCCTTCTCCGCCCGCCGTTTGCCGAGTGTCAGCAGCCGTGACAGGCGGCCATAGGCGGGCAGGCTGCGGGGCAGGGCGATCCAGTCAAGGATGCAGTCGCGCAGCACCAGACGGCTGCCGACAATCAGACGCGGCAGGGCGGGGGCGTCCTGCACCGGGACTGGGATCGGGTTGCGCGGGCCGATTTCCTGACGCGAACATTGATCCACCCGATGTTCCGAGCGAATTTGGATTGCCTCTTCTTGCTGCGTCTCCTCCTGCGCCCGTTTCAACTCCTTCAACGCGGACCAGGCCCGCACCACACCGGCCAGTGAGTTGCGGTCGGTGACGGCAATTGCCTCCAGCCCCAGTTCGGCGGCGCGGGTGACCAGCTCCTCGGGGTGGGAGGCACCGGTGAGGAAAGTGAAGTTTGAGGTCACCGCCAGTTCTGCATAGGGCGGCACCGGCAGGGCGCGGGTGGTCTGGCGGTCTGCTGTATTTGGGGCGGTGGGCGTCATGCAAACTCCCCCTGCACAAACCAGCCGGGGTTCTGCGGTGTGTGATACATCCACAGCCGCCGGCCCTGCCTGGTTTCCACCCGCCAGTAATCACGCACGCCGTTTTGCCAGGCCTCAGACGGCAGCCACCATTCCGGCGTCAGCCGTTCCGGCCCTTCCACATGTACCCGCTCCAACCGCATGCCCCGCCAGCGAAATTGGGGCGGTGGTTCGCGCCCTGGTCCGGTGGCACGGCCACCAATCGGTTCTGGTGCAAACAGACGTAGGGGGCGTGGCGGCAGGGCGGCGGGGCGGGGCCATTTTTCGGCCGGCTCACTAAAGGCGGTGGCGGCCAGAATATGGGCGCGTTCGGGAATATGGCTGTCGGCGGGCAGGAACCGCTGCACGTTTTCCAGCCCAATCCGGGTGCCCAGTTTGGTGATCAGGCTGGCCACGCCTTCCTCTTCGCTCTGGCGGATGGCGCTTTGGATCTGGGCGGGGGGCAGCGCTTCGACCCGTGGGGCGCCAAGGCGCAGCTGGTCAATGCCATAGCCCGCCTCAACCGCGCTGACGCCGCGTTCAAACAGCGGCAGGATCACGGCGGGGTCGTTCATCGCGCGGGCCAGCCGCAGCTCAACCTGCTGGCTGGCCTGATCCACCCGCCGCAGTGTCAGCTGTAACACCCGCGCGCCCATATCCTGCGCGCGCAGCCGCCCGCACAGACCCTCCAGCAGCCGTGCCAGCCCCGCCATCACATCGGCGCTGAGGCCAATAGGTTCGGGCAGGGTCAGCCGTACGCCGTAGCGCGGCGGGTCCGGCAGCGGGGTCAGCGGTTCGCCCTGCACCCCAAGCGCCTGATCCAGCCGCATCAGCACCGCGTTGCCAAAACGGCGGCTGAGCGGCGCACGCGGCGTGTCATGCAGATCGCCGATGGTGCGCAGCCCCAGCCGTTCCAGCGCCACGCAGGTTGGCCCGTCCAGCCGCAGCGCCGCCACCGGCAGTGGTCGCAGCGCGGGCATGGGATCGCCGGGCGCAGCCACCCCTTCGTCAAAATGTGCCAGCGCCCAGGCGGCGCCACGGCTGTCGGCCAACCCGATCCGGGCCGCAATGCCCGCACGGGTCAGCCGCATCCGCATATCGGCTAGCATCTCACTCTCGCCGCCAAACAGATGGGTGGAGCCGCTGACATCCAGCACCAGCCCATCGCGCCCCTCCACCCCGACCCAGGGGCAGTAACGCCCGGCCCAACGGGCCAGCGCCCGCAGGAACTGCTGGTCCAGCTCGGGCGTGGCGGGGCGGGTGATCAGATCGGGACGCAGGGCGCGGGCATCAGACAGGGTCATGCCCTGCATCAACCCCAGATGCTGAGCCTGCCCGCTGAGACAATAGAGCCGTTCCGTGTTACTTTCGCGCAGGGTCAGGGCAAAGGGCGGCTCAGCCGTGGTCTGCGCGCAGCCCAAGGGATGCTGACGCAGCGCGCGATCGCTCGCCAGTCTTGGAAACCACAATGACACGGTGCGACGTTGCATCCCAATCGGTGACCCAGCTTGCTAATGTTCCTGATTTGTTCTTGATAATATCCCAGCGTTGCCGAGTCGAGTCGAGTCCCTTTTCAGGCCCGCTTTGCAGCGGGTTTCCCGCATTGGCAGAGGCGGTTTTCCCGGGGACGGTTTGCCCGGGGGCCGTTGTTCCAGCCAGGGGGGTGCAATGCCAGCGGGTTTCGGCCGCGTTGCTGCCCATGCCCTCAGGCATCACGATCAACCCGGTTGTGCGCCCGGCTTCGGCCGCCAGTTGCAATCGCCTGCCGTGGGTCAGGCTCAGCGGTTCATAAATCTCACAGATCACCAGCCCCATCGCGCTCGAACGCAGCGCCTCTTCGGCGGCGGCCAGAAGATCCACTTGGGTCTTGGCCTTGGCCAGCAGGATTCGGGTGGGATCACAGTACTGCGCCAGCCCGACCGGGTTCAGCGCCTCATGGGACCAGTCCGGTAGGATCCACATCGAAGGTTTCGGGCTTAAATTACAGCAGCTTGCGGCAAAATACGTCGCGCCGGGGCCGCAAACCTCATGGGCGCGGCCACGTTTCAGCGGGTAAACAGCGGTGAAATCGGCAGACATATGTTTCCTCTTTGTTCTCATAAAATGCGCGAGTCGCGATAAAATTCAAGAGGGGCAAAAGGGCAGGGTGGTCACACCCGCGGCCTTGTTGCGGGGGCGCCCAATGCCTAACCTGCGGCCATGTTTGATTGCATTATATTTGATATGGACGGCACGCTTGTGGACAGTGAAACACTGTGTAACAGGGCCTACCTTACCCTGCTGCCGCAGCTGTCCCTCACCGAGGATGAGATGGTGGCGCGTTTTCGTGGCCGTCGGTTTTCCACCATTCTGGCAGAACTGGAACAGATGATTGGCGCACCGCTGCCCGAAGGGTTTGCGGAGCGTTACAGGGCCGAGGTGAAGCTGCTGTTTTACCAATCGCTGGCCGCCTTTCCCGGCGTGCATGAGGCGTTGGCGCAGCTTGACGTGCCGCTTTGCATCGCATCAAGCGGGCCACAGGCCAAGATCCGCGCCGCGCTGGAAATCACGGGGCTTGCGCCGTTCTTTGGCGGGCGGATCTACAGCGCTTATGACATCCAAAGCTGGAAACCTGACCCGGATCTGTTTCTGCATGCGGCACAGGCAATGGGCGCCCGGCCTGAGGCCTCTTTGGTGGTGGAGGATAGCGAGGTCGGCGTCGCCGCCGCACAGGCTGCCGGGATGCGCTGTGCCTTGCATGATCCACATGGCCTGCACCTGCCCAAGGTCGCGCGGTTTGAACGCTATCAGGCCTTCCCGGGTCTGGTCCGCCAGCTTGCGGGCGCGGCTATTTCCAGCTGAGGGTCAGCCCGCGGGTGATCCAACGTTGGGTAAACAGCATCAGCACCAGCGGCGGCAGCATCGCCAGCATCGCAAAGGCCTGGCCCGAGCTGGATCCGGCCCCAACCCGTTCAATCCCGCGCACCAGCGTGTAGTGCTCCTCGCTGGTGGTCGCCACCATCAGCGGCCAGAGGTATTGGTTCCAGCCCAGCACAAACAGAATGGTAAACAGCGCCGCGATCATCGGCAGGGACACCGGCAGCAGAATGTCAAAGAGGTAGCGCAGCGGCCCCGCCCCATCGAGGCGCGCGGCCTCCATCAGCTCGGCCGGGATCTGATTGAGGCTCTGGCGGAAGATCAGCACCCCCAACCCCGAGGCCACCACCGGCAGGATCATCCCACCGTAGGAATTTACCAATCCCATCTGGCTGGTCACCAGAAAGGTCGGCAGAATCCGGGTCTCAATCGGGAAAAACAACGGCAGCAGGATCAGGCCAAAGATCAGATCGCGGTGCCTCAGATTGAAACAGACCAGCGCAAACGCCGCCAGAATGGAGACCAGCGTTTTCAGCCCCGCGATGCCGCCCGCAACAATGAAGGAGTTGATCATCATATCGGTGGCATTGACGCCATTGCCAAAGAGGTCTGGGGTCAACAGGATCCGCCGATAGGCCGCCAGCGGATCACCTGCCGTACTGAGGGAGCCAAGCAGCACCACAGCCAGCGGGCCCAGCATGAACAGGCTGCCGAGGATCAGGATCAGATGGTCCAGACCCTGTTTGGGAAACAAAGGGCGATGTTTGGAAGGGCGGGACATGCTGCGTCTTTGACTGGTGTTACTTGGGGTTGGTGCGATGTTGGGCCGGACCTGCAGGGGCGCAGGCAAGCAAGCTCGCCGCACTCAACCCGCATAACGCAATGATTGCAACCGGTTCCATCGGTACGCGGGGGAATAGCTGCGGGGTGTGGGTCAATAGTCCCGCTCAATAAACAGGCCAAGGCCGGTTTCCCCGTCCGAGTTCAGACGCCCCCGGGCGGTCACGCTGGGGCTCAGTTGCAGGTTCAGGTCAATCCGGTTGTTGCCATCGGTATCGGCGGTGATCTCGGTATAGATATTGTCACTGATGTATTTGCCGATCCGCGCCTGCGTCGCGCCGTCTTCATCGGTGGTGACATCCAGATCATCCAACGCCAGCCCCTGACGCAGGCCCCCGGTCAGGTTGCCCCCATTGCCCGAAAGCGTCGCGATGGCGGCGGCCAGGCGCACCGCCTGCAGCGGTGAAATAGTGCTGAGGTCACGGCCAAAGAGCAGCAGTGACAGCACCTCATCTTCCGGCAGATCAGGCGTTGAGGTGAAACGCAGCACAGGGGCGCTGGCCGGGCCCTCGATGGTGATTTCAGCCGTGACCGCATCGGTGGTGGTTTCAGCGACAAACCGCAGGAACGGATCAAAGGCACCCTGCAGCTGGATCAGCCCCTCGGTCAGGTTCAGCCGGTTGCCCAACAGGTCCATCCGGCCACGGATCAGATCAAACTGGCCCTCCGGGATCACCTGCTGGCTGGTGCCGCCCACCCGCAGGCTGCCGCCCAGTTCAGCGTCCAGCCCACGACCGCGCACAAAGACCCGGGCTGGGGCGGAAATGGTCAGATCCAGCCCATAGGCAGGTCCCACAGCGGCCCTCTCCGTCTCAATCAACCCGGCCCAACGGCGCACCCGACGCACTTCGGCGGGTTCATTGCGATGTTTCAAACCGGGCAGGCTGGCGAAACGCGGGGCTGAGTTGGCCGCGATGCGCAGTTCAGTCTGGCCCAGCTCCATCCCGCCGCTGATCCGCGCCCCTCCGCTGAGCAGCGGGCCGTTCACAGCCAGATCGCCCGAAAGGCTGGTGCTGTAGAGGCTGGGATCTTCCAAAACGATATTGCGCAGGGCCAGCGACAGGTCCGCGTTCACGGCCGCATCCAGCGACACCGGACCGGACAGGCGCAGATCGCCCCCAGCGGCCGGTCGGGCGGTCAGATCCAGCGCGGCGCGACCGCCGCTCAGGGTGACGCTGCCTGAAATATCTTCCAGCGCTTGTTTCAACGTCGGCAGTGCCAGCTGCGCCCCGGCGGTGCGGATCTGGCCCGTCACTGCCCCCAGCCCTAATGCGCCGGCCAGACGCAGATCCAGATTGGCCTGTCCCCGCAGGCTGCGGGGTTGGATCAGCGGGTTGGCAAGGCTCAGGGGCACCGCGCCGGTGACGCTGAGGTCGGCGCGGCTGAAATCCTGCGCCAGGGTGCCCTGCGTTTGCAGCGCCGCACCTGCGGGGCCGCCCAACTGGCTGTTGATGCGCCAGTCGCTGCCTTCCATCCGGGCCCGACCTTCGGCGCTGAGCGCGCCCGAAATGCCGGCCCCCAGCAGCGCCATATCACGCAGCCGCGCGGTGTAGCGCACATCCGCATTGTCAAACCCACCGCTGCCGCTGAGGCTGGCGGTGACCTCCTGTCCTTGCAGATCAAGCTGACGCAGCAATATCGGGCTGGTCGCTGACTTCTCGGCCGCCAGTTGCAGCGTGGTCTCCCCCGCCATCAAAGCGTCCGCGATGCTGTTGCCGATCGCAATGTCACGGCTTTTGGCGGTCGCGGTGATATCAAACACCTGCTGTAGCGGTTCGCCACGGCCGGTCAGCTCCAACGACATGCCACCGGTGAGCGGGATGGGCAGGCTGGCAAGCTGCGCATAGGGGGCCAGATCCGGAAATTGCACGGCGGCAGTGCCGGTGACAGCGGGATTGTTCCCCAAGGGGCGCTGCAGCGTCACATCCGTGCGCAGGCTGGCCTGTTCCGGGCCATTCAATGCCGCCGTGACCTGCCAGTTGTCCGCCGTCAGCTGTTCGGCTTTCAGCTCCGCCGTGGCTGGCCCCGTCAGACCCGATTGCAACAGGCTGAGATCGCGCAGCCGGGCGCTAAGCTCGGCGCTGCTGCCAAGGGATTTCAGGGAGGCGCGGCCGTTCAGCGCCATCTCCGGTGCGGTGATCTGCAGCGGATCCAGTGTGATCCCCGTCTTGTCCCTCGCAGCGCCCAGACGCAGATCGGCCCGCCCTTTCAGCAGCGGATCAAGCAGCGGCTGCGCCAGTGCCAGATCGGTGGTGCCGCCGTCAAACTGCAGTGCGAAACTGCCCGCCAACGGGCTGACCCGCCCCGCAATGGCCAGATCTGCGGCACCAGAGAGCGGTTGCCCCGCCAATCCTGCAAACCGGCTGAGATCCTGCGCGTTCAGCTGCACGTCCGGCAGAATAGACCAGCCGTCCTCTGCCTGCGAAGACAGGGTCAGATCGCCGGTCAGGCTGTAGTCTTCACCCCTGAGGTTGAGCCCCTTGAGGTGCAACGCCTCATTCTGGCCTACGGAAAAGGTGGTAGCGCCCGTCAGATCCTTGCCGAGCGCGCGGGCCAGGTCAGCGGCTGCAACCTCCAGACCCTTTGCGCTGAAATCCACCGCCCCTTCGATCCGGGTGTCGATGATCTGGCCGCTGCCCCGCAGTTGCGTTTCGGGCAGGCGCAGGTCCGGGCTTTGAAAATCGGTCAGGCTGGCGGCCAGGGTCCAGTCCGGGCTGATCGCCTCATCATGGGTCAGCTGGAACAGCGCGCTGCCAATCCGGGTGCCAGCCCCCGCAACAGGCAGCAACACAGGCCGCCCGTCGCCGTGACCCAGCTGGCCTTCGACAGCGATCAGGCTGGGCCAGCCGTCCTGCAGCGTGACCTGGCCCTGAACGGACAGCGCCTTGCTGGTCAGCGCCATGTTTTCCAGGGCCACCACATCATTCAGGGCATAGCCATTGGCGGTGAGCGACAGCTCCGTGCCGAAGAAATCGCGATACTCAGGCGCAAAGAGCGGCGTGAGATCGCCCCCCAGATCTGCGCTGAAGACCTGCCGTTCCGGGGCAACCGGATCAAGGCCCAGACTGAAATCCCCGCTTAACCGTTCGGCCCCATCGCTGCTGAGCGTGGTGCTGGCCGAAAAGTTGGTCATCGGACCAGCCCCTGACAGCCTCAGGGTCACAGGGGGTGTGCCGGGCAGGTTCAACTTGCTGGCCAGCAGGCCATTGGCATCCTCCTGCAACAGCAGATCAATCGCCGCTTCGCGGGTCTCATTGATGTAGTTCGCGGTGAGGATGATCTCACCCGTGATGCCGTCCTGCCGGCGGATGTCCAGGCTGGTGCTGCCGGCCCCATCGGCCAGGTTCATCGCGCCTGAAAGGCCCAGCTCAATCGCCTGACCCAGAACCGGTTCCCCCAGGGCCGCGCGGGTGATAGCCAATTCGGCAATATCAACAGAGACCGGCAATTCCGGCAGAGCGAACCCCTGTGCCTCGGGTGTTGGGCCGTCGCTGGGAATGTCTGGCAACCGGCTGAGGTCCAGCGTTTTGGCACTCAGCTTGTTGACCTCCAGCCGGCCCCGCAGCAGGGCGCTGCGTTTCCAGTCAAGCTCCACCTCTTCGAGGGTGATCCAAATCCCCTGATCGTCCGCAATGGTCAGCCGCTCAATACTGGCGACCGAGGACAGCGCCCCTTCAAAGCCGATGATGTCAATCTTACGCCCGGCGTCGGACAGCGTGTCTTCCAGCAGCGCTTCCAGATAGCCGCGGTCATCTTCCTGCGCGCTGGTTGGCAGTGGTGTCAGCGTGGCCGCGACCAAGAGGGGGATCAGCACATACCGCATCAGAAGGCCTGCCCGATACCGATGTAAACCTGCACCCCGTCGCCGGTGCTGCCGGACACGGGCGTCGCCACATCCAGTCTGATCGGGCCAACCGCGGTGTCATAGCGCAGGCCCAGACCCGCGCCCGCATGCCATTCGCCGGTGCCGTCATAAAAACTCTCGGCGCCGATGTAACCCACATCAGCAAACCCGACGAGGCTGATGTTGCCGCGGACCTTGCCGCGCAGCTCACCCGACAGACCAAGGAAACTGCGCCCGCCTGAGGTGGTGCCGCCGTTATCCACGCCAAGGGACTGGTAGGGCTGCCCCCGCACCGTGCCACCGCCACCGGACTGAAACAGGAAGTTCGGCGCCGTGCCCGACAGGCTGGAGCCACTGACCGAGCCAAATTGCAACCGTGCTGCCGCAACGATGCGGTCTGCGACCAGCGGGCGGTAAATCCGGCCATCCAGGGTAAACTGTGCGCCGCTTTCCGTGCCGGAGAGGCCAAGGTACGGCGTTAGCCCTGCTTTGACGAAATGGCCGCGTTGCGGATCCAGGTCCGAGTCACGGTGATCCCATTCCAGATCCATCGGGGTGGAAAACAGGCTGAACTCACGCTTGCCGAAACTGTCATCTGACCGCCCGTAGCCAAAGGACAGTTCGATTTCACCAGTCAGGTGGTCGGTCAAAATACGGTTGGCGCCAAGGCCCACCTCAATCGTTTCCAGATCGTAAAGCGGTTCTTGTTCAAACAGCAGATCGCCGCGCAGAAATGCGGTGGTGTCGGCCCCGAAACTGGCGGGGCGTTCCAGCCGCACGCCAAGGGCCACGTCGGTCCGGCTGGTGTTGGCGCCGATGTCGCGCACCTCGCCCTCCACAAAAAAACGTTCCGCCCCGCCCAGGAAATTGCGATGCAGCCAGAAGCCGCTCAGCCGCAGGCCTTCCTGGTTGGAGACTTCGACACCGGCGCCGAACCGGCGCGGCAGGGCATCCACAACGGCGGCGTTCACGTCCAGAACATCCCCGTCCCGCAGGGTCTCCGCCTCACTCAGGGCAACAGACCGAAACGCCCCGGTGCGGCGCAGCCGGTTGGCGGCCTGTTCGATATCGGCTGGGGAATAACGTGCACCTTTTGGCAGGCCTGCGATATCAATGATCCGGTCGCTGCGCACCATGCTCTCATGGGGGAGGATCAAGTTGCCAAAGCTGACCTCAGGGCCGGGGGCCAGACGAATACGCGCATCCAGACGCTGGGCCGCGTGATCGGCGATCAGATCTTCGCGCGCGATCTCGACCTTGGCATGCCCGGCATCCCGCCAGGCGTTCTGGGCGCTGACAGCGGCGCCAAGCACAACCTCGGCCCGGGCGCGTTTGCCGCTGCGAAAGGCCTCGGGCAGGGTTGCCCCGGCAGGCAGCGGTGACAGTTCCGCAGCGCCAAACCGAAAGGGTTTGCCGGGATCGACACGCACCGTGATCTCAGTGATGTCGCGCGGCGGTGAGGTGGCTGGGATCAGCGCCACCTCACGGCCATCGATACGAATATTGATCGTGCCTGAATAGTAGCCGTTGGCATAGAGCACCTCAGTCAGGCGGCGGTAATCGGCAAGGGCAGCAGCAAAGAAATCCAGCGGCGTTGGATCTGCTTCCTGTTCGGTTTGCCGCAAAAGGGAACCTGAACGCAGCTTGCTCGCCAGACCTTCTTCGCTGCCGTCCGCCATTGAAAACCGGACAGGTTCCACCGCCCAAACAGCCGTGCTGAACAGGCAAAACGCCAGCGTCGCAAGCGGTCGACGCAGCAGGGCCAACGCAGCAAGGCGCGGACGCTTTGGAAAACTAATCATCACGGGGGCAGCAACCGTGTATCTGAGGTCAAATCAAAGTCAGTGACCCCACTCTAGGCCGTTCTTTTCCAAAGCACTACGCCACAAATTCGTGTTTCGGCAAAAAGACGCCCGCCGGGGTGAGGCGGGCGTTTTGTTCCTGCGAAGGGGATGCGTGATTACTTCAGGCAGCCCGCAACAGCATCGGCAAGGCCACGGATCAGCCCGGGGTACAGCGCGGCACCTTCCGGCTGGGCCAGGCCCAGCGGGTCCAGTTCTGCGGTGTTGACGTCAACACCTTCGAAGACGGTGCGGATCAGGCGCGGGTTGAACTGCGGTTCCGAGAAAGCACAGGTGACATTGCTGTCACGCACTGCCGATTGGATTTCCGAAATCCGGGCCGGGCTGGGATCCGCGGCATCGCCGAGGCTGATTGCCCCAAGCGCTTTCAGGTGGAAGCGGTTTTCGAAATACTGGTAGGCATCGTGGAACACCACAAAACGTTGCCCTTCCAGCGGTTCCAACTTGGCCTCAATCTCACCAATCAGCTGGGCCAGTTCCTCCTGCCCGGCGGCGGCGTTGGCGCGGTAGGTTTCGGCATTTTCCGGGTCAAGCGCGCTCAGCTTATCGGCAATGACACCTAGCCAAATCCGGCCGTTTTCCGGGTCCAGCCAGGCATGGGGGTCCAACCCGTCGTGATCGTGGCCATGGTCGTGGTGATCATCGTGACCGGCATGCTCTTCTTCATGATCGTCATGATCCGCGTGCTCATCATGATCGTCGTGGCCGTGATCATCATGTTTCTCATCAGCATGCTCTTCTTCGTGAGCATGCTCGTCTTCATGTCCGTGCCCTTCGTGCTCATGCTCGTCATGATCTTTGTGCGCGTGGTCATCATCATGATCATGATCTTCATGATGGTCGTCATGTTCTGCGTGATCGCCTTCGGCATGTTCATCGTGTTCTGCATGCTCATCGTGACCATGTTCGTCGTGATGATCATCGTGCTCCTCGCCTTCGGCCGGGGCAAAGACAACGGATTCGCGGAAATTGAACTGGATGGTGCCGGGCGCTTCCAGCAGTTCCAGCGTCTCTGCCTTGGCTGCCAGCGTTTCCAGCGGGCCTTCCAGCCAGGGGGTCAGCGGCTCACCGATCCAAAACACCAGATCCGCTTTTTCCAGGGCACGCGCCTGCGACGGCCGCATTGCGTAGGAATGCGGTGAGGAGCCGGGATCCACCAGCAAATCAGGCGCGCCAAGATCGCCCATCACCTGCGCCACCAGCGCATGAACAGGGGCAATGTCCGTCACCACACGCGGCACGTCAGCCAGCGCAGTGGTTGCCGTCAAAAGGGCGGCTGAAGAAAGAGAGAGGGTCAGGGAATTGCGCAGCATCGGTTTCTCGCTGTTATTGTATAACATCACTTTGCGGGGGCTTGTAGAATGTATAACATAACATTACAAGCCCTCTTAACCCGTAAAGGAGCAGCCATGAGCACCGACATGTCACAGCCCGGTTCTGACCAAGGATCGTCCAAAGGTTTTGAACAGCACGATCACGCCCATTGCGTGGCTGATGGCGTGGCGGCATTGGTCGACTATTGCGCTGCTGAGCGGTTGAAGCTGACCCCCGTGCGTCAGCGCGTGGCCGAGATCCTGCTGGCGGAGCATCGCGCGATGGGGGCCTATGAAATCCTCGACATCCTGCGGGAGGAGGGGCTGGGATCACAGCCCCCCGTGGCCTACCGGGCGCTTGATTTTCTGGTCAAACACGGTTTCGCCCATAAGGTCGAGCGGCTGAATGCCTTTGTTGCCTGTTCCCATCCTGGCGCCACGCACACACCGGCGTTTCTGATCTGCAGGTCGTGCAATAAGGTTGCTGAAGCAGACACCAGCCCCACCAAAGGGGATCTGGGCAGGGCGGCCGCGGCAGCAGGTTTTCAGATTGAGCAAACCGTGGTGGAGCTGGAAGGGCTGTGCCCCACCTGTGTGGACGCCGGACCAGCATCAGGACCAGCATAATGGACCGCCTTGTAGAGATCGCAGACGCTTCCGTGCATCAGGGTGCGACGGTGGCCCTGACCGGCGTGGATTTCCACATCGACCGGGGGGAAATTGTCACGGTTGTCGGGCCCAACGGCTCCGGCAAGTCGACATTGATGAAAACCGTGATCGGGGCGCTGAAGCCTTCGGCCGGGGCGGTCAAACGCAAGCCCGGTCTGCGGATCGGCTATGTGCCGCAGAAGCTGCAGATCGATCCGACATTGCCGATCACAGTTGCGCGTTTTCTGGGCCTGCCTCGCCGCTTGCCCCGCGCCCGGGCGCTTGAGGTGCTGGAACAGGCCGGGGTGCCGGATCTTGCCGATCGCCAGATGGCGCGCCTGTCGGGCGGCCAGTTTCAGCGGGTGCTGCTGGCCCGCGCGATGCTGGAAGAGCCGGATCTGCTGATCCTGGATGAGGCCACCCAAGGCTTGGACCAGCCGGGCTCTGCCGCTTTCTACCGCCAGATCGAAGAGATCCGGCAGGCCAAAGGGTGCGCCGTTCTGATGGTCAGCCATGAATTGCATGTGGTGATGGCGGCCAGCGATCGGGTGATCTGCCTGAACGGTCATGTCTGCTGCCACGGGGCGCCTGAAATCGTCGCCTCTGCGCCGGAATACCGGGCTTTGTTTGGCTCTGGCACAGGCGGTGCGCTGGCGCTTTATCGTCATGACCACGATCATTCGCACGACAGCGAAGGCAACTGCCTGCATGACCATGATTGTGGGCATCATGACCACGATCATACGCCCAAAGCGGATGCAAACGTGACATCCCCGACAAACCCCCATGCGGAGGCACATTGATGTCCCTTCTTGATAGTTTCATGGCCCGCGCCACGCTGGCCGGTCTGGGTGTCATGCTGGCCGCCGCGCCTTTGGGCTGTTTTGTGGTCTGGCGCCGCATGGCCTATTTCGGGGACGCCACCGCCCATGCCGCGATCCTTGGGGTGGCACTGGCGCTGGGCTTTGAAATCTCAATTTTTGTAGGTGTTCTGGCCGTCGCTTTGGCGATGGCGGTGACGGTGTCCACGCTGTCAGGGCGGGGCTATGGCATGGATACACTCTTGGGGGTGCTCAGCCATTCGGCGCTGGCCTTTGGTCTGGCGGCGGTGTCTTTTCTGCAAGGCGTGCGGGTGGACCTGATGGCCTACCTCTTCGGCGATATTCTGGCCGTGGGGCGGATGGATCTGGCGATCATCTGGGGCGGTGCCTTGCTGGTGCTGGCGCTTGTGGCCTGGCGCTGGTCGGCGCTTCTGGTGTCGACGCTGAACCCGGATCTGGCCCATGCCAGCGGCATCGATCCGCGCCGTGAACAGCTGGTTTTGACCATTGCGCTGGCCGTGGTGGTGGCTGTGGCGATCAAGGTTGTTGGGGTTATCCTGATCGCCTCACTTCTGATTATCCCCCCTGCTGCTGCGCGCCCGCTGGTGCGCACGCCTGAGGCGATGGCGCTGGTGGCTGCGGCGATTGGCGTGGCGTCGGTGATTGGTGGTTTGCAGGGCGCGCTGATCTTTGACACGCCCGCCGGGCCCAGCATCGTCTGCGTCGCAGCACTGATCTTTCTGCTGGCAAGCATCGGGGACGGGCTGCGCAACGCTCTGCGCAAAACCGGAACTTAGGGTAACAGCTGCAGCCAGACCCAGACGGTGAAGATGCTGATCACCGTGCCGATCAACACGGATGAGGCCGCAACCCGCTGGCCGACGCCATACATGGATGCAAACAGATAGGTGTTGATCCCCGGGGCCATCGCCGCGGTGATCACGGCGGAGCGGAGGGCCGCATCGCCCAGATCCAGCAGGGTGCCAAGGCTGATCACGATGGTTGGGTGCAACACCAGCGACATCGTCAGCACATAGGCAATGACCCGCAGATCCCCATCCAGACGGTAGCGTACCAGCACGCCACCAAGACCAAAGAGCGCCGCCGGCAGCGCCGTGCGTGCGATCAGGTCCAACGCCACCTGCACCGGTTCCGGGATGAAAAGGCCGGTCAGGTTAACAACAAACCCCAGCGCCAGGGCCACGACCAGCGCATTGCGGAACATCGCATTGCCCACGTTCAGCACCAAGCGCCCGATCCCCTGGCCACGGCCGCGCACAATCTCCATCACGGTGATGCCCAGGAAGTAGCAGAACGGCGCGTGAATCGCGACAATGGCAAAGTTGGAGGCCAAAGCCTCGGCCCCATAGGCGCGTTCGGTGATCGCCAGCCCCAGCAGGACCGAGTTGGAAAACAGCCCGATAAAGCCGATTGAAACAGAATCCGGCCCCGCCCGTTTGAAAATCAATCGGGTGCCAAGCGCGGCCAGCGCGAAACTGGTGCCTGCGCCAACGTAAAAGGCCGTGAGCAAACGCCAGTCAAAACTCTGCCCCAGATCCAGCCGCGCAATGGCGGTAAACAAGAGGAAGGGGATGGCAAAGTTTTGGGTGTATTTCACCAGCCCGTCGATCTGTTCGCCGGTGATGTAATTGCGTCGGGTGCCAAGATAGCCGATCCCGATCACCAGAAAGACGGGCAGAATGATGTTGAACAGATCTTGCATCGATCGGGCCTTGCTTGGCAGCGCCGGGCGCGCTGGTGGTGGGTCGGCCCTTTGGTGTCGCTGGGATCTTAACTCTGCGATGGCAGTTCAATCGGGCGCGGATCAGTCCGGCGCAGATTGGTTAGGCCCAGATTAGTCTGGCAGTGTGATCACCATACCGTCATAGGCCACGGAGATATGGTCAGCGGTTTCGGCTTCCAGCGTCTCATAGTCAAGATCTACGTGCATATTTGTCAAGACGCCGCGCTTGGGTTGCATCTTTTCGATCCACTCCAGCGCGGTGGCCAGATCAAAATGCGTCGGGTGCGGTGAGCGGCGCAGCGCATCCAGCACCCAGACATCCAGGTCTTCCAAATGGGGCAAGGCGTCGTCAGGGATCTTGGCCACATCCGGCAGGTAGGCCAGCCCTTTGATCCGGAAGCCCAGCGAGTCGATGCTGCCGTGGTTCACCTCAAACGGGGTGAAGGTGATGGCACCGCCTGCGCCCTCAATCGTCACATCGCCATCAATGGTGTGCATGTCCAAAATCGGCGGATAGGGGCTGCCCTCGGGTTGCACAAAGGCATAGCCGAACCGCGACAGCAGCGCGTTTTGGGTATCACCGTCCGCCCAGACGGGCAGGCGGCGGCGCATGTTGAAAACAACCATGCGCAGGTCATCCAAACCATGCACGTGATCGGCATGGGCATGGGTCCACAGCACCGCATCCAACTCACCAACGCCGGCATCCAGCAGCTGCAGGCGCATATCGGGTGTGGTGTCGATCAGCACCCGGGTGGTGCCTTGATCGGTCACGCGCTCTACCATCATGGAACAGCGGCGGCGGGTGTTTTTGGGGTTATTTGGATCACATTCCCCCCAGATGCCGCCAATGCGCGGCACCCCACCGGAGGAGCCGCAGCCCAGAATGGTAAACCGCAGCTCAGCCATCAGGCGGCGGCCTCATAGCGGGCGGCCTTCCAGAACAGCCGGTCAAAGTTTTCCTGCGTGCGGGCGGCGAAATCCGCATAATCCATGCCAAAAACCTCGGCCCCGACCTGTGCGGTGTGGATGGAATAGCCCGGTTCATTGCGTTTGCCGCGGAACGGCTTGGGGGCCAGATAGGGGCTGTCAGTTTCCACCAGAATGCGGTCCACCGGGGCGCTCGCAAAGATATCGCGCACCTCTTGTGATTTCGGGAAGGTCGCGATCCCCGACATCGACAGGTAGAAGCCCAGGTCCAACACGGTTTTCGCCAGCTCAGGGCCGGAACAGTAGCAATGCATCACGCAGGAATAGGCGCCGTTGCGGTATTCGCCTTCCAGAATGCGGGCCATATCCTCATCCGCGGAACGGGCGTGAATGATCAGCGGCAGTTTGGTGCGGCGCGCAGCCTCGATATGGATCAGCAGACTCTCCTGCTGCACCTTGGCGCTGTCCGCGGTGTAATGATAGTCCAGTCCACTTTCACCGATGCCAACAAATTTGGGGTGATCGGCCAGCTTGACCAGATCCTCAACCGAGACCAGCGGCACCTCCGCTGCAGACATCGGATGGGTGCCCGCGGCGTAGAACACCGGATCATAGGCCTCAGCGATGGCGCGCACGCGCGGCTCGGCCTCCAGCTTGGTGCAGATGGTGACCATGCGGGTGACGCCAGCCTCAACAGCGCGGGCGACGATCTGATCGCGCTCTTCATCGAAATCTGGGAAATCGAGGTGGCAGTGGCTGTCAGTGATCTGAATGGTTTCGGTCATCTTGGTCTCTTGCCTGCGCCGGCCTTAGCCTGCGGCGGTTTTCTGTATCTTGAAAACCGTATCTAGGATGAGTGCGGCAGGGTCAAGATTGACTGCCCGGCCATGACGGGTGCGCCCGCCCACATCCTGCGCCAAATCGGCCCAGGCGCGGGCCTGATGGGGTGTCGAAGACAGGCGTGCCAGCAGTTGCGCCTCGCCGCGCGCCACCTCAACGGCGGGGGGCTGGCCCAGGGCCCCAGCGCGGGCCAGCCGCGCCAGCAACAGATCGTTCAGGGCAAACAGTAGGTCCAATTTGGCCTCCGCCCCGCGTGCTGCAGCACTTTCCGCCAGTTTCAGCGCCCGCGACCGGTCCAGCCGTGGCAGGGAGCCATAGAGGTCCACCAGCTCCTGATAGATCGCCAGGCCGTTCTGATTGACCAGCCGGATCGCCTCACCCACGGATCCGGCGGAAATTTCGGCAAGGGCGGCGGGGTTTTCCACTTCTGGCGCCTCAGCCTGTGCCAGGGCTGCAGCCATCGCATCTGGTCCCATGGGCGCAAGGCGCAGCTCGCGACAGCGCGACCGGATGGTGGGCAACAAGCGGGATGGTTGATGGCAGACCAGCAACAGGATGGTGTTTGCAGGCGGCTCTTCCAGCACTTTCAGCAGGGCGTTGGCGGCCGAAACGTTCATCTCATCCGCGGCATCCACGATCACCACCCGGCGTCCGCCATCCGCCGCCGATAGCGAAAAGAAGTTTTTCAGCTTGCGCACTTCTTTGACCAGAATGTCTGCCGCCAGCTTGTCACCCTTTTCATTCGGGCCCCGCCGCAGCAGGAACAGGCCCGGCTCTGACATCGCCTGAATACGGGCTTCGACCGGATGATCGGGCGGGATTGCCAGGCTGGTGGGCGGCTCGGGCGCGCCAAACAGACCGGCGCTCTGCTCAATCGGCTGGGTCAGCAGGAACCGGGCGATCTGCCAAGCCAGCGTGGCTTTGCCGACCCCTTTAGGGCCGGTGATCAACCAGCCATGATGCAAACGACCGGAATTAAACGCCTGCAGGAATTCAGCCTGGGCCGCATCCTGCCCGAAAATCCGCTGGGTTTCACGCGGATGCGGCGCCCCATCCACCCGGTCTGGTTCTGGCAGCTCAACCTCAGCCATCGCTTACGCCTCAGCCAGCGCGGCCTCAGCCGTCGCAAGCACATCCGCTGCCACCGCGTCCATATCGCGGGCGCCATCGATGATGCGGAACCGGTCGGCAAATTCTTCTGCCAGTGACAGGAAACCTGCGCGCATCTGCTTTTGCAGATCTGCGCCAAAGCTTTCAAAGCGTTCCTCAACCCCCTGGCGCGACAGGGCGCGTGATAGGCCTTCTTCGGGGTCCATGTCGATCAGAACGGTCAGGTCAGGTTCGCGCCCGATCATCAGGCTGTGCAGCTGATCGACGGTGCCGCGCAGATCGCCGCGGCTCAAGCCCTGATACATCCGGGTGCTGTCGGCAAAGCGGTCACAGATCACCACTTTGCCAGCGGCCAGCGCGGGCAGGATGGTCCGCTCCAGATGGTCGCGGCGTGCGGCGGTGAACAGCAGGATTTCGGTCTCGGCCGACCAGCGGTCAGGATCGCCCTGCAGCACAAGCGCGCGGATTTCCTCCGCCCCGGCAGAGCCGCCGGGTTCCCGCGTCAGCACGACCTCATGGCCTTTTGCCTCCAACATAGCAGCAAGGCGGCGGCATTGGGTCGATTTCCCCGACCCGTCGATGCCTTCAAAGCTGATGAAAAGGCCGGTCTTTGATGTCTTGGTCACGATGCGCCCTCAGGCCCCTGTTCCAACCGGCGCAACAGCGCCTTGGCCGCAGTGCCCACACGGGTCACGAAGCCACCCACCGGGACGTCTTTGTCCGCCACCAGCGGGTAAGACACCTCTTCCAGGCCTTCCGGCTTCAGGATCAGCTCCGCCAGTACCTGACCCTGACGGATCGGGGCCTCGATCGGGCCTTTATAGACCACTTCGGCCTGCATCGCGTCACCACCAATGGCGGGCAGCAGGGCCGAGATATCGGCAGCCGGTGTCAGGCCAACCCGCGGGGCCGCGCCCATCCAAACGTCAGCCTCGGCAATCACGGCGCCCTCTTTGGCGACGTCGCGCAGCACGAACTGGCGAAAGGACCAGTTCACAATCGCCTCAGCCTCTTCGGCGCGGGCTTTGGTGCTGTCCAGTCCCGAAACCACAAAGACAATGCGGCGATCCCCCTGCATGGAGGAGCCTACCAAGCCGTAGCCTGCTTCCTGCGTATGACCCGTTTTCAGACCATCCGCACCAATGCCCAGCCCCAACAAGGGGTTACGGTTGCGGGTGTTTTGCGGCGCCCGCCCGTCAAAGGCAAACTCACGCTCGGCAAACAGCGGGTAATACTGCGGGAAATCCTCAATCAGCCGGGTCGCCAACAGCGCCAGATCACGGGTCGACATGCGATGCCCTGCCGCCGGCCAGCCGTTGGAATTGGCAAAGGTCGAATTGGTCATCCCCATCTTCTGCGCGCGCTGCGTCATGTAGCGGGCAAACCCGGCCTCGGTTCCGTTCGGGCTCAGCGCTTCGGCGATCACCGCGCAGGCGTCATTTCCAGACAGCACGATGATGCCGCGGATCAGATCCTCAACCCGGACCCGGTCGGTGGTGTCCAAAAACATGGTGGAGCCGCCATAGCTCATCGCGTGTTCCGACACGGGCAGCTCTTCGTCCAGTGTCAGGCGGCCATCTTTCAGGGCCTCAAACGCGATGTAGAGCGTCATCAGTTTGGACATCGACGCCGGTGGTAGCGGCACATCGGCGTTTTTGTTCAGCAGAACCGTGCTGGTTCTCAGATCCACCACAAAGGCCGATTTGGCACGGGTTTCAAAGGCCTGCGCCGGCCCGAGCAGCAGCAGCGCCATCACGGCCCCACTGAGGGAGTTTCGCAGCAGAGAGATCATGTATCTGCCTCCGTCTTGGTCATTGTGAGGGTACGCGCGCCGATCCTTGCCGGATCAGTTGCGCACCGCATAGGCATCGGTGAAGCCTTTGGCTTTGATTTGGCTCAAGAGGCTGGTGCGGGCGGCGATGGACTGCGCCGGGCCGACCAGAACACGCCAGTAGGTTTTGCCCTTCAGGCTGGCCTCTTTGATCACCGAAGGCATGCCCGAGGCTTCCATCTGGTTGGCCGCTTTCTGGGCGTTGCCTTTCACCGAGAAGATGCCGATCTGCAGATAGGGTTTGTCCAGTGACGATACCGCAGGCGCTGCCGGCTTGGCGGCAGGCGCTGGCTCAGCCTTGGCTGTTTCCACCCCGGTTTCTTTGGCCTCTGCCGCATCAATCGCCGCGGAGGCGGAGCTGATCGGATCCAGCGTGGTTTCTTCGATCGGCTGCGCTGCGGCAGCGACCTGATCGGCAGGCGGGGCAACAGGCGCCTCGCTTGGCACTTCTTCGCGGCGCAGCGCGGTAACGCTCAATTCCACCGGTTGGCCGGCCAGCATCGACAGGGCAGCCGCCGCGTCAGAGGAGGCCTGGAACCGCGGTCCCGGATTGGCCCGTTCGCGGCGGAACAGCGCCCCGATCACAAATTTTCCGTTCGCTTCATTGCGGATGATCACCCGCTCAGGGTCGGCCACATCCGGATGCGCCACCCAAACACCGCCCAGCGACGGGCGGCCATCCCACAGGCCTGCTTCGGTCTGCTGGAACACATCGGGGGCTTCAATGTCACGCTCCACCAAGGTGACGGATTGTGCATCGCCAGTTTGTTCCGGTGCCTTTTTGAACAGGTTGAATTTCGGGCCTTGCGCGCCATCCTGACAGGCGCTGAGGGCAAGGGTCAGACCGGCAAACACCAGCCCCGTTCTGATCCGCGCAGAATGTGGGCGCGCTGCTGTGGTATTGGTCATCTGTCTCTCTCGCCTTTGTCCGTCGCCCGCTGCTGCGCGCCGGTTGTTTCCGGTCTTCGCAAGCCCAGTGGGCGGCCACCTCAAAAAGCAGCTTAACGACATGTGCTTCACAAGGAAAGGCACAAGCCAAGCAGCCTAGCGGCATCGGCAAGTTTCCCCATTTCGGTGACCGTTGTTTGATCTGCGGTGACAGGTAAAGGGGCAGGCGATGCGTGGGGTCAACATGCCGAACTTCACAAGATTTGATTTTTCCGCGCGCTTCACCCTTTTAGAATCAATTCGCTATCGTTAAATCCCTCCACGTCGGAGGAGTGGCAGAGTGGTTGAATGCACCGGTCTTGAAAACCGACGTAGGTGAAAGTCTACCGTGGGTTCGAATCCCACCTCCTCCGCCATCTTACATTTTTATTTGATCTGAATGGGCCGCTTTCAGCGGCCTTTTTCTTTTGTTTGTCTGGTCTTGGCGCGATTTGCGGATTTTCTTGAATTGTCGACAATTGTGCGTAATCCTGTTCATTGGGTGGTATAATATGTGGTATGGATTTGGCGCTCTCTGGCAAGCTGACAAAAAAACTCGTGGAGACCCTTGGCGCTGGGCGGCATGGCGATGGCAATGGGCTGTACTTGGTTGTTGACCCTTCCGGTGCCCGGCGCTGGATCGTTCGGGTGGTTGTTAAGGGTCAGAAGAATCGACGCGGTGGGCCGCTGCGAACTGACTTTGGTCTGGGCAGTGCAGAACTGGTGACCCTGCCTCAAGCACGCGAGCGGGCGCTGGAGTATCGACGGATGGCCAAGCAGGGTCTCAATCCGCGCTACGATGCCACGCGCGAGATACCGAATTTCGAGGAAGTGGCCCAACAGGTGCATATTGAACGCCTGCCCACCTGGAAAAACGCCAAACACGGCGCGCAATGGATCAACACGCTGCGCGACTACGCCTTCCCCAAAATCGGACGCATGCCGGTGGACAGTATCGGTCAGCCTGAGGTGCTGATGTGCCTTTCCCCAATCTGGACAGAGAAACATGAAACCGCTCGGCGGCTGGCGCAGCGGATCAAGATTGTCTTGGATGTTGCCAGATCTAAAGGGTTCCGGTCTGGGGAGAACCCGGTCACCGCCATCAAAGAGGGGCAGGTCTTGCCCAAAGTGAAGGCCAAGCCCAAACACCATGAGGCGATGCGCTGGCAGGATGTTCCTGCCTTTTACGCCGCGCTGAAGCGCAAGAAGGCCATGTCTGCCAATGCGCTGATGTTCACATGCCTTACCGGATCGCGCACCGGCGAGGTTCTGGGTCTGCGCTGGGCGGAGTTGGATTTTGACCAGCGCCTTTGGATCTGCCCAGCGGAGCGGATGAAGACCGGTGAAGAGCACCGTGTGCCGCTGACGGATGAGATGTTTGCGATCCTGGAACCGCTCAAGGCGCTGCAGTCAGACTATGTTTTTGAAGGACAGAAACGCCATCAGCCGCTCTCCAACATGTCGATGCTCATGCTGCTCCGGCGGATGCAGGTTGAGGGGGTAACGGTGCATGGCTTCCGCTCCACCTTTCGGGATTGGGCGGCCGAGGTTGCGAATGTGCCGCGTGAGGTTGCGGAGAAGAGCCTGGCGCACAGCGTCGGCTCCGAAGTGGAGCGCGCTTATGCGAGATCCGACCTCTTGGAAAAGCGGCGGGACTTGATGCGCCTGTGGTCGCGATACGTCACATCAGGGATCAGCGGAGAGCAATCTAATGCAAGTACGACTGAATGAACCTCAATGCGCCGCTCTGGGACTGTTTCGCATGGCGCTCAGTGAGGCGACGGCAGCAGATCGTCTGAGCGCAATCGAGGTGATGCGACACGAGGTAGTCAGTATGGGGTTGGACAGCTTTCCGATCACTGAGGCGTCGAGTCCTCAGTTTGTACGGTGGGCCGCAACCACCGCACCGCCTCGTTATGAGGCGGCCCATGCGTTCCATGAGATTGCCCAGAGGTATGAGAGCAAGAATGAGCGCCACCTCAATATCGCTGAGTTCATTGGCAAGAAGGTCTGGGACAGCATTCAAGCCCGGAGGTTCCAGGGGCTGCAGGTCGCTGGCGGCTTGCTGGAGCAGACCTCGGACTACGCCCGCGACATGGGGGTCCGTGGCGCAAAAGACCTCGACGTTCTGCGTAAAATTTGGAAACGGTACCGTGGTGTTGTGCATTTGGGCATGGCCATGGACTACGTTGAGGAACACCCAGAGATGCGCGCGCATGTGCTGCAACTGGCTGAGCGCATTCGATTGGGGCTCAGCACCAACTGCCCTAAGGGCACAAATGCTTCATATGTAGATCCGCAAGAGCAGATTTCTTTCTTATATGTTTCAGACCGTTAGGGTCCCCGATTTGTAAATCGGGGACTGCCGGGGCTGGGTGCTGGGCGTCAATTCATTCGCTGTCATTCAACACAGCGAAAGGAAAACCAGCCGTGCCGAACCTATTTGAAGACGATCGCTGCTACGTCTTGGGAGATACTGAACTCGAGATTTTGGGGGATCGCGATAAACTGGCGCAATGGCGCCATAAGGGCGTTGGCCCCGCCTATTACAAGATCGGCCGCAAGGTGGTCTATCGCGGCTCCGACTTGAATGCTTGGTTGGCCGCCAATCGCGTTGAACCTGCGAGGCGGGGGTAGTGGCGATGGGCCGATCCAAAATTGATCCCCACGGCGCTGTCCGTGACATGTTTGACTCTGGGCATTCGTCCAATTTGAAGCCGCAAGACGTGAAGGCCCAAGGTCACAAACCTGCCGCCAAGCCGCCTTCTGCAAAAGCCGGTTCCTTGGTCAGTTTCATGACCGTGGACGAGGTGGCGAAACGCTACAGTGTTTCCAAAGCAACGGTGTGGCGTTGGGTAAAAAACGATCCCAGCTTTCCCGAGCCGATCAAGCTATCCGCTGGAACGAGCCGCTGGGCGGAAGAGCAGCTTCGCGCGTTTGAGCGCCATGCTTTCGAGCGCAGCGCTAGCAAAGCCGATAGCCGCGCCGACGCATCTGGTGGCAAGCGGCGCAAAGGGGCGGTCAAGTGAGCCGCTCCTATCGGAAAATCCGTCCCAAGAAGCACCACGTCTATGGGACGGAAGAGCTTATGACGCTCTACGACGTGTCCCGCAATACCGTGTCAAACTGGGTAAAGGATGGCTTGCGCAAATCTGATAGCGGTGTCCCGTCGATCTTCAATGGGGCTGAAGTGAAGCGCTTTCACGAGGAACGGCGTGCGTCGAGCACCGTCGAATTACGTCTGGGCCAGTTCAAGTGCTTCTCCTGCAAAGGCCGTGTGTTTCCTGATCCCGAAACTGTTAGTTGCGATGTCGCGAATAGCGGCAAAGTCAGCATCTGGGCGCGTTGTCCTGACTGCGGTGGGGCCCTCTCGAAGCGAGTAACTGAGACGGTTTGCAACAAGATTTTGAATTGCGTCGATACCAACACGAGCTTGGTCTCGTTAGACGAAGGAATTGAGCAAACTCCAGTGGGTATTGGGAATGATCAATCTCCTGACAGTGAGGTCTTGAACAAAGTGAATGATCGCATCCTACATGACTGGTTGCGGTTCGCGGGCTGCTGGGATCAGAAAACCATCTCAGCCAAACTGGCGACGATCCGATTGTTTGAGGATTTTTGTGGTGGAAAGGCCTTTTCAAAGCTCACACAGAAGGATGTCAGTGGTTTTCGCGACAGCCTCAAGGCGAGTGTGGAAGGGACTGCAAAAAAGCCTTTTAGCAAATCTACCGTTCGTCATCGGGCGTCACACCTCATGTCGTTTCTGGAGTGGCTGGTCGAGCAAAAGGGGTTCGAGGGTCTCAACAAGTCATTGCCCGGTTATCTTGTCTTACCAAAGAAGTTCGACGCAGCGGTTTTGAGCGAAGAAGTGCGAGAAGTCCCGTCATTGGAGGAGGCCGTTCAGATGATTGAGAGTATGCCTTTTCAGACACGAAAGGAGCGTCGGGATCGCTCGATGGTCGCGATTGCATTCCTGGCGGCCCTGCGGGCCGATACCGTCACTTCTTTGCGCGTCAAGCATCTTGAGCCAACGGTTCGGATCGTAATGCAGGATGCAATCTCTTCCCGCACGAAGAATGGAAAAAGTCTGCGGATCAAATTTTTCCCGTTGCCTAAGATATTTTCCAAGATCGTATGCGACTGGAAAAAGGAATTGCTTGGCATAGGGTTCACTGGAGAGGACGCGATGTTTCCTGGTGAGCGCTACCTTGTGGAACGTAAACCTTTGGCTAAGGGGGAGAACGTTCCGGTCATGGCCACAACACATGCAATCTCTCATGCATTCAAAGTTGCCTCCAAGCCACTTGCTAAGCAGATTACGCCGCATGCAGCGAAGCACTGTATCGGTTGCCTAAGCGTGGACGTCTGCAAGGGGTTAGATGAACATAAAGCTTGGTCCATGAACATGGGTCATGGAGGTGAGGATGTAACCAATATTTATAAGAGAAACATCCGATCTTACAAAAATATGTCCGAAGAGCATGTGTTTGAGATCTTTGATCAACTTGATCGGGAGGGCGAAAATGTGGGCGATTTTGTCATCGAAGACAAAGACCTGATGCTGGGTTACCTGCTGCGAGACTTTGTTCCAGGGACCGACGAGTACGAGCGCGGTGAGGATCTTGTCGATGAACATCGCGAGCGAAAGAAGGCGAGGAGGCGAAAGTAATGGTGACTGCCCAACTGATAGCGGGAAACTTCCCAAGCTTGATAGCTCGGTTTGCTATCTGGCGAATGACCGGATCGTGCATAAGTGGCAAGCCTAAGGCAGTCGCTTCGAAACCATAACCGTCCGAGCGCACTTGCGCAGCATCCGTATGTTAGAGGCTCACCTTGATGGCAAAGCTTTCGACAAGGTTACTCTGACGGACGCGGCCGCCTTCCGCGACCACTTGGTTAAGCTAGGGCAAACCCCCAAAGAGGATGGTGGCTTGAGCAACCCCATCATCCGACATCACGCGTCTCAGTTCTTCGAATAGAGGCGCTGATGTCAAACAGGAAATGCCGGGCGTCGAGGGCGCGCGATTTTGTCCTATATTGCCGGCTTCTTGGCATGGTGGAGCACTTCATTCTTTGAAAGACAGATCATTGAAGACGATGAAAGAGCAATAGTCTACGATGTACATAAATCAAGATGACATTAATTCAGAGGAATTCGATTATGCTTATAGTCTTCTATTTAGAGTTGATAACGTACTGGTGGTAAATTCCGATGATCGTCCTAAACTCGAAGTATTGTTTATGTTTGAGCAGCTTGGTTTTGCAACGAAAAGCGTAAATAGCTTGGAGGAAGCTTTTTGTGATATATCAGAGAACCCTGAAGACTTTGCACTTATTTGCATCCATTTAGACACTAAAATTGGAGTATCAACGCTATCAAGTTTCATCAGGCTGTTTCGCTTAACGCAGCCAAGTCTCCCAACCTTGGTGCTGAGTTGCTCCAAAAACGAAAACTATTCGGGGTATCCAAGATTCTATAGGGATAGTATCGTGCGATTTCCAGAAGTAGTTTCTCAATTATCAATAGGAATATCAAGGTCGTTGCGCGATAATTTGAATTGGCGGCAGAAAGCTCTGGATTGTGCGTATGACAGAACTAATCCCTACGATATGCAGGGGCGGCGCTCTCTGAGACTTTGAGCGAGTCAGCCCCATCTAATTGGTTCAGTTTGAACGCTAGGCTCCAACCGCATTGATTTTCACAGCCAGAAGGTGACGGTTGCGGCGAGGGCGACGGCCGAGAGGAAGACCACCGGACATCTGTCGTCGCGTGTCGCGACCCGGTGCCAGTCCTTCGAAGATTCTGGCGAACACGTCCATCTCGCTCCAGCGCTTCCAGCGATTGTAGAGCGTCTTCGGTGGGCCGTATTCGCACCATCATAACCCATTGCGATTGAATAAGACTATCCTGCTAAGAACGCGCCGGTCATCGACACGCGGCTTGCCACGGCTCCTCGGAAAGTAAGGTCGAAGCCGCGCCATCTGCTCCTCGCTTAGCCAGAAAAGATTGCTCATGATGCCTCCATTTTTGGGGGCACGTGAATCACGCAACCAAGTCAGCCGCAAGCTGACTAATTGGTCCTGAGCCTAGATGGCAGCCGCGCTGTTTCAGTGCTGTGTCGTGCGAAAGCCGGTAGCTGGTCTTGCGCTTCATGGGGGGATCATCTGATCATGAAATGCTGATAACTAACTGGGGTCAGGATTCATAACCAGAACATGACGACGGCGGCGAGGGCGCATGCAGAGAGGAATACTTTAGGGCATCTGTCGTAGCGGGTTGCGACGCGCCTCCAGTCCTTAAGGCGGGCGAAGCTGTTCTCGATCTTGTGGCGTTTGCGGTACCGGGTTTCGTCGTGTGGGATCGGAACCTTGCGGTTCTTTCGGGATGGAATGCAAGGCGTGATCCCCTTGTCTTCAGGGGCTTCGCGGTACCAATCCGCATCATATCCACGATCCGCCAGCATATGTTTGGCCGGTGGCAAAGCGTCCATCAGCGCCCGCGCACCGATGTAGTCGCTGCGCTGACCGGCCGTCAGGAACATCCGTAAGGGGCGGCCCAGGGCATCGGTAACGGCGTGCAGCTTGGAGTTCATCCCGCCCTTGGTACGCCCAATCAGACGGCCACGCCCCCCTTTTTGAGGCCCAGGCTGGAGGCCGTGCGGTGCGTTTTGAGGTGGGTCGCGTCGATCATTACCGTGTCAGTTTCCCCGCCCTGATCGGCCAGTTCGAGCAGCATCCGAGCAAAGATGCCTTTCTCGCTCCAACGCTTCCACCGACTGTAGAGGGTCTTGTGCGGACCATAGGCGTCAGGCGCGTCTCGCCACCGCAACCCATTGCGATTGATGAAGATAATCCCGCTCAGCACGCGCTTGTCGTCGACGCGCGGCTTGCCGTGGGACTTTGGGAAGAATGGCGCTAACTTCGCCATCTGCGCATCGCTCAGCCAATAAAGATCGCTCATGTCACCGCTCCGTTTTTGGAACCGTGAATCACCTTCAAGCGCTGAAATCAATGCATCCTGACCCTGGATTGAAGAGGTAAATATCTCAATCGATCCATGCAACAATGCCACCTCCATCCCCTGATGGCTGAAATTGCTGGAAAGTTGTCATTAACCAAATGTTGCCAAACAACTAGACTCATGCAACCTGCTTGGGCTTCATAATGAAGGATCATCAAAGAGGATCGCTTCTCACTGTATAGTGGTGCCTCTCAATTCTTCTGATATTGCCCGGAAAATTCTATCCAGCATAAGTAGGTGGCCAAAACCAGGATAGCCGGATTGAGAGAAGATACATAGTGGCACTCCGAAATATCGTTTCCTCAGCTATTTCAGGGCCCGCAAAAAAGATTGAACGTCTTCTATATCTACACTACACTAAAATTCCATCAAAGAGAAATTTGCATACTATAAAGAGAGGTGGTATTTTTACAATTTGCAAAGATGTTGGAGGAAAAAATTGTATTAACGGTTCTCTTAAGGAGCTTAAGTGCGATTTGGTTGTGATTGAGCTAGGTTGTGAATGTCCATCAAATTTTCTTCTTAAGTCTTTCTCCGAAATTAGGCCTGTATTTTCCGAAAAAGCAGTAATTTTGCTGGATCCCAAAAATCCGTTGATATTTCAAGAGGAAGCCAATATACCATCTGTCCATCAATGTCCTGAGGTGACTAACACTATTGATCAGCTAGCGTCACTTTTGGCGACCAATGGGTTTATAGTTTCTTTTCTATTGCCAAACCTTAAGGGTCAAGACTCATAATCAGTAGACTGCAGCCGCGATGTGAGCGATGGATGAAGCGAATACCTTTGGACAGAAGTCATAGCATGTAGCGACGCGCCGCCAATCTTAGAGTCTAGGATCAGGGCCCATTAATCAGCTTGAGGCTGACTTGGTTGCGTGACACACGTGCCCCCAAAAACGGGGGCATCATGAGCGATCTTTTCTGACTGAGCGACGAGCAGATGGCACGGCTTCAACCTTACTTTCCGAGGAGCCGTGGCAAGCCGCGTGTCGATGACCGGCGCGTTTTTAGTGGGATAATCTTCATAAATCAAAATGGGTTACGATGGTGAGATGTGCCGAAGGAATACGGCCTACCGAAGACGCTTTACAATCGCTGGAAGCGTTGGAGCGAGATGGGCGTGTTCGCCAGGATCTTCGAAGGACTGGCCGCTGAGGCGGCAAATCAGAAGACCATCGTGATCGACGTGACCTATCTCAAAGCCCACCGCACGGCATCAAGCATGCGCGGCAAGAAGGGGGGGGCGCTGTCGGCCGATCGGGCCGAATGGCTTCTGGTAGATCGCGGATATGACGCGGACTGGTTCTGCGACGCCCTGAAAGACAAGGGGATCAGGCCATGCATCCCGGGCCGCAAGTCGCGCGGAAAGCCTGTCAAATACGACAAGCGCCGCTACAAAAGCCGCAACCGCATCGAAATCATGTTCGGCAGGCTGAAGGACTGGCGCCGGGTCGCGACACGCGACGACAGATGTCCGGTGGTCTTCCTCGCTGCCGTGGCCCTCGTCGCAACCGTCATATTCTGGCTGTGAAAATCAATCAGGCTGGAGCCTAGGACTGTTCTTGTCTGGAAGAGAGCTCCCTGCGCATCTTTTGAAAATGTGAAGAAATCTCAGCGATTCCGAAGTTGGCATGTATCGCGCAATGCGTTGCGATCGACAGGTGATCAGATGAGATGTTGCTCTTTGCCCTCACACTCCGATTATTCAGGTATCTTTCTGGAATTTTAATATATTTCATTCCCCATGTTTTAAAAAGCACAACTTCTGACCAACATTCTGAAAATATTTTTAAGGAATGATGCCGACGGTCCCTCGAAATTCTTAAAAATGTTGCGCGTACTGCGGGCCTGCTTCCCTCTAATATTTGAGTGTAGCCCATCTCAGACCTAAGTAAAACGCCCCGGACACCACATTTCTTATTGTTTTTTTCAGATATTGACACAATGGCTTGGTCTTCAGCTTCTCCAATCGAGTGCTTCGCCACACTGCAATATACTAAGCGATAGTTTTCAATCTTCATTAGGTTCACCTTTTGTGTAATAGCTTTTATTTCTCAAATTTGTCACGGGCATAAAAGTTTATCCCTATTTTTGAGATCTATTTACCCGACCTAAAGTCGTTTACATTTTGGTGCGCAACTTGAAACTTTCGGAATATCTGACGATCCCAGTGAGATCGTCAGACAGCACAAACACATTCTAAAGGACCGAATAATTATTCCGGTATCTGTAGATTCAAGAAACTCGTTTCGCTCCTAAAAGTTCACTCCTAGGCCAACACCATCCTCAAAATCTTTCCTGTTTTGTGCGAGGCTTGGATCCGGAATAAGTCCAAAATGGGTGAAAAACCCATTCTCACCTGATAGTTCGTCAGAAAGCACTGTTTTGACATATTTGCTTACCGATGGTTTGGAAATTTTAGAGCTGTCACTAAGGTAAAAGAAGAGTGGTCGAGACAGCTGGTACGAGCCATCTGCAATATTTTCTATCGTTGGTTCCTCAGTGTTGAAGGATACGGCTGTTACATCATCACTATTGACACTGTAGATACCAAAACTGACCAAACCAATTGCAGTTTGCGAACCTGTCAGTGATGCCCAGACAGCTTTGCTACCACCCTCAGGTTCAGTAGTGAAAGGAGCTGCTCTAATACGAGTGCAAAGTTTCGCAGCTTCCTTTTTGTTTCCTTCCACCTTTAGCAATAATGGGTAGCCCCCTGAAAGTGGTCCACCAACTGGGATAGATTATCCCGCAAATTGGAGGATCAGTGATGGCTGCGAAACGAGAGAAGCCCGAAGAGATCGTGTCGAAGCTTCGGCGGAATATTATTTGCGCGTCTTGCGACGGATGCCTTTGACCAGCTTGTCAGCCGCGTCCTTCCATGTTCCGGATTTCTTGTTCATCTTCGCTCCATAATGGCTGCGATGAACCAGAAACCCTCCGTTACGAAAACCTCAAATCTGTCCCGTAGGTGCTGACGTCAGACACATGATGAGCATACCACGAACTCGGGGAGCAGCTCAACCAATAGTTCACCAACAATCAAACTGGACCACCTATGTGGGGCTGATCACTTCACTGGCTCATCTTCTTCGTCCTTTCGGACTCCAGATTGATGGCTTATGTGCGTCAATGCCTCATTTGGTTTTGCAGAACCTTCTCAAGGGTTGCTATCTTGCATGGCTTGATCATCCATTCGTCCACCCCAAGTCGCTCAAAGTCAATAGTATCCTGTTGCGAAAACCCCGCCGATAAAATGACTGTTGTGGTTTTGCAGCCGAGACTTCGAGCTTCAAACCTCCTAATCTCTTGTATGAGTTCCAGTCCCGACATCATGGGCATATTAAGATCGGTTACTACAGCTGCGAACTCTTGCTCCTTCCAAAGTGAGAGCGCGCGCTCGCCGCTTTGCGCACTTACTACTGAGTAACCTAATCGAGTTAGTTGAGTAGAAAGTACTTCGCAGTTAAGTTGATTGTCATCGACGATTAGAACTGTGGATTCAGACTTTTTGATGAGACTAATCTCATCCAGTGAGGGAGCCTCCTTTACCAATTGGCTATGTTGAGTTTTTTTGATACTCCTATTTGTCGCAAGATGACTTTGAAAGTCTATCTGATCTGTGAATGTTACGTTGTCAGCAAAGGCTCGATCAATACGCCCCGCAATTTGGCTAGACCTCAGGCAAAGTATTGACAGCCCAGGGTGACGATCAAAGGCTATATCAAGTACACGGTCATCAGCCTCAAGAATCTCAGCAGAAATGATCAGGAATTCGGGGTCCGTCTTTAACAAAAGTTCGGTAGTTACAAAATCGATATGACCCACGATTTCGATCTCCGACTTTCGATCTCCGAACATAAGGCTCAAACCTTCCCGCATGTCCTCAGATGGCGTGCCGACATAAACACTGCGCGGTAGAGTGGTCTGCATCGTACCGCATGACTGGGCCCCGATTGGAAGCTCTACACAGATATTGGTTCCCTGCCCTTCAACGCTGGCAACTGAAATTTGCCCCTCCATGAGTTGAATAAGACGAGAGGTTATGGACATGCCAAGCCCAGTTCCTCGTATCTGAGCATCCTGAGCTTTTGGAGCCTGCACATAAGGATTTAGAAAGCTCTCAACCAGTTGCGAACACATGCCAACACCGTTGTCTCTCACTTCGAATTTAACAGAATTGCGCGCTCCTGCGCGAACATAAATGCTCACCTCGCCCAATCTGTTGGTCAAGCTTTTATCAGAATATTTCACCGAATTGCTGATCAGATTGAGCAGAATTTGCCTCGTGCGGAGCGCATCAATCATCACTTCGGTAGGCAACTTGGGGTCCATGAATAGCTTCAGCGTTACTCCAAGTTTCTCTGCGAGAGGAGAAAGTGTCTTAGCTGCTGCTCTAGAAACTTCGCCCAGATTGGTCACTCGTGGAGAAATAGAAACCATGTTTGCGTCGATCTTGCTGCTATCGAGAATGTCGTCCACCACTTCCATGAGGCATTTTGCTGAAGTCTCAATCGTGCGTAGTTTCTCCAGCGCTTCTTTATCGACTTGGCTATCCTCGATAAGTTCCAAAGCGCCGAGTATGCTTATCATTGGGGTTCTGATCTCATGCGACATGTCTGCGATGAATTTGCCGCGTGCCTCTTCGCTTTTCTGGGCTGTCTTCATTGAGGCAATTAGCCTGGTAGAAGCGTTCTCGATCTTCGAACTGAAGAACCAAAGTTGAGCCACGATTGCTGCAGTTACCGTAGTGTAAATGCCCACTTTTACATAGGCGCTAGGAACCGTGTTTCCTCGCGGTGGAATTCCGAATATGTGGCTAACACCGAAGGACATGTCCAAGTAGGCATAGAGTGCCGCCATTGAGATTATCCCGAGTATTATACAGAATATTAGGGATTCTTTACGTGGTGAGTAAAAAAGAAAGGGAAACCCAAAAAGAACGAAATACATAACTTCTTGACCAATTTGCGTAGAGGAGTGTAACGACAATATTACTAGGATAGCGGTCGTGCCCATAACCCAAATAAATTTTGAGATCGCGACCTTTGATAGGTGGACCAAAAAGAAGCAAGTGATAGCTAATGGTACGGCGCTAAGAACAATTGTGGCAACGACCTGTTCTCCCAAGTATGTGAGCCAAAGAGACCATGGAAATGCCATAGACACCACAACTGCTATGGAGCATTTCAAAAGAGCAACACGGTTGATGCCTTCAGCACCTTTTTGGAAACGCACCAAATCCTTCTTTTGGCTTGCATCTGCATTGTTGGCCATGGGAATCACTCTTTATGTTTACGTTTAACCGATGAAGGTCTACCAGTTAAACACTCACGGGCAGAACTTACTCAAAAGCATAGTGTGGCGATTTGTCGGAAATTTTGTTAACGTTCTGTTTTTAAAATATTTTGACTTCTTTGGTTTGTACGGCGATATGCACTGCACACGGCTCGATTGAGGCCGACCTTGCGTAAGGTCATTTTTTGATTGTGCCCTGAGCCGCCTGTCCGTCTTCAGAAAATTTGGGACATCTGATCGCGTTTCGTTTTGGAGGCTCTGGCTCATCCGTTGTTAAGTTTATTTGGCAAAACCCTGCTGTCTTTGCGCGCGCCGAGGTTCGGGCGCCGATGGCGGGCATGGTGACCGAGTTGAGCCTGGAATCCGGCAACAGCTACGCCAATCGCGGCGCCATGCTGGTTGCATTGGCGCAACCGCTGGACCGGCCGCATGTGGCCTTTACCGTGCCGGTGTCACACATTGACCAGCTGCAGCCCGGCATGTCGGGGCGGTTGGTTTTGCCCAGCCTGCCGCAACGGGCGATGCCGGTGATTGATGTCACTGTGGCAGCGATTTCGCCGCGTGCGGTGCTGGATGACAGCGGCCAGCCCATGGGATACGCGGGGCGGGCGGATCTGTCGGCCGCGGCGGCGGAGCGGTTGCAAAGGGCGCTGGCGCAGCTGCGCCTGTCTGAGGACATGCCGGTGCAGCTGATCATTGAGGTGCGCCAGACAACCTTGGCCGAATACCTGCTAAAACCCTTTGCTGCGGCGTTCCGCAATGCCTTGCAGGATTAGACATAATAACGCCGCCCCGGGGGTCCGGGGCGGCGCTGCGACACGTGCGAGTGTCTGATCAGGGCTCAGGCCGCTTTACTGCTGGCCGGGGTGAAATCCACTTCATCCGCGTCATCTCCAAGATCCAGCGAAATCCCGGTGGATGACTGTGGCGTCGCAGCTGCGGCGGCAGGGGCCACCGGTACGGCAGGGGCGGCAGGTGCGTTTGCACTTGGCGCGGGGCTGTCAACCTGACCAGCCTCACCCAGATCAAAGACGCTGATGGCTTCGCGCAGCATCCGGGCCTGTCCCGCCAGTTCCTCGGCGGTCACCGAAAGCTCCTCAGAGGCGGCGGTGTTGGTCTGGGTGGAACAATCCACCTGGCCCACAACAATGCCGATCTGTTCGATGCCTTTGGTGATCTCGCTGTTCGAGGTGGAGATGTGGGACACCAGTTTGGAGGTATTGGTGATGCTTGGCACCAGATCATCCATCATGGTCAGCGCTGTCTGCGAGGATTCCACCGTCACAGAGGTCAGCGCATTGATCTCAGCCGCGGCTTCCTGACTGCGTTCGGCCAGCTTGCGCACTTCTGAGGCCACAACCGAGAAGCCACGCCCGTGATCGCCTGCCCGTGCGGCCTCCACCGCGGCGTTCAGTGCCAGCAGGTCGGTCTGGCGGGCGATTTCCTGCACCACCTGGATCTTCTCGACGATGCTGTCCATGTGTTTGGTCGCTTCTTTCACCGCCTGGCCACTGTTGCGCGCCATTTCTGCCGCTTCATTGGCCAGCGCTTCGGTCTGATGCGCATTGTCCGCTGTGCTGGAGATGCTGGCGGCGATTTCCTCAACCGAGGCCGAGGCCTCTTCCGTGGCGGAGGATTGGTTGATCGAAACCTCCTGCAGCTGGTTGGAGGTGGCGGAGATCTGGATCGCGCCGGCTGCTACGTTTGAGGCGGAACTGGTCACATCACCAACGGTGCGCCGCAGGTCTACGACCATCCGGTTCAGATCCGTCAGCAGCTCACCGATTTCGTCTTTACGGCTGTTTTCAACCGTTGCAGTCAGATTGCCGTCCGCCACCTGTTTGCTGAGCGTTTTGGCCGAATTCAGGCCGCGGCTGATGGAACGCACCATGCTGAAACCCACCAGAAGGCTGAACACCAGCGCACCGATGATGATGCCAACCAGTTCAAACCAGGCCAGGTTATATTCCTGTTCAGAACGCTGCACCTCTTCTTCAAGGATGATGCTTTCCTCTTCCGAGAAGTCATGGATCATCTTCAGGATGGCCTTGTCAAACTTGCCACCATCGATCACCAGTTTCAGCGCTGCCTCTTCCAGCTTGCCCTCTTTGAACAGGGCGATCACCTCGGCATTGACGGCCTCCAGCTGGGTGCGCAGCGCGACGAATTTGTCCAGCACCGCCACCTCTTTGGCCGAGGCATGGCCATAGGAGGTTTTGATCAGTTCTTCTTCTTCATGTTCCAGTTCTTCCAGTTCATGTTCGATCTGGTCATGCAGCGGGCCTTTGTCGATCATCACATAGTCCCGCATCAGGTTCTGAATGCGTTCTTGGATGATGGCCAGTTCATCAACGTCGCGCAGCGCTTGGAAATCTTCGTGCACGATCTTGTCGTTTCGATCTTTCAGGATGGCCATCTCTTTCAGGGAGATGACGCCGATAATGACAATAAGGGTTGTTAATACCGTAAAAGACAGAGCCAATTTGGCTTTGATAGATAGGGTCATACTGAATACTCGCACTAAGGGGGTCGGGGTCAGGGTCGTACAAGCGCGCCCTTTGGTGGAAAGAAAATCTCTCCTAAGACGCTTAAATTGTACTGCGGACTACAAAAGCGCATGTTTTAGATCTTGATTTATGTACATCGTAGACTAGTGCTCTTTCATCGTCTTCAATGATCTGTCTTTCAAAAAATGAAGTGCTCCACCATGCCAAGAAGCCGGCAATATAGGACAAAATCGCGCGCCCTCGACGCCCGGCATTGCCTGTTTGACATTAGCGCCTCTATTCGAAGAACTGAGACGCGTGATGTCTGATGATGGGGTTGCTCAAGCCACCATCCTCTTTGGGGGTTTGCCCTAGCTTAACCAAGTGGTCGCGGAAGGCGGCCGCGTCCGTCAGCGTAACCTTGTCGAAAGCTTTGCCATCAAGGTGAGCCTCTAACATACGGATGCTGCGCAAGTGCGCTCGGACGGTTATGGTTTCGAAGCGACTGCCTTAGGCTTGCCACTTATGCACGATCCGGTCATTCGCCAGATAGCAAACCGAGCTATCAAGCTTGGGAAGTTTCCCGCTATCAGTTGGGCAGTCACCATTACTTTCGCCTCCTCGCCTTCTTTCGCTCGCGATGTTCATCGACGCGATCCTCACCGCGCTCGTACTCGTCGGTCCCTGGAACAAAGTCTCGCAGCGGGTAACCCAGCATCAGGTCTTTGTCTTCGATGACAAAATCGCCCACATTTTCGCCCTCCCGATCAAGTTGATCAAAGATCTCAAACACATGCTCTTCGGACATATTTTTGTAAGATCGGATGTTTCTCTTATAAATATTGGTTACATCCTCACCTCCATGACCCATGTTCATGGACCAAACTTTATGTTCATCTACCCCCTTGCAGACGTCCACGCTTAGGCAACTGATACAGTGCTTCGCTGCATGCGGCGTAATCTGCTTAGCAAGTGGCTTGGAGGCAACTTTGAACCGATATTTCCCAATTATTTTGGTGTTTGGGTGAAGCTGACGGATTTTGCCGTTGTTTTCAAGCTCGGCGTAAGCCGCGTCAGCTGGCTTGGCGGCTTCGCGGTGCTTGCAGGCGTTATTGCGAAGATTTCCGGCGGTTTGTATCCGTTTGGGCCTGTTCAAGACACAGTTGTTGAGCCGCATTTGTCTCGATTTCCTTGTTTGGTCCTGAGCCTGCCCCAGTGAACTGGTCCGCCGCTATGTTTAGGAAACGGAGGACCACGCATGGCAAACAAGCGACCGAAGCCGGAAGAGATAGTTTCGAAGTTACGGCAAGTTGAGGTGTTGATGGGGCAAGGCATGTCCCGTCTGGATGCAATCAGACAGATCGGTGTTGTTGAACAAACCTATTACCGCTGGCGTAAGAAGTATGGCGGAATGGGTGTGGATCAATTGAAGGAGCTGAAGCGGCTTCAAAAGGAAAATGAACGGCTCAGAAGAGCTGTGTCTGATCTTACGTTGGACAAATTAATCCTGAAGGAAGCCGCAAAGGGAAATTACTAAGCCCCGCTCGCCGTCGTGCATGTATTGATCACGTTCGAAGCCAGTTCAAAGTATCGCAACGCAGGGCCTGTCGGGTTCTCGGGCAGCATCGCTCCACACAAAGGCATATCCCGAAAGGCCGCGCCGATGAGGATCGTTTGGTTGCTGACATGATCGAATTGGCCAGACAGTTTGGCCGCTACGGCTATCGGCGGATCGCGGCTCTGCTCAGAGAGGCGGGTTGGTCCGTGAGCGATGGTCGTGTCGAACGGCTATGGCGACGAGAGGGGCTAAAGGTTCCAGCAAAACAACCGAAGAAGGGGCGGCTCTGGCTGAATGACGGATCATGTGTTCGGCTGAGGCCCGAGTATCGGAACCATGTCTGGAGCTATGACTTCGTGCATTGCCGGACAGATGATGGAAAAGTCTTCAGGACGCTGAACATCATTGATGAGCACAGCCGGGAATGTTTGGCGATTAAGGTGCAGCGCAAATTGAACTCGACAGATGTGATCAATGTTCTGACAGACCTGTTCATCCTGCGCGGCGCTCCGGCATTCATCCGGTCGGATAATGGCCCTGAGTTCGTTGCACAGGCTGTTCGGGACTGGATCACCGCCGTCGGCGCGAAGACCGCCTACATCGAGCCAGGGTCACCCTGGGAAAACGGATATTGCGAAAGCTTCAACGGGCGGATGCGGGATGAACTTCTCAACGGCGAGGTATTCTACAGCCTGCGCGAAGCGCAAATCCTGATCGAAGAGTGGAGGAAACACTACAACACAAAAAGGCCCCACAGTGCATTGGGCTACAAACCACCAGCTCCTGAAACCATCATTCCGATGGATCAGAGGCCGATCATGCACTAACAATCAAAATGGACCACTCAGATGAGGCTGCTCAGTTCCAATCGCGTCAGACTTCGGAACTTGCCGTACAGGCTTTGCTCCCTCTCGTGACATTGCTGCGCAATGCACTGCCGGGCAATGGATGGCTATTTGGCGACGCAAGCCCGGTCCAGGTTTGTTAATCCAATCTGATCAGGGCGCGCAATTCACAAGCAGAGAATGGGCCGCCTTCCTACGCGACCACAATCTGGAACACTCGATGAGCCGCAGGGGCAACTGCCATGACAACGCAGTGGCCGAGAGTTTCTTTCAGCTCTTGAAGCGGGAGAAAGTCAGGCGGCGAAAATACCGCACCCGCGAGGAAGCGCGACGCGATGTCTTTGAATACATCGAGCTGTTCTACAACCCAAAACGCAAGCACACGAACAACGGCATGCTGTCGCCCCCTCTCACACATGCTTTGCATGTGTTTCCGGCAATGGTTGACTTTGAAGAGAGACAGCTCAAACTGGAAAAGGCAGGTGTCTAGGATACTAGGGGCACCTCAATTTCACGTTAGGTTACGGGCGTGGAACCTGAAAGTGATTTCCGCAACAGTATCGTCATCTTCGTCTGTCAAGTTGACCTTGGCATCGAATTCCGCGGTGCCAGAGTTCTCGAGGCTGGCATTGACTTCGTCTAGTGTTGCCCTAACTTCCGAGACTGCTTCGATCTTTCCCCTCGCCTTTTTCATGAATGCTACTTCGGCGCTCGAAACCACAATGATAAGCTTTGTGATTTTGTTGAAAAGAAGTGCAGTCAGCTCCCCGGCAGCGGTCGTTTCAGCTAGGGTAAACAATGCGCCAGCGTGTACGCTCTTGATGTGATTTTCGATTTCCCGTCGTTGATCGAGCGACCCCGCACCTCCGGTTGCGTTGGCTTGAGTAAGAGCGACCCCCACGTGCTCTGCAAATGGGACCGTTTTAGGCAGTTCATTGAGTATGAGCGCTTCCATTGAGTTGGGCTTCCTCTTTATTAAGCGGCGTTGAAGAGGGATGCAGTTGCGTTGTTGAGCACTCCGGTGCCCGACAGGAATTGACCGCCATCCACGATCATCGTGGTTCCAGTAGTGTAAGACGCAAGCGGTGATGCTAGGAAAACCGCTGCTGCGCTGATATCTTCAGCTCGGCCGAGACGGCCCATGGGTATCGTGTCAATTAGTGTTTTATGTAATGAAGTGGCTGATAGGCGCGCCAGCCCTTCGGTGCCCTCGACGGGGCCAGGAACAATTGCATTGACCCGCACGCCGTCTTGTCCCCACTCAAGCGCCAATTGGCGCATCAATTGTTCAACGCCGGCTTTGGCGGCACCGGCATGTGCTTGAAATGCAAACGGCATGAACGCTTGTGCGGCTGAAATCATGAGCATCGAACCTGAAGTTTCTCGAAGTTGTCCGTAAGCCGCTTTGGCAGTGTTAAAGGTCCCGATTAGGTCAATGTCCACAACGGTCTTAAAGCCGTTTGGCGACATATCTTTCGCTAGGCAAAGAAAGTTTCCTGCGGCCCCCGCGACCACAATGTGAGCGGAGCCAAGGGCGGTTTTCGTGCCCTCAAGGAAGCTATCAACCGCTTCTGGTTCCCTTACGTCCGCCACACAGGCAAAAACTTCCGCACCAGTCTCTTTCAGCGTCGCCGCTGCCTTTTCGAGCTTTGATTGCGTCCTGCCGCAAATGGCGACGTTGGCACCGAGCTCTGCGAATGCTCTCGCAATCCCGAAGTTAATGCCGCTGCCACCACCCGTTACAACAACTGTTTTATCTGAGAAAATCCCGTCCGCTAGTATGTCTTGAAGCTTCATGACTTATCCTTTGTGTTGCGGGTTTCTTGATCATCTTCCCAATCATCAAACCTCGGTGGTTCTCCCAAAGGAGCTTTCTTTGGTAGGACCGAGGTTTCGACCATTTGAACGAATTGTTTGAGACTGCGCTCAAGAGCCGCTGGGTTTTCAGAAATGGGGAGGTTCAACATCATGCCCTGCATTTGGAACATGACGAGTTCGAATACGTCGGCGGGTTGTAGTCCGACCTTCGTAGGAACGAAGTAATGTGAAGCTGCCGCGCGAAAAACGTCATTGACCTTCCGGAAGCTTTTTCCAAAGTGTTCGGCAAGCGCCGGGTCCGTTCCAGATGCATTCAAAAATTCGAGCATAAGACGTCCTTCGGTGGTCATCATCACTTGCCGCCAGATCGACTCGATCAAACACCGCACTCTGTCCCCTTCATTCTCGAGATTCAGCATGGCCACGCCGAGCCGGCGAAAGATGTGATGACCTGCATCTTCCGTAGCAGCAGCTATCAATTGCTCTTTGGTCGAATAGTGATGAAGATGCGCGCCGCGTGTGAGGCCGGCTTCTTCCGTAATCTTTGAAATTGTGGCTTTGGCGTAACCGTCTCGAGCAACACAAACACGCGTCGCGGCTAGCAGCTTTTTGCGAGTTTCGCGAGAGCGGTCTTCCTGTTTGCGTCTGGGACGCTTCTGAGCATGGGTTGCGTTTTGGGTCATTTGCTTCTCTGTCTGTTCCCGACGCCCGTCGGTAGATGTTTGTCTAGTGAAAAGGTCAATGTCTGATCAGTTTCTAAATGGCTTGAACTGCGACCGCGCTGTTGGCGACGTCGACGACGATCTTGCCCCTAGTCTTCCATGTTTTGCTGGCGGCAAGCGCATTTGGTATGTCGGAAAACTGATAAACACTTCCTATGGTACTTTTGGCCAAACCATCCGAATGCCATTTGGCAATCCGAGCCAATTGGTCTGAACGCGTTTTTGCAAAAACTAGACGTACGCGCCGTTTCTTGAAGACTCCGAAGCCTGATAAAAAGGTCGTCATGATGGCTTGTCTCAGATGCGGAAAGGTGGGGATCGGTGTGACATAGACCCCGTCCCGAGCTAGCGCCGATTTGCATTTTGTAAACGAGGAGCGCCCTACAGCGTCAAGAACCATGTCTTGTCGTTTAAGGGTGCTGCAGAAGTCTGTGGTCTCGTAGTCGATGAATTCGTCGGCTCCGATGTCTCTGCAAAACGCCTCATTCTTTCCGCTAGCCACCGCGACAACATGGCAACCTATCGCTTTGGCAAACTGCACCGCAAAGGAACCAACGCCGCCTGCGGCGCCGTTGATGACGATTCTGTCACCAGGCGTCAATCCCGCTAGTGCTCGCAATGCGGTTTGCCCAGCACACGGGATTGCTGCAGCTACATCGTGGGCCACATTCCTTGGTTTAAGAGCAATCGATGCCTCGTCAACAACGACGTATTCTGCAAATGCGCCCATCTTCCACGAAAGTCCGAATACTTCATCGCCAATCTTCGTGTTTCTCACACGCTTACCCACCGCAACAACATGGCCACTAAAGTCACTGCCCAAAGTGATGGGGGGCTTGCCGATGAAAGCTTTGAATTGATAGCGGCCTTCCTGCAGTAACCAGTCGCGCGGATTGACTGAAGCTGCTTGGACCTGAACCAAAACTTGGTTCTTGCTCGGCTCAGGGCACGTGATGTTTTCAACTGATAGAACGTCCTTTTTGCCATATTTTCTGAGTCGTAGCGCCTTCATGATGCAATCTCCTTTACTTGTGAGGTGCTTGACCGCGGGGCGTACAGCGACGAACCGTCTGCGTGCAAGGCACGTAAACGAGCTGGAGGAGCAAAGCGCTCGCCGCTCTCTTCGCTCAGGTTTTCGAGTTGTTGAATGAGCTTTTCGGGGCTTGCGCTGTCAATAAACCGGGCGATCCCCCCGGTATGTGGGGCAAATCCCCAACCCAGTACCGAACCCAAGTCCGCGTCAATAGCGGACTTTACAACACCGTCGTCCATGCAATGCAGGGTTTCTACAGCTTGGATCAGCATCAAACGATCAGTAACCTGCTTCATGCTTGGTTGATCTGGGATGATAGGAAAGTGCTTGCCCAACCCATTCCACAGTCTTGGTTCGTTGCCTGTGTGGTCAAAAAAACCTTGGGCGGCCTTTTCTCCAGGCCTGCCGAGCGTCACCATCTTTCGAGCGACGTCAATTCCTGGGGGTTCTTGAAATGCTTCGCCGAGATCGACTGCAGATTGGGCAGCAATTTTCACAGCGAGATCGAGATTGACCATATCTGCCAGCCGGAGCGGCCCCATAGGCATTCCAGCGGACTTACCCGCGTTTTCGATCAGGGCGGGCTTCACTCCTTCGGACAAGAGAGCCATCCCTTCGGTGATGTACGACGAAACCACACGCGTCGTGAAGAAGGCCCGGCCATCGTTGACGTCTATTGGGGTTTTATTGATAGCTTTCGAAAAGTCAAAAGCGGCTGCAAGCGTAGAAGCATTTGTTTTCAAACCCGAAATTATTTCCAGAAGAGGCATTTTCTCGACCGGCGAGAAGAAGTGCAAACCAACAAAGCGCTCAGGATGATCGACATAATCTGCAAGTTCCGAAATCGGAATGGTTGAGGTGTTCGAAGCGATAATGGAGGAGTGGGATACCACATCGCAGATCGAGCGCAGGACTTGTTTCTTTACACCTTTGTCTTCGAAAACAGCCTCAACGACCAGGTCGCAGTCGCGAAGATCACCGTAGTTCGAACTAGTGGTAATCCTGGACATGTGTGCATGTGCCGACGCCTCGCAAATGAATCCTCGAGCAACTGTTTTTTTCAGCAAATCTTTTGAATACTTGGTAGCGCCGTCAGCTGTTTCTTGATCACGATCGATCACCACCACTTCAAGATCGCACTTCGATGCCTGGTAGGCGATACCCGCACCCATTAATCCAGCGCCAACGATGCCAACTTTTCGGAATCCACGAATATCGAAGCCCGTTGGCTTCTTTTCGAGAGCGTTTGCGCTGTTCAATCCGAAGAACAACGTTTGGATCATGTTACGTGCGACGTCTGTGCGCGCCATTTCAATGAAATTGCGCGCTTCAACTTTCAGGGCCTGATCGATGGGCATCTGCAAACCATGGTAGACGGAGCGCAAAATCGCAGCGGGAGCCGGGAAGTTTCCAAAGGTGTTTTTACGCGTCTGAGCGGCTGCCGCTGCCAGTATCGGGAGGTTCTTGGCGGTATGAATTTGTCCCGTGGGAACCCGGGCTGGTTTTTCATCCCAAGGCTGCTTGGCGCCTTGGTTGTTTTTAATCCAGACCTTGGCCGCGCTGATCACGTTGCCCGAATCCGCAAGTTCAGTGACGAGCCCGATCTTTAGCGCGGATTTAGGGCGGAACGATTTGCCGGTGCTGAGTGCCGTCACCGCATCGGTGAGCGGTAAAAGGCGCGACAGTCTTTGTGTGCCGCCAAACCCTGGCATCAGCCCGAGTTTTGCCTCTGGTAAGGACAGCTGGATGGCGCTGTCGTCCGCAACGATGCGGGCGTGGCACGCAAGCGCCATCTCGAGGCCTCCGCCCATCGCGTGCCCCTCGATGGCGGCAACAAAGGTTTTCCCGCTGCGTTCCATATCGAGCATCAGTTGGTTCATTCGCATGACCCGCTGGAACAGCAGGCCCGGTGGTAGCCCTGGAAACCTGAGCGCCATGTCCAAATCAGCCCCGACGTGGAATACGTCTTTGGCCGACGCGATGACACACCCGATCACCGACGTATCAGCCAGCACCGACCGGACCGCGTCCTCAAAGTCTGCGATGGATTGTTCGTCAAAGACGTTGACCTTCTGACCTGGCACATCCCAGATCATCGTCGCAATCTTGTCGTTGTCATACGAGACCATCACTGCTGTCGTCATTTGATCACCTCCCAACCCGTTCGATCACCATGGCGATGGCCTGTCCTGAGGCCGCACATAGTGTCGCAACGCCGACTTCCTTGTCGGATCGTTCCATTTCATCCAAAAGGGTTCCCAAAATCATCGCGCCCGTTGCGCCCAGTGGGTGACCCATGGCAATGGCGCCTCCGTTCACGTTCACGTTTTCATGGGCGACATTCGTCTTTTCCATGAAGAACATGGGAACCGCAGAGAAGGCTTCATTCACCTCCCAAAGATCGACGTCTTTGAACTGCATGCCGGCTTTGGCCAGAGCGAGGCGCGAGGCTTCGACCGGGCCGGTCAACATGATGGTGGGTTCTGAGCCAATCGAAACGCAGCTCACGACACGCGCTCGAGGTGTCAGGCCTTCCGTGTTTTGACTGGCATCGCTACCAATCAGGATGGCAGCGGCACCGTCGACGATTTGCGATGAATTGCCCGCGTGATGCACATGATCAATCGCCTCGGTCTCGGGGTATTTCTGCGACGCGACAGCGCCGAAGCCCCCCATGTCAGCCATTGCAGCGAATGATGGCTCCAATGCCCCCAACGACTGCATGTCGGCCTCCGGACGCATTGCCTCATCATGCTCCAGAATTGGGACACCATTCTGATCCTTTACTGTAACCACGCTGTTAGAAAAGTAGCCCTTCTGCCATGCGATCTTGGCACGGCGCTGACTTTCGACGGCGTAATTATCCACATCCTGACGCGAGTAACCCTCTTTCGTAGCGATTAAGTCCGCTGAAACGCCTTGCGGGATCATGAAGTGCGGAATTGCAACATCTGGATCGGTCAACGCCGGCATACCTGAGCCGCCCATTCCGACGCGAGACATCATTTCGACACCGCCTGCGACGGCGAGATCAATGTCACCTGCCTTCAAACGTGATGCAGCCAACCCGACCGCCTCGAGCCCGCTGGCGCAAAAACGATTGATCTGGACACCTGGTACCGCGTCGCCAAATCCGGCTGTCAACGCCGCCGATCTGGCGATGTCCGCAGCTTGATCCTTCACTGGATCGACACACCCTAAAATCACGTCCTCAACGGTGTCCGGAGCAAAGTCGTTACGCGCGGCCAAAGCGCGCAATGTGCCTGCAGCAAGAGCGATCGGCGCAACTTCGTGCAACGAACCATCCTTTGCCCTTCCCCGTCCCCGAGGCGTTCTAACCGCATCAAATATGTAAGCTTTAGCCATTCATCCTCTCCACGCGAACCCATGGCTGAACTTCGAGTTTTTGCTCAGCCCAGAAACCGTGATTCGCCAAATTCTTGAATTGGACATACTTACATGCATATCGTAACGCAAGTTATTAACGCAAAGCCTTCAACGCACTACCACACTGGGTCAGCCGAAATTCGATGCCATGGCCCGCAACGGAGGACGCGGGCGCGTATCAGTGACAGCTCAAAAAGGGAGGAAAGAATGAAACAGTTTGCAAGCGAGGCAGACTGCCTTGAAGTTGAAGGCGAGAGGCCGTGGCAAGCGCGTGAAGTGCCCGCAACGACCTACGGGCTGATAAGTCAGGCCCGGGCGAAGCATGCCCATTCTAATGCGCTGAGTTTTCAGATGTTTTCTGGGGAAAGAGACGTTGTGACCTGCCCCCCACTGGTCCCTCGTTCATGACGAGAGTCTGCGGGTTTGATTTTGGTAGTCGTCGGTTTCGGGCTTGGCAAGCGCGCCGGGCGCGGAGCCCTCAAATTGCTCAAGCGTCCGGCGCGCATCGGCCGGTGTTTTGTTCCCGAGCGATGAATGCGGCCTGACGGTGTTGTAATCGTAACGCCAGAGCGCCAGCTTCCGGCGGGCGTCGTCCAGGGTGTCAAATATCTCCTCGTTCAGCAGTTCGTCGCGCAGGCTGCCGTTGAATGAATCGATAAAGGCGTTCTGCTGCGGCTTCCCTGGGTCGATATAGTGCCACGGAATTGCGTTCTGATCGGCCCACCTCAGAATGGCCCGGCTCGTGAACTCTGTCCCGTAACACCTTCGGAATGATGCTGATTGATAGGTTATGACCACCTGCGCAGCCTTCAAATAGCGCAGCAGGTGGTCATAGCCGGGCCTCAGGTCCCTACAGTGTTTTTGCACACACCACATCGTAAAGGAGACCGACTATGACCGAGACTATTATTGCACGAGATGCGCCTGTTTTGGTGGCCGTCGACATCGCCAAGGCCCGGCATGAAGTGTTGATCGCAGTTCCAAACAAGAAACGCCGACGTCGCTTAATAATTTTGAACAGCCTTGCTGACTTCAACCGTCTCATCACGGCTTTGAAGGAATACGGCCGTCCAGTACGTGTGGCCTTCGAAGCGACCGGCAATTATCACCGCGCCCTGGCGTTTCATTTGGCAGCTGCAGGCTTTGAGGTGAAGCTGGTGTCCTCAGTGGCTTTGGCGCGGACGCGCGAAGCCCTCAACAACAGCTGGGACAAGAACGACCCAAAAGACGCGCAGGTCATTTTGCATATGATGGAGATTGGGAATGAGCAATTCTACCACGACCCTCTCGTGTGCGGAACAAACGACATCCAGGAACTCTCAAAGACCCACGATATCGTTTCTAAGTCCAAGACTGAACCTTGGCACCGTGTGCTGACGCATTATCTGCCGCTGTACTTCCCTGAGGCCGACCGCTTTCACCGCAGCTCGCGCAGCGATTGGTTCTTTGCATTCCTTGAACGCTATCCATCGCCACATTTTATTACGGCCATGGGTAAGGACGCGTTCACGGCTGACGCTTGGAAGGTCATTGGGCGCGAAATCGAGAAAGAGCGTTTGCTTGCAGATATTTACGAGACGGCCAAGACGTCAGTGGGATTGCCGGTTGTCCCAGACTCTGATGCGATCAGTATGTTCCGTCTGGTTCTTGGGGAAGGCCGTAGTCTCATTGCGCAACGCAATCAAATCGAAGGTCGCGCCGTCGCGCTTCTCAAAGATCTGCCTGACTATCAGTTGCTGACATCAATACCTGGGATCGGCCCGATCAACGCCCTGACCATCCTCGCAGAAGCTGGCGATTTACGCCGCTTTGGCCACCACCGGCAATTCTTGAAGTTCTGCGGCATGGACTTGGCAACGATCCAATCCGGTACATTCCGTGGCCAAACTAAGTTGTCAAAATACGGGAATGCCCGCTTGCGGCGCACCTTATGGATGGCGGGTCAGGTTGCCATTCTGCAGCGTACCAACAGCTTTCGTGACAAATTCGAACGCTACATCGCCAAAGACCGGCAAAACACCCATTTGCGCCGCAAGGCGTACACCGCAATCGCCGCCAAGATGGCCCGCACCGTTCACGGGATCATCAAGCGCGGTGAACCATATCGCCCCTTCTTTGAGGGGTGATCGACAGCAGAAGGACCTTTCTCTGATAGGGCCGTAGAGGCGACCATTCGACCTCGTAGATAATGTTCAGGCCTTCTGCTCAACGACCGAAGATCTCGTCTTAAGGACGGTGAGAGCCGCAAAAGCGTACTCTGTGTTTGTTATGGGAGAGACACGTTGTTGACCAAAACGCCGAACTGACACACATTCAACCATGCTGGAACGCTTCAGCATGAACATGACCTGATGCCAAATCAGCCAATCATTCCGCGCATAGGACGTTGTCGCTGACTATGCATCCGGGTTTGCCGTAGATCCGCACCAGCGCATCCAGCTCACGCGCAACACGCGCGCCGGAGATGCTGGTGTCAGCAATCAGGCACAGGTTTTCGCGGCTGCAATCGTCTATCACTGCCAGGATGCGGAATTTCCGATATGCCCCGAAGCTGTCAGCCAGGAAGTCCAGAGACCAGCGCGCATTGGGATACGCAGCCTACGGCATCGGGGAGCGCGTTCCATGGGCCCGCTTGCGGCCGCGCCGCCGCTTCACTGACAGCCCTTCTTCCCGGTAGAGCCGATACAGTTTCTTGTGGTTCATTCTCATGCCCTTGCGCTCAAGCAACACGCCAATCCGGCGGTAGCCGAACCGGCGCCGCTTTCCGGCGATCTCCTGCATCTCCTTGCGGATCTCGGGGCAGTCCGGCGGGCGTTCGCGCCGGACTGTCTTTGGGTCGACACCGATAAGCCGGCAGGCCCGGCGCTGCGAGATACCGTGATCACGCATCGCCTTGAGCGCTGCCTCTCGCCGCTTGGTCAGCGTCGTCAGTTCTTTCCCAGAAGATCCTTCAGAACCACGTTCTCCATTGTGCTCGGACCAATGGCGCATCAATGGCTCACTCCAGCATCGTATCGGCCAGCAACCGCTTCAGCTTGGCGTTCTCGTCCTCCAGCGCCTTTAGCCGCGGGGCCTCCGACACCTCCATGCCGCCGTATTTGGACTTCAGCTTGTAGAATGTTGCCGGGCTGAGCCCGTGCCTGCGGCACACCTCCGCCGTTGGCATGCCTGCCTCTTGCTCCTTGATCATCCCGATGATCTGCGCCTCGGTAAAACGGCTCTTCCGCATTCGTCTGCTCCTTAAGGGTTGGGCAGACTCTACATCATGGTGAGGGATTTCGCGGGGGGCAGGTCAGTTTTCCTAAACATAGCGGAGGACTACTTCAGTGGGGGATGATCAATAACGCTTATTGGTGTAGAGAAACCTTGAAAGACAAAGTGGTACGCACCTGCATCCTTGGCCGGAAGCAGCGCAAGAAACCTGTGCAATACTACAAGCGCCACAGCCGGATCGAGATCATGTTCGGTATATTCAGGGATTGGAGACGGGATGCCACTCGTTGCGGCAGATGCCCCAAGGTCTTTCTCTCTGTCATCGCTCTCGCCACAATCGTCATCTATTGGCTATTAGACCTGACCCTAGCCAAGGATATCGCCGGGGCGGGTTAACCGTTGTCCTGATCTTTGAACTTTGTTGCGTTCGCAAATATTCTGATGGTTGGTTTGACAAGTGGCTTGTATGCATAGCGTAACAACCAACCGGGGAACGTGCTACCTCTCTCTTCATAGGCGACGCGGGCACGCGGGTGCTCCATGAACCGGAGTCCCGAAGGACGATAGCCAGGGTTTTGCACATGAAATGCAATTCTATTGATGTACTTGATATTTTTATATCCATAGTGGTCTGGTGCTACCAGGCGAAGCGGAGCGCCATGCTCCCGGGTTAAAGGTTTATCATTCAACCAATCTGCCAAAATGACGTTATCTTGCAAAAGATCGCTTAGCGGCAGACTGGCCCTAGCTCCATCCCGTGCTTTGAGAATGACAAACGCCGCATTTTCATTCGGCTTCGCCATAGGGCGAATGAGCTGTTCAAAAACGTGTTTGAACAGGATGCCCTGCCATCGCAAACCAAGGCTGCTCCACGTTGTAACGCAATGGAAATCAGCAATAATTTCTGTTCGTTGCAAGCCCGTAAGCTCTTCGTCCAGCACCAACTCATTTTCGACATCCCCGGAGATGTGAAGGCGGGGAGTGCCCGTCTCAGAGGGAAAACGATCGGCAAACTGTATCAGTCCAAATCTTGGCATCTTGCCAATATCAAACTGCCCCTTGGGCAGAGCCGATGACATTTGCTGTGTCCTTTAATTCTTCGTATTGGAGGCAAGATTCCGGACCAGCAGGAAAAAAGGTGTTTCGCCAACCAAATACGCCTAATCAACTGTCTCTGTATCATACACTGTCTCCAGATGATCAACAAAATTTTGAAGACATTCCCTTAACTAGACTCAAGACCCATTGATTTGTGCCTAGTGGCGTGCTTCACGTTTTGAAACCCTAGCGATGGACATGACTGATCTTTTCTGGCTAACAGATACGCAGATGGCGCGTCTTGCGCCATTCCTCCCCAAGTCCCATAGCAAGCCGTGCGTGGACGATAGGCACGTGTTGAGTGGCATTATCTTCATCAATAGCAATGGCTTGAGGTGGCACGACGCCCCTGCTGGGTATGGGCCGCACAAGGCGCTGTACAACCGTTGGAAACGGTGGAGCGACAAGGGTATCTTCGCGCGAATGATGACTGGGCTGGCTGCCGAAGACGGCGAGAAGGCAACCGTGATGATTGACGCGACCTATCTGAAGGCCCAGCGGACAGCGACCTGCATGGGTGTCAAAAAGGGGGCGTGGGCGCCTAATCGGGCAAACCAAAGGCGCGTGAACACCAAGTTGTATGCCATCCGCGATAACCAAGGGCGACCGGTTGACCTATTCATGACCGCTGGACAAGTCAGAGGTTATATCGGGGCACGGGCATTGCTAGAGGGCCTTCCAAAGGTCGGATGACTGCTCGGGGGCCGTGGTTATGGCGCAGATTGGTTCAGAGAAGCGCTGAAAGACAGAGGGATACGCCCTGCATCCCTGGGCGAAACCAACGCAATACGACATCCAAATACGACAAGCGCCACTAGAAACGGCGCAACCGCATAGAGATCATGTTCGGCAGGCTGAAAGACTGGAGGCGTGTGGCGCCACGTTAAGACAGATGCTCAACGGTCTTCCTGTTAGCAATTGCTCTCGCCACCACCATCGTCATAGTCAAGTTTCGAAACTGAATGTGTCCAGAGCCTAGGCGCAGGGGGAAACGGCAGGCAACGCCGCGCAGCTTGGTGTACAGGGCGAGCGGAGTCTCGCTATTCCTGTGATCAGGCTTTGCCTAAACGCTGTGTCTGGGCTGCAACGCCGAGCATGGAAATGAGCCTGCCCCAGTGAACTGGTCCGCCGCTATGTTTAGGAAACGGAGGACCACGCATGGCAAACAAGCGACCGAAGCCGGAAGAGATAGTTTCGAAGTTACGGCAAGTTGAGGTGTTGATGGGGCAAGGCATGTCCCGTCTGGATGCAATCAGACAGATCGGTGTTGTTGAACAAACCTATTACCGCTGGCGTAAGAAGTATGGCGGAATGGGTGTGGATCAATTGAAGGAGCTGAAGCGGCTTCAAAAGGAAAATGAACGGCTCAGAAGAGCTGTGTCTGATCTTACGTTGGACAAATTAATCCTGAAGGAAGCCGCAAAGGGAAATTACTAAGCCCCGCTCGCCGTCGTGCATGTATTGATCACGTTCGAAGCCAGTTCAAAGTATCGCAACGCAGGGCCTGTCGGGTTCTCGGGCAGCATCGCTCCACACAAAGGCATATCCCGAAAGGCCGCGCCGATGAGGATCGTTTGGTTGCTGACATGATCGAATTGGCCAGACAGTTTGGCCGCTACGGCTATCGGCGGATCGCGGCTCTGCTCAGAGAGGCGGGTTGGTCCGTGAGCGATGGTCGTGTCGAACGGCTATGGCGACGAGAGGGGCTAAAGGTTCCAGCAAAACAACCGAAGAAGGGGCGGCTCTGGCTGAATGACGGATCATGTGTTCGGCTGAGGCCCGAGTATCGGAACCATGTCTGGAGCTATGACTTCGTGCATTGCCGGACAGATGATGGAAAAGTCTTCAGGACGCTGAACATCATTGATGAGCACAGCCGGGAATGTTTGGCGATTAAGGTGCAGCGCAAATTGAACTCGACAGATGTGATCAATGTTCTGACAGACCTGTTCATCCTGCGCGGCGCTCCGGCATTCATCCGGTCGGATAATGGCCCTGAGTTCGTTGCACAGGCTGTTCGGGACTGGATCACCGCCGTCGGCGCGAAGACCGCCTACATCGAGCCAGGGTCACCCTGGGAAAACGGATATTGCGAAAGCTTCAACGGGCGGATGCGGGATGAACTTCTCAACGGCGAGGTATTCTACAGCCTGCGCGAAGCGCAAATCCTGATCGAAGAGTGGAGGAAACACTACAACACAAAAAGGCCCCACAGTGCATTGGGCTACAAACCACCAGCTCCTGAAACCATCATTCCGATGGATCAGAGGCCGATCATGCACTAACAATCAAAATGGACCACTCAGATGAGGCTGCTCAGAAAAATCCACCGTATTTAGCAAGCCGTCCCTTCACTCCAGGCCTTTTGGCTGGTCGACGAACATCAAGCACGACTTACAGTCTATCGTTCAGCCACTGGGGTGTCTTGAAGACTTCGCTTTGGGCCCTTTCAATCCTGATGTTGATGACCTACCTGTTCACTCATCACCACATCGAAACACTTGAAAAGCACCTGCTCGACCGCTAGATTGACGGGCTGTAAAGATACATGGCGAAGACAGCGAAGCTCATAACTGTCATCTATTGATCTGCAGACCTAGAGAAATCGTCGATCATCATGAAAACTGAACAATCCGCCTCAAGTGATGCCGTAGTGCCTAAAAGAGTCGTTATGCTAGCATATGAGGGCGCAAGTTCGATGGACATAATTGGACCGTTGGATCTATTGGCCGGAGTGCAGATTGCACTTAAGAGTCCCGATAAACTTTACGAAGTTGAGCTGGTCTCACCTTATGGCGGGCTAATAAATACAAAGCCCGGAAATATTGAGATGAATACAACGGCCGTAGCTGATTTAATTGACGGTCATATTGACATTCTGTTAATCGCAGGTGGCGAGACAGCATTCGAGATCGCCAAGGATCCTGACATATGTTCGTTGATTGAAAGTCTGGCCTTGCGATCAACCTATTTGGCTAGCATCTGCACCGGTGCTTTTCTACTAGCACAAGCTGGGCTTCTTAAAAACCGTCGAGCTACTACACATTGGGCTTGGTCCAAGAAGCTTTCAGACGACTTTCCCGACACTTTAGTTGATGCGGAAAAAATATACGTAAAGGATGGAAATATTTTTACGTCTGCAGGTATTACTTCGGGGATGGATCTTGCCTTAGCGCTAATTCAGTCTGATTTTGGTGCCGAGACTGCATTAACCGTCGCTCAATACTGGGTGATGGTTCTAAAGAGATCAGGTGGGCAATCTCAATTTAGCTCCCTCTTGCCTGCCCCCCAAGAGATTAGTACACCGATTGACCGTGTTATTACGTGGGCACAAAAAAACTTGACTTCAGATCTCTCAGTCGACGAAATGGCAAAGCACATCGCCATGAGTCCTAGAAATTTCTCGAGAAGGTTTACGAAAGAGGTGGGATTGACGCCTGCAAAATATGTTGAAACTCTTCGTTTTGAGCTACTCCCCAATCATTGGACAGTTTCCGGCGTAGATTAAGCTACTCTTTGCTCCTGCTGATCGGTTTGGTTTTCTTCTTTTCTCAGCCAATAGACCACGGCTGGTGGTTTGCCGCCAAGGGCGGAATGAGGACGCTTTCGGTTGTAGAACTCGATCCATTTTCCGACACCCGCTTTGGCTTCCGATCCGGCCTCCCAGGCGTGCAGGTAGACGCATTCGTATTTCAGGCTCCGCCAGAGCCGCTCGACAAAGATGTTGTCCAGGAACCGGCCCTTGCCATCCATCGAGATACGCACTCCGGATCGGCGTAGCCGGTCGGTCCAGGCAAACGAGGTGAACTGGCTGCCCTGATCTGTATTCATGATTTCCGGTGGGCCAAACTTGGCGATGGCCTCGTTCAGCGCCTCGACGCAGAAGTCGGCTTCCAGCGTGTTCGAGATGCGCCAGGCCAGCACCTTTCGGGTGTGCCAATCCATGATGGCGACCAGATACAGAAAGCCTCTGCGCATCGGCAGATACGTGATGTCGGCACACCAGACCTGATTGGGGCGCTCCACCCGTAGGCCACGCAGCAGATAGGGATAGGTCTTGTGCCCTTTCGCTGCCTTGCTGGTGTTTGGTTTCTGATAGATCGGCATCAAGCCCATCAGCCGCATCAAGCGTCGGATGCGCTTCTCGTTCACCAGATGACCTTCGTTTCGCAGATGCCAAGTCATTTGCCGGACACCAAAGAACGGTGCTTCCAGAAACTGCTCGTCGATCTGCCGCATCAACATCAGGTTCATCGCCGTCTCGCCCTTGGCGGTGTAGTAAAACGATGACCGCGAGATCGACAACAGCTTGCACTGTTTACCAATTGAAAGGTTGGTATTGCCAGGCTCGACCATCTTGCGCCTCACTTGCCGATCCACGGCTTGAGCTTTCGTGACAAAAAATCGTTGGCCACGGCCAGCTCCCCGATCTTCGCGTGCAGTTCTTTGACCTGCTCCTCGTCGATCTCTGGGGGCTTCTTTCCGCCACGCTCGAACACGCCGGACGCGCCTTCCAGAAGCGCCCGTTTCCAGCTGTGGATCATCGTCGGGTGAACGCCAAACTGGCTCGCCAGCTCAGCAACAGTCCGCTCGCCCTTCAAAGCCTCAAGTGCAACTTTGGCCTTGAAATCGGGCGAATGGTTCTTCCGTTTCGACATCTTTGATCTCCTCTTCGTCGAAGATCAGCAGACAACAAATCGTAGCTTACGTCAGTGTCCGAAATTCAGGGGGTAGCTCATTTATACAAAGCCAAAAGTCACTTGGAGCTGTCTGGAAAGTCATTAGATGAAATTGCAAGAGTTACTGGTTTTGCGAATGCAGACAGTTTGCGCCGTAGCTTTCTTCGCACTTTCAAGGTTTCACCAAAATATTACAGACAGCGAAATGGCTAGAACCTGTATTTCTTAGTCGACCCAAGCGGTCCATTTCTTCACTTCTTTGACGATCGCATTAAGCTCCAGCCTGATTGATTTTCGCAGCCAGAAGATGACGGTTGCGACGAGGGCGACGGCCTTGAGGAAGACCACCGGACATCTGTCGTCGCGTGTCGCAACCCGGCGCCAGTCCTTCAGCCTGCCGAACATGATTTCGATGCCGTTGCGGCTTTTGTAGCGGCGCTTGTCGTATTTGACGGGCTTTCCGCGCGACTTGCGGCCCGGGATGCATGGCCTGATCCCCTTGTCTTTCAGGGCGTCGCAGAACCAGTCCGCGTCATATCCGCGATCTACCAGAAGCCATTCGGCCCGATCGGCCGACAGCGCCCCCCCCTTCTTGCCGCGCATGCTTGACGCCGTGCGGTGGGCTTTGAGATAGGTCGCGTCGATCATGATGGTCTTCTGATCTGCCGCCTCAGCGGCCAGTCCTTCGAAGATCCTGGCGAACACGCCAATCTCGCTCCAGCGCTTCCAGCGATTGTAGAGCGTCTTCGGTGGGCCGTATTCATTCGGCGCATCGCACCATCGTAACCCATTGCGATTGGATAAGACTATCCCGCTAAGAACGCGCCGGACATCGACACGCGGCTTGCCATGGCTCCTCGGAAAGTAAGGTTGAAGCCGCGCCATCTGCTCGTCGCTTAGTCAGAAAAGATTGCTCATGATGCCCCCATTTTTGCAGGCACGTGAATCACGCAACCAAATCAGCCGCAAGCTGATTAATGGGTCCTGAGCTTAAGGCAGTGAGCCTGCCCCAGTGAACTGGTCCGCCGCTATGTTTAGGAAACGGAGGACCACGCATGGCAAACAAGCGACCGAAGCCGGAAGAGATAGTTTCGAAGTTACGGCAAGTTGAGGTGTTGATGGGGCAAGGCATGTCCCGTCTGGATGCAATCAGACAGATCGGTGTTGTTGAACAAACCTATTACCGCTGGCGTAAGAAGTATGGCGGAATGGGTGTGGATCAATTGAAGGAGCTGAAGCGGCTTCAAAAGGAAAATGAACGGCTCAGAAGAGCTGTGTCTGATCTTACGTTGGACAAATTAATCCTGAAGGAAGCCGCAAAGGGAAATTACTAAGCCCCGCTCGCCGTCGTGCATGTATTGATCACGTTCGAAGCCAGTTCAAAGTATCGCAACGCAGGGCCTGTCGGGTTCTCGGGCAGCATCGCTCCACACAAAGGCATATCCCGAAAGGCCGCGCCGATGAGGATCGTTTGGTTGCTGACATGATCGAATTGGCCAGACAGTTTGGCCGCTACGGCTATCGGCGGATCGCGGCTCTGCTCAGAGAGGCGGGTTGGTCCGTGAGCGATGGTCGTGTCGAACGGCTATGGCGACGAGAGGGGCTGAAGGTTCCAGCAAAACAACCGAAGAAGGGGCGGCTCTGGCTGAATGACGGATCATGTGTTCGGCTGAGGCCCGAGTATCGGAACCATGTCTGGAGCTATGACTTCGTGCATTGCCGGACAGATGATGGAAAAGTCTTCAGGACGCTGAACATCATTGATGAGCACAGCCGGGAATGTTTGGCGATTAAGGTGCAGCGCAAATTGAACTCGACAGATGTGATCAATGTTCTGACAGACCTGTTCATCCTGCGCGGCGCTCCGGCATTCATCCGGTCGGATAATGGCCCTGAGTTCGTTGCACAGGCTGTTCGGGACTGGATCACCGCCGTCGGCGCGAAGACCGCCTACATCGAGCCAGGGTCACCCTGGGAAAACGGATATTGCGAAAGCTTCAACGGGCGGATGCGGGATGAACTTCTCAACGGCGAGGTATTCTACAGCCTGCGCGAAGCGCAAATCCTGATCGAAGAGTGGAGGAAACACTACAACACAAGGCCCCACAGTGCATTGGGCTACAAACCACCAGCTCCTGAAACCATCATTCCGATGGATCAGAGGCCGATCATGCACTAACAATCAAAATGGACCACTCAGATGAGGCTGCTCACTTCAATTGATCCACACCCATTCCGCCATACTTCTTACGCCAGCGGTAATAGGTTTGTTCAACAACACCGATCTGTCTGATTGCATCCAGACGGGACATGCCTTGCCCCATCAACACCTCAACTTGCCGTAACTTCGAAACTATCTCTTCCGGCTTCGGTCGCTTGTTTGCCATGCGTGGTCCTCCGTTTCCTAAACATAGCGGCGGACCAGTTCACTGGGGGAGGCTCATGACGACGAACCAGAAATACTCCTTTGCGCAAACCACCAAATAATTCCGGTAGGCGCTGACGTCACACACCCCGCCTTGCTAGCTTCTCACCCAGAACTAACATTGCGGGTGTCACAACCAATGTCAGAATAGTCGAAATCATCAATCCGCCAGCAATCGCCGAAGACAACTCTGTCCACAACTGCGCTGAAGGTGCGCCATAGACGATCTCACGAGTAAAAAAGTTTAGGTTGACGCCGATTACCATTGGCATCAGACCAAGTGAAGTCGTTACAGAGGTCAAAATCACGGGGCGCAGGCGTTGCGCGCCTGTCCGAAGCGCCGCTTCTAGTGGCGATTGCCCCGTCCTCTTGAGATCATTGTAGGTGTCGATCAAAACGATGTTGTTGTTCACTACAATACCAGCCAAGGCGATTACTCCGATGCCCCCCATAACGATGCCGAACGGGCGACCAGTTACGATCAGGCCCAGCAGCACACCAGCGATGGAAAAGACGATTGCCGACATGACAACCAAGGCTTGGTAGAAGTTGTTGAACTGCAGAACCAAGATCACGAACATTAGGAAGATGGCCGTTGCAAATGCCCCGACCAGAAAGAGCATACTTTCGGCCTGATCCTCTGCCTCACCCGCAAAGTTGAACGCTACACCATGGGGTAGTTCGGCAGCGTTCAACGCAGCAGTAAGTGCAATGACTTGATCGTTAACCAAGATACCTGGTGCGACATTTGCCTCAATCGTGGCTACACGTTGCTCATCAATACGGCGGATCACCCCAGTGCGGTCTGATGGAGCGAACGTCACAAAATTCGAGATCGGGACCAGACCAGCCGTCGTAGGCACACGGAGGCTGCCAAGCTCTGCCAATGTGCGTTCTTCACGAGGAAACCGCACACGGATATCCAAACTGCCATCTACGTCATCAGGGCGATAGTTGGCCACGGTGATACCCTGGGTCAATAGCTGGACGGCTTGCCCTAATAGGCTTACGTCGGCACCGAATCTGGCGGCTTGTGCACGGTTCACCAAGATTGAAACCTCAACACCCGGTACAGGGCGGGTATCGGTTACATCAGTAAAACCACCTAGACTTTCCATGATCTCGCGCACTTGCCGCACCGCTTCATTCTGAACATCAGGATTGCGGGCTGTGATTTGCAGGTTCACAGGTTTACCCGCGGTCGGGCCGCCACTTTCGGTTTGCACCTGCACATCAATGCCAGCGATGTCGGACACGCTTTCACGAATATCGACGCCAATTTCGGCGGCGGTGCGTCGTGTGTCCCATGGCATTAGTTCCAACTGCAACGTGCCAATTGTTTCTTCGTCTCCTTGGCCTGCGGACATGATGGAGCGTGCGTAAATGCTGGCAATCTCGTCATAAGGCAGAATGCGCTCTTCTACGGCCCGCACTAGCGCGTCACGTTGAAAGATTGAGAAGTTGTCACGTGCGCGGATCTGGATCTGCATGAAGTCAGGTTCGATGGACGGGAAGAAGCTGACGCCTTTGCCGAATTGTCCGTAAGCACTGAACCCGCCAAGCAGTAAAGCCACGGCCAACAAAAGCGTCGCAGAAGGACGTATGATCGCCCACTCAAGCACTCGCAAGTAACTACCTGAGAAGCCGCGCATGTCGCGCGGATCACCGATTTCAGCGGCATGCAGAGACGCTTTGGCTTTAGCCGATTGTGGAGGACGTTTGCCGATCAGCCCCCCCATGACGGGGATGAAAATCAACGCCATGAACAAGGATGCTGATAGCGTCAGGATCACTGTGATCGGTAGGTACTTCATGAATTCACCCACCATGCCGGTCCAGAATAGGAGTGGGAAAAACACGGATAGAGTAGTCGCAGTTGATGCAATGATCGGCCAAGCCATGCGTTTGGCGGCCACCGCGTATGCCTGCCTTGCTGGCAAGCCCTCTTGTAGCTTTCGGTCGGCCATTTCGGTGGTCACAATGGCTCCATCGACCAGCATTCCGACAACCAAGATCAATGCAAACAGAACGATTATATTCATGGACAAATCCATCGCCCAAAGCGAGACAATACCCGCCAAGAACGCACCAGGGATGGATAGGCCAACCAGAATGGCAGACCGTGTTCCCAGTGCTAGGACGATGACGATCATCACGAGGATCACCGCAGCGATCACGTTGGCTTCAAGGTCAGACAGCATGTCTTTCACCTGAACGGATTGATCCTGCAAATAGGTGACCTCAACACTGTCGGGCCAATCCAAGCTCAGTTCCGCTACCAGAGCTTTCACTTCATCGACAGTACTAATGATGTTGGCACCAGATCGTTTGGTGATCTCCAAAGCTAATGCAGGCTGGCCATTGATGCGGGCAAAGGATGTTGGGTCCTCAAATGTGCGACGGATGGTGGCTACATCGCCGAAGGTTACCACAGCATCCCCGCGAACCTTGACGGGCATAGACATCACGTCCTCTAGGTCTTCGATCAGGCCAGGAACTTTAAGGACGATACGACCGACGCCCGTCTCAATTGCACCCGCTGCAATCAGTTGGTTGTTGCGTTGAAGCTGGCCGATCAGTTCATCGAACGCCAGATTGTAAGTTTCGAACACGGTGGGATCGATTAGGACCTCAAGAAACTCGAACCGTTGACCGCCTATGTCCACTTCCAACACACCGCCCAAGCCTTCGATCTCTTCTTGCATCTGGTTTGCAATATCGTTCAGCGTCCGCTCTGGCACAGGGCCAGACAAGATTGCTGTGATGATCGGAAACAGAGCCGTGTTAATTTCAGTGATGGTGATGTCACGGGCGCCTTCTGGCAGCTCACCCTGCACGCGGTCCGCTGCATCACGCACCTTATCAAGTGCCTCTTGGTTGTCGCCGCCTGGTGCGAACTCAAGCTGGATGGATGCAAAACCTTCGGTTGCTTCAGACTTCATCGATATCAGCCCAGCGATTGACCCAAACTCAGCTTCCATTGGCTCCAACAACAGACGTTCGGCATCGGACGGGCTGATCCCATCCAATCCTGATGAGACGTAAAACAAGGGCAGTGGAATCTCGGGGTTAGCTTCCTTAGGAATAGCAGAATAGGCATAGGCACCTACAGATAGGATCAATAGCAGCGCCATGACCACAACGCGGGACCTTGAGAAGGCGAAATCAACGATAGCGTTCATCAGTTTGTTGTCCCACCCATAGGTGCGACAGTCTCGTTCTCATTTACGAAGCCTTGGCCGACCGTGATGACATTGACGCTTTCGGGCAGGCCCGTTACCCAAATGCCATCGATCTGCGCTTTGACAACTTGGACATGAAAAAACTCAACCACATTGTCTGCGTTAACGGTTTTGATGCCCAAGGCACCCTCCGCGTTCAATGACACTATGGAAGGAGACAGGAAGTGAGCAGTGACTTCGCCTGTGGGGATAATTACCTCAGCAGAGATACCAGCAGGGATCGCGCCATCTTCATTTTCGACTTCGATCTCAGCAAGGAATGTTCTGGTTTCTGATGCTGCGGATGTGCCAACAAATGTAACAACGCCTGCGCGTTCTTCACCAGTTATGAAGCGAACCCTAGCAGGCTGATCGACCTTTAGTTGGGTTAAGGATTGCTGCGGTACCTGAATGGCAACCGTCAATGGCGTGATGTCTACAAGGTGACCAACCTCGGTCCCCGCAGACACAAACTCGCCCTCATCGACGTTCAATGTCTCGATACGACCGTCGAACGCTGCCGTTATCGTGAGTGACTTTGCGGCTTGATCAACCGCGGTCACTTGGCTTTGCACTGCAACTAATGCAGCCCGTGCATCCGCTACACGATCAGCAGTTGCTACACCACGTTGCAACAGTCTCTTAGCATTTTCCAACTCGCGCTGTGCCAATGCGAATTCTTGCGCCACCCGGTTCGCGTCTGCGTTGTTGTTTGTTGCATCAAAGCGGGCAATGACATCCCCCGCTTTTACATCCTGCCCCTTGCTCACTAACACCTTAGCAATATCGCCAGAGGTTTCGGCCCGCATTAACGTATCGCGATCGGGTAGGGCTTGACCTTCGGCCTGGTAGAACTGAGTGACCGTTTCAGCCAATGATCTGGTGACCGCCACAGCCACAGGCTTCGGGCTTTCGCGACCGATGACAGGATCGGGGAGGTCTGCTGGAATGATAAATCCGCTTCCCATCCATCCAACGATAGCAATAACCAACGCCGCAGCAAACCAGGTGGATCCTGACGATCCCTTGTCCGACGAAAAAGTCAAGCGATGCGGCGCGTCGGCATGCTTAGCAGAAAGATCCATACTAGATAGTGAATTTTCGGTGGGTTTACCCTCCGTCGTCACCAACATGGGGGCATCCTTTGCCACACCGTCTTTCGATAATTCCTTTGGGGGTGTCGTGTCGGTCGTATTGGGCATCTGATTGATCTTTCGGGGCTTTGGGCTACCGGTCAGTGGTTAGTCCGTTCAAAGAGTTGAGTTTTTCAATACTGTCCGTCTTCAGAGGTTTTGCCCCTCAGAGCGGTCTGACCCAAAAGTGTGGTGTCTCATCCATTGGTTTGATTATGCGAGGGATTTGCGGCGAAGCAAGCATCATGTTGTGATGGTCACTCGTTTGATCCGTTCGCTGCCTGGCGTCAGCGCAGGCGAATCCAAGTTATTCAATTAGATAAGAGAATGTTCTTGACACCTCGTAACACTGAGGATTGGTCTGTTAGAGAGACAACGAAGAACTCTGGTGATAGAAAGACAACGAAGAACTCTGGCGAGGAGATCGTCAAATTCATGACCTGCTGACCAAAAACTGGACCACCCGATGGGGGCACGCCAAAATACCGTTCTGCATGGGGAGCAACGCTCGTTTTGTGATCCTAGGCACAGCATCATTGCTGCCGTGTGGTATTTTATGTGGTATATTTAAGCTAAAAGGAAAATTTTCTATTCTATTTTAGACTTTTAAGTGGAATATTTTGCGGACACCTCCTCCGCCATTTGCCCAATACTTCCCAAACAAATGTTGCTTTGCGTCGTTGCTGGCGCGTGCCAATGCACCCATTGGCTGGCTGTGTGGTTGGGAAAGTCCCATGCTTGGCCGCCAAGCAACGTGTTTGCACCTCATCATCATAACTGCCGGTGATGGAGCAGTCAGGCTGTTCAGCCGCGATTCTTTGGCGGCGGACGGTTGCCTTTGGCAGCGCATTACAAATCTGTTGTGGAAGGCGTGGGAACTTGTTGTTTGTACGCGGTGTGGCTGTGGTGCGGAATTGGTTAGGTATTTAGTGTAATATTTACAGTAGCTTAAAGATCTTATGTGGTGTTGCGGTGAATCTAACAACTTTTTAAACTTGTAAATATTTGTAATTTGAGTATCCCTTAAGATCAGATTTCAAGGGAGGAAATCATGAACAACTTTTTGAAGGGCGCTCTGGCGGCGTCATTGGCGACTGTGAGCTTTACCACCGCGGCTTTGGCGGGGGATTGGCGTGGTTGGAACATCCATGTTGAGGATTATCCGGTGTCTCACGGGATGGAGGCCTTTGTGGCCGAAGTCGCGGCGAAAACCGACGGCGCGCTGGGCGGTAAGGTGTTCCACGGTGGCGTGCTGGGCTCGCAGCCTGATGCGATTGAACAGGTGCGCCTGGGCGCAATTGACTTTGGTGTGTTCAGCCTCGGCCCGATGGGGCAGGTGGTGCCGGAGGCCAATGTTGTCTCGCTGCCGTTCATCTCTAAATCGGTGCCGGACATGTATCGCCTGATGGATGGTGAGGCGGGTGCTGCGTTGAGTGCTGGGCTGGAAGCCAAAGGCATCAAGGTGCTGGGCTTTTATGATGCGGGTGCGCGCAGCTTTTATAATGCGCATAAACCCATCAACACGCCGGCCGATGTTGAAGGCATGAAAGTGCGCGTGATGAACAATGACCTGTTCGTCGGCATGATCGAAAGCATGGGCGGCAACGCCACCCCGATGGCCTTTGCCGAAGTGTACCAGTCGCTGAAAACCGGTGTGGTTGATGGTGCGGAAAACAACCCGCCGTCTTATGAATCGACCAACCACTTTGAAGTGGCGCAGTATTATTCGCTGTCGCAGCACCTGATCATCCCCGAATGCCTCTGCATGAGCAAACGCACCTGGGACGCGCTGAGCCCGGAGCAGCAGGAGATCGTGGCCGAGGCTGGCAAGAACTCGACTGATCTGCAGCGTAAACTGTGGCAGGAGCGGGAGCTGGCCAGCATGCAGATCGTCAAAGACGGCGGTGTGATGGTGAATGAGATCGCCGACAAAGCCCCGTTCCAGGCCGCGATGGAGCCTGTCTATGCGCAGTTCCTGACCGCCAACCCCGATCTGGAAGGGCTGGTTGACCTGTTCAAGGCCAACTGATCCAGCACGGAAGCGCGCCCTGCCCAATAAGGGTGGGGCGCACCCCGGAGGAATATCATGACGACCAAGACGTCCCTCACCGCGCTGACGCGCGGTCTTACTGTCCTACAAGATTGTGTGGCCAAACTGTGTATTCTGTTGTGTTCGCTGGCCCTTATCACCCTTGTCGCCACATTCGGCTGGCTGGTTTTTGGCCGCTACGTTCTGAATGCCACCCCCACATGGGTTGAACAATTGGCGCTTCTCCTTGTGTGTTACATCGTCTTTCTTGGCGCTGCGGTCGGCGTGCGGGAACAGACCCATCTGGGTGTGACCCTGTTTCGCGATGCGTTGCCACCGGCGCTGCGGGGCGTGGTGGTGCTGGCCGGCGATATTGTGTTGATGGTCTTTGGCGCGGTGATGTGTCTGAGCAGCCTGGAGCTGTTTCAGTTCGGCTGGTCGACCTTGCTGCCAATGCTCAACATTCCTGAAAGTTTCCGCACCCTGTCGGCGGTGCTCTGTGGCGGGCTGATCTGCCTGTTCTGTGCCACCCGTATTCTCCTCGGCCTGCTGAATGCCTTCAGCCCGAATTCCCAAGACCAAAACGAACTGAAGAGGGCCTGACATGGGTTTGGCAATTTTGCTTGGCGTTTTCGCCGTAAGCGTGGTGGCGGGGATCCCCGTTGCCTTTGCGATGGGGCTCTCGGCGCTCAGTGCCTTCTGGTACGAAGGCTTCCCGATCCTGATCACCTTCCAGCGCACGATTTCGGGGATTTCCGTTTTCTCGCTGCTGGCCATCCCGTTCTTTATCTTCGCGGGTGAGCTGATGTTGCACGGCGGGATCGCGGCGCGGCTGGTGCGCTTTGCTTCCGCGCTTGTGGGCCATATCCGCGGCGGGCTGGCCTCGGTCAATATCTTCTCCTCCATGCTGTTTGGTGGCATTTCCGGCTCTGCGATTGCGGACATCTCGGCCCTCGGCTCGCTCTTGGTGCCGGTGATGAAGGAACGTGGCTATCGCGCTGATTATGCGGTGAATGTCACGGTGACCTCATCCATTGCGGGCATCGTGATCCCGCCCAGTCACAACATGATCATCTTTGCGGTGGCTGCGGGTGGTGGCATCTCGATCTCCAAGCTGTTTTTGGCAGGGGTGCTGCCGGGGATCCTGATGTGCACGACCCTGGCCATCGCGGCCTATGTGATTGCGCGCAAACACCAATATCCGGCGGAACCCTTCCCCGGCTGGGGCATGGTGCTGCAATCTGCTGTTGCGGCAGTGCCCGGATTGATCACCGCGATCATCATCGTGGGTGGCGTGTTGTCGGGTGTCTTTACGGTTACGGAATCCGGTGCCTTTGGTGCGATCTATGCGCTGTTGCTGACGGCCTTTGCCTATCGCACACTCAGCTGGGAAAAGTTCGTGATCTCGGTCACCTCAGCCGTCAGAACCACCGCGATGGTCATGATCCTGATCGGCTTTGCCAGCAGCTTTGCCTATCTCCTGGCGCTCTATCAGGTACCGGACAAACTCAGCAGCCTGCTGATTGGCGTGTCGGAAAACAAGATTGTCATCCTGCTGATGATCAACGTGATCCTGCTGGCGCTGGGAATGATCATGGATATGGCGGCGCTGATCCTGATCTGTACGCCGATCTTCCTGCCGATTGCCAAATCCATCGGTATGGATCCCAACCAGTTCGGCATCATGCTGTTGGTCAACCTTGGCCTTGGCCTTTGCACGCCACCTGTGGGCACCTGCCTGTTCGTGGGCTGCGCCGTGGGCAAGATCAAAATTGAGGAGGCGCTGAAATCGATCTGGCCCTTCTATCTGGCCCTGCTTCTGGCGCTGATCCTGGTGACCTATGTGCCGGCGATTTCGCTCTGGCTGCCCTCACTGCTGGGCTGAGGCGACTTTCGCGGCGGCGCCTGACATCGGGTGCCGCCGACGACCCTGACGAATTGAGAACAGGCCATCGGGCCGGAAGGTGTGGTTCACATGAAAGACGATAGCGCGTCCCAGATGACACTCTGCCCGCAGCTGAAGGACACGTTGATGCAGGTCAGCTGTGCGACACTGACCACCGTGTTGTTCAAAATGGGTCTTAAAAACGTGTTTCTGCTGGGCCCGCAGCGCTTGCGTCCGGGGCCGAACATGGTCGGCTTTGCCTATACGCTGCGCTACATCCCGGCGCGCGAAGACCTGGACCGGATCGAAGCCTTCGAAGATCAAACCAACCCGCAGCGCAAAGGGGTTGAGGAATGTCCCGAAGGCGCGGTTTTTGTTATCGATGCCCGCGGGGACGCGCGCGCCGCCTCGGCCGGCGCCATTCTGGCGACACGTCTGCAAAAACGCGGCTGCGCGGGTCTGGTGACAGATGGCGGGTTTCGCGACACACCTGAAATCGCCGCGCTGGAGATGCCAAGCTATCACAGCCGCCCCAGCGCCCCCACCAACCTCACCCATCACCATGCGGTTGCGATCAATGACCCGATCGCCTGTGGCGAAGTGTCTGTATTTCCGGCAGATATTCTAGTAGGAGATGGGGAAGGGGTGGTTTGCATCCCACGTCATTTGGCCGAAGAAGTGGCCAGTGCCGCCTATGACATGACAGTATTTGAAGACTTCGTCATGGAGTGTGTGCAGTATGGGGCCTCGACTTTTGGGCTCTATCCGCCGACAGATGCGGCGGTGAAAAAGAGGTTTGAAACGTGGCGACAGCGCAAAAACCGGTAGCAAGCGGGCAGGGGGCGGCATCGAAGGAGCCGAACCTCTCAGATCGTGTCTATGAAACGGTGCTCTCCAAAATCATGGATGGGGAGTTTCCGGTAGGCAGCAAGCTGCCAACCGAACATGCGCTTTGCGAACAGTTTGGGGTGTCCCGGCCGGTTCTGCGCCAGGCCCTGAAGCAGCTGCGTGAGGATGACGTGATTGTCTCACGTCAGGGCTCGGGCTCCTTTGTGCGGCGTCGGCCGGAAACCGGGGTGCTGGATTTCGCCCCTGTTGGATCCATTGCTGACATCCAGCGGACGTTTGAGTTCCGTTCTGCCATCGAGGGCGAGGCCGCCTATCTGGCCGCAACCCGCCGCAGTGAGGCCCAGCTGGCGAAAATGAAGGCAATCCTGGCCGAACTGGATGACATTGTCGCCAAGGGCGATCTGGGTGTCGACAGCGATGAGGCCTTCCATGCGGTGATCTGCGAAGCCTCTGACAACCCGTATTTTTCCACCGCGCGCATGTCGATGAAGGCCAATATCATCACCGGTCTGAACCTGACGCGGAACCTGTCATTGACCAAACCGCAGGAGCGGATGCAGCTGGTGCAGGCGGAACATTACGCGATCTATGACGCTATGGAACGAATGGACGCCGATGGCGCCAGACGCGCCATGCGCCTACACATCGACAATGCCCGGCGCCGGGTGTTTGAGGGCGGCTGACCCCGCCCCCCGACGTCACAGAAAATCGTCACGGCGTGGCGTGAAGCAATCGATCAATTCCCCTTCTTCCAGGCTGCGCCCGGAATGAAGCGTGTTGCCCGGAATGATCAATGTGTCCCCTGCACTGACGATTTTTGTCTGCCCATCCACGGTAAACTCGAACCGGCCGGACAGGATGTAGGTGGCTTGCACGTGCGGATGTGCATGTTCCGGCGCGTTGGCGCCTTCTTCGAAATGCACCTTAACCAGCATCATTTCGGGCGTCTGTTCCAGAACACGGCGGCGAATACCTTCGCTTGCCTTGGTCCAGCCTTCGGGGATTTCTGACATGACTTTTTCCATTTGAATTTGTATAAATTTGTAAATATATGTAAGAAAATTTGTGTCAAGTTGTAATTTTTGGAGGGAAGGCCTGAAAATGCAGAGGTTGCTGGGAATTGGGGAATGCATGGTGGAGCTGTCGCAGCTTGCAAATGGGACGTTGCAGCGTGGCTATGCAGGGGATGTGCTCAACACCTTGTGGTACGCCGCGCAGATGACCGACGGGCGCGTGCAGCCGCAATTCTTCAGCGCAGTGGGGCGCGACCGTTGCTCGCAGGATATGCTGTCGTTTATTCAACGCTCCGGCGTCGACTGTCAGCATCTGCAGCGCGATCCAACGCGGTCAGCCGGTCTCTATATGATCCATCTGGACGGGGCCGAACGCAGCTTCAGCTATTGGCGCGATACCTCCGCCGCGCGTCAGATGACCAATGATCTTAATCCCTTATGGCGCGCCGTCGCGCAGGCCGATCTGGTTTATCTCTCTGGGATCAGCCTGGCCATCCTGCCCGCCGATCACGTGGATCAACTGTTGGAAGGGCTGCGCCAACAGATAGCGCCAGATGCATTGTTGGCCTTTGATCCCAACGTGCGGCCACGGCTGTGGCAAGGGGCGGAGCGGATGCGCCAGGTGATCGAATGCGCCGCCCATATAGCCGATATCGTCCTGCCCAGTTTCGATGATGAATCCCGCTACTTCGGTGATGCGACACCATCCGAAACCATCGAGCGCTACCGCAGCAACACCACCCGCTGCATTGTGGTGAAAGACGGGGCCAACCCCACCCATATTTGGACACCCCAGCAGCAGCACAGCATCGCAGTGCCCCCGGTCCGCGATCTGGTAGACACAACCGCCGCCGGTGACAGTTTCAACGGCGCATTCCTATGCAACTATTTGACGGAGAACGATTTCGTCACGGCAGTTCTGGCCGCCCAACAGTGCTCTGCCCATGTGGTGCGTCATCGCGGTGCGCTGGTGTCATTGCCGATACCGGCTGATGTTTGAAGTATTTGTAATGCGGTTAGGTTAATTTGTAAAAATTTGTATTGCGTGGCCTTGGACGGCTTTGTAGAAAGGGCTATCGCCATTGGGCCCAGCCCCAGTGAACCAACATCAGATCCACAGCGCACAGGCTGTCCGTGCCGCTTGGGTCCCATGCAAATTGATGCGGCGTTTCCTCCGCCGGCCTGTGCCTTTGCGCAGGCGGGGTGCTTCGTTGCGCGCCAATTGGCAGTCAGAACAGATACAGATGAGGGAGAATTCTGCGTGAATATGAAGGGAAAAACAGTGATCGTAACAGGCGGCGGCCGGGACATCGGGCGCGCTTGTGTCATGCGCCTGGCCGAGGCCGGTGCCAATGTGGCGATCAACTACATGAACTCCAGCACAGGGGCCGACAGCGCGGTTGCTGAGATCACGGCGGCTGGCGGCAAAGCCTTTGCCTTGCAGGGTGATATGACCAGCGAAGCTGACGTTGCCACACTGGTGAATGCAACGGTCGAGGCTTACGGCCAGTTGGACGGTCTGATCCACGTCACCGGCGGTTTGGTGGAGCGCACCCCGCTGGCAGATATGACGCTCGACTTCTGGAACCACGTGATGGCGCTCAACTTCACTTCCTACATGCTGGTGGCGCGCGAATGCGTCAAACACATGCGGGCAGGGGGCACGATTGTCGCAATGGCGTCGCAGGCGGGGCGCGACGGTGGGGGCGCGGGCGCCACGGCCTATGCCGCCTCAAAAGGGGCGATCATGACATTCACCCGTGGCCTCGCCAAGGAGTTGGGGCCGGACATCCGTGTAAACGCGGTCTGCCCGGGGATGATCGATACCGATTTTCACAACATCCACACCAAGCCCGAGGTGCGCAGCCACGTCGCCAGCATCACCCCGCTGAAACGTGAAGGCACTTCCGAAGATGTGGCCAATCTGGCGGTCTATCTGGCCTCGGATGAGGCGGCTTTCCTGACAGGCACCAATATGGACATCAACGGAGGGTTGTTGTTCTCCTAAGTGCCTTTGAGCGGGCCGCTGTCGTTATCCCAGTTTCTATAGCGGCCCGCTCATGACCCCTAAGACCGGCGTCTGGCTTTGCGCCACACAATCGGCTTTCCCACACCTCCATCACCGTAAAAGATCCAATCGTCTGATCCCCAGATTTCAGGGTCAGCGGCGCTTGTGAATGGTCAACAACTCCGTCAATATGGCGCCTGTCAGCCAGTCTTCCCACCAGCCATGTAACTCAATCCCGAGGATGCCATGAAACGCAATTTCCTTGCGGTGCTGGGCCTATGTTCGCTGGTCACCGCCGCCCCCGTTTTCGCTGCTGAAATCACCCATGAAGTTGGCACCACTGATGTGCCTGACCAGGTTGAGCGCATCGTCGTTCTGGAATTCAGCTTTATTGACGCGCTGGCCTCGGTCGGCGTTGCCCCGGTTGGCATTGCCGATGACAACAAACGTGACCGCGTTATTCCGGCCTACACCGATGTGATCGGGGATGAATGGGTCTCCGTCGGGACGCGGAAAACCCCCAGCCTTGAAGTCATCGCCTCACTGGCCCCGGACCTGATCATCGCTGACAAAAAGCGCCACTCGGCAGCCTATGACACCCTGTCGGAAATCGCGCCGACCATCGTTTTGGACAGTCTCGGCGGTGATTACCACGCTTCGGTGGCGCAGATGGCTGTGATTGGGGAGGCGATCGGCAAATCCGATGAGATGAACGCCCGTATCGCTCAACACAAGGCGACCATGGCCGACTATGTGGCCCAGATCAAACCGAAGGCTGAAGGGATCTCCGCCCAATTTGGCGTGACCAATGCCAAGGGTCTGTGGCTGCATGCCCCGGTCAGCTACAATGGTTCACTGCTGGCCATGTTTGGCTTCGACAGCACCATGAAACCGGCTGAGGGCGGCGTGTATGAAAAGGTCTATGTGCCAACCACGCTGGAACAGCTTTCCGAGGTTAATCCTGACATCCTGATCTTCGGGGAATACGCCGATCCAAGCCATGTGGACAGCTGGCAGGGTGATGCGCTCTATCAGGATCTGAACGCGGTCAAATCGGATAAGGTCTATAACGTCATCGCCCACAACTGGTCACGGTTGCGTGGCATGGTCGCGGCTGAACTGACCGCCGCTGATCTGCTGGAGATCATCAGTAAGTGATCTCCACCTGGAACCAGTCCAATCGGCTGCCGCTTGGGATTTCTGCTGCATCACTTGTAGCGGCGATCCTTGGCGGCATCCTTTTTTCGCTGTCGACCGGCGGGCGCTCTGATGTGGGCTTGTCTGAGATCCTGCGGCCTGATGGTCTGGCAGTGACGGTTCTTTATGACATTCGCTTGCCGCGCACCTGTGCGGCGGCGCTTTTGGGGGTGAACCTGGGTCTTGCGGGGTTGATCCTGCAGGCCATCACCCGCAACCCGCTGGCCTCACCGGCGATCCTTGGCATCAACCAGGGCGCGGCTCTGGGGTTGGCGATTGGCGTTGTGGTGCCAAATGCGCTGGGCCTGCCGCTTGATGTTTACGCACTGATCGGCGCCTTTGCTGCGGGGGTGGTGACCTTTGCCATTTCCGGTGGCTTCAGCGGCAAAATCGATGCGTTGCGTCTGGTGCTGGGCGGGGTGGCCGTCGGTGCCTTTTCTTATGCGATGGTGCGCTTCACTTACACGTTGGACGATGATCTGGCCCGCACAGTGGTGCGCTGGACCGTCGGCGATATCACAGACATTCGCTGGCCCGAGGCGCAGCGTCTGGCCTATTGGGCGCTGCCGGGGCTGATTGCGGCACTGGCACTGTCGCAACGCTTTAATCTGATGGCGCTTGGCCAGGCCTCCGCGCGGGGGCTTGGTGCCGATCCCCGGGTGACGTTGCTGCTGGGCTGTATCGTAGCGGCGGGCCTTGCAGGGGCCAGCGTGACGGTGGCCGGCCCCATCGCCTTTGCCGGGCTGATCGTGCCGCATATCGCCAAACTGCTGTTTGGCGGCGATCACCGGGTTCTGGTGCCTGCCGTTGCCCTGCTGGGCGCGGCCATGATGCTGATTGCTGACGGCCTGTCGAAAACGCTGACAGCCCCGATTGAAGCCCCGATTGGGGTGGTCGCAGCGCTGATCGGCGCCCCGTGGTTTCTGTGGCAGACTATTTTTGCACGGGATATGTCATGAAGCCCCCAAGTGCACAGCGACTGATCTGGACCATAAGCACGCTAAGCACCCTGACCGCGCTGGTGTTTGTCTGGAGCTTGTCTGCCGGTGCGGTGACCATCCCGGCCATGACCATCCTCAACACATTGTTTGATCTCGATGGGCCGCAACAGGGGTTCATCATCAACCGCTCGCGCCTGCCGCGCAGCCTGCTGGCCTGTGTCACCGGCGGAGCATTGGCGTTCTCAGGCGTGATCATTCAGGCCTTGCTGCGCAACCCGCTGGCCAGTCCCAAAATCATCGGCATCAACTCAGGCGCGGCTTTGGGAGTGTTGCTCTCGGTTTTGTTGGCACCCAACCTTGGCCTGAACTGGCTGCCTTTGGTGGCGGCCTGCGGCGGGGTTTTGGCGGCCGGCGTGATCTTTGCCATTGCGGAGTTTGGCCCGGTGTCACCGGCACGGCTGGCGCTGGTGGGCATCGCTATCGGAATGACCTGCGATGCGGGTGTGGATTTCATCCTCGCCACCTCGGACATCTACGATATTTCCGCCCCGCTGGTCTGGCTCACCGGCTCACTTTGGAGCAGGGGGTGGCAGCATCTCAACGCGGTCTGGCCGATCCTGCTGGGTCTAATGGCGATCTGTGTGATCTATTCCTACAGATTGGACCTGATCCGCCTAGGTGCGGTTCAGGCAACCGGTTTGGGGGTGAACGTGCGCCGGGACCGGCTGGTGCTGTTGACGTTGGCCACGTTTCTGGCGGCGGTCTCGGTCAGTGTTGTGGGGGTCTTGGGCTTTGTCGGCCTGATGGCCCCGCATATTGCACGCCACTTGGTGGGCGGCACCCACCGTGGTCTGCTGCCCGTTGCCATGCTGGTCGGCGCATTGCTGGTGATGGTTGCCGATGCTGCAGGCCGCGCCCTGTTTGCGCCGCTGGAAATATCCGCCGGGATCCTCACCTCGATGTTCGGCGCGCCATTTTTCATCTTCCTTCTGCTGTCACGCAAGACCGAGGCCCGCGAATGAGCATTGACCTCAATAACATCCAGTCCGGCTATGACGGGTTCCGCCTCAAAGGGATCGATCTGGAGATCGCGCGCGGCAGCCTGACGGTGTTGATCGGCCCCAACGGCTGCGGCAAATCCACCTTGCTGAAAACCATTTCGCGTGAACTTAAGCCCAATGGCGGCCGGGTGGTGATCGATGGGGAAAACATCGCCAAGAAACGCACCAAATCCGTGGCCCGCCAGATCGCCGTCTTACCACAGCACCCGGTGGTGCCGCCGGGGATCACTGTTGAACAGCTTGTCGGATATGGCCGCGCGCCGTATCAGAACCTGCTGGGCATGCGCAGCGCGGCAGACCGTATGCGGGTGGCTGAGGCGCTGGAGACTGTCACCCTGACCGACATGAAGGACAAGCTGGTCAGCGCCCTTTCCGGTGGTCAAAGGCAGCGCGCCTTTGTGGCAATGTGCATCGCTCAGGACACGCCATTTGTGCTGTTTGATGAGCCGACCAGCTTCCTTGATATTCGCTATCAATACGAGGTGCTGGATCTGATGTCCGCGCTGCACAAACAGGGCAAAACGGTGGTGGCCGTATTGCATGACATCGCGCAGGCGGCCCGCTACGCCACCGATCTGGTGGTCATGAAAGAAGGCGCCGTTCACGCCCGCGGCACCCCGCCAGAGATCGTGACCGAGGAAATGCTGCACCAGGTCTATGGCATTGCGGCACAGGTCTTTGCTGATCCGGTGACAGGCACGCCCGCAGTCTCAGCGCGCTAGGTCATCGTCACAGCAGCGCCCCGCGGTGAGGGCAGGGCGCTGGCAGGCTTATCCGTTAGATCGATAAAACGCCGCGGCATTGCTGCCAAAGACGGCGGAATGCCAATCCGCGGGCACCAGCCCCTCCATCCCGGTGTAAAGCGTGGCGTAGTCGGAATAGAGGCTGTCGACCGGGAAGTTGGAGCCATAGATCACGCGCTCCTGGCCAAACTGTTCCAGACAGGTGGTGACAATCGGCGCGATGCTGGCCGGGGTCCAGGCATGATCAAACATGCCCAGCCCCGACAGTTTGCAGGTCACATTGGGCAGATCCGACAGGGGGCGCAGCTGGTCCGCCCAACGCGCCAGCCCTGCGGAGCTGCGGTCGTGGGGGGATCCGGCATGGCACAGCGCCACCTTCAGATCCGGCACCACTGCCAGCACCCGTGCAGTGTCCGCCATCAGTTCGGGGATCAGCTGCAGATCAAAGCTGAGGCCGCGATGGGCCAGCTCTTGCAGGCCTGCGCGAAACTTGGGATCGGCCAGCAGCGCATTGGTGCCGGTCTGCGCATCCTCACCGGGGGCGCGGCCGATGATCTGGCGGATGCCGCGCAGGCTCGGCAGCTGTTGCAGCCGGTCCAGGTGATCGCCCAGATCGGGGCCGGTCAGGTCGGCAAAGGCCACCTGCACCAGCGGCCAATCCGGCGTCGCATCGGCTACCTGCTGAACCCATTCAGCCTCAGCCATCGGATCGGCGGCACCGACCTGAATATGCACGGACCCGGTGATCCCATGCTGGCCGGCAGACCGGCGAAACTCATCAATCAGATAGTTGCGCTGGATCGGGCTGGGATCGCCAAAGAACCGTTCAACCCCTTCTGCCATCAGCCATGGATACTGGACCGATTGCAGGTCCCACAGATGGTGGTGAGCATCAATTTTCATCTGCATGGCCCCCGGTGGTGCGGGCCAAGATATCAACGCCCTGTTGGTTCCAGAAATGCAGCAGGTCGATGAAAATCCAGTTCTCAGCCAGTTTGTCGCCCTCGCGTCGGTAGATATCGATCACCCGGAACTCACCGGGGGTGCCGGTGGCCGGCATGCCCATGAAGCCCCCTGTTGGGGTGGCGGTGAAATTGGGCCAGCCGAAGAAGCCGCCGTAATTGCCCTCGGCAACGCGGCAGATGTGATTGGTTTTCGAACGGTCGGTGAAACCGGCGCGGAACGGGCCGGAGTGCTGCTGGGCATAGCGCGGAATTGTGTAGGTCGCGCCAATCCCGGCTGGCCCCCACCACAGCATGTCTTCGTGCCAGGTCTGGCGCAGCTCATCCTCCAGGCTGAGGCCGCTGTCCCACTGCCCCAGATCGCTGATCATCGCATTGATCACGGCGAGGGTTTTTTCGCCCTCAGCCTCGGGCTGGGCGGCAAACATCAGCGCGTCATGTGGCATCGGCCCGGGTTGCACCAGATGCGCCCCGGTTTGCGGCGGAAACGGCTGCAGACCGGCCTGCATCATCAGATGTGGAATGTCGAAATACATCGCTGTTTCAGTGATCTGAACCGCTTCAACCTTGTTGAATTCACAATAGCGCAGGCAGGCGATTTTGCCGGTGGGGGCGATGCCCAGCCAGGGGGCATCAAACAGCCCCATCAGATGACCCATCGAAACCACCCAGGTTGAGGTGAAGCCATCCATCTCATTTCGACCCGCCATAAAGACATCTTGGCGCCGCTGCAGCGAGGTCAGTGCTGTCTTTAGCGGCGCCCAAAACTGCGCCGCCACAGCCTCGGCCCCGTGGATCTCACCAAAGGGATGGTAGCCGCGCCAGATGTGATTCGGGCTGTAATAGCGCGATAGCACCTGCGCCGACTGGCCCGGCGTGGCCGTGTCCAGATCTTGGTAAAGGTCTATAATTGTTGATTTTTCACTTGTCAGATCGATCATCGATCAGGTCCTTTTGCATACGTCTGCAAAAAATTCTTGCCGAAATGATGTACCTGAGTCTACCCTTTGTGCATACGTATGCAAAATACGCTTGCTATCGGACGGGGGAGCGAATGGCCGAAATTCAATTGCGTAACGTGGGCAAACGCTGGGGTGCCTTTGTCGGGGTCAACAATTTTGACCTGACAATTGCCGATCAGGAGTTTCTGGTGCTCTTGGGGCCCTCGGGCTGCGGCAAGACCACCACGATGCGTATGATCGCAGGGCTGGAAGATGCCAGTGAGGGTGAGATCCTGATCGACGGTAAGGTCGTCAATGATCTGGAACCCAAAGACCGCGATGTGGCGATGGTGTTCCAGTCCTACGCGCTCTACCCGAATATGAACGTTTACGAAAACATCCGCTTTCCGCTGAAGGTGCGTGGGATCGATCCGGCGACCCATGACGAAAAGGTGCGCCGCGCCTCCGCCATGGTTGAGCTGGATGAATTCCTGCATCGCAAACCGGCGGAACTGTCCGGTGGTCAGCGCCAGCGTGTGGCCCTGGCCCGCGCCATCGTGCGGGAACCGAATGTGTTCCTGATGGATGAACCGCTGTCGAACCTGGATGCCAAGCTGCGGGTTTCCACCCGTGCGCAGATCAAGAACCTCAGCCATGAGCTGGCCGTCACCACCATCTACGTGACCCACGACCAGATTGAGGCGATGACCCTCGCCGATCGGGTGGTGATCATGAAGAAAGGCGTGGTGCAGCAGGTCGGCACCCCGGTGGAGATCTACGACACACCCGCCAACACCTTTGTGGCCAGCTTCATCGGCAACCCGGCGATGAACCTGCTGGAGGGTGAGGTCAAAGATGGGGTCTTCACCTCTGACCACACTGAGGTGCGTGGCCTGAACGCACCGGATGGCAAGATCACCCTGGGCTTCCGCGCCGAAGACGCAAATGTCGTCGAAGGCGGCGGCACTGGCGAGATCAACGCGCCGATCTACACGCTTGAGCTGCTGGGAGACAGCACAATGGTGTCGGTCCGCCTCGGTGGTCAGCTGGTCTCGGTCAAAGCCGACAAGAGCTTCCGCGCCGAGATTGACGATATGGTCGCGTTCCACATCCACACAGATCACTGCCACCTGTTCGACACAGAAACAGGGGCACGCATCGAGGCCTAAACCGGTCTTAGAAACCGCCGCAATCGCGGTGCATCCAGAGTGCAGTCTTCGAAGATGCACTTACATTTCAGGGAGGAAACTGTAATGTTTTTCAAGAAAATTGCCCTTGCCAGCGCATTGGCTCTTTCCGCAGGCGGCGCCTTCGCCTGTGAGATCAACGCGCGGGTGAACATCGTCGGGAACGAGTTCCCCGCGATCCAAACTGTGGGTGCAGGTGCTGCGGAATGCACCGGCTCTGAGGTGAAAAAGAACCTGACCGCAGATCACAAAGACATCCACGTCGCAGGCATGCAGGGCGACCCTGCTGAATACACCTCGGCGATTGTGGCCAACTCGACCCTGACCATTCTGATGAATGATGATCTGGTGCGCCCGCTGGACGATCTGGTTGCCAAACACGGCCAGGGCCTCAGCAAAAGCCAGCTGATCACTGTCGACGGCAAAGTTATGGCCGTGGCCTTCATGGCCAACGCCCAGCACCTGATGTACCGCAAGGATATCTTGGCAGATCTGGGTGTTGAACCGCCCAAGACCTATGAAGAAATGCTCGAAATCGCCGGTATGATCCGCGAAAAAGGCATCATGCAGAACCCCATCGGCGGCGCCTATGCTGCGGGTTGGAACCTGGCGCAGGAATTCAACAACATGTTCATCGGCTACGGTGGCACCTTCTTCAAAGAGGGCAGCGCGGAGCCGAACATCAACTCCGATGCCGGGGTGAAAACGTTGAACATGATGAAGGCCCTGTCAGAGTATATGAACCCTGACTTCCTGACCCATGACAGCAACGCCACCAACGCAGAATACCGCGCCGGTAACATCGCCATGCTGAACATGTGGGGCAGCCGTGCGGCCAGCCAGACCACTGCAGACGGCATCACCGAAGCGGTGAAAAATGGCCATGCCATTGCCGGTCCGATGACTGTGGGCGGCGGTGACATTCCGGCCTCGACCCTGTGGTGGGACGGCTGGACCGTTGCCAAAAACGTCAGCGATGAAGAGGCCGAGGCCACCTTTATCGCGATGATGAACGGCATCCGCCCGGAACTGATGCAGGACGCTGATATTGCTTCGCAGGCGGTATGGCTGATCGATGGCTACAAGCCGACTGAAGCGGCCGTGGGCGTCTTTGAGGCCGCACAGTCCGGCACCCAGCCCTATCCGATGGTGCCCTACATGGGCCTGATGCATGGCTCGATCGGCAATGAACTTGCCGACTTCCTGCAGGGTAAGGAAAGCGCGGAACAGGCGCTCTCTGACATCGAAGCGGCCTATGTCGCAGCGGCTAAGGAAAAAGGCTTCCTCAAGTAAGCCTGACGACTGATCGGAGGGGGCACAGCCCTCTCCGGTTCCCCAAACTCTCGACCCGGATCCATCGATGAAACATCGTACCTTCTTTTGGTTCTTTTTGCCGACCGGCCTTGCGATGCTGCTGTTCATCGCGCTGCCTATCGTGTCGGTCATCACCCAGTCGGTTTTTGCACCGCATGAGGCCGTTCTGAAAACGGTGGAGAACTGTACCCCATTGGTGGGCTGCACCACAGAAACCACCATCGACCAGGAGGCGACCCGCGAAATCCGCGAAGCCCAGCCACTGGGCCGGTTCGTGGGGCTGGATATCTATCTGGACCGGGGCCACCTGGCGATCGCTGAAGTCGGCGAAGCCTGGCGCAGCAGCGACAGTTTTGGTGACTTCTGGTCCAAGCTGTTCAACCTGCCGCTCTATCGTGCGCTGGCCTTTACCCTGACATTTACCTTCATTGTGACCCCGATGCTGATTGTGCTGGGCCTGATGATCGCGCTGGCGGTCAACTCGCTCAATCGTCACTTCAAGGGGCTGATGATCTTCTTCTCGCTGCTGCCAATGATCGTGACGCCGCTGATCGGCTCCTTGATCCTGTTCTGGATGGTCGACAGCCGCGGCATCATCGGCTCTGCGCTAGTGGCGCTGGCGGGGGATCCAAACTTCTCCCTCAAAGCCTCAACCGGCCTCACCTGGGTGATGCTGATCATCTACGGCGTCTGGCACTCGGCCCCCTTTGCATTCGTGGTCTTCTATGCCGGTCTGCAAACCCTGCCGAAAGACCAGATTGAGGCCGCGCAGATCGACGGCGCCAGCCGCTGGCAGCAGATCAAATATGTGGTGGTGCCGCATCTGATGCCGCTGGTCACCTTTGTGGCGCTCATTCAGCTGATGGACAACTTCCGCGTCTTTGAGCCGGTGGTCGGCTTCAACGCCTCGGCGCATGCGACCTCTCTCAGCTGGATCATCTTCAACGACCTGGGCGGCGAAACACGCCAGCTCTCTGCGGCCTCGGCCACCTCAGTTCTGACAATCATCGGCGTTGCCATCCTGCTGTCACCGGTTCTGGTGCGCACATGGCGTGACTTTAAGGGCAAAGCATAATGGCATCGAAAGCACAAAGACGCCCCATGGGCCTAAGCATTCTGATCTATGGCTTCGTCGGGCTGTGGTTCATCCTTGCGGCCTTTCCGTTCTTCTGGACGCTCTGGGGATCGTTCAAGGTCGAACTCGACTTTTTCTCGATCGCGGACTGGACCAACGCCATCACCGGCGAACGCACCAAGGCGACCTATGACAGTGCCTTCACCGGCGCGGCCTATCACGGCGCCTGGGTTCAGGAGGAGTTCTGGCGTAATGTCATCAACACCTTCATCGTCTGCCTGTTTGTGGTCTGCACCTCGCTGACCATCGGCACGCTGGGCGGCTACGCCCTGTCGCGCAGCTCCTACCGCTATACCTTCTGGCTGCTGATCACCGCGCTGATCTTTAGGGCGATGCCGCCGATCACCTTGGTGGCGGGCTATCTGTTGCCGTTCTTTGAATGGAACGTCTGGGGCATCCTGCCCACCACCATCATCGTGCTGGTGGCGATCAACCAGCCCTTCACCCTGTGGATGCTGCATTCGTTCTTCCAAAACATCCCCAAAGAGCTGGACGAAAGTGCCAAGGTTGACGGTTGCACGCAGTTTCAGGCCTTCCGCCATGTGATCGTGCCGGTGATGTGGCCGGGCGTGATCACCACCGGGCTGTTCAGCTTCCTGCTGGCCTACAACGACTTCGCCGTGACCGCGATGCTGCTCAGCGAAAGCAACCGCACCATGGTTCCGGCCATCGCCGCCTTCCTTGGCACCACTTACACCGAAGGCAACGTGATGTTCGCCGTTGCTGCCGTGGTCTCTGCCACCGCACCGCTGTTCGTGCTGGTCATGTTCTTCCAGCGCCAGATCGTCAGCGGTCTGACCGCCGGGGCCGTGAAAGGATGAGCGCCAAAGCCAGACACACCGCGGTTGGGCGTCACCCAGCGCTCAACCGTATGCCAAGGGACTTTCTCGCAGATCCTTCTCGCTCCCTCCTGCGCAGAACCTCCCTTGGCACTTATGAAGGATTAAAACGATGAAGGGCTCCCGTCCCGAACAGGCCGTGCTGACCAAAGACACGGATATGAGCAAAACCGAAGAAACCCGCGCCGTCATCGAAGGCATGGTCGATGGTCTGAACGACCACCGGATCAACGACATTGGCGAGTTCTTCGCCGATGGTTTCCGTTGGCTGGGCAATCAGGGCTGCGGCACCAAAACCGGGCTGCAGGAATTTCAGGACAATTGGCAGCGCCCGTTCCAGGCGGCCTTTTCCGATAAGGTCTGCATCGATGAGGCGCGCCTTTACATGGGCGAATGGGCCGCTGCCTTTGGCCGGCAGGAAGCCACCCACTCGGGGGAGTTTCTTGGTATCCCGGCCACCGGCAAGCGGGTTGAGATCCGCTACATGGATTTCTGGAAAGTGGTCGACGGCAAGATTGTCGACAATTGGGTGAACGTCGATTTCGCCCATGTCGCGGCTCAGCTGGGTGTCGATCTGTTCAATGGGGAAGGCTGGGAAGCCTTCGATCGCGGGGACCGTGAAGCGCCCCGTCCCAACGCATCCTAAATCGCGTCCCGGGCCTGGCCCCGGGACCTCAACGAAGAAGCCCCGGCGCAGCCCGGGGCAGGAGAAACGGAAATGACAATCGAGTATCTGAAACGCGGCAAACCCGAAGCTGATCGCGCCGAGGATGACGCCAAAACCCGCGCCGTTGTTGAGGCGACGTTGAAAGACATTGAAGCGCGGGGCGATGCGGCGGTGCGCGACCTGTCAGAGAAGTTTGACAATTACTCCCCCGCCTCCTTCCGGCTGAGTGAGGCAGAGATCGCGGCGCTGATCGCCTCGCTGTCAAAGCGTGAGCTGGCTGACATCAAGTTTGCCCAGGAACAGGTGCGCAACTTCGCGCAGGCGCAGCGCGACTCGATGCTGGATATTGAGGTGGAAACCATGCCCGGCGTGATCCTCGGGCATAAAAACATCCCGGTGCAATCTGTCGGCTGCTACGTGCCCGGCGGCAAGTTCCCGATGGTGGCTTCAGCCCATATGTCGGTCGCCACCGCCTCGGTCGCAGGCGTGCCCCGCATTATCGCCTGCACCCCGCCGTTTCAGGGCAAACCCAACGCGGCCGTGATTGCGGCGATGCATCTGGGCGGCGCGCATGAGATCTATGTGATGGGCGGCATTCAGGCCATCGGCGCCATGGCGCTGGGCACGGAAACCATCGATCCGGTCCATATGCTGGTGGGCCCCGGCAACGCCTTTGTGGCCGAAGCCAAACGCCAGCTTTTCGGCCGCGTGGGCATCGACCTGTTCGCGGGGCCAACCGAAACCATGGTGATCGCAGATGAGACCGCCGCCGATGGCGAACTTTGCGCGACTGACCTCTTGGGCCAGGCCGAACATGGCTACAACAGCCCCTGCGTGCTGCTGACCAACAGCCGCAAACTGGCCGAAGACACCCTGGCCGAGGTTGATCGCCTCTTGGGGATCCTACCCACCGCCGACACCGCCCGCGTCAGCTGGGAAGAATATGGTGAGGTGATCGTCTGTGACACCTATGAGGAAATGCTGCAGGTGGCGGATGAGATTGCCTCGGAACATGTGCAGGTGATGACCGATCGCGATGACTGGTTCCTGGACAATATGACCTGTTACGGCGCGCTGTTCCTCGGGCCACGCACCAATGTCTCCAACGGGGATAAGGTGATCGGCACCAACCATACGCTGCCAACCAAAAAGGCGGGCCGCTATACCGGTGGCCTCTGGGTTGGGAAGTACCTGAAAACCCACAGCTATCAGAAGGTCACCACCGATGAGGCAGCCACGTTGATCGGCGAATATGGCTCACGTCTGTGTATGCTTGAGGGCTTCGTCGGCCACGCCGAGCAATGCAACATCCGCGTCCGCCGCTACGGGGGCATCAACGTGCCCTACGGCGAAGGCGCTCCTTACCGTGAGGCGGCGGAGTAAACAAAAGGGGGCGAGGGGCCAGCCCCTCGCGCTCCCCGGAGTAGTTTTGGCAAGATGAAAATGGACCAACACACGCATCACAAGGCGCTGATCCAAAGCTTCCGGCAGGCAGCTTATGATTTTGATGCCCCTGCTGTGACCGCTGCGCTGCAGGACCTGCTGGCGCCGGATGCTGTGGTGCGGCTGGGCCATCCCTTGGGCGAAATGACGGGGCCTCAGGCGTTTTTTGAACGCGCCTATGCGCCGCTGTTGCAGGCCGTGCCGGATCTGGAACGGCGCGACTATATCGTCATGGCCGGGACCGATGATCAGGGCCAAAACTGGGTCGGTTGCGCCGGCAGCTATATGGGGGTGTTCACCGCCCCTTGGCTAGATATCCCGCCCACCGGCCATCTGACCGCCATGCGCTATCACGAGTTCTTCCGCTTCGAGGCGGGCAATGTTGTTGAGGTGCAGGTGCTTTGGGACATCCCTGAGGTGATGATGCAGGCCGGCGCCTGGCCGATGGCACCCGCGCTTGGCAAAGACTGGCATGTGCCGGGGCCTGCCACTCAGGATGGGCTGGTGCCGGGGCCTTATGATGCGGCGCAGGGGCAGGCAAGTTGTCAGTTGATTGTCGATATGTTGCAGGCGCTGGTGCGTCACCCGGCGGATCCGGATCCTAAGGCCATGGAAATGGAACGGTTTTGGGATAAGCGCATGAATTGGTACGGCCCTGCGGGTATCGGCACCGCGCGCGGACATGCCGGGTTTCGCAACTGGCACCAGATCCCATTTCTGAACGCCATGCCGGACCGCGGACAGCATGAGGGAGAGGTGACGCATCATTTCTTTGGTGATGGCAATTACGCGGCGGTCACCGGCTGGCCCAATATGATGCAGACCCTGTCCCAAGACGGCTGGATGGGCATTGCCCCGGCGGGACGCAAGATCTCCCTTCGGTCTCTGGATTTCTGGCGGGTTGAGGGCGGCAAGATCCGCGAAAACTGGGTCTTGGTCGATCTCTTGGACGTCTACCGGCAATTGGGTGTGGACGTTTTTGCGCGATTGCGTGAATTCAATAAAGCGCGCAGCATGGCGCGCTTGAATATCCCGGATGGAATGACCCAATGATAGATCTGCCCCGCACCCCTTCGTTTTCACTCAGCGGCAAACGTGCCCTTGTCACTGGCGCCTCCTCAGGCATCGGGCAGGGCTGCGCTGTGGCGCTGGCCGAGGCGGGCGCGCATGTGATCTGCGCCGCGCGTGGGGGTGACAAACTGACAGAAACTGTCACCGCGATGCAGGCTGCGGGATATAGCGCTGAGGTGCTGCAACTGGATCAGAGCGATCTGACAGCAGTGGCGGCGGCGGTGGCCGATCGGGACCTAGACATCGTCGTGAACTCCGCCGGGCTGGCGCGGCATACGCCTGCGATTGACACCACGCCCGAGGACTACGATGCAGCGATGGGGTTGAACCTGCGTTCGGCCTATTTCCTGTCGGCCTATGCTGCCAAGGCGATGATGGCGGCGGGCAAGAAGGGGTCAATCATCCATATCTCCAGCCAGATGGGCCATGTTGGCGGGGTGGACCGCGCGGTCTACTGCGCCTCCAAACATGGGCTGGAAGGTATGGTGAAATCCATGGCCATCGAATGGGGCCCGTCGCAGATCCGCATCAACACGGTCTGCCCAACCTTTATTCGCACGCCCCTAACCGCACAGACGTTTGAACGGCCAGACCGCAAGGCCTGGGTGGAGGAGAAGATCAAGCTGGGCCGCATTGGCGAGGTCGAGGATATCATGGGGGCTGTGGTTTACCTGGCCTCTGACGCCTCGGCGCTGGTCACCGGCACCTCGATGTTAATTGACGGCGGGTGGACGGCAGACTGATGAGCGCAAGTAAAGTCACCTCCACCGAAGTGGCCCGCCGCGCGGGCGTCAGCCAATCCGCGGTCAGCCGGGTATTCACGCCCGGTGCGTCGGCCTCCAAGGCGACGATTGCCAAGGTGCGCAAAGCCGCCGAAGAGCTGGGCTACCGCCCCAACAACCTGGCCCGCGCCATGGTGTCCGGCAAAAGCCGGATCATCGGGCTGGTCGTGGCCTATCTGGAAAACCAGTTCTATCCGATTGTGCTGGAAAAACTGTCAAACGCCCTGCAGGAACAGGGCTATCACATCCTGATTTTCACCGCGCCGAACTCCTCGGACGGGGTTGAATCGGTCATTCAGGACCTGATGGACTATCAGGTGGATGGCATTGTTGCCGCGTCGGTTTCGCTGTCCTCGGATCTGGCCGAACGGGCGACGCAGGCGGGCATTCCGGTTGTTCTGTTCAACCGGGGTCAGGATCACAGCCCCTTTGTTGAGGTGACCTCGGACAATATCGCGGGCGGGCGTCAGGTGGCCAATTTCTTGCTGGCGGGCGGGCATCAGCGGATCGCCCATATCTCAGGCTGGCAGGGCAGCTCCACCGGGCGGGAACGTCAGCATGGGTTTCATGCAGGGCTCGCGGCGGCTGGGGCCGCGTCGGTGGCAACGCTTGATGGCATGTACAGCCGCGAGGTGGCGATGGAATGTGCCGATCGCTTGCTGAAGGAACATGATCCCGACGCGATCTTTGTTGGTAATGATCACATGGCCTTTGCGGTGATCGACCACCTGCGCCGGCAGGGGGTTGAGGTCGGCCGTGAGGTTTCGGTGGTTGGCTATGATGACGTGCCCATGGCCGCCTGGGACGCCTATGACCTGACGACGATCCGTCAGCCTGTGAACCAGATGGTGGAGGCGACAGTGTCTGCGCTGATGGCCCATATCGACAATCCAAATGCCGCAACCCCGCGCCGTGAGACCATTGATGGACCACTGATCGTGCGCGGGTCCGCCCGAAAACCAGAAGGATGGCTAGATGAAGGGGTTTGATCCCAAATTCACCGATTTCCCAGACTATATCGTCGGGATCACCAAGGAGATCTGGGAAGATCGCGGCCTTGCAACCCTGCATGACTATTATGCGTCCGACATCGTGGTGCGGATGCCCGGATCGGTCTCAACCGGCAATCAAGGGGTGATTGCCGCCACCGCTGCAACATTGGCAGAGTTTCCCGACCGCACCCTTTTGGGCGAAGACGTCATCTGGTCCGGCACGCCGGAAGAGGGCATGCTGTCGAGCCACCGGATCATGTCCACCGCGACCCATCTGGGGGACGGGATGTTTGGGCCGGCGACGGGCAAGAAACTGGCCTACCGGATTTTGGCTGATTGCCATGCCAAGAATAACGCCATCGATGATGAATGGCTGATTCGTGACAACGGCGCGGTGGTGCGCCAGATGGGCTGGGATCCCAAGGATTTCACCCGCGATCTGATCGCGCGCGAAGGCGGGCCTGAGGCCTGTGTGAAGCCGCTGACACCTGCCAATGACCTTGAGGGGCCTTATAAGGGGCGCGGCAATGACAATGCTTGGGGCCAGCGCCATGCCGATCTGCTAAGCGCCATGATGGCAGCAGATATGGCGGCGGTTGAGCGTGAATATGATCGCGCCGTGCAAACCGAATACCCCGGCGGCGCCTCCGGCCACAGCTGGGATCCGGTGGACCGGTTCTGGATGTCGCTGCGCGCGGCCATGCCTTCGGCCAAGTTTACGATCCATCATCAGATTGGCCGCGATGATCCCAACATGCCGCCCCGTTCGGCCCTGCGTTGGAGCCTGCACGGCAAACACGATGGCTGGGGCTGTTTTGGCGCGCCGACGGGGGCTGAGCTTTATGTGCTGGGCATCAGCCACGCCGAATGGGGCGAGTTGATTGGCGGCCAGATCAAGCTGCGCCGCGAATGGACGCTGTTTGATGAAACCGCCGTTTGGAAGCAGATCCTGCTGCACAGCGGGGACCTCTGAGTGAGCCTTGGAACCTCATATCTGGATGCCAGTCAGGCGGGGCGGCGGGCACATGCCTTCTTTGCGTCGCGACGGGCACGGCGGCTGAACAACCGCCCACCGGGAAGATGGGTTTGATCCATTCAAACCCAACTTTCACAGGAGAACAGACATGAGTAGCATTCAATCCCGCATCGTTCGTTATGGTGAGCTGCGCCCGTGCAAAACCGCCTTCATCGACGCCCATACCCCGGGCAGCGACCAGAAGGAAAACTTCACCATTGTGGGTGGAGGCGTGTCCGAAAGCCCGGATCAGCACGTCCATATCACTGATAAAATCGGCTTCAACATCGGCGCGGCAGGCCAGCCGCCGAAGTGCCGCAATTCCCTGCACAGCCACACCACGGCTGAGGTGTTCTTTGTCGCCAAGGGGCGCTGGCGCTTCTTCTGGGGGCGCTATGGTGATGCGGGGGAGTTCATTGCCGAAGAAGGCGATATCTTCAACATCCCCACCGGCATTTTCCGCGGCTTTGAAAACGTGGGTCAGGACTACGGAATGATCATGTCGATCCTGGGCGGTGATGACGCCGGTGGCGGGGTGACCTGGGCGCCGCAGGTGATTGAGGACGCGCAGGCGCATGGTCTGATGCTGGGCAACAACGGCGTGCTTTACGACAGCAAGAAGGGTGAGGAACTGCCGCACAATGTACAGCCCATGCCATTGCTGAGCGAAGAAGAGCTGAAAGCCTATCCTGAGGTGCCTGTCAGTGACGTGATCGGGCATTACGTCGCCCGCTACTGGGATCTGATGGCGCTGTCGTCCAAAGCCCCGGCGGCGGTGATCGGGGAAAACGCCCTGATCAAGGACAAGCCGGGTTTTGACGTGGATTTCCTCAGCCGTGGTTCCGCCATGACCCAGATGGTGCAGGCAGACCGGCCGGTGGTTCTGATGCCGGCCAGCGGCCATTGGCGCATTGTGATTGAGGATGTTGAGGTAACGCTGTCCAGCGGTGACACGGCGGTTGTGATGCCGGGCGAAAGCTACAGCGCTGCGCCCTCCATGACCGGTGAGGCGGGGCTTTATCGGATCACCGCCACCGATGATCCGGCCGGTGCCACCTGGACAGGCGCTTAAGCGTTAAGACAGCAGGTCCGGCGCAGGTCGGGCCTGACATCTACCTGAGGGGAGGACGCAGAATGACCAAGATCAAAACCACACATGTCGGTTCATTGCCACGCAGCCAGGAGGTGGTGGATTTCATCTTTGCCCGTGAAAATGAAACCGCGTATGACCCCGCAGCCTTTGATGCGGCGATGACTGCGGCGGTTTCTGAAACGGTGCGCAAACAGGTGGCGGCGGGGGTGGATATCGTCTCGGACGGGGAAACCTCCAAGATCTCCTACGCCACTTACGTGAAAGACCGCTACACCGGGTTTGCAGGCGACAGCCCGCGCAATGCACCGGCAGATCTGAAGATGTTTCCGGGCTTTCTGCAGCGGATCGCTGATGATGGTGGCACGCCGCAATATGCCCGGCCCATGTGTGTGGGCGAGGTGACCTCAAAAGGGCAGGGGGAGTTGCAGAAGGACATCGCCAACCTCAAGGCGGCGATGGCGGAACATGGGGCGGAACGCGGCTTCATGAATGCAGCCAGCCCCGGTGTGATTTCACTGTTCCTGCAAAACGATTTCTACAAAACCCGTGAGGCCTATCTGGCCGCCCTCGCCGATGCGATGCGCGAGGAATATGAAACCATCGTGGCGGCGGGATTGGATCTGCAACTGGATTGCCCGGATCTGGCACTATCACGCCATATGCTGTTCAACGATCTGAGCGATGCTGAGTTCGTCAAGGTCGCCAACATGCATGTGGAGGCGCTGAACCACGCGCTGCAGAATGTACCGGCGGACAGGGTACGGGTGCATATCTGCTGGGGCAATTATGAGGGACCGCATTGCTGTGACATCCCGATGGACAAGGTCTTCTCTACTTTGATGGCGACCAAATCGCGGTATGTGCTGTTTGAAACCTCAAACCCGCGTCACGCCCACGAATGGACTGTGTTCCGCGACCGCCGTGCTGAGATCCCCGACGACAAAGTGCTGGTGCCGGGTGTGGTGGATACGACCACCAACTTTGTGGAACATCCCGAACTGGTGGCGCAGCGGATTGACCGATTCACTAGCATCGTTGGGCGGGACCGGGTGATCGCCGGATCTGACTGCGGCTTTGGCACCTTTGCAGGCTTTGGCGCGGTGGATCCCGATATCGCCTATGCCAAACTGGCCGCCCTGTCAGAAGGGGCCGCCCTGCTGTGAAGACCCCTTTGGTGATGATCCCAGGCATGATGTGTGACGCCCGGCTCTGGGCGCCGCAGGTGGCGGCGTTTTCAGCCGGGCGCAGCGTGGTGCTGGCCGATATTTCCACGGCTGAAACGATGGAAGATCTGGCTGCCGGGATCCTGCGTGACGCGCCGGAACGGTTTGCGCTGGCCGGGCTGTCGATGGGCGGGATCGTCGCGATGGAGGTGCTGCTGCAGGCGCCGCACCGGGTGGAACGGCTGGCGCTGTTGGACACCAACCACAGGGCCGAACTTGACGAGGTAAAATCCAATCGTCTGCCGCAGATTGCTGCGGTGAAGGCGGGCCGTCTGGCTGAGGTGATGCGCGAAGAGATGAAGCCACGCTATCTGGGCTACGGGGCCCGGCGGGCGGATATTCTGGCGCTCTGTATGGATATGGCGCTGGATCTGGGGCCGGAGGTGTTTCTGCGCCAGTCCGCCGCGCTGATGGCGCGCCCGGATCAGACGCTGGTGCTGCGCCAAACACGGGTGCCGACGCTGGTGCTCTGTGGCAGCGGCGATGTGCTCTGCCCTGTGTCGCGCCATCAGGAGATGGCCGCGATGATACAAAACGCCACTTTGGAAGTGATTGAGGGCGCGGGGCATTTGCCACCGCTGGAACGCCCGAATTTAACAAATGCCGCGATGGAACGCTGGCTGGAGGAGACGTGATGACGCCAACCCTATTGGAGCTTTTGCGGCGGGTGGATACGCCGACGGTCTGCAACGCAATCGAGGTGGCCCAGGGCAAACGCGGCTTTGATCAGTTTACCCGTGGCACGATGCAGTGTTCGGACCCTGATGGCGGCGCGATGGTTGGTTATGCCCGCACCGCCAAGATCGCCGCAGTCGCCCCCCCGACGGAGCCCGCAGAGGTGATCAAGGCCCGACGGATGGCCTATTACAAACACATGTCCGAAGGGCCGCGGCCTGCGGTCACCGTGGTTGAGGATCTGGATTACCCCAATTGCATCGGTGCCTTCTGGGGGGAGATTAACACCACTGTTCACAAAGGACTGGGCACCAGCGGCGCCCTGACCAATGGGGTCATGCGCGACCTTGGGGATCTGCCGGAAGGCTTCCCTGTGGTGGCCGGTTCGATCGGGCCAAGCCACGGCTTTGTCCACGTGCGTGAGATCGGCACTGAGGTTGAGATTTTTGGCCTGCGCATCAAAGACGGTGATCTGGTGCATGCGGACCGGCATGGTGCCCTGGTAATCCCGCCCGAGGTGATGTCCGATCTGGAAGGTGCCATTCACAAGCTGTTGGACACCGAAAGCCTGATCCTGGAACCCGCCCGGCAGGAGGGGTTTGACTACGCTGCCTTTGAACAGGCCTGGGCCGCGTTTGAGGCTGCGCGCACCTAAGGGCGCGTTAGGGGCTGGCGCATTGGAATGTTGGCCGGGGTCAGGACCTGAACGGTTGAGGCCCGGCTGTTGTCCAGGTCCGTGGTCAGCCGGTGGTGCGCCAGAAACTGATTAAACGCGCCTGCGATGTCATGTTGCAGATCATGGTGCAGCACGTAGTCCAATTGCCCCGCCTGCAGCAGGGCGCGGTTTTCCTGATCCAGATCGTGGGCGACATAGACGTCCGGGCGTTGCCCCCTTTCAGCCAGGGTTTGCAGGATCGCGCGGTTGCCGCCGCCCATGGAATAGACCGCCCTGATCGCGGCGCTGTGGTCGAGGCTCTGTTCCAACATGCGGGAGGTTTCAAAGCCCAAGCCGCCACCGCCTTCGGTGGTCAGGACCGTGAGCTGCGGGCAATAGCTGCGCAGCGCCTGAAGGAAGGCCTGTTCGCGCTCCTCCTCACCAAGGAAGGCGCCGTGGCTGCGGCTGGCCAGGACCTGTCCGCGCTGCGTTCCAAGGGTTTTGTAGATCAGATAGGCCGCCGTCCGTCCGGCACCGGCATTGTCCAACCCGACATAGGCGCGTCGGTCGGTGGTGGGCAGATCGGTCACTAGGGTGATCACCGGGATGCCAGCAGCCACCAGACGGTTCACGGCCGCCCTGATCTTTTCGGTGTCCCGCGCCTTCAGGCACAGGCCGTGGCTGCCACGTTTCTGGATCCGCTCCAACGCTTTTAGAACCTCAGCCTCTGGCATTTTGTCCTGGAGCAGAAAACGCGGCCGGCAGACCGCTGTGCCGATATGGGGCAACACGGCCTCGGCCGCGGCTTTGACTTCGCGGCTGAACCGGGTGGGTGCCTCAACAACGAAATCGAAAAACAACCGACGCCCGCGTGCGGCAAGCTGGGCTTCCTGCGCCTCCAACTCCTGGATCGCGGCAGTGACCCGCTGGCGGGTCTGGGCGCTGACATGGACCCTGTTGTTCAGCACGCGGTCAATGGTTGCGGTCCCCAGTCCGGCCTGACGGGCGATTTCTTTGATGGGAAAACGATGGGTCATTTGATGTGTTTTTGATGTGAATCGCTGCGCAATTACAATCAGTCCACCCGTAGCCTGACAAGACCAAAGGGAGACGCCACAATGACCAACACCCCGCAACCCCCCGCCTATTACGCGCCTGAGGCCTGTCTGATCAGCGAATTTGAGGCGCTGCTGAGCCAAACCACCAAACCCGTCGACGTGCCCAGAGCCGCCACCATCGAACATGAGATCCCGATTTATGACATGCGCGATCTGCGTGCTGATCTGGAGGAGGATCACACCCGCCAATCCCTGATGGGGGAATGGGCGCAGGTGCTGCGCGAGGGGGCAGGTGTGCTGGTGCTGAAGCAGGCCTATGCTGACACTTCAGTGCTGGATGATGCGACGGATGTGTACCTGCAGATCATCGAAGAGGAGAAACAAGGCACGGGCGGTGGCGGGGATCATTTCGCAGCCTCCGGCGCCAATGATCGGGTCTGGAACGCGCTGCAAAAACTTTGTGAGGCGGCGCCAGATGTGTTCCTGCGCTATTTTGCCAACAGCGCCATCGCCGCGGTCAGTGAGGCCTGGTTGGGCCCCAATTATCAGATGACGGCGCAGGTCAATCTGGTGCATCCAGGTGGTGCGCCGCAGCAGGCGCACCGGGACTATCACCTTGGCTTTCAGACCGCAGAGGTCAGCGCCCGCTACCCGGCACATGTGCATGACATTTCACCCATCCTGACGCTGCAGGGGGCGGTTGCCCATTGCGATATGCCGGTTGAGAGCGGCCCGACGAAGCTGCTGCCGTTTTCGCAAACCTACCGACCGGGCTATGCGGCCTGGCGACGCGAAGATTTCCGCGCGCTGTTTGAGGAGCGTTACGTTCAAATGCCATTGGAAAAGGGCGATGCGGTGTTCTTCAATCCGGCCCTGTTCCATGCGGCCGGGGCCAACCGCAGCGAGGGCATTCACCGTTTTGCCAATTTGCTGCAGATCTCTTCAGCCTTTGGCCGGGCGATGGAGACGGTGGATCGCGATAAGATGTGCCGGCTGCTCTACCCGGCGTTGGAGCGGGTGCTGGGCACTGACCTTTGTTCCCCGGCGGAGATTGCAGCCGCGATTGCCGCCACCGCCGAAGGCTATTCCTTCCCGACAAATCTGGATCGCGACCCGCCGGTCAACGGATTGGCCCCGGAAACTCAGGCCGCGTTTATGGTGCGCGCCCTCAAGGACGGGATCAGCGCCGAGGATTTCAACGCCCATCTGGATCACATGGCCGCCGTCCGGGGCGCCTGACGGTCGGACGACAGATCAGGGCTGGCCTGAGGTTTTGCTGGGGCCAGTCTGCGTGCGGCTGACCCAATTGCGCAGGCGTTTCGCACGCCGGCGCAGCACGGCCCACATATCGCGGAAGGGGCGCAGGTAGATATCTGTCAGCTCAGAGGCGCTGGCCTCTTTCGCGTCCAGCCCAAAGCTCAGGTCGCGGCCCTTTTCCGACAGGTGAAGCGAGCCAAACAGCCAGTCCCAGATCGCCAGCGCCACGCCAAAGTTCTTGTCATAATGTTCCACCGCGGTGGAGTGGTGCAGCTGGTGCTGTGCCGGGGAAATCAGGATCCGCTCCAGCCAGGGCCAGTAGTGAATATCGATATGCGAATGGCGCAGGTTGGAGCCGGTGACATGGAAGACAAAGACCAATGCGTTGACGCCAACCACGGTGACCAGATCCACCGTGCCGCCGAAGAAGAACAGGAAAACCGGGATCAGGCTGCCCTGCACAAAGACGCTGCGCAGCCCGTAAAGCACGCCCTCCAGCGGATGCACACGGTAGACGGTGATCGGGGTCAGAGTCTCGGCCGAGTGGTGCACCTTGTGGATCGCCCACAGCAGCGGCCAGCGGTGCATCCAGCGGTGCAGCAGGAATTTGGTGAAATCGTCAAAGATGAACATCGAAAGGGTGAAAAGCGACACCACAACGGTTTTGGGTGTCTCGGCAAACTGACCTTTGCTGATCCAGTCCACCCCATGCAGAAAGAAGAAGATCGCGGTGGCGATGGTCATCTGGGTGATCAGCAGTGGTGAGATGAACAGGGTGAAGACCCGGTTGATCACAAAGATCTTGTAGTCCGCCTTGGCCGAGGAGGAGAAAAACACCCCCCGGTCAAACAGTTTCCGCAGGCTATCGCGCAGGCCGGTGCGTTTGATCGCCACCAACCAGAGGCCTGCGATCAAGAGGGACAGGAACAGATAGCCGAAGAAGATACGTTTCTTCGGATCCCACAAATCGCCAAAGATATCCGTGAACAGTTCCATGGTGCCCCCAAGGTCAAAAAAGGGCGGCCCTGATCAGGCCGCCCCGGTGTCTCAGTCAACCTGACAAAGCAGGCTGCATTTGGCCAGAGCCAGCCTTAGTCAGTCTCGGCGCTTGCTTCGGCTTCCAGCTTGCCTGCCAGACCTTCCAGCTGAGCCAGCTGATCGTTTGCCAGCGACTTCAGGCCGAATTTGGCTTTCAGCAGCTCCTGGGTTTTCAGCATGTTCAGCTGGTAGTCGTTCCAGGTCATGCGACGATCACGAACGAAGTTGCCTTCTGCGTCGATGCCGGTGACATAGCTGTTGTCCAGGGTTACCGGACCAAAGCCAACCAGGTTGTTCAGCTCAACCGCGGTTGCGCCCAGGTTGTTGCGGCCCGACTGCAGCGCCATGACGAAGCCTTTCAGCTCACCCCAGTGCTTGGCATAGGCGCGGTAGGCTTTGGCTTTGTCGTCACCTTCGGCAGCTGCCATGGCGTTGATGTCTTTGTAGACGGAACCAGCATATTTGAACGCAGCTTCGGCCAGAACCTGTTCCCAGTTCTGTTCGATGGTTGCTGCGTGGGCTTTCAGGGCGGCACGCGCTTCGTCGCTCAGGGCTTCGCCTTTGGCGTCGGTGATGATCTGACGACCGTCGATGAAGGCCTGCATGATGGTGTGCATGTAGTTGGTCGACTTGGTGCCGCCTTTGTCTGCACCCGCGGCGTAGTAGGCCGGGCCGAAGACGAATTCGGTTTTCAGGTCAACCATGCCGTCGCCGTTGGCGTCCGCTGCGGCCAGGTCCTTGCCTTTGGCAATGTTGTAGGCCTGCTGCGGGGTCAGGCTCATCAGGTGGGCAGGGGCGCCCCAGTAGCCAAAGCCTTCGTCCCAGCTGTGCTCTTTACCGGTGTAGTAGGCACCATCTTTGTAAGGTTTGTTGTTCGGCTTGTTGTCCGCCGCCAGTTTTTCGTCGAGATAGTTGTCGACCGACTGGTTGTACATCATGGCGCCCATGGTGAATTTCGAAATCACCTGACCCCAGTCGTAGCCGTTTTCGGGGTCAAAACCGCCGTCCGACTTCGCAGCCATTTTGATCATGTGCATGGCGGCGTCTTTGCCGGTGCCGTTGCCGGGCCATGCAGGCATCGCGCCGCCGTAGAATTTGCCCGAGATGTTTTTGCCCGACGAGATGGCGTTCACGGTGCTTTGCTTGATCGGGAAGCCGTCTTTGGAGGCCGGGGCCAGAATGTCGAGGTCACCTTCGGAGCCGTTGAAGTAGGACAGCAGAACCGCTTCGACTTCGGCCGCGTTGGCGCCACCGTTGCCCAGGGCAGCCGCTTTTTTCAGGCTGTCATGCAGCGCGTGACGGGCGATCTGACCGGAGTAGGAGACCGAATCAGTTTTGTCGCCAGTATAGCCCTGCAGGGTGACGGGGAAGGGGCCGTAGGTGTCAGCTGCCAGAGCGCCGGTGGCGGTCATGGCGATCAATGCCAAAGCCGTGGAGTGGAGTGAGAGTGCACGCATTTTGACTTCCTCTAATGGTCCGGTCTTTTGCCGGGGCTTCAATGTTGAGGCTTTTAATCAGAAATATCCGTGTTAAGTCAACAATAAGAGTCAGGTTTAGGCCTTTTCTCAGGCATATGGCCGGGTCACGAAAGCGTGTTGAACGTCTTGGTTGTGAACGCTGCGAAATTCCGGTCGCGTTCGTGTTGGCGTGACCGAATTGCAATACCCGCCGCGAAATGCTCTCTGACGTTGACATGAATAATTATTCACTTTATCGGATCCCCATCCCACGGGACCCAGCCAGGACTGCATTTGCAGACAAGCCCTTTCCCTAAAACCGAATTCAAGTGACGTTTCCTTTGCGGGAAGCGTCGAGTGCTCTGCATCGCATTGGAGGTCGAAGTGACTCACCTGCGCACCCTATCCATGTCAGCTGTGCTGATGTCTTCCACTTTCCTCGCCCCGGGCCATTTGGCGGCCCAAGAGGCTGAGGATGACGTGATCCACCTAGGCGAGATTGTTCTGCGTGCCATCAATGATGGCGGTGCCGGCACCAGCCCGTCGCAGGCGGCCAATACCGCAGGGTCGCGTGTGCCGGTTGATCCCGAAGATCTGCCGCGTGCCGTCACCGTGCTGCCGCGTGAGCTGTTCGAAGCGCAGGGTGCGCGCACGATGGAAGAAACCGTCGCCTACAGCCCCGGCATCGTGACCGAGACCTACGGTCAGGATAACCGCTATGACGAATATGTTCTGCGCGGCTTTGAGGCACAGATCGGTGGCGCCTATCGCGATGGCATGCCGCTGCGGACTGTGGATTGGGCCTCCTGGCGGACCGAGCCCTTTGGTCTGGAAAGCGTCAACATTCTGCGCGGCCCGACCTCGGACCTATACGGCACCAACCAGCCCGGCGGTCTGACCAATGGCGTCAGCAAACGGCCGGAGTTCAGCTTTGGCGGTGAAGTGCGCACCACTTTCACCAGCGAAAACGGCAAAGAGATCGGTATCGATGTGACCGGCCCGCTGTCTGACACCGTGGCCTACCGCTTCATCGGTTTGGTGAACGAGTCGGGCACCAACTATGACGCCGTCGACACCGGCCGTGTTTATGTTGCGCCCTCGCTGACCTTTGCACCGACAGACGAAACCAGCTTCACCGTTTATGGTCAGTATCAGGACGATAACGTTGGGGACACCTATGTGCCCGTTCCGGCCTATGGCAGCTTCTATGACAACCCAGCTGCAACCTTCGGCCCCGGCACCTACACCGGCAACCCTGCCTACAACACCATTGAGACCACGCAGAACTATCTGGGCTATGAGCTGGATCACGAGTTTGCACCCGGGCTGACCCTGATGAGCCGTGCCCGTGTCTCGAAAAACGACTGGGTCAACAAAACCGAGTTTCCGGCGGCCTTCGTGAACCTTGCGACCGTCAATGGTCTGGCCTTCAACCCGACCGCCATTGATACCGCGCTGATGAGCGTCTTTGACGTGGACCAGCAGCTGGATCAGACCAGCGCAGACAACGCCCTGCTGTGGGAGTTTGACACGGGCTCCGCCGTTGGCACGTTGGCCTTCGGTGTGGATTACTACAAAGTGGACAGCGACACTGACTTCTCCTACGGCTACCGCGGTGCCCGCGATGTGGCCACCGGTGCGCCGATCGACTCCAGCCTGCCAATCAACGCGGGTCTGGCATTCCTGGAATCCATGGCGCCGACGCAGCTGGACTCGACCCGTGCGATCCAACTGGATCAGCTGGGCTTCTACGTGAACGGTCATGCGGATCTCGGCGATCGGTTTGTCCTGTCGGGCGGCCTGCGTCATGACAAGGTGTCCTATGCCTCGCAGGGTGTGATGGAAGTGCCGGGCGCGACCATCCCGTTTGATCACGAAACCAAGGCAAACCACACCTCGGGCAATGTCTCGCTCGGCTACCGGGTGACCCCTGATATGCTGGCCTATGGCTCGGTCTCGCGCAGCTTCAACCTGCCGCCCAGTGGTCTGAACAGCTCCTTCGAAGCGCTGGATGTGGAAACCTCCACAGCCTTTGAACTGGGTCTGAAATTCACCTCGGCTGATCAGCGCACCAGCTTTGGTGTGGCGGCCTATAACATCACCAAACAAGATGTGGCCTTTGATGACCCCAACAGCGCCCACCCGCTGATCTACACCCAGGTTGGTGAGGTCCGCTCTCGCGGGGTGGAGTTCGAAGCAACCCACGACTTTGACAATGGTCTCAGCCTGTTTGGTAGCTTCAACGTTGTGGATGCCAAGATCACCGAAGACGCGCTGTATGGCGGCAACCAGACGGCCCGCGCCCCGCGCTTCTCGGCCGCGCTGTTTGCCCAGTATGAGGTGCCGCAAGTCGATGGTCTGGCCGTCAGCTTTGGCGCACGTCACACCGGCAAACGCTACTCGGACGTGACCAACACCATCGAGCTGGACGCGGTCACCCTTTATGATGCGTCGATCAGCTATGAGATGAACGACTGGCAGATGCTGCTGGCGGCCCGGAACCTGACCGATGAACAGTTCATCGGCTACTGTGGCGGCAACTTCCTGCCCCTGGGCAGTGGTCTGGACGCCACGGCTGGCTCCTGCGTCTATGGCGCTGGTCGGGAAGTGTCGCTGACCCTGCGTCGCAGCTTCTAAGTCGGAGGCCCGTGATGCGCTGGCTCTGGCTGATGGCCATCTTCGCGCTGGTTTCGCCCGCTGGGGCGGAGCCGCGCGAGATCGAACACCGCTACGGGACAACACATGTAGATGGCACGCCAACGCGTGTCGTCTCGTTGTCATTTATCGGTCATGATTTTCTGCTGTCGCTTGGGGTGAAACCGATCGCGCTGCGCTATTGGTATGGCAATCACCCCTATGGTGTCTGGCCCTGGGCGCAGGAGGCGCTGGGCGATGCCACGCCGCAGGTGATTTACGGTGAGATCAATATTGAGCAGATCGCGCTGATGCAGCCGGATCTGATTGTCGGGCAATGGTCCGGCATGACGGAAACCGACTACCGGTTCCTGTCGCAGATTGCCCCAACCCTGCCGCCCGCCAAGGGTGAGGGGGACTATTCCTCCTCCTGGCAGACAATGACCCAGCAGCTGGGGCTGGCGCTGAACCGGATGGATCAGGCCGAGGCGATCATCACCCGGCTGGAGGACCGCTTTGCCGAGGTGCGCGCCGCACATCCTGAATGGCAGGGCAAATCCTCTGCCGTTGTCTGGCCGGCGCGGATCAGCGCCTATACCAGCAAAGACATCCGCAGCCGCTTCCTGACCGACTTTGGCTTTGCCGCGCAGAGCCAGATTGACGAACAGGTCGGCGCCAATGCCTTTCTGGTCAATGTGCCCCAGGAAGATCTGACGCCGATTGACGTTGATCTGCTGATGTGGACCGAAACCGCCAATCTGCCACAGGCCCTTGACGGGATTGCCCTGCGCAAAACCATGCGGGCCTACCGCGAAGGGCGTGAGATCTACGCCGACCCTGATCTGACGGCAGCCCTGGCGCATTCCAGCCCGCTGTCGCTGGACTATGCAATTGAACATATGATCCCGCTTGTCGCTGCAGCGATGGACGGGGATCCGAAAACACAAGTGGCCACCATGGCCGCAGAAGGTGTGGCGCCCTGATATGACACGTTTGATAGAAAACCGCTGGGGCCTCTGTGCCTTTGTACTCCTAGTGGCTTTGGCGCTGGCGCTCCTGTCGCTGGGGCTTGGTCAGCGCAGCATTGATCTGGCCAGCCTGCTGGGCGCGGTCACAGCCTATGATGCGCAGAACCCCGATCACATCACCATCTGGCATCTGCGTCTGCCGCGGGCGCTGGCCGCCCTGCTGGGCGGCGGGGCGCTGGGACTGGCGGGCGCGCTGATGCAGGCGCTCAGCCGCAACCCGCTGGCCGATCCCGGCCTGCTGGGGGTCAATGGCGGTGCGGCCCTTGGTGTGGTGATCGCCATCTGGGGCCTGGGTCTGGCGGCGCAGTCAATGCTGGTGGTGCCGGCGCTCTTGGGCGCTGCGATTGCCGCGGCGATGGTGCTGCTGCTGGGCGGTGGCGCCGGGCGCAACGGGCCGGATCCGACCCGTCTGGTTCTGGCGGGCGCTGCCGTGGGCGCGCTGTTTCTGGCGCTGACCTGGTCCATCCTGATCCTCAGCCGTGAGAGCCTTGATATCTTCCGCTTCTGGGTGCTGGGCGGCTTCTCCGGCATCACTCTCAGCGATCTGATGGCACTGCTGCCGCTTTATGCACTTGCCTTCCCGGCCGGGGCGGTCGCCGCCTTGTTGCTGGCGCCATTGGCTTTGGGGGATGACACGGCGCGGGCCCTTGGGGTGCGCGTGGGGCTGGCCCGCGCGGTGGCTTTTGCCGCCATTGTGCTGCTCTGTGGCACAACGGTTTCGATGGCGGGACCGATTGCCTTTATTGGCCTTCTGGTGCCGCATCTGGTGCGCCCGGTGGTTGGGGCGGATCTGCGGCTGCAGGCGCTTGGCAGCGTGATCACTGGCGGGGCGCTGGCGCTGATCGCGGATACGCTGGGGCGCATCATCCTACCCGGGCAAGAGATTGAGGCAGGCGCCATGATGGCCCTGATCGGTGGCCCGACCCTGATCCTATTGGTCCGTCGCGCGCGGGAGGTGACGCTATGAGCGCTTTGGTTCTGCGGCTGCCGGCCGCGTCTTTCCGGCTGCCAAAACGGCTGATCTTTGTAAACCTTCTGCTGGGGCTTGTACTGATCGCCCTGGCGGCACGGGCGCTTTTGGGCGGGGCTTATCCGCTGGCGCTGAGCCAGGTCATGGCAGCACTCAGCGGTGAGGGCAGCGCCATTGAGCAACTGATCGTGGTCGAATACCGGCTGCCGCGTCTGCTGACCGCCATCGGTGTTGGTCTGGCCTTTGGTCTGGCGGGCGAGATGATCCAGACCTTGCTGCGCAACCCTTTGGCCTCACCTGACATCATCGGGTTTTCGGCTGGGGCCGGGGCCGGGGCGATCTTTGCTGTGGTTTTCCTGGGTGGCACTGCGATGATCCTGACCGGCGCGCTGGTCGGCGGCGCACTGGCGGCGGCTGCGGTGGTGGCGCTGGCCTGGCGGCGTGGCATTGCGCCGGGGCAGGTGGTTCTGATCGGCATTGGGGTTACCCTGACATTGGGGGTGGTCAGCGATCTGTTGATGACCCGTCTTGATGCCACCTCGGCGGCGACGCTGATGAAATGGCTGGTCGGTTCATTGCACAATCGCAGCTATGCAGAGGTGCAGATCATCTGGCTGGGGCTGGCAGTTCTTCTGCCGCTGGTGCTGTGGCACCAGTTCGCCCTTGGTCGAAGCGCCATGCCCGAAGATGTGTCTCACAGTCTTGGGGTGGCGCTGAACCGCAGCCGGATGACCACGCTGGCCCTTTCGGTCGCTTTAGTCGGGCTGGCGGTTGCCGCCGCCGGGCCATTGCCCTTTGTGGCCTTCGTCTCTGGCCCGATTGCCCATGGTCTGAACCGTGCCCCGCGCCCCACCGTTCTGACGGCGGGTCTGATCGGGGCGATCATCACATTGCTGGCCGATGCGGTCAGCCAAAGCCTGCCCGGCGGCCTGAGCCTGCCGGCCGGTGTCTTCACTGCCCTGATTGGCGCGCCTGTGCTGATCTGGGTTCTTTTCCTCCAAGCAAGAAAGCAGCGTTAATCATGGCCCCTCTTGCCGCTGAAAACCTCTCCCTCAGCTATGGGTCAACGCCCATTCTGCAGGATATCTCACTGGCTTTGCCCGAAGGGCAGATCACCGCGATTGTTGGGCCGAACGCCTGCGGGAAATCTTCGCTACTGCGCTGTCTGGCGCGGCTGCAGGATCCCAGCGCCGGTACTGTGCTGCTGAACGGCACGGCCATTCGCAAACAGAAAACCCGCGATGTGGCACGGCAATTGGCTGTGCTGCCACAATCCACCATTGCCCCAACAGGCATGAAGGTCATCGATCTGGTGCTGCGCGGACGCACCCCGCATCAATCCCCCCTGCAGCAATATAGCGCCAAAGATCACCAGCGCGTTGCCGAAGCGCTGGATCACGTTGGGCTGGCCCATCGCCAGGAGGCCTATCTGGAGGATCTGTCAGGCGGGCAGTTGCAGCGGGCCTGGATTGCAATGGTTCTGGCGCAGGACACCAAAATCCTGTTGCTGGATGAGCCGACAACCTTCCTGGATATGCCGCATCAGTTGGAAATCATGCAGCTGGTGCGCGATCTGCAGGCGGCGCGCGGGTTGACCGTGGCCATGGTTCTGCATGACATCAACCTGGCCGCACGGTTCTGCGACCAGATCGTAGCGATCAAAGACCGGGCGGTCTTGTGTCAGGGCAGCCCGACCGAGGTGATCACCGAAGACACTATTGAAGCCATCTATGGACTGGGCTGTTCGGTCATTGCCGATCCCCATCATGGACACCCGCATATCATTCTGAAATAGAAGAGAGATTGCTAAACATGCAGGAGCATCTCATGACCAACGCCGTCGCGGTTCATTCTGACATCGCCGAATTGGGCTTTGCCCCGATGCAACAGATGCTGTTGCATGAGGCACAGGAGCACGGTCTGCCGGTGATGGCGCAGGAAGACGGCCACCTGATGGTCGGCTCGCCCTTCGGATCCTTCGGCATCACCGCCCGCGAACCGGGAATCCGCCTGCATGTGCGGGCGCAGTCCGAAGATAACCTCTCGGTTCTGCGGGACAGCCTGCTGGAGCATCTGGAACACTTCCTGCCCCATATAATGGCCGATCTGCGCTGGTCTGATGCGCCTGTTGCGGGCAGCCTGCCAGTGAACTTCCAATTCGCTGAGGTTCTGGCGGTTGAGGATCTGGGCGTGGATTTCTACCGGGTGCAGCTGAAACTGGCGCGCTTTGCGACCTTCAAAGATGAGTCCATTCATTTCCGTCTGGTTCTGCCCGATCCCAAGGTGGCAGATCCCGAATGGCCCAGCCTGAAAGAAAACGGCTCCATCGCCTGGCCTAAGGGCGAAAAAGAGCTGCATCGCCCGGTCTACACCGCCCGCACGATGGATCATGAAACGGGCGTTTTGACCGTGGACATCTATCGGCACGATGGCGGGCGCGCCAGCGGCTGGGCGGCTGCGGCCAATCCCGGGGATCAGGTGGCAATGATCGGCCCCGGCGGCAGCGGGATTCTGACCACACCTCAGGTCACGCTCTGCGGTGATGAAACCGCCTATCCGGCGCTGGCCCGCATTGTCGAAAGCCTACCCGAGGGCGCACAGGGACAGGTCATTTTGGCCAATGCCTCAGGCGCGCGGGACTACCCGTTCCCCACGCGCGACGGGCTGGAGGTATCGTGGTGCGATGCCGCCACCGGGACCCTTGCCGCGGCGGCGCAAGAGGCGCAGACTGCACAGCCAGAGGCGTTCCTGTGGTTCGCCTCAGAGGCGGCGGAAGTGGCCGAAATGCGCAAACACATCAAAGCGGCTGGCTGGTCGAAGGAGACATTCTACGCCGCCGTCTACTGGGTGAAGTGATATTTGGGCCTGCGGGCCCTGACTCCCAGCCAAGTTCGTTACCAGTTTCCCAGCAATCAGAGCCAGACACATGCCGAAAACCAAAGCCAAACCCGAGGCACAGCTGACGCGCCGCAAAGAAGCACAGCAGGAACGCTCGCGCCAGAAGGTCGAGTTGATACTGTCGGTGACACGCGACCTGCTGTCGGAAGGGCCGGCGCATAAGGTGACGACCATCGGGATTGCGGAACGTGCCGGCATCAGCATCGGCTCGCTCTATCGGTTTTTCCCCAACAAGGAATCGATCTTTTATGAGCTGTTCCGACGCTGGCTGGAGGACACGCTGCATGTTCTTGATGAGGTGCAGGCCGGGCTGACCGACGAACACAGCGCAGAACACTGCGTGGATGCCTTTCTGCAGGCCCTGACCGAGCCGAAGCTCAACTCGATCCAGAACTGGAAGCTGCGTCTGGCGATGGGCACATCGCCTGAACTGGTGGCGCTGGAGGAACAGCATCTGCGCGATGTGATGATCCGCATCCAAACGCTGCAGCGCCGCTTCGGCGCGCCGCCCCCCAGCGAGTTGGAACTGGAACTGATGCTCTTGCAAAATGAGGTGACCCTGCGGTGCCTCTATTCGCTGTCGGCGATGCAGCACTCGCCCAACCGCGACAAGCTCTATGACCTCTGCCGCAAGCTGTTGCTGCTGATCTACGACTACCCCAGCTGGGACGCTCTCGGCACCCCCTCAATACCGCCGGCTGAGGCCTAGGACGGCACGGCCGCCAGAGAGTCACTAAGGCCTCGCTGGCGTGTCTATTGTCAGATCGCCGCCAATTGATAATCCGGCCGGATTTCACACTGGTCCAGCACCTGCTCCACGTCTTGGCCGGTCAGAAACCCGTAGGGGGTCAATAGCACCGATTTCAGCCCTGCGGCATTGCCGCCGAGGATGTCGGTGTGGGGGCTGTCGCCGACCATGAAGACGCGGTTGCGTGGGATCTCTGGCGGTAGGGTGGCCAGCGCCATGTCAAAGGCATTGTCAAATGGCTTGCCAAAGAAGGTGGGGGCGATTGCCAGACTGTCGGCGATGTCATGGGCGAAAAAACCGGGCTCCACGCTGAAGCCGGTTTCGCGCGGTGCCACAAGGTCGGGGTTGCCGATCCAAAAAGGCCGCGGTGCCTTGGCGAGGGATTTGGTTAGTATCTCCTGATGTTCGGGGCTCCAGCCTTTGCTGCCAAGGAACAGAAACCCCTCCACAGCGTCATAGTCTGCCGGATCGGTGGTCAGCAGGCGATGATCCAAGTCTGCCAGATCATCTGTGTCAGAGCCTTCGGGCAGGATCACGCCCCAATGCCGGGCAGGGGCCTTGGCTGCGGCGGCGATCAGCACCTGACGGCTGGACACCACCTCCTCAAGGGTGAAATCAAATCCCAGACGGTGATATTTTGCCAGCAGGTCCTGCACCGGCACGCTGGCGGCATTGGTCAGCACGCGCAGCTCTTTGCCCAAGGACCGCAGTTCGGCCAGGCGTTCAGGCGCGCCGGGCACCGGTGCTTCGCCAATGTTGAGCACGCCAAAGGCATCCAGAAGCAACGCATCAAAGTGATCCGCGATCTCTGCCAGATTGGCCGCGCGATGGGTGACCCGAGGCGTTCCCGCCTCGGGCAATCTGTGTCTGACCGCCTCATACCTGGCAAACGCCGTGTGGTAATCGGTGGTCTTGAACCCTGCTGGCATCAGATGATGGCCCCGCGCACCTTGGCCGAGACCCATTCGCTGATCACAACAGCAAGGAGGATCACGATCAGGATCAGACTGACCTGCGGCCAAGCCAGCACGTTCAGCGATGCCGAAAGCTGCAGGCCAATGCCGCCTGCGCCGACAAGGCCCAGCACGGTGGATTCGCGGATGTTGATGTCCCAGCGGAAGACAGCAATGCCCGCAAAGGCCGGCAGGATCTGCGGCACGATGCCATAGACCATCACCTGCCAGTGCGAGGCACCGGTTGCGGTGATCGCTTCGACCTGCACTTCGTTGATCTCTTCGATCGCCTCATAGAGCAGTTTGGCGCAGAACCCGATGGAGCGGATGGCGATGGCCACCACACCGGCAAAGACGCCGGGGCCGATGATGGCGATCAGCAACAGCGCCCAGATCAGCGAGTTGATCGAGCGGGTTGAGACGATGATCAAAAGCGCGATAGGGCGCACGAATACGGTTGAGGGCGTGGTGTTGCGCGCTGCCATAAACGCTGTTGGCACGGCCAGAAACAGCGCGATGATCGTGCCGAGGGTGGCGATGTTCAACGTGTCCCAGATCGGCCGGCCAAGCTGGGCGAAGTATTCCCACTTGGGCGGCGTGGCGCGGTCCCAGATGTCACCTGCGATGCGCGGCGCATCGGTGACAAAGAACCAGGTGGTTGCGGCGCTGATCTGCTGCCAGCAGTAGACAAAGACCGCAACACCCAAGAGCCAGCCAAACCAGCGCGTCAGGCTTTCAGAGCGGGTACGGCGTTGCCAGACCCGGGTTCCGTTCTGTTCATGATACGGCATTATTGAACCCTCGCCCTGATGATGCCCGAGAGGTATTCCAGCGCCATGACGATCCCGATGATGATGATCAAAATGGCGGCGGCGGTGTCATATTCGTAGCGGTCAAAAGCGGTGTTCAACGTCGCCCCGATGCCACCGGCCCCCACCAGCCCCAGAATGGCGCTTTCGCGGAAGTTGATGTCGATGCGGTACATCGACAGGCCAATCAGCCGCGGCATGACCTGTGGCTGGACCCCGTAGTTGATCCATTGCATCCAGCGTGCGCCGGAAGCTTTGATCGCCTCTGCCTGCACGCGGTCCATGCTCTCAATATCCTCGGCCAACAGTTTCGACAGGAAGCCGATGGTGGCAAAGCTGAGGGTCAGGAAGCCAGCCAGCGGTCCAAAGCCGAAGATCGCCACCAAAAGGATCGCGACGATAATCTCCTGCAGGGCACGGCTGACGGCCACGATGCCACGGCAGATCAGATAGACCGGCATCGGGGCAATGTTGCGCGCAGCGCCTAGCCCGATGGGGATTGAGATGGCGATGCCCACGACCGAGGCCGCAACGGTCATCACGATGCTTTCGACCATCCCGTCCCAAATGTCGCCAGCGCGGCTGGTGAAATCGGGGCTGGTGAATGCCAGGATAAAGGCGGCGCCACGGTCCAGCCCTTCGTAGACACGGGTCCAGTTGACATCAATCGTCATGAAAGAGGCGATGAGATAGGCCGCAAAACCGATCATCAGCACCCAGCGCAGCCAGGCCCGTTTGACCAGCGGCGGACGCTGCCATTTCTGCCCGATCAGGGCGTTTAGTTCAGGGGACATGGCGCTGCTCATGCGGCGGCCCCTTCGTCTTCGTCCTCATCCTCGACCTTTTCGATGGTCGCTTCCCAGTCTTCTTCGCCGTAGATCGTGGTCAGCACATCCGGGGTCAGTTCCTGCGGGGTGCCATCAAATTCAATCGCGCCAAAGCGCAGACCGACGACGCGGCTGACAAACATCTGCGCCAGGGCCACATCGTGGATGTTGATGATCGCGGCCAGGCCACGTTCCGCACAGAGCTCACAAATCAGGCGCATGATCTGGCGGCTGGTTTTCGGATCAAGCGAAGCAGTCGGTTCATCGACCAGCAACAGCTTTGGATCCTGAATAAGGGCGCGGCAGATGCCGACCCGCTGACGCTGGCCGCCTGACAGTTCATCGGCCCGTTTGTCAGCCATCGCCAAAAGACCCACGCGGTCCAGCAGGCGGTAAGCCTCATCCACATCCTTCTGCGGGTATTTGCGCAGGAAGCTGCGCCAGAAGCCAACGTAGCCCAAGCGGCCGGACAGAACGTTTTCCATCACGGTCAGACGCTCCACCAGCGCGTATTCCTGAAAGATCATCCCCATCTGACGCCGCGCCTGACGCAACCCACCAGAGGAGAGTTTGGTCAGGTCGGTATCGTCCAGCCACACCTCACCGCTGGTGGGTTCCACCAGACGGTTGATGCAGCGGATCATGGTGGATTTACCAGCCCCCGAAGGGCCGATGAGGGCCAGCACCTGGCCATCGGGAATTTCCAGGTCGATGGATTTCAGCGCCTGATCCCCGGTTTTATATGTCTTGAGTAGTTTCTTGAGCCTGAGCATGACCGCCTCATTTATTGCAGACGGCGGGGCCACAGAGACCCCGCCGCGATTTCGTCATCAAAGCTTACTTACAGGCGTAGCTGACGTCGTTGGCGCTGTCGATTTTGCGGATCACATCCCAATGTTTCTGATAGGTGATCGGGATGAACTGCGCTTCGCCGTTCTTGCCGAACTCTTCTTCGAGGCTGGAACCTTCCCAGTTGAAGCTGAAGAAAGCGTCCTGAATGTTGGCCTGCAGCTCAGGTGTCAGGTTGTAGGCCACACCATAACCGGTGGTCGGGAAGGTCTGCGATTTGTAGAGCGAGACCAGCTGGTCCTCTTTCACAACATCCCGCGAAATCATCCGCGCCAGAACCGAGTTGGCGATCGATGCGGCTTGATAGTCCTTGTTGGCGACACCCAGGATCGAGTTGTCATGTTTGCCCGAGTAGACCGGCTCAAAATCCCGCTCTGGGATCATGTCATAGTCGGCTTTCAGGATTGCCGAAGGTGCTTTGAAGCCCGAGTTTGAGGTCGGTGAGGTGAAGGCCAGCTGTTTGCCTTTGATGTCCTCAACCGCTTCGATGCCCGAACCGGGGTAGGTCAGGATTTCCATCTCATAGCCGAAGGACCCATCGGCGCCTGCCATGATGGTGAAGGGGCGGAAGCCCGCGCAGTTCACCGCCAGCGGGTTGGAGCCGGTGTTGAAGCCTGCAATATGCAGACGGCCCGAACGCATCGCTTCGATCTGGGCGGCGTTGGACTGTACCGGGAAGAAGACAACTTTTTTGCCGGTCTTTTCTTCGAGATAGCTCAGGAAATCGGCCCAGGCCTCTTTATAAACCGCGGGATCTTCCACCGGGGTATAGGCAAAGACCAGCGTGGACGGATCCATCTGCTTGCTGGCGTCGGTGGGGATGTCTGCGATCAGATCGCCGTCGGCATCGCAATACATCGCGTCCAGCGTGCCACGCTCACATTCAGCCTGTGCTGCACCGGCAACCAGTGAGGTCGCAGCGGCCAGAATGGCCATATAAGATGTTCTCAGTTTCATGTTCTTTCCTCCCATTGGTGTTTTAAGTACTTGATGTTGCGACCAGAACCTCGACGTTTGCCGCGTCTAAATCTGCGGCAAGCGCCCCTCCTGGGGACTGGTCAACAATCAGGGTCTCCAATCTGTCCAGCGCGCCAACTTGGCGAAAACCGGGCAGGTCGAATTTTTGTGAATCAATAAGCAAATGCGCTTTCTTGGCGCGGCGGATCATCGTGGTTTTCACAGCCGCAAATCCGGGCACGGATTCCTGAATACCATCCGCATTTAGCGCTGAGGCGCCGATGAAACAGGCATCAACCTGAAACCCGTTCAGATAGTCCACCGTGTCCACGCCGGTTGTCGCCGCCTCAGACGGCATAAACCGGCCGGGGCATTGAAACACATCGATGCCCTTGCTGGTGCCTAAGACCAATGCAATCTCAAGCGAGTTGGTGACCACGGTGCAGCGGGTGCCGGAATGGGCCAGAAACCGCGCCATCTGGAAGGTTGTGGAGCCTGAATCGATCATGATCCGCTGCCCGTCCTTAACCAAGCTGGCCGCCGTGCGACCGATGGTTTCGCGTTCCGAAATTCGGGCTTTGCTGCGTTCGCCAAAACCGGGCTGCTGGCCAAAACTGGGGGCTGAGGCCCCGCCATGTTCCCGCGCCAGCCGGCCGTTGCGATCGAGCTCGTCCATGTCGCGGCGGATGGTTTCTGACGAGACCGCAAAGCGCCGCGCCATGTCTGAAATCCGCACATGCGGACGCAGCTTCAACTCCTGCAGGATTTGCTCCTGCCGGTCGGATTTTCGCAGCCTTTGGCGCTGCTCCATCTCAGTTGTCTCTGGTCCCACCATGTGGCGCATTCACCGGAAAAATGTGCGTTCCCACAAAAGTGTGTGGGATTCGGCAATTCATGCAACAATTTTGTTGGCAAACCCCACATTTCTGAAGGGTTTACCGTAGAGCTACGGCATTTTCCCGTGACCCGCCCAGATCGCCAAAAGCTTGTCATCGGGTGGCAATCTGGCTAAGGGAATCGCAGCCAGGATGCCCAACCAGCTAGAGAAACCCTGATTTTTGGTTGGCGCATCCAATGGCAACGACACCCCAGATTGACAAAGTCTACCTGCGCGAACACGGGCGTTTGCGACGGTTGTTGACCCGTTTGACCGGCAATCGCGCCACTGCCGAAGACCTGGTGCAGGAGGCTTTTGTGCGCGTCCTTTCGGGCCGCCAGCTGGATGAGATACAGTCCTATGAGGCCTATCTGACCCGGGTGGCGCGCAATCTGGCGCTGAACCATCTGCGGCGTCTGCGCATGGGCATTGAGGTTTCGGTTGAAACCGAAGTCATTCAGGCGCTGGCAGACGATCAGCCCTCAGCAGAAATGGCGATTATTGCCCGGCAAAGCCTGGAGCAGATCCTGCGCGCCATCGTGGCGCTGCCGCCGCGCCGGCGTGAGGTTTTCATCCTGCACCGCTTTGATCACCTGACCTATGACCAGATCGCGGACCGTCTGCATATCTCACGCAATACGGTGATGGTGCAGATCGTCAACGCACTGGCCGATTTGCGCCGCGCCATGCTGGAGGCCGAGGCCTCAGCCCCCGATGATGAAACTTCAGCGGCAGAGTAATGAGGTGAGAGGGTTCAAGTGTCTCATAAGGCAGAGAGCAATAGCAACACAGCGAAGCATCCAATGACTGAAATGACACCCGAATTGACCGAAGCGCTGGACTGGTTTGTCAAACTGCGTGACACCCGGGCAGATGACGGCCTGCGGCAACGGTTTGATCAATGGCACGGGGCCGATCCGCGCAACGCGGCCGCCTGGCAGGAGGCCGAGGCCCTGTGGAACTGTTTTGATCCGGTGGAGCGGGAAATCAGCACGCTGCGCAAACGCGATGCCACGCTGAACCGCCGGGCTATGCTGGGCATGCTGTCTGGGGCAGCCTTGATCGGCGCCGGGGGCTGGTATGTCTCGCGCCCTGCGTTCTGGGCCGATGTCACCACCGCACCGGGGCAAATGCATGCGTTCAACATGGCGGATGGGTCGCGGGTGGAACTGGGTGGGCGATCTGCCCTCGCGTTTGATGAAACCCTTGGCCAGCGCAGCCTTGAGGTGCTGAGCGGTGAGGCCTTCGTCACCGTGCAGGCCGGTAGCGCACCGCTGCGCATGCAGCTTGGCGGGGCCGAGGTGCTGAGCCAACAGGCTGAGGTGAACCTGAAACTGGCCGCCGACAGGGCGCAGCTGTCCGTAGGGTCTGGTGCGGTGCAGCTGCGCCTTGCCAATGCCACCGGTCAGACGGTGGAGGCGGGGCAGCAGGTCAGCTTTGATGAGAGCCGGCTGTTGGCCCAGCGGCAGGTCGATCGCAAAGACATCGGCGCCTGGCGTCAGGGGCGGCTGGTGTTTCAGGCGGAACCGCTGCGCAACGTCCTGCATGAGATTTCCCGCTATCGGGGCGGCCGGATCATCGCCGCCGGGGAGGGGCCTGCCAGCATTCCGGTGACCGCCGTCTTTGACGCCAAACAGCCTGACAGCGCGCTGGATACCATCGTGGGGACGCTGGGCCTGAAGCAGCTGGATCTGCCTGCCGGTGTGACAGTGATCTACGCCTGAGGCATTTCGCTGAACAAAAAGTGGCGCTAAAGGTTGCATGAAAACAATGCATTACGCATTTTCTCCAAAAAACTTTGGTTCGGGGATAATGCCCCCAGCCCTTTCGCGGGTCTGTCTAATCAAGGGCAAAGCAACTGCCCAATGGGACAGGACTAATTAAAGGGGATCGTGATGGGCACCCATCCAAACCGAAACGAACGCCGCGCTGTGACGCTTGCGGCTCTGCTGCTTGGCACCGCCTTGGGGGGCGTGGCCTTGGCGCCGCCCGTCTGGGCCCAAAGCGCAGAACAGACGCAGACCTATAACATTCCATCGCAGCCGATGGCGCAGGCGCTGGTGCAGTTTTCCCGCACCAGCGGTTTGCAGATCTTCATGGACGATCGGATCGCAGAGGGCAAGACCAGCGGTGCGGTCACCGGTGCGCTGACCGCGCGCTCTGCGCTGGCGCTGATTCTAGCCGGCAGCGGCCTGGACTATCGCTTCACCAATGACAGCATGGTCAGCATCTCCTCGGATGAGGCGGGGCTGAACGCAGAAGGCCTGACGCGCGATGCATTGCCCTTGCAGGTCATTGATCTGAGCACGGGCGCAGGCGGCTACACCGCCGCCAGCACCTATGAAGAAGCGGCTTCCATCGCCTATCTGGATGATGTCGATATTCAGCGTTCGCGCGGGGTTTCGGTGGGGGATTTCCTCAAAGGCCAACCCGGTGTGCTGAACGGTGACAACCGCAATAGCGGCGCATTGGACGTCAACGTGCGCGGCATGCAGGGGCAGGGGCGTGTGCCGATTGTGATCGACGGCAGCTTCCAGGAATCTACGGTGTATCGCGGCTACTCGGGCGTTGCCGGGCGGACCTATCTGGACCCGGACCTGATCGGCAGCATGTCGATTGAGAAAGGCCCAAGCGCCGCGGCGGATGGCGCCGGGGCTACGGGCGGTGTCGTTCGGGTCTCAACCCTGCGGCCGGATGATATCATCCCCGAAGGCGAAACCCGCGGTGTGCGGCTGAAACTGGGCCTGACCAGCAACACCCGCACCCCGCCTGAGGATTACACCGTTGGCGCCGGCAATGGGGATCCGGAACGATTTGATCGCCCCGGTCCGCTGTCCTTTGGCGATTCAAAAAACGGCAGCATCGCCATCGCGCAGAAATTCGGCGATTTTGAGGTTCTGGCTGCCTATGCCCGGCGTCAGACCGGCAACTATTTTGCTGGCGAAAACGGGGATGGCCGCGACAACAACGGTTTGAACCGGTTTGGCTTGGGCGAAGAGGTGCTAAACACCTCGCAGGACAATACCTCCGTTCTGTTGCGCGGGATTTACAATTGGGGGGATGGCCAGTCGATCGATCTGAGCTATTCCAGCTATGGCAGTGACTTTGGCGAGCTGATGCCTTCGCAGATCATCCGCTCGGGCATGGGGTGGCAGTCGCCGCTCAGCCGCGTCGATGTGGACACGGTGACAGCGCAATACCGTTGGTCGCCCGCGGACAACCCGCTGATCGATCTCAAGGCAGACGTCTATTTCACCGATAACCTGACCCATATTGAAACCGGCTATGGCTTCAATGGCATTGCTTTGCCGTTCAGCTTTGCCAGTCAGGCGACGCAATGGGGGGTGAACCTGTCAAACACCTCGCAGCTGGATGTGTTTGGCCGCCCGATGGAGCTGTCCTACGGTATCTCCGGCAAGAAAGAGCTGCTGCGCCCGCCCAGCAATCTGGAGGATTACGCACCAGACAGCCCCTTTGGGCGTCTGGATGAGGAAATCCGCGACGGTTGGCGGACCCAGGTCAGCGCCTTTGTCGCCGCATCTTATGAGGCCACGGATAAGCTGACGCTGGATGGGTCGCTGCGCTTTATCAGCATGGAGGGTCAGGACAACACGCCGACCACCTATTACACCGACGATGGCAGCGGTGGTCTGGTGCGGGCTGAGGCGAAAAACCATCAGGAGGTCAAAGACGTCGCCCCAATCATTTCGGCCCTCTATGAGCTGCGTCCCGGCCTGCAGATCTATGGTAAATACGCTGAGGCGCACCGTGCCCCCAGCCTGTTTGAGATCACCCGAGGCTGGAGCGCAGGCCCCAATGTATTGTCTTCCCTGGAATCGGAACACGCCAAAAACAAAGAGATCGGTGTGAACTATCAGGGCCAGGGCGTCCTGTCCGAGGAAGATCTGTTGCAGGTCAAACTGTCCTACTTTGACAATAAGATCGACAATTACATCACCCGTTCGGTGCCGGCTGGCTATTCCTTTGTGAACATCGACAATGCCCACTTCAAAGGGTTTGAACTGTCGATGGCCTATGAGAATGATCGCTTCTTCGGCTCGCTCAGCGGCACCAAATACACCGACATCCGCTTCTGTGAACATGAAGGGGGCGATGGTCCAACGGTCTGCCGCGACGGGGGCACCGGTGGCGGCTATGCACAGCTGCACCTGCCGCCGACGGCTTCGGCCAGCCTGACACTGGGCACCAAGCTGATGGATGATCGGCTGCAGCTTGGCACGCGGGTCACCTACATCGGGGACCGCCCGTCCACCCAGTTCAGCGGCGACTACACCACCACGGTTGATTGGGATGACTATGTGACGGTGGACCTGTTCGGCAGCTATCAAATCAACGACAAATTCAACTTTGATTTCGCGATCGATAACGTTGCTGACAAATACTACATGGATGCGCTGACGCTGGGGCTTATGCCTTCGCCGGGCCGCACCGTGCGCGTTGGGTTGACTGCCAACTTCTAAGACCAACCGCCGGGGGCCAATTGGTCCCCGGCGCCTTCTCCCGGTGCCTTCTGTTGCGTGCCGCACATTCAGGCCTGCGGGTCTGACCGAAGGCCAGCCCAGCCGCTGCAACAGTGCAGCCCCCCTCAGCCACAGGCAGGTTTTATGGACACGATTGACACCTCCCTCGCGGAACACCTCCGCCGTCAAACACGCACCGCCCACGAAGATGTGGATCAGACGATCATGGCCGCACGGCCGTTTGACACGCTTGAAAACTGTGCCGGGTATCTGCGGGTACAGCATGGGCTGTTCAGTGCGGTGGCACCCCTTTATGCGCGCGCCGATCTGGTTGCGGTCATTGCGGATCTGGCAGAGCGCAACCGGCTGGAGGCACTGCGCTGCGACCTTGGCGATCTGGGGGAAACACCGCCGTTGGAACCCGCCAGTCATCTGCTGCATCATCAGGATGGCGCCTATGTTCTGGGCTGGCTCTATGTGGTGGAAGGCTCAAATCTGGGCGCTGCGATCCTGCTGAAACATGCGCGCGGGCTGGGACTGGATGAAAGCCACGGCGCCCGCCATCTGGCTGCCCCGCCCGAAGGCCGTGCCGCCTATTGGCGCAGTTTCCGCGCCGGGCTGGATGCGATTGACCTGGGGCAGGCGACAGATCCCCTGATGGAGGCACGGCGCAATGTTGTGGCCGGGGCCAATGCGGCCTTTGGCTGTGTGCGTCAGCTGTTGCGCGAACGGCTATAGGCTGGTCGTGGCGGGCAACTGTACCCATTCCGGCGGCATCCGGGGCGGGTTATTTGCTGTCCGGATTGCGTGACGCAGCGCAATCATCTGATGCGCGCAACCACCGCATTGAAATTTCCGATCTGGCGGGATAGAAGGCCTCATCTAGCCCCTTAGCATCTGTGCTCACCAGATGCTGGATAGCCAGACTTCCATACATCCATAGCGATCGGCGTCTCTGCTTTTGCGGAGGACCGTGCGACTGCCTGCATGCGAGCTATATCTGTTTATGACCAATATCACCGGCCTTTATGATCCCTTGCAAGAACACAGCGCCTGCGGCGTTGGCTTCCTCACCCGCAAGGACAGCAAGCAAACCCACACCCTGCTGCAAAAGGGTCACGAAGCCCTCTGCGCCGTGCCCCACCGTGGTGGCATGTCCTCCGAAGGGGTTGGGGACGGCGCTGGCATATCGGTCGATCTGTCGCTGACGTTTTTCAGCAAACTTGTTGGGCAGGACCTGCAGGCTGGTGCCTTTGGCGTCGGCAACTTCTTCATGCCCGCCGACAGCGCGCAGCATGAGGCAGCGGCGGCTCTGGTTGCTCAGGCGCTGGAGGCCGAAGGGCTGGACATTCTGCTGACCCGTGAAGTTGAGGTCGACAATGAAGCCATCGGCCCGCGCGCGGTCAAATGGCAGCTGCCGATCCGCCAGTGGATCTTTGCGGCGCCTGATGGTCTGCGTGGGGCAGATCTGGATGCGGCCATTCACCGGGCGCTGCTGGCGATTGAGGCCGTGGCCTACACCGATCCGGCGCTTGACGGGCTTTATCCGCTGTCGCTTTCGGCGCGCACTCAGGTCTTTAAGGGCCGTCTGAATTCCTGGGAAATCATCCCCTACTTCAAGGATCTGTCGGATCCGGATCACGCGGTCCACACGATGTATTTCCACACCCGTTTCTCCACCAACACGGATCCGCACCCGTCGATGGCGCAGCCGTTCCGTCTGATGGCGCATAATGGCGAGTTGAACACCGATAAGAAAAACCGCCTGAGCGAAGCGGCGATTGCATTGGCACGGTCCAAGGCGATTGTGCGCCCCAAAGGTCAGTCGGACAGCTGCCGTCTGGATCAGACGCTGAACGCGCGGGTGTTTGACGAAGGTCTGGATCTGGTCACCGCCGTTGTGGCGATGATGCCGCCGGCCTGGGAAAACGATGCCCGTGTCAGCCCTGATGTGCGCGCGATGCTCGAGTTCTTCTCACTCTCCGAAGAGAAAAACGATGGTCCCGCCGCCTTGGTCTTTGGCGATGGCAACATCATCGGCGCCCGGCTGGACCGGCTGGGGCTGCGGCCCTTGCGGTCGGTGGAAACCGATGAATATCTTGCTGTGATGTCAGAGGCCGGTCAGTTCTACCTGCCGCCCGAAGAGGTGATCCGCCGTGGTCGCGTAGAAGCGGGCGGGATGATCTATTACAACCACGCTGAAGGTCGGATTTATGAAACCGATGAGGCGCTCAGCTTGCTGGCTGCGCAGGCGGATTACCCGACCCTGCTGCAGGCCGCCCGTGTCAATGTGGACGATCTGCCGGATGCGGAAAAAGATCCCAAAGTGGCGGCGCGCCGCTATGAGGGCGATCTGGACCGTGATGCCCGCTACGTGGCCTATACGCTGAACCAGGAAAGCTTCAAATTCCTGATGGATCCGATGCTGCAAACCGGCGTCGAGAAGGTCTCGGCGATGGGTTATGGCAATGCGATCAACGCGCTGTCGGACAACGAAGGTGGGGTTGCGAAATACTTCAGCCAGCGCTTCGCGCAGGTGACCAACCCACCGCTTGATTCCATTCGCGAAGCTGACGGTATGACCCTGCGTGTGGCGCTGGGGGAGAAACCGCATCTGGGCCAGGCCCGTTCGCGCCAGATCGTGATCAACTCACCGGTTCTGCGCATGGCTGACATGCTGAAAATCAAGGCGCAGGATCTGACCCCCTGGGCCAAGTTCGATATGCTCTATACGCCGGTTTATGGCGATCCCGCGGGCAATGAGGCCGCGCTGGAACAGGCGATTGATGCCGCCGCCGAAGAGGTTGTGGCGTTTGCCCGCGCCCGCGGTGGCATTGCGATCATCACTGATCGCCACATTGCCCGCGACCGTGCCGCCATGCCGATGACCTTGGCGATTTCGGCGATCAACCAGCGCCTGATCGAAGAGGGCCTGCGCTTCAAGGTTTCGCTGGTGGTTGAAAGCGGCCAGATCGCCTCCTCGCACCACATTGCCTGCGCTTTGGGCTTTGGCGCCGCAGCGGTCTATCCGTTGGGTGTACGTCTGCGCGCCGAAGAGCTGTTTGGCGAAGGCGAAGAGGCCACCAAAGCCTTCTTCAAGTTCCAGAAAGCCTCGGAAAAGGCGCTGATGAAGACCATGGGCAAAGTGGGCCTGTGTACCGTCGAAAGCTATTCCGGCGGCGAGTTCTTTGAGCCGAACTTCCTTGACACCAATGACCGGGTCTTTGCCAAATACCTGCCCAACATGAAAACGCCCGTGGGCGGTGTGCAGTTCAACACCATTGCCCAGTCGGTTGTTGATTGGCATGAGCGGGCGCTGACCGTCGAAGGCCCCGGCGATGTGCCGATGCTGGGTCTGTTCAAGGAACGCTCCGAAGGGGCTGGCCACAGCTATGGCACCACAGCGGTGCGCGGCTTTGTGGATCTGACCGAAGAGCCGATCAGCTTTGCCGAAGGTGAGGGGGAAAATGATCCCTTCCGCCTGATGACCCTGCGCCAGATGGACGATGCCTTTGGCATTTCCGAAGACGGCTATGTGAACACCAGCTTTGACAAGCTGAGCGCGGCGCAGATCGATGCCTTCAAGGTCACCCCCGGCTACCGTGACTTCAGCCGCAACATGGCAGAGGAACGTCACAAGCGCCCGGCGGCGCTGCGCGATGTGCTGGCCTTCCCGGCAGACATCACCTTCCTTGAGAATGTGGCAGACATCAAACGTGAGATGATGCTGTTTAACCGCAAGGGGAACCGCGATTTTGTCATCCGTGGGCTGGAAGTGACCAACCTGGGTGAAGATCGCTACGCCCTGCGTCTGACCGGCCCGAAAGCGCGTGACATTGGTCGACTGGACGCCCTGCGCCAGACGCTGGTGGATCGCTTTGGCACCGACGTTGTGTCTCACAAGGTTTCCGGCGGTGCGCTGGAGGTCAGCGTCACAGGCTGGGCGTTGGACTATGTTTCACGGATCCGTCCGGCCCCGGCAAAGATCGCGTTGGACGCGGTGCAGCCTGCATCGGAAATCACACCGCGGCTGGCGTCCGGCGCAATGTCGCACGGCGCGCTGGTGGCCACCGCGCATGAGGCCGTGGCCCATGGCACCAATATGGTTGGTGGCATGTCCAACTCGGGCGAGGGTGGTGAACACATCAGTCGCTATGGCACCATCCGGGCGTCCAAGATTAAACAGTTTGCCTCGGGCCGGTTTGGCGTATGGGCGGGCTATCTGGCCGAACCCAACCTGGAAGAAATCGAAATCAAGATCGGTCAGGGCGCCAAGCCCGGTGAGGGCGGTCAGCTGCCCGCGCCCAAGGTGACGGTGGAAATCGCGGCTGCCCGTGGCGGCACACCGGGGGTCGAGCTGATCTCACCACCGCCGCATCATGACACCTATTCGATCGAAGACCTGGGTCAGCTGATCCATGATGCCAAAGCCGCACGTGTTCGGGTGATCGTCAAACTGGTCTCTTCCGAAGGGATCGGCACCATTGCGGTGGGCGTCGCCAAAGCGGGCGCCGATGTGATCAACGTGGCTGGCAGCACCGGTGGCACCGGCGCGGCCTCGGTCACCTCTCTGAAATACACCGGTCGCGCGGCTGAGATTGGCATCGCCGAGGTGCATCAGGCGCTCTGTGCCAACGGGATCCGCCAAAAGGTGGCACTGCGCTGTTCGGGCGCGATGCAGACCGGATCGGATGTGGTGAAGGCGGCGCTGCTGGGCGGCGACAGTTTTGAGTTCGGCACCACAGCGCTGATGATGCTGAAATGCGTCATGGCCAAGAACTGCAACGTGAAATGCCCGGCGGGTCTGACCACAAACCCCGAAGTGTTTGACGGCGATCCGCGGGCGTTGGCGCAGTATCTGCTGAACATCGCCCATGAAACCCGTGAAATTCTGGCCGAACTGGGCCTGACATCGCTGGAAGAGGCGCGCGGTCGCGGCGATCTGCTGCATCTGCTGGATCACCCGGCCTCGGTCGGGCAGCTGAACCTGCGCGATATGCTGGCCCATGTGCCGGAAAACCCGATCGAAGACCCGGTCTATCTGGAACGGGACTTTGCCGTCGATGACAAACTGCTGGGGCAGGTGCAGGCACGCCTGATCGCGGCGGGGGAAACCCAGATTGAGCTGCGTCCCAATGAACCGCTGAACAACCGAAACAAATCGGTGGGTGGTCAGCTGGCCATCGATATGGAGCGGATGCTGAACCATGAGCTGGACCAGCTGCCGCCTGCGGCCCATGAGGATCAGCGCGGTCGCCGCTTCCTTGATCCCCGCAGTCTGCGGGTGGTGACCCAGGGCTCTGCCGGGCAGAGCTTCGGCGCCTTCTGTAACGATGGCATGGTGATGGATCACACCGGCACCTGTAACGACGGTGTGGGCAAAGGCGCCTGTGGTGGTGAAATCATCGTGCGCTCCCCCGGTGGCGGATCGGCAAAGGAAAACGTGCTGATCGGCAACTTCGCCCTGTTCGGCGCAACCGGCGGCCGGGTCTTTGTTGAGGGGCAGGCGGGGGACCGTTTTGCCGTCCGCAACTCGGGCGCAACGGCGGTTGTCGAAGGTGTGGGTGATTTCTGCGCCGAATATATGACCAACGGCGCCATCTTGAACCTTGGGGGCTTCTCCAAGGGCTATGGCAACGGGATGTCCGGGGGCTTTGCCTACCAATATGACCCCGAAGGCCGCCTGCCCGAAATGCTCAGCCGTGACTCGGTCTTTATGGGCACCTTGGCGGATGGTTCGGCAGAGGCTGATATTCACCGCGATGCAGTGCATCAGTTGCTGAACTGGCATGTTGAAGCAACCGGATCTGCCAAGGCGCGCGACCTTCTGTCGGATTGGGAACAGGTGCAGGCGCAGATGGCCTGGGTGATGCCCAAGGCCTTGCTGCAGTATCAGGACGCCGACGCGATCCTCAAAGCCAAATCGCGCAAGGATCTGGTGGAGGAACTGTCGACAGCCCTGGCCGCGCATCAGGTTGAGGCGCTGAAACGCGCGTGGAAACATGGCCGCCCGGTACATCGTGGTGCCACCCCCGCCTATGGCGAGATGGACACTGAGGAAATGTTCCGCCTGCTCAACAGCTACACCGTGCTGGAAATGGCCCAGGTGCTGGCCACCAAACGTGCCGGCAAAACCGCCGATCAGACCGCCCGTGACAAGGCAGCGCGCAATCTGATCCTGACCGAAGATTTCGGTCTGATGGTGGCGCTGTCGAAACACGCCAAACAGGCAGTTGCGGATTATGATGACGCAGGTCTGGCCACCTTGGTTGCCAACAAACGCCTCAGCGATTTCAAACGGGCCCTGTCGATGCGCAATATCCTCAGCATGGACAGCCCCGGCACCTATGCCTGGATCCTGCATCAGGACCGCAAGAACCGGAACGCGCTGGGCACGATCCCCAGCTTTGACGAATTGTTTGCCCAGAATGCGCTGCCTGACCTCTTGGCGCGCACGGCCGCGGAGTAACAGATGAAACTACCCTATATCCCCGAAGATGCCCCGTTTTCCGGTGACCAACGCGCCTGGCTTGGCGGTTTTCTGGCCGGTCTGCATTCCCGCGCTGTGATGGGCGGGGCCACCGCCGTTTCCGCGGCTGAGGCCCCGGTGCAGGCCAAGCCGATCGACATCCTGTTTGGCACCCAGACCGGTAACGCCGAAGAGGTGGCCAATGAAGCCGCCGATCTTGCCCGCAGCAAAGGCTTTGCCCCCCGTGTGGCAGATCTGGACGCGGTTGAGATGGATCAGCTGGCGGCGATGGAAAACCTGATCGTGGTCATCTCGACCTATGGTGAGGGGGAAATGCCCGACAATGCCGAATTGTTCTGGGATGCGCTTTCGGCCACCACCGCGCCACGGCTGGAAAACCTGAACTACGGCGTTCTGGCACTGGGCGACACCGGCTATGAACACTTCTGTCAGGCCGGCAAGCTGATTGACACCCGCCTGGAACAATTGGGCGCCAAACGTCTGGCGGACCGGGTGGATTGCGATATCGACTTTGAAGAACCGGCCACTGCCTGGCTGGCGGCAGCAATGCCCGAGGCTGGCACCGCAAACGCAGATGCCGCCCCCGCTGCTGAAGCCCCCAAAAAGGCCGAAAAGTCGGGTTATTCCCGCAAGAACCCCTATGTGTCGACAATGCTCGACAACCACATCCAGTCGGGGGCTGGGTCGGCCAAGGAAATCCGCCACATCTCCTTTGATCTGGCGGACAGTGGCATGACCTATGAGGCCGGGGATGCGCTGGGTGTGATGCCTGTCAACGCACCGGATTTGGTCGAGGCCGTCATCACCCGCCTTGGCGCTACGCCCGAAACGGCCATTGTCGGGCAGGACAAACCTTTGGGGGAACTGCTCAGCACCGGGCTTGAAATCATGACGCCCTCGCGCGATCTGATCCGCGCGCTAGAGCCACAGGCGAAAGATGATGAGTTCAGCCATGTTGTCAGCAACGGCGACAAGGAAGCGTTGGAAGCTTTCCTCTGGGGCAAAGACACGCTGGACCTGCTGAACCTCAACCCCGATCTGGCGCTGGACGCGGCGGAGTTTGTCAGCTGGCTGAAACCGCTGCAGCATCGCGCCTATTCGATTTCATCCAGCCCCAAGGCCCACCCCGGTGAGGTGCATCTGACCGTGGCTGCCGTGCGTTGGGCCTATAACCACCGTCAGCACAAAGGGGTCTGTTCGACCTTCCTGGCCGATCACGTGCCAGCGGGTGCCGAGGCGGGTATCTTCATGTCCCCGAACAAAAGCTTCCGCGTGCCGCAGGACGACAGTGTTCCGATGATCATGGTGGGGCCGGGCACCGGTGTGGCGCCGTTCCGCGCCTTCCTGGAAGAACGCCGCGAACGGGGTGCCGCAGGCGCCAACTGGCTGTTCTTTGGCGATCAGCACCGCGCCAGCGATTTCATCTACGAAGATGAGATCAGCGCGATGAGTGCCTCGGGGTTGCTGACCCGGTTGGATCTGGCCTTCTCGCGCGATCAGGTCGAGAAGATCTATGTTCAGAACCGGATGGTTGAGAACGGCAAAGACCTCTTTGCCATGTTGGAAGAAGGCGGGCACTTCTACGTCTGCGGCGATGCCACCCGCATGGCCAAGGACGTGGATGCGGCACTGCATCAGATTATCGAAACCCAGGGCGGCATGACGCCCGAGGCGGCAACGGAATACTTTAACCGCCTGAAACGTGAAAAGCGTTACGTGCGGGACATCTACTAAGAGACCCACATGACCGACAGCTGTCGTTCTACCTGTTGTTGCTGCGCACGCTGTGCGCAGCTGCCACAAACGCTCCAGGCGCTGGAGCAGACAACCCAAGTGACCCATCTGGGCCACGATCTGGAAACGCTGGCCCTTTTGGGCACGCAGTTTGACACAGCGCTGATCACTACCCGCAACGCGGGCGCTTTGATGTCGGGGCAGGGGGGTTATGCGCCCCTGCAGACCGCGGCGATGCCGTTTCGCGCCAGTCGCCGCCGTGTCAGTATCCGGGTTGCGCCAAACACTGCGCTGAACATAGCGCGCAGCAGTGCAGATCAGGGCGCGCGCGTGCCCGGTGCACTGGTTGCAGCAACGCCGGATGGGCAGCTGTGCCACCGGATCCAATACCTGAGCGATTATGACATTCAGGTCGCCCAATCGCTTGAGCCGCAGGACTTCCCCCCGGCGCCTGCCCCAGTGCCGGCCAATAGTGCGCCGGAAACACCTGCCTATAGCGGAAATGTCGTCGGCCTTGGCGCGGTGCGGCAGGCGCGCGACTGCTGGCAGCGGGCCGATGCCGGACAGCACGTCAACGATTTGCTGGTGGCAAATGGTCAACAGCGCGCGGCAACCCTGCCTTATGTCGGTGACGCGCGGGCCTGGCAGATCGTGCCGCAGGTGATTGAAAGTTTCCTCAGCTATCTGACGGATCGGCAACGGCCGTTCCTGCGGGTGGTGCCCAGTGGCGGCATCGCACAGATAGATGGTGGCAGCTTGGATCGGTTGAACCGGTTGGACAGCGTTTTGGTGGCCAATTCAGGCGCCTCGAGTTTTTCGCTGGACCTGTCGGTCCTGGCCTCGGTTTGGGTGATCGCTTCGGGCCGCCATTGGCAGCTGGAACTTTACGATGAGGATCAGAGGTGCCTTGCCGCAATCCTGCCGGACCCTTGGGCGCAGGAAAACCAGTGGGCTGATTTGCTGGCCTCATTGCCGCGGCGGCGTTGAGGCCAGCAGTCCATCGCCGTCCCGAGGGGTGGTAACGGCAATCTTGCAAATTCTATTGGATCAGGAACGCATGCGCTTGGGGTCTGTCGCGGCAGCGGGGGCAAAGCGCACCACGTTTTCCGGCAGCTCCGCACTGTCCTCAATGGTGTGGTCCGGGCCTGCCGATTTGCTGGGATAGCGCAGCTCTGCCTCAATAGCGTCACGCAGTTTCGGGTTCAGGCCAACACCAAAGTTCTGTGCCACTTGATCAGCGGCAAACAGGGATTTCAGCTGGTCGCTCATGTCGCGGTCCTTTGTGCGTTCGATAGACCTGGCGACAAGCGGGGTGTGGGAGGATGGCGCTATCTGACAGAAATTATCAGGAAAGGCAACCGCCAAGATTTACCCCTTGCGTATAGGCCGGACCACTGCGAATTTCCCCAAGTTTTATTGGCGCAATGTGTCCCGCCTCAGGCGCTAAATCATAGCACGCCTAGTCCAATTCCTGCACGCCCCCGCCGGACACCGTCAGCACCTGCCCGCTGACCCAAGATGCCGCGGGGGAGCAGAGAAACAGCGCGGCCTTGGCGATATCTTCCGGTTCCCCCAGACGGCGGATGGGCGTGTTGCGCAGCATCCGTTCCTCAATCTCCGGCGTCAGGACCGAGGCCAGCGCCGTAGTGCGGATCGCCCCCGGCGCAATTGCGTTGACCCGGATCCCCTGCGGCCCCAGATCAAAGGCCACATTGCGGGTCAGATGGCTGACCGCCGCCTTGGACGAACCGTAGGACGCCATGCGCTGGTTTTTGTTTTCTGCCGACATCGAGGAAATGTTCAACACCGCGCCTTCACCGCTTTTGCCCAGATGCGGGGCGGCCATCTGCAACATGCGGAAGGTTGAAAAGACGTTGATCTCATAGGCCCAGCGGAAATCTTCCATCGGCATGTCAAAGGGTTTCGGCCCGCCGCCGCCCGCATTGTTGACCAGAATGTCCAAGCCACCAAATTGGTTGACCGCGGCCTCGATGGTGCGGGCAACATCGGCTTCTTGTGTGACGTTACAGGCGATATCGAGGGCTTTGCCCCCGGCTTCGGTGATGGCATTTGCCACCGCCTCTGCCGTCTCGGCCTTCAGGTCGCTGACCACAACGGCGGCTCCTGCGCTGGCAAAGACCTCGGCGATGCCGCGTCCAATGCCGGCCCCTGCGCCGGTCACCAGCGCCACCTTACCCTCCAGTCGGAATGAATTTTTGTCAAACATGTCTGTCCCCTCGGAATTGGATCAATCAATTAGGACTTCACAGCAAGCTGCACGCTGCTGGTCTGGGGCAGACGACATAAGGAAATGCAAAGCATCAGGCCGGCCCTACCGGTCCAACCTAATGCGTTTTTGTCAGCCGCCCATGATTGGGCAGCACATGCGGCCTAGGCCTCAGCAGCACTCATGCGGCGTTCCAACCAGCGCACACCGGCCGAAACGATCAGGATCAGCACCAGATATTCCAGCACCAGAATGGTGTAGATCTCCAGCGGTCGGTATTCCGAGACCACCAGCTCATTGGCTTTCCGGGTCAATTCCTGCATCCCGATGACGGAGACGAGCGAGGACATTTTCAGCATATAGACCAGCTGGTTGCCCAAAGCCGGCAGAATGCGGCGGATCGCCTGTGGCAGGATCACATAGCGCATCGTGTCGCGGTAGCTGAGGGAAATGGACTGCGCCGCCTCATATTGGCCTTTGCCGATCGACTGAATACCGGCGCGAAAAATCTCAGCCTGAAAGGCGCTGTCAGACATGGCCAGCGCCAAAACACCCGCCCAGAACACATTCAGGGTGATGCCGCTCAGCTGCGGCAGACCGTAGTAAACCCAGAGGATCAGCACCAGAATGGGCACTGCGCGCACAATCTCCACATAGGTGCGGTTAAAGGCACGCCAGCCGCGTTTGCTGGACAGGCCGGGCAGGGCCACCAGCAGGCCAAGTGTGATCGAAATCAGGATCGCCGTCAGCGACATGATGATGGTGTTATAGGCCCCACTCATCAGGAATTTCAGGTTGGTGAGGCCGTTTGGCGTGGTGGGATCCACGACATACCAGCCCCAGTTGTCGGAACATCCAGACAACAGCATCAACAGGGGCGCGAGGATAAGAAAACGTTTCATCAGGGCGCCTCAGTGGTTCAGGATCTGTTCAAGGAAGGTGGCACAGCGCTGCGACTTGGGCGCGGTGAAGAACTGGTCCGGCGTGCCGATCTCCACAATCTCGCCCTTGTCCATGAAGACCATTTTATCGGCCACACGGCGGGCAAAGCCCATCTCATGGGTCACCACAATCATCGTCATGCCGCTTTGTGCCAGTTCCACCATGACCTCCAGCACCTCGGCGATCATTTCAGGGTCCAGGGCTGAGGTCGGCTCATCAAACAGCAGAATGCGTGGCTCCATGCAGAGCGAGCGTGCGATCGCAACCCGTTGTTGCTGCCCGCCGGACAAATGGCGGGGAAACTTTGCGGCCTGATCGGGGATCTGCACCCGTTCCAGATAGGTCATCGCGCGGGCTTTGGCGTCTTCTTCGCTCAGCCCCAGCACGCGGCGCGGGCCAAGGGTCAGGTTTTCCAACACCGTCAGATGCGGGAACAGATTGAACTGCTGAAACACCATGCCAACGCTGCCGCGGATCTTTTCCAGGCTGTCTTTGCTATCACTCAGCGTCACGCCATCTACGATGATTTCACCGGCCTCATGGCTTTCCAGCCGGTTGATGCAGCGGATCAGGGTGGATTTGCCGGACCCCGAGGGCCCGCAGACCACAACCCGCTCCCCCTGCGCCACATCCAGTGAGACATCTTTCAACGCCTGAAAATCATCGAAGTGTTTCGACACGTTTCGCATCGAGATCACGGCTGGGGGGGCACTGCGTGCATCCGTCATATCTGTTCGTCTTCTTCTCTGTCACCGCACGGGTTTGTGATTTTTTCACAGAAGCTTACCCGTCGCACTTTCCATGTCATTCTGGCAACCTAGCTATGATCAACAGGTTGAAAAGGGAATGACATGAAGTTCTTCAAAATTGCTGCCGCCACTGCGGTATTGGCTTTCTCCGCGGTGCAGGCGACTGCTGGATCCGCGTTGAGTGATATTCTGAGCTCTGGCGTGCTGAAAGTGGGCACAACAGGCGACTGGAACCCTATGACAATGCGCAATGTCGCCACAAACTCTTATGAGGGGTATGACATTGATGTGATGACCGAACTGGCCGCCGATCTGGGGGTTGAGGTGGAATTTGTGCCGACCGATTGGAAAACCTTGGTCGCAGGCGTGACCTCGGGCCAGTACCACATCACCGGGTCGGCGTCGGTTTCGCCGTCGCGGGCCAAAACCGCCGGCTATTCGAACAGCTACTTCTCGCTGGCCACGGTGCCGCTGACGCTGAAGAAAAACGAAGGTCGTTTCAACGACTGGGAAGATCTGAACACCGCTGATGTGTCGGTCGCCGCAACGCTGGGCACCACCCAGGAGGCACAGGTGAAACAGTATTTCCCCGATGCCACCCACCGCATCGTTGAAGCGCCCGCGCGCGACTTCCAAGAGGTGCTGGCCGGCCGTGCCGATGCCAACATCACCTCAAACGTCGAAGCAAACAAACTGGTGGCCAAATACGATCAGCTGATGATCGTACCCGTCAGCGCCGGCCGCTCGCCGACGCCGATTGCGATGCTGCTGCCCCAGGACGATCAGGTCTGGATCAACTACGTCAACACCTGGATCGCGCTGAAACAGGAGCGCGGCTTCTTTGATGAGTTGGGCAAGAAGTGGCAGCTGCTGGCTGAGTAACTACTCTACTTTTTCAAAGGGCAGGGCCGCGCGTCGGGCCTGCCTTTTCCTTTGGTGAAAGACATCCCATGTTGCAGATCTATTCTGACCCCGTATCGCTCTACTGTGCCAAACTGCGCATCCTGTTGCGCCACAAGGCCATCGATTTCGAAGAACTGGCGCCCCCCGGCGGCTACGGGTCCGACGCCTATAAATCCATCGTCCCTTCCGGCAACCTGCCTGCAATGCTGCATGATGGGTTCCAACTGGCAGATTCCGAGGCGATTGCCGAATATCTGAATGAAGCCTTCGTGGATGTGCCAATGCTGCCGGTGAACCTGCAGCTGCGCGCGAAAGCCCGCGAGAAAAGTCGCTTCCATGACACCCGGCTGGAACCCTCGGTGCGGGCGTTTTTCCCGCAGGTGGCCTATGCGGGCCGTGATGCGGATCGCGTGAAAGCGCTTGGGGAGGCGATGAGCCAGCACCTCTCCTCATTGGATCTGCTGTTGGAACACAGCCCGCTGGACACCTCTGAGCTTTATCTGTGTGACTGCGGCTTTGCGGTGACCTTTGCCTGGATCCACGCCTTTGAGGCGGATTGCGGCCTGCAGGTGACATGGCCAGACCGGGTGCGTGCTTATGAGGAACGCCTGCATGGCTTTGCCGCTGTGGCTGAAGAACTGGCGGCTTACAAACCGGCAATGGACGGCTACATGACCAAGGCCCATGCGCCCTAAGGTGCTATAGCGCCTCGGAAAATCCATCCTGCGGGGTGGTCAGGCGCACGTGACGCAAAAAGGCCCGGCCGACATGGGACAGCGGCCGGTCCTCACTGGAAAAGAACGTGGTGGTGAAATGGATCGGCGCGTTGAACCTGCGGTAGACGATCCTGTCATCAGGATAGAGCGCTGAGGGAAACGGGTTCAGAATAGACACCCCGGCGCCCGCCTTCACCATATCTGCGGCAAACTGCCAGGTGTCCGCCTCAATCACGGGCGGTTTGTACACCCCGGCCTGCGCCATGATGCGGTCAAAAGCCCCACGGGTGATGTTGTTCTGCGTCAGCGAGATCAGGTTTTCATCGCGCAGATCCGTTGGCTCAATCTGCTCCTTCGCAGCCAGCGGATGATCGGACGGCAGCGCGCAGACGGCGGGCGAGCGGCGGAACGGAATGGTCTTCAGGCCCGAACGGGTCATGTCCACACCAACCAGCGCCAGATCACAGCTGTGTTCCAGCACATAGCGCGGCATGTCGTCATTGGTCGCGACCAAGATGCGCAGATTGTAATCCGGCTTGGCGCGCATGAAACTGGCACAGATATCAACGAGATAGCGATGGGTGTAGCTGGGCGGCGCAATCAGCGTCAGGGTTTCCCTAACCGGTTCGATCGGCCCATCGATCCGGGCCAGCGCATCAAACAGCGGATCCAGCCGCCGGTTCAGCTGCAGGGCTTCGGCGGTGGGCCGCAGACGGCCGCCATCTCTCTCAAACAGAATGTAACCTGTGCGTGCCTCGAGGTTGGCAATGGAGCGGCTGACAGCGGGTTGCGACAGGCTCAAATGGGCCGCCGCAGCCGAGGCTGTGCCGGTCTCCATCAATGCACGAAATGCTTGGTATTCGGGCAGGCTGTGCCAGTTTTTACGCGCCATTGTTGAGGTCTCGCAGCTTTCCTGATTGATCTATAACTAAAAGTTATAGCTGGCCCGATTGCCTATTACATTACCTTGGGTATCATCGCGGCGACCAAGACCCAACCAAAAGATTTACAACCCTTGCCTGATCGTTCCCCTGCCTTCGACCTGAAACAGCCGCTGATCTTTGATGGCCACAACGACCTCTTGCTAAAGGTCCAGCGCGCCGGCGGCCTGTCTGCCCTGTCTGATTACATGGAGGGCGGACCGGGGCATTTGGATCTGCCAAAGGCAAAGGCCGGTGGTTTTGGTGGCGGCTTCTTTGCGATCTATGTGCCCTCGGCCAGCAATGCCGATGTCGACGATCTGGAAATGCGCGAGCCCCCCTATGATCTGCCGCTGCCAGATGCCATCAACTGGGAAGATGCGATGACCGTGGCGATGTCACAGTTTGCCGTCCTCCTGCGTCTGGAGGAACAGGGCGGTCTGAAAATCGCCCGCACCGCACGTGAAATCCCCGCGATTATGGCCCAGGGCAAAGTGGCCGCCATCGCCCATATGGAAGGGGCCGAGGCAATCGACCCCGATTTTGAAACACTGGAAGTGCTCTATGCCGCGGGCCTGCGCTCGCTTGGTCCGGTCTGGAGCCGCCCCACCATCTATGGGCACGGCGTGCCGTTTCGTTTCCCATCGGATGGCGATATCGGCCCCGGTCTGACCGATCACGGCATCCGGCTGGTGCGCCGTTGTGACGAAATGGGTGTGATGATCGACCTGTCACACCTGAATGAGGCCGGATTCTGGGATGTGGCGCGCCACAGCACCAAACCGCTGGTCGCCACCCATTCCAACGCCCATGCGCTGTCTGCCTCGGCCCGCAACCTGACCGACAAACAACTGGATGCCATTGCCGAAACCGACGGCATGGTGGGTCTGAACTTCGCCACCGCCTTCCTGCGGGAGGATGGGCGGATGGATGCGGACACGCCGCTCGATACCATGCTGCGCCACCTCGATCACCTGATCGCGCGGTTGGGTGAAGACCGCGTCGGCTTTGGCTCTGATTTCGATGGGGCAATGGTTCCCGCCGAAATCGGCGATGTCAGCGGGCTGCCCGCCCTGCGCAAGGCCATGATGGATCATGGCTATGACGCGGCGCTTTTAGAAAAACTCTGCCACCGGAACTGGGTCCGAGTGCTGGAGGCAAGCTGGGGCCACTAACCCGGCATGCAAGAAAAATCCCAGATAAAACCAACAGGAGAACGGATAGAAATGTCTTATTTCAGAAAACTGATGGCGACTGCGGCAATGGGTGTCGCGGTGGGTGTGACCGCCCTGCCTGCGATCGCAGAAACCCCGGCCAATATGCTGGTGATCGCCAACCGTATCGATGACATCACCACGCTGGACCCGGCGCAGAGCTTTGAATTTGCGGGCTCTGACGTGCTGCGCAACGTCTATGGCAAGCTGGTCAACTTTGACCCGAACAACCTGGATGCCGGCTACCAGCCCGACCTGGCCGAAAGCTGGACCGTGTCCGAAGACGGCAAAACCATCACCTTCACCATGCGCGAAGGTGTGAAGTTCCACTCAGGCAACCCGGTGCGCGCCGAAGACGTGGCCTTCTCGCTGAAGCGTGTGGTTCTGCTGAACAAAACCCCGTCGTTCATCATCACCCAGTTCGGCTTCACCCCGGAAAACGTGGATGAAACCATTGTGGTTGACGGCAACACCGTGTCGATCACCACCGACAAGCGTTACGCCACCTCCTTTGTTCTGAACTGCCTGACCGCAACCATCGGCGGCGTTGTCGACAAAGAGCTGGTGATGGCCAACGAAGTTGACGGCGACATGGGCAACACCTGGCTGGCCACCAACTCGGCAGGCTCGGGCCCGTACAGCCTGGCCAGCTGGAAGCCGAAGGAAAGCGTCACGCTGAACGCCAACGCCGACTACTACGGTGGCGCGCCGGCGATGAAGCGCGTGATCGTGCGTCACGTACAGGAATCCGCCACCCAGCGTCTGATGCTGGAACGCGGTGACATTGACGTGGCCCGTGACCTGAACCCGTCGGACGTTGAAGGCGTGCGCGCGGCAGAAGGTGTAGAGATCCTGGAAGAGATGCGCGGCCGTCTGATGTATATCGCCGCCAGCCAGAAACATCCTGAGCTGTCCAAGCCTGGTGTCCGTCAGGCGCTGAAATACCTGATCGACTATGAGGGCATGCAGAACAGCTTCCTCAAAGGCGCGTATGTCACCCACCAGAACTTCCTGCCGAAAACCTATCTGGGTGCGGTGGATGAGAACCCGTTCTCGCTGAACCTCGACAAAGCCAAGGCCCTGCTGGCCGAAGCTGGCGTGGACGGCATGGAGCTGACCATCGGTGTGCGTGAAGCGCAGGAACGTCTGGAAATCGCGCAGTCGCTGCAGAACACCTTCGGTCAGGCGGGCATCACCGTGAACCTTGAAGTGGGCACCGGCAAACAGATCCTGGGCAAATACCGCGCCCGTGAACTGGACATCTACCTGGGGGCCTGGGGCCCGGACTATCCCGATCCCCACACCAACGCAGGCACCTTTGCCTATAACCCCGACAACTCGGATGCGGCTAACGCCACTGGCCTTCTGGCCTGGCGCAACAGCTGGGACACCGGTGGTCTGACCGAAAAAACCGCCGCAGCGGTTGTTGAGGGTGACCGCTCCAAACGTGCCGAGATGTATCAGGGCATTCAGGCACAGTTCCGCGATACCTCGCCCTTTGCTGTGATGTTCCAGAAGGTTGAGCAGGCCGGTGTTGCAGACAACATCGAAGGTCTGAACCTTGGCGGCGCCATCACCGCAGTGTCTTACTGGACCGTGACCAAGTAAGATGCGGGCGCAACGTACCTTCGTGAAGAGGCAGCCACGGCTGCCTCTTCCTCCATGGGTCCGAGGGTTGGTTATCACCCTCTTTTCCATCTCCATCACCATGTTGGGTCTGCTGCTGGTCACCTTTCTGATCGGTCGCGTGATGCCCATTGACCCCGTTCTGGCTGTTGTCGGTGAACGCGCAAGCCAGGAACAATATGATGCGGTCTTCAAAGACCTTGGGCTGGATAAGCCCCTCATTGTACAGTTTTTCTACTATGTCTCGGATGTGCTGCGCGGCGATTTTGGCCAGTCCTTGCTGACGGCCCGCCCGGTTGCCGATGACATTGCCCGTGTGTTCCCCGCAACCTTTGAACTGGCCACCATCGGCATCTTACTGGGCTGTATCCTTGGCGTGCCGCTGGGTGTGATTGCCGCCGTGCGCCGTGGCTCCTGGATCGATCAGATCGCCCGAGTTGTGGCGCTGGTGGGGTATTCCATGCCGATCTTCTGGCTGGGCCTGATGGGGCTGCTATTGTTTTACGGCATCCTCGGCTGGGTCGGCGGACCGGGCCGTCAGGGGATTTTCTATGAGGATATGATCCCCTCTGTGACCGGTATGATCCTGATTGACTCGGCACTGGCCGGGGATTGGGGCGCCTTCTGGGATGCGTTTTCCCATATCATCCTGCCGGCTTCGTTGCTGGGCTACTACAGCCTTGCCTATATCAGCCGGATGACGCGGTCGTTCATGCTGGAACAGCTTTCGGCCGAATATGTCACCACCGCGCGCGTCAAAGGCATGAGCGAATGGGCGGTGATCTGGGGCCATGCGTTCAAGAACATCCGGGTGCAGCTGATTACCGTGATTGCGCTGTCCTATGCCAACCTGCTGGAAGGGTCGGTCCTGACCGAGATCATCTTCAGCTGGCCGGGCATCGGCAGCTATATCACCACGGCGCTGCTGTCTGCGGATATGAACGCAGTGTTGGGCGGTACTGTTGTGGTGGGGCTGGTGTTCATCTGTCTGAACGTCTTCTCCGACCTTCTTTATAAATTCTTCGATCCGAGGTCCAAATGAGCAGTCAAGCATCCTCTTTGCACGCCTGGCTGACGTCTGAGACCCCGACGTCACGCCGGCAGGCCCGCTGGGCCGCCATCTACAAGGGCTGGCTGTCGCTGAAGTCAAACCATATGGCGATGGCTGGTCTGGCGATCATCATTGCGCTGATCACTGTGGCCGCCTTGGCCCCTTGGATCGCGCCGCATGATCCCTTTGTGCAGGATCTGGGCAACCGCCTGCAGCCGCTTGGCACCGAAGGCCATGTTCTGGGCACTGACAGTCTGGGCCGTGATATCCTCAGCCGGTTGATCTACGGCGCGCGGATCACGCTTTACATCGTGGCGCTGGTGGCGCTGATTGCGCCCATCGTCGGGCTGCTGGTCGGCACCATCTCGGGCTATGCCGGCGGGTGGGTGGATCTGGTGATGATGCGCATCACCGATATCTTCCTGGCCTTTCCCCGGCTGGTTCTGGCGCTGGCCTTTGTGGCCGCGTTGGGGGCAGGGATTGAAAACGCCGTTCTGGCGATCAGCCTCACCGCCTGGCCGCCCTATGCCCGGATGGCACGCGCTGAAACTCTGACAATTCGCGGATCTGACTATATCAGCGCGATCCGTCTGCAGGGGGCTGGTCCGTTGCGGATCATCACCAAACATATCTGGCCGCTCTGCATTTCTTCCCTGATCGTGCGGGTCACGCTGGATATGGCCGGGATCATTCTGGCCGCTGCCGGCCTTGGTTTCCTGGGGCTTGGTGCGCAACCGCCCAGCCCGGAATGGGGCGCCATGATTTCTGAGGGGCGCCGGTTCCTGCTGGATCACTGGTGGGTCGCCACCATGCCCGGCCTTGCCATTTTCACCGTGTCGCTGGCGTTCAACCTGTTGGGTGACGGTCTGCGCGACGTGCTGGACCCGAAGGATAGCAGCTCATGACCACGCTACTTGATGTTAAAAACCTCTGGGTCAAATTCCCCACCCGCAACGGTATCTTTGATGCGGTGCGCGGCGTCAGCTTCTCACTTGGTAAGGAACGGCTGGGGATCGTTGGCGAAAGCGGCTCGGGCAAATCCATGACCGGCCGGGCCATCCTGCAACTGATCCGCAAACCCGGCATGATCGAGGCTGATCATATCGCGCTGCAGGGGCAGAACCTGTTGGATCTGAGCGAAAAGCAGATGCGCGGTGTGCGGGGCAAGCAGATCTCAATGGTGATGCAGGACCCCAAGTTTTCGCTGAACCCGGTGCTGACTGTGGGCGATCAGATTGTCGAGGCCTACCGGCTGCACAATAAGGCCAGCAAGGCCGAGGCCCGCGCCAAAGCGCTGGAGATGCTGGAGGCGGTTTCGATCCGCGAACCTGAACGGGTAATGAAGGCCTATCCGCATGAGATGTCCGGTGGCATGGGGCAGCGCATCATGATCGCCATGATGCTGATCCCGAACCCGGAAATCCTGATCGCGGATGAACCGACATCGGCTCTTGATGTGTCGGTGCAGGGGCAGGTGCTGTCGATCATGGACCGGCTGGTCAAAGAGCGTGGCATGGGGCTGATCTTCATCAGTCACGACCTGAACCTTGTGTCGCAGTTCTGTGACCGGGTGCTGATCATGTATGCCGGCCGTGTGGTTGAGGTCTGCCAGGCGGACAAGCTGCATGAGGCCAAACACCCCTATACCCAGGGGCTGCTTGGCTCTTTGCCGAAATTTGACGCACCGCGCCCCCGGCTGGAGGTTCTGAACCGCGATCCGGCCTGGCGTGACGCCCCCAGCGTGGAGAGCACATCATGAGCAATGCGTTGGAGATCAAAGATCTTAACGTCTACTTCGGCGATCATCATGACCTGTTTCAGGCGGTGAAATCGGCCAGCTTCACGGTTGAGAAAGGCAGCAGCTTTGGCCTGGTCGGCGAGAGCGGATCGGGCAAGTCGACGATCCTGAAAGCCCTGACCGGTCTCGCCCCCCAGTGGGAGGGCGAGATGACCGTCGCCGGGCAGCAGCTAGGCCTGAAACGGGATCGCAGTTTCTACAAGACGGTGCAGATGGTGTTTCAGGATCCCTATGCCTCGCTGCATCCGCGGCAATCGGTGGATCATGTGCTGTCAGAAACGCTGAAACTGCATGGCTTCAGCGACATCAATGACCGTATTGAGGCGCTGCTGAAGGATGTTGGGTTGGGTCCGGAGTTCCGGTTCCGCTATCCGCACCAGCTGTCGGGGGGCCAACGTCAGCGGGTGGCGATTGCCCGGGCTTTGGCGTCTGAGCCGCAGATCCTTTTGCTGGATGAACCGACCTCGGCACTGGATGTGTCGGTGCAGGCGGAAATCCTGAACCTGCTGAGTGACCTGCGCGCCGAACATGGGCTGACCTTTGTGATGGTGTCTCACGATTTGGCGGTGGTGTCGCATATGTGTGACCAGACTGCCGTGATGCGCAACGGTGAGATTGTGGAGATCATCAGCATCGAAGACATGCGCGCCGGCAAGACTGCGCATGATTACACCAGTCAGCTGCTCCAGGCCTCGGTCAACCGCGTCGCCTGAGTGCGCAGTCTAACGAAATGCCAAGGGCCGCAGCTGCTACGCTGCGGCCCTTTGCGGTTTTGTGGGTGAGAGCGCGCGCTACTCCAGCGCAACAGACTGGGTGCTGAGGTAGTTTGCGATCTCGATGGGAGTGGCGGTTTTTTCAAACAGCAGTGCGGTTTCCTGTTCCACACCGCTCATATCCGGCAGCTCATGGGCGATGCCTTTGTGGCAGTTGATACAGGTCTTTTCCCCGGTGAAGAGGAACCGCTCATGCGCTTCTGCGGCGCGGGTGCTTTGGCGGGTGATATCCATCGACTCGGCGGAATGGCAGTTGCGGCACTCAAGTGAGTCGTTGGCCTCCAACCTGGCCCATTCGTGTTGGGCCAGCTCCAGCCGTTTGGCCAGAAACTTCTCACGGGTGTTGATCGTGCCAAAGATCTTGCCCCAGACCTCCTTGCTGGCCTGCATCTTGCGGGCAATCTTTGAGGTCCAGCCATGCGGCACATGACAGTCGGAACATTTGGCCCGCACGCCAGAGCGGTTGGTGAAGTGGATGGTGGTTTTCAGCTCCTCATAGACGTTGGTGCGCATTTCATGGCAACCGGTGCAGAAGGCTTCGGTGTTGGTGGCCTCCATGGCGGTGTTGAACCCGCCCCAGAACATCACCCCCATGAAGAAGCCGCCCAGCGTCAGCGCGCCCAGGCTGATGTGAAGGCTGGGGCTGGAAAAGGTACCCCACATGACTTTCAGTGCAGCGATCAAACGGCCAAACATCAGTCAGACCCCCGATTGGATTGCCGGGCAATGTCCAGCACCGAGTCGACATCGATAAAACTGTTGCCCACCAGTTCGCGCACCTCTTTCTGGGTCACGTGACATTGCGTGCAGAAGTAGCGGCGCGGCGTGACTGAGGCGAGGAACTGGTTCTCGCGGTTCATGAAATGGGTGATTGAGACCATCGGTGCCTGGCTGAATTCAGTAGCGGCACGGCTGTGACACTGCAGGCATTTGTTGGCATTGGTGTCGATCTGATAGCCATCAATCGTATGCGGGATCAGTGGCGGCTGTTCGGGATAGTTGCGGGACTGCCGCAGATCATTGTTCACCACCTTGCCAATCGATGGTGGGCTGGCCTCAGTGTCCAGCGGGGTGCCGCCGCGCAGGGTGGCGACATGTTGCTGCGCAACCGCTGTGGTGACCAGCAGGCAGGTGAACAGGGCGGGGATGAGGATACGTTTCATGAGCAGACCCCCATCGGCTCAATTTTGACCGCACATTTCTTAAAATCGGTCTGTTTCGACAGCGGATCGGTGGCGTCCAGCGTCACCTTGTTGATCAGCTGACGGGCATCAAACCATGGCACAAACACCAGCCCCTTCGGCGGTTTGTTACGGCCGCGCGTTTCGATCCGGCTGAGGATATAACCCCGGCGTGAGGAAAGCTTGACCTCAGTGCCGCGCCTCACCCCAAGGGCCTTGGCATCATCTGGGTGCATGTAGACCAGCGCATCCGGCACCGCCTTGTGCAATTCCGGCACGCGCTGCGTCATGGAGCCTGAGTGCCAATGTTCTAGCACCCGGCCCGTGGCCAGCCAGAAGGGATATTCATCATCCGGCGCTTCGGCCGGGGGCTCATAGGGCAGGGCAAAGATCCGCGCCTTGCCGTCCGGGTGGCCGTAGAACTCATAATCCGCCCCTGCGGTCACATAGGGGTCAGAGCCTTCTTTGAACCGCCATCTGGTTTCCTTGCCGTCCACCACAGGCCAGCGCAGCCCGCGCACCTCATGATAGGTGTCAAAGGGCGCCAGATCATGCGCCTTGCCCCGGCCAAACTGGGCGTATTCCTCAAACAGGCCTTTTTGCACGTAGAAGCCAAAGTCCTCAGACTCGGCATTGGCGTAGTCATCTGAGGTTTCTGAAAGCGGGAAGGCATCGACCTGTCCGTTGGCAAACAGCACGTCAAAGAGGGTTTTGCCTTTGTATTCCGGGGCGCTGTCCAGCAGCTCCGCGGGCCAGACCTCATCTGTGGTGAAGCGTTTGGAGAACTCCATCACCTGCCACAGATCCGATCGCGCCTCACCGGGGGCTTCGACCAGCTGGTGCCAGAACTGGGTGCGCCGTTCCGCGTTGCCATAGGCGCCTTCCTTTTCCACCCACATTGCGGCGGGCAGGATCAGATCGGCGGCTTCGGCCGTCACGGTTGGATAGGCGTCAGACACAACGATGAAGTTGTCGGGGTTGCGATAGCCCGGCAGGCCCTCCTGCATCATATTGGGGGCGGCCTGCATGTTGTTGTTCACCTGCACCCAGTAGCAGTTGATCTTGCCATCTTTCAGCTGCCGGTTTTGCTCCACCGCATGGGCGCCGTTCCAATCGGGAATGGTGCCGGCAGGCAGCTTCCAGATCTTTTCGGATTTGGCGTGGTGTTCGGGGTTGGTCACCACCATGTCTGCGGGCAACCGGTGCGAAAAGGTGCCAACCTCACGCGCTGTTCCACAGGCTGAGGGCTGGCCGGTCAGCGAAAACGGCGAATTGCCGGGGGTGGAGATTTTACCGGTCAGCAGATGCAGGTTGTAGATCATGTTGTTGACCCAGACGCCGCGGGTGTGCTGGTTCACCCCCATGGTCCAAAGGGACATGACCTTGGTGTCGGGATCGGCATAAAGCTTGGCAATCTTTTCCAGATCTGATGCCACCACGCCTGACATCTCAGCCGCCTTTTCCAGCGTGTAGGGGGCAACGTATTCGGCAAACTCTTCAAAGGTCATCGGCTCAGACGCGCCCGAGTTTGGATTGGCCGCCGCCTGCTGCAACGGATCGTCATCGCGCAGCCCGTAGCCGATATCCTCAGCCCCTTTGCGGAAGTTCACATGTTTGGCGACGAAGTCTTCGTTCACCGCCCCGTTCTGGATGATGTAATTGGCGATATAGTTCAGGATCACCAGATCGGTCTGCGGGGTGAACGTGGCCGGGATATCCGCCAGATCGTAGCTGCGGTGACGGAAGGTCGACAGCACCGCAACCTTCACATGCGGATGGCTAAACCGGCGGTCGGCGATGCGCGTCCAAAGGATCGGATGCATCTCAGCCATGTTGGACCCCCAGAGCACAAAGGCATCCGCGTTCTCAAAGTCATCATAACAGCCCATCGGCTCATCAATGCCAAAGGTCCGCATGAAACCCACCACTGCACTGGCCATACAGTGGCGCGCGTTGGGATCGATGTTGTTGGACCGGAAACCGGCCTTCATCAGCTTGGCATTGGCGTAGCCTTCCCAGACCGTCCATTGGCCAGAGCCAAACATGCCGATGCCACGTGGCCCTTTTTCGGCCAGCGCGGCTTTCCATTTCTCGGCCATGGTATCAAAGGCTTCGTCCCAGCTGACCGGCTCAAAATCACCGTTTTTGTCGAAAACCCCGTTGGTCTTCCGCATCAGCGGCTGGGTCAGGCGGTCGGTGCCATACATGATCTTGGACAGGAAATAGCCTTTGATGCAGTTGAGGCCGCGGTTGACCTCGGATTCCGCATCACCATGGGTGGCCACCACCCGCCCGGCCTTGGTTGCCACCATGATCGAACACCCGGTGCCGCAGAACCGGCAGGCCGCCTTAGACCATTTCAGATCCGTCAGCGAAGCATCCGTGACAAGGTTTTGCGCCGCAGCGGGCAGGGGCAGCCCAGCGGCAGCAGCGGCGGCGGCAACGGCCTGAGCCTTGATAACGTCTCGTCTTGAAATCATTCGAATATACCTTCCTAGCTGCGGCTTGGTCTGGGTATCGATGATCTTGGCTTAGGGTGCGTAGGCCTCGTGGTAGACAAGGGCGGCGCTGACAACACCATCGATAAGGCTGAGAGTATTCATGTGCTCGACAATTTGTTTTTCGCACCCGGTCTCAAGGGTGACGATGATTTTGCCCGTCGGATCCGTCATCGCAACGGCGCCACCGGGGAGGGTTTCAATATGGGCCTCCACCTGCTGCATCTTGGCCGGATCGGCCCGCAGCAAGAGGCTGGAAATATGAATGAAATCTGATTTCGGGCGCTGGGTGTCAGGCATGGGCCACCTCCGCTGCCGGGGTGGGGGCAGGCGCCATTGCAATGGCATCTGTTGGGCAAATCCCAACGCAATGGCCACAGGCGGTGCAGTTTGATGCGGCCACGCTGACACGCCCCGCCGGGCGCACACTCAGGTCAAAGCGCAGCGCCTCCTCATCGCAGGCATCGGCGCAGCTTTGGCAGGAAATGCCGAGGGTCAACAGGCAGGCACTGCTGATTTCAGCCACCAGCGGCCAGGGTGGCTGGCCAAGGTCAAACACCGGTTCCTTGCAGGCCTCTGCACAGGCGCCACAGAAGGTGCAGCCGGTTTCGGTGAAATCCACAATCGGGGCTTTGGCACGGCCGGGCCTCAGGATCTGTTCGGGGCAGGCGGCGATACAGTCGCCACAGCCGATACAGTTCTGGCGCACGGAAACCTCCGTGGCCCAGGGGGGGGCGCACAAAAGGTGCTGCGGAATGGCTATTTGGCTGTCCTCGCATCATACCCCTCTACCACCGTCAATGTGTCGGGGGGCCGTAGATCATCTGGAAGAACCAGACGGAAAACCCGTAGCCACCGACAATCGCAATGGCGAGGATCGGCGCGAGGAACACGGCGAGAAAGATAAACATCCTCCACTCGCGGCGCTTCAGGGTTTCACTATCAACTTCGGTCGTCTGAGGTATTCAAAAACTCCTCAATCGGCAGTGTGAAAGGCGGGAACCTATACAAAGGTGTAGCATCTAATGGGCCGCCCAGCAAGACGCGTCGAGCCATGGCGTTGACGCCAACCAATTGGGACAAAGCTTTCGGGTTTGATTTGAAAAGGGAGAAAATTATGTCAGCGACCGTACCGCGCACGTTTTCACACATTGGTCTTTCCGTTCCCGATCTGGATGCGGCGGTGCAATTTTACCGCGATATCTTGGGGTTCTACGTCATTATGGAGCCAACCGAGGTCACCCAGGATGACAGCGCAATAGGGGTCATGTGCAATGATGTTTTTGTTCCCGGTTGGGGCCGCTTTCGGATTGCGCATCTGGCCACCGGGGATCGTGTGGGCATCGAACTGTTTGAATTTCCGGATAACTATCTGCCTGAGGACAAACTGCCTTTCCGCCAGGTGGGGCTGTTTCACTTCGCCATTCAAGACCCCGATCCTGAGGCTTTGCTGGAACGGATCATCGCCGCAGGCGGCAAGGCGCGGATGCCGATCCGGCGCTATTACCCGGGCGAAAAACCATACCGGATGGTCTATGTCGAAGATCCCTTTGGCATCGTGTTTGAGTTGTACTCACACGGGTATGAGCTGACCTATTCCGCGGGCGCCTACGCGTAACGGTGCAGTTCACGCTATGCCTTTGTGACGGGTCGCATACGGCAGCGTATGCCTTGCGGCAGGCGCGATGTGGGGCGTTTGCCTGTGGGGACCCTCCGCCGGGCTGGACATTATAGTGGAATACTGAATGTATCGGGCTGATACATCGGATTTCAGGCGGTATTGGTGATGCGCAAACTTCATGACATTGATCTCAAGCTGCTGCGCGGTTTTCAGGCGATTGCCGAGGCAGGCGGCATCGCGGGCGCGCAGGTCACGTTGAACGTCAGCCAGTCCACCCTCTCCACACAGCTGGCCGACCTTGAGGCGCGGTTGGGCTTTCGCCTGTGCCGCCGGGGGCGTGGTGGATTTGCACTGACAGATGAAGGGCAGCAGCTGCTGGACGCGATGGAGGATCTCTTCGCCGCGGCGGATCGGTTCCAGAATGCCACTGCCACCATTTCCGGCGAAATGCGCGGCGTTTTGCGGATCGGCATCATGGACGCTATGCTGGCCAATCACGCCTGGCCGCTGCCGGACGTTCTGGGCCGGTTTTCGGCCCGCGCGCCGCACACCCATGTCGATCTGTCGCTGGTCTCCCCCGCCGCGATGGAGGGGCTGGTGCTGGACGGCAAACGCGATGCGGTGATCGGGCCCTTCCCGGAAAAGCGCGCAGGTCTCAGCTATCTGCCGCTGTTTCAGGAACGCCATTCCCTCTATGCCGCCCGCCATCATCCGCTGGCGCAGGAGGAGGCGATCACCTTCGACACCCTGAGCCGCCATGCCCTGATCGTCACCGCCGGGGAGATGCGGCGCTTTCCGTTTATTCGCACGGGCCGGGCCAAGTCCGGTGCGGAGGACCGTGAAAACATCTACCCGGCCGCAACGGTGGATCAGATGGAAACCCATGCGATCCTGATCCGCTCGGGCCGGTTTGTGGGGTTCTTGCCGGACTACTACGGCGCCAGCCTGACGGATCTGGCGGTGCTGCCCACCGGCAAGGAGTTGCAATATCTGTCCCCGATCTATCTGGTCAGCCGCAAAGGGGGGGACGACAATCTGATCCTGCGCCGGTTCCTGAAGGACGTGGCGGATCAGCCGCTGATTGCGGGGCCTTTGACACGTGGTGGGGCGGTGGTGCCGCTTGCTGAGTGATTGTATCGGAAAATCCGATGTAATTGGCGAATATCTTGGATGTTTCGCTGTGATGCTGCGGGTTATTGCGGGTCAAACCCTTTGACCGGAGACCTCAAATGCCCACCCCTCACGCGCCCTTGGTTCTGGATGCCGCTGCAGTTGCCGCCCTTTTGCCGCAGGTGGATGCGCTGGCCGCCATGCGCCGCCTGTTTACCGAACTGGGCCAGGGGGACGCCGTGCAACCAGCACAAAGCCTGACGCTGCTGCCCGGCGGGCAGGGCTTTCAGGGGGATTTCATCACCTATCAGGGCGCCAGTCATGGTGCACAGATGTTTGGCGCCAAACTGTCCCCCTATTTGCCGCGTGAAGAAGGTGCGATCGTCACGGCCTGGACGGTGTTGATGTCCTCGGAAACCGGGCAGCCATTGATGCTGTGTGATGCGGGGCGCCTGACGGTGGAACGCACCGCCGCCACAACGGCCCTTGCGGTGGATCACCTCGGCGGGGCTGCGGCCCGCCGCCTTGCCATTATCGGATCCGGTGCAGTGGCTGAGGCGCATCTGCGTCACGTGTTGCCGCTGCGGGACTGGCAGGCGGTGCAGGTGTTCTCCCCCAGCTTGCAAGGCGCAGGGCGGGCAGATCATTGGCGCGGCCTCGATCCCCGGGTCACTGTTGCGCAGAGTGCTGATGCTGCCATTGCGGGGGCAGATGTAGTGATGCTCTGCACCTCCTCCGGTCAGCCGGTGATCGATACCACGGACGTCAAGCCCGGAACCTTGGTTACCTCGATAAGCACCAATGTGGCCCGCGCCCATGAGGTGCCGCCAGCCTTCCTTACTGATGCGGAGGTTTACTGCGATTACCGCGCGACAACACCCATGACAGCGGGCGAAATGGTGATCGCGGCTGAACAGGGCTGGGGCGCCGGCGCCATTCGCGGTGATCTGGCGGAGCTGCAGTGTGGTCAATGTCCGAACCCCAGCGGCGACAGGCCGGTGTTTTTCCGTTCCATTGGTCTGGGGCTGGAGGATATCTTGATGGCCGAGGCGGTCTATCAGGCGGCCCGCAGCGCCGAGTGAATAAAGACAGATAAGAAAAGGCAGAGTTCAGATGGATATCAAACCCTTCGGTGTTGAGATGTGGATGAATGAGTTCGAAACCAAATGCGAACTCAATCTGGCGGAAACCTGTGTGGAATCGATCACGCTGGGCGAACTGGCGGATCTGTCGGGCATGGGCGCGGCGCTGTGGCAGGCGCTGGCCGATATGAAAATGACCTATGGCGCCATCGAAGGCTCGGATCGGCTGCGCGATGCCATTGCGGCGCTGTATGATCAGCAGAAACGTGAAAACATCCTGACCACCCATGGCACCATTGGGGCAAACTCACTGGTGCATCAGACGCTGGTCAGCCGCGGCGATCATGTCATTTCGGTCATTCCGACCTATCAGCAGCACTACTCCATTCCCGAAAGTCTTGGCGCGGAGATTGAGCTGTTGCATCTGACGCCAGAGCTGGGCTTCCAGCCGGATCTGGATCAGCTGCGCCAGATGGTGCGCCCGGACACCAAGTTGATTGCGATCAACAACCCCAACAACCCCACCGGCGCCTTGATGGACCATGCTTGCCTTGAGGCGATTGTGGAGATTGCGCGCGGCTGTGGCGCCTGGCTGCTGTGTGATGAGGTCTATCGCGGCACCGATCAGGTGGGCGACGGCATGACGGTTTCCGTGGCGGATCTTTATGAAAAGGGCATCAGCACCGCCGGCATGTCCAAGGCCTATTCACTGGCCGGGTTGCGTCTGGGCTGGATTGCAGGGCCGGAAGAGCTGTTGCATCAGGTGATGATCCACCGCGATTACAACACAATCTCGGTGGGTATGGTGGATGAGTTTCTGGCCGCCGTCGCGCTGGAGAACAAGGATAAGATCCTCGCCCGGTCGCGCCAGATCACCCGGGACAACCTGCAGATCCTGGAGGATTGGGTGGATCAGGAACCGCTGATCAGCTGGATAAAGCCGCAATCCGGCACAACAGCGCTGCTGCGCTATGATCTGCCTCTCACCTCGCGTGAGTTCTGTGTCACGCTGCTGCAGGAAGAGGGCGTGATGCTGACCCCGGGCAGCGCGATGGAGATGGAGGGGTGGCTGCGCATTGGTTACACCAATCCGCAAGCCGACCTGACGGCAGGGCTAAAACGCCTGTCAGCCTTCCTCAACCGCCGCAGCTAGATCAAGATGCGACGGGGCGGGCTATTGACCCGCCTCCGCCTCAACCTTGATCGGCTCTGGTGGGTAGAGCCAGTGCATGAACGGACGTTTGTAATCCTCGCGCAGCATTTCCCGGCGCCCGGGCCAGAGGCCGAATTCGCGGCGGAAATGTTCGATGCAGGCGTTGTCTGCGGCAAGGCGGCCGTGATCACGGTAAACGAATTTGCCCAGACGGTGAGTATGATGGGCGCCGTAAGGTTTGCGCAGGATGCTGGCTGGCTGAACCAACCAGATCGGAATACCCCGACGCGCCAGATGCCCGGACAGCCAGGGATCATCCACCGTCCACAAGATATCGGGAATATCAAAGACCGCAGCATCGAAAAACGAAGGTTTGACCATTACGCCGCGATAGCCCTCCAGAATATCGACATGGCCGCTTTCAGTGTAGGGCTGGGGCTTGTAGGTGAAGAGCGACGCCAGACGTGAAAGCCGGTAGGCAAAACCTTTTTGCCGCCGCTCAGCCCGGGGCTGTTGGTCAAAATCGCGCAGATACCGGTGGCCGACGGGGCGGTCATCCAGATCGTAGCCTTTGCCGACCAGACACTTATCCGGGTGGTCCTGACGGGCTGCCAGAAACTTGGCGGCCCAATCCGGTTCGTATTTCTGATCATCATCGCAGAACAGGATATCGATATCCTGACCTTGCAGGTCTTTCACTGTGGGTAGGATTTTGGTTGCAGGGCCCAGATCCTCATCGCACCAGTGAACCGTGATGCCGTCCGGCAGGTGGCTGGTGTCAATTTTGGCCCCCGGAAACCGGCGGTAGCTGTGGCAGAGGTTCAGCCGGATTTCCGTCGGTTTGGCTGTTTGGTTCAAGAGATCCCGCAATGTCGGGGCGATTTTGTCGATCCGCGGCGGGGTGGTGGTCAGACTAATAATATAAGGCGTCATGGCAAAATAAGCTGTGTTAATGTTCGTAATGGAAACCTTTATAGACACGTAACGTTGCTGTCCCCTTCGGTTTTCGGCGGGCAGCGCGGATCATTGCGCGGGTCTGTGGCGCCACGGCAGCAGCTTCGCCCGTCGCGTGTGGCACTTTCGCCTATGAGTGGGTGTGACGGGGGATTAACCGCGTTTCAGTCAATCGATCAGCCGGGTCAAAGCTTCGCTCTGGTCGCCGGTTTTGGGCCAGACGAGGTAATAGGTGCCGTCGGCCTCGGTGACGTCGCCGCAGGCGGGCACAACGCGGCCGCGGGAGATTTCCGCCTCGGCCAAATATTGCGGCAGCAAGGCCGCGCCAAAGCCGGCGGCCACCGCTTCGGACATATTGGCGAATTGGTCAAACAGCATGCCGCGCAGGCGGCTGGCGGTCAGACCCTGTTGTGCGAACCAGCCTTCCCAGGCGCCAGGGCGGCTTTCGAGATGCAGCAATGGCATTTCCAGCAGCGCCTCTGGCGTCAAGGGCAGTTTGGGTGCGAAATCCGGGGCGCAAACGGCCATCACACGTTCGGTGGCCAGCGGCAGATAGTTCACGCCGGGCCAGTTCTGACTGCCAAAATGCAGCGCTGCGTCAAAGGGATCCTGCTGAAAATCAAACGGCAAAACGCGGGTCGATTGGTTGATCAGAATGCCCGGGTGTGCCTCATAAAACCCGCGCAGCCGGGGCGTCAGCCAGTACATCCCAAAAGACGGCAAAACCGCCAGGTTGAGGCTGCTGCGCGATCCAGTTGCCTTCACCTTGAGGCTGGCCTGGGCGAGGTTCTTCAGCACCTCACGGACCGATTTTGCATAGGTTTCCCCGGCCAATGTCAGCTTCAGCCCTTTGCCGTCGCGCACAAACAGCGAGACGCCGATCTGTTCCTCCAAAACCTTCAACTGGCGGCTGACGGCCGAATGGGTCAGGGACAGATCCTGGGCCGCTGCTGTGGCGCTGCCAAGGCGGTCCACGGCCTCCAGTGCGGTCAGGGAATTGATCGAAGGAAGAAAGCGGCGCGAGGCGATCATGTGAGTTTTTCTCCAAGGTGTGCGATTTCTTACCGTTATTCATTCTGGATACGAAGTGTTAATTGCACAAAAACGACAAACAGCAAGGGACGTGCCGATGTCCACATCTGCCCAGGGTTTTCGCCGCGCCAGCCGGATTTCCGCCATTCAGCTGTCAGAAATTGCGCAGCTGAGTGAGCGCGCCGCAGCCCTGCGCGCCGCCGGCAAAGATGTGGTGGCCCTGTCCACCGGGGAGCCTGATTTCCCAACCCCACCCCATGTTGTTGAGGCCGCGCATCAGGCGGCGCTGGCGGGGCAAACCGGTTACACCGCCACCCTGGGCACCCCGGCCCTGCGCGCCGCCATCGCGGCAGAGGCGGCCGTGTCCCCGGCTGAGGTCATCGTGTCCACGGGGGCAAAGCAGGTGCTGGCAAATGCGATGCTGGCCAGCCTTGATCCCGGGGATGAGGTCATCATGCCCGCGCCTTATTGGACCAGCTATTCCGACATCGTTGCAATGGCCGGCGGTCGCCCGGTGGTGGTGCCTTGTGACATGGCGCAGGGGTTTAAGCTGACGCCGGGCCAGCTGAAGGCGGCGATCACCCCGCGCAGCCGTTGGGTGATGCTGAACGCGCCCTCCAATCCCAGCGGCGCGATCTATTCCCCTGCGGAGCAAGCCGCGCTGGCAGAGGTGCTGCGCGCCCATCCGCAGGTGATGGTTCTGGTCGATGAGATCTATGCCCACCTGAGCTATCAGCCTTTCACCTCTTTTGCGGCGGCGGCACCGGATCTGAAGGATCGGATGCTGATCGTAAACGGCGTTTCCAAAGCCTATGCGATGACGGGTTGGCGGATTGGTTGGGGGATTGGCCCTGCCGATATGATCCGCGCGATGGGGGCGGTGCAGGGGCAGGTGACCTCTGGCGCCTGTTCTGTTTCGCAGGCGGCGGCATTGGCGGCTTTGACTGGCGATCAGGCGCTGTTGATCACGCGGCTGGAGGAAATGCGCCAGAGGCGGGACCGCGTCGTCGCAGCGCTCAATGCGATCGACGGCATCCGCTGTCCGGCGCCTGATGGGGCGTTTTACGTCTTCCCGGATATCCGTGGGGCCATGGCCAAAGGTGGTTTTGACACGGATGCTGATTTCTGCGCTGCCTTGCTGGATCAGCAGGGGCTGGCGATTGTGCCGGGGCGTGCCTTTGGCCTGCCGGGGCATGCACGGCTATCCTTTGCCTATGCCAAGGAAGAGATCGAAGCGGGCCTTGCCCGTATCGCAGCCTTTGTGGCGGCGTTCTGAGCCAGCCGACTGCGACTAGACATTTAGGAGAAGACCATGGATCGCGCCGCGATTGTGCATAAGAACTTCCTCACCCGGGTGGCCGCGGCGGATCTGCCGCAGGGCAATGCGCCCAGCGGGCCATTGACGGCGCCGGAAGCGGTTTCGATTTTCCGCTCGGGCTGCCTGTCGCGGGCGATGGATCTGAAAAGCCGCGCGATGCAGAAGGCGGGGCAGGGGTTTTACACCATCGGCTCCTCCGGGCATGAAGGTCTGGCGGCGGTTGCGGCGGCGCTGCGGCCCACCGATATGGCGTTTCTGCATTACCGGGATGCGGCGTTTCAGATCCAGCGCGGTGAACAAGTCCCCGGTCAGACCATAGCGCGCGACATGATGCTGAGCTTTGCCTGCTCCAGCGAGGATCCGATTTCTGGCGGTCGCCATAAGGTGCTGGGCTCCAAAGCGCTGAACATTCCGCCGCAGACCTCAACCATTGCCAGCCACCTGCCGAAAGCTGTGGGTGCGGCCTATTCCATTGGGGCCGCCAAACGGCACCGTCCGGAACATGCGGTGTTGCCGGATGATGCCATTGTTTACTGCAGCTTTGGCGATGCCTCGGCCAACCACTCCACCGCGCAGGGGGCGTTCAATACTGCCGGTTGGACCTCATTCCAATCGGTGCCCATGCCGCTGTTGTTCTGCTGTGAAGACAACGGGATCGGCATTTCGACCAAAACGCCGAAAGGCTGGATCGCGGCCAATTTTCAGAACCGTCCCGGCATCAAGTATTTCGCCTGCGATGGTCTGGACATCTATGACACCTACGCCACCGCGCAAGAGGCCGCGCGCTATGTGCGGGAACGCAAGAAACCGGCGTTTCTGCATGTGCGCACCGTGCGTCTTTACGGTCACGCGGGGGCGGATGTGGCCACCAGCTATCTGCCCAAGGCTGAGGTTGAGCAGGACGAAGCCAATGATCCGCTGCTGCATTCGGTCCGTCTGATGCAACAGGCGGGCGCGCTGCAACCGGCTGAGGCGCTGAAGATCTACCAGGATACAATGGACCGGGTCGAACGGATCGGAGATGAGGCCGCGACGCGCCCACATCTGGAAACGGCCAGCGATGTGATGGCCTCACTGATCCCACCGAAACGGGCCTGTGCGCCAACCAATGGCCCCTCGGCCACCGCGCGGCAGGCGGCGTTTGGCTCTGATCTGCGTGCGATGGAGGAGCCGCAGATCATGTCGCGCCTGATCAACTGGGCGCTGACTGATCTGATGTTGGAACATGGTGAGATCGTCATGATGGGCGAAGACGTTGGCCTGAAGGGCGGCGTTTACGGTGTGACGCAAAAACTGCGCCAGCGGTTTGGCCCGGATCGGATGATCGACACGCTGCTGGATGAGCAATCCATTCTGGGCCTCGCCATCGGTATGGCGCAGAACGGCTATACCCCGATGCCGGAAATCCAGTTCCTGGCCTATCTGCATAATGCTGAGGATCAGATCCGCGGTGAGGCGGCGACGTTGTCTTTCTTCTCAGAAGGGCAATACACCAACCCGATGGTGATGCGGATTGCCGGCCTTGGGTACCAGAAGGGGTTTGGCGGCCATTTCCACAACGATAACTCGGTCGCTGTGTTGCGCGATATTCCCGGCGTCATTCTGGCCTGTCCTTCTAACGGCGCCGATGCCGCGATGATGTTGCGGGAATCTGTGCGTCTGGCGCGGGAAGAACAGCGCGTGGTCGCCTTCCTTGAGCCGATTGCGCTGTACCCGATGCGGGATCTGCACACGGCCAAGGATGGCGGCTGGATGCAGCGCTACCCGGATCCGTCGCAGACCATCGCGCTGGGCGAGGTGGGCGTGCATGGCGCAGGGCAGGAACTGGCGATCGTGACCTTCGGCAATGGCACCTACCTCAGCCAGCAGGCGCTGCCCGCGATTGAGACCGCAGGGATCAAGACGCGGATCATCGATATGCGCTGGCTGTCGCCGCTGCCGAAGGACGCGCTGAGCAAGGCGGTTGCGGGCTGTGACAATATTCTGGTGGTGGATGAAACCCGCCATTCCGGTGGCGTGGCCGAGGCCTTGATGGCGCATTTCCATGAGGCGTCAGATGCCAAGCTGGCCCGGCTGACCGCCGAGGACAGTTTCATCGCCACCGGCCCGGCCTATGCGGCCACCATGCCGTCCAAGGACAGCATCACCGCTGCGGCCCTGAACCTTGTGGGGAAACCATCATGAGCAGCAAGAAAACAGCCGTGGTCATCTGCCCCGGTCGGGGCACTTACAATGCAGCGGAACTGGGCTATCTCAGCCGCCACTTCCCTGATGCAGGCCTGATGGCGCGCTTTGACGCGGAACGCACCCGTATGGGGCAGGACAGTCTGGCGGCGTTGGATGGCGCTGAACGGTTTTCACTGGCCCGTCACAGCCGGGGCGATAATGCCTCGGCCCTGATCTATGCCGCCACGCTGGGCGATTTCATGGCGATCAACCGCGATGAGGTTGATGTGGTTGCGGTCACCGGCAACTCGATGGGCTGGTATTCGGCACTGGCCTGCGGCGGTGCGCTCAGTGCGGAGGAGGGTTTCAAGGTCTCCAACACCATGGGCAGCCTGATGCAGGCGGCGCTGATTGGTGGGCAGGTGATCTACCCTTGGGTCGATGAGGATTGGCGCCCGCAGCCCACCCGTCGCGCCGCCCTGCTGTCAGTGGTGGATGAGATCAACGCGCGCGCCGGCCATGTGCTGACCCTGTCCATTGATCTGGGTGGAATGCTGGTCTTGGCGGGTGATGAACCCGGGCTGGCCGCCTTTGAGGCCGCGGTGGAGCCAACGCAGGGCCGGTTCCCGATGCGGCTGGGCAATCACGCGGCGTTTCACAGCCATCTTCAGGCGCCTGTTGCCCAGCAGGGGCGCGATCAATTGCCCGCCAGTCTGTTTCAGCAGCCGGATCTGCCAATGATCGACGGGCGCGGTGCCATCTGGTGGCCGGGCGCCTGCGATCTGGGGGCACTCTGGTCCTATACGCTGGGCCATCAGGTCACGGAAACTTACGACTTTACTCATGCCATCACGGTGGCGGCGCGTGAATTTGCCCCAGATATGTTCATCGTCACCGGCCCCGGCACCACGCTGGGCGGCGCGGTGGCGCAATCGCTGATCCGTGCGGGATGGCGCGGTATCGAAGATAAAACCTCATTCAAACAACAACAGGACCAGCATCCGCGCCTGATCTCCATGGGGAGAGAAGACCAGCGCGGAGTGGTGTCCAAGTAACCTCTCACTAACACTCAGTAGGAAGATAAGATGTCTCATTCCGAAATCCTGACCGCTTCAGGCCTGACCGAGGCCGAGCTGACCGGCGGCACGCTGGCGGTACACACCCCCGTTGATGGCTCCGAGATTGCGCGCCTTGCCATGCACAGCGTGGCTGAGGCGGACGAGATGATGGCCACCGCGCATGAGGCGTTTTTGCAGTGGCGGAAAGTGCCCGCACCGCGCCGGGGCGAATTTGTGCGCCTCCTGGGCGAAGAGCTGCGTCGTGAGAAAGAGGCGCTGGGCGCGCTGGTGACGCTGGAATGCGGCAAGATCTATCAGGAAGGTCTGGGCGAAGTGCAGGAGATGATCGACATCTGCGATTTCGCCGTTGGTCTGTCGCGTCAGCTTTACGGTCTGACCATTGCCTCAGAACGCCCCGGTCATGCGATGCGGGAAACCTGGCACCCGATGGGTGTCTGCGGCGTCATCACCGCCTTCAACTTCCCGGTGGCCCCCTGGTGCTGGAACGCGGCGCTGGCGCTGGTCTGCGGTGATCCGGTCATCTGGAAACCGTCTGAGAAGACCCCGCTGACCGCACTGGCCGTGCAGAAAATCTGTGATCGGGTGTGCGAACAGTTTGGCGATGATGCCCCGAAAGGGCTGACACAGGTTCTGATTGGGGAACGCGATCTGGGTGAGGCGCTGACTGCCAACCCAAAGGTGGCCCTGATCTCGGCCACCGGTTCGGTCCCGATGGGCCGCGCCGTTGCGGCGGATATGTCGAAACGTCTGGGCCGCACTATTTTGGAACTGGGCGGCAACAACGCGATGATCGTGGCCCCCTCGGCGGATCTGGAAATGGCGCTGCGGGCGATTGTCTTCTCAGCCGTTGGCACCGCTGGTCAGCGCTGCACCACCCTGCGCCGCCTGATCGTGCACGAAGATGTCTATGACGCGCTGGTGCCGCGTCTGGTCAAGGCTTACGCCGGCCTGCCGATTGGCGATCCCCTGGCCGAGGGCACGCTGGTCGGGCCGCTGATCGATCAGGACGCCCTGTCGGCAATGGACAAGGCGCTGGTGCAGGCGCAGGCCGAAGGGGGCACCGTCCACGGCGGCGGGCAGGCCTTGGCCGACAGCCACGGCGCAGCGGCCTATGTGACCCCGGCGATTGTGGAAATGCCCGGCCAGAGCGCGATCATGCATCATGAAACCTTCGCGCCGATCCTCTATGTGGTGAAATATCAATCGCTTGAGCAGGCGATCGACATGCAAAACGCAGTGCCGCAGGGCCTCTCCTCTTGCATCTTCTCGACAGACGTGCGTGAAACCGAGCTGTTCTTGTCGGCGGCGGGGTCCGATTGCGGGATCGCCAACGTCAACATCGGCCCTTCGGGGGCTGAGATTGGCGGGGCCTTCGGCGGCGAGAAAGAGACCGGCGGCGGACGTGAAAGCGGATCGGATGCGTGGAAAGGCTACATGCGGCGCCAGACCAACACCGTAAACTACTCGCGCGAGCTGCCCCTGGCGCAGGGGATCAAGTTTGACATCTAACCAGGCACAGAGTGATCTGTCGCGCGGCCTCTGGGCCGCCAGTCTGAAACAGCGGGCCGACTGCGGCCCGCTGACCCAGGAGATCAGCGTCGATCTGGCGGTGATCGGCGGCGGCTTCACCGGCTGTTCAGCCGCTTATGAGGCAGCGCGCAGCGGTGCCTCCGTCGCCCTGCTGGAGGCCCATGACATCGGCGAAGGCGGATCAGGCCGCAACGTCGGGCTGGTCAATGCTGGTCTTTGGCTGCCCCCTGATGTGATCCTGACCCAAATGGGCGATGCACCGGGGCGTCATCTGATCGATGTGCTGGGCCGCGCGCCCGATCTGGTCTTTGACCTCATCACTCGCGAAGGCATTGAGTGCGAAGCCACCCGCGCCGGAACCTTGCATTTGGCCCATGCGGCCAGCGGTCTCAAAGATCTGCAAAACCGGCACCGTCAGGGCAATCAGTTTGGGGCCTCGCTGCACCTGCTGGACGCTGCCGAAACCCAACGTCGCACGGGCAGTGATGCGTTTCATGGGGCGCTGCTTAACCCAGCTGCAGGCACGGTGCAGCCGCTGGCCTATTGCCACGGGCTGGCGCAGGCGGCGCAACGCGCCGGGGCGCAGCTGTTTGCCAATTCACCGGTGGAGGCACTGCGCCATGAGGCGGGGCAATGGCAGTTGATGACGCCGCAGGGCATCGTGCGGGCCGGGGCGCTTTTGGTGGCGACAAACGCCTATGCTGAAGCCGCGGCTCTGCCGGAACGCCCGCAATATGTGCCGGTGAACTACTGCCAGTTTGCCACCCGCCCCATGTCGGCAGAGCAGCAGGCGCGGATCCTGCCTGCGGGCGAAGGGTGCTGGGACACGGCGCAGGTGATGTCCTCGATCCGCCGGGATGCGGCGGGGCGGATGATTGTGGGTGGCATGGGCAACAGCCGTGGTCTAGGGGCGGCGCTGCACGCGGGCTGGGCGCGGCACAAACTGCGGTCGCTCTACCCCGAACTGGGGGATCAGCCGTTTGAACACCACTGGTCGGGCCGCATTGCGATGACCAGCGATCACATCCCCAAGGTGCAGGTCTTTGGCCCCAATGCCTATGCGATCTTTGGCTATTCGGGGCGCGGTATTGCGCCGGGCACTGTTTTTGGCACTGCCGCCGCCAAGGCCCTGTTGAGCGGCGATGACAGCCATCTGCCGCTGCCAGTGGTTGAAGCCTATGCCGAACGGTTCACCGCCGCCAAAGGCGCGTTTTTTGAATTTGGCGCCACCATGGTCCACACCCTGAACCGGTTGCCGTTCACCGCCCGTTAAGGGCTGGCAGCCGCGTTCGGGCGGGGTGGATTACCCCTCCGCCAGACCATAGGCGATGCCGGCGGCCAGTCCGCGCAGTTCGGCCAGACCACGCAGGCGCCCCACCAGCGGATAGCCGGGGTGGGCATCGCCACCGATGTCACTGGCCAACTCGTGGCCATGATCCGGGCGCACCGGGATCGCGGCATCGCTGCGCCCTTCGGCGCGGCGTCGGGCCTCTTCGCGCAGGATCACCGCCATCAGCGCCGCCATATCGGTGTCACCCGCCAGATGGGCATCTTCCTGAAACGATCCATCCGCCTCTTTGCGCACATTGCGCAGATGGGCAAAGTGGATCCGGTCGGCAAAGCGTTTGGCGATGGCCGGTACGTCATTGATCGGGTTTGCGCCCAAGGAGCCGGAGCAGAGCGTCAGACCGTTGGCCGGGCTGTCCACAGCCCCCAGGATGAAGGCGATGTCTGCCTCATTTGACACGATGCGCGGCAGACCCAGCAAGGGACGCGGCGGATCGTCGGGATGCACACAAAGGCGCATGCCCAGATCTTCGGCGGCGGGCACGACCTCCTCAAGGAAGCGTTTGAAATTGGCCCGCAGATCATCCGCAGTAAACCCCTGCCAGGGCGCAAGGGCATCGCGCAGGCTGTCCACGTCATAGCGCGCATAGGCCCCGGGCAGGCCGGACATGATGGATTTCACCAACTCGGCCTGCTGCGCCGCGCTGGCGTTTGCATGCCAGTCTTTGGCACGGGCGACGACATCCGCCGGGAAGTCATCCGCAGCGCCGTCCCGGCCCAGCATGAAGACGTCAAAAGCAGCCATTTCAACAGCGTCATAGCGCAGCGCATTGCCCCCTTCGGGTAGCGGTGCATGCAGGCTGGTGCGGGTCCAATCCAGCAGCGGCATGAAGTTGTAACAGATCGCCTGCACACCCTCGGCCGCCAGATTGGCCATCGATTGGCGGTAGTTGGCAAAGAGCTGTGTCAGATCGCCAGCACCGCGTTTGATGTCTTCGTGCACCGGCAGGCTTTCGACCACGGCCCAGTGCAGGTTGCCGGGGGCGGCTTCGATCATGGCTTTGCGTTCGGCAATAGCTGCGCGCGGCCAGACCTCACCGTAGGGCAGCTCATGCAGGGCGGTCACCACGCCGGTGGCCCCGGTCTGGGCGACTTCGGGCAGGGTGATGTGGTCAAGCGGGCCGAACCATCTCCAACTTTCGATCATGCGTCGGTCCTTTCTGCGGCGGTCAGTTTGGCGACCATGGCGCGGGCGCCATGTTGGCTCAGGCCTTGGTAGGCATCGGTCACAGCCTGTGAAAACGTGGGGTTGCTGGCCAGCGTGTTTGGAAACACCTCCTCCATGCTGAGGAGGGCGGCCACTGCGGCGGCGGGCGTTGCGGCACTGTCCGAGGCGGCGCGCAGACGCTCGGCCAGCGGATCGCGCACATCAATCGCCTTGCCCGCCTCATCCACACCACCGACGTAGCGCATCCAGCCCGCAACCGCGAGGGCGAGGCCATGGATGTTGCCACCCCGCGCCAGTTGATCGGCGATGGTGCCCAACAGGCGCTGCGGCAGTTTCTGGCTGCCATCCATGGCGATTTGCCAGGTGCGGTGGCGGATTGCCGGGTTGCGATAGCGCGTCAGCAGGGCATCGGCATAGGCTGGCAGATCCTCCCCTTCGGGGCGGGTCAGGGTCGGCTGGATCTCATCACGCCACAGATGCTGGCACAGCGCGGCAAAGGGGGCGTCGGCGATCGCTTCGGCAATGGTTTCGTGTCCGGCCAGATAGCCCAGATAGGCCAGCGTTGAATGGGTGCCATTGAGGCAGCGCAGCTTCATCAACTCATGCGCTTCGACCGATTTGACCAGCTGCGCCCCTGCCGTTTCCCACGCCGGGCGGTCGCCGTTGACGAAATCATCTTCGATGACCCACTGGCGGAAGGGTTCATGCATCACCGCGCCGGGATCATAGTAGCCTGTGGTGGCCTGCAGCTGTGCCACATCGGCCGCGGTCGTGGCGGGGGTGATCCGGTCGACCATGGTCGAGGGGAAGCGCCCCTCAGCCGCGATCCAATCGGCCAGATCCGCATCGCGGGCGCGAGCAAACTCCAGCACAAAGCCGCGTGCCAGAACGCCGTTGGAGGGCAGGTTGTCACAAGACAGAACGGTAAAGGGCGCTAAGCCCGCGGCGCGGCGGCGTGCCAGCGCTTCAACGATGAAACCGGGGGCGGTCTGCGGTGCCGCTGGATTGGCAAGATCGGCCTTGATGCCCGGATCATCCAACCGCAACTGACCCGTCGCGGGTTCGTGGCAGTAGCCTTTCTCAGTGATTGTCAATGACACGATTTTGACCGACGGATCGGCCATTGCAGCCAGCACCGCCTCGGGATTTTCGGGGGCGACAAGAACGTCGCGGATTGCCGTAATGACCTGGGTTTCCGGCCCCTCTGGGGACAGGGTGACGGAGGTGTAGGCGCCGCCCTGCGGCTGCAGTTGATCCCGCGCCGCCGTGCTGCGCAGGCTGACCGCCAGGATGCCCCAATCGCCCCCTTGGGCGGTAAGGGCCTCATGCGTGTAAACGGCGTTGAACGCACGGAAAAACGCGCCGGGGCCGAGGTGGACGATGCCGACCTTGGGGGCGGGGCCGTCTGGGCGGGTTAAGCGGGGGGCTTTATCGGGCAAGCCAACCTCCATCAACGTTGATCACCGCGCCATGAATGTAGCGCGCGGCGGGGGAGCATAGGAAAGCGGCAGTGCCGCCGATGTCTTGGGGATCGCCCCAGCGACCGGCGGGAATACGGTCCAAAATCGCTTGGTTCCGGTCCGGGTCGGCGCGCAGGGCATCGGTGTTGTTGGTGGCGATATAGCCCGGTGCGATGGCGTTCACATTGATGCCCCGCGCGGCCCATTCATTGGCCAGGATCTTGGTCAGACCCGCCACCCCATGTTTGGATGCGGTGTAGGACGGCACCCGGATGCCGCCCTGAAACGACAGCAGTGAGGCGATGTTGACGACATTGGCCTCAGTGTCGGTTGCCAGTGCTTCCCTGGCAAAGGCCTGCGTGGTGAAAAACAGCGCCTTCAGGTTCACATCCATCACCGCGTCCCAATCCGCCTCAGAAAAGGAGGCGGAGTCTTCACGGCGGATGATGCCGGCGTTGTTGATCAGGATCGAATAGCCCGCACCGTCAAAGGTGTCCTGCGCGGCCATCGGATCGGCAAAGTCCAGCAGCAGCGTCTCGGCCTGGCCACCTGCGTCCTGGATCTTGGCAACGGTATCGTCACAGGCGCGCCGGCCTGCGCAGGTGACCTGCGCCCCCTGCGCGGCCAGTGACACCGCAATGGCACGGCCTATGCCGGTGTTGGCACCAGTGACCAGCGCGCGCCGCCCGTTGAGGGAAAAGGCGGTCATTTCATCTCTCCGGGTTGGATGAAGTCCATGTCGGTGTAATCGACGTTGTCCCCGGCCATCGCCCAGATGAACGTGTAAGACCCGATGCCCGCGCCCGAGTGGATCGACCACGGCGGGCTGATCGCTGCCTCTTCATTGGCGATTACCATATGGCGGGTTTCCTGCGGCTCACCCATCAGGTGGAGCACGCGCGATGCTTCATCCATGCCCCAGTAGAGGTAAGCCTCCATCCGGCGGTCATGCACATGGCTGGGCATGGTGTTCCAGACCGATCCCTCCAGCAGTTGGGTGTAGCCCAGCACCAATTGGCAGCTTTCCATCACGGTGGGGTGGATGAACTGATAGATCGCCCGTTTGTTTGAGGTCGCGGCCTCCCCCATCTCAACCTTGTTGGCGTCTTCGATTTTGACCAGCTTGTTGGGGAAGGTCTGATGCGCGGGCGCAGAGGTGATATAAAACCGCCCCTGACCAGCGAAGGTCACAGCGCCGGTGCCTTTGCCAAGGTACAACACATCGCCACGGGCCAGCTCATAGGTGGTATCGCCAGTGCTGATCGTGCCAGCCTCGCCGATGTTGACGATGCCCATTTCGCGCCGTTCCAGAAAGGTTTCGGTGCGGGTCTCTTCCACGTGATCCAGCGTCAGGGGGGTGCCGTTTGGCACGGCAGCCCCCAGCACAAACCGGTCGTAATGGGTGTAGATCAGACGGATTTCACCAGCGGCAAACATGCCCTCCCCCAGAAAGTGCTGGCGCAGGGTGTCCGTGTCCATGCCTTTGGCATGTTCGGGGTGAATGGCGTGGCGGGTTTCTACGGTCAGCATCGGAACCTCTTCGGGGGAAAAACATCAGGGTCACAGGAAATCGTCGCGGCGGGGGGTGAAACAGTCGATCAGCTCACCCGCTTCAAGGCAGATACAGCCGTGTTCGATGCCTGATGGGATCAGGAAACTGTCGCCCGCTTTGACGTCGAAAGTGTCACTGCCCAGCGTGAAGCGAAAGCGGCCGCTGCGGCAGTGGGTGGATTGCACATGTGGGTGGCTGTGCAGCGCCCCTTCCGCCCCGGTATCGAAACGGAAGGAGACCATCATCATCTCAGGCAGCTCAGCCAGCACCTGGCGGGTGACCCCCTGGTCGGGGTGTGCAGGCGGCAGGCCGGGGCTGTTGATCGGGTTGCTTGCTGGCATGGTCGCGACCTCAGTGGAACAGGGACGGCAGCCAGAGCGACAGCGCAGGCACATAAGTGACCAGCATCAGCGTCGCGACCGCGGCGAAGTAAAACGGCCAGATCGAGCGCACCACATCCCAGATCGGCACGCGGCCCACGGCGCAGCCGACAAACAGCACGGCGCCAACCGGCGGTGTGCACAGGCCAATGCCAAGGTTCAGCACCAAAATGACCCCAAACTGCACCGGATCGATGCCATAGGCGGTGGCCACTGGCAGGAAGATCGGCGTGGTGATCACGATCAGCGGCGACATGTCCATGAATGTGCCCAAGAGCAGCAGAGCCACGTTGATCAACAGGATGATCACAAAGGGGTTGTCCGAGAGCGACTTCAGAAAATCCACCACATTGGCCGGCACCTTCAGGAAGGCCAGCAGCCAGCCAAATGCGGCGGCGGAGCCGATCACCATCAGAACCATCGCCGTGGTGCGCACCGCGCCTTTGGTGGCGGCGACAAATTCGCTGAAGCTGAGGGTACGATAGACCAACAGGGTCACAAACAGCGCATAGACCACCGCGATGTTGGAGCTTTCCGAGGCGGTGAAAATGCCCGAACGCACGCCGCCAAAGATGATCGCCACCAGAATGAGGCCGGGCACGGCGGAGGCAAAGAGAACCCCCAGCATCTTGCGGCCCGGGAAAGCCTCCACCGGGTAGCCGCGGCGGCTGGCGACGATATAGGCGGTGATCATCAGCGCCAGGGCCAGCATGAAGCCGGGGATGATGCCCGCGGTAAACAGATCCGCGATGGAGATTTTGCCACCCGCTGAGATCGAATAGATGATCATGTTGTGGCTGGGTGGCAGCATCAGCGCGATGATCGAGGAGACGACGGTGATGTTAACCGCATAGTCGGTGCCATAGCCGCGCTCCTTCATCTGCGGCACCATCAGGCCGCCCACGGCCGAGGCATCCGCCGCAGCGGAGCCTGAGACGCCGCCGAACATGACTGAGGCCAGAATGTTGACCTGCCCCAGCCCGCCTTTGAAATGGCCCACCATGGCGCCCGCCAGGGCGACAAGGCGACGGGCAATGTCACCCCGTACCATCAGGTCACCGGCGTAGATGAAGAAGGGGATCGCCATCAGCGCGTAGACCGAGACGCCCGAGTTCAAGCGCTGGAACACCACCACGGGCGGCAGGCCCAGATAGGCAACCGTGGCAAAGGACGAAGCGCCAAGGCAGAAGGCGACGGGCGTGCCGATCAGCAGCAAGAAGCTGAAAGTGCCAAAGAGAATCCAGAGTTCCATTATTGTGCCTCCACCGGGCGCAGGGCGCCGGGGCCTCCGTTCGGGTCGTCGTCGGTGCCGAAACGTGCTGTGGGCAGGCCCGCGGCACGGCGCAGCAGCCGTTCAAGTGAGAAGAGAATGATCAGCGCGCCACCCACGACCAGCGGGGCAAAGTCAAAGGCGCCTGAAATACCAAGGGAGGGCAGTTTGTTGCCCGCGGTTTTGACCGCCAGTTTGATTCCGTACCAGACCATGCCACCGGCAAAAGCCATGACCACAAGGTCCGAGATCGAAAAGAACACCAGCTTCAGCCGCTCCGGGATGAAGTAGAGCACCACGTCAAAGGCCAGATGGTAGCCTTCGCGCACGCCCACCGCCGCGCCAAGGAAGATGAACCAGCCCATGACCATGACGGCCCCCGGTTCTGTCCAGGGTAGGGATGAGTTCAGCACGTAACGTACAAAAACCTGCAAAAAGATGATGATGGTCATAAAGACCACGCCCAACCCCGCCAGCCACAATGCTGTCTGGCCGATCAGGTTGGTGATATGCGCTGCGCGCATCAGGAAGCGTTGCATCCTGCCCCTCCGCCTTGATGGTGGGTCGCGCGGGATGTCCCGCACGACCCGATCTGCTTATTCTACCGCTTGAATGCGGGCGACCAACGACTGCAGGGCCGGGTCGGTGACGTATTTGTCATAAACCGGCTGCATCGCGGCCACGAAGGGGGCTTTGTCGATGTCGGTGATGATCTCATTGCCGGCAGCGCGCACCTTCTCCTCAGAGGCGGCTTCGCGGGCGGCCCAAAGCTCGCGGTTGACCGGGGTCGAATCCTTGGCGGCCTGCAGGATGATCGCCTGATCCTCCGCCGACAGTTTGTCGAAGGACATTTTCGACATCACCAGAACCTCCGGCACCATCAGGTGCTGGTCCAGCGTGTAGTAGCCGGCAACTTCAAAGTGGCCCGAGCTTTCGTAGGACGGCCAGTTGTTTTCCGCACCGTCAATTACGCCGGTCTGGATGGAGCTGTAGACCTCACCGTAAGGCATCGGGGTTGCGTTGGCGCCCAGGGCTGCCACCATATCAACAAACAGGTCCGACTGCATCACGCGGAACTTCATGCCGGCCAGATCGTCCATCGATTTGATCGGTTTCTGGCTGTTGTAGAAGCTGCGCGAGCCCGCATCATAATAGGTCAGGCCAACCAGATCATGGTTGCCGAAGGCCGCCAGAATGTCAGCACCCACATCACCGTCCAGCACCTTGTGCATATGGTCGGTGGAGCGGAAAATATAGGGCAGCGAGGGCACCTGAGTTTCCGGAATGATGTTATTGAACGGACCCATCGAGACGCGGTTGAGGTCAATCACCCCGAACTGTGTCTGTTCGATGGTGTCTTTCTCTTCGCCCAGCTGCGCTGAGTGGAACACCTCAATACAGATGCGCCCGCCGGAGCGTTCTTTGACCAGATCGCCCATGTGGTTCACAGCGGCGACGGTCGGATAGCCGTCGGAATGTGTGTCCGACGAACGCAGCGTGATTTCGCATTCTGCCAAAGCACTGCCAGCCATGGCCACCGTGCAGGCGGCTGCGGCAAAGGACATAGTTCCCAGTTTCATGTCTTCCTCCCAGTTTGTTGACCGGATCAGAGGCGATAGCCCTCTTTCACCAGACGATATGTAAGGTCGTATGCGACCTCGGTTGCCTCACCTTCACTCAGTCGGCCTGTGCCGACCAGTTGGGCAAGAAATGCACAATCGGACCGCCGTGACACATCATGCCGGGCAGGGATCGAGCAAAAGGCGCGGGTGTCGTCGTTAAAGCCGACGGTGTTGTAGAACCCGCATGTTTCGGTTGTTGTTTCGCGGAAGCGGCGAATGCCTTCGGCGCTGTCAAAGAACCACCAGGGCGGGCCCAGGCGCAGGGCAGGGTAGGCGCCTGCCAATGGTGCCAGTTCGCGCCCGTAGGTGGTTTCATCCAAGGTAAACAGGATGATGTTTAGGTCTTTCTCCATCCCGACGGCATCCAGCATCGGCTTCAACGCCGCGACGTAGTCGGTGCGGCCGGGGATATCGAAGCCTTTGTCGCGGCCATAGCCGGCAAAGACCTGCGCCGAATGGTTGCGGCGGGAACCGGGGTGAATTTGCAGGACCAGCCCGTCCTCAAGGCTCATCCGGGCCATTTCGGTCAGCATCTGGCCGCGAAACGCCTCAGCCTCCTCAGCGGTGGCCTGACCGGTGCGCACCATCTGATAGAGGGCGGCCGCTTCGATCTGTGGCAGGTCCTCGGTCCGCGCGGTGGGGTGGCCGTGATCGCTGGCCGTGGCGCCGAAATCCTTGAAGTAGGCGCGGCGCTTTCGATGGGCGTTCAGATAGCCCTCCCAGGTGGTGATATCTTCGCCGGTCAGCGCGCCAAACGCCTCAAGGTTTTCAAGGAAACCTTCAAAATCGGGGTCCACCACGGCATCAGGCCGATAGGTGGTGATGACGCGGCCCTGCCAATCGCTGTCCCGAATAGCGCGGTGCCATTGCAGGTCATCCAAGGCACCTTCAGTGGTGGCCAGCGCTTCGATGTTGAATTGGTCAAACAGCGCGCGGGGGCGGAATTCGGGTTCTGCCAGTTTGGCGTCAATATGATCGTAATAGGCATCCGCCGTGTCCGCGTTCAGCGGCTCTGTCAGGCCAAAGACGGTCTCAAAGGCGTGGTTCAGCCAGATCGCAGAGGGCGTGCCGCGGAACAGATGCATATGCGCGGCAAACCGGCGCCAGATGACACGAGGGTCGCTTTCCGCAGCACCGCCATCACTGCGCGGCACGCCCAGATCCGCCAGATCCACCCCTTGGGACACCAACATGCGAAAGACGTAGTGGTCGGGCACCACAAACAGTTCAGCCGGGTTTGGGAACCGCGTGTTTTCAGCAAACCAGCGGGGATCACAATGCCCGTGCGGGCTGACGATCGGCAGGTCACGCACCCCGTCATATAGGCGTTGCGCAATGGCGCGCAGGCCCGGTTCAGCAGGGAAAAGGCGGTTGGGATCAAGCAGGCCCATGGGTGTCCTTGTGGTGATTCGTTGTCATTCTGGTAAACTAATATGCTAGATTAGTAGTTGAGTCAAAATGCAGATTGCGCCATAGTGACTCGTGAGATTTTACGGGCCGTATAAAGGGGGCATCGATGGCACCCGGCATGGCCAAAGTGACGGACGTTCAGAATGACCGAATTGCCTTTCGCGGCGCTGCAATCGCGGCCCGCAACCACCACCACGGATCTGGTGTATCGCAAGCTGCATGACGCGATTGTTGCGCTGGAGCTGCCGCCCGGCACCAAAATGTCTGAGGCGGATGTGGCCCGGCAGCTGGATGTGTCCCGCCAGCCGGTGCGCGATGCCTTCTTTCGGCTTAGCGAGCGGGGCTTTCTGCTGATCCGGCCGCAGCGTGCCACCTTGGTTTCCAAAATCTCGGAGGTTGCGGTGCGACAGGCGGCCTTTGTGCGGACCGCGCTGGAACTGGCCTGCCTGCGGGAGGCGATCAAACGGGCCACCGACAGCGATCTGGCCGCGTTGGAGGATCTGCTGGATCAGCAGAAGGGTGCGATTGAGCGTGATGCCTCATCTGAGTTCCACGATCTGGACGACGCGTTTCACCGCAAGATTTGTGACATTTCGGGGCAGGGTTTTGCCTGGTCGCTGATCCGCGAACAAAAGGCTCATATGGACCGGGTCCGCCGCCTGTCCCTGCCGGCCAATGGTCCACGCGCCTATGGGGAGCATTTGGACATCATGGCGGCCTTTCGCAAAGGGGATGTGGTCAGCGCTGAGGAGCATCTGACCCGGCATCTGAGTCATGTGTTTGAAATGGTAGGCATCATTCGTGGCCGCCATCCTGAGCTGTTTGAGGATGCCGGCGCATGACCATGACAGAAAGGATGACGGCTGTGCGTCGCTGCATTGCGATTGGTGAATGCATGGTTGAACTGGCCCCGGCGCAGGACGGCCTGTACCGGTTGGGCTATGCTGGCGATACATTCAATACGGCGTGGTATCTGCAGGCGTCCTTAGCTGCGGGTGAGGTGTGTTATGCCTCGGCCATCGGAACCGATGCGGCCTCGGCCAAGTTGCGCAGTTTTGTGGCGGACAGCGGCATCACGCCTGCCCTGCAAGAGGTGCCTGAAACCAGTGTTGGCCTTTATCTGATTGAAACCAAGGATGGCGAACGTTCGTTTTCCTACTGGCGCAGTGCCTCGGCGGCGCGGCAGTTGGCGGCCGATCCTGATCGCCTGCCGGTGGCAGGGCAGGGCGATCTGTTGTTTTTCAGCGGCATCACAATGGCGATCCTGTTGGGGCAGGGGCGGCAGAACCTGCTGGAGTATCTGAGTGCAGCCCGTGATCGGGGCGCGATTGTGGTGTTTGACCCGAACCTGCGGCCGCGCCTGTGGCAGAGCGGCGATGACATGCGCCATTGGATCACCGAGGCAGCGCGGGTCAGCGATGTTGTATTGCCATCGCATGAGGATGAAGCCGAGCATTTTGGTGACGCGGACCCGGCGGCCACCGGGGCACGCTATCAGGCCCTGGGTTGCGCGGTGGTGATCGTCAAGGACGGACCCGGTGCAGTGCGCATCCTGACGCCGGAAGGGGTGGAAGAGGTGAGCCCGCAGAAGGTGACGCAATTGGTCGACACAACGGCGGCTGGCGATGCCTTCAACGCGGGGATGCTGGCGGCATGGATCGGGGGCGCGGATCTGGCGGCATCGGTTGCGGCCGGCTGCGCGCTCTCGGCCCGGGTTATTCAGGCGCCGGGTGCTTTGGTTCAACTGTAGTCACTGCAATGAAAAGGCCCGCTGGGATGGCGGGCCTTGTTTCGATCTTATCCGACGATCAGCTGTTTCAGCTGCAGCGCCTCATGTTCAAGGGATCGCAGGCGATATTGGATCACATCGCCGATGGTGATCATCCCGCAAAGCTTGCCATGATCGATCACCGGCATGTGGCGGAAGCGCCCGTCCGTCATGCGGCGCAGCACTGAAATCAGCGCATCCTCTGGCGCGCAGGTCTGCACCTCACGGGTCATGTTTTCAGCCACCTGCTGGGGCAGGGTCTGGCCCGGCGTCTCGGCCAGTTTGCGCACGATGTCGCGTTCGGACAGGATGCCGCGCAGGTCACCGGCATCATCCGTGACAACCAAAGCACCGATCCGCTTCTCGCTCAGGATCTCAACCGCCTGACGCAGCGTGTCTTCGGGGCGCACTGAAATCACATCGGTGTTCTTATCGGCCAGCAGCTGACCTACAGTTGCAATGTCTTCAGAGGTGTTGCTCGTTAGGGTCTGGCTGGCCGTGCGCTGACTGTCACTGCTGTCGCCGCGGGTTGGTGGCTGGTATGATGTTGGCATCTTTCCTCTCCTCCAGGCTTGATTGCACCCGTTGTGTTATGTCAGTGAAGCCCAGCTGAGACCCATCGTGCAAGGAAAATCAAATTGTTGCCCCTGAATGACCTGTCTTTGACACCGGCGATTGCGACCGTTTTGTTCTTTGTCGCGGTGGTGGCTGGCTATCGCTATCGGCGTACCTGGAAGGCGGAAGGGCCGCGCTGGCAGCTGTGGCTGTTTGGGGTGATTGCAGCTGTATGCCTACTGATCCTGGGGTTCACGCCGATGGCCAGCTGATCGAAGGGCGGAGCGCCAGACATGAAAAAACGCGGCACCTGAAGGGCCGCGTTTTTTCATATGTACTTTAGGAAGCTTGCGCTTACTGACCGTCTTCGGCGTCCATCTGCTCCAGCATTTTGCGGGCGCGTGGGCAGGCCAGGCGTTCGCGCAGCGGGCTGTCAGGATCGATCTCTTTCTTGCAGACCAGACATTGATCCGCATCCGAGATTGCATTCAACCCACCGCAGCTGCCCTTGATCCGCTTACCCATCAGCATGACGCCCAGCGACATGCCGATCATAACCACACAGAAGAGGCCGAAGGTGAACAGGAATGTTTCCACGGTGTTAGGTCCTGATTAGGCTTGCAACGCGTCGAAACGCGGGCTCGCAGTGGTGACGAAGTCGTTGGTGCCGCGTTCAATGAAGAGAACGGCGAGGTTCTGTTCTTTGGCGATTTCCATGCCGCGGTCCTTGCCCAGAACCAGCATCGCAGTGGCCCAAGCATCGGCCAGCATGGCGTTTTCTGCCAGCACGGTGGCCGAGGTGGTGCGGTGGGTCACGGGACGTCCGGTCTTGGCGTCCAGAATGTGCGAGAAGCGCTGACCGTCCTGCTCGAAGTAGTTGCGGTAGTCACCCGAGGTGGCCAGACCCATGTTCGACAGGCCAACAACCTGCTGCAGCGCCGGCGATGCGGCCAGCGGGGTCTCAACACCGATGCGCCAGTCCAGACCATCAGGGTTCTTACCAGCGGTGACGATGTCGCCGCCAACTTCGACCATGTAGTCCTGCAGACCCAGCGCCGCCAGCGCCTTGCCTGCGGCGTCTACACCGAAGCCTTTGCCGATCGCAGAAAGATATACAGTTGCATCCGCGTTGCGCTTTGCAACCTGATTCCCGCGAATCTCCAGCACGTTCTTCTGACCGGTCGCGGCTGCGACGCGGGTGATTTCCGCCTCAGCAGGGGCCGCGTCGGTTGCGCCGTTTGCGCCAAAGCCCCACAGATCGATCAGCGGGCCGAGGGTGACGTCAAACTGGCCGTCGCTCAGGGCGTTGATGTCTTGGGCGGCGTTCAGAACCTCGGCCAGCTCAGCCGAAACGGTCATCGGCGCGGTGCTGTTCGAAGCGTTCAGACGCGAAACTTCCGAGCCGGAATCCCAGTTGGACATCAGGGTGTTAACACGGGCGAAGGCCATGTTGACGGCATCCTGAGCCTGAGCTTCGGTCACGGCGTTTTTGTGGTCAACTGCGGTGATCTTGTAGGTCGTGCCCATGGTCGCACCCGACAGCTCAATCACGCGCGAGCGCGATTGGCAGGCGGCCAGCGCCAGGGGGAGCCACAGAACAGTACGGCGGGAGAATTTGATGCTTTGGGTCACGAGGAGACTCTCTTGTTTGCTGGGCAGACGTATACGCACACGCGCGGGCAGTGACTTGCGACATATTGACGCAATCTGTTTTTGGCCCGTGTTTACCCCTTTGACATCGACTATCCGGTGCCCCGAAATGGGCGGCGAAAACCCTCGCGCGCCCGTGTCAGCGAAAGCGTAGTGGACGTGCAGCAGTTTATACTGAAAAAAGGCCTCGCCCTCCCTGTGACCGGAGCCCCGGATCAGGGGGATGTAACCCCAATCGATGTGAAGAACGTCGCCGTAATCGGTGCCGACTACATCGGCCTCAAACCTCGTTTGGCAGTGCAGGAAGGCGACGTTGTTGCCGCTGGCGCGCCAATCTTTGCCCATAAGGACACACCTGACGTCAAAGTCGTGGCACCGTTGTCCGGCCGGGTGAAGGCGGTCAATCGTGGCGCCCGCCGCGCCCTGATCAGCGTTGAGATCGAAGTGGACGCCGATGCGGCCGCGCCGGTGGACTTCTCCGCCGTTGGCGACATCGCAACCGCAGAGGGGCTGGCTGAACGGCTCTGCGCTGCAGGTCTGTGGACGTCCTTCCGCACCCGGCCCTATTCCAAGGTGCCTGATCCGGCGTCGCGTCCGGCCGCCCTTTATGTGACGGCGATGGATTCGGAACCGCTGGCGGGGGATGCTGCCAAGATCATCGCGCTGGCACCCGATGCGTTCCGCAAAGGTCTGGAAGCGATCGCAGGTCTGAGCGAAGGCAAAACCTACCTCTGTCAGGAAATCGGGGCCGATGTTCCCGGTGGCGATCTGAACGGGGTTGAGGCCGTTGGCTTCTCAGGGCCGCACCCGGCGGGACTTGCAGGTACACACATGCACTTCCTTGAGCCGCCGACTGCTGCAAAAACCGTTTGGACCATTGGCTATCAGGATGTGATTGCCATCGGTCGCCTGCTGGAAACCGGCACCTATGACGCGACCCGCGTTGTGGCGCTGACCGGCCCGCTGATGAAGCAGCCCCGCCTGGTGCAGACCGTTGCCGGTGCATCCATGGTTGAGCTGTTGTCCGAGGATCTGGAAACCGACGTGCCGGTGCGCATGATTTCGGGGTCGATCCTGTCTGGCCGCGCCGGCGAAGGCCCCAGCGCCTATCTGGGCCGTTACGCGCGCCAGATCACCTTGATCGAAGAAGACCAGAAACAGATCCCGATGGGTTGGATCCGTCCGATGGCGTCGAAATACGCTGTGCAGCCGGTTCTGGGCTCTGCCTTCTCGAAGAAGCTTTACGCTTTGACCTCTAACCTGAACGGTGGCCGCCGCGCCATGGTGCCGCTGGGCACCTTCGAAGCGCTGATGCCGCAGGACTTCCTGCCAACTCAGCTGGTGCGCGCTATGTTGATCATGGACACCGACCAGGCACAGGCCCTCGGGGCCCTGGAACTCGACGAAGAGGATCTGGGTCTCATCGGTTTTGCCTGTCCCGCGAAATATGAATACGGCGATGCGCTCCGCGATTGCCTCACCAAGATCGAGAAGGAGGGCTAACGCTTGGGCGTCCGTAGTTTCTTTGATCGCATCGAGCCCCATTTCGTAAAGGGTGGCCGCTATGAGCGGTACTTCCCCATGTACGAGATGGTCGAGAGCTTTCTTTTCACCCCGAAAACTGTCACCACCGCTGCCCCGCATGCGCGCTCCTACGTCGATATGAAGCGGATCATGACCTATGTGGTCATCGCGACGATCCCTTGTATCCTGATGGGCCTTTACAATGTGGGTCTGCAGGCCAACACGGCGCTGGCTGATTTCCCGGCCACCGGCTGGCGTGCAGCCATCATTGAGTTTTTCGGCATCGGCTTTAACCCGCAGAACCCGCTGGCAAACTTCATGCACGGGTTGCTGTACTTCCTGCCGATCTACATCACCACGCTGGTTGTGGGCGGTATCTGGGAAGTGCTGTTTGCCACCGTGCGTCGTCACGAAGTGAACGAAGGCTTCCTGGTCTCCTCGATGCTTTATGCGTTGATCCTGCCGGCCTCGACCCCGTTGTGGCAGGTGGCTCTGGGCATCTCCTTCGGTGTTGTCATCGGCAAAGAAGTCTTTGGCGGTACTGGCAAAAACTTCCTGAACCCGGCGCTGACCGGTCGTGCGTTCCTGTACTTCGCCTATCCGGCGCAGATGTCGGGTGATGCGATCTGGGTGCCTGTAGATGGCTTCACCGGTGCAACCGCGCTGGCCGTGACCGCCTCGGATGGTGTTCAGGCACTGGCTGCACAGGGCATGAGCTGGTCGTCGTCCTTCATCGGCACCATTCCGGGCTCGATCGGGGAAACCTCAACGCTGGCCTGTCTGATCGGTCTGGCCTTCCTGCTGATCACCAAGATCGCCAACTACCGTCTGGTGCTGGGCTGTCTGGCAGGGATGATCGGCTTCTCTTACCTGCTGAACCTCATCGGTTCGGACAGCAACCCGATGTTCGCGATGCCGTGGTACTGGCATCTGGTCATCGGCGGCTACGCCTTTGGTCTGGTCTTCATGGTGACGGAGCCGGTTTCGGCCAGCCACACCAACATGGGCCGCTACATCTACGGTGCGCTGATCGGTGTCATGGTTGTGATGATCCGTGTGATCAACCCGGCCTTCCCCGAAGGTATGATGCTGGCGATCCTGTTCGGCAACGTTTTCGCACCGCTGATCGACCACTTCGTCGTACAGGCCAACATCAAGCGGAGGGCCCGTCGCAATGTCTGAGGATCAGAACGTGCAAAACACCGCCCCGAAAGGCGCCATCGGCCGGTTCCTGGCAATGCCCGCGGATTCGCTGCCGAAGACGCTGTTCGTCGCCGTAACCCTGTGTTTGATCGCCTCGATGATCGTGTCGGCTGTGGCTGTTGCGCTGCGCCCGATGCAAGAGGTCAACAAACTGAAGGACAAGCAGGTCAACATTCTGCAGGTCGCGGGCGTCTATGACGCAAACGTCGACGTGGCAGAGGCCTTTGCCGCCTTCGAACCGCATGTGCTGGAACTGGAAACCGGTGAGTTCACCGATCAGTTTGACGCCAAGACCTTTGACGACCGCGCCGCTGCGGATGATCCGGCAACCTCGGTTGCACTGACGGAAGATCCTGCGGGCATCGCGCGCAAGTCGAAGTTCGTGACCGTCTACCTGCTGCGTGACGACGCGGGCGCCATCGACAAGGTGATCCTGCCGATCCACGGCTACGGTCTGTGGTCGACGCTTTACGGTTTCATCGCGCTGGAAGAGAACGGCAACGACATCTACGGTCTGCAGTTCTACAGCCACGCCGAGACCCCCGGTCTGGGCGCCGAGGTCGACAACCCCCGTTGGAAAGCGCTGTGGCGTGACAAGAAACTGGCCGATGAAGATGGCCTGTTGCAGATTACCGTCGCCAAGGCTGCCCCGGCAGCAGGTGCTGAGTTCCACGTAGATGCGCTGGCAGGGGCCACCCTGACATCGCGCGGCGTCGACAACCTGGTGAAATTCTGGATGGGCGAAGCTGGCTTTGCTCCGTTCCTGACCAACCTCAAAGCAGGAGAAATCTGATGGCGCAGACCAAAAGAGAACTGCTGGTCGACCCGATGGTCGACAACAACCCGATCACTCTGCAGGTTCTGGGCATTTGTTCGGCGCTGGCGGTGACCTCGTCGTTGCAGGTGGCCTTTGTTATGTCAATCGCGGTGACCCTGGTGACGGCGTTTTCGTCGATGTTCATCTCGATGATCCGTAACCAGATCCCCAGCTCGATCCGGATCATCGTGCAGATGGTCATCATCGCCTCGCTGGTGATCATGGTTGATCAGGTGTTGAAGGCCTATGCCTTTGAAATCTCGAAAACCCTGTCGGTCTTCGTGGGCCTGATCATCACCAACTGTATCGTGATGGGCCGGGCCGAAGCCTTCGCCATGAAAAACCCGCCGATCGCCTCCTTCCTTGACGGTGTGGGCAACGGTCTGGGCTATGGCCTGATCCTGATGATGGTTGGCGTGATCCGCGAACTGTTCGGCTCGGGCACCCTGTTCGGTGTGACCATTCTGGAAACCGTGAACAACGGTGGCTGGTATGTGCCGAACGGTATGCTGCTGCTGCCGCCCTCTGCCTTCTTCATTATCGGCCTGATCATTTGGGCATTCCGCACGATCAAGCCTGAACAGGTGGAAGAGCGCGAATATAAAATTCAAACCGTGGAGGCCCACTGATGGAAGGTCTGCTTTCCCTCGCCGTCAAGGCCATCTTCGTTGAAAACCTTGCCCTGGCCTTCTTCCTGGGCATGTGTACCTTCATCGCGGTGTCCAAAAAGATCTCGACGGCGATTGGCCTTGGGATCTCGGTGATGATCGTTCAGTCGATCACCGTCCCCGCAAACAACCTGATCCTGACCTATCTGCTGGCTCCGGGTGCGCTGGCCTGGGCTGGTTTCCCTGATGTTGATCTGACCTTCCTGGGCCTGATCTCCTACATCGGTGTGATCGCCGCGCTGGTGCAGATCCTGGAGATGGTTCTCGATAAGTATTTCCCGCCGCTCTACAACGCGCTGGGTGTGTTCCTGCCGCTGATCACGGTGAACTGTGCGATCCTGGGTGGGTCGCTGTTCATGGTGGAACGTGGCTATGACCTGGCCGAGTCGGTCACCTATGGTGTCTCCTCGGGCTTTGGTTGGGCACTGGCAATCACCGCAATGGCCGGTGTGCGCGAGAAGCTGAAATACTCGGATATCCCCGACGGGCTGCAAGGCATCGGGATCACCTTCATCACTGCCGGCCTCATGGCCCTGGCCTTCATGTCGTTCAGCGGCGTGAAACTCTGATAGGAGATCTGGCATGGCAACCTTTGGACTTGGAATCCTCCTGTTCACGCTGATCGTTTTGGCTCTGGTGATCGTCATTATGGCGGCCCGTTCCAAACTGGTTTCGACCGGCGATGTTCAGATCACCATCAACGGTGAGAAAACCGTATCGGTTCCTGCGGGCGGCAAGTTGCTGCAGACGCTGGCCGATCAGAAACTCTTCGTGCCCTCCGCCTGTGGTGGCGGTGGCACCTGTGCGCAGTGTCGTGTGCGCGTGCATTCGGGCGGCGGGTCGATCCTGCCAACCGAAGAAAGCCACATCACCAAGCGTGAAGCCGCCTGTGGCGACCGCCTGTCCTGTCAGGTGGCCGTGAAGCAGGACATGGACATCGAAGTGCCCGAAGAAGTGTTCGGCGTGAAGAAGTGGGAATGCACCGTGCGTTCCAACGACAACGTCGCGACCTTCATCAAAAACCTGGTGCTGGAACTGCCCGAGGGTGAGGATGTGAACTTCCGCGCTGGCGGCTACATCCAGATCGAAGCCCCGGCACACAAACTGTCCTACAAAGAGTTCGACATTGGTGAAGAATACCATGAGGACTGGGATAAGTTTAACCTGTGGCAGTATGAATCCACTGTGGCTGAACCGATTGAGCGCGCCTATTCGATGGCGAACTACCCTGACGAAAAGGGTCTGATCATGCTCAACGTGCGTGTCGCCTCGCCGCCTCCGGGCTCGCAGGGTATTCCGCCCGGTCAGATGTCGTCTTACATCTTCAACCTCAAGCCCGGTGATAAGGTCACCATTTCGGGTCCGTTTGGTGAGTTCTTCGCCCGCGACACCCAGAAAGAAATGGTCTTCATCGGTGGTGGTGCCGGTATGGCGCCGATGCGCAGCCACATCTTTGACCAGCTGAAGCGTCTTGAGAACCGTGATCGCAAGATCACCTTCTGGTACGGCGCGCGGTCGAAGAAAGAGATGTTCTTCGTCGAAGACTTCGACACGCTGGCGGCTGAGTTTGACAACTTCGACTGGCACGTCGCCCTGTCCGACGCTCTGCCTGAGGATGAGTGGAAAGGTTACACCGGCTTCATCCACAACGTTCTGTTCGAAGAATACCTGAAGAACCACCCCGCGCCTGAGGACTGTGAGTTCTACATGTGTGGTCCGCCGATCATGAACCAGTCGGTCATCAACATGCTCCTCGATCTGGGTGTGGACCGCGAAGACATTATGCTCGACGACTTTGGTGGTTGATCAGAGCTGAACCAAAAAGCGCCGCAGGAGACTGCGGCGCTTTTCTTTTGTCTATAGCCGCGCTGCCTTACTGGCGGACCCGTTCGGATTTTGGATCATAAAACGGTTTCAGTGAGGCCTCGACCGCGAACCGTTCGCCGGCGATTTCAATCTCGTAAGTCGAGGCCAGCAGCTCAGCCGCTGTTTCGCCCTCGCAGGGCACATAGCCCATGCCCATTGCCGCGCCGAGGTGATGACCGTAGCTGCCAGAGGTGATATAGCCCACCACCTGACCATCGCGCAGGATCGGTTCCGCGTGATAAAGTAGGGGCGCCGGATCGCGTAGTTTGAACTGCACCAAGCGTTTGCTCAAACCCGCCTCACGTTTGCGCAGAACGGCGTCGCGGCCAATGAAATCCGCCTTATCGGTCTTCACCGCAAAGCCAAGGCCTGCCTCCAACACATGATCTTCGCAGGTGATGTCATGGCCGAAGTGGCGGAAGCCTTTCTCCATCCGGCAGCTGTCCATCATGTGCAGACCGCAGAGGCGCCCGCCCATCTCAACCCGGGCGGTGTTAAGGGCGTCAAAGACATGCAGCGCCATATCGGTGCTGACATAGACCTCCCAGCCAAGTTCGCCCACGTAAGACACCCGGTGCACCCGCGCCAGCGCCATGCCGATCTCAACCTGTTGGGCGGTGCCAAAAGGGTTGTTGGCATTGCTGAAATCGTTCGGGGACACCCGCTGCATCAGATCCCGCGCGTTTGGTCCCATGACCGCGATGACGGTTTCGGCGGCGGTCATATCCGTGATCACCGCGCGTGCGTCCCCCAGATGGCGGCGCATCCATGTTTCATCGGCCAGACGGGTCAGGGCAGGGGTGACCACCAGATAGGCGGTTTCTGACAGCCGGGTCACGGTCACATCGGCCTCAATCCCGCCGCCCGCGTTCAGGAATTGGGTATAGACGATCCGGCCATTTGCAACGTCCATCTCAGCGCCGCAGATGCGGTTCAGGAAGGCGCAGGCCTCTGGCCCTTCGACCCGCAGCTTGCCGAAGGACGACATATCATAAAGGCCGACGTTTTCACGGATCGCGCGATGTTCCTGTGCCGCGTTTTCAAACCAATTTTGCCGTTTCCAGCTGTAGCGGTATTCGGCGGTTTGGCCGGGGTTGGCGAACCAATTTGCGCGCTCCCAGCCGGCCAGCTCACCAAAGACAGCGCCTTCATCCGCCAGGCGATCATGCAGCACCGACCGGCGCACCCCGCGCGCTGTGGCTTTCTGGCGGAACGGGTAGTGATCGGCGTAAAGCAGGCCCAGGCTTTCCTTGGCCCGTTCCACCAGATAGTGGCGATTGCCCTGAAACGGATGCATCCGCGCAATGTCGACATCGCCCAGATCAAACGGCTTTTCACCGCTGTCCATCCATTCCGCCAGCGCCATGCCTGCGCCACCGGCCGACTGGATCCCGATCGAATTGAACCCGGCGGCGACCCAGACATTGTCCATCTCAGGGGCCTGACCCAGATGATATGCATCGTCCGGCGTGAAGCTTTCGGGGCCGTTAAAGAAGGTGTGAATGCCGGTCTGCGCAAGCACTGGCATCCGGTTCACCGCCTTTTCAAGGATCGGCTCAAAGTGGTCGAAATCCTCAGGCAGTTGGTCAAACTCAAAATCCTTGGGGATGCCGCCCATCCCCCAGGGTTTGGCATTGGGCTCAAAGGCCCCGATCAGCAGCTTGCCGGCATCCTCTTTGTAATAGGCGCATTCATCGGTCACCCGCAGGACCGGCAGTTGACCCAGATCCGGGATCGTTTCGGTGACGATGTAGAAATGTTCACAGGCCTGTAGCGGCACGTTGCTGCCCAGCATACGGCCCAGTTGATGGCCCCACATGCCAGCGCAGTTCACCACGTGGTCACAAGTGATGCTGCCGCTTTCCTCCCCGCGCTGCCAATGCACCGCCTCAACCCGGCGGCCGTTGCGGGTGACGCCTGTCACTTCGGTCTGTTCAAAGATCTTAACGCCCTTCTGCCGCGCCCCTTTGGCCATCGCCAGCGCGATGTTGGAGGGATCGCCCTGTCCATCGCTGGCCAGATAGACGCCGCCCAGCATGTCCGAAGTGTTGAGGTGCGGATAGCGTGCCTTGATGTCCGACGTGCTGATCGGCTCAGCCTCAACCCCAAAGGCCCGCGCCATAGAAGCCTGGCGCAACAGCTCCTCATGCCTATCAGCGGTCAGTGCGGTAGAGATGGATCCGGTGCGCCGGAACCCGGTCTGCAGCCCGGTTTCCTGTTCCAACGCCTGATAAAGCTCCGCCGAATAGGCGGCGAGCCGCGTCATGTTCTGGCTGGCGCGCAGCTGACCGATCAGCCCGGCGGCATGCCATGTGGTGCCAGAGGTTAGCTGTTTGCGTTCCAGGAGCACCACATCGCGCCAGCCTTTCTGCGCCAGATGATAGGCAAGGGAGCAGCCAATAACGCCACCGCCAATGATCACAGCGCGGGCGTGGGGGGGAAGGTTGGGCATCATGTGATCCTTTCGGGAATGGCTCAGTAAACCGGCGGTGCAACGATCCAGACGGCGCAAGCGGGCTGGTCATAGGGGTTGGCCCAGCGGTAGCTGTGACCCCGCAGGCGAAAACTGTCGCCCGCCTGAATGGTGAAGGGCTGCTCATCGATCCAGATATCCAACGTGCCGGAGATCAGGTAGATCACCTCTTGCGTGCCGCGCCGCTGCTGCGCGCCGCGCTGGCTGCCGGGGGCAAAGGTGGAATGGATCACCTCAAAGTCATCGGTCAGATCGGGCGATAGCAGCATCTCCTGCAGACCATCCTCGGCGCCTCCCACCACGCGGCGATTGTCGGACCGGACGATCAGCCCACGCTCAGCCTCATCAGCGGGCGCGGTGCCGAAAAACAATGACAGCGGGGCGTCTAGGGCTTTGGCAATCTGCTGCAAGTCCTCCACCCGCGGGGTGGAAATGTCGCGTTCGATCTGGCTGAGCCAGCCAACCGAACGGTCCAGCCGCTGGGCCAGATCCGTCAGGGTGACACCGCGTGATTTTCGCAATGCGCGCAGATCCGCGCCAAGGGTGGTGCTGTTGGGCATTGAGGGCCTCATGAAATTATTAATGAAATTTTCATAGATTCGGTGAAAAATTCAATCAATTTTTCATGGGTGCTTATTGGCCAGTGTGTGAAAACTTGCAGCGACTGACTCTTGCGCCAGCTACGTACTACTACAGCACGGGACGTCATGGCGTTGTTCTTTGCCAAGTGGTTCGTAAGATGCGCACCAATGTCGCGGGCCACATCCCGCATCCAAATGAAGCGAGGCGCCATCATGATCTATTCGAAAATTGCAGTATTGGGGGCAGGCACCATCGGGATGAGCTGGGCCGCGCTCTTTGCAGCCACCGGCCGTGACGTGGTGATCTTTGACCCGGCCCCCGATGTTGAGGCGCGTGGCGCAGCGCTGATCGAACAGGCGGCACCAACGTTGCGCGAACTGGGCTGGGATCATGCCGGGGACATGTCGCGGATCCGCTTCACCGATGATCCGGTTGAGGCCGTGACCGGCGCTGATTTCGTACAGGAAAGCGTGCCCGAGCGGCTGGAGGTCAAACATGACCTTTATGCAAAGATCGAACCCCACCTGGGCCGCGGCGTGCTGATCGGCACCTCGACCTCCGGTCTGACGCTGACCGCCTTGCAGGAGGGGATGAAAGATGCGGGCGGTCTGCTGCTGGCGCATCCGTTTAACCCGCCGCATCTGATCCCGCTGGTCGAATTGATGGACAATGCCCAAACCCGCAAAGGCGCGCTGGCGGAGGCCCAGGCGTTTTACGAAAGCATTGGCAAAAGCTGCATCCGCCTCAACAAAGAGGTGCCGGGCCACGTTGCCAACCGCCTGCAAGCCGCTGTCTGGCGCGAAGCGATCCATCTGGCGATGGAGGGCGTTGCCTCGGTCAAGGATATCGACACCGCGATTTCTCACGGGCCGGGCCTGCGGTGGGCGGCGATGGGGCCAACCACCACCTTCCATCTGGGCGGCGGTGCGGGCGGCATCCGGGCGTTCTGCGATCACCTGACCGGCCCCTTCGAAAGCTGGTGGGCCGATCTGGGCGCGCCGCATCTGACACCTGAGGTGGTTGAGGTTCTGGCCAAAGGGCTGGAAGAGGCCACTGCCGGGCAGGAGATGCAAGACCTGGTGCAGCGCCGCGACGATCTGGTGCTGACCTATGTGAAGGCCGCAATGGCGCGTGATAGCGGCTAGGCCGCTAGTCCCTTCGTCGCGGGTGTTTGGGTCACTCCGCGACGAAGGTCCATTGTTTCAGCGTCGCATCGGTGTCGTCACAGACCGTCAGGGCCAGATCGCGGCGGGACCATGGGCCGGCCGCCACGGTCTGACCGCTGACGCTGACGCAGAGCGACGGTTCCTCGACCATACGCAGTGTGCCGTCCTGCTCAGACAACAGGAATTGCTGACGCGGGTGGTCGCTGCAGGTCAAAAGGCCGAAAACGGTTGTATAGGGCGACCGCAGCACCTGCATGCACTGACCGGGGAAGGCGACGGATTCGACCCGCTGCGCCACAGCGTCATAGGCAAACTGGGTGTCATGCGGCCCGCGCCCCTGCCGCGCCGGTTTGCAGGTGTGGGCCTGCAAAATGTCGGTCTGGCCCCGCCCTGCAGTGTCGATGCAGAAACCGTAGCCGTTGGGTTCATCCAGGTTGTCCGCCAGAACCAAGAACGGCGCATTTGACGGCACCTCTGGCGCTGTTGCGAGGGCGGGCGCGGCGCTCAGCGCCAGAATGCAGATGAGGGGCAATGAACGCATGGAAAACTCGCTTTGCTAAAAGATTGAAGGACGATCGCTGGGTGTTAAACGGGGGGCCGCTGTGTTTCCGTCGACCTAATTTGGCAAAGAGCCAGGGCAAGAGGTGCGTGTGAGAGGCGCGCGGCGCTTCACTATTGCGCCACCCGCCCTGTCATCGCTGTTAAAGCTCGCCCACCTCTTCCAGCGCTTTGCGGGCAACGCGGAAGCATTCCAGCGACTGGGGCACACCGCAGTAGATGCCAACCACGTGGATGATGGCGCGGATTTCTTCTTTGGTGACGCCATTGTTCAGCGCGCCGCGGCAGTGGATTTCCCATTCATGCATCCGGCCCAAAGCGCCGATCATGGCGAGGTTCATCATCGAGCGGGTCTTCGGCTCAATCACGTCATCGCCCCAGCCAAAACCCCAGCACCAAGCGGTCATCGCTTCCTGAAAGGGGCGGGTGAACTCATCCGCAGCGGCGAGGTTCTTTTCGACATATTCCGCCCCCAGCGTGCCCTTGCGCTGTTCCAGTCCTTTGAGGAACAGATCCTCATCAAAAATGCTCATCATGCTGTCCTTTGATTGATCGTGATGTCTGGTTTGCCCGGCGCGCGAATGGTGGCGGGCGTTGGTCGCAACCATAAACTGATTTGCTGGCCCCATCGAAGCAGGATTTGATCAACAGCGGCGATTGAGGGCGGACCGTGCGGCGTGGGGAAACGACGAATGTGGTGATTTTTTCCTGACCGGTGTTGGTTTCGAGGTGGAAATCGCCGCGTTGGCATTGTGTCTGTAGGATCAGGAATGCACGCGCGGGTCCGATCTAAAAGGTTCGCCCTAAGCGTGAAATATCCGATAAGTATCTGTTAAATATTCATTTTTACTCCAGGCGGAACCGCTGAGGTGGCCAATTCCACCGGCAAGCTGCACCTGCGAAAAAGTCGCGTTCTGCAATAAATTTCACCTCCTGAGAAAATTTGCTTCGTCGATTGCACGAGTCGCTGTTTCCTCACTAACTCAGGGTCAGTGCAAGAAACTGCACCGGATTAAATTTCTTGCGGCGGGCAAGAGGAGATGCCGCGCTACAAGGTCACTGACCGTGGGAGGAATAAAATGGTTAAGATGAAAGAGATGGCTCTGTGTGCAGGTCTGTCGCTGGCAGCAGCCACCGGCGCGGCACAAGCGGATACGCTGAAATGTGAGCCGGGCGAAACCCATATCATGAACGTGATGGTCTCGGGTCACCCGTATTGGGTGCCGGTCTATACACCTTGATTGCGCAGGGCGTGGGGCCGGAGAAGGTTGACCTCTATATCGGGGGGACCGAAGGCGCGCGGGATGTTGGCCAATTACAGGATCTGGGGATCACCACGGTGATCAACTGCGCAGTTAATCTGGACATCAATTATGTCACCGAGCCCAAGTTGCAGGCCGACGGGGACAAGTGCGCCACCGGAACAGCGCCCATTCGCTGTTACAAAATCGGCTTGGTCGATGGCCCGGGCAATCCGCGCGACATGTTTCTGGGTGGTTATTTCATTCTGGAAAGCGCGCTGAGCCAGCAGATTCCGGAAAAAGCCTCATACCCTGTGCGGGATCGCGGTCACGTCTTGGTGCATTGTCGCGGTGGGCGCAGCCGGTCGGTTGCGCTGGTGGCATTGTTCCTGCACAAAGATCAGCCTGAGCGCTTCGCAACTTTGGACGATGCAATCGCCATATACGTGACAAACGCGACTTGCATCCGGATGAATGGTTTGAAACCCCGAAACAGGTGCTGATCGACGCCGCCGAACATGCGGCAAACGCAATAGACCTGCTGCGTGCCCCCACTGCGGGGTAGGTGGCTGACAGAAGGATACCCTATGCTGCGCTATTTTGCCTGGCCGTTTCTCTTTACCGCCATTGGGCTTGTGCTGTGTTTCTGGCTGGGCTGGTTTTACAGCGGCACGCTGGGCGGGGCGCTGGCGTTCCTGCTGACCGGTGCAATCCTTGCGGTGCTGGAAATCTCGCTGTCGTTCGACAATGCGGTGGTGAACGCCCACAAGCTGAAAACGATGCGGCCGGAATGGCAACGCAGGTTCCTGACATGGGGTATTCTGATCGCGGTGTTCGGCATGCGGATTGTCTTCCCGCTGCTGATCGTTGTGATCGCTGCCAAGATCGGGCCTGTGTCAGCGGTGGTTTTGGCCGCCTCGGACCCTGATGCCTATGCGGCCATTATCAGCGATGCCCATCTGCCGATTGCGGCTTTTGGCGGTTCTTTCCTGATGATGGTGGCGCTGACCTATTTTGTGGATGACGGGAAAGAGGTCGACTGGATCCGGGCATTGGAGTGCAAACTGCGGGCCTGTGCCTCAATCCGGGGGCTGGAAATCGCGTTTGTTCTGGCAATCGCAGTTGGGTTTACGCTGGTGCTGCCGGGGCCAAAAGGGGCGCAGTTCCTGTTTGCCGCGGTCTGTGGCCTGCTGACCTTCCTTGTGGTCGAATTTGCCAGCCACTTTCTGGACAATGAATCAAAGTCCACCACAGGGGCCGCGACAGGGGGCTTTGGGGCCTTCATGTATCTGGAGGTGCTGGATGCCTCCTTCAGTTTTGACGGGGTGATTGGGGCCTTTGCCTTGACGCAGAACCTGTTTTTGATCGCCATTGGTTTGGGGATCGGGGCGTTTTATGTGCGGGCGATGACCATCATGCTGGTGGAAAAGCAAACGCTGGCAGAGTTGCGGTATCTCGAACATGGTGCCTTTTATGCGATCCTGTCGCTGTCGATCATCATGTATGTGCAGGTTATGGTGCATATTCCTGAGGTGATCACCGGGTTGATTGGCGCGGCCTTTATTGGGTTGTCGCTGTGGTCATCCCTGCGTCACAACAAGTTAGAGCGTTTGCAGGGGGCGGTCTGAGCTGCAAAAGCGTCTCTTTGAGGTGAAGCGGTTCAGTCCACCAAAGTTTCGGCGGGGTTATGCCCCCGGCCGTATCGCAACCGGGTTGATTGACAACGGTTGACCTGCGCCTTTATGGGGCAGCTTTCTCATTCTTGAACAAGAGGCTTCTGTGTCCAAGTCACCTTCGCGAAGTGAAGGCCCGATGGTCCTTCCCCGTGCATTTGCGCTCCTCCGGCTTTTGGCTGACACCCAGCAGGGTCTGACCCTTTCAGCCATCGCGACCAGCCTTGATGTGCCGAAGAGTTCGCTGTCATCTACGTTGAAAGCGCTGACGGATCAGGGATTTCTCAGCCGTAAGGGTACGCTCTATTATCTGGGCGGCGAAGCCTATGCGCTGGCCTCAACCATTTTGGCAGGTCGCACGATCCGGCAAATTGCACGGCCATATCTGCAACAGACTATGGCGTTGACCGGCGAAACCGTCCTGCTGGCACAGCTGGATGAGGATGAGAAGTACGTTTCCTATATAGATACGGTCGAGTCCGGTAAATCGATCCGCTTTTCTGCACCGATTGCCGCGCGCCGCGGTCTTTTTTGTTCGGCACCAGGACATGTCTTCTTGGCGCATATGGGGGACCGCCAACGTGAGGCATATTACCGCGACATCCGGCTGGAAAAGATGACAGCGGCCACCCCAACGGACCGGATAGAGCTTGAGCGGATCTTGAACGACACCCGAAACCGGGGGGTATCGGTTACAATGGGGGTGTATTCAGAAGACGCCGCCGGTTTTGCTGCACCGATTTATAACTCAGACGGCAATTTGGTGGCTGCGGTCACGATTGGAATGCCCCTGGCACGCGCGGCGCGTGAGCCGGAAAAATACGTCGAGGCTGTCTTCAAAGCTGGAAGCGATATTTCCAAGGTGCTTGGCTACAGCCAGGGATGATTTGGCTGGGAACGCGCGGCAAAGGCGATTGTGTTTGTCATCAGCCCCACCGTCGACAAGCTTCTGACTGACGTCGCGTGACGTGGCGTTTCTCGCCTCGGCCCTTGTCAGGGGCTGCGAAGGGCCGGACAACAGGCATTGAAGCCCCCCTTGGGAGGGCGCGGCTGTGGCAAGACGCGCAAAGGAGGAAGGGGCGAAGAAGGAGGAGCAGATAAGATGAACCCTGCCGAGTGGCTGCGCCGTACCGCGCTGTTGAAGCCTGAAAACCCCGCCTTGTTTCAGGGAAAAACCCTGGTGGCCGACTACGCAACCTTTGCGGCCCGCGCCGCGGCGATTGCCGGGGCACTTGCGGCCCGCGGGGTGACTGCTGGGGACCGTGTGGCGGTGTTGATGAAAAACCGCACCGAATATCTGGAGGCGCTCTACGGGATCTGGTGGCTGGGTGCGGCGGCAGTGCCGATCAATGCCAAGCTGCACGCCAAAGAGGCAGCTTTTATCCTAGAAAACTCCGGCACGAAATTGGTGTTCTGCTCACTCGATACGGGTGCCGCCGTGGCGCCGGTGCTGCCTGCTTGCGTGGAAGAGGTGATAACGGCGGGCACGGCGACGTTTGAGGCAATGTATGCGGCCCAGCCGGTTGCGGCCCCGGCGCAGATTGCCCGCGATCAGATGATCTGGCTGTTCTACACCTCCGGCACCACGGGCCAGCCTAAGGGCGTGATGATCTCCGCCGGGAATATTGCAGCGATGGTCATGGGCTATGGCGACAGCGTGGCACAGCACACAGAGGCGGACAGCACGCTTTACTCCGCCCCGATGAGCCATGGTGCGGGTATCTATAACTTCATGTTTGTACTGGCCGCTGCCCGCCACATTTGCCCGGACAGTGGTGGATTTGAGGCGGAGGAGATCTTTGATCTTGCCGCCATTCACGACCGGGTGACGATGTTTGCCGCGCCCACCATGGTGCGCCGTATGGTCGATTGCGCCAAAGAGGATGGGCATAGTGGGCAGGGGATCGAAACCCTGATTTATGCCGGTGGACCGATGTATTTCGCCGATATCGTTGAGGCGGTTGAGGTGCTGGGCAATCGCTTTGCCCAAATCTACGGGCAGGGGGAATGCCCGATGGCGATCACGACCCTACCGAAGGAATTTGTCAGCGATCGCAGCCACCCGCGTTGGCGCGAGCGTCTTACGGGCGTTGGGTTCCAGCAGTTGGTGAGCCGGGTAAAAATCGTCGACGCTGACGGCAATGATCTGCTGCCAGGTGAAATTGGTGAAATTGTGGTCTCTGGCCTGGCTGTGATGCAGGGCTATTGGAACAATCCCGAGGCCACCGCCAAGACGATCCGTGATGGCTGGCTCTGGACCGGGGATATGGGGGCGATGGACGCTGATGGCTTCCTGACGCTACATGACCGATCCAAGGACATGATCATCTCAGGCGGGTCAAACATCTACCCACGCGAGGTCGAAGAGGTGCTGCTGACCCACCCGGATGTGGCCGAGGTTGCTGTGGTCGGCTGGCATCACGATGAATGGGGTGAAGAGGTGATCGCCTGCGTAGTGACCGAAGCAGGCAGGGATCTGGATGAGGCGGCGCTGGATCAGTTGTGTCTGGACAATATCGCCCGGTTCAAACGCCCCAAACGCTATGTCGCCCTGTCTGACCTGCCCAAAAACAATTACGGTAAAGTGGTCAAAACTGAGCTGCGCGATCCGTCCAAGGTTTTGGGATAAGTCTGCTGTGTGACGCTGCGCGGCCATGCCAGCGCAGCATGATCCTTGGTCCCAATGCGCGCCGTTCAGCGGACTTAGGCGTCGCGCGGCGGTGCGGTGCTGCCGCGCGCGATCAATTCCACATCCACCAGCTCGATCTGCGGGCAGGCCCCGGGCGGTTTGCCCTTCAGCCGCGACAGCAGGCGATCGGCCGCGCGGGTGCCAAGGGTGCGGCGGTCCTGCCGGATCGTAGTCAAAGGTGGGCTAGCAAATGCGGCCATCTCAATATCGTCAAACCCAACCACGGAAACATCTTCGGGCACGGAAAGGCCGGCCTCCCGCAAACCTGAAATAAGCCCGATCGCCACCATATCCGAGGCACAGAAGACGGCGGTGGGGCGCTCGGCCATTGCGGCAATTTTGGCGGCGGCGGCATGGCCGGATTCCAAGGAGAAATCACCCCGGATCACCCAATCCTCCCGCGTGGGCAGACCAAGGCGGTTGCGTTCTTCCAGCATGGTTTCGCGGCGAATGCGGGTCAGGACGTTGCCCTTGGGACCGGTGATATGGGCGATCTTGCGATGCCCCAGATCATAAAGATGCCGGATCACCGCACGGGCGCCAAAAGCATTGTCACTGCGCACCGACGGGTGCGGCGCATCCTGCACCCATTCACAGGCAAAAACGATGCGATCCGCCACACCGTTTTGTTCAAATTCGGCCAGCTGATCGGCGGTTAACCCCCCGTCGAGGGAGATCATGCCGTCAATCCGACTGTCGAGGAAATAATCCACCAGCCGCCGACCGTCCTGCTCCGGCAGGGAGGTATCTGCGACCAGCACCGAAAACTCACTATCGGCAAAACGCGCTGAGATCCCGGCGAGGATCTGCGAAAAGAACGGGTTGCCCAGATTGGGGGTCAGAACCAGCACCGCGCCGGCCTGCTGTTTGCGCAGGTTCCGCGCCGCCTTGTTCAGCCGGTAGCCTGTGATTCGAACCGCCTCTGCCACCAGCTCGCGGGTCTTTTCCGACACCAGATTGGGGTTGGACAGCGCCCGGCTGACCGTCGCGGTTGAGACCTCGGCTTGGCGTGCAACATCTTGAATTGTAGCTGGTTTCTGGGTCATTTCACGGGCTCCGTATCGTCGCGCTACATGGCATTTTGCTGATAGGCTTGACAAGTAGGGGGTCTAGAAACCCATATATGTAATCGATTGCAGTTGAAAGCTCTGTCTCGATATGTAATCGATTACAGCGTTACGCAGCGTGGTCTTTTTTCGGCCGCGAAGAAAACGCGCAACAAGGGGCAAGTGGAGAGGCCCCGTAGGGAGGAAGATATGAAATTTATGCGTAATGCCCTGGTGGGCACCACGGCCTTATGTGCCGCCACGGCTGTGTCTGCGGCCGATCTGGAAGTTACCCATTGGTGGACTTCGGGTGGTGAGGCCGCAGCGGTGGCTGAATTTGCCAAAGCCTTTGATAACAAAACCGACCACACTTGGGTCGATGGTGCGATTGCCGGCTCCGGCGGTACCGCACGTCCGATCATCATCAGCCGAATCCTTGGCGGTGACCCGATGCACGCCACGCAGCTGAACCACGGCCGTCAGGCTGAAGAGCTGATCGAGGCGGGGCTGCTACTGGACCTGACCGATGTGGCTGAGGCCGAAGGTTGGAAAGATCTGGTGAACCCCACATCGCTGTTGGACAGCTGCACCGTGGATGGCCGCATCTACTGCGCGCCGGTCAATATCCACTCCTGGCAGTGGATCTGGCTGAGCCATAAAGCCTTTGACGATGCTGGCGTCAGCGTTCCCACCAGCTGGGACGAATATGTTGCCGCCGCCCCCGCGCTGGAAAGCGCCGGGAAAATCCCGCTGGCCATGGGGCAGCAGCCCTGGCAGAGCAACGGCGCCTTTGGTGTGATGGCCATCGCTATCGCCGGCATCGACGCCTGGAGCGAAGTGAACATCAACAAAAATGCGGATGTGGCCGGAGGCGAAACCTACGCCAAAGTGTTTGAAGCCGCAGCCAACGCCCGTGCCTTTGCCGAAAAATCAAACGTGCAGGACTGGAACCAGGCCACTAATCTGGTGATCACTGGTCAGGCTGGCGCACAGATCATGGGTGACTGGGCACAGGGTGAATTTCAGGTCGCGGGTCAAACTGCGGGTCAGGATTACACCTGCCTGCCGGGGCTGGGTGTGAACGAAATCATCTCCACCGGGGGCGATGCCTTCTACTTCCCCAAGCAGGATGATCCCGCCATCGAAGCCGCGCAGAAAGAAATGGCTGCCCTGCTGCTGAGCCCTGAGGTTCAGGTGAACTTCAACCTCAAGAAAGGCTCCCTGCCGGTGCGTGGTGATGTCGATCTGGCTGCGGCGAACGACTGTATGAAAAAGGGTCTGGAGATCCTTGCCAGTGGTGCCATCCTGCCGGACGGCAACCAGACCTTCTCGCCGGATACCACCGGTCAGATCGAAGACCTGATGGTCGAGTTCTGGAATGATCCCTCCTACTCGGCGGCAGATGCGCAGGCGCGCTATGCCGAGATCATTGCGGACGCAGATTAATCTGCCCGTTTGATCTGATTGAGGGGTGATCTGGTCGGGCCCGCTGCCCAGTTGCGGGCCCGACCATCGCAAGGCCAGCCTAGCCCACATGTGTGGGCAGGCAGAGCCAAGGGAAGAAGGCAGGGGACAAGACAATGGCAGTGACCGAAGGCGTCAGGCCCGTGGCGGAAAGAACCTCCGCAAAACGGCCCAACCGCCTGTTCAAGAACATGACGGCCAAGATCGCGTCGATCCCGATGATCCTCACCGCATTGGTGGTGTTCATCGGCTGTACGCTCTGGACGATTTACCATTCATTTACCAAGTCGCGGCTGCTACCGGCGCCGGACAAATGGGTGGGCTGGGATCAGTATGAACGGCTGTGGAGCACCCGCCGCTGGCTGGTTTCAATCGAAAACCTTGCGATCTATGGTGTCTGCTCCCTGGTGCTGAGCCTGGTGATCGGCTTCACACTTGCCGCCCTTTTGGATCGCAAAATCCGCGGTGAGGCGGTGTTCCGCACCATTTTCCTCTACCCGTTTGCCCTGAGTTTCATTGTGACCGGTCTGGTCTGGCAATGGATCCTGAACCCGCAGTTTGGCATCCAACAGGTGGTGCGTAACTGGGGCTGGGAGGGGTTTACCTTTGACCCGCTGAACAACGCCGAGATTGTGATATACGGCATCCTGATTGCAGGGATCTGGCAGGGCTCGGGCTTTATCATGGTGATCATGCTGGCCGGTCTGCGCGGCATTGATCAGGACATCTGGAAGGCCAGCCGCGTTGAGGGCATCCCGGCGTGGAAGACCTATATTTTCATAATCATCCCAATGATGCGGCCGATCTTTGTGACCGCGCTGGTGCTGATCGCGGCCGGGATCATCAAGGTCTATGACCTTGTGGTGGCGCAAACCTCGGGCGGGCCCGGCATCGCCTCGGAGGTGCCTGCGAAATACGTGATCGAGAAGATGTTCCAAGCGCAGAACCTTGGTCAGGGCTTTGCCGCCTCAACCATGATGCTGGTGTCGGTGCTGGTGGTGCTGATCCCATGGGCTTACCTTGAATTCGGAGGCAAACGCCGTGACTGATGCCACCCAGACAAATCCGCAGCGCACAGCCGCCGCGATGAGCGGGCCGCGCGGGCCCAAACCCCGCCGCCGCATCACGCCCAGCAACATCATGCTCTACAGCATCCTTTTTGTTGCCTCGGTCTATTACCTGCTGCCGCTTTACGTGATGGTTGTCACCTCACTCAAAGGCATGCCGGAAATCCGGCTTGGCAATGTGTTTTCACCGCCGGTTGAGGTCACTTTTGAACCCTGGGTGAAAGCCTGGTCTGAGGCCTGCACAGGCATCAACTGTGACGGCCTGAGCCGCGGTTTCTTCAACTCGGTCAACATCTTGATCCCATCGGTGGTGCTGTCGATCGCGATTGCCTCGGTCAATGGCTATGCGCTGGCCAATTGGAAATTCAAAGGGTCTGAGGTGTTCTTCACCATCCTGATCTTCGGGGCCTTCATTCCCTATCAGGTGATGATCTACCCGATCGTGATCCTCCTGCGGGAAATGGGGCAGGGCATCTCGGCGGTCACAGGGACGGATTTCCGCCTGATGGGATCGCTCTGGGGGCTGGTGATTGTGCATTCGATCTTCGGCATGCCGATCCTGACCCTGCTGTTCCGCAACTATTTCACCTCCCTGCCGGATGAGCTGTTCAAAGCGGCGCGCGTCGATGGCGCCGGGTTCTGGGGGATCTATTTCCGCATCATGTTGCCGATGTCGCTGCCGATCTTTGTGGTCGCGATCATCCTGCAGGTGACCGGGATCTGGAACGACTTCCTGTTCGGGGTGATCTACACCAAACCCGATACTTACCCGATGACGGTGCAGCTCAATAACATCGTGAACTCGGTCCAGGGGGTAAAGGAATATAACGTCAACATGGCCGCGACGCTGCTGACGGGGCTGGTGCCTCTGGTCATCTACTTCGTGTCGGGCAAGCTCTTCGTGCGCGGGATCGCGGCTGGGGCGGTGAAAGGGTAAGTCATGGGAAACACAACTGTACGCACCGCAGCGTTGGAACAGCAACTGGTCCAGGATGCCGCCAAGGCGGGGATTGCTGCGCCCGCTGCGACCCCCAGCATTGAGATCAATGATCTGAAACTGTCGTTCGGAGCCTTTGAGGTGCTGAAAGACCTCAACCTTACCGTCAGTCAGGGCGAGTTTCTGGTGCTACTGGGATCGTCGGGCTGTGGTAAGTCCACATTGCTGAACTGCATTGCGGGTCTTTTGGACGTGAGCGACGGACAGATCCACATCGGTGGCCGCAATGTCACCTGGGAGGAGCCATCGGAACGCGGCATCGGCATGGTGTTTCAGTCCTATGCGCTTTACCCGCAGATGACCGTGGAGGGGAACCTTTCCTTCGGGCTGAAAAACGCACGGGTGCCGAAAGCGCAGATCGCTGAGAAGATCGCAGCCGCCGCCAAAACCCTGCAAATCGAACCGCTGCTGAAACGCAAACCTGCCGCCCTGTCGGGGGGGCAGCGTCAGCGGGTGGCCATCGGCCGTGCCTTGGTTCGGGATGTGGATGTGTTCCTGTTTGATGAACCGCTGTCCAATCTGGACGCCAAACTGCGCGCGGATCTGCGGGTTGAGATCAAGCAGCTGCACCAGACCCTGGGCAACACGATGATCTATGTGACCCATGATCAGGTGGAGGCGATGACACTGGCAGATCGCATCGCCATCATGCGTGGTGGCAACATCCTGCAACTGGCCAGCCCGAATGAAATCTATTCGCGCCCGACCTGCAAATATGTGGCCGAATTTATCGGCTCGCCCAGCATGAACTTCTTCGAAGGCACGGTCACGGACAACACGTTCAACAGTGCTGCAGGCAGCTTTGATCTGCAGGGCTATGACTTTGCCGCGCAGACCGCCCCGGGCCAATCTGCCTGGCTGGGCATCCGCCCGGAACATATCGCGGTTGGCGATGCGGCCGCGGCTGAACAGAACCGGATGCAGGCCGTGGTGGAACTGGTGGAGCCGCTGGGCTCTGACACTTTGGCGCGGGCACGGGCCGGGGATCAATCGATCTGGGTGCGGATGGACGGTCAGGCCGCCATCGCCCCGGGGGATGAATTGGCGCTGGGCTTTTCCGCGTCATTGGCCAATCTTTTCGACAAAACAAGCGAGGAGCGGCTCTAAGGCGCTCTTTCTTTTCGTAAAATCAGGAACACGTGACAATGGATCTTTCTTTCCAACTCTACTCTGCGCGCAATGCCACCCCCTGGGAGGGTGTGGTCAAAACGCTGGCAGATCTTGGCTACGCACAGGTTGAAGGCTTCGGTGGCAACTACGAAGATGCGGCCGGTTTCCGCGCTTTGCTGGACCAAAACGGGCTAAGCATGCCATCGGGCCATTTCTCGGTCGATATGCTGGAGAATGAGCCTGAAAAGGCTCTGGCGATTGCCAAGACGCTGGGGATCACCCGGGTCTACTGCCCCTATCTGGATGCGGCCGACCGGCCCAGTGATGCCGCAGGCTGGGCCGCCTTTGCCGGCCGGCTGGAAGCCATTGGTGAGGTGATGCGCGCCGGCGGCGTTGCCTTTGGCTGGCACAACCACGATTTCGAATTTGTCGCCTGCGATGATGGCACGATCCCGATGCAGGCCATTCTGGACGGCGCGCCCAACATCGATTGGGAAGCTGACATCGCCTGGATCATTCGTGGTGGCGCCGATCCGTTTGACTGGATCAATGCCAACAAGGGCCGCATCACCGCCGCCCACGTCAAAGATATCGCCCCCGCCGGCGAATGTGAGGACGAAGATGGCTGGTCCGATGTCGGCCACGGGACCGTCGATTGGGCCGCCTTGATGGAGGCGCTGAAAGCGGCGGATGTCGATCTGTTTGTGATGGAACATGACAACCCGTCTGATGCGACGCGGTTTGCCACCCGTTCCATCGAAGCGCTGCGAGAAATGTGAGGGCGACAATGAGCAATAAACTAGGAATTGGTGTTCTGGGCTGCGGCAATATCTCGGCGGCCTATATGCGGCTGGCGCCGATGTTCAACGGGATCGAAATGCGCGCCTGTGCCGATATGAACCCTGAGGCTGCCAAAGCGCGGGCGGAGGAGTTTGGCCTGCGTGCGGAAACCGTGGACGGGCTGCTGGCGGCCGATGACATCGACATCATCGTGAACCTCACTGTGCCAAACGCGCATTTTGAGGTTTCCAAATCGATCCTTGAGGCGGGCAAAAACGTCTATTCGGAAAAACCCTTTGTGCTGTCGCTGGCCGAAGGGGCGGAGTTGAAAAAGATCGCCGAGGCCAAGGGGCTGCGCGTTGGGTCGGCACCGGATACCTTCATGGGCGGCAGCCACCAGTTGGCGCGTCATCTGGTCGACAGCGAAGCGGTGGGCAAAATCACTTCGGGCACCTGTTTTGTGCAAAGCCCGGGGATGGAGATGTGGCACCCGAACCCTGACTTCTTCTTCCAGCCGGGCGGTGGGCCGATCCTGGATCTGGGACCTTACTACATCTCAAACCTTGTGCAGCTGCTGGGGCCGGTGAAGCGGGTCTGCGCCATGTCGTCCTCCGGCAGTGAATACCGCACCATCACCAGCCAGCCGCGCCATGGTGAGAAGATCAAGGTGGAAACCCCCACCACGATCCACGCCATCCTGCAATTTGAAAGCGGTGCGCAGATCACCTACTGCGCCAGCTGGGATGTCTGGCAGCATGGCCACTCCAACATGGAACTCTACGGTCAGGCCGGCACGTTGCATGTGCCGGATCCGAACTTCTTCGGGGGTGAGGTGCGCATGACGGAACAGGGGGCCTTTGTCACCGCGCCGGGCTGGGATCATCCGTTCAACAAGGCAAATGACGGACCGCACGCCAACTATCGCGCTGCAGGGCTGGCAGATATGGCGCAGGCCATTCTGGCGGATCGTCCGCATCGCTGTTCACTGGATTTCGCCTTGCATGTGGTCGACGTTATGACGTCTATCCTCGCCTCAGGAGAGGGCGGACAGTTTGTGGAGATCACCACATCCTGTGACCGCCCTGAGGCGCTTGGCCCCGAAGCGGCCGAGGCGCTGATGGCGTAAGGAGAACCCCAATGACCAGCCCCGTTTGGAAGGCATCAGACACCCGCTATGACACCATGAGCTACCGCCGCTGCGGGCGCTCTGGCTTGAAGCTGCCCGCGATTTCGCTGGGTCTGTGGCACAACTTCGGCGATGACACACCGCATCAGTCGAAGCGGGACATGGTGCGCACCGCCTTTGATCTGGGGATCACCCATTTCGATCTGGCCAACAACTACGGACCAGAGCCCGGCTCGGCGGAGCTGGCGTTTGGGGAACTGCTGAAAACTGACCTCGCCCCGTACCGGGATGAGCTGATCGTTTCCTCCAAGGCGGGCTATGACATGTGGCCCGGCCCCTATGGTGAGTGGGGCAGCCGCAAGTATCTGATCGCGTCCTGCGATCAGTCGCTGAAGCGGATGGGGCTGGACTATGTGGATATCTTCTATTCGCACCGGTTTGATCCCGAAACACCGCTGGAGGAAACCATGATGGCGCTGGATCACATCGTGAAATCGGGGCGTGCGCTGTATGTGGGGATCTCCTCCTACAATGCGCAGCGCACCCGTGAAGCGGCGGCGATCCTGAAGGACCTGGGCACGCCTTGCCTGATCCACCAGCCTAGCTATTCCATGCTGAACCGCTGGGTTGAGGAGGATGGCCTGCTGGATGCGCTGGGCGATACCGGCATGGGCTCAATCGTCTTCTCGCCACTGGCGCAGGGGATGCTGACCGGAAAATACCTCAAAGGTATTCCCGAAGGCAGCCGCGCCACCCAAGGCAAGTCGCTGCTTGATGGTTTCATCAACGACGAAACGCTTGCCAACATTCGCGCGCTGAATGGCATCGCGGAAAGCCGTGGTCAGACATTGGCACAGATGGCCCTGGCCTGGGTGCTGCGCGATGACCGTGTGACCTCAGCCCTGATTGGTGCCAGCCGTCCGGGGCAAATTGAAGACTGCGCCAAGGCAGTAGAGAACCTTACCTTTACCACCGATGAACTGGCCGAGATTGACCGCTATGCAAAAGATGCCGCGATCAACCTCTGGGCAGCCTCATCCGAACACGCAGGCAGCGGAGACGCATGATCCAGAACCCAATTCTACCAGGTTTTAATCCGGACCCATCCATCTGTCGGGTTGGCGATGAGTATTTCATCGCCACCTCAACCTTCGAATGGTACCCGGGGGTGCAAATCCACCGCTCCAAGGATCTGGTGAATTGGGATCTTGCCTGCCGGCCCCTGTCACGTGCGGCGCAGTTGGATATGCGCGGCAACCCCGACAGTGGTGGCATCTGGGCACCCTGCCTCAGCTATGCTGATGGGCTGTTCTGGCTGGTCTACACCGATGTGAAACGGCTGGATGGCAACTTCAAGGATGCCCACAATTACATCGTCACGGCCCCTTCGATTGAGGGGCCGTGGTCTGACCCGATCTATGTGAATTCCTCAGGCTTTGACCCCTCGCTGTTTCACGATGCGGATGGCCGCAAGTACTTCATGAACGTGCAGTGGAACCATGTGTCAAACTCGGTCGGGGGCCATCCGAAACATCCGGCCTTTGACGGGATTCTGCTGCAGGAATGGCATCCTGAGCAGGGGCTGATCGGTGAGGTGAAAAACGTCTTTCCGGGATCGTCCCACGGGTTGACCGAGGCCCCGCATGTTTTCACGCGGAATGGCTACTATTACCTGACCACCGCTGAGGGCGGCACCGGCTATGAACATACCGTCACGCTGGCCCGCTCGCGCGATATCTGGGGCCCATATGAGGTGCATCCAGATCTGCATGTTCTGACCGCCAAAGAGGCGCCGGACAATGCGCTGCAACGGGTGGGGCATGGCCAGATCGTCGACACGCCTGAGGGGGAGTTTTACCACACCTTCCTGTGTTCACGCCCCTTGCCCGGGCGGTTTTCCCCTATGGGGCGCGAAACCGGCATCGCCAAGGTCGAATGGCGTGAGGATGATTGGCTCTACCTCAGTGGCGGGGGCATGGCGCCCGCGCTGACGGAGGTGCCGCCGGTCGTTGCTGAGCGGCGCTCGGTTGTGGCAACTGAAACCAACTTCGAAGGTGCAGATCTGCCGGATGAATTTCAGTGGCTGCGCACCCCCTATCCTGAACGGATTTTCCAGCTGACCGGCAGCGCGTTGCGGCTGATCGGGCGCGAAAGCATTGGCAGTTGGTTTGAACAATCGCTGGTGGCCCGGCGCCAGGAACATGCGGTCTACCGCGCCAAAACCACCATCGCGGAGTTCGCACCGACCACCTATCAACAGGCGGCAGGCCTGACGACCTATTATAACCGCCACAAATTCCACGCCCTGATGATTTCAAGGGATGGCAAGGGCGGGCGGGTCCTGTCTATCCAGTCCTGTGCGGGCGATTGGCCGGATGGCGCGCTCAGCTTCCCCGGTGAGGTGATCCCGCTGAGCGATGGCGCTGTGGACCTTGCCGTTTCTGTCGATCATGACCGTCAGCAGTTTTATTATCGCCAAGCGGGCGATTGGCTGCCGATTGGGCCATCGCTTGATGCCTCGGTGATTTCTGATGAGGGCGGGCGCGGCGAACATGCCTCTTTCACCGGGGCGTTTGTGGGCGTTGTGGCCTTTGACCAAACCGGGCAGGGACGCAGCGCCGATGTCACCCGGTTCCGCTACGCGCCGGAGGGCAGCTGATGCGCGCGAGCCTTGAAATATGGGATGTTGCTAGCGCCAGCTTTGAGGTGGTGCTGCAAAGCCCCCGCCATATCGAGGCGCCGAATTTCATGCCCGACGGGCAGTCGCTGATCGTCAATTGTGACGGCGGGCTGTATCGGGTGCCGCTCAACGCGCCCGAGCTGATCCGCCTGAACAGCTTCACCCATACGATCATCAATAATGACCACGCCCCCAGCCCGGATGGCCGCCAGATTGCCTTCTGCGATAAGTCTGAGACCGGCAAATCCTGCATCTACCTGATGCCGGCAACGGGCGGGCGTCCGCGCCGGGTGACAGCGGGTTTGCCCAGCTGGTTTCACGCCTGGATGCCGGATGGGCAGGCGATGGTCTATGCCTGCGTGCGCGACGGCGATTTTGCCATTGCGCGTGCGGATCTGGACGGGGCCGAAGAAGTGTTGATCACCGGCCCCCACCACTATGACGGGCCTGATGTGACGCCGGATGGGCAATGGATCTGGTTCAATTCCGATCGATCTGGCGCGATGGCGCTCTGGCGGATGCGGGCTGACGGATCAGAGCCTGAGCAGATGACTGACGGCGGTACCGATGACTGGTTCCCCCATCCCAGCCCGGACGGGGCGCAGCTGTGCTATCTGGCCTATGACAAAGACACCGAAGGTCACCCCTTCGGTGTTGATGTGGATCTTTGCCTGATGCCGCAGGGCGGCGGCGCAGCGGAAGTGCTGCAACGTATTCATGGCGGGCAGGGCTGCCTGAACAGCCCGTGCTGGGCCCCTGATGGGGCACGGTTCGCCTATGTTCGCTATTTCGAGATGACCGAGGAGGAGGGGTAACAATGGCAGGATTGATCAAAGGGCCAGCGCTGTTTCTGGCCCAGTTCGCAGGGGATGATGCCCCCTATAACTCGTTAGAAAATATCACCAAATGGGCTGCAGGTCTTGGCTACAAAGGGGTGCAGATCCCAACCTTTGACGCGCGTCTTTTCGATCTGGAAAAAGCAGCGGAGAGTGATGCCTACTGTGATGAGGTCAAAGGCATCTGCGCCGATGCAGGGGTCGAAATTACTGAGCTATCAACCCACCTGCAAGGCCAGCTGGTGGCGGTAAACCCTGCCTATGATGCGGCCTTTGATGCCTTTGCCCCGGCGCATCTGCACGGCAATCCGGCAGGGCGTCAGGCCTGGGCGGTGGATCAGATGAAAAAGGCCGCGGTGGCCAGCCGCCGCCTGGGGTTGGAGGCCTCGGTCAGCTTCACCGGATCGCTGGCCTTTCCCTATCTTTACCCCTGGCCGCAACGGCCCGCCGGGTTGATTGAGGAGGCGTTCGCTGAGCTTGCCCGCCGCTGGAAGCCGATCCTGGATGTTTATGACGAAAACGGTGTTGATGTGGGCTATGAAATCCACCCCGGCGAAGATGTCTTTGACGGCGCCACCTTTGAGATGTTCCTTGAGGCCCTGGGCGGGCATGTACGTTGCCAGATCAACTATGATCCCTCGCATTTCCTGCTGCAGCAGATGGACTATCTGGCCTTTATCGACATCTACCATGAACGGATCTGCGCCTATCACGTCAAAGATGCCGAATTTAACCCCGATGGCCGGCAAGGCGTCTATTCTGGTTATCAGTCCTGGGTCAATCGGGCGGGCCGTTTCCGCAGCCTTGGAGACGGGCAGGTGGACTTCAAGGGCATCTTCTCGAAACTGGCACAATACGGCTATGACAGCTGGGCGGTTCTGGAATGGGAGTGCTGCCTGAAATCCCCGGAACAGGGTGCTGCCGAGGGCGCGCCGTTCATCCGCGATCATATCATTGAGGTGACGGATAAGGCCTTTGATGACTTCGCCGGCGCCGAGACCGATCTGGGACAGATCCGGCAGATGCTGGGGATATCGTCATGACCCGCCTGCGCCTTGGAATGGTGGGTGGCGGGCAGGGCGCCTTTATTGGCGGTGTCCATCGCATTGCCGCACGCATCGATGGTCAATGGGATCTGGTCGCCGGGGCGCTGAGTTCTGATGCGGCGCGCGCCAAGGCCTCAGCCGCTGAACTGGGCATCGCCGCAGACCGCGCCTATACCGACTTTGAGGATATGGCCCGGGCTGAGGCCGCGCGCGAGGATGGCATTGACGCCGTTGCGATTGTCACCCCAAACCACATGCACGCCGGACCCGCGATTGCGTTCCTCAATGCAGGCATTCACGTCATCTGCGACAAACCCCTTGCCGCCACAGCGGATCAGGCCGAGGCGATTGCCCAGGCCGCGGCGGCCAGCAAAGCGCGGTTTATCCTGACCCATAACTACACCGGCTACCCGCTGATCCGGCAGGCCCGACAGATGGTGGCAGAGGGCGAATTGGGGGACATCCGCCTGGTGCAGGTGGAATATGCCCAGGATTGGCTAGCCGAGGAGGTCAGCAACAAACAGGCCGACTGGCGGGTGGATCCCGACCGGTCTGGCGCCGGTGGGGCGATCGGCGATATCGGCACCCATGCGTTCAATCTGGCTGGATTTGTCAGCGGGTTGCAGGCCGAACAGCTTTCCGCGGATCTTTCCAGCTTTGTGGCGGGGCGGCGTGTGGATGACAACGCCCATATCATGCTGCGGTATGGTGGCGAGGCTAAGGGGATGCTCTGGGCGTCGCAGGTGGCAGTGGGCAATGAAAATGCCCTGCGGCTGCGGATTTACGGCAGCAAGGGCGGTCTGGAATGGACGCAGGAAAATCCCAACCAGATGAGCTTCACCCGGTTTGGCCAACCCAAGCAGATCCTAACGCGCGCCGGCGCGGGTTCAAATGCTGCGGGCAGCCGCAACATCCGGGTGCCGCCCGGCCATCCTGAGGGCTATCTGGAAGGGTTTGCCACGCTTTACAGCGAAGCCGCCGCGATGATCCGGGGTGATGATGCGGAGGCACATACGCCGGGGATCGAAGAGGGGCTACAAGGCATGCGCTTCATCGCGGCCTGCATCACCTCCAGCGGTCAGGATGGACGCTGGGTGACGCTCTGACTGGTTACAAAACAAAAGGCCCGCCGTTTTAAGGCGGGCCTTTCGCGTGAGTGGTGGGCTTAGCTGCCCGGCAGGATCACCTTGTCGATCACATGGATAACCCCGTTGGAGGCGGCAATATCCGCCGCCGCAACGCTGGCGTCATTGATCATCACGCCATTGTCCAGATCGATCATGATATCGGTGCCCTGAACGGTGGTTGCCATCATGTCGTCCTTCAGGTCGGTCGACATCACTTTGCCCGGCACAACGTGGTAGGTCAGGATCGCGATCAGCTGATCCTTGTTTTCCGGCTTCAACAGGGTCTCCACAGTGCCTTCAGGCAGGGCGGCAAATGCAGCATCGGTCGGTGCGAAAACGGTGAAGGGGCCGTCACCTTTCAGGGTTTCAACCAGACCCGCGGCCTGAACTGCGGCAACAAGCGTGTTGAAATCGCCAGCGCCAACAGCGGTGTCGACAATGTCTTTGGACATGCCACCGGCCATGGCAGGGGCGGCGAGAAGGGAAGCAATAGCAATGGTTGCTGCGCGGATCATTGGATCAGTCTCCGAAATGGTTTTGGTGTCAGAATGCCTCTGGGACATCTGCTGGGGCTACGCAGCCTGAGCCTAATTAGATCTGCGATTTTTCTGGCAAAACGGCCTTGATTGCCTATCCCCGCAGGCTAAGCCCGCCGGTTTTTCGATTTCCATAAAGTTCTCGTGAACAGACGTGAGCCGCTTTTGCGGCCTGTGCTTTGCAAGACACACATTGCAAGACACACAAGCACGCTCTGCATTTTTGGCAGAGCAGGCTGATTGACAGGGACGTGTGGCCTGCCTATCTGGCGCAGGAAACGTCATCACATCAGATGGAATTGTTAGATGTTGGAGCTTGTGCATAAGCACTGATCACCACCGCTGGATCGGGGTGATCACAACCCGGGCCTGAAGCGAGACTTCGGCACCGGTGTTTTGATGTGTTTCACAAACAGGGTCACAATGAACATCTCGAAAATCGAACAGCGCGTGCTGCACGCGTTGGCTCAGGGTGGTGAGATCCGCTTTGAGCGTGCAGGCAATGGCAAACTGACTGAGGTCCATTGCTTTACCCATGATGGCATGGTTTTGATGGGCTGTACCTTGGACGTCGTTGGCAAATTGCGCCGCAAACGTCTGATCAAATCGCAGAGCGCCAAACCTTACCGTATTTCCGCTCTGGGGCGCCAAGTGGTGCGACCACAGCTCAACAACCGAACGTAGCGAGGTCTGATATGAACATTCGCGAAGAAACCCCGGCGGATCTTTCGGCGATCCGTCAGATTGTCGATGACGCCTTTGCCGGGGCTGAACACAGCGACGGCACCGAAGGTCAGATCGTCGAAAAACTGCGGGCGGCAGGGGCGTTGACCCTATCGCTGGTTGCCGAGGAGGCGGGGCAGGTCCTGGGCCATGTCGCCTTTTCCCCGGTGCGCATCGGGCCTCAGTCCGCCGGGTGGTTTGGTCTGGGTCCCGTTGCGGTGCGCCCGGACCGGCAGGCGGGCGGTATTGGGGCGCGTCTGATTGAAGCCGGGTTGGCGCAGTTGCGTCAGCAGGGCGCCATGGGTTGTGTGGTGCTGGGCGATCCCGCCTATTACCAGCGCTTTGGCTTCCGCGCAGATCTGCAGGTGCAGTTTGAAGGCGTCCCGCCTGAATACTTCATGCAGCTGACTTTTGATGGTGCAACGCCCGCTGGCGCAGCGGTCTACCACGCGGCCTTTTATCCTGAATAACCGGGTTGCCTCCCCCGTAGGTTGGGGGAGGCAATTTGAATGGCCTTTGTTTTGATAGCCGTTTCGTCAACGTTCAAGTTGGCCAATAGCAAAACGCCCCTACCGGATGATCGGGGCGTCTTGGTGTTCACGTGAGGGGTCGACTTAGTTCAGCCGTTCGCCGGTGCCAGGGGCAAAGTAGCTGACCTTGCCCAGGTCAAAGGCCAGATCCAGCATTGCGCCGGGCTGTGCCTTGGTTTCGGCATGCAGACGCGCGGTGACCTGTTTGCCGCCCAGTTCCGCCACCACATAGGTGTCGGCGCCCGCCGGCTCGACCATGTCGATCAGGCACTGCGCCTCCTGCACATCCTGTCCAGCGCGGAAGCCTGCCTCGGCGATGTCTTCGGGGCGCAGCCCCAGAATAACATCTTCGGGCAGATCGCCGCTGTGGGTGTCTTTCAACACAATCGGTGCGCCGTCGCCGCGGGTGATCTCAATGTCCAGACCGCTGCCGTTGCGCTTGGCTTTGGCGGGGATCAGGTTCATCGCGGGCGAGCCCATGAAATCGGCCACAAACAGGTTTGCGGGGTTGTTGTAGATCTCCGCCGGGGTGCCGATCTGCTGCACCACACCGCCCTTCAGCACCACGATCTTGGTCGCCAGCGTCATCGCCTCAATCTGGTCATGGGTCACATAGACCATTGTGGCGCCGAGGTTCTGGTGCAGCTTCTTGATCTCGGAGCGCATCTCAACCCGCAGTTTGGCGTCGAGGTTCGACAGCGGTTCATCAAACAGGAACAGCTTGGGATCACGCACCAGCGCGCGGCCCATCGCCACCCGCTGACGCTGACCACCGGACAGTTGCCCGGGGCGGCGGTTCAGCAGCGGTTCGATCTGCAGTTGGCTGGCCACCTCTTGCAGCTTGGCTGCCTGGGTTGCCGCATCCACGCCCCGCACTTTCATGCCGAAGGTGATGTTCTTGGCCACCGACATGGTCGGGTAGAGCGCATAGGACTGGAACACCATCGCGATGTCGCGGTCCTTGGGGCTGACATGGGTCATGTCCTTGCCGCCAATGCTCAGCGTGCCGCCGGTGATCGGCTCCAGCCCGGCGATGCAGTTCAGCAGCGTGGACTTGCCGCAGCCCGAAGGCCCCACCAGAACCAGAAAGTCGCCCGGTTCAATCGAAACGTTGATGTCTTTGAGGATCTCAACCGAACCGTAGTTCTTGTAGAGGTTCTTAATATCCAGAATAGGTGCCATTTGCCTTATCCCTTTACCGAGCCAGCGGTCAGGCCGCGGATGAAGTATTTGCCCGCCACCACATAGACGAGGAGCGTGGGAAGCGCGGCGATGATGGCGGCGGCCATGTCGACGTTATATTCCTTCACCCCGGTGGTGGAGTTGACGATGTTGTTGAGTGCCACGGTGACCGGCTGTGTGCCCGCCTGGCTGAAGCTGACGCCGAACAGGAAGTCATTCCAGATGTTGGTGAACTGCCAGATCACGGTCACCACCACGATGGGCAGCGACAGCGGCAGGAAGATCGACCAGAAGATCCGGAAGAAGCCCGCGCCGTCTACCTTCGCCGCCTTGGTCAGTTCGGCCGGAATGGTGACATAGTAGTTGCGGAAGAACAGCGTGGTGAAGCCGATGCCGTAGATCACATGCACCACGATCAGCCCGGGGATGGAGCCTGCCAGCCCCATGAGCCCCAGCATGCGTGCCATCGGCAGCAGCACCACCTGAAACGGGATGAAGCAACCAAACAGCATCAGCGAGAAGATCAGGTTCGCGCCTTTGAACCGCCACTGCGCAATCACATAGCCGTTCATCGCGCCCAGCATGGTGGCCAGCATCACAGCAGGCACTGTCATCAAGACCGAGTTCCAGAAGTAAGGGCGCAGACCCTCACATTGCACACCGGTACAGGTTGACGACCAGGCTGTTTTCCAGGCCTCAAAGGTCACATCGCGGGGCAGCGAAATCAGGCTGCCGGTGCGGATCTCATCCAGGCTTTTGAGTGAGGTGGTCACCATCACAAAAAGCGGCATCAGATAGAACAGTGCAAAGGCACCCAGCATTGCAAACAGCAGCCAGCGCAGAGCCAGTTGGGACCAGTTCCGCTGTGGTGCGGCGCTGGGGGCGGCCGCATTGGCCGCGGGGGAGTGGGTGAAATCAGTCATGTTTCGCCCTCAGTTCAGAGTAGAGATAGGGAACCACGATGGCAAAGACGACGCCCATCATCACCATGGCCGAGCTTGCTGCCTGACCAATGTCGCCGCGCGAAAACGCCATGGCGTACATGTAGGTCGCTGGCAGATCCGTGGCGTAGCCGGGGCCACCGCCGGTCAGTGCGATGACCAGGTCAAAGCTCTTGATGGCGAGGTGGGCCAGCACGATGAAGGCCGACAGGAAGATCGGGGCCATCGAAGGGATGATAATGGCGGAATAGATGCGCCAGGTGGGGATGCCGTCCACCTGGGCGGCTTTGATGATCTCTTCATCAACACCACGCAGACCAGCAAGGAACAGCGCCATGACAAAGCCCGAGGCCTGCCAGACAGCGGCGATCACCACGGCGTAGATGGCGCGATCAGGGTTCACCACCCAGTCAAAGGCGAAGTTTTCAAAGCCCCAGCCGCGGACGGTGGCTTCGATCCCCAGACCGGGGTTCATGATCCACTTCCAGGCGGTCCCGGTCACAATCATCGATAGCGCCATCGGGTAGAGGTAGATCGTGCGCAGCGCGCCCTCGGCCCGGATTTTCTGGTCCAGCAGGATCGCCAGAAGCAACCCCAGCACCATCGAGATCACGATGAAGAGCACGCCGAAGATCAAGAGGTTGTTCATCGCCGTGTCCCAACGGGGTGAAGCGAAGAGGCGCTCGTATTGAATAAGACCTTTGATTTCGTATTTCGGCAGCAGCTTGGAGCGGGTGAAAGAGACCCAGGCAGTCCAGAAGATAAAGCCGTAAACGAAGATGAGGATGGCCACGAAAGATGGGGCGAGCACCATCTTGGGCATGTGGCGTTCAAGCCATTCGGTCATGGTGACGACCTTTCATTTGCGGTGACCCGCCCCGCAATTGATCGGGACGGGTCGGGGGGAGATTACAGCGAGTTGGCGACCGAGTTGGCCAGCATCTCAACCGCGTCTGCCGAAGACATATCCGAGTTGAAATGCGCGGTCACAACATCGGTGATCGCACCAGCTTGGGCACCGCGCAGTGCCATGCCGTGGGCATAGCTGGGCAGCAGCGAGCCTGCTTCGTTGCTGGCGTTCATGTCTTTGGCCGAGGTGTGGGCGCAGCTGTCGAATTCATCCAGAGCAACGTCAACACGTGCAGGGATCGAGCCTTTGTTCAGGTTGAACACCTTCTGGAAGTTCTGACCAACGATCAGCTTGGCCAAAAGGTCCTGACCGGCTTTCTTGTCATCGCCATCAACGTTGAACATCGCAAAGCTGTCAACGTTGTAGAGGTAACCTTCGCCGGGGGTCGACGCACAGAGGAAGTCTTGGCCCGGCACTTTGCCGGCTGCAATAAACTCGCCCTTGGCCCAGTCGCCCATGATCTGGAAGGCAGCTTCGCCGTTCATGACCATTGCAGTGGCCAGGTTCCAGTCGCGACCTGCAAAGTTGCTGTCCACATAGCCACGCAGGGTGCGCATTTGGTCGAAGATCTCAACCATGGTGTCAGATTTCAGCGTGTCCATATCCAGTTCGACAAATGCTTTTTTGAAGAACTCAGGACCACCGATGCCCAGTGCAACGGCTTCAAACACGGTCGCGTCCTGCCAGGCCTGACCACCGTGAGCCAGCGGGATGATGCCCGCGGCCATCAGCTTGTCTGCGGCGGCGTTGAACTCAGCCCAAGTGGTGGGCATCGCGATGTCGTTGGATTTCAGGACATCAGCGTTGGCCCAGATCCAGTCAATGCGGTGGACGTTCACCGGCGCGGCGCACCAGGTGCCTTCGCATTTCATATGACCAGCGATCGAGGCTGGCAGAACATCAGCCCAGCCTTCTGCTTCGGCGACCGACGAAATGTCCGCCAGAACGCCCTCTTCGTACCATTCCTGAATGGCCGGGCCTTTCAGCTGAACGGCGGTCGGTGCGTTGCCCGACAGGACACGGGCGCGCAGTGCGGTCATCGCAGCGTCGCCGCCGCCACCGGCAACCGGCATGTCGGTCCAGGTGCCGCCGTTGTCGGCAAATTCACCTTGCAGAACGGCCACGGATTTCGCTTCACCGCCGGATGTCCACCAATGCAGAACTTCGGCTTCCGGACCTGCAACAGCCATGTTGGATGCAACGATCGACGCCACCGCTGCGGTGGCGAATACGGATTTCTTCATAAGATTACCTCCCAAGTGTGGCTGCCCGACGGGGCAGCGCTGTTTAATTGGTGCCTCAGGTTCGCAGGTCCAAACAATGGCCCATCCGGCCCTTTTAGGAGAGTCATGTCACAAAATCCGGGCTTCTGTTACACGTTGTTACCTAGGCCTTGATTTTGTTGCATGGTGTTACAAACCCGGGGCAGGACGCGCGGCACACCCCACGGCGGGGCGGGCCGCGACAAGGAAGAAAAGGGAGGCAGCCATGGCGATTCCGCGGCTATTGGTTGTGGATGATGACGCTGAAACGCGCAGCATGATGACGCAGTTCATGCGGCAGAATGGCTTTATCGCACTGCCCGCGCAAAGTGAGGCTGAGATCCAGGCGCAGTTGGAAAACGGACGCGTGGACCTGATCCTGCTGGATGTGATGCTGGGCGATGAAAACGGGGTCGAGATCTGCGCCCGGCTGCGCAGCGATCAGGATGTGCCGATCGTCCTCGTCTCAGCGCTTTCAGCCGACCATCAGCGGATGGCGGGCTATGAAGTGGGGGCTGATGACTATATCGCCAAGCCGTTTAATCCGCAGTTGCTGCTGGCGCGGGTGCGGGCAGTGTTGCAACGCGCACAGCGCTCCGCCTCGCTGACCTATCGGCGCAAGGTCGGGACCTTCCGCTTTGGCGGCTGGGTCTATGACGCCAAACATGATGAGGTGCGCTCGCCCGAAGGGTTTCAGGTGGCGCTATCGCGGCGGGAAACCAGCCTGTTGAAGGTGCTTCTGGCCAATCCCCACATCCCCCTGACCCGTGAAGAGATTGCAGCTGCGCTGGATGTGACAGGGGACAGTGGCACGCCGGATACCGCAGGCCGCGCGATTGACGTGCTGGTGGGGCGCTTCCGCTCCAAGATTGAAAAGAACCCCAAAGACCCGCAGATGCTGCGGACGGAACGCGGTGTGGGCTATGTCTTTGCCGTCGACGTCCGGGTTGAGGCGGGCTGATGCGGTTTTCCTTCCGCCTGCGCTCCCTCGGCATTCTTTGGACCCTTTCCGCTTTTGTTGCCGGGGCGGTGGCCGCGTGGCTTTGGGTCAGTTCCAATGCCGATTGGCGGGCGCATCAGCTGCGCGCCTATGCCGGTGGCGTGGCGCTTTACGATGCGTTGCGCGGGGACAGTCAGCCGCCCGCCGGCGTCAGGCTTAAACCCCTTTCGCCGGCGGAAACACTGCTGGCGAATGAGGGCGCTTTTGCCCGGCTGCAGAAACCCGGCAAACCCGCCTATATCACCAATGTGTCGATCTATGCCGATCAGGGCGAATTCTTCACCGGGTCGCGCCTGAACATTGCGGTGATCTCGTCCACGCTGCGCTATCAGGTGTCAGCCCTGCCGCAGGGGGAAAACCGATCGGCCCCTGAAAAACTGGGGGCGGTGACGCAGCTTTTGGCAACCTATTGCAGTGATCCCATTTTGCTGGCCCGGCTTGGCAATGGCGCATGGTTGCGGGTCGATGGGCTGGCGCTTTGGGGCTGTGAGGCGGCGCCAAATGACTGGCGTTTGGCGGCTGTGGCCCTTGCGGTTCTGGCGCTTGCGGTGCTGCTCAGCCAGGTGGCGGAAACTGCGGCAACCTTTGATCGCTTTGCCCAGGCGCTGCGGGCGCACCGCCGTTTTGGCGGGCCGGAAAGCTACCGCGCCGAAGGCCCGGCCGAACTGCGTGAGATTGTGGAGGCGGTAAACGCCTATCTGGAAAGCGAACGCGCACAGCTGAGCAAACGGGCGGTGGTGCTGTCTGGCGTCAGCCATGATCTTGGCACACCGGCAACACGCCTGCGGTTGCGGTCTGCGCTGATCCCCGATCCCGAACTGCGTGAGAAGCTGGAAGGCGATATCGACCAGATGACCGGCATGATCGAAAGCGTGTTGACCTACACCCGCAGCGAGCTGAACACCGAGGAGCCGCGCCAGATCTCATTGACTGCGCTGATTGAGGCGCTGGTTGAGGATTATCAGGATCTTGGCGATCCGGTAAGCTTCAGCCGCCGCGCGCCTGAGATGATCGAAGGTGGGCGGTCGGTGTTCATGTCCCGCACCGGGCAAACCCTGGCGCCGGAGGAACGCCGCGTGCTGGTCTCCGCGCGACCGATCTCATTGCAGCGGGCGCTGTCGAACCTGATCGATAACGCTTTGAAATACGGCCGCCGGGCAACCGTTGAACTGGAAGCAATGGCCGATCGCGCCGTGATCACTGTAGAGGATGAAGGGTCAGAGTTCTCCGTTGCGGATATTGAGGGCATGTTGGCCCCCTTCCAACGCGGGCCCAACGCACAATCTGTCGATGGTTTTGGCCTTGGTCTGACCATTGTGGCAACCGTGGCGGAACAGCACGGCGGGCACCTCAGTTTTGAGGAAGGGCGGACAGGTCTGCGGGCCCGGCTGGAAATCCAGCGCGGCTAGACCTCAGGTACGGGCGCTTTGCAGGTTTTCTGGGTAAAGCATCTGCCGCGGTGTCGCGAGCAGCAGGAAAATCGCAATGAGTTTCAACAGGCTGGGCACCACCGCATAGGCCAGCCCAAGTGCGTTCAGCGCCTCCGTGCCGTTCTGCGCGGCGGGGCTGTAGCCCGCGGCCTGCAATGCCGGCAGGGCGACCGCCGCCGCCAGTGCCAGCGCCACTTTGGCGGCAAAGGACCACAGGCCAAAGCCGATCCCCTCAGGCAAATCAAACCGCGCCAATGAGGCCGCAAAAAGCGCGGGCAGGATCACCATATCCGCCGCCAGTGCTGCACCGGAGGCAAGGCAGACGATGGTAAACCCCCAGGCCGATCCCGGTTCCAGAACCGCCGCCCAGCCAAAGCTGAAGATCGCCAGCGTCATCGCAGGAACCAGAACCTGCCGTGCACCCCAGCGCTTGGCCGCCTTGGCCCAAAACGGGGCTGCCAACCCTGCGCTGAGGAAGAACAACAACAGGAACGGTCCAGTGAGGTTTGGCAATTGCAGGCGGTCCTCAACAAAGAAGACGAACAACGTTGATGACAGCGCCACCGGCAGCGCGTTGATCAATCCGATCAGTAGCAGCCACATCGGCGCTGGCGCCCAGAGTTGCCGCAGGTTCAGCTTGCGACGCGTCACCGGATGGTCCGCCGGGCCAACCCAGAGCGCCCGGGTGCTCAGCGCTGCCAGCGCAATCAGCGCCACCAGCAGCAGCCCAAACTCGCGGTAGGGGGCATCCCGCCCAAGGGTGATCAGGATCTGTGGCGCACTGGCGGCAATTAGCACACCGCCCAACAGTCCGGCCTCACGCCAGCCGGCCAGCTTCAGATGGGCATCTGGCTGTGAACCGCCCGCCAGTGTCACGCCTTGCCCGTAAAACAGGATGTGCAACAGGCTGTAACTGGTGAAGACCACGATGAGCGCGGCCATCAGCCAGGGCAGGGGCGCAATGGGGGCGGGCAGCACAAACAACATCAGAAAACCAAGTGCCAGCCCGGCCAGCCCAATCTGGCTGAGGCGCAGGCGTTGCGGCGCGTAGCGATCCACCAGCCAGCCAAGTGCGGGGTCCTGGATCAGGTCGATCAGGCGGATGGTGATCAGAACGCCGCCCAATGTGGCCAGATCAATGCCCAACGCGCTGGCGGCAAAGCTGGGCAGGTGGATGTAGAGCGGTATGCCCGCGCTGGCCAGAACCGCGGCGAACAGGGCAACTTTGGGATAAAGACGGGTGGCGGGGGTCATTGACCACGCAATTGGCTGGACAGTTTGGGGTCACGAGATTGATCCGACATCCAGATCGACAGCAGGCGTTTGCGGATGTCGGGATGGCGCAGCTCGCAGGTCTTGCGGCCATTGAACAGGAAATCGACCCGATCCTTTTGCGCCCCAAAGGCCACAAACCGGTCACCGGGCGACACCGTGCGATAACAATCCTGAAGCTTGCTTAGAATGTCGGGATGATCCGCCTGATCGCCTTCCAGCCGTTCCAATTCCTTGCCGGAGGCATAGACCAGCCGGTCCCGTTTGAAACTGCGGTCGTAGGCCAGTTCCAGTGCAAAGGGCTGTGACCATGAAAACGGTGCGGCATTGGCGGTGAACAGCCGCGCCGAATAGATCGGGATCCCTAACCAGCGGACCTTGGCACTGCCGCGTTGCGCTGCCGTTCGCAGGGAGCTTGCTATCTCTGCAGGGACCGCCAGATGGGGCGAATCTGTTTGAGCGGTCGTGGCAGAACTGGATCCGGCCAGCACAACGCAGACAGTCATGACAAGAGCGAACACGTAGCCGACAGCGCCGCCGGAGGCGATGAGGGGAGGCCTGTTGAAGCGGCGATAAATCATCAGCATGGTCCTTCTTGTCACAGCGCTTACGATCTGGCCGGGTGAATGGATCACTCTTTACCCGGAATATTGGCCGGCACGGCGCGCGCCCTTGGGGCCTGAAATCCGCCAAGCGCTTGCAATTCGTCGAAAGATCGCCAATCAGAAAATGATGAAATCTCTGCGTCTCATCCTCTTTGCGCTTCTGGCGCTGGTGCTGGCTTTTGGCTGCTATAGCGCCGCCATGTCCTATTTCCGCGCCGAAGAGCAGCAGCGCGCCGAAGGCCGGCTGTCGCTTTACCATTCGACCGTGACTGCTGAGATTGAGCAGTTTTCCCACCTGACCTATGTGTTGGCGCGCGATGCCTTTGTGATCGATGCCGCCAGCGCCGCCGCCACCGGGACTTTGGCTGGTGCGTTGAATGAGGCGCTGAACAACCGGCTGAAGTCCTTCGCGGCCGAAGCCGGGCTGGATGCGATCTATCTGATGCGGCCAGACGGCACCACCATCGCCACCTCAAACGCGGATCTGCCTGAAAGCTTTATCGGCAAGAACTATGCGTTTCGCCCCTATTTCCAGACTGCACGGGATGGCCAGCAGGGTCGGTTCTACGGGATTGGCTCCACCACCGGTCTGCCGGGGTACTTCATTGGCGATCCGGTGCGCAATGCCACTGGGGCCTTGGTGGGTGTGGTGGCACTGAAGCTCGATATCTCCATGCTGGAGGCCCGTTGGCGCAGCGCGGGGGAGCAGGTGATGCTGGTCAATCAGGACGGCGTTGTGCTGCTGGCCTCTGACCCGGATTGGCGCTACCGCGTGCTGCAACCCTTGCAACAGGCACAGCGCGCGCAGATCGAAACCGCCCGGCAGTTTGCCACTGAACCCCTACCGCCCTTGGACTGGGAACCGCTGGCAGGGGGGCGGGCCCGGATCGGTGTGGATGAGCGTTTGCACCTCACCGCCTCAGACCTGCCGCAGGGCTGGGTGCTGCATTATTTTGCCAGCGAAGAACGGGCCCAGTTCCGCGCTGCGCTTTTGACCGGTGGCCTGTTGTTGATCGCAACCCTGTGGCTGGTGGTCAGCCAGCAACGCCGGGCCCGGCGTATCGGCGCAGCGCTGCAGCAATCCAAAGACGAAGGCGTGCAGCTGCGTGAGGCCAACGATCGTCTGGCGGTGGAAATTGACGAACGCCGCGCGGCAGAACGGCGGCTGAAACGCACCCAGGACGAATTAGAACGTGCTTCGCGTCTGGCAGCTCTGGGTCAGTTGGCGGCCTCGGTCACCCATGAGTTGGGCCAGCCCATCGCCGCCATGCGCAACCATCTGGCGGCGGCCGAAATCTCGGGCAGTGGCGGGCGGGCTACGCCGCGTATCGCGGCACTGGTCGACCGGATGGAGGGGATCACCCGGCAACTCAAATTCTTTGCCCGCACCGAAGGCGAAAGCTTTGCCGAGGTTGATCTGGCCAGCGCGATGGCCGCAGCAATTGAACTGGTGCGACCCAATTTGGATCAGGCGGAGGTCACGCTGGACTGGCAGCGCCCAAGCGCCCCCATCACCGTGCGGGCCAATCAACTGCGGCTGGAACAGGTGATGACCAATATCCTGCGCAATGCTGTGGACGCCGTTGAAGGCGACAGTGAGCGGCGCATTGAAGTGCATCTGGGCCAATCTGAACACCATGGCTGGTTTGAGGTCCGCGACAGCGGCCATGGACTGGGCGCCGCGACGCTAAAGGACTTGCAGGAACCCTTTGTGACCACCCGCGAAAGTGGCCGTGGCATGGGGCTGGGGTTGGCGATCTCGGCCAATATCATCAAAGAACACGCCGGCACGCTGGCAGCGCAGAACCTTGCATCGGGCGGCGCGGCGTTTCGGGTGGAAATTCCCCTGACCGAGGAGGGACAGGATGACTGAAACACAAACCGTGTCAGTTCTGGTGGTGGATGACGACCGCGAAATGCGCCTGTCGCTGGTTGACCTGCTGGAAGCGGCCGACTGGCGGGTTGAGGCCCTGCCACGGGCCGAAAAGGTTGCTGAACACCTCAGCCATTTTCAGCCCGATGTGATCCTGTCAGATGTGCGGATGCCCGGCATGTCCGGCCTTGAGCTGTTGGCCTCGCTGGATGCCGATACCGCACCACCGCTTGTGTTGATTTCAGCCCACGGGGATATCCCGATGGCGGTCAGCGCGATGCAGGCGGGGGCCTATAGTTTCGTCGAAAAGCCCTATGAACCCCGCCGCCTGCTGACCATCCTGCGTCACGCGGCCGAACAGCATCAGATGCGCCGTACCACCGAACGGCTGCGCGCCCGGCTGGCGCGCCTGTCGGGGCTTGACCGGGTGCTGCTGGGTGCAACGCCTGAACTGGCCAATCTGCGCGAAGACATCCTGGATGTCGCCGAAAGCCCTGCCGCGGTGTTGATCCAGGGCGAAACCGGCACTGGCAAAGAATTGGTGGCGCGGGCGCTACATGATCTGGGGCCACAGGCGGACGGGCCGTTTCTGGCCCTGAACTGCGCCGCGCTCAATCCCGCCACCTTTGAAAGTGAGATGTTTGGCGAGGCCGGCCACCACGAAGGCAAGCTGCTGCTGGCAGATGGCGGCACGCTGTTTCTTGATGAAATCCTGTCCTGCCCACCTGAGGTGCAGGCCAAGCTGCTGCGGGTGATTGAGGACAAACAGGTGACGCCGCTTGGCGCCAGTCGCCCGGTGCCGCTGCGGTTCCGGGTTGTCTCGGCCACCAATGAAGACATGGCCGAAGCCATCGCCGAAAAACGCTTCCGTCAGGATTTGTCCTTCCGGATCAATACGGTTGAGCTGACCCTGCCAACACTGCGCGCCCGGCGCGGCGATCTGGTGCTGCTGTTTACCCATTTTCTGGAACATTACGCCCAGACCTATGAGGTGGAGCCACCGAACCTCACCCAGGAAGACCTGACAGCGCTGATGGCGCATGATTGGCCCGGCAATGTGCGCGAATTGCGCAATGTCGCCGAACGCCGGGTTCTGGCCGCACGGCGCGGCGGTGGCTCGGTCACCCGTGCGCTGCGGGTGGATCTCAGCGTGGATGAGGTGCCCGATACCCTGCGCGAAGCCGTCGCCGCCTATGAGCGCGAGTTGATCGGCAAGGCCATCACCGCCCATCAGGGCCGGATGGAGGCCGTGGCCGAAGCCCTGGGCATCGGCCGCCGCACCCTCAATGAGAAGATCGTCAAACTGGGCCTTGATAAGGACGCGCTGCTGTAAATCCGGTGGCTGATTTTGCGCTTGGCAAATTCGCGATACCCGCTATGAGTGCTGTTGATTGATGCTTTTCTTATTTGGATGATTTCCGTGACCTCATTTTTGCGCGCCGCGACCCTGGCCTGTTTCGCCACTTTCACCGCCACATCCGCCCTGGCCGAAGATACGCTCTGTCAATTTTCCAAATGGCGCGGGGCGCCCGCCGACATCGCCATGACCTGGACCGGTACAGCCTTCATGCTGCGCTCCAAAGGCAACCAAGACAAAATTGTCCTGCTTTTGAATGAAAAGACCTCGCCCTGGATCGATGTGGACCGCAGTTCCAACGGCCGGTTTGATACCTTCGTCTACCGCCGCACTGCTGGTCCGGCCCCTGGGTTCATTCGCAATGGACGGTTTAGTTTTCGGATTTACCCGGACGGCAGATGTAAAGGCTTCGTAGAGGTCAAAGGGTTCTCAATGTTGGAAGCCACCGGGACAGTGCGCTGACATCTACTAGGGCTTTATGGATCATCTGATGCGCTTCATTGGGAACTCCGAAATCTGATCAAGGTTTCTCGTGTTTCAGCAAGGTCGTTACTGTCTTCACGGCCTGATGTGGACCATTTAGGAGCGTTAGGTATCGGCTATGGCGCGCCACACGAGAGGGAAAGGCACGCTAGGCCTCGATAAGGACGCGCAGTTCTAGTAAGCTAGCAAAGGATAACTGTATGAAGGAAAAGGACCGACGTGAAAAAGAAAAGCGCTTGGCTGGTTTGTGCGTCCAATTTGAGCGAAATTTGGTTTTCTTTCGGTTTACTTCCGACTTTTTACAACACCCTGCCCACTCAGAATTTATTAGAACGTGTGCAGGCAGTATGCTTGATGTTGCTGTGTTGGAATGGTGCAAAATGTTTGCCGATGGGAAAGGCAAACATCACTACACGCGCGTTTTAAAGTGCAAGGATTTTGAAGGTAGTTTGTTGGAAAGTTTGGGGCATTCTGCTGACGAATTCGAAGATTACAAAGTAAATCTGAAGCATGCGCGTGATAAAATGATCGCGCATCTCGATAATTATGATCTCGTCAATATTCCAGATCTACGATTGGCGGAGAGGGCTGTTGATTTTCTCTACGGTACGTTGCTTAAACAGATCCCTCCAGAGGCTATGCCTGATGAACTGCCCAAGTCGATGTCGGAGTACAGATTGCTATGTAAACGACAGGCACAGGACTTTTTCTCTGAGCTTGAGTGGTGAGGTAACCCCAGAAAAATGGGCCTGCGGATTTCCGCAGGGCCAGTTTTTAGACCCGCGCGGTTTCCTTCATAGCCAAGCGCGTGGCGATCCGCCAAACTCCCTGCCATCCAAATGATGTTGGATCTTGGGAGGATCTGAAGATGAAAAAGTTATTGACCCACGCAGCCGTTGCTGCGTTGGCGGCAGGTTTTGCAACCGAAACCATGGCGACCGAATGGAATGTATCGCTTTGGGGTAAGCGTCGTGCGTTTACGGAGCATGTTGAGAAGCTGGCGGAGCTGGTGTCTGAGAAGACGGGTGGTGAGTTCACGCTGAACATTTCTTATGGCGGTCTGTCGAAGAACCGGGAGAACCTGGATGGGATCTCGATCGGGGCCTTTGAGATGGCGCAGTTCTGTGCCGGCTATCACCGCGACAAGAACCCCTCGATCACCGTTTTGGAACTGCCGTTCCTGGGTGTGAGCACGCTGGAAGAAGAAGTGGCGGTCAGCCATGCGGTCTATGGCCACCCGGCGGTGCAGGCGGATCTGGGGCGCTGGAATGCCAAGCTGCTGATGACCTCGCCGATGCCGCAGTACAACATTGTCGGCACCGGCGAAGCCCGCGATGCCCTGGCCGAGTTTGACGGCATGCGGGTGCGCGCCACCGGCGGTATCGGTCAGGCGTTCAGCGCCGTGGGCGCGGTGCCGACCTCGGTCACCGCAACCGAAGCCTATAACGCGATGGAAAGCGGCGTTGTGGACACTGTGGCCTTCGCCCAGCACGCCCATTTTGCCTATCGCACCATTGACCAGGCCACCTGGTGGACCGCCAACCTGAACCCCGGCACCGTGAACTGCCCGGTGGTGGTCAATGTCGACGCCTATGAAGGCCTGTCGGACGCCCACCGTGAGGCGCTGGACAGCTCGGTCGATGAGGCGATCGCCCATTACCTGGCCAACTACGGTGAGGTTCTGGCCAAATGGGACAGCGTCCTGGCCGAAAAAGGTGTGGCCAAGGTGGAGCTGCCCGAGGCAGAGATCGCCAAATTCCGCGAAGTGGCCGCCGGCCCGATCCGCGACAAATGGATCGCCGACATGACCGCCCAGGGCCTGCCCGCCCAGGAGCTGTATGACCTGGTCATGAGCACGCTTGAGGCTGAGCGCAGCAAGTAAGCGGCGCCTTTTGACATCGACCGCTCCTGCTGGGCTGAGGCCCCTCGGGGGCGGTCTTTCTATATAAAACAACTGGATGGGGGATGAGATGGCGGGATCTGCTGCGGTCTTGGAAGATGGGTCGGGTCTGAGCCGGCTGGATCAAAACCTGTTTCGGCTGGAACGTGTTCTGGCGCTGTTGAGTGGGCTGGCGGTGTTCTCGCTGATGCTTCTGGCGGTGGTCTCGGTCTCGGGGCGCAACCTGATGAACGCGCCGCTGCCGGGCTATGTGGACTGGATCGAACAGGCGATGCCGCTGATTGCCTTTATGGCGATTGCCTACACCCAGCGCGATGGCGGCCATATTCGCATGGATATTCTGGTGGGCCGCCTGTCGGGGCGGGCGCTTTGGGCGGCGGAGTTTCTGACCACCCTGGCGGCGCTGGTGCTGATGGTGCTGCTGGTCTGGGGCACCTGGTCGCATTTTGACCGCAGCTTTGATTTTAATGCGCCGCTCTGGTCGCGCGACAGTTCGATCGACATCGGCATTCCGATCTGGCCGGCCAAGCTCTTGGCCCCGGTGGCCTTTGCGGTCCTGAGCGCGCGTATGGCGCTGCAGCTCTGGGGCTATGGCCGCGCCTTTGTGCTGGGTCTGGTGGAGCCGGTGGCGGTGCCGCTGGTGCAATCGGCCGCCGCCCAGGCGGCAGAAGAGGCCGCCCATGTGGGCGAGTTGGAAAATGATGAGGGACGGGGCTGATGGAACCGATTGAAATTGGCCTCTGGGTCTCGGGCTTTATGCTGCTGATGGTGGTTCTTGGCATGCGGGTGGCCTTTGCCGCCGGGATTGCCGGGCTTGTGGGTCTGATCTGGATCTTCTGGGCCAAGAAGGGCTATGACCCCGAAGATTTTGGCTGGGCGCTGACCGTGGCGGTGAAAACCGCTGGCCAGGTGCCGCATTCGAAAGTGGCCAGCCAGGCGCTGTCGCTTATTCCGACCTTCATCCTGATCGGTTACCTGGCCTATTACGCGGGCCTGACCAAGGCGTTGTTTGACGCGGCCAAACGCTGGGTCGGCTGGCTGCCGGGAGGCTTGGCGGTCTCGACCGTCTTTGCCACCGCGGGCTTTGCGGCGGTCTCTGGCGCTTCGGTGGCCACCTCGGCCGTCTTTGCCCGGATCGCCATCCCCGAGATGCTGAAGATCGGCTATGACAAACGCTTTGCGGCGGGTGTTGTGGCGGCTGGTGGCACGCTGGCCTCGCTGATCCCGCCCTCGGCCATTCTGGTGATCTATGCGATCATTGTGGAACAGGATGTGGGCAAGCTGTTGCTTGCGGGCTTCATCCCCGGTGCCTTCTCGGCGCTGATCTATGGCGGCCTCATCGTGGTGCTGGCGCTGGCCCTGCCGAAGTTCGGCCCGCCAGTGAAAGGCTTCACCTGGAAACAGCGCTTTGCTGCGATCCCGCCGGCTTTCCCGATCTTCTTTGTGGTCTTCATCATCATCTTCTTCATCTACAACCCCTTTGGCGGAGATGCCTGGGGCACGCCCACCGAGGGCGGCGCGCTGGGGGCCTTTGTGGTCTTTGTGATGGCGCTGCTGCGCGGCATGGGCTGGGCGCAGCTGAAGGATGCGCTGCTGGAGACGGCGAAGCTGTCGGCGATGATCTTCACCATCATCTGGGGCGTGCTGATCTACGTGCGGTTCCTGGGCTTTGCCGATCTGCCAGGCGCTTTCTCGGATTGGATCACCGGGCTGGAGCAGAGCCCGATGCTGACGCTGGTGCTGATCCTTCTGGCCTATGCGGTCCTGGGCATGTTCATGGATGCGATCGGCATGCTGCTGCTGACACTGCCGGTGGTCTACCCCGCTGTCATGGCGCTCAACGGCGGTGAGTTTGTCTCGGCCGCGGACAGCACCTTTGGCATGTCGGGCCCGATGTGTGCGATCTGGTTTGGTATTCTGGTGGTGAAAATGGCCGAGTTTTGCCTGATCACCCCGCCCATCGGCCTCAACTGCTTTGTGGTGGCGGGCGTGCGCGATGACGTGAGCGTGCAGGATGTCTTCAAAGGCGTCACCCCTTTCTTCATCGCAGACGCCATCACCATCGCCCTCCTCGTCGCCTTCCCATGGATTGTCCTGTGGCTGCCGTCACAGGTGTGATTGGGGAGAGGTGACGAAGCTAAGCGACAATGACGCTTAACGCATAAACTCTTAGAACGCCCCGCATCGCTGCGGGGCGTTTTTCTTTGCCGGGCCAGAGCGGGCTTGACTGAAATCCTGATAGCGCTATCAGGGGCGCAACAGCGCCTTGGGAGGGCCAGAGATGAAACGTTCCAGAATCAATGAAATCATGGCCGCAGCGGATGAGATGATCCGCTCCTACGGTTTTGTCCTGCCGCCCTTTGCCTATTGGACACCGGAAGAGTTCAAGGCCAATGCCAGCAGGGCAAAAGCCGTGATTGAGGCGCGTTGCGGTTGGGACATCACCGATTATGGCGATGGTCGCTTTGACGAAATGGGGCTGTTCCTGTTCACCCTGCGCAACGGTCGTTTGACCGATCTGCAACGCGGCGGCGGCATGTGCTACGCTGAGAAGCTGTTGATTTCACGGCAGGATCAGCTATCGCCGATGCACACCCATGTCATCAAAGCCGAAGATATCATCAACCGGGGCGGTGCCACCATGGTGGTTGAGCTTTACGGGTCTGATGACGATGGCAACTTTGCCGAAGACCGTGGCGGCATGGTGATGTGTGATGGCATCCCGCGCGAATTTGCACCGGGCGAGAAATTGAAATTTGCGCCCGGCGAAAGTCTGACCCTGATGCCAGGCGATTGGCACGCCTTCTGGGGTGAGGGGGGGGATGTTCTGATCGGTGAGGTTTCCACCGTCAACGACGATGAAACCGACAATATCTTCCGTGAACCGATCGGCCGTTTTGCTGAGATTGAGGAAGATGAAGCGCCGACACATCTGTTGGTGAGCGACTATCGCAGCTGGCTGAGCTGACCTGCTCACCCCTTAGAAACACTCGAATCACCCTTCGCCCTGCGGAGGGTGTTTTTGCACCTGCTGTCATTGGCTTAGCAGGGGGAGGGACAGTTTGTTCCATGCCCCGATCCGGCGGGTGGACATTCTGACCCTTCGGCCAATGACGTGGCCAATCTGCCGAAATAAACGTCAGCGCCTGACTGCTCCTGCGTCGCATGTCCTGCGGGTGCGCGGTAAAATCCAGCCGAGGAAAGGGCGCAGTGTGCAGCAAGACGCACCTGTGATTGAGGCGGATGACAGAAATCTGGGACGGGCTGCGGCAGGCGGCCCTGTTGATTGTGACCTTGGATCCGGATCTGTTGCAGATCTCGGCCAGATCGCTGCATGTCACGCTGACCGCCACGGTGATTGCCTCTGCCATCGGGTTGCCATTGGGCGGATGGCTGGCGGTTTACAGGTTTCGGGCCCGCCGTTCTGTGATTGCGCTGCTGAACGCGCTGATGGGGCTGCCGCCCGTGGTGGTGGGGTTGATTGTTTATCTGATGTTGTCGCGCTCGGGGCCCTTTGGGGTCTTCGGGCTGCTGTTCACCCCCACGGCGATGATCATCGCGCAGGTGGTTATTCTGACGCCGCTGATTGCCTCCATCGCGCATCAGGCCCTGCGGGAGCTCTGGGCCGAATACCATGACCTGCTGATTTCGCTGAACACCAGCCGTCGCCAGCGGATCCGGACGCTGCTGTGGGATGCACGCCGGGCGCTGCTGACAGCTTCGCTGGCCGGGTTTGGCAGGGGGATCGGTGAGGTCGGCGCGATCATGATCGTGGGCGGCAATATCGATCAGGCGACCCGGGTGCTGACCACGGCGATCGCTTTGGAAACCGGCAAAGGCAACTTCGCTTTGGCGCTGGGACTGGGGTTTGTGCTGATCGCCATCGCCATCGGGGTGAACCTGTCGATCCACTATGCCTCCAAGACGGAGGTCAGTAGCCGATGGTAGAGCAGATCCTTCCGCTGCGCCTTGCCGGTGCCAAACTGACGCGCCGGGGCCGGACCCTGGTGGGGCCGATTGACCTGACGCTGGGCCCGCAAGGGTTTACCATCGTGATGGGGCCAAACGGGGCCGGTAAAACCTCACTCCTGCGGATGATGCATGGGTTGGAGCGGCCCAGTTCAGGCCGGGTGGATTGGGCGGTGCCAGAGGTGCAAGCGCGCCCCAGTCAAGCCTATGTCTTCCAGCACCCAACCCTGATGCGGCGCACAGCGCTGGACAATGTGGCCTATCCGTTGACCGTGCACGGCATGCCCCGCAAAGAGGCGCGCGCCCGCGCAGCAGAGGCGCTGAAAACCGTCGGGCTTGGCGATAGTGCGTTGAAAATGGCCCACTACCTGTCAGGCGGTGAACGGCAGAAACTGGCGCTGGCCCGCGCCCTGATCCGCAAGCCTGAGATTCTGTTTCTGGATGAACCCTGCGCCAGTCTGGACGGCAGGGCCATTCGCGACATCGAACATATCCTGCTGACGGCCCATGCTGCCGGCACCCGTATCGTGATGATCACCCATGATCACGGTCAGGCCCGCCGTCTGGCGGAGGATGTGCTGTTTATCCATCATGGCCAGCTGCACGCCGCAGATCAGGCCGATGCGTTTTTCTCGGATCCGCAAAGCCCCGAGGCGCATGCTTTCTTAAAAGGAGATATCGTCATATGACCTTGATGTTCGGTTCGGTTAAGGGCGCTGTTTTGGCAGGGGGCATTGCCGCCTTTTCGGCCGGTGCGGCCCTGGCGGACAGTGTGAAACTGGCGGTCACAACCTCGTTCCACAACTCGGGCCTGTCGGATGTGCTGCTGCCGGAAATCGCCGCAGATCTGGGGCTTGAGGTTCAGCTGTTGGTCGTTGGCACCGGTCAGGCGATCCGGCTGGGGGAAGCGGGCGATGTGGATGCCATTCTGGTGCATTCCAAAAAGGCCGAAGAGGCGTTTCTGGCAGGGGGCTACGGCACCCACCGGACCGAGGTCATGTATAACGATTTTGTCCTGATCGGCCCTGACACGGACCCGGCCGGCATCAAAGGCGCGGCGGATGCGGCCGCGGCCCTTGGCGCGATTGAGGCGGCGAAGGCCGATTTCGCCAGCCGGGGCGATGACAGCGGCACCCATAAGAAAGAGCTTTCGCTCTGGCAGGCCGCAGGTATCGATGCTGAGGCGCTGGATCCCAGCTGGTACAAGGCGGCAGGCGCCGGCATGGGGGCCACGCTGAACACCGCATCGGGCATGAATGCCTATGTGATGTCAGATCGCGCCAGCTGGCTGAAATTTGCCAACAAGGGCGATCTGGATCTGCTGTTTGCGGGCGATCCTGTGCTGTTCAACCAATATGCCTTCCTGCCGGTGAACCCAGAAAAACACCCCCATGTGAAGGCTGATCTGGTCAATAAGCTGGAGGGGTGGCTGGTGTCTGAGCGCGCCCAGACCCTGATTGATGGCTACCGCCTGAACGGTGAGGCGCTGTTTACCTTCAACGCGAAATAACGCTTAGGTTTCCCAACGTGCCCCTCCTCTTGGGGCACGCAAAAGCCCCCGCAGAGTGTCATCTGCGGGGGCTTTTTGCTGTCCGGCGATGGCTTACAGTTTTGGGACGTCATCCTCAGGCACCGCGTGCACCGCCACCTGATCCAGCTGCGCCGCATCGGGCTTGATCGAGCGGAAGCGTTCGCGCACCCCCGCCTCGGTCAGTTCCCGTTCAACGGTCAGCAGGGTGTTGGGATCATGATCCGCGCAGAGGTCGATCATATGCGCGATCTCTTCCTGCGCGACGCCCATCGCAGCCTCAACAGTGGGGGCGCCGTAAAGATCCACGAAATGTTGCGCCAGTCCGCGCGCGATATCTTGCAGTTCGCTGTCTTCAACCTGTGTCACGGCCACAAAGGTCACGCGACCAAAGGTTTCCACCCCCAGCCAGCCATTTGCAAAGGCCTGCCGGGCCTTGCCGGTCAGATCGGCCTCACCCCAATTGGAAAACTCAAACCCGCCGCTGATCGCCCATTCGCCGGTACGGGCAGGGCTGAAGAAGACGTTCATGTCGCTTTCATCCAGATGGATGGCGCGTGCCAGTTTGGTGCCGCTCATCGCTCACCCCCTTGTTCCAACAGCAGTGACAGGGGCAGCAGTTGGGTGTCATCCCCCTGCCGCAGCAACATGCCAAAGCTTTCGTCAATTCCCATGAAGGTGCCGCTGTAGCTTTGCCCAGCCAGCGTCATCTCAACCGGCTCCCCCATCTTGTCCACGAGGCCACGCCATTCGGTCGAAAGCGGGCGCAGACCTTCGTCAGACCAGCGGTTGATCCAGACCAGCGTGTGGCGGGTCCAGGCCTCCAGCAGCAGACCGGGATCCAGATCGGCGCAGCCCTCTTCAAACAGGCAGGTCTGATCTGGTGTCAGCCCCGGCGTTTCGGGATCCGGCGGCAACAGCGGCAGTTCCAGCCCGATCACCACCCAATCCAGATCCGCATCTTTGGCAACCTCAGCGGCGGCCATGCGCATCCGGCCACAGCGGGCATTGTTCACCAGAATCTCACCATCCCAGCGGAAGTGCACGGAAACCTCTGGCGGCGCCAGCGCCCCCAGTGCGTTTTGGAAGCCGACCTCACAGGCGATCAGCACCGGCAGCGCTTCTTCCATTGGCCCTTCGGGCGCAAAGATGATCGCCGCTTTCAGCGCGTCAGGGGTGATGTTGTAGATCACCGTCCCCGCGTCACAGCCCAACAGCGCCTGCGTGCAGGCCTTGGCAAAGGGGTCTGCAGCGCCGGTCAGCGCTTCGCCCTGAAACAGCGGGGGGAAGGTTAGTTCTGGTGTCATCTCATCCTTAGGCATGGCCATTGTCGATCAAGGTCTTGGCCAGCTTACGGAAAGCCTGCGCCTGAGGCGAGGCTGGTTTTGAGGCAACAAGCGGCGCGCCCCCATCGGCGGCCATGCGGATGTCGATATCAAGCGGGATTTCCCCGAGGAGCGGCACGCCCAGCTTCTCCGCCTCAGCGGCGACACCGCCATGACCAAAGACATGCTCTTCATGGCCACATTTGCTGCAGATGTGGGTCGACATGTTTTCGACCATGCCCACAATCGGGGTGCCCAGTTTGTTGAACATGTCGATGCCTTTGCGGGCATCCAGCAGCGCGATGTCCTGCGGGGTGGAGACGACAACAGCACCGGTCAGTTCGGCTTTTTGCGCCAGGGTCATCTGCACGTCACCCGTGCCCGGTGGCAGGTCAACAATCAGCACATCAAGCGCGCCCCATTGCACCTGATTGAGCATCTGCTGCAACGCGCCCATCAGCATCGGGCCACGCCAGACCACAGCCTCTTCCTCGCGGGTCATCAGGCCGATGGACATCATGGTCACCCCGTGATTGCGCATCGGCAGGATGGTCTTGCCATCCGGTGACGCCGGGCGGCCGGAAACCCCCAACATTCGCGGCTGAGACGGGCCGTAAACATCGGCATCCAACAGACCGACCTTGCGCCCCTCAGCGGCCAAAGCCACCGCCAGGTTGGCTGAGAGGGTAGATTTGCCCACCCCGCCTTTGCCCGAGGCAATGGCGAGTATGCGGTCCACGCCGGGGATTTTCTGCGGGCCCTGCTGCTGCGCCGGGCGGCGCGCCTGCAGATCCGGCGGCGGGGCTTTCACCTCATGGGCGGTCATCACGATCGCCACCCGATCTACGCCGGCCAGCGCGTTCAGCTTTTCCTCGGCTTCTGCCTTCACGGCCTGCATGGCATTGGACTGGCTGGGGTCGATTTCCATCACAAAACGCACATCGCCGCCTTCGACGTTCAGCGCGCGCACCAGCCCGCTGGCCACGATATCGCTGCCGCTGGCTGGGTCTTTCAGGGTCTTCAGTTCGGCCAGAACGGCCTCGCGCGTTAGGCTCATTGGTCGCGTCCTTTGATCTCACCCGTCACCACATGCTCCATCTCCAGCCCGTCGATGGTCAGCACCATTTTGGCCTGATAGCCTTTGCCTGCAGTGTCACCTGCGGATCGCATCGCGTCCTCAATTGCCTGCTGGCTGGTCACGCCGACCTGTTTCAAAAATTTGCGCATCGACATGTTGAAGTCATCACTCATGGCTGGGGCCTTTCGTTCGCTGTGGGTGGTGGGGCGCGGCAGCGGACCGGGTTCTTGACCCGCACAAAGCGGCAGCCCTAGACTTGTGTGTAAGTGTTGCAGGCCAGCCGGGAAGGAGCCAGCCATGTCCAAAGTCACAGGGTCCAAAATCACGAGCGTATTGCTGCGAGTGACCTTGGCCTGTGGGATGACGCTGAGCGGCGGCGCGGCACTGGCGCAGGACCGAACCGTCAGCCTGGCCGCGCCGGAAGCCTTGGTGGAGACCGGCTTGCTGAAACATCTGTTGCCGCGCTTTACGTTGAAACACCGGGTGCGGGTCAGCGTAGTTGGTGCGGATGGCGCCGCCCCTTTGTCGCTGAACACCGAGGGACAGGGCCGGGCGCTGTTCGAAGGGGCGGGTAGCCTCTGGCATCTGGATCAAAGCGGTGGTGGAGAATACGCCGACCGGTTTGTGGATTGGCTGACCTCGGACATCGGCCTGAACACGATCGAAGCCTTCAAGGCCCCCGACGGGCTGCGCTTCACCCGCGCCACCGCGGTGGTGGAGGTTGAAGAAGCGTTGGAGCTGACGGGAGACGCGGCGAACGGGCTGGCGGTGTCGAACCTGCATTGCAAACGCTGCCACGTTGTTGGCACGGCCGATCGGATGAGCGGTATCGGCTCCACACCGTCGTTCTTCGTGCTGCGGGCCTTCCCCGATTGGGATGAGAGGTTCTATGCCTTCTATGCGCTTAACCCGCATCCCAGTTTCACCCGCATCAGTGACTTGGAGACCGAGCTGGATCCCCAGCACAAGGCCGCCATCGTGCCGCTCGACATGTCGCTGGAGGAGCTGGACGATATCGTGACCTATGTGGCGGGGTTGCCCCCCGCGGATCTGGGTGCGCCGATCCAACTTCAGTGATCCCGGCGTTTTGACAGATAGTCATCGGTGGTGCGCACGCGTGGGCGCGCAGCCCCGGCCATCGGATTGTTTTGCATGTGATATTGGGCATTTACCCGGCAGTCATCGCACATCTTGATCAGGTTCGCCGCGCCACCTGTCTGGAACATCGAATGTTTGCCTTCCAACTTTGCAATGATCTTGTCGATGGTGGATTTCACCCCAAAGGGTTTGCCACAATCGATGCATTCAAACGGTTCCTCTTCATGGATCACACGCTGGCTCAGCGCCGCGTCGCTCAGATCCATCTGCGGCTGCAGGGTGATCGCATTTTCCGGGCAGACATTGGTACACAGACCACATTGCAGGCAGGCATCCTCCTGAAAGCGCAGCTGCGGCGCGTCGGGGTTGTCGCCCAAAGCCCCCGCCGGACAGAGGGAGGCACAGGAGAGGCACAGGGTGCAGGCCTCTTTATCGACCACAACCGCCCCATAAGGCGCCGCAGCCGGCAAGGGCAGGGGCGCCTCTGCATCGGTGTTGAGCGCCTTGGCCGCCAGTCGTGCCACCTGGCGGCGGCTGCCCAGCGGCAGGATCGGCTCGGCCAGCGCGGGGCCTTTGGTGGCCCCGTAGAGTGCGTCGCACAGCGCCTCCGGCGTGGCAGGATCCAGCACCCGGATCTGCGCCCCAGTGCCGGCCATGGCCTGCGCCAGCGCGACCTCGGGATCCAGCGCATCGCGTTCGGTTTTCGGGCTTACCAGAATGTCGACAGCGGCAAAGCCAACCGCCAGTGCGCCCAGCACTTCGGCGTGACCAAAGCCCGAGACTTTCTCTAGCTCCATCGGGATCACATCGGCGGGCAATCCGCGGTCAAAACGGGCGGAAAGGGAAATCATTTCAGACCCATGGCTGGCATCATGTACCAGCAGCCGCGGGGTGTTACCGCCAGCCGTTTTATAGGTCTCTGCCAGCCGGTTCATCCGGGTGAACAGGGCCCCCGGTGCGGGATTGTCAAAGGTGATCGCCCCAGACGGGCACAGCGCGGCGCAGGATCCGCAGCCGGCGCAGATCGTTGGGTCAATGTCCACATGATCGCCCTCAGACCGGATCGCGCTGGTGGGGCAGGCATCCAGACATTTGGAACAGCCCGACTGCCCGGCGCGCGAATGGGCGCAGATCAAGGGGTCGAGGCCAAGGTAAAACGGTTTCTCGAACGTTCCTACCAGATGGGAGGCTTCCATCACCGCGGCCCCGACAGCCGGGAGCGAACCGGGATCGGCGCGAAGGTAGCCCTCGCGTTTTTCGGGGGCAGGGAACAAAGGCGTGCCGCCACGCAGGTCCAGAATGATGTCACATTCCGCCATGCCACCGTTGCGGGCCTCGCCAAACTGCATCTCGCCACGACCGCCCGGTTGCAACTGCTGCAGTTGATCGATCCGAACCTCAAACTGGCCAAGCGCCCCGGTTGCACCTTTCAGTTGTCCGGCCACCAGATCAAAGCTGCGGTCCATCGGCAGGTCCGCGATTTCCGACGTGTTTTCAACAAGTAGGGTGACGCTAAGGAAGGGCGCCAGCTGACGCGCGGCATCAACGGCGGCATCGACCGGACCAAGGATCAGGCACAGCCCTTCCGAGGTCACATCGAAGGTTTTCAAAGGCGCCATCGGGTGGGCCGCATCGGCTGCCAAAGCGGCCATTTTTGGCCCCGCTTTTTTGCCCTCATCCGACCATCCGGCGCGGTCGCGCAGATCCACGAAATCCGGGGTCAGATCCTGTGGGCTTGCGCCGGTCTCAGCCGCGATTTCGCCGGCGATTTCACTGGCGAGTTCCTCGAAAAACGCATGCTCCTGCTGGCAGGCGATGGTGGCATTTCCGGCCGCGATCAGCTTGGCAGCCGCACCGCTTTCCGATCCGCAGAGATTGCTGTGCACCTTTGAGCAGGTGACGCCCTCCAAATGGGACAAACTGTCAGTGTCGATCTTTTGGCTTGCCAAACAATCACACAAAATCAGCTGCTTAGTCATTCTATTTCCCCCGCGGTGGTCGCGCTGCTGTTGTTTTGGACCCGTCCGATGTGCGTTAGCTATTCATGAAATAGAGCGCCCGTAAAGCCCCGGTAAAGCCCAAGACCGGCGCAGAAACCGCCAAGTGATTCGTTTTGAAAAACCGATGATTTTTGTTGGTTTTTGGCAAAAGTGGACATTCCGTCCCGCTGGATTTTGTGCCCAGGGTCATCAGGGACATTGTGTCCCGATTGGGCCGGGGAAATCCCGAAAACGGCGATTTTTTTTGCCTTTCAAACAGGTGGGGATGATCATTGCAGCGATCCGAAAAAAATTTGTGACAGGGACCCATCAGGGCACGCGGATCGTTGAGGAAGGGACAAAATCACCATGCGGCACGCGACAGCTTCGTTGCCATTGGGAATCATCATCCGCCGCACCCCATCGGTCAGCCGTTGGGTGCCTTTCGCGTGGAAAGTGGTTGCCGTGATCCCCGGCGCCGGTCCTGCCGATTGGCAACCTTTACGCGAGGAAGGGGAGGCGGTTGAGTTTCACGCCGCCACCGTGCCGCTGGAACTGTGGCGCACCGATACGGAGGCGTATCTGCATGGCCTCTCAGCCCGGGTGCCTACCATTGGGGTGATCCTGCGCGAAACCACCGATCCAGACGCGGAGCAACCGCTCGAGGTTCTGCTGGCCACAGCCTCCCCCTATGAGACGCAGGATTACACCGACAGCGGCGAAGAACTGGTCGAACTGGTGCCGATGCCAGAGGGGCTGGTCGCCTTCATCCGCGACTTCGTCAATGAACATCACGAACATGAAGAATTCGTTAAGCGCCGCCGGGACCGCAAGCGGGTGGACCTGCATGAAGACGGGATCGGCGATCCGCGCATCTCGCAGCTGGCTGACGTCTACGCCGTGCCGCACCGCAAGAAGGTGAGGCTGCAATGAGCGATTTCTGGTCCCGCCGCCGCGCCGCCGTTGCCGCCGAAGCTGAGGCTGAGGTGCAGGCCGCCGTTGCGGCGGAGCACGCCGAAGAACAGGCCAAGCTGGATGAGCTGTCAGATGAGGAACTGCTGGTCAAGCTGGAGCTGCCCAATCCTGATGAGATGCAACAAGGCGACGATTTCGCGGCTTTCATGAAGCAGGCCGTTCCCGAACGCCTGCGCCGCCGCGCCCTACGCCGTCTTTGGACATCCAATCCGGTCTTGGCCAACGTCGATATGCTGGTTGATTACGGCGAGGACTTCACCGACAGCGCCATGGTCGTGGAGAACCTGCAGACCGCCTATCAGGTCGGCAAAGGCATGAAAGCCCATGTCGAGGAGCTGGCCCGCCAAGCCCGTGCGCTGGAAGACGCGGCAGAAGAGGCGCCGGCCGATCTGCCCGAAGATGACCCCGACCAAACCCCAGAGGACGCAACAGAAGACGCGCCAGTTTTGCTGGCCGCGGCCCCTGATGAAGCCAATGACATGGCCCTTGCCCAAAATCAGAACGCGCCAATCCCCCCGGTGGCGCAGCCCCCTAACGAAACCCTCCAGGACGAAGCGCCGGAGCCGCAGCCCATGCGGCGGCGGATGCGCTTCCAGTTTGAAACCTGAGCGATGAGAGACGAGATGACCATGACCGCAACGGACACCCAGATGGCTGCGATCCCCGAAGAGGATCGCCTGCGCGCGGATCTCTATGACTTCCTCGCAGCGCTTCTGTCGCATCCACCGTCGAAGGAGATGCTGGCACAAGCCGCTGCATTGCAGGGCGATGACAGCGAATTGGGGCAGGCGATCAACACACTGGCCCGCGTTGCCAAAGCCACCAACGCCAAAGCGGTCGAGAGCGAGTTCAACGCGCTGTTCATCGGTCTGGGCCGGGGGGAGTTGCTGCCCTACGCCAGCTACTATCTGACTGGTTTCTTGAACGAAAAACCGCTGGCACAGCTGCGCGGCGACATGGCGGCGCAGCGTATGGAACGCGCCCCGAACGTTTTTGAGCCCGAGGATAACATCGCCAGCCTGTGTGACATGATGGCGGGCATGATCCGGGGCCGCTTTGGTGACCCTGTGTCGCTGGAAAAACAGCAAGCGTTCTTCGGTCGCCACATCGCGCCTTGGGCACAGCATTTCTTCAGCGATCTGGAAGGGGCCAAGAACTCCGTCCTCTACGCGCCGGTGGGCAGCGTGGGCAAAGCCTTCATCGAGATTGAGACGCAGGCGTTCCGTATGGGCGCCTGAGGCTTGACCTCATCAACCGCAACCGCGGGCCGTCAGGGAGCGGACCCGCCCCAACCAAGGAGGAGAGCATGAGCAAGAGCGACGCAAGCCAGACCACCCGCCGCGACTTTCTGAAAGTTGCAGCCACGTCTGTGCCTGCTGCGGCTGCGGCCGTGGCCGTCTCGGGTGATGCTGCCGAAGCGGCGCCGGTCGATCCGACCAGCGAACGCATGCAGGACACCGCGCATGTGCGCACCTACTACGATCTCGCCCGGTTTTAACCGGACCTGATCGCCCCGCCTCCGACGACTGGTTGCGTGACGCCCGACTGTCGGAATTTTGAACAATACCTAGCAGTTCCCGAAAGGGACGCGAGGGAGGATAGAAATGCTTAGGAAAAAGACCAACGGGGTTGCGCGACGCCCCCAGCGGACAAGTATCCTGTCAGCGGCAGCCGAAGCTTCCGTTGACCGCCGCACATTTTTGCGCGGCTCTGGTCTGGCCATCGGTGGCCTGGCCGCGATTGGCGCTTCAGGCGGCATGGTCACTCAGGCGAGTGCAGCCACTGCCGTGGATGGTGCCGTCAAGACCGTGAAGTCGGTCTGCACCCACTGTTCGGTGGGCTGCACGGTTCTCGCCGAAGTGCAAAACGGCATCTGGACGGGTCAGGAACCCGGCTTTGACAGCCCGTTTAACCTGGGCGCACATTGCGCCAAAGGGGCCTCGGTACGTGAACACGCCCATGGCGAACGCCGTCTCAAGTACCCGATGAAAAAAGAGGGTGGTGAGTGGAAGCGGATCTCCTGGGAACAGGCGATCGATGAGATCGGTGATGAGATGCTGAAGATCCGCGACGAAAGCGGCCCTGACAGCGTCTATTGGTTGGGCTCGGCCAAGCATAACAACGAACAGGCCTATCTGTTCCGTAAGTTTGCGGCCTATTGGGGCACCAACAACGTCGACCATCAGGCGCGTATCTGTCACTCGACCACGGTTGCCGGTGTGGCCAACACATGGGGCTACGGCGCCATGACCAACAGCTACAACGACATCCACAACTCCAAGGCCATTTTCATCATCGGTGGTAACCCCGCCGAGGCGCACCCTGTGTCGCTGCAGCACGTGCTGAAAGCGAAAGAGCAGAACAACGCGCCGGTTATCGTCTGCGATCCGCGTTTCACTCGCACCGCAGCCCATGCCGATGAATATGTCCGGTTCCGTCCCGGCACCGATGTGGCGCTGGTTTGGGGCATCCTGTGGCACATCTTCGAAAACGGCTGGGAGGACAAAGAGTTCATCCGGACCCGCGTTTGGGGCATGGATCAGATCCGCACCGAAGTGGCCAAATGGAACCCCGAAGAGGTGGAGCGTGTGACCGGTACCCCCGGTTCGCAGCTGAAGCGCGTGGCGCGGACGCTGGCCAACAACCGCCCCGGCACCGTGATCTGGTGTATGGGTGGCACACAGCACACCAACGGCAACAACAACACCCGCGCCTACTGCATCCTGCAGCTGGCCCTTGGCAACATGGGCACCGAAGGCGGCGGCACCAACATCTTCCGTGGCCACGACAACGTTCAGGGTGCAACCGACCTTGGCGTTCTCAGCCACACCCTGCCGGGCTATTATGGCCTGTCCAAAGGCGCATGGGCCCATTGGGCGCGTGTCTGGGGTGAAGATGGTGACTGGCTGGCCGGTCAGTTCAACACGCTGACCTCTGCCGACGGCAAGGAGAAATCGCTGCAGAACCTCACCGGTATTCCGGTGTCGCGCTGGATCGATGGTATCCTCGAGGACAAGGACAACATGGATCAGCCGGACAACGTCCGTGCCATGGTGCTCTGGGGCCACGCGCCCAACTCGCAGACCCGTATGACGGAAATGAAAACAGCAATGGAAAAGCTGGATATGCTGGTCGTGGTTGACCCCTATCCGACAGTTTCCGCTGTTCTGCATGACCGCACCGATGGTGTCTATCTGCTGCCGGCGGCAACGCAGTTCGAAACCCGTGGTTCTGTGACCGCGTCGAACCGTTCGATCCAGTGGCGTGATGAGGTTGTGGCCCCGCTCTTTGAGTGTAAGCCTGACCACACCATCATGGGGATGTTTGCCAAGAAGTTTGGCTGGTCCGATCGTTTCTTCCGTAACATCGAAATGGAAGATGAGGTCACCCCGAACATCGAAAGCGTCACGCGTGAGTTCAACGCAGGTATGTGGACGATCGGCTATACGGGTCAAAGCCCGGAGCGGATCAAGCTGCATATGGCCAATCAGCACACCTTTGATCGCACCACTTTGCAGGCCATTGGTGGCCCCGCAGATGGCGATTACTACGGGATGCCGTGGCCGTGCTGGGGCACCGCTGACATGAAACACCCGGGCACGCCCAACCTCTATGACATGTCCAAACGTGTCTCTGAGGGCGGTCTGACCTTCCGGGCCCGTTTCGGTGTGGAACGTGATGGCGACAACCTGTTGGCCGAAGGCGTCTACTCGAAGGATTCAGAGATCCAGGATGGATACCCTGAGTTCACGATGCAGATGCTGATGGATCTGGGTTGGGACGGTGATCTCACCGAGGAAGAGCGTGCCGCGATTGATGCGGTGGCTGGTCCCAAAACCAACTGGAAAACTGACCTGTCGGGCGGCATCCAGCGGGTGGCGATCAAGCACGAATGTGCACCCTTCGGCAACGCCAAGGCACGGGCCGTGGTCTGGACGTTCCCAGATCCCATCCCGCTGCACCGCGAACCGCTTTACACCCCACGGCGTGATCTGGTGGCGGATTATCCGACCTATGAGGATCGGAAATTCTACCGTCTGCCCACCATGTATGCCTCGATCCAGAAAAACGATTTCAGCAAGGATTATCCAATCGTGCTGACCTCGGGCCGTCTGGTGGAATATGAGGGTGGCGGGGATGAAACCCGGTCGAACCCCTGGCTTGCTGAACTGCAGCAGGACATGTTCGTCGAGATCAACCCGCGCGATGCCAACAACCTGGGCGTCCGTGACGGATCGCAGGTCTGGGTCGAAGGCCCAGAGGGTGGCAAGGTTAAGGTTATGGCAATGGTGACCCCGCGGGTGGGCGAAGGCGTGGCCTTCATGCCCTTCCACTTCGGTGGCCATTTCCAGGGTGAGGATCAACGCAGCAAATATCCGGATGGGGCTGACCCATACGTGCTGGGTGAATCCACCAACACCGCCCAGACCTACGGCTATGACAGCGTAACCCAGATGCAGGAGACCAAGTGTACTCTCTGCAAAATCTCTGCAGCATAAGGAGAAACGGATATGGCAAGAGCTAAGTTCCTCTGTGACGCCGAACGCTGCATTGAATGCAACGCCTGTGTCACCGCTTGTAAGAACGAGCATGAGGTGCCCTGGGGGATCAACCGCCGCCGCGTGGTGACCATCAATGATGGTAGCCCCGGGGAACGGTCGATCTCGGTCGCCTGTATGCATTGTTCGGACGCGCCCTGTATGGCCGTCTGTCCTGTGGATTGCTTCTACCAGAACGAAGAAGGTGTCGTTCTGCATTCCAAGGACCTGTGCATCGGCTGTGGTTACTGCTTCTACGCATGCCCCTTTGGTGCGCCGCAGTACCCGCAGGCCGGCAACTTCGGCTCCCGTGGCAAGATGGACAAATGTACCTTCTGCGCCGGCGGTCCTGAAGAAACCCACTCCACCGCCGAGTTCGCCAAATACGGCCGCAACCGGATTGCAGAAGGCAAACTGCCGATCTGCGCCGAGATGTGTTCGACCAAGGCGCTGCTTGCGGGTGACGGTGACATCGTCTCGGCCATCTACCGCGAACGCGTGGTGGCCCGTGGCTTTGGCTCCGGCGCTTGGGGCTGGGGTACGGCCTACGAACAGAAAGGCGGCTGATCCGCTATCGCAGGGGGGCGCCACGCGCGCCCTCCCGCATCTCCGCCCGTTCTTCGGCTCCGTCGACCGGATCGAAAACGGTTCCCAAGAATTTCACGACAGATTGAGGACCCCATGCGCGCCCTTCTCTGGATTTTCCTATGCCTTTCGCTGGCACTGCCCCTGACCACCCCGGTCGCGGCGCAGGATGCCACGCAAGACACTACCCCGACAGCTGCCGCTGAACGTTCCGCAACCGGTGGCGCTCAGACCCTCGAAGATATCCTTGCCCGCCAGCGCGGTGAAAAGATCCAGGATGATTTCCGCCGCAACGCCACTGGCGACCCCGACAGTGCCGCGGCAATCTCAGCGCAGCTGGGCACGCTTGGCGGCGTTTCCGATGCCGAAGTGTTCCGCGCCCTGCGCTACGGCACCGCAGATATTAACGCCTCGGCCCGTGGGCCGGTCAGCCACCTGATCATTCAGGACAGCGGCATGGCCTGGCTGCAATTCCGCGAAGGTCCGATGACCACCTATGGCGGCTATCTGATGCTGGCGATGTTTGGCCTGCTGGTGCTGTTCTATCTAATCCGCGGTAAGATCCGCATCGATGGCACTAAAACCGGCCGCACGGTGGAACGGTTCAACGGCATTGAACGTTTTGCCCATTGGTTGCTGGCGGTTTCCTTCATCCTTCTGGGCATCACCGGGCTGATCACACTGCTGGGGCGCAAGTTCCTGATCCCGCTGATCGGCAAAGATGCCTTTGCCCCGATCGCCATTGCCGGGAAATGGGTGCACAACAACATTTCCTGGGCCTTCATGCTGGCGCTGGCGATGGTCATTGTTCTGTGGATCAAACACAACATTCCCAACCGCACGGACATCAAATGGGTCATGCAGGCGGGTGGTCTGTTTTCCAAAGGCCTGCACCCGCCCGCCAAGAAGTTCAACGCTGGCCAAAAGGTGATCTACTGGATCGTCGCGGTCTTCGGCATTTCGATCTCCATGTCCGGTCTGGCGCTCTTGTTCCCGTTCGAACTCTCCTTCTTTGCCAAGACGTTCCAGATTGCCAACATGACAGGCCTGCCGGAAATCATCGGTTATGGCCGCCTGCCCGAAGAGCTGACCCCCTATCAGGAAATGCAGCTTTCCCAGCTGTGGCATGGCATCGTCGCCTTTGGCTTCATGACCGTGATCATCGCGCATATCTACCTCGGCTCCGTCGGGATGGAGGGCGCCTTTGACGCCATGGGCTCTGGCCAGGTGGAGGCGCAATGGGCCAAGGAACACCACAGCCTCTGGTATGATGAGGTGAAGGACAAAGAGACCGGCGCGGACAAATCCGGCGGTCAGGTTCCTGCTGAATAAGTTGCCCCCCTGATGCTGCGCGCCTCTCTTCTGTCGTCTTTACTGCTTATGGCCTCGCCCCTTCTGGGGGGCGAGTTCTTCACGCTGTCGGGCCACGGCGGCCCGATCAAAGGCATTGCGGTAGGACCAGAGGGGCGGATTGCCACGGCCAGTTTCGACAATTCGGTTGGCCTGTGGCAGGGCGATCAACCACACTGGCTGGAGGCGCATGAGGCCGCGGTGAACACAGTGGCCTTTGTTGATGCGGATACCCTGATTTCTGCCGGGGATGACTTCGCCGTTTATCGCTGGGATCTGACAACGGGGCAGGGCCAGCGTTTGGGCCAGCATCAGGGCAAGGTGATGTCATTGGCTGTTGCGCCAGACGGCTTGAGCGTTGCCTCGGCCAGTTGGGATGGCAGCATCGGTATCTGGTCCCTGTCGGGTGCTGCGCCGCAGTTTCTGACCGGCCATGCCGGGGCGGTCAATGATGTGGCGTTTTCTGAGGATGGCACGCAGCTTTATTCAGCCTCCGCCGACGGGTCGGTCCGGCTATGGGATCTCAGCACCGCCAGCCTGAAGGCACAGCTGGTTGCTGGTGGATTTGGCATCAACACCCTGGCTTTGAATGAGGCGGAGGGCTGGCTGGCCTATGGTGCCGTGGATGGCGTCACCCGTGTGATCGACCCTGAGAGCCGCGCTTTGGTCAAAGACTTCACGCTCGAACGCCGCCCGATCCTTGCCATGGCCACCGATCCAGAGGGCCGCTATCTGGCGGTGGGGGATGGCCATGGCTACATCTCACTGCTCGACAGCCGTGACTGGTCCCTTCTGGTTGATTTCCGCGCCACCACCCGCGGCCCGATCTGGGCGCTGGCCTTCAGCCGGGATGGGCAAAACATCCATGCTGGTGGCTTGGATGAGCAGCTGTTCTCCTGGCCGATTGATGGGCCGAAGGGTGACAAAATGACAGTTGGTGACAAACCGTTCCTGCAAGGCATCCAAAGTGCCTCAGCCGGGGAGCATCAATTCAACCGCAAGTGTTCCATCTGCCACAGCCTGACCGATGACAGTCAGCGCCGTGCCGGGCCAACGCTTAAAAATCTGTTCGGCCGTCCCGCTGGGGCCGTGCCGGGCTATATCTATTCCGAGACCCTGCGCAATTCCGCCATCATTTGGGGGGCTGAAACCGTCGATGCGCTTTTTGATCTGGGGCCAGAGGTGTATATAAAGGGGACGAAAATGCCCATGCAACGTATCACCAATCCCCAGGATCGAGCGGCACTCATCGCGTTTCTGCGCAGCCATTCGGAGCCCAAGGAGTAACGGACATGAAATCTTTTTTCTTTGCATGTGCAGCGATCATCGGCATCGCGGTGGCATCCAATGTTGTGCTGAACGGGTCGGGCTTTTCGACCCAAGAGCGCACCACCAGTGCCTCCGCCCGAGTGGAATAAAGGACGTTTGCACAGGTGAATACACCGACGAATTTAACTGTCCCCGAACAGTCTGAGTTCGGGATTGGCCTCGCGCAGGCTTCGGTTCTGGTGGTCGATGACGAACCGGGGATCCGTAACTTCATCGTTAAAATTCTGGGCCCGATGGTGGGGCGCGTGGAACAGGCGGACAGCGCCGCCAATGCCTCCAAGCTGTTGGATGCAAACCACTTTGATATTGTCATCCTCGACAACATCATGCCCGGCACCACCGGTCTGGAATGGCTGCGTGAACAGCGCAAGCTGGGCTTTTTTGCTGATGTGATCCTGATCACCGCTTTTGCGGATATGGACACGGCCATCGAGGCGATGCGCGCGGGCGTGGTGGATTTTGTGCTGAAACCCTTCCGCTCCAACCAGATCATCAACGCAGTTGCGCGATGTGTGGACCGGGTGAACCTGCGTCGTGAAAACTACTTACTGAAATTCGAACTGGCGTCGGGCAACACCGCCGCGCGTGAACGGATGCTGGGCAGCTCTTCGGCGTTGCAGGACATTCGCAACACGCTGGAACGCGCTGCCCCATTGATGACGCCGGTGATGTTCACTGGTGAAACCGGCACCGGCAAGGAAATCGCCGCCCGTGCGCTGCACGCGATGTCGGAACGGGCTGGCAAACCCTTTGTGCCGATCAACTGTGCAACGATCTCCCCCGATGTGATTGAAAATGAACTGTTCGGCTTTGTGCATGACAGTGGTCCCAATCAGCGGGCGCGGCAGGACGGGCTGTTTTTGAACGCCAATGGCGGCACGCTTTATTTGGATGAAATCGCTGAATTGCCGCTTTCCATTCAGGCGGCACTGTTGCGGGTGATCGAACATCGCAAGATCCGCCCGGTTGGCTCCCTGCGTGAGGTCCCACTGGATCTGCGGTTCATTTTCGCCACTAACGCCGATCTGGAAAAAGCCGTGGCCGAGGGGCGGTTCCGCGAAGATCTGTATCACCGCATCAAGGTCCTGAAGATTGAGATGCCAGCACTGCGCAAACGGGCGATGGACATCAAGGAACTGACGCTGATGTTCATCCAACAAATCTCCCGCGCGTTGGGGATTGAGCCGCTGCCGCTCAATGAAGGGGTGTTGTTGAACCTGTCGCGCTATGACTGGCCGGGCAATGTGCGTGAGCTGCGCAATGTGGTCGAACAGTCCTTGATCCAGGGCGAGTGGCCCGCTGAATTTGCCAGTTCTGAGCCCGGCAAAGAGGTGGAAGCGGTGGACAGCCTGCAAGAGGTGGAGCGCCGTCATATCCTGACCGTGCTGGAGGCCTGCAATGGCAACCGGGCCGAGGCGGCGCGGCGGCTGGGTGTCTCGCGCAAGACCATCGACCGCAAATGTGCGATGTGGAATGGCTGATGCGGTGTCAGATCACCCGGCCGTAGCACAGCAGGGGCCACGTAACCGCCGCCGGCGGGTTTCGGTGCGGGTGCGGTTGTTGGCGATTGCGCTGCTGCCGACCGTGTTCATCATGCCGATCTTTTTTATCATCACCGCGATCAACTGGTCGGCGCGTTTTGATAACCTATTGATTGCCAAGGTGAACGGGGAACTGACCATTGCGCAGCAATATCTGTCGCGCATCGTCGAAAGCCGTCAGTTGCAGGTGCAAAGCCTTGGCGACAGTCGGCAGTTTTCCATCGCGGTGGAGCGTGGGGGGGCTGAGGCACTTCAGGCCTTGCTGGATGCCCAGCGTGACGCGCTTGGCTTGGATTTCCTCTATGTGCTGAACCCGCGTGGTGTGGTGATTTCCTCGCCGGATTTTGTCCAGACCGACACGTTGGAACATTGGCCGGTGGTGGGCAGTGCCCTGCAGGGCAAATCCGCAGCGGCGATTGATCTGTTTTCCGGTGAAGAGCTGAAGCAGATGTCGCCGATTTTGGCATCGCGGGCGCGGATCCGGCTGGTGCCGACACAGGCGGCTGTGCCCACAGACCGCACCGAAGAAACCCGCGGGATGTTTGTGCACACCGCCGCCCCGATCAGCCTGCCAAACGGGCAGGGGGCGCTGGTCGGGGGGGTCTTGCTGAACCGCAACCTCAACTTCATCGATACGATCAACGATCTGGTTTACCCGACCGCCTCCTTGATTGAGGGCACAGTGGGCACCGCGACGCTGTTTCTAGATGATGTGCGTGTGTCGACAAATGTGCGGCTGTTTCAGGATCAGCGGGCGCTGGGCACGCGGGTCTCGGCCGCAGTGCGCGAGGCCGTTCTGGACGAAGGGCGCACCTGGCTCGACCGGGCCTTTGTGGTGAATGACTGGTACATCTCGGCCTATCAGCCGATCACCGACAGCATGGGGGAACGGGTTGGCATGCTCTATGTCGGGTTCCTTGAAACGCCTTTCCGCACCGCCAAATTCAAGACCCTGCTGACCTTCGCCGCCGCATTTGTGGTGATCGTGTTGCTGTCGGTTCCACTGTTTCTGCGTTGGGCGCGCCAGATTTTCCGCCCGATTGAGCGGATGCAAGGCACCATCAACCGCGTGGAGGAGGGTGACCTGGGCGCACGTACCGGCGTTGAAAACCGTGGCGATGAACTGGGGCGCGTGGCGGAACAGATGGACAGCCTGCTGGATCAGATCCAGGACCGCGACCGCGAATTGAACAACCGCGTCGCTGAACGCACCCGCGAGTTGCGCGAAGCCAACAACCGGCTGGAGGCGACCACCAAACAGCTGTTGGTCTCGGAAAAACTGGCGGCGGTTGGCGAAATCGCAGCCGGGATTGCCCATGAGATCAACAACCCGATGACCGTAATTCAGGGCAATCTGGACCTGATCCGGTCTGAAATCGGCCCGCAGGCGGAGGGTCTGAAGACCGAGTTCCGACTGATCGACGAACAGGTGCATTCAGTCTTTCTGATCGTCAACAAGCTGTTGCAGTTCACCCGGCCTGACGAATACGCCGGTGAGGTTGAAAGCCACCACCCCGATGAGGTGATTGAGGATTCCATCCCACTGGTCCAGCACCTGCTGAACAAGGTTGATATTGATCTCTACCTGCGCCTCAACGCGACGCGTTATCTGGGGATCAACCGGACTGAGCTGCAGCAGGTGCTGATCAACCTGATCGTCAACGCCATCCACGCCATGCCTGATGGCGGTGATCTGCTGCTCAGGGCAGATGACATGGACCGCGAAGGCAACCCCGGTGTGCAGATCGTGGTGCAGGACAGCGGTGATGGGATGGAGGCCGATGTGCTGGCGCGGGTGTTTGATCCGTTCTTCACCACAAAACAGGGCGAAGGCACTGGCCTGGGCCTGTCGATCAGCCGCAAGATCGTATTGCGCTACGGCGGCCACATGCATGCCGACAGCTCGCCCGGCACCGGCACGCGGTTCACCATCTGGTTGCCGCAGGAGGGCACCTGAATGCAGGCCTGCTCAAACGGTGATCAGCGCGTAGCGATGCGGGGCCTTGCCCTCGCCGCCGCCGTCCAGCGCCTCGGCGCCCTGAAAGCTGTGGCCGCTTTCGTTACAGAAATGCGGGATGTCGATCAGGGCGGCCGGATCATCGGCCAAAACAGTCACTTTCGACCCAGCAGGCAGGCCTTGAATACGTTTGCGCAGCCGCAGAACCGGCAGCGGGCACAACAGCCCCAGCGCATCAATTTCCAATGTCTCGCTCATGGCGCCAACATAGGTGCTGCGGTTGAGCCTGTCCATGCGACAGCGCGCCAATCCCACCGCAAAACAGGAGGCATCTTTGGCCAAACTGTCTGACACTGCCGGCCCCGGCTACCTCATCGCGCCGGACCTTCTGCGCCCCGGCTTGACCGCCGCTGTCACCGGTGTGGATCAGGACGGGCAGGCGCAAGAGATTTCCGTTGTCGAAGAGCGCCCGCTGACGATCTACCTCAACAGTCAGGAGATCGTCACCGCGATGACCATCGGCGATTACCCGGATTATCTGGCGCTGGGGTTCCTGCGCAATCAGGGCATGCTGCTGGCCGACGATCAGGTCACCGGTGTCGACTATGATGAGGAGCTGGAGGTCGTGGTGGTGCGCACGGAACGGGCCACCAACTATGAGGAAAAGCTTAAGAAAAAGACCCGCACCTCGGGCTGTGCGGTCGGCACCGTCTTTGGTGACATGATGGAGGGGCTGGAAGATCTGCAGCTGCCCGCAACCCCGGTGCGCACCTCATGGCTCTATGCGCTGGCGCATCAGATCAACCGCACCCCCAGCCTCTATCTGGAGGCTGGCGCGATCCATGGCACCGTCCTGTGTCAGGAGGATCGCCCGCTGGTCTATATGGAGGATGTCGGCCGTCACAACGCCGTTGATAAAGTTGCAGGCTGGATGTTTGCCCAAGGGCAGGGACCGGAGGATAAGATCCTCTACACTACTGGGCGGCTGACCTCAGAAATGGTGCTGAAAGCGGCGCAGATGGGCATTCCCACGCTGGTCTCCCGCTCAGGCTTCACCGCCTGGGGGGTGGAGCTGGCGCGCAAGCTGAACATGACCCTGATTGGCCGGATGCGCGGCAAACGATTCACCTGCCTCAGCGGGGCCGAGCGTCTGCAGTATGACGCCGATCTAGCCACCGTTTCAGATGACAGCAAGACACATCGCCGCAAGGGAGCCGCCGCAGATGGCTGAGAAGATACCTGGCGTTATTCTGGCAGGCGGCCTGTCGTCGCGCATGGGTGGCGGGGATAAGTGCCTGCTGTCCTTGGGCTCGGAAACACTGTTGCAGCAGGTGATCGCGCGGTTGCGCCCGCAGGTCAGCGCGATGGTGCTGAACGCCAATGGCGATGCCAGCCGGTTTGCCGATTATGGCCTGCCGGTTGTGGCTGATGGCATCGAAGGCTACGCCGGACCATTGGCCGGGGTGCTGGCAGGGCTGGACTGGGCAGCGGCGCAGGGGGCCGATCACATCGTCTCAGTCGCTGCGGACACGCCGTTTTTCCCGACGGATCTGGTTCACAGGCTCAACACCGGGCGGGGCCGTGCGCCACTGGCCCTTGTTGCCAGCATTGATCCGAAACGCGGGCAGGTGCGTCAGCCGACCTTTGGCCTCTGGCCGGTGGCCCTGCGCGATGACCTGCGCGCGGCGCTGCAGGACGGTTTGCGCAAAGTGGTGATCTGGACAGACAAACATGGCGGCACCGAGGTGCTGTTTGAACCGGTAAACGGGCAGGAGCCGTTTTTCAACGTCAACACACCCGAAGATCTGGCCATCGCCCGTCAGATGGCCGCAGCAGAACTGGGGGCAGCGAAGTGAAGCTTTACGGCGTCACCGGATGGAAGAACTGCGGCAAGACCGGGCTGATGGAACGGCTGGTTGCAGAAATCACCGCGCGCGGGTTCAAAGTGTCGACCGTGAAACACGCCCATCACACCTTCGACGTGGATCAGCCCGGGCGGGACAGCTACCGCCACCGCACGGCCGGCGCGTCTGAGGTGCTGCTGGTTTCAGGCAAACGCTGGGCCTTGATGCATGAGTTGCGCGAGGAGGCAGAGCCGCCGCTGGCGGAGTTGTTGACGAAGCTCTCTGACGTGGATCTGGTGCTGATTGAGGGCTACAAAAGCGAACCGCACCCCAAGATTGAGGCCCATCGCGCCGCCGCCGGACAGGCACTGATTGCCCCAAATGATGCAAGCATCCGCGCGGTGGCCTCCGACCAACCCGCCAGCGCTCATGCGGATCTGCAGCGCCCGATCTTTGACCTCAATGACCACGCGGCGATTGCCACATTCATATTGACCGAAACAGGATTGACCCAAGATGCCGCCGAGATTGCGTAACGATTGTTTTGCTTTGCCCGCTGGCGTTGATTGGGTGCCTTTGGATGAAGCGCTGGCACGCCTTCGTGCGCGCGTGACACCGGTTGTGCCGGTGGAACAGGTTGCGCTTGCCGACAGTCGTGGCCGGGTCTTGGCGCAGGACCTGATGGCGCTGCGGGGCAATCCCCCCTCGGCCAATTCGGCGGTGGATGGCTACGGGTTCGCCGGTGCGGCACTGGATGAACTGGTAACGCTGCCTTTGGCGCCAGGGCGCTCTGCGGCGGGTGAACCCTATGAGGGGGCTCTGCCACAGGGCTACGCGCTGCGCATCCTGACCGGCGCCATCCTGCCCGAGGGTATGCAAACCGTGGTGCTGCAGGAGGATGTTGAAGTCTCAGGCGGCAAACTGCAGTTCTACGGCCCGCTGAAACAGGGGGCCAACACCCGGCGCGCTGGCGAAGACTTTGAGGCTGGCGACCCGATCCTCAAGGCCGGGCGCAGGCTGCGCGGGGAGGATGCGGCCCTGCTGGCGGCGGCAGGTTACGCTGAGGTGCCGGTGCACCGTCGCCTGCGGGTGGGGGTGTTTTCCAACGGGGATGAGGTGATCGCCCCCGGCACCGTCGCGCCAGAAAACATGGGGGCAGGCAAGATCTATGACAGCAACCGCCCCATGCTGCTGAGCCTGTTGCAGGAATGGGGTTTTGAGGCGGTGGATCTTGGCCATGTCGCAGACAGCCGCGATGCGCTGCGCAGCCGGTTGGATACGGCGGCGGAGGCGGTAGATGCGGTGTTGACCTCAGGTGGCGTGTCCACCGGGGATGAAGACCATGTTTCAGCCCTTTTGCGCGCTGAGGGGCGGATCGACAGCTGGCGTATCGCCATCAAGCCTGGGCGCCCGCTGGCCCTGGGGCTTTGGCCCGCAGGGGAGGCGCTTTTGCCGATCTTTGGCCTGCCGGGCAATCCGGTGGCGGCGATGGTGACGGCGCTGTTGTTCGCGCGCCCCGCCCTTGGCGTGATGGGCGGTGAGGCCTGGCGCCAGCCACAGGGCTACATGGTGCCCGCCGCCTTCAGCAAAAACAAAAAACGGGGCCGGCGTGAGTTTCTGCGCGCCCGGATGAACAGCGATGGTCAGGCGGAGGTTTTCCGCTCCGAAGGATCGGGCCGGATTTCAGGGCTGTCCTGGGCGGATGGTCTGGTGGAACTGCCGGATGAGCCCTGCACCATCAGCGAAGGCACTTTGGTGCGTTACATCCCATACAGCAGTTTTGGTTAGGCTCAGGGCCCATTAGTGTTTCCGCGCCGGCGTCAAAATCGCAAAGTATCAAAGGTTTGAGGCGCGCCGGAAAGAGTGGTTCTCTTTTCAAGCGCCTCATGCCGTTGAGATGCTGCGATTTTGGCGTCTTCGATTTGGCGGTTTTTCGAACTGAGCGGCGTCACATGACCTTGAAATAGATCACTATTCCCGCGGCCATGTTCCTTGTCAGTTCGAAAATCTGCCAAACCGGTGCTGGAAGATTAATGGGTCCTGAGCCTAGCACTGGCAGGTCGTGAGGCCCGCCAATATGCGTGGCTTACATCAGGCCGCTTTGGCCTCAAACCCTGCCTTGGCGATGGCCGCCAGCAGCTCAGCTGCGGGGTCTGCGCTGTCGATCTCAACCTCGCGGGCTTCCAGATCAAACGACAGCAGCGCCGTCGGGTCCAGCGCCTGCACGGCGGTTTCGATCTTGGCGGTGCATTTACCGCAGCTCATTCCAGGTACGCTAAAGGTCAGCATCACTCATCCTCTTGTTGCGCTCTGACATGGAGCCTTCCAGCGCGGGAAGGTCAAGCGCTGCGCGGCGGCCCGCGACAAAATCTCTCAAACCAGCGGTTCTTTTGGGTCGGGGCCTTGACCCTCCAGCTACTGGAACCCTTATCTGGGGTGTCGACAGAAGCACTGCAAGGCAGAATGATGACACACCCAACCGATCAAACCCTCCGATTGCCGATCACCGGCATGAGCTGCGCCGCCTGTGTGGGCCGGGTGGAAAAGGCCCTGCGCGCCGCACCCGGCGTGATGCGCGCTGATGTGAACCTTGCGCTGGAAACGGCTGAGGTTGCCTTCAGCGTGCCTGCCACGCCTGCGGATGTGGTCACAGCGCTTGATCAGGCGGGGTATCCGGCCCGTGTCGAAACGCTGGAACTTGCAGTGGAGGGGATGACCTGTGCCTCCTGTGTGGGCCGGGTGGAGGCCGCGCTGGCCGCAGTTCCCGGGGTGATTGCTGCGCGGGTGAACCTTGCCAGCGAAACCGCGCAGGTTGATTTGCCCGAGGGGCAGGACATCAGCGCCGATCTGATAAAGGCCGTCGCCGCTGCCGGTTATGAGGCCCACCGCAAAGGCGAAACCATCGCCCCACCACTGGATCGCAAAGCCGCCGAGGCCGAGGCGCTGACCCGCAAGCTGCTGCTTGCGGCGGCACTGGCTCTGCCGGTTTTTGTGGCTGAAATGGGCGGGCACCTCTACCCGCCGTTTCATCACTGGATCATGGCAAACATCGGCATGCAGACCTCCTGGATGCTGCAGTTTGTGCTGACCGCCATTGTGCTGTTTGGCCCCGGGCGTCAGTTCTATCTGAAAGGTCTGCCCGCCTTGTTGCGCGGCGCACCTGACATGAACTCCCTCGTGGCGTTGGGCACATTGGCGGCGTTTGGCTATTCGACCGTGGCAACCTTCGCCCCGGCGATCCTGCCCGCGGGCAGTGTGAATGTGTATTACGAAAGTGCGGCGGTGATCGTGGTGCTGATCCTGTTGGGGCGCGCCTTGGAGGCCCGCGCCAAAGGCCGCACCGGGGCCGCCATCCGCGCCCTTGTGGGGCTGCGCCCCAGCACCGCGCGGGTCGAACGTGACGGCGCCACTCAGGACCTGCCAATTGCGGAGATCGTTGTGGGCGACGTGGTGCTGACCCGGCCGGGGGAACGGCTGGCGGTAGATGGTGAGGTGCTCACCGGCGACAGCAACGTTGATGAAAGCATGATCACCGGCGAACCCCTGCCGGTTGCCAAGACAGCTGGCGACCGGGTCACCGGCGGAACGGTCAATGGGTCCGGTGCACTGCGGGTGCAGGCCACCCATGTGGGGGCAGACACCATGCTGTCGCAGATCATCCGTATGGTGGAAGCCGCACAGGGTGCCAAACTGCCGATCCAAGCCTTGGTGGATCGGGTGACCCAGCGGTTTGTGCCTGTCGTGATCGCGGTGGCGGTGCTGACCGTTCTGGCCTGGCTGGCCTTTGCGACGGCACCGGCCCTGGGCCATGCGCTTGTTGCCGGGGTAGCAGTGCTGATCATCGCCTGCCCCTGCGCGATGGGTCTGGCGACGCCCACATCCATCATGGTGGGCACTGGACGCGCGGCAGAACTGGGCGTTCTGTTTCGCAAAGGTGATGCGTTGCAGCGCTTGCAGGAGGTCAAGATCGTGGCCTTCGATAAAACCGGCACATTGACCATGGGCAAACCGGTGCTGACCGATCTGGAGGTCACCGAAGGCTTTGAAAGGGAAGAGGTTCTGCGCCTTGTGGCCGCGGTGGAAGCGCAATCGGAACACCCGATTGCCGCCGCAATTGTCGCCGCCGCCGAGGGACCGCTGCCGGAGATTGAGAAATTTGGCGCTATCCCCGGCTATGGCGTGGCCGCCACCGTGGCTGGCCATCGGGTGATGGTGGGGGCTGACCGGCTGATGGTCCGGCGCAAGATCGACCTGACACCGCTGGCCAGCACCGCCGCCGCATTGGGGGCGGAGGGGAAGACGCCGCTCTATGCCGCCATTGATGGCAAACTAGCCGCCGTAATTGCGGTCTCTGACCCGGTGAAACCCTGCTCTGCCGCGGTGATCAAGGCGTTGCACAGCCGCGGCATCAAAACCGCGATGATTACCGGGGACAATGCGGCGCCCGCCACCGCCATTGCCCGCAGCCTTGGCATTGACCATGTCGCGGCAGAGGTGCTGCCACAGGGCAAGGTCAAGGCATTGGAGGGCCTGCGCGCCAGCCATGGCACCCTGGCCTTTGTTGGCGATGGCATCAACGACGCCCCGGCGCTGGCCCATGCGGATCTGGGCATCGCGATTGGCACCGGTACAGATGTGGCCATCGAAAGCGCTGATCTGGTGCTGATGTCCGGCGACCTGACGGCGGTGCTCAACGGGTTTGATCTGTCAGCGAATGTCATGCGTAACATCAAACAGAACCTGTTCTGGGCCTTTGGCTACAATGTGGCGCTGATCCCGGTGGCGGCGGGGCTGTTTTACCCGTGGTTTGGCTGGCAGCTGTCACCGATGCTGGCCGCTGGTGCCATGTCGCTGTCCAGCGTCTTTGTGCTCAGCAATGCCCTGCGGCTGCGGTTTGTGTCCGGAGCCCATCTGCCGAAGGAGGCATAAGCGATGAACATTTCAGAGGTTTCCAAACGCGCAGGCCTGCCTGCCAAAACCATCCGCTATTACGAAGAGATCGGCCTGGTATCCCCAGCCCGCAGCGGCAATGGCTACCGCAGCTTTCGCGACAGCGATCTGCACAAGCTGGCTTTTCTGGGCCGGGCGCGGGCCCTGGGTTTTTCGATTGAGGACTGCCGCAACCTGATGACGCTTTATGAGGATCGCGGTCGCGCCTCCTCGGATGTGAAAGCCATTGCGTCTGAACATCTGGTGGCGATTGACGCAAAACTGGCAGAGTTGCGCCAGATGCGGAACACCCTGGCTGATCTGGTCTCTTCCTGTGCAGGGGATGACCGGCCGGATTGCCCTATTCTGGCGGATCTGGCTGCGAAAACTGGCGGGTAAGGCCGGACTGGCTGGTGGGCTTGATTTGCAGGCTAGGTTGGCGGGGAGGGGCGTTGCCCCTCGCCCTTATGGGGCTCACCCCAGAGTATTTTCAAAACGTTGAAAAGGCGGGCTGCGCGCCCGGTGTCAGGCGTCACGACCCGGTTCATCGGGGTTGGAGGAGAACAACGCGATCTTGTTGCCCTGCGGGTCACGTAGGTAGGCGACGTAGAAATTCGGACCATAGGCGGCGCGAAAGCCGGGCTGGCCTTCATCCGTGCCACCTGCAGCCATAGCTGCAGCATGAAGCTGGCGCACCTGGGCCTGTGTTTCGGCTTCAAAAGCCACCATCGCGCCATTGCCGGCCGAGGCTGGTTGCCCGTCGAAGGTGGGTTTGACGTAGAAATCGGGCAAGAGGGCGCGTTGACCTTCGGGGACGGGCAGGGCGAAGCTGAGCCCCTCGGCCCCTTCGGTGAGGCTGTAGCCAAGGGCCGGCAGGAAGGCTGCATAGAACGTTTTGGCACGTTGGATGTCATCGGCCCCAACTGTGACATAGGCGATCATGGCGGCCCTCCCTTTGTGTCAGGGACGGCTCAGCCGCCCAGCGTTGCGGTGGCTTCCACCTCAACCAGCGCTTCATCCTCAATAAGGCCGGCCACAACCACCATTGCCATGGCGGGGAAGTGACGGCCCAGCACGCGGCGGTAGGCTTCGCCCACTTCGCGCTGACGGGCGAGGTATTCTTTCTTATCCGTGATATACCAGGTCAGGCGGGTGATATCTTCGACCTTACCGCCAGCCTTTTCGACCACCGCGCGGATGTTCAGCAGGGCCTGTTCCATCTGGCCGATGAAGTCATGGCTCTGGAAGATCTGGTTTTCGTCCCAGCCGATCTGGCCGCCGACGTAAAGCACGCCGTTTTTGTCCAAGACGCCGTTTGCGTAGCCTTTGGCAGGTGCCCATCCATCGGGCTGAATGATCTCATTCGCCATTTTCCTGTCCTTTCACATGAGGTTCAAGCGAGGCGCGCAGCGCCTCGGGCCAGGGGGCAGGACGCCCCTCCGGCGAGATGTAGACCAGCGTTGCGCTGGCGGTAAAGCGGGTTTCACCAGCGCAACGCGCGGTGACGGTCAGGCCAAGCGAACTGCGGCCAAGGCGTGTCACGTCCAGCCCAAGGGTCAGATGGTCGCCATGGCGGCTGGGCGCGGTGAAACGGGTGGAGATTTCGGCGGTCGGCACGGCGCCTGTCCGATGCAGCACTTCAAACGGGTGACCCAGATAATCAAAAAAAGCTTCGACGCAATCGTTGATCATCTCAAAATAGCGGGGATAAAACACAATCCCCGCTGGATCACAGTGTTTGAACAGCACCTTTTGGGCCATCTCGAACGCCATCGCCTCAGACCCCCAGATACTGATCGGTGATCTCTGGCGTCAGCGCGGCGAAGTCGCCGGACCAGACCGATTTGCCCTTCTCAAGGATTACTGCCTTGTCCGCCACCGTGGCCAGTTCCTTGATGGATTTGTCGATCACGATGATGGCCAGACCGGTTTCGGCCTTGAGGCGGGCAATGGCGGCCCAGATTTCCTGGCGCACCACGGGGGCCAGACCTTCGGTCGCTTCATCCAGGATCAACAGACGTGGGTTGGTCATCAGCGCGCGACCGATGGCCAGCATCTGCTGTTCACCACCCGAGAGGGACGAGGCCAGCTGATCACGCCGTTCCGCCAGACGGGGAAACAGCTCTGAGACCTTGGCGAAGTCCCATTCGCCGGGACGCGCGGCCGCGATCAGGTTTTCATAAACCGTCAGCTGGGCAAAACACCGGCGGCCTTCTGGCACCAGGCCAATGCCCGCCTGCGCCGCCTTGTGCGAGGGCTGGCGTGCCATGTCCTGACCGTCAAACACCACCGCACCACCGCGGTTTTTCAGCATTCGGCAGATCACCTTCACGGTGGTCGATTTGCCCATGCCGTTGCGCCCCATCAGCGCCACAACCTGACCTTCTGCGACGTCCAGATGCACGTCAAACAGCGCCTGCGAGGGGCCATAGAAGGCAGAGATATGGGATAGTTTCAGCAGGCTCATGCGTCCTCCTCCCCAAGATAGGCGCTGCGCACCTGTGCGTTGCCGCGGATCTCATCGACGCTGCCGGTGGCGATGATCTCACCATAGACCAGCACCGAAATCCGGTCCGCGAGGGCAAAGACCGCGTCCATGTCATGTTCCACCAGAAGGATCGGCGCCTGCTGTCGCAGCCCGTCGAGGAACCCCATCAACCGGTGCGAGCCTTCCGCGCCCAGTCCCGCCATCGGCTCATCCATCAGGAAGGCCTTGGGCGACAGGGTTAGCGCCACGGCGACCTCCAGCTGACGGCGTTGGCCATGCGACAGTTCCGAGGTGCGGAAATTGGCGAACTCCTCCAACCCCACCTGCGTCAGCGCATCGCGCGCAGTGGCCAGCAGTTGTTTGTCCTTCATCACCGGACGGAAGAAGCGGAAGACATCGCCGCGATGGCCCTGCGCGCCCAGAACCACGTTCTGCAACACGGTGTATTCCATCGCCAGCGATGAGATCTGGAACGTCCGCCCCATGCCCTTCTGGGCGCGTTCGGCGGTGGAAAGGGCGCTGACGTCCTGTCCGTCGAACCAGACCGAACCCTCATCCGGGGTCAGCCCACCGGCGATCTGTTTGATCAGGGTGGATTTGCCCGCCCCGTTCGGCCCGATCAGCGCGTGGATTTCGCCGGGCTTCAGGTCCAGCGTGATGTTGTTGGACGCCTTCAACGCGCCAAAGCTTTTGGAGATGCCTTTGACATCAAGGATCGGCTTAGTCATGGGCCACCTCCCGGCCTGCAATCAGACCGTAAAGGCCACCACGGGCAAACAGCACCACACCTAGAAGGATCGCGCCAAGATAGACGTGCCAGAATTCGCTCAAGCCGCCCAGCATATGCTCCAGCAGGATAAACAGCGCCGCGCCGGCGACCGGGCCAAAGACGCGGCCCACACCGCCTAGGATGACAAAGATCATGATTTCACCGGACATGTTCCAGGCAAACATCGTGGGGCTGACAAACCGGTTCAGATCGGCAAACAGCGCGCCTGCCAGACCGGTGATCGCGCCGGAAATGGTGAAGGCCACCAGATACAGCCGATAGGGCGTCTGGCCCACGGCCTGCACCCGTTCCTCATTCTGACGCGCCGCCCCCAGCATCAGGCCAAAGGGCGAACGGGCCGCCGCCCAGACAAAGCCCAGCACCAGCGCAAGGATGACATAGCAGATCATGTAGAACTGGATCGGATCCATCGTGTTCAGACCCGGGAAGTCATTGCGGATGTAGATCGACAGCCCATCCTCGCCGCCATATGTCGGCCAGGAGTTGGCGAAGTAGTAAAACATCTGCGCAAAGGCCAGCGTGATCATGATGAAGTAAACGCCAGTGGTGCGCAGCGACAGCGCGCCGATGGCCAGCGCGGTGATGGCGGAGATTACCACCGCCACCAACCAGATCACGGGCATCGACTTGGTGCCCTCGATCAGGAAAGGCGCTTCCATCAGTGGTGTGTAGGTCTGCGCGTGATAGGCCAGAATGCCCATCGCATAGCCGCCCAGCCCGAAAAACGCCGCATGGCCAAAGCTGACCAGCCCGCCAAAACCAAGGGCAAAGTTCAGCCCCACACCGGCGATGGCAAAGATCACTGCGCGGGTTGTCAGCGTGATCAGGAACGGCTCATCCGCCTGATAGGCCCAAAGCGGGAAGGCCAGCAGCGCCGCCATCAGGCCAAGGTTCAAAAGGGTTTCACGTTTCATCTCATGCCCCTCCGAACAGGCCTTTGGGACGGAACAGCAACACGCCCGCCATCAACAGATAGATCGCCATCGAGGCCAGTGACGCCCCGGTGGAGGTGGCGGCGGCTGGCTCCATGAAAAGGCCAAAGAACATCGGCAGCAGCTGGCGGCCCAATGTGTCGGTCATGCCCACCAGAATGGCGCCCACAAAGGCCCCTTTGATCGACCCGATGCCGCCAATAACGATGACCACAAAGGCCAGGATCAGCACCGGTTCACCCATGCCCACCTGCACTGATTGGATCGCACCGATCAGCGCACCGGCAAAACCGGCCAGTGCCGCGCCAAGGGCAAACACCAGCGTGTAAAGCATCGAGATATTCACGCCCAAGGCCGCAATCATTTCACGATCGTTTTCCCCGGCGCGGATACGGATGCCGATACGGGTGCGGGCAATCATCCAGAACAGCCCCGCCGCTACGGCCAGACCCACCAGAATGATGGTCAGACGGTAGAGCGAATATTCGATCCCGAACGGCAGCATCACCGTGCCCGACAGCCACTCTGGCTTGTCCAGAAACAGCGGGAAGGATCCAAAGGCCCAGCGGGTGCCTTCGGAAAACATCAGCACAAGGGCAAAGGTCGCCAGCACTTGGTCCAGATGATCGCGGTCATAAAGCCGTCGGATCACCACGGTTTCCACGATGACGCCTGCAAAGGCCGCAAAGACAAGGCTCGCCACCAGCGCCAGCAGAAAGGATCCCGTGGCCGCAGCAGTGGCGGCGGCGGCAAAGGCGCCAACCATATAGAGCGAGCCATGCGCCAGGTTGATCAGCCCCATAACGCCGAAGATCAGCGTCAGACCGGCAGCCATAAGGAAGAGCATCACGCCAAACTGTAGGCCGTTCAGCGCCTGTTCGATGAGTAGGATGATGGACATGAGAGTTTTCTTGCTAAAGGTGGGGCCGCCCGTGACAGGGCGACCCCCTTAGCCCTTACATTTTGCAGTCAGCCGCATAGGCGTCTGCGTGGTCGGTCAGGCCGGTTGCGATGATTTTGTTGGTGTAAACGTCACCTTCTTTGATCACTTCACGAACATAGATGTTCTGGATCGGGTGGTTGTTTGCACCAAATTTGAAATCACCCCGGACCGAGTCGAACTCAGCCGCTTTCAGCGCCGCACGGAAGGCATCCCCGTCTTTGATGTCTGCCTTATCCATTGCCGAAATCAGCAGGTTAGCAGTGTCAAAGCCCTGGCTTGCGTAGAGCGACGGCAGACGACCATAGGCTTCCTGGAAGGAGGTCACAAAGGCCGCGTTGGCTGCGTTGTCGATGTCCTTGTTCCACTGGCTGGTGTTCTTCACACCCAGCGCCGCGTCGCCAACCGCCTGCAGGATGCCCTGATCAAACGAGAAGGCCGGGCCAACCACCGGCAGGTCCACGCCGCTGTCGGCATACTGCTTGAGGAAGGAAATCCCCATACCGCCGGGCAGGAAGAAGTAGACGCTATCTGCGCCCGAGGCACGGATCTGCGCGATTTCAGCCGCATAGTCGGTCTGGCCCAGTTTGGTGTAAACCTCACCCGCCAGATCACCTTCGTAGAAGCGTTTGTAACCGGTCAGCGCGTCTTTGCCCGCCGGGTAGTTCGGCGCCAGGATGAAGCTGTTCTTCAGGCCATCACCATTGGCATAGGCACCCGCAGCTTCGTGCAGGTTGTCATTCTGCCAGGCCACGTTGAAGTAGTTCTGGTGGCAGCCTTTGCCGGCCAGCGGCGACGGACCAGCGTTGGGCGACAGGTAGATTTTGCCCTTTGCTGTTGCAGCAGGCACCACAGCCATGGCCAGGTTCGACCAGATGATACCGGTCATCACGTCAACCTTTTCGGACTGGATCATCTTATCGGCCAGCTGCACTGCGATATCGGGTTTGCGCTGGTCGTCTTCGATCACCACTTCCAGATCGCTGCGGCCCGCTTGGTTCACCGCCAGCATGAAGCCGTCACGCACGTCGATGCCAAGGCCAGCGCCACCGCCCGAAAGGGTGGTGATCATGCCAACTTTGACGCCCTCGGCCTGAACCGCCCCTGCGGCGGCCATCGCTGCCATGGACGCGGCCATGACCAGAGACTTGAATTTCATTGTCTTTCTCCCTGTTTTTTATGTTTGAAACGTTTTGAAACTCACGCTTTCACAGTTCGCCCCTGCCCATGGATGTCAAGCTTATTGTCGCTTGTTTCTCTCCTATGGTGTTGATCAGGACCGCATTTCACAATTGGTCTTAAGACCCTTCCCCGTCCGCACGCAGCTGGAACCTCTGAATTTTTCCGGTGGCGGTTTTCGGCAGGGCCTGCCGGAACCGCACCGCCCTTGGATATTTGAACGGCGCGATGGTGGCCTTCACATGGTCCTGCAGCGCCTTCACCATCGCCTCATCTGCGGCGAAGCCGTCGTTCAGCACCACATGGGCCTCCACGATATGGCCCCGCTCACTGTCGGGCGCGCCAACCACGCCGCATTCGCTGACCGCCTCATGTGACAGCAGCGCCGCCTCAACCTCAGGACCCGCGATGTTGTAGCCGGATGAGATGATCATATCGTCGTTGCGCGCCGCGAAGTGGAAGTAGCCATCGGCGTCCCGGGTGAAACTGTCACCGGTGATGTTCCAGCCATCGCGCACATAGACCTGCTGGCGTGCATCGTTCAGGTAACGACAGCCCGTGGGCCCGCGCACCGCAAGGCGGCCCACCTCACCATCGGCAACCTCATTCATCTGATCATCCACCACCCGGGCCTCATAACCGGTCACCGGGCGGCCGGTGCAGGCGGGCTGGTGATCGTCAAAGCGGTTGGTGACAAAGATATGCAGCATCTCCGTCGCGCCGATGCCGTCCAGCATTGGCTTGCCGGTTTTCTCCTGCCACTCGGCATAGATCGGGGCGGGCAGGGTTTCCCCTGCCGACACCGCCGCGCGCAGCGAAGACAGATCCGCGCCCTCATCCATTGCCTGCAACATCACCCGATAGGCGGTTGGGGCGGTGAAACAGACGGTGGCTTTGAACTTCTCGATGATGTCGATCATGCTGGGCGGTGAGGCATTTTCCAGCAGGGTCGCCGCCGCGCCAAACCGCAGCGGGAAGATCGCCAAGCCGCCCAGGCCAAAGGTAAAGGCCAGCGGTGGTGAGCCCACAAAGACATCTTCGGGCGTGACCTTCAGAACTTCTTTGGCATAGCCATCGGCGATGATCAGCAGATCGCGGTGGAAATGCATGGTTGCCTTCGGCTCACCTGTGGTGCCCGAGGTGAAGCCCAACAGCGCCACGTCATCCCGGCCGGTTTTCACTGCGTCAAACTTCACCGGCTTTTCCAGTGCCAGCCGGTCCAGCTCAGCATCGTGGTTGGATGTGCCGTCAAAGCCGACCACTGTTTTCAGGAACTTGCTTGTTTTGGCGCATGCGGTGATTTCATCCATCAGGCGGGTGTCACACAGCGCATGGCTGATTTCAGCCTTGTCGACGATCGCCGCCAATTCGCTGGCGCGCAGCATTGGCATGGTGTTGACCACCACCGCGCCCACCTTGGTTGCCGCCAGCCAGCAGGCGACCATCGCAGGGTTGTTGGCCGAGCGGATCAGCACCCGGTTGCCCGGCTTGATCCCTAGGTTTTTCACCATCGCATGGGCCAGACGGTTGGTCCAATCGGTCAGCTCTTTGTAGGTGCGGCGCCGGCCGTTGCCGATCAGTGCCGTATGATCGCCAAAGCCTTTGTCGACCATCGCATCGGTCAGCTCAACCGCGGCATTCAGATAGTCAGGATAGTCAAACCCCTCCAGCTGAAAGGCGGGCCACTGGTCAATCGGCGGCAGCCCGTCGCGGGCAAATGTATCAATATGCGCGCTTGGTCCCAGCATCGCTCACTCCCCTAAATGGTTCGCCATCGCCTGTCGGGCGATGATGACACGCTGCACGTCTGATGCTCCCTCATAGATGCGCAACGCTCTGATTTCGCGGTAGAGTTTCTCTACCGTTTCGCCTGACTTGACCCCGTCACCGCCATGCAGCTGCACGGCGCGGTCGATGATCTGCTGGGCTTGATCTGTGGCAAACAGCTTGGCCATGGCGGCTTCGCGTGTGACACGCGGCGCGCCCATGTCTTTGGCCCAGGCCGCGCGGTAGATCAGCAGGGCGGCGGCATCGACCTCCATCGCCATATCGGCGATGTGGCCCTGCACCATCTGCAACTCAAACAGCGGCGCGCCCTGAACCTCTCGGGCCTGCACCCGGGCCAGCGCCTCATCCAGTGCGCGGCGGGCAAAACCAAGCGCGGCTGCCGCCACGGTGGTGCGGAACACATCCAGTACCGACATGGCGATTTTGAACCCCTGACCGGGATGCCCCAGCATCGCGCTGGCCGGAATACGGCAATCGGTAAAACGCAGGGTTGCCAATGGATGCGGCGCAATGGTTTCCAGCCGTTCCACCACTTCAAAGCCGGGCAAATCTGCCGGCACGATAAAGGCCGACAGTCCTTTGGCGCCCGGCGCTTCGCCTGTGCGGGCAAACAGCGTGTAGACGTCCGCGATGCCGCCGTTGGAAATCCACGTCTTTTCACCGTTGAGGATGTAGTCATCCCCGTCACGCACGGCGGTCATGGTGGAATTGGCAACATCTGATCCCGACTGTGGTTCGGTCAGGGCAAAGGCGGAAATCGCCTGCCCCGACCGCGTGAGTGGTAGCCAGTGGGATTTCTGTTCTTCGGTGCCAAAAAGCGTGATCGCGCCGGTGCCAAGCCCCTGCATCGCAAAGGAAAAGTCCGCCAGACCGTCATGGCGCGCCAATGTCTCGCGGGTCAGGCAGAGGGTGCGCACATCCAGTTTTTCCTGCCCCTCAGCGGCGGAGTGTTTGGCCCAGCCACCTGCGCCAAGCGCCTTGACCAGCGACCGGCAGGCCGCATCGGTATCGCTGTGATCTATATCGGCCAGCGCCTCTGCGGCCCAGGTGTCCAGATCAGCCGCATAAGTGGCATGGTGTGGCTCAAAAAACGGCCAGGAGAGGAAGGATTTATCTGCCATCAGTTGCCCTCAAACACCGGTTTTTCTTTCGCCACAAAGGCGCGGTAGGCGCGTTCGAAATCGGTGGTCTGCATGCAGATCGCCTGCGCCTGTGCCTCGACCTCGATCGCCTGTTCCAGACCCATGTTCCATTCCTGGTTCAGCTGAGTCTTGGTGATCCCGTGGGCAAAGGTCGGCCCCGCCGCCAGACGCTGCGCCAGTTTCACGGCCTCAGCCTCCAGTGCCTCGGCGTCATGCAGGTTGTTCCAGAACCCCCAACGTTCACCCTCAGCCGCACTCATCGTGCGCCCGGTGTAAAGCAGTTCCGCCGCACGGCCCTGACCAATGATCCGGGGCAGCATGGCGCAGGCCCCCATATCGCAGCCCGCCAGACCCACACGGGTGAAGAGGAAGCCACATTTGGCCTCGGGCGTCGCCAGCCGTAGGTCCGAGGACATGGCGATGATGGCCCCGGCACCGACACAGACGCCATCAACGGCGGCAATAATAGGCTTGCCGCAGCCGATCATCGCCTTGACCAGATCACCGGTCATGCGGGTGAAGGCTAAGAGGTCCTTCATATCCATATCAACCAGCGGGCCGATGATGTCATGCACATCCCCGCCAGAACAGAAATTGCCGCCGTTGGAGGCGAAAATCACCACGTCCACATCCTCGGCATAGACCATATCGCGGAAGGTATCGCGCAGCTCTGCATAGCTGTCGAAGGTCAGCGGGTTCTTGCGATCGGGGCGGTTCAGACGGATCGTGGCGATCCGGTCTTTCCATTCCCAGATAAAGTGTTCGGGGCTCAGGTCAGCCATTTTTGTCATCTTGGGATCCTTCCAGATGATGCAGCATTTTGCGGATTGTATCGAGTTTGCCATGACCGAGGCTGGCGAACAGCTTGTCGACCTCGGCTTCATGGGCGGCGGCCAGTTCTTCGAACCAGGCGCGCCCCTTTTCTGTCAGCTCCACCATCACCACACGGCGATCCTCGGCCGAAGGGGTGCGGCTCGCGTAGCCGTCCTTTTCCAGCCGTTCGACCACGGTGGTGGCATTGCCGTTTGAGACCAGCAAACGTTGGCTCAGCTCGCTCATCTTCAAGGGCGCAGCTTCGCGGTGCAGGGCGGCGGCCACGTCAAAGCGGGGCAGGGTGGTGTCATAGTTCACCCGCAGAAATTCCCGCAGGTGGTTTTCGGTGCTGCGGGTCAGCCGCAGCAGCCGGATCCAGGTGCGCAGCCGGCGCTGCGACAGGGGGGTATCATGCGTGCTCTCGCTCACAGCTCACCCCCCGCAATGGGCAGCGCCTGCCCGTTGATGCCCTCAGACCCCGGCCCACACAGCCACAGCGCCGCCGCAGTGACCTCAGCGGGCTGGATCAGCCGTTTCTGCGGATTGTGTTTGGCCAGTTCCTTGCGGGCGGCGTCTTCATCCATGCCGGTTTTGTCGATGATATTGGCCACCGACCGGTCGGTCATTTCAGTGTCCAGAAAGCCGGGGCACAGCGCGTTTACCGTCACCGGTTTTTTCGCCACCTCCTGCGCCACGGCGCGGGTCATGCCGACCACACCGTGTTTCGCCGCCGTATAGGCGCTGACATAGCCGTAGCCCTTCAGCCCCGCCGTGGACGCGACCGAAATCAACCGTCCCCAACCGGTGAACTGGTTCAACCCTTCGCGCAAGGTCAGGAAAACGCCGGTCAGGTTGACCGCCATCATGGCGTTCCACTGCTCCAGCGTGGTGCGGCCAAAAGGGGCGGTATCTGCGGCACCCGCATTGGCGATTACCACATCACAAGGCCCTGCAGCGGCAAACATCGACCGGACTGAGGTTTCATCGGTCACGTCACAGATCACCGGGCGGATTTGATCGCTGCCGTCGGCCACAGCCTCCAACGGGGCGCTGCGGCGGCCCGCGATGACCACTTTGGCGCCCGCCGCGGCAAAGCCCCGGGCCATATCGGCCCCGACGCCCGTGCCGCCGCCGGTGATCAGCACCTGTTTTCCGCTCAGATCGGTCATACGCGGATCATCTCCTGCTGCTTTTGCGCCAGACGGTAGGCCTGATCACGGCCTGCATAGTAAGGCGCGGGCCAGTGGATCTGCTGATCGCCCATCTCCACCGCGGCATGCAGCGTCCAATAGGGATCGCTCAGATGCGGACGGGCCAGGCAGACCAGATCAGCACGTCCTGCCAGCAGGATCGAGTTGGCGTGATCGGTCTCATAAATGTTGCCCACCGCCATGGTCGGGATCTGCAGATCGTTGCGGATCCGGTTGGAAAACGGCGTCTGGAACATGCGGCCATAGACCGGCTGCGCCTCGACCGAGGTCTGACCGGCGCTGACGTCGACGATATCGACACCGGCTTCGCGGAACATGCGGGCGATCTCCACCGCCTCTTGCGGGGTGACGCCATCCTCACCCAGCCAGTCATTGGCCGAAATCCGCACCGACATCGGCTTGCCCTCAGGCCAGACCGCGCGCATCGCTTTGAACACCTCCAGCGGGTAGCGCATCCGGTTTTCCAGACTGCCGCCATACTCATCGCCACGCTGGTTCGACGCGGGTGAGATGAAGGAGGAGATCAGATAGCCATGCGCCGCGTGCAGCTCGATCATGTCAAAGCCACAGCGCCCGGCCATTTCGGTGGCCTGCACAAAATCATCACGGATTTGGTCCATCTCGGCGCGGGTGATTTCACGCGGTGTGGCGTTGCCCGCCGACCACGGAATGGCCGAGGCCGAAACCAAATCCCAATTGCCGTCCTTCAACGGCGCATCCATCTCCTCCCAGCCCACCTGGGTGGAGCCTTTGCGGCCCGCATGGCCAATCTGACAGCAGATCTTGGCCTCGGTTTCGGCATGGACGAAATCGACCAGACGTGTCCACGCCGCCTCATGTTCCGGCGCATAGAGGCCGGGGCAACCGGGGGTAATCCGACCATCGGCGCTGGTGCAGGTCATTTCGGTGTAAACCAGCCCCGCGCCGCCCTTGGCGCGTTCGGCGTAATGCACAAAATGCCAATCGGTCGGGCAGCCCTCTACCGCCTTATACTGCGCCATGGGGGAGACCACGATGCGGTTCGCCAATTCCATATCGCGCAGTTTGAACGGCACAAACATCGGTTTGCGCGCCGGTGCATCGGCATCCATGCCGGCCTCGGACTGGAACCAGCGCTCGGCCTCGGCCAGCCATTCAGGATCCCGCAGCCGCAGGTTTTCATGGCTGATCCGCTGCGACCGGGTCAGCAGGTTGTAGTTGAACTGCACCGGATGCTGATCCAGATAGCGCTCCACTTCTTCGAACCATTCCAGTGAGTTACGCGCGGCAGACTGCAGGCGCAGCACCTCCAGACGGCGTTCCTCCTGGTACCGTTTGAAGGCGCCTTCCAGCGTCGGTTCCGAGTTGACGTAATCCGCCAGCGCAATGGCGCTGTCAAAGGCCAGTCGCGACCCAGACCCGATCGAGAAATGCGCCGTGGCCGAGGCATCGCCCAGCAGCACCACGTTTTCATGATACCACTGGTCGCAGTTCACCCGCGGGAAGTTGATCCAGACCGCCGAGCCGCGCAAATGCGCCGCGTTCGACATCAGATCATGACCGCCCAGGTACTTCTCAAAGATCTTGCGGCAGGTCTCTACGGTTTCTTCCTTGGACATGTCGGCAAAGCCCCATTTGTCCCAGGTCTCCTGCTGGCATTCGACGATGAACGTCGCGGTGTTGTCGTCAAACTGATAGACATGCGCCCATAGCCAGCCATGCTTGGTCTTCTCGAAAATGAAGGTAAAGGCGTCGTCAAACTTCTGATGGGTGCCCAGCCAGATGAACTTGCACTCGCGATTGTCGATGTCGGGTTTGAAGACGTCTTCGTATTCTGTCCGCACCCGCGAATTCAGACCATCGGCGGCGACCACCAGATCGTAATCCTTGCGGTATTCCTCAGCCGTTTTGAACTCAGTCTCAAACCGCAGATCAACGCCCAGCTCCCGGGCGCGTTCTTGCAACAGGATCAGCATCTGTTTGCGGCCAATGCCGGCAAAACCGTGGCCACCGGATACGGTGCGCACGCCGTTGTGTTCCACCGCAATGTCATCCCAATAGGCAAAGTGATCGCGGATCGCGTCACAGCTTTTGGGGTCATTGCCCTGCATCCGTTCCAGCGCGTCATCAGACAGCACAACACCCCAACCAAAGGTGTCATTGGCGCGGTTGCGCTCCAGCACTGTGACGTCGTGGCTGGGATCGCGCAGTTTCATGCTAATAGCAAAATAGAGCCCGGCCGGGCCGCCCCCTAGGCAGATGACTTTCACGAATTTCCCTCCAGCAGGTGTGTGGTTTTCCCTGTCGCTGGAGCAACGGTAGCGCGATCTGAATTTATTTCAAGCTTAAATGTTTTGAGTTTGAAATGTTTGTGCGACGCGGATCACAGGTGCTGACGGCCGTTGTTTTTATGAAAATGTGGGGGGGAGGGGGTGGGGTGGCGCCCCTTATGGCCGCCACCCGGAATTTACATCACGGCCTGAGAATCAGGTGCCGTCAGGGTGCCACAGATGCGGCGCGGTCTGAGCCTGCAGCCGTTTCACCGCAGCCTCATATTCGCGGGCCACGCGGTCGATCAGCGCTGCCGCCGGCACCACATCCTGCACCGCGCCGATCCCTTGGCCCGAACCCCAGATCTCTTTCCAGCTCTTCGGTTTGGAACTGCCGTCGCTGAAGTTCATCGCCGATGGGTCCGAACGTTCCAGCGCCTCCGGGTCCATGCCTGCGGCTGCGATCGATGGCTTCAGGTAGTTGCCCCACACCCCGGTGAAGAGGTTGGAATAGACAATGTCTGAGGCACCGCTTTCGGTGATCATCTCTTTGTAGCGCTGATCTGCGTTGGCTTCTTCGGTGGCGATGAAGGCTGAGCCCATGTAGCCGCCATCCGCGCCCATCGCCTGCGCGGCAAGGATCGAATCCCCTTTGGCAATGGCGCCCGACAGGAACAGCGGGCCGTCAAACCAGCTGCGGATTTCCTGGATCAAGGCTAGCGGTGACAGGCTGCCAGCATGGCCACCAGCGCCAGCCGCGACGGCGATCAGCCCATCGGCGCCTTTCTCAATCGCCTTTTTGGCAAAGCGGTTGTCGATCACGTCATGCAGGGTTATGCCGCCAACAGAATGCGCGGCCTCATTGACCTCAACCCGCGCGCCGAGCGAGGTGATCCAAATCGGCACCTTATGTTTCACACAGATCTCCAAATCGCGCTCCAGCCGTCCGTTGGACCGATGCACGATCTGGTTCACCGCAAACGGTGCGGCGGGCTGATCGGGGTTGGCCTGGTTGTGGCGGTCCAGCTCTTCGTTGATGCGGATCAGCCAGCGTTCCAGTTCAATCGGTTCCCCTTCGGCTTCGCGGGCATTGAGCGCCGGGAAAGAGCCAACGATGCCCGCCTTGCACTGGGCGATGACCAGATCCGGGTTTGAGATGATGAACAAAGGGCTGCCGATCAACGGCAGGCGCAGGTTTTGCAAAATCGGGGGTAGGGCCATGGCCGCTCTCCTCAGGTCAGGACGCCGTCAGCCCTGAGGGCCGCCAGCTGGGTGTCATCATAGCCCAGGTCGCGCAGCACGTCTTCGGTCTGCGCGCCGGGCGCGGGGGGCGGGGCTGGCACATCGGCTGGCGTGCGATCAAAGCGCGGTGCGGGGCTGGCCTGGCTGACGCCTGCGACCTCCACATAGGTTCCGCGCGCTTTCATGTGAGGATGCTCTATCGCTTCTGACCAGCTCAGCACAGGGGTGACGCAGCCGTCGGTTCCGTCAAAAATCGCTTCCCATTCGGCGCGGGTTTTCTGGCGGAACACCTCGGCGTAATCGGCGCGGCGCTCTGCCCAGGTGGTGGGATCATTTTGATCGCTGCGATGGGCCTCGGGCAGGCCGGCCTTTTCGACCAGCAGCGCAAAGAATTGCGGTTCCAACGGGCCCACAGCGATGTGGTTGCCATCGGCACATTCGTAGCTGCGGTAAAACGGGGCGCCGCCGTCCAGCCAATTGCTCTGCCGGTCCTCGCCCCAACGTCCGCGTGCGATCATGGAATGCATCAGCGCCATCATTGCAGGCACACCATCAACCATCGCCGCATCGACCACCTGACCTTTGCCGGAGGTCTGGCGCTCAAACAGCGCAGACAGGACGCCAAACAGCAAGAACATGGTGCCGCCGCCGTAATCCGCCGCGATGTTTAGCGGCGGGATCGGCGGCTGATCTGCGGTGCCAATGGCATTCAGAACACCGGTCAGGCCCAGATAGTTGATGTCATGCCCGGCCATTTGTGACATCGGGCCATCCTGCCCCCAGCCAGTCATGCGACCGTAGACAAGGCCCGTGTTATCGGCGTGGCAGTCCGCGGGGCCAAGCCCCATGCGCTCCATGACGCCGGGGCGAAATCCTTCGATTAGCACGTCGGACCGCGCGATCAGGGCTTTTGCGGCCTTCAGCCCCTCAGGATGCTTGAGGTTCAGCGCGATTGAGGCCTTGCCGCGGTTGTTGATGTTGGTGGCATCTTCCGGACCCGAGGCGCGGGTGATCAATGTGACCTCTGCCCCCATGTCTGCCAGAAACTGGCCGGCCAGCGGACAGGGACCAAGCCCCTGCATTTCCACCACCCGAAGCCCCGCCAAAGGCCCGCCGCGTTTGGCCGTTTTCGGATCCGTCATCTGCTTTACCTCCCCCTAAACTACGTTAATTTCTGATCTTTCCCGGCTGCAGGGGTCAAGCGGTTTCGGAAATGACCTTGGGTCGAAACGCCTGATATTTGTGCTCATAGAAGCGTTGACAGGGGGCAAAACCGCGTGCTTTGCTGAGGGTATTCGGCGTTCATAAGGTCTGGGGAGGAGACTGAATGAAGGCACTTTTACGTGGAGCTGCCCTTGCGCCGTTCCCTCAATACGTTTGCAATTTTCCGTCAGGCGCTTCGTTTTTTGCCGCGCCTTGCCCCCAGGAACATCCCCGGGATCACCACTGGGGCTGTCCCTTTTCTGATGTACCTGAAAGGGCCGCATCATGGAGCTGATCCAGCTGTTGATCGGTGGGGTGGCCTCGGGCTGCATATACGGGCTGGTCGCGCTGGGGTTTGTGCTGATCTACAAAGCCAGCGAAGGCGTGAACTTTGCCCAGGGTGACATGATGATGCTGGGCGCCTTTGTGGCGCTGGGGCTGGTGAACCGGGACTACTGGGCGCTGCCTTTCGTTCCGGGCATCGTGCTGGCCTGCGTCATCATGGGCGGTGTCGGCTACGGGATTGACCGCTTTGTGGTGCGCCGGATCTTTGGTCAGCCGCAGTTTGCACTGGTGATCCTGACCATCGCCTTGGGCTTCGTCCTGCGGTTTGTGGCCGGGGCGATCTGGGGCTTCACCCCGCTGGTTCTGGAAACGCCATTTGCCGGCAAACACCTGTCGCTTGGCGGATTGGTGCTGGGATACGAAGACATTTTGACAATTTGTGTCACCGCTGTCCTGACGCTGGGCCTCTGGGCGTTCTTCAGCCGCACCAAACTGGGACTGGCAGCGCAGGCCGCATCGCAGAACCAGATGGCGGCCTATATCGTCGGCGTTCCAGTGCGGCGGATCAATTCGCTGATCTGGGGGCTATCTGGCATCGTCGCGACCATTGCCGGGGTGCTTTATGCCGCCAAAGGGGCGATTGATCCCAATATCGGCCTTTTGGGGATCAAGGCCTTTGCCGCCGCGGTGATTGGCGGCTTTGGCAGCCTGCCGGGCGCGTTACTGGGCGGTCTGCTGATCGGCGTGGTCGAACCTGTTGCGGCCCGTTACCTGCCGTCGGGTTTCAGCCAGATGAGCCCTTACATCCTGATGTTGATCGTGCTGACGACCCGCCCCGGCGGCCTGTTTGCACAGATCCATGCCAAGAAGGTCTGAGCGATGCGGGTGGTGTTTAAAACAAGCTATGACAAAGACATCGACCTGCATCCCGATTGGTGGGATCGCGGTAAAATCGCGCTGCTGCTGGTGGTGATGGGCCTGCTGCCGTTTCTGGTTGGTGAATATTATCTGGCGGAGGCGACCAACACATTGATCTGGGCCTTGGCGGGCATGGGGCTGATGGTGCTGGTGGGCCATTCCGGGCAGGTGTCACTGGGCCATGCAGGCTTCATGGCGATCGGCGCCTATGTGGACGCGGGGCTGATGACCGCCGGGGTGCCCTGGATCATCGCCTTTCCACTGGCGGGACTGGCGGCGGGGTGTTTCGGCGCGCTGGTGGCGATCCCGGCGGTGCGCATGTCGGGGATCTATCTGGCGATTGCCACATTGGCGCTGTTTGTCATCATTGAGGAGATGATCATCATCCTTGAACCGCTGACTGGTGGGGTCGGGGGGATGTTTGCGCCTTCCATCACGCTGTTCGGTGTTGATTTTGACCGCTACGCCAGCCTCAGCAATTTCTACTGGCTGGTGCTGGTCGTCGTGGCGCTGGTCACCTGGGGCTATGCCAATATCCTGCGCAGCCCAACCGGGCGCAGTTTCCTGGCGGTGCGCGACAGTGAGGTATCGGCGCGGGCACTGGGCATCAACGTGACCCGGACCAAGGCACTGGCCTTTGGCCTGTCCTGTGGGGTGACCGGGCTGGCTGGCGCGTTGATGGGGCATTACATCGCCTTCTTTAACTATGAGCTGTTTTCCATCTTCATCTCCATCAACCTGCTGCTGGTGGTCACCATTGGGGGGCTTGGCTTTATCCAAGGTGCCTTCTTTGGCGCGGTGCTGATCACTGCGGTGCCGCAGTTGATTGCGATCCTGCGCGATGGGCTCAATGCCTCGGTCGGGATTGATCTGGGGGCAGTGCCGGGGCTGGATACGCTGATCTTCTCGGTCGTTTTGGTGGGCTTCATCATCTATGAGCCGACCGGGCTCTATGGGCGCTGGCTGAAGTTCCGCGCCTATGTGCAGCTGTTCCCGCTGGCCCGCCGCGACATGTTCCGCCGGCAGAAAACCTACCTCAAGACGGAGCGGATGCGATGAGCCTGTTGGAGGTCACAGATCTGGCCGTGCATTTCGGCGGGGTGAAGGCGGTTGATGGCGTTTCCTTCAAGGTGGAGGAGGGCGAGGTGTTTTCGATCATCGGCCCCAATGGCGCGGGGAAATCGACGATCTTCAACCTGATCTCGCGGTTCTATGAGCCGACGCGCGGCAAGATACGTTTTGATGAGGCTGAGCTGACAGCCCTGGCCCCGCATCAGGTGGCGGATCTGGGCATTGCGCGGACCTTTCAGAATATTGAGCTGTTTGATCATTCCACGGTGCTGGACAACCTGTTGATGGGCCGTCACCGCCATCGCGCCACCCATTGGGTGCAGGATCTGTTGTTCCTGCCCAAGGTCCGGGCCGAGGAGCGCGCACATCGCCAGAAGGTCGAGGAGGTGATGGAGTTGTTGGAGTTGGAAGCCTACCGCGACAAGATGATCGCTGGCCTGCCCTACGGCGTGCGCAAAGTGGTGGAGATTGGCCGCGCCCTGGCGATGGGCCCCAAAATGATCCTGCTGGATGAACCTGCCTCGGGCCTGTCGGTCGAGGAAAGTCAGGACGTGGCCTATTGGATTGAGGACATGCGCCGTGACATGGGGCTGAGCGTGTTGATGGTGGAACATGACATGCGGCTGGTGACACAGGTCAGCGACCGGGTGTTGGCGGTGGCCAATGGCAAACCACTGGCATTGGGCAGCCCGGCAGAGGTGCAGAGCGATCCTGAGGTGCAGGCGGCCTATCTGGGCACCGCAACGGCGGAGGATGTGGCATGACCCTGTTGGCGCTGCGCAATGTCGAAAGCTTTTACGGGGCCATCATGGCGCTGCGCGGGGTGTCGATTGATGTGCCAGAGGGGCAGATCGTCACCATTCTGGGGGCCAATGGCGCGGGCAAGACAACGCTGATGAAAACCATCTCGGGGCTGATGGACGCGGAAAAGGGCACCATCGATTTCAACGGCACGCGCCTGAACGGAATGGAGCCGGATAAGGTGGTTGCGCAGGGGCTGGCCCATGTGCCTGAAGGGCGCGAGGTGTTCCCCTACCTTAGCGTCGAAGAAAACCTGCGGCTGGGGGCCTATGCCCGCAAAGGCGGCGGCGTGGCCGAGGATATTGAGCTGGTCTACAGCTACTTCCCCATCCTGAAAGAACGCCGCGCGCAATCCGCCGGCTTCCTGTCGGGCGGGCAGCAGCAGATGCTGGCGATCGGGCGGGGCCTGATGGCGCGGCCCAAGCTGATGTTGCTGGATGAACCCAGCCTTGGCCTGTCGCCACTGCTGACGCAGGAAATCTTCGCCATCATAAAACGCCTCAACGCGGAACAGGGGGTGACCATGCTGTTGGTGGAACAGAACGCCCATGTGGCGCTGAACACCGCGCATTACGGCTATGTCCTTGAAATGGGGCGGATTGTCATGGCCGACAGCTGCGCGGCGCTGAAGGCCTCGGAAGATATTCAGGAGTTCTATCTGGGCAAACAGGATGCCAGCCAACGGGGCGAAAAACGCTGGAAGAGGCGCAAGACATGGCGATGACCGGGACAGAGATGCAGGACCCAATCACCGTTGAGGATTGCAATACGGTTGTGGCGCTTTGGGCGAAACGCTGTGCAGTGCTGGGGGATCAGATTGCCCACCGCGAAAAGACGCTGGGCATTTGGCAGGCCTACAGCTGGCGCGACTATTTTGAGGGCGCGCGGGCCGTTGGGCTGGCGCTGGAGGCGCTGGGCTTCAAACGCGGTGAGGTGGTGCAGATCCTCAGCGAAGACCGGCGCGAATGGCTGTACTGCGATCTGGGGATTGCGGCGATGGGCGGGGTGCCATCGGGCGTTTACACCACCGACAGTGCCAGCCAACTGGCCTATCTGATGACGGATTCCGGGGCACGCTTCCTGTTTGTGGAAAATGACGAACAGTTGGACAAGTTTCTGGAGGCGCGGGACCAGATGCCGGATGTGGCAAAGGTCATCGTCTTTGACCGCGATGGGCTGGCCGCGTTTTCCGATCCTCAGGTAATGTTCTGGGATGATTTTCTGGCGCTGGGCGTTGAACAGGCCACTGCGGATCCGAAACGGTTTGATCTGGCTCTGCAGCAGGTGAAACCAGAGGATCCGCGGATGTTGATCTACACTTCCGGCACCACCGGGCCGCCGAAAGGGGCGATCATCACCCACCGCAACATCCTGTTCCAGATGAACGCCAGCCGCACCACCTTGCGGTTTGAACCCACCGATGAGCTGCTGTGTTTCCTGCCCCTGTGTCACGTGCTGGAACGTCTGATCTCGGTCGAGTTGCCGATCCTTGTGGGCTGCAAGGTGAACTTTGCCGAAAGCCCCGAAACCGTCTTTGATAACCTGCGTGAGGTGTCGCCCCATACCTTCACTGGCGTGCCGCGGATCTGGGAAAAGATCTATTCGCGACTTGCCATCATGCGGGGCGAGGCCGGCTGGCTGGGACGGATGGCCTTTGACTGGGCCGTCGCGGCAGGCATGGCGAAAGTGGAGGCGGATCAAGAGGATCGCGCCTTTGGACCCTTGGCGCGGATCAATCTGGCGCTGGCCGATCTGTTGGTTTTGCGCAATCTGCGGGATCTGATCGGTCTGGCCCGCACCCGGCGCTGCGCCACCGGGGCCGCACCGATCAGCCCTGAGTTGCTGCGCTGGTTCAGCGCCATTGGGGTGAACCTGTGCGAAGGCTTTGGGATGACCGAAACCGCAGGCGTTGCCTCGGTCAATACGGTGGATGACAACCACATGGGCACCGTCGGCGCGCCGTTACCGGGGCTGCAGGTGCGCATTGCCGATAACGGTGAGATCCAGCTGCACGGCCCGGCCATCTTTGGCGGCTATTGGAACAAACCGGAAAAAACCGCCGAAACCTTTAGCGAAGACGGCTGGCTGCGCACCGGGGATATGGGGCGGGTCAACAATCAGGGGCGGCTGATCATTACCGGCCGGTTGAAAGACATCATCATCACCGCGGGCGGCAAAAACATCACCCCGGCCGAGATCGAAAGCCGCCTGAAGTTTTCGCCCTATGTCTCGGACGCGGTGGTGATCGGCGATCGGCGCAAATATCTGACCTGCCTGATCATGATCGATCAGGAAAACGTTGAACGTTTTGCGCAGGAACGCCAGATCCCGTTTTCCGATTTCGCCTCGCTCACCCGCGCGCCGGAGGTGGTGGCGCTCATCGGTGATCTGGTGCGGCAGGTGAACGGCGAATTTGCGCAGGTTGAACAGATCAAGGATTTCCGCCTCATCGATATTCTGCTGACCGCAGAGGATGAGGAACTGACCCCAACCATGAAATTGAAGAGGAACTACGTAAACCAGCGCCATGCGGCGTTGATCGACAGCATGTACTGAGACCGCCACAGGCCTTTCCGGGCTGATGCAACCGGCGGCACCAAAGGGAGGAAGATCATGAAGATGTGGAAAGCACTGGCCGCAGCGGCGGCCTTGGCGGTGGCGTCCGGTGGCGCGCAGGCTGAAAGCGGTGTCTCAGAGGATGAGATCAAGATTGGCGGGGCGCATGACCTCTCTGGTATTTTCGCGCCCTTTTCTGTCCCGGCGGTGAAGGCGGCGCAGCTCTATTTTGATGAGGTCAACGAAGCCGGTGGCGTGCATGGCCGCAAGATCACCTATATCGTCGAAGACCACGGCTATCAGGTGCCCAAGGCGGTGCAGGCGGCCAATAAGCTGGTCAACCGCGATCAGGTGTTTGCCATGCTGCTGAGCCTGGGCACACCGCATAATCTGGCGATGTTCAAACTGATGGGGCCCAAGGGCGTGCCCAATATCAGCCCGCTGACCGCGGCACGTCAGATGGTTGATCCGCCCGCGCCGTGGAAATTTGCCGGCAATGCCTCTTACTACGACGGGGTGAAGGCGACCACTGAGTATATGGCGGCGGAACAGGGGTCTTCGACCTTCTGTCTGATGTTCCTGCCCACCGATTTTGGGGTTGAGATTCAGGCCGGGCTGAAAGATGGCGCTGTGGCTGCGGGTAAGAGTTATGGCGTTGAAACCAAACACAAACCTGATGAAACCGATTTCTCCGGCGCCTTGGGTAAAATCAAGGAAGGTGGTTGTGACACCGTTGGCTTGGCGCTGGGGGTCAGCCAGACCATCAACGTGATCGCAACCGCCAATAAGCTGGGCATGAGTGACGTGAAATTTGTGCTCTCATCAGCTGGGTTCCACACCGTTGTGGCCAAAGGGCTGGCGGCGCAGGGCGTCATGGGCGGCGTTTATGCAGGGGCCGGCTGGCAGGATCTGGAGGCCCGGCTGGCGGAGCCCGCGGTGGGCGGCTGGGTCAAAGCCTACACAGAAGCGACCGGCGAAAAATTCCCTGGCACAGGCGCATTGCTGGGCCGATCCGGTGCGGAATTGCTGGTGCGTGGGCTGGAAGCGGCTGGTCCGGATCTGACCCGCGAAGGGTTCATCGCAGCGATGGAGGGACTGTCCTTCCAGGATGAGATTTCGGGATATCCGGTGGCGCTGAGCGCTGACAATCACGTGGCGGGGCGCAGTGTTTTTGTCTCGGCCGTGGAAAATGGATCCTGGAAACTGTTGAAGACGCTCGACTGAGCACCAGTTTACAACCTGACCGAAGAAGAGGCGCTGTGACGCGCCTCTTTTTTGTCGCTGTGTCAGTCCCGGCAGCAACCGGGGCGCGCAACTCATGCGGAAGTTGGGGGATTAACATTTCCTTAATAATAGAATCATTGATGTGGCGATCTGCATGCCGCACACTTATCACTGGACGGGAGGAGCTATGACGCGTCGGATTTATATAACCGGTGCGGCCGGCACCGGTGTCAGCAGCCTTGGCCGCGCTCTGGCGCAGCGGCTGCATGTATCCCATGCGGATGTTGATGACAGCTATTGGTGTGAAGACGAGCCGCCCTTTGTGACAAGGCGACCAAAACCAGCGCGGCGCAGCTGCCTGCTGGACCAACGTGGCACGGGCGGTTGGGTCATGAGTGGCTGCCTGGAAGGTTGGGGCGAAGACTTGATTGAGGAGGCTGATCTCTTTGTCTTCCTCATGGTGCCCACGCCGATCCGTATTGACCGTCTGCTGCGCCGTGAACGCCATGATTATGGCCGGCGCATCCTGCCCGGGGGAGACATGCATCGCAGCCATGAACGGCTGATTTCCTGGGCCGCGCGCTATGATGATCCGGACTTTGCCGGGCGCAACATGTACCGGCAGGAGGCCTGGCTCGACCGTCAGACCACGCCGGTGCTACGCATGGGGGGCACACTGCCACTGCTGCGGCTGGTAGATCAGGTGATGGCACATAAAGCGATCCGGCGGACCTACGCCTGAGCCTTCCGGCGGACCTGCACCTGAGCCTAGTAACTGAGGAAATCCGCCGCCATCCGCAGATCCCGTAGGGGCCTGACCACATCGATGGATTGCTGATACAGCGGATCTGCCTTGAAGGCGGCCAGCTGTGCCTCGTCCTCAAACTCACCATAGACAACAAAATCAGGCGCCGCGCCGTGGATCAGGTCAGACTTCAGGTTGCGGCCGATTTCGAAATGGCGGGCATGGCGGCTCTGGGTCAGCAGGGACAGACCGTCATAGATCCTGTCGCGGTCTTTGGGATCGCGGGCGGTGAAAAAGACGATGTGACGTAGCATGGCACACTCCTGCCGATTAAAAACAGATCTCCCTTGCTGCGATGTGGCGCACAGCAAGGGCAGGTTCAATCGACAGTGCCAATTATCCCATCCGTTCCGAGGCGTGGCTGCCAGGGCTGGCGGGGAAGACTACGGTTTTGTTTCCATTGAGAAAAACGCGATGATGGATATGGGCATGAATGGCGCGGGCTAGCACCTGCGCCTCAACGTCGCGGCCCAGGCTGACGTAATCCTCAGCGCTTTGGGCATGGGTGACGCGGATGATGTCCTGTTCGATGATCGGGCCTTCATCCAGATCGGCCGTCACATAGTGAGAGGTTGCCCCGATGAGTTTCACACCGCGCTCAAACGCCTGTTTGTACGGGTTTGCACCTTTGAAGGAGGGCAGGAAGGAATGGTGGATATTGATGATCCGGCCGGACATTTTCTGGCACATCTCATCTGACAGCACCTGCATGTAGCGCGCCAGCACCACCAGCTCCGCGCCGCTCTCTTCGATGATCGCCATCTGGGCGGCTTCGGCCTCGGCCTTATTGGCTTTGGTCACTTTGATGCAATGGAAGGGAATGTCGTGGTTCACCACAACCTTCTGATAATCCATGTGATTTGAGATCACCGCCACGATATCAATCGGCAGCGCGCCGATGCGCCAGCGGTAGAGCAGATCATTCAGACAATGCCCAAAGCGGGAGACCATCAAGACAACCTTCATCTTCTCGGTCTCATCATGGAAGGCAAATGTCATGTCAAAAGTGCGTGCCACCTCGGCAAAAGCAGCCTCCAGCGCGGCGCGGTCGGCCCCGGTTTCAGAACGGAAGCTTACCCGCATGAAGAAATTGCCGGTTTCCGCATCATCAAACTGGGCGCTGTCTGTCAGGTTGCAGCCCTGATCGGCCAGAAAATTGGCGATGGCGGCGACGATGCCGCGGGTGGAGGGGCATTGCACAGTAAGGGCGAGGGTGGTCATGGGCGCTCCGTCAGATCAGTTTGGCGCGATATTCCTTGTGACCAGCGGCGCAGCAATTGGCGAAATGCGACATTCGCCGCAAATTCGCGGCGGATTTGGCTGCGGATCAGAACACATGGTTCCGATGCGGCACAGCTGATCAATATCGGGGCGTTTTGTGAAGATAGGCGCTGGGGAAAATGGGAGACATCGGGCCGAAAATCTAACCGGAAAAGAGCTGTAACCTCCCCGGCCCCATTGTTGCAGGCCAGAACCGAGGAGGTTACGCAAGTTTGCACCCCAGAACGATGCAAGCTCTGATGCGGTGCGGGCGGCGGGCTCTCCCGTTCAGAAGTAGGAGAGTTGTCGGGGAAAGCCCCCAAACGCCCGCGCCGGGCATCATTGCTATGCCGTGATCTATGCAACTGATGTGCCAACCTTTGGATGTGTGGATAATTTTTCTCTAATGGCGCTGATGGCAAGGTGTCCGTGCCTGGGGCCGGGGCCAGTAACTGCGGAAAATGCGGTAGTCCAACGGTCTTCCCTGTCGCGCAACAACCGCTAAGGTGCGCGGTTAAGGGACCGGGGAAGGGGCCGGTGAGGTGAGCAGAGGGGCGAAACAATGACAGAGCAGCCAGCGCGCAAAACAGTTGTGGTGATTGGGGCAGGGATCCTTGGGGTCTCCACCGCGATCTGGGCGCAACGGGATGGCCATGATGTGATCCTTGTCGATCGCGAAGGCCCGGCGGCGGGCGCGTCTTATGGCAATGCGGGTTTGCTGGCCTCCTCGGCGGTGGTGCCGGTGACCACGCCGGATCTTTGGGTCAAGGCCCCGGGTATGATCCTGAACCCGCAAAGCCCGCTGTTCCTGCGCTGGTCCTACCTGCCGCGGATGTTGCCCTGGCTGATTCGCTTCATGTCCCATGCCACCGATGCCAAAACCCGCGCTGCGGCAGGTGCGCTGTTCCCGATCATCGGCGACAGTCTGGCCGATCATCAGGCGCTGGCGGCGGGCACGGGGGCTGAAAAATACATCGTTCCCACGGAATACCTTTACCTTTATGGCTCCCGCGCCAGCTATGAGGCGGCGCAATATTCCTGGCAGATCAAGAAATCGCTGGGGTTCCAGCCCACTGAATATGAGGGCGCGGCGCTGAAGGCGAAGGATCCCGCCTTTTCCGATCAGATCGGGTTTGCGGCGGCGGTGCCGGATCATGGCCGGATCAGCGATCCCGGCGCCTATGTCACGGCGTTGGCGGATCACGTGGTCGCCTCGGGCGGGCGATTGGTTATTGGCGAGGTCAGCGACATCGCGCATGAAAACGGCCGTGTGACCGGCGTTCGGGTGGGGGGCGAGACCCTGGCCTGTGACGCAGCGGTGGTGACGGCGGGCGCCTGGTCCGGGGCCTTGGGCCGTGCGCTGGGGCTGCGGCTGCCGTTGGAAACCGAACGCGGCTATCATGTGGAACTGTGGAACCCGTCCAAGATGCCGAAAACGCCCGCCATGGTTTCGTCCGGCTCTTTCGTGATGACCCCGATGGAGGGGCGGTTGCGTTTGGCCGGGATTGTGGAATTGGGCGGGCTGAAGGCCGGGCCCTCGAAAGCGCCGATCAACCTGTTGCGCAGCCATCTGGCCAAGGTGATGCCGGACCTCACCTGGGAAGAAACCACCGAATGGATGGGGTTCCGCCCCACGCTCAGCGACTCGGTCCCGATCATCGATGAAGTTGCGGAGATCAAAGGGGTCTACATGGGGCTGGGCCATCAGCACGTGGGCCTGACGGGCGGGTCCAAAACCGGCCGGTTGCTGGCGCAGATGATGGCAGGTCAACGCATCAACCTGGATATGACGCCCTACCGGCTGGACCGGTTTCGCGGCGTCTGACAGTGCCAGCCGCAGCCCGCAAAAACGTGAGCGTCGCGCCGATTGCAAGGCCCGCGGATCCCTGTCACAACAGGCGGCAACGCTGTGACGCAAATGGAGGGGCACATGGGCCTGTCAGTCGATCTTAACGCCGATATGGGCGAAAGCTTTGGCGAGTGGAATCTGGGCGATGATTCTGCGCTTCTGGGCATTGTGACCTCAGCCAATGTGGCCTGTGGCTTTCACGCAGGGGATCCGGATGTGATGCTGAAGACCATGAAGATGGCGGTGGACAACAACGTCGGCATCGGGGCGCATCCGGGTTTTGATGACCTGCGTGGCTTTGGTCGTTACCGGATGCAGGTGCCGCTGCCGTCGCTGGCCAATCAGGTGCGCTATCAGGTGGGTGCGGCCCAGGCGATGGCGCGGGCTGCAGGCGGCGAAGTGCGGCATCTGAAACTGCATGGGGCACTGGCCAATATGTGTTCGGAAAATCAGGACATGGCGCGCGCCTGTTATGAGGCAGCGCTGTCGGTTGCGCCTGAGATCATCATCATGGTGCTGGCCGCCACTGCCCAACAGCGCGCGGTGGAAGAGCTGGGCGCCACTTTCGTGGGTGAGATTTTTGCTGATCGGGCCTATAACGATGACGCCACGCTGGTGGATCGCTCAAAACCCGGCGCGGTGATCCATGATTCGGCCATCGCCGGCCCGCGGATCGCTGAAATGGTCAAGGCGGGCGCGATCATCACCGAAAGCGGCAAACATATCGAAACCCAGATCGATACCATCTGCCTGCACGGCGACACGCCGGAAGCGGTGGAGATCGCCCGTTCGGTTCGCAGCGCGCTGGAAGGCGACGGGATTGAGGTGAAAACCTTCCGCACCTGACCCGCGGCACACCGGTCACGTAGGGCACAGCGGCCGCCGCGCCCCTTTCAATGTTCCAAAAATACTCAAATCCCCGCCCGCCGCTTGCGCTGGCGGGGGTTATTTTTGTGCCGGGAAGGGATCATCCTGATAGCCGACGCCGGCCAGATACAGACCCTGAGGCGGGCAGACCGGCCCGCAGGCAGATCGATCAGCCGCTTCCAACGCGTCACGCACGCGCTCCGGCGCCCATGCACCGGCGCCGACCCGTTCCAATGTGCCAACAAAGCTGCGCACCTGGTTGTGCAGGAAGCTGCGGGCGCGCAGGAAAAAGCGCAGCTCGGGCCCGGACCAGCCGTCAACCTCGGTGATGGTCAACTCGTCCAGCGTTTTGACCGGGCTGGCCGCCTGACAGATCGAGGAGCGGAAAGTGGTGAAATCATGCAGCCCAATCAGGTGCTGCGCGGCTTCGCGCATCGCTGCGGCATCCAGCTGATGGGACACCTGCCAGACCAGCCCGGCGTCATGGGTGGCGGGCGCGCGCCGCATCAGCAGGCGGAAGGTATAGCGCCGCTCATGTGCGGAAAACCGGGCGTGCCAGTCATCCTCAACCCGCGCTGCCCGGGTGATCGCAACGGGGGCGGGTTTCAGGTGATAGTTCAGCGCTTCGGACAGGCGGAACGGGTCCCAGTCTTTGCTGAGGTCGCAATGGGCCACCTGCGCCAACGCATGCACTCCGGCATCGGTGCGCCCGGCGGCGGCGATGGTGTGCTCGCCGGGCTCCAACTTGGCCAAAGCCGCCTCAATCGCCCCCTGCACAGAGGGCTGATCGGCCTGTCGTTGCCAACCGGCAAACGGGGCACCATGGTATTCAACAAGAAGCGCAAATCTAGGCATGGCGGGGCGATAGCGGAAAAACAGCGTCTTTGGAAGGGTCGGGTTTTAGGCTCAGGACCCATTGATTTTCCCGCGCGGGCGTCAAAATCGCAAAATATCAATGGTTTGAGGCGCGCCGGGAAGAGTGGTTCTCTTTTCAAGCGCCTTGCGCCGTTGAGATGCAGCGATTTTGGCGTCTTCGATTTGGCGGTTTTTCGAACTGAGCGGCGTCACATGACCTTGAAATAGATCACTATTCCTGCGGCCATGTTCCTTGTCAGTTCGAAAATCTGCCAAACCGGTGCTGGAACATTAATGGGTCCTGAGCCTAGACTATTTTGCACCATAAAAATGTTCAGCGCTTTTACATTGCCTTAGAGGTGCCTATCTTGGGGCGGAACAAAGGATTTGTTGAAGGGATTTCGGGGTTTGGTCATTACCTCTATTGCAGATGCGGTGACCCGTCAGGTCGAAGCGGTGGGCGACAGCGTCAATGAGGCGCTGTTTGAGCCGGTGATCCGTTTGGGTGTGACGGGGCTGGCGCGGTCCGGCAAGACGGTGTTCATCACCTCTTTGGTCGCAAACCTGCTGGACCGGGGGCGCATGCCTCAGTTGGTGGCTGCCGCTGATGGCCGGATTGAGGCCGCCTATCTGCAGCCGCAGCCGGATGACACCGTGGCCCGCTTTGCCTATGAGGAAAACCTAGCCGCGCTGACCGGACCCACCCCGCATTGGCCCGACAACACCCGTGGTGTCAGCGAATTGCGCCTGTCGCTGAAGGTGCGCCCCACCGGCATGCTGGCCGGGATGCGGGCGGCGCGGACGGTGCATTTGGATATTGTCGACTACCCCGGCGAATGGCTGCTGGATCTGGCACTGCTGGACAAAAGCTATGAGGATTGGTGCAGCCATGTGCTGACCCGGCTGGCCGGGCGCGATGAGGCAACCGCCTATCTGGCGGCGATGGCGGGCGTGGACGCCGAGGCCCCGTTTGAGGAGGTTGCGGCCAAGGCGCTGGCGGGTCATTTCACCGATTACCTGCAGGCCGCGCGGCTGGCAGGCTATTCCGATTGCACCCCCGGTCGTTTCCTGCTGCCCGGCGATCTGGCGGGATCCCCGGTGCTGAGTTTTGCGCCCCTGCCGGTTATCGATGGGCGGCCCGCGCGCGGCACGCTGCGCCGGGAAATGGCGCGCCGCTATGAGGCCTATAAATCAAAGGTGGTGAAACTGTTCTTTCGCGATCACTTCGCCCGGATTGACCGGCAGGTGGTGCTGGTGGATGCGCTGGGGGCCATTCACAACGGTCCACCGGCGTTGGAGGATCTGCGCCAGTCGATGGCAGATATCCTTGGCGCGTTTCGCCCCGGTCGCAATGCGTTTCTGACCCGGCTTTTGGGCGGCAAGCGGGTGGAGAAGATCCTCTTCGCGGCGACGAAATCCGACCATTTGCATCATTCGCAGCACCCGCGTCTGTCTGCCATTCTGCAGGCCCTCTTGCGCGAGGCGAAGGACCGCGCCGATTTCGCCGGGGCGCAGACCCATGCGTTGGCCTTGGCCTCGCTGCGGACCACGACCGAGGCCAGCCTGACCCATCACGGCCAAGAGGTGGACTGTGTGAGGGGCTTACTGCTGGACAGTGGCAAGCGCGCCGCCTTTTATCCCGGGAAACTGCCAGAGGATCCGGCACATTTGTTGTCACCGGCGCGGCAGGGGGCGGAACGCTGGTTGGATCAGGATTATGCCGTGATGCGGTTTGCCCCGGCGCCCTTGTCTTTGCGTCCCGGCGAAGGTCCACCGCATATCCGGCTGGACCGCGCAGCGCAGTTTCTGATTGGGGATAAGCTATGACCGCGACCCTGCGCGCGGCCACGCCGCTGGACGCCGGTGCGGTGGGCGCCATCCTGCATGGCTTCAACCGCGATACGGCGTGGATGCCGAAGCTCTATTCTGAGGCGGAAACCATCAGCTTTGCCAGCGTCATGATCGATCGCGGCTGGGTGCGGGTGGCCGAGTGTGAGACAGACCGTCAGGCGGAGCGCGAGACCGTGATCGGCTTCATCGCGCGTGACGGGGCTGAGATCTGTTCGCTGTATCTGACGCCAGATGCGCAGGGGCAGGGGATCGGGGTCCAGCTGCTGGAGGAGGCGAAAGCGCAGTCTTCTGTGTTGGAGCTCTGGGCCTTTGAGGCAAATAAAGACGCCCGGCGGTTTTATGTCCGCGAAGGGTTTCAGGAAGTGGCGCGTTCGGACGGGGCGCGCAACGAAGAGGGGCTGCCGGATGTGCGGCTGCGTTGGCAAAGAGGTGTGGCAGCATGAGTGACAGTCCCAAACAGGCAAAAGGCCCGATTCTGATCGATCTGGACGAAGCCCCCGACGTGGCCGGCCCTGAGGCGGCACCGCCGGTGCCAGACATCGGCCTGCCGACAGACAGTGCCCAAACCGGCCTGCAGATGGCGGCCACCTGGGCGGGGCGCAAACCGTCACGGCTGGGGCGCTGGATCCTGGCGCTGCTGGTGTCCTTCCTTAGCGCTTTGGCGGCTCTGGCGGCATGGGATGCGGTGGTCAGCCTGATCGGCCGGGTGCCCGTTTTGGGCTACGCCGTCGGTGCCCTTGGGGTTGCCCTGGTGTTGGCTGTTGTTCTGGCCGTGATTGGTGAGCTGGCCGCGCTGGCGCGGCTGGGACGGGTTGAGGCGTTGCAGCGCAGCGCGGAAGAGGCGCTGGCTGAGGCGGATCTAGCCAAGGCGCAGAAGTTCAGCAAATCCCTGATGCGGCTGTATCAGCGGCGGCAGGATCTGGATTGGGCGCGGGGCCGTTTTGACGAACGGCGCGGCGAACAGATGGATGCTGATGCGCTGCTGGGACTGGCCGAGCAGGAGCTGCTGGCCCCGCTCGATAAACTGGCCGAGGCCGAGGTGCAGGCCGCTGCCCGACAGGTGGCGACGGTGACCGCGCTGGTGCCGCTGGCGCTGGCGGATGTGCTGACCGCGCTGACCGCGAATCTGCGTATGATCCGCCGGGTGGCCGAAATCTATGGCGGCCGGTCTGGTACACTGGGCAGCTGGCGGCTGTTTTCTGCGGTGATGGCGCATCTTGTGGCCACCGGCGCCGTGGCGATTGGCGATGACCTCCTCGGCTCGCTGGCAGGCGGCGGGCTGCTGTCGAAACTGTCGCGTCGCTTTGGCGAGGGCGTGGTGAACGGCGCGTTGACCGTGCGGGTGGGCGTCGCCGCGATGGAGGTGTGCCGACCGCTGCCCTATGCAAGGCGCAAACGCCCCTCTGTCAGTGCAATGGTGGGCGCGGCTTTGGGTGGTCTGTTCACCGGACGGGGCAGCGCCTGATCTGGTGCCTCAGCGCAGCATCGGGATGCCGTCGCTGTTCTTGACCTTTTCGACCACACCGGCGCGCAGCGACCGGCCGATCTTATGCGCCAGGGCGGACCAGGCTGCGGCCTGATCTGGCCGCAGCTCTGCCGCCAGCACCCGGTCAAATAACCCCAGCCAGGTCTCAAACATGCCGGGGTGCACATTGCCGGCCTGGCGATGCACCAGCAGCGGATTGCCGTCATAGCTGCGCTCATGAAGAATCGCATTGGCCCAGAAGTCTGCGACCTTGGATTCGTGCGGCGGCCAGTCAGAAATATGCGCGGCAAAAACCGGCCCCAGACCCGGATGCTGGCGGATCAGCGCGTAAAAGGCGGCGACAACCGTCTCAATCTCCTGGCGTGAAATATCAAAGCGCGGTGGCAGGCTGGCCATGGGGTTTGGTCCTTTTCCTTTGTTTTCAGAGATATGCCGCCACAGGACGCGCAGCAAGGGGGTGTATCCGCCCATATCGCAGGATTCCGAGAGAAATTATCGGGTTTCAATTCCCGATAAAACCAGTCAAGTATTTGAAAATAAACAAAAAATCCCATTGACCCCCGGGGCGACTCATCCTATCTATACTTCCACAGACACATTGGTGATCACCGCAAGGTGCCCACCATCCAGCCTGCCAGATCACGCTACGCAGCCAGCCAACCGCAAGCCACGCCGCCAGATCTCGCCAGCCAGATACGACTAGGAGAGATATTATGTCCGCCAAAGCTTGCACCACCTGCACCTTCTTCGACAAAGTTTCGAAATCCGCAGACAATGCTGGTCTGTGCCGTTTCAACGCCCCCAGCTTCCTGACTGAGGCTGAGCTGGACGCGAAATGGCCGGTTGTGAAATCGACCGACTGGTGTGGTCGCTTCGACGCTAAGGCATAAGCTCTTTCTAAGAAGACGCGTGGCCCGCCCGTCAGGCCCAGCCCGCCCCATCCAGTTCGCAAGGTTCAGCCCGTAAGGTCCAGTTCGCAAGATCCCGCTCCGCAGCCCGCCAGCTTACCGCTCGCCCGCCACGTCGCCAGATCCAGCCAGCCAGATCCAGCTCGCCAAACCCAGCCCACCAGATGCAGCGCGCCAGACCCAGCCCGCCAGCGCACGCGAAAAAAGGGATCGCCCCCGGGCGGTCCCTTTTTCATTGTGTCATTCGTGTCATGCGGCAAAGCCCCGCCAATGTTTTCGGTGGCATATCCGCCGACCGGGCGGTCAGACCAAAGCGAAGTGGGATCGCCTATTTGAGGTGCCCTTTGTGGAATGGGGGGCAAACTCTAGGCGTTACACTTTGATTTAAAGTCATTATTTCTTGGCCTGCGTATTAGCAAAATCCGCATGCGCTGGTTAGTCGAGACCGTAGTTAAAATCAATTTTCGGCGGGTACCCAAAAAGATCTTTGGTCTTGTCACGTTGACTTGCTGCGCTGGCTGTCGCTACCGCTCCAACTATCCCAAGTCCAACCAAAGCATGTGCAGCAGTTTTTGAGTTGTAGTGTCGCCGCGTCAAATTCACCGATTTGATAATTTTCGTTTTTGTTTCCCGACCTTGTACATTGCAAGTAACGGTCATGTCGGGTGTTTCGGCGCCAAACGATGGCAGCAATACTGATTTCCAGGTGCCTACTGATGCAGTGAATGCGCTGCTTTTGAGGTGGCAGGTTCCAATGAGTTTCTTCAACTTCCAGCTGCCTGTACCGCCAGATCGCGCCTCAATCATCACGGGTATGTGCCCTACGAAGTTTAGGTTATTCGCATTTGGGGTTAATCTGTAGCCTTCGGAACCTTTGTTTGAGGGCGCAGTCGGGTTGCTTTCTGCTGTTTCTGGCGGCGCTCCACATGCTGAAAGAAAGAGGAATGCAGTTAGGAACAGCTTTGCCTTAACAGAAATCATTGAAACCTCATTTATGCGCCATTTCAATTTTGAATAGCTTTCGAGTTTTTTGTATGCAATCAAAAATGGTATTTCTGTTTAGAATATGTGGTCTGGACGGTCTGGGGTCTCGCGCGTATAACGCGCACATGAACCGTGTCAAAATACAGTCCATTCGAATTATTAGCCCGGCGCTCTGATTTATACGAGCGGCCGGGTCAAGGCGTATGGGACACCGCGCCGCCTCTCTTCCCTTAATCAAGACCCGAGATGAAGGACGCCCGAAATGTGCGCCGACACCCCTGAATACAAAGAAACGCTGAACCTGCCCAAGACCGATTTCCCCATGCGGGCCGGTCTGCCGAAACGTGAACCCGGCTGGCTGGAGCGTTGGAACAAGATCGACGTTTACGGCAAGCTGCGTCAGAAGGCCGAAGATGGCTCCCGCAAGCCCTTTACCCTGCATGACGGCCCGCCCTATGCCAACGGCCATCTGCACATCGGCCACGCGCTGAACAAAACCATCAAAGACATGATCGTGCGCAGCCATCAGATGATGGGGTTTGACGCACGCTATGTGCCTGGCTGGGACTGCCACGGTCTGCCGATTGAGTGGAAGATCGAAGAGCAGTACCGCAAAAAGGGCAAAAACAAGGATGAGGTCGACGTGGTCGACTTCCGCCAGGAATGCCGGGCCTTTGCCGACAATTGGGTGGGCATTCAGCGGGAAGAGTTCAAACGTCTGGGCATCACCGGCAACTGGGATGATCCCTACCTGACGATGAACTTCCACGCTGAGGCGGTGATCGCTGAGGAATTCATGAAATTCCTGATGAACGGCACGCTGTATCAGGGCTCCAAGCCTGTGATGTGGTCGCCGGTTGAAAAAACCGCGCTGGCCGAGGCGGAGATCGAATATCACGATCACAAATCGCACACCATCTGGGTGCCCTTCTCGCTGGCGGCGGGTGAGGGCGATCTGGCTGAGGCGCGCGTGGTGATCTGGACCACCACCCCCTGGACCATCCCATCGAACAAGGCCGTGGCCTATAATGAAAAGGTGGCTTACGGGCTCTACCGTGTGGATGCGACGCAGGAAGAAAGCTGGACCAACCCCGGTGATCTTTATGTTTTCGCCGATGCGCTGGCGGCGGATGCATTGGAAAAGTCGCGGGTCACTGAGTTCACCAAGCTGCGCGATGTGGCGACCAGCGAATTTGACGGTGTGATCCTGAAGCACCCGCTGCACGGCGTTGATGGCGCCGAGGGGTTCTGGGACTACGACGTGCCGATGATCGATGGCGATCACGTCACTGACGATGCCGGTACGGGGTTTGTGCACACCGCGCCCAGCCATGGTGCCGATGACTATGAGTGCTTTGTGAAGCGCAACTGGCTGGACCGGATGACCCATAACGTGGGCGAAGAATCCGAGTTCCTGTCGCATGTGCCGTTCTTTGCCGGTCTGCGGATCCTGGATCACAAGGGCAAAGAAGGCAAAGCCAACAACGCCGTGATTGCCAAGCTGGTTGAGGCCGGCGGCATCATCGCCCGTGGCCGTGTGACTCACAGCTATCCGCATTCCTGGCGGTCCAAGGCGCCGATCATTTTCCGCAACACGCCGCAGTGGTTTGCCTCTGTGGATCGCGAAGTGGGTGATGGTCAGGACGAAATGGGCAAAACCATCCGGGAACGGGCGCTCAATTCGATTGACCAGCTGGTGAAATGGTGGCCGCAAACCGGTCGCAATCGTCTCTACTCCATGATCGAAAGCCGCCCGGATTGGGTGCTGTCACGCCAGCGTGCCTGGGGTGTGCCGTTGACCTGTTTCACCAAGAAAGACACACTGCCCACCGATCCGGATTTCCTGCTGCGCGACGCCGCGGTGAACGCCCGGATTTCGGAAGCCTTTGAAAAGGATGGCGCGGACGCCTGGTATGCCGAAGGCGCCAAGGAGCGCTTCATCGGTGATGCGGCCAACCCTGATGATTATGATCAGGTGTTTGACGTGCTGGATGTGTGGTTCGATTCCGGCTCCACCCACTCCTTCGTGTTGCGCGACCGTGAAGACGGCACCGAAGACGGTATCGCCGATGTCTACATGGAAGGCACCGACCAGCACCGTGGTTGGTTCCATTCGTCGTTGCTGCAGGCCTGTGGCACCAAAGGCCGTGCGCCGTACCGCAACGTGGTGACCCATGGTTTCACGCTGGACGAGAAGGGCAATAAAATGTCCAAATCGCTTGGCAACACCATCGTGCCCGAGACCGTTGTTAAGCAATATGGCGCTGATATCCTGCGTCTTTGGGTGGCACAGACCGACTATATGGCGGATCAGCGGATTGGCCCGGAGATCCTTAAAGGCACCGCGGACAGCTATCGCCGACTGCGCAACACCATGCGCTTCATGCTTGGCTCGCTCAGCGATTTTGAGGAAGCGGACCGGGTTGCGCCTGCGGATATGCCTGAGCTGGAGCAATGGGTGCTGCACCGTCTGGCAGAGCTGGATCAGCAGGTGCGCAATGGCTATAAGAGCTTTGATTTCAACGGTGTCTGGCAAGCGGTGTTCAACTTTGCCACCGTGGATCTGTCCTCCTTCTATTTCGATATTCGCAAGGATGTGCTGTACTGCGATGGCAACACCGACCGGGCCAAAGCGGCGCGTACGGTTCTGGATATTCTCTTCCACCGTCTGACCAGCTGGCTGGCGCCGGTTCTGGTCTTCACTATGGAAGAGGTCTGGCTGGAGCGGTATCCGGGCGATGAAAGCTCGATCCACCTGACCGATATCCCGGAAACCCCTGCGGCGTGGCTGAACGAACCGCTGGCGGCAAAATGGGCGCAGGTGCGTCAAGCCCGCCGGGTTGTCACCGCCGCGCTGGAGGTACAACGGACCGACAAGGTGATCGGTGCATCGCTTGAGGCTGCGCCTGTGGTGCATGTGCGCGAGGCAGAGATGCTGGACGCCCTTAAATCCGTGAGCTTTGATGACATCTGCATCACCTCAGCGATCCAGCTGACGGGTGATCCGATGCCTGCCGAAGCCTTCCGCCTGCCAGAGGTAGAAGGCGTTGGTGTGGTCTTTGAAAAGGCTGACGGTGAGAAGTGTCAGCGGTGTTGGAAAATCCTCCCTGATGTGGGGCAGCACGCGCATGCAGCGACCTGCAAACGCTGTAACGACGCGCTGGGATAAGCCGACCATAAGGTGATAGTGTAAAGGCCGGGTTAACAGCCCGGCCTTTTTGCAAACAACCGTGGGTAAATGATGCCAGAGCGTAGTTTTGACAGCCCCGTGGGCCGGATCAGCTTCGTCGAAAAGGACGGTGCGATCACACGTCTTTACTGGGGTGGTGCGGGAGATGATGACACTGCGCTGTTGCGTCAGGCGGGAGAACAGCTCAGCGCCTATTTCGCGGGTGAGTTAGAGGTTTTTGATCTGCCGCTTCAGGTGGCGGGCAGCGATTTCCAAAGGGCGGTCTGCGATGCAATGTCCGCGATTCCCTTTGGCGAAACGCGTACCTATGGGGAAATCGCGGCGGATCTGAACGTTCCACCGCAACCTGTTGGGCAAGCCTGTGGCGGCAATCCGATCCCGATCATCATCCCCTGTCACCGCGTGCTTTCCGCCACCGGATTGGGCGGCTTTTCCGGCGACGGCGGGGTGGAAACCAAGGTCACCTTGCTGAAGCACGAAGGGGCGGCGGGGCTTTTGCTGTAAATCTGACGATGTTTGTCTTTAAGACTCCGTCGCGGGTGAAATCGCCTGCTCCTTCGTCTGCAAAATTGTCTCTAAGCAATCTGGCTACTGGTGCCGTTCAACATGTGGCGCGTTTTGATAGGGTGCCTCAACCCTTAGTCTAATCGCCGCCACGCTGTGCCCGCGATGGATTCAGGACTCCAAAATGGGAAGATACCCACAGAAAACACCCCGAAACTTACACAAACACAAGATTTCTGTGGATAACCGATATCAACGACGTTCAGGGATGATCTGCTGCACAATGCCTACAAGCAAGAGGTAGAGCGAAGTAACAACCAGCCCCCGATGCGCCCAGCTTTCCGGGTGAAACTCGACCCAGGCGGCCCAACCGGCAAAGAAGGTCCAAGCCAGTGCCATGGGCAGGGAGATCAGGCGCCAGCGCTCCGTGCGCACCGGATGGATGAACCGCAGCGGTAGGAACATCGCCACGGAGAGCGCCGCGACAAGCGCCACGATGATCCAGAAATTCGGTTGCAACGCAAAGAAAACGATGATCGCCATATTCCAGCAGCCGGGAAAACCAGAGAAGGAATTGTCTTTGGTTTTCATGCGTGTATCGGCGAAATACATGGCGCTGGAGAAGGTGATTATGATGATGGCAAACCAGCCCGTCCACCCTGGCAGCAACCCGGATTTAAACAGCGCAAAGGCGGGAATAAAGACGTAGGTCAGATAGTCGATGATCAGATCCAGCAGGACACCGTCAAACTGCGCGGCATAGTGTTTGACATGATACCGCCGCGCCAGAGGGCCATCAATCCCGTCCACGGCAAAGGCGACGACCAGCCACAGGAACATCAGATCCCATTTCGCCTCAACAGCGGCAAGCATCGACAGCATAGCAAAGACAGCACCTGTCGCTGTCAGAAGGTGGACGCTTAGCGCCTTGAATTCATTGGAAATAGACATTTTTGCCCTATTTTTCTGGCGCAACGGCCTTGGGGTGCGTCTTGTCGTATACGTCCAAAAGCCGCCCCAAGTCCACCGCAGTATAGGCCTGGGTGGTCGACAGCGAGGCATGGCCTAGCAATTCCTGGATCGCCCGCAGATCGCCGCCAGCGTTAAGGAGATGGGTTGCAAAACTGTGACGCAGGGCATGCGGGGTGGCGGTTGCCGGCAGACCCAGCTGCAACCGCGCCTGCGCCATGGATTTCTGCACCGCGCGCGGGCTCAAGGGGCGGCCGCGCACCCCGCGAAACAGTATGTCGCTGGGGCCCAGTTCGAACGGCATCAGCGTAACATAATGGGCCACCGCTTGCCGCGCGACGGGCAGCACAGGCACCATCCGTTCTTTGCCGCCTTTGCCTTCGATCCGGAGGACTTCGCCCAAGGGGACGGCGGCGTGCGTCAGGCTGAGGGCCTCGGAAATCCGCAAGCCGCAGCCATAAAGTAGCGTGATCACCGCGCTGTCGCGGGCGCCAACCCAATCTTCGGGGGCGTTTTCGGCAATGGTTGAGATCAGGTCTTTGGCAGCCTCTGCCTCAACCGGGCGTGGCAATTTCGCGCTGAATTTCGGCGATCGTGTCGCCAGCACGGCGGTGGGTTCAAACCCCTCACGTTCCGCCAGCCAGCGGTAGAAGGATTTCACCGCCGAAAGCTTGCGCGCCATACTGCGGGCGCCGACGTCCTGACGGCGGGTGGCGGCCATCCAGGCGCGCATGTCGGAAACGGTTATTTTGGCAATAGCTCCAAGGCCTTGAGGTTCGCCGTGGTGCGCGGTCATGAAGCTCAGGAAGGCGGCAACGTCGCGGCTGTAGGCTTCGATGGTGTTGTCTGATGCGCCTTTCAGGGCGCGCTGGTGATCCAGCCACTTTTGCAGGGCATCGCGTGCGGCTGGGGAGATCAGCGTCACGACAGCCAGCGCCGCATGGAGCGTTCAAACACCCCGGCGAAAAAGGCCAGCAGATCCGTGCCTTGCTGGGGGGAAAACTGATGCGGATCCTCCGCGCCCATGACCAACAGGCCAGGCAGGCGACCTGCGCCGAAATCCAGCCGCAGGCAGGCCTCCGATCGGATGAACGGCGCTTTGTCTCCGTAGACTTCGCGTCGCCCTTCCTGCATCTGGCGAAGTGTCACCTGCCGGGTCGGGGCGCTGCGCCCTGCAGACAGGAACTGATCTACGAATCCGGGTTCCGCCACCGACAGAACCGATCCAAGCCTCCGAACCGCTGGTTCGTTTTCTTCCTGGGCAGTTTCCAACACCAGTTTCACGCAATCTACACGCAAGATGTCTGCGACAGGGCCGTTCAAGTCCTTTAGAAACCGCTCAAATTCGGTAGGGTCTAGCATCCGCAATATGGCGCGGTGAACCTGATTGGTGCCAGCCAGATTTTCATAGGCTGCGGCGATCACTGAGCGATGGGTGTCTTCCAGGCGATCAAGGCGATGCTCAAGCCGTTCCATCGCGATGCCGCGCAGGTCGACAATATTGCCGCCCATGGCGCGTTCATTGGCTGAAATCAGCGCATGCATAAGGTCCTGATCGTCCAGAATGACGTCAGGCTCCGAGATGATCTTCTCGCGCAGGGTATCGTCAATTTTTGCTGTGCTCATCGGCCTGCCATTATTGTTTTGCCAAACTTACCAGAGGTTTTCGGTGATTTCCTCATGTTTTTCACCGTCGGGATGCGGTTTTTGGCAGTTTCGTGCCGGTCCACTGTGGGTGGATCAAGAAAACCTATTTGTGCCAAATACTAAGAGGTTTGTGCGTCTGTGGATAAAAAACTTCCACAGGGTTATGCACAGGGTCTTGTGTGGGCGGATTGGCGAGGGAAAGGCTGCAAAGCCTATGCCACATAGGGGCTGCCTCGGCAGAAATAAAAAACGCCCCCAAACCTAGGGGGCGTTAAACGTTTGTTTAGCATTATGTGCGAAGATCAGAGGATCTTGATGTTCGCCGCTTTGATGTCAGCCAGGAATGCAGCCAGGCCTTTGTCTGTCAGCGGGTGGTTGGCCAGTGCTTTGATCACCGCAGGCGGGGCGGTGATGACATCGGCACCGACACGGGCGCAGTCCTGTACGTGGTTGGCCGAACGGATCGATGCAGCCAGAACTTCGGTTTCAAAGCCGAAGTTGTCATAGATGGTGCGGATGTCTTCGATCAGGTCCATGCCATCAAGGGCGATGTCGTCAAGACGGCCGATGAAGGGGCTGATAAAGGTTGCGCCGGCTTTGGCCGCCAGCAGCGCCTGATTGGCCGAGAAACACAAGGTGACGTTCACCATGTGACCTTCGCTGGTGAGGGTCTTACAAGCTTTCAGACCGTCCCAAGTCAGCGGCACTTTGACGGCGATATTGTCGGCGATTTTGACCAACTTGCGGCCCTCGGCGATCATTTCATCCGCGTCGGTGGCGGTGACTTCGGCCGAAACCGGACCGTCAACCAGTTCACAGATCTCTTTGGTGACTTCCAGAATATCGCGACCGGATTTCTTGATCAGCGAGGGGTTGGTGGTTACACCATCCACCATGCCCAGATCGTTCAGCTCGGCAATGGCATCGATTTCGGCAGTATCAACGAAGAATTTCATCGGCGTTCCCTTTTGTGGCGCGACGTGTCAGATTTCGTCCCTGCCTTTACCGCATGACGGGCAAGGGGGCTAGCCCTTGGGTGGCGAATTTGGGATAGAGGCCGAAAGAGCGGGGGCAAAAGGCAAATGGCGGGGCAGGTTCAGCCGGATCAGCAAGAGTTTTTTGACCCTGGCACCTTGGTCGGTGTGCTGACCACGCAGCCCCTTGATCGCATTCTGGATTACAAGGCGCCCGAGGGCGGGTGCTGGCGGGGCGCATTTGTTGAGGTGCCTCTGGGCCCCCGTAAGGTGCTTGGCGTGGTCTGGGGCCCTGGCCAAGGAGGCTATGATGCCAGCAAGATCCGCAGCATCTTGCGCGTCCTGGATGTGGCGCCGATGCGGGATGAGTTGAAGCAATTCCTGCAACGCTCGGCCGATTATACGCTGACGCCTTTGACCGCGATGTTGCGGCTGGCGACCCGCGCACCGGGGTTGAGCGATCCCCCCTCGATGCAGAGAATCTATCGTCTGGGACAGGGTGAGCCTGACCGCACCACGGCGGCGCGCACCCGCGTGGTGGACACGCTGCGGGACTATGGCGGTCTGGCCTTCACGCTGAAAGAACTGGCTGAGATGGCTGGGGTCTCTTCGAGCGTTGTTAAGGGTTTGGTAAAACAAAACGTGGTATTGGAGGAGGATCGGCCGCGTGACCTGCCGTTTGCCCGTCTTGATCCAGACCATGCCGGCAAAACACTGACTGAGGCACAGGGGGAGGCAGCCGCGAAATTGCGCGCGGGTGTGGCGGCGCAGACTTATGGCACCACGCTTCTGCGCGGCGTCACCGGTTCGGGTAAGACCGAGGTCTATCTGGAAGCGGTCGCCGAATGTCTGGCGCAGGGGCGACAGGCCTTGGTGCTGCTGCCGGAAATTGCGCTGACTGCGGAGTTTTTGACCCGGGTGGAAGAACGGTTTGGCGCCAAACCCGCGGAATGGCATTCCGGTGTCACCATGACGGAGCGGCGCCGGATCTGGAAAATGGTTGGGCAAGGCGGCGCACAGATGGTGATCGGTGCCCGCTCTGCACTGTTTTTGCCCTATCAGAATCTGGGCCTGATCGTTGTCGATGAAGAGCACGATACCTCTTACAAACAAGAAGAAGGGGTGCTGTATAACGCGCGGGACATGGCCGTTTTGCGGGCCCACCTGTGCGGTGCGCAGGTTGTTTTGGCGTCGGCAACGCCATCGCTGGAAACCTGGGTGAACGCTGAGGCTGGGAAATACGAAAAAATCGATCTGGTCAGTCGCTTCGGGCCGTCGGTTATGCCGGATATGCGCGCCATCGATATGAGGCAGGAGAAGCTGCCATCGAACCGCTGGATCTCGGAAAAGCTGAAACATGAAGTTTTGGCGCGGGTTGAAAAAGGGGAGCAGTCTCTGCTGTTTATCAATCGTCGCGGCTATGCGCCGGTGACGATCTGCCGGGCCTGCGGTCATCAGATTGCCTGTGATGTTTGCGATGCGCGGATGGTGGAACATCGGTTCCTGAAGCGGCTGATGTGCCATCAATGTGGCGAAACCAAACCGGTGCCGACGGAATGCCCAAACTGCGCGGCTGAGGATCGGCTGGCCCCGGTTGGCCCCGGCGTGGAACGTTTGGCCGAGGAGGCGACTGCGCTGTTCCCCGATGCCCGGGTGGTGACGCTGAGCTCGGACATGTTTGGATCAGCCCGTGCCCTTAAGGCACAGATCGCCGAAATCGCTGAGGGTGGCGCCGACATCATCATTGGCACCCAGCTGGTTGCCAAGGGGCACAACTTCCCGCTGCTGACCCTTGTGGGGGTGATTGACGCGGACCTTGGGCTGCAAGGCTCCGACCTCAGGGCGGCGGAGCGGACCTTTCAGCTGATGCGTCAGGTGGCGGGGCGGGCCGGGCGGTCTGAGCGCAAGGGTGTTGCGTTTATGCAAAGCTATCAGCCTGAGCATCCGGTGATCCGCGCGATCCTTGCCGGTGATGAGGAAGGGTTTTGGCGGGCCGAAGCAGATGCACGCCGGCTGGCAGGGGTGCCTCCCTACGGACGTATGGCCGGCATCGTCATCAGCGCCCCGGATCCCCAGCAACCCTTTGACATGGGTGCAGAAATGGCGCGGCGGAATGAGCCGTTGCGACAGATTGGTGCGCAGGTCTTTGGTCCCGCACCGGCGCCGATTGCCCGGATTCGGGGGCGGCACCGTGTGCGACTGCTGGTCAAGGCTGAGAAAGGCGCACCGTTGCAAAATGCGCTGGCGAAATGGTTACAGCAGTTTCGGCCGGGGAACCAATTGCGGATCTCCGTCGATATCGACCCGCAGAGTTTTTTGTAGCCCTTAACGCTTTGTTGGTGATTTTGCCTCAATCTGCCGGGGATCAAGCGGTGGCGGCGCGACTGGAGGGCTGATCAATCAGCCAATCCGTTGCCATCGCGCCGATCCACATTGCAAATAGCGCGCACCAGGCCGTTGCCACAAAGATGGACCCACCCGTGACCCCTGCGCCGATGGCGCAGCCACCTGCCAGCATGCCGCCAAACCCCATCAGGGCGGCGCCAAAAATCGCGCGGCGCATGTTTGCCGCGCCTTCATAGCCTTGGAACTTCAGCTCCCTAGTGACCCAAGCGGCGAGGAAGGCGCCGATGAAAACACCTGGAACCAACCCGATATCAAATTCCAACACAGCGTTGCGGTCCAGGACAAACATCAAACTATGCGCGGAGGGGCCGGTGAACGTGGCGCTTTCGACCTGCACCGGATCAAAGGCGATTTGAGACAGTCCAAAAGTTAAAACCCACCCAAGGGCGACTGCAAATCCAACGCCTGAGGCAAAGATCAAACGGGCGGCGCCGATGCGGTTGCGATGGGCCAGGACAAGGGCAAAGCCTGCAAGCGCAAGGCCTATAAACAGGCCCGACATGGGTGGCAGATTGAGGGCGGTCAAAAGGTCAGTGTTCCGACCGCCCGGGGTGATCCATAGCCCTGCCAGTACCTCCCGTGGGGCGGAGAGCAGACCAGCGAGGGTCATCTGCGCAACGACGGCAAAGATCAGGCCGGACACCAGTGATCTAAGGTTGCCGGTGGCCGCCAGAACCAGCAACCGCCCGGAACACCCCCGGGCCAGCACCATGCCGGCGCCAAACAGCAACCCGCCGATGATGGCACCAGACCAGCTGCCAGGCACAGCCATCATCCGGGCATCTGCGGCCCGCATCAGCCCCAGCATCTCGGCTGCTTGGACCCAGACAACCGCGGTGGAGAAGGTGAGCAGCCAAACCGCAACGCGATCATCCCAGCGACCGCGAGCAAAGGAGACCGTGGCGGCGCGCAGACAAAACCGGGACCTTTGCGCCGCAACGCCGAAGCAAAGCCCTGTGATCAGGCCGAGCAATGCTGCGGTGGGTGCTTCGCCGATGCGGTCCACAATGCTGAGGAGTGTCATCTCAATCCCTCTCTGTCATTTGCGGGTGAGAATATAAAATCAAATATTAGAATGTATTTGATTTGGATCATGCGCAGAACTGATCTGGCCAATAAGGGCAGGGTGGCGCATCCTTCGACAAACGCTGCCAGTTCAGCTGCGCCAAGCGCGCGGATGCGCTTTTTTGACGGGGCGACTGTGCATCTGTGTGGGGGCTCCGCACTCGCCTTTTGGACCAATTCGGCGTAAGGCCAAGGCATGAAAGCGATCTATCCCCTTGAAGAGGCGCGGCAGCTTCCTGTCTGGCGCCGTCCGATTACCCTGCTGTTCCTGATGGCCGCGGCGATGCCCATCGCCTTTTCCACCTGGTCGGCCCTCTTGAACAACTTCGTCATTGAAATGGCGGCATTTGATGGCTCTGACATTGGCTGGCTGCACACCGTGCGGGAAATTCCTGGCTTTCTGGCCATCGGGGTGATCGCCATCATCATGTTCATGCGGGAGCAGGTGCTTGGGATCGTGTCACTGGCGCTGCTTGGTGTGGCGACAGCGATCACGGCCTGGTTTCCCTCGATGGGGGGGATCCTGACCATCACCATGCTTAGCTCCATCGGGTTTCACTACTATGAAACGGTGAACCAGTCGTTACAGCTGCAGTGGTTGCCGAAAGATCGCGCGCCGCAGATGCTGGGGTGGATCATGGCGGCAGGATCAGCCGCAACGCTGGTTGCCTATGTGCTGATCGTGCTCAGCTGGGAGCGGTTCGACCTGACATATAACGTGGTCTACCTGCTGTCGGGTGGCCTGACAGCAGTAATCGCGCTGTTCTGTTTTGTGGCTTATCCGCAGTTCGAAAGCCCCAATCCGCAGGTGAAGAAGTTCATTCTGCGCAAACGCTACTGGCTTTACTATGCGCTGCAGTTCATGGCGGGGGCGCGGCGGCAGATTTTTGTGGTTTTTGCAGGCTTCATGATGGTCGAACGCTTTGGCTTCGACGTGCATGAGGTGACCGGGCTTTATCTGGTGAACCTGATGGCCAATATGCTGCTGGCGCCGGTCTTTGGCAAAGTGGTGGCGCGCTATGGTGAACGCCGGGCGCTGATCTTTGAATACGTCGGCCTTGTCACAGTGTTCCTGGCCTATGGCGGCATCTACTGGTTTGGCTGGGGCGTGGTGCTGGCATCGATCCTTTATGTGTTGGACCACCTGTTCTTTGCTCTGGCGCTGGCGTTGAAGACCTATTTCCAGAAAATTGCGGATCCCGGCGATATCGCGCCCACAGCGGCGGTGGCTTTCACGATCAACCATATCGCTGCGGTCTTCTTGCCGGCGCTTCTGGGCTATCTGTGGCTGATTTCACCCGGCGCGGTGTTCCTGCTGGCGGCCGGCATGGCGGGCACATCGCTGGCCTTGGCCTGCTTGATTCCGCGCCACCCAGAGCCAGGTAATGAGACCGTGTTTGCCCGTTTTGCCCGCGCTGCACCGGCTGAGTAACGCACCGGTTATTTCACCGACCGCGTGATATGCCGGCCGCGTGATGTCCGGCCCCTTTAATGTTTCACGGCACCTGAGCCATCTGGTGCTGCCTTGACCCGACGGAGAGACCCCATGGCCCAAGCCAACACAGCCAAGCCTGCATCTGAAAAGCCGGCGGGCAAAGCCGCCGCGCCGCAGGCAAAATTCACCACAGGATCGACCATGCGCCATGTGGTGGTGATGACGCTGACCAGTGCCTTTGGCCTCAGCTTCATGTTTCTGGTCGACTTCCTGGCGCTGTTCTGGGTCAGCCAGCTGAAGGTTGAGATGCTGATTTCGGCCATAGGCTTTGCCGCGACCATTCAATTCTTTGTGCTGTCCGTGGCCATTGGCATGATGATCGCCGGTGTTGCGCTGGTCAGCCGGGCGCTGGGCATGGGCAAGGGCCAAAGGGCGCGGCGCATCTCAACGGTCATTCTGATCTATAGCGTTGGGATCCAGACGGTGATTTCGGCGCTGACTTATATGTTCCTGGATCCGTTGCTGGGGCTGACCGGCGCCAGCGGGGAAACGCTGGATGTGGCCAAAAGTTTCTTGATGATTTCGCTGCCCAGCCTGCCGATCATGGCGGCGGGCATGTGTGCCTCTGCGATTGTGCGGGCGGTAGGGGATGCCTGGCGCGCGATGATGGTCACCGTGATCGGTGGAGCTGTCGCGGTGGTTCTGGACCCCTTGTTCATCATCTACTGGGGCCTGGGGATTGAGGGTGCTGCGATGGTGATCGTCGCCTCGCGTCTGGCGATGGCCATTGTTGGCATCTACTGGGTGATCGTCACCCATAACATGCTGGCCCGCCCCCATCGGCGTGACTTCACCGATTTCCTGAAACCCTATCTGGCAATTGCAGTGCCTGCGGTGGCCACGCAGCTGGCAACACCATTTGGCAACTGGCTGCTGGTGCGCGCCATTGCAGAACATGGCGACAGTGCGGTGGCTGGCTTTGGCGTTGTGTCGCGTCTGACGATTCTGGGCTTTGGCGGCATCTATGCGCTGTCAGGCGCCATTGGGGCGATCATCGGTCAGAACGCCGGTGCCGGTCTGGGCGACCGCGTGCGCGAGGCCTATGTGGACTCGATCAAGTTTTGTGTGATCTACACGGGGCTGACCTGGGTCTTGATGGCGCTCTGTGCCGATCTGATCGTGACCGCCTTTGGCCTTAGCCCCGAAGGTGCAGAGATCGTCAAGATCTTCTGCTACTACGCGGCGGGCACCTTCGTGTTCACCGGCGCGCTGTTTGTGGCCAATGCGACCTTCAACAACCTTGGCAAACCCGTCTGGTCGACGCTGGCCAACTGGACCCGCGATGGCATCCTGATGGCACCGCTGGCCTTTGGCATGGGGGCCGCTTTTGGCGCGACGGGTGTGGTCTGGGCGCAGGCGGTGGGCAACACCATTGTTGGCATCGCCGCCGGCTGGGTGGCTTGGCGCTATGTCAAATCGGGGCGCGGGATTGAGCCGCAGCGCACAGCCAAGACTTGACCCCGGACGAGGTGGCGCGTAGGCGCTGCTGCAACACTTGAAACCCGTGATGTTCCTGCCTCGGAGGCCGCTATGCCCACTTACACCGCCCTGACGACCCTGCCCGGAAAAGCACCAGCCGAGGCGCTGGGCGAAGCGATGGAGCGTCTGAACCCGGAACCCACCGGTGTGGGCGTCTTTGAGATCGAAGATGATTCCGGCCTGTGGGAAGTGGGCGCCTATTTCGTTGAGGCCCCGGATGAGGCCGGGCTGGCAGTGCTGGCGGCGGCCTTTGATGCCAAACCTTTTGCCATCTCAGAACTGCCCGAAACTGATTGGGTGGCCAAGGTCAAACGGGAACTGGCGCCTGTCGAGGCTGGGCGTTTCTTTGTTTACGGCAGCCATGATGCCGATCAGGTGCCGGAAAACTGTGAACCGCTGCTGATTGAGGCGGCGATGGCCTTTGGCACCGGCCACCACGGCACCACACAGGGCTGCCTGCGGGCGCTGGACCGGTTGGACAGCGAAGGCTTTAAAGGGCTGAACGTTGCTGACATTGGCTGCGGCACCGCTGTTCTGGCCATGGGCGCGGCCCGGATCTGGCCGAACCCGGCGCTGGCAGGGGATATTGACCCGGTTGCGGTTGAGGTGGCTGCGGCCAACGTCAAGGTCAACGATCTGGACGGTCGGGTCAAATGTGTGGTGGCGGCAGGCTTTGGCGCGCCCGAGCTGGAGGCGGCGGCGCCTTTCGATCTGGTCTTTGCCAACATCCTCAAAGGTCCGCTGATCGATCTGGCGCCTGATATGGCATCAAACCTGCAGGAGGGGGGCTATGCGATTCTGTCTGGCATCCTGAATGAGCAGGCAGATGAGGTCATCGCGGTTTATGCACAGAACGGCATCAATCTGGCCTACCGCGAAGAGATTGGTGAATGGACCACCCTCACACTCAAGAAATAAAGGCAATTTGAGACGCAATTGCAGCGAATCTGGGGCTCTTGCCCCATTTCCGCCACATTTCGAAGGTATCCCTTACTTCAGGTAATGAGTGGGGGCTCGACCATCGGAGGTTGTTATGTCTGACGCCTTTAACGAGTTTGACGATAGGCTGCGACGCATCGACAAGAGCAGAGCGCGTCTCAAGAACGGCTACGTGACGGTTGTGGACCGCGATGGGTTAATCGTGGTGCGCCCGAAACGCCGCCGCGCCTCTTTCCCCTGGCGGGGGCTGGTGTTTCTGATCTGCGGATTTCTGGGGTTCAAAGCCTTGCTGATGGCCAGCATGGGCTTTGGCAATTACCAGGATCGTGTGGCCAAACTGCATGAGGGCGGTCTGGTCGAAGTGGCAGGTGGCTATCTGATGCAGCCCGACCCCGTGTCTGAGTATCTGGCGATCCAGATGCGCCCCTATCTCAAATAATCTCTCTCCAGAGATCTCTCACAAAAATGGCCCTGTCTGAACGCTCAGACAGGGCCATTTTGTTGGGGAGCAAAATGGTCAGGCGCTTTAGGCCTTGGCAACCATTTCGATGTCGGCACGGGTCAGGCCGATGTCATCCAGCTCACGATCGGTCAGACGCGACAGCGCCTTGCGGGTCACGCGGGCGTCGTTCCAGCCGGTGGCGATTTCGCGCAGGTGCGACAGGGTATCGACCACAACAAATGCGGTACGGGCGATAAGGCTGGCCAGTGCGCCAGCCTGATACTGGGTGCGGGTGTTCTCGTAGACAGCCATATCAGGAACCTCGGTGTGTGTTTCGTTACATTAACTGAGACGGCATCTAGAGCGCCTTTTTTATCCGCACAACTGGGCTGAATTGCATATCTCTTATGCAGTTTGTGCATAACGGGCTGGCATGGCGTTCGATCAAGTAAATAAGGGGTTTCGGACAGGTCCAAAGGTGTCGTTTTTGGACAATTTGGCGACGAAAACAGAACAGGTTTGGCGGGAATGAGACAGCCATGTCGTTTTTGATCTTTTTGCTTTCCGCTTGGCGTTTGTTCCCCCTTTGTGCTAATTGAAGAAAAAAATGTTCAAAAAAGGGGGCAGTGATGCGGGTTTTGGGGATCGATCCCGGCTTGCGCAACCTTGGCTGGGGGGTGATTGAGGCTGAAGGCAGCCGCATGAGCCACATTGCCAACGGGGTGTGCCAGTCTGATTCGTCAGAAGATCTGGCCAAACGGCTGCTGTCACTGCACGAACAGCTGAGCGATGTCTTCGCCCGGTTCCAGCCTGACACGGCTGCCATTGAACAAACCTTCGTCAACAAAGATGCCGTCGGCACCCTGAAACTGGGGCAGGCGCGCGGCGTTGCACTGCTGGTGCCGGCGCAGTTTGGGGTCAGCGTCGGCGAATACGCCCCCAACAAGGTCAAGAAAACGGTGGTCGGTGTGGGCCACGCGGCCAAACAGCAGGTTGATCACATGGTGAAGATGCAATTGCCCGGTGTGGCGATCAACGGGCCGGATGCGGCGGATGCCTTGGCCATCGCTATATGTCACGCCCATTACGCCCGCGGTCCCGGATTTGGGGCCGGCGCGGGGATGCGAATTAAAGAGGTGCGCGCATGATTGGGAAACTGTCCGGTATTCTGGATTATCGCGGCGAAGATCACGTGCTGATCGATGTGCGCGGCGTTGGCTATATCGTTTACTGTTCCGATCGCACCATGGCGACCTTGCCACAGGTGGGTGAGGCGGTGGCGCTTTATACGGATATGCTGGTGCGCGAAGATCTGATGCAGCTGTTCGGCTTTCCGACGTTGCTGGAAAAGGAATGGCATCGGTTGCTGACCTCGGTTCAGGGGATTGGCGCCAAGGCCTCGCTGGCGATCCTGTCTGCCCTGGGGGCCGAAGGGGTCAGCCGGGCGATTACCCTGGGTGACATTCCGGCGATCAAATCGGCCAAAGGGGTGGGCCCAAAAACCGCGCAGCGGGTGGTCAATGAGCTGAAGGACAAAGCCCCCGGCGTCATGGCCATGGGCGGTGCCCTGTCGGCGGCGATGGGGACTGAAGTGGCAGAACCCCTAGAGGTGATCGAAGAGGCGCCGAAGCCCGCCGCACGCAAACCACGCAAACAGGCGGAACCAACGGCGGCGCAGCAATCGGCAGCGGCGCAATCAGATGCGCTGTCGGCCCTGTCAAACCTTGGCTACGCCCCGGCGGAGGCCGCAAGCGCCGTTGCGCAGGCCGCACAAGACGCACCCGAGGCCGACACGGGTGAGTTGATCCGTAAGGCGTTGAGCCTCTTGGCGCCCAAAGGCTAAGGTATCGCCATGATTGACGCCGATCCGAACCTGCGGCCCGACTCGCTGCCCGAAGACAATGACCGCGCCCTGCGTCCGCAGGAGCTGGGGGATTTCATTGGTCAGGCCGAAGCGCGGGCCAACCTGCGTGTTTTCATCCAATCCGCCCGCCAACGCGGTGAGGCGATGGACCACACGCTGTTTCACGGCCCGCCCGGTCTGGGCAAAACCACGCTGGCGCAGATCATGGCGCGGGAATTGGGGGTCAACTTCCGCATGACCTCGGGGCCCGTGCTGGCGAAAGCCGGCGATCTGGCGGCGATCCTCACGAACCTTGAAGCGCGCGACGTGTTGTTCATCGATGAGATCCATCGCCTTAATCCGGCGGTGGAGGAGGTGCTCTACCCCGCGATGGAGGATTATGAGCTGGATCTGGTCATTGGGGAGGGACCAGCAGCGCGCACCGTGCGGATCGAATTGCAGCCCTTCACGCTGGTGGGCGCAACCACCCGTCTGGGCCTGCTGACGACGCCGCTGCGCGATCGGTTTGGCATTCCGACCCGGCTGCAGTTCTACACCGTGGATGAGCTGAATGAGATCGTGACCCGCAACGCCAAGCTGCTGGGCGCGCCCGCAACGCCGGATGGCGCGCGGGAGATTGCCAAACGGTCCCGTGGCACGCCGCGTATCGCCGGGCGCTTGCTGCGTCGGGTGGTGGATTTTGCGGTGGTGGAAGGCGACGGCAAGGTCACTCAGGCGCTGGCCGATCACGCGCTGACCCGTCTGGGGGTGGATGATCTGGGCCTTGATGGCGCTGACCGCCGTTATCTGAGCCTGATTGCCGAAAACTACGGCGGTGGCCCGGTGGGGATTGAAACCATCGCTGCCGCGCTGAGCGAAAGCCGCGATGCGCTGGAAGAGGTGATTGAGCCGTTCCTTTTGCAACAGGGGTTGATCCAGCGCACCCCGCGCGGCCGGATGCTGGCCGCCAAGGCCTGGCGGCATATGGGGCTGCAGGCGCCACAACGTGCGGAGCCCGGTGCGGGGCAGGGCACGCTGTTTGGCGGCGACGGAAAATAACCTTGGCGCGTGCCGCGCTGGTGCAGATAAGTATTTGCAGAACATTGAAAGGGCGCGGTGCTGGCCCTTTGGCGCGGTTCACGTTATGCGGGGGCCGTTACTGCAGTTCTGAGGATTTGTCATGACGCCCGAAGCCCTGAGCCCCGAAGCTGTTCAAGCGCTGTTCACCCGCGAAAACGGGGAATATGTCTTCGCCCGCTGGGGTCGGCCGATTGTGCCGGTGGTCTTTGGCGTGGAAGAAGAAACGCTGGAGATCGTCAAAGGCGCGCTGGAGGCGGTTGTGGCGCTGGCCGGGCACAAGATGGCGGAAACCGATCCCGAATTGGGCGCCAACCTGATGTTCTTTTTCTTCAAGGACTGGGATGAACTGCTGGAGGTGCCGAACCTTGATCAGCTGGTGCCGGATCTGGCGGAACTGGTGGGCAAGCTGAAGGCGCAGGATGCCAATCAATACCGCGGTTTCCGTTTTGATGATCTGGGGGCGATCCAGGCGGCCTTTGTCTTTGTGCGGATGGATGCGCAGATGGCCAAGATGCCCGCCGAAACACTGGCGCTTACGCAGGTTGTGCAGGTGATGCTGCTGTGGTCGAACGCGGCCTTTGCCGAGACCTCGCCCCTGGCGATTGCCGGGGAGAATGTGATCCTGCGCCCCGATGTGGCCGGGGTGATCCGTGCGGCCTATGCGCCCTTGATGCCGGGATCGGATCGCGATCCGTCCCATGCGCTGCGGCTCTATGCCCGTTTGCAGGTGCAGGGGGATCTGGTGATCGAAGATGACAGCGACCAGATCCAGCGCGGCGAATGAGGCGGCTGTTTTTGGCCCTGGATCTGCCAGACAATTTGCGCGACGGGTTGATGGCCCTGCCCGAAGGCTTGGGGATCGGCCGGGAGGTTGAGGAAGAGAACCTGCATCTGACGCTGGCCTTTCTGGACGCCCAGCCTGATTACATACTGGAGCCTCTGCACGAGGGGCTGACCACAGTACAACAGCCGCAGGTGCGGTTGCAATTGACCGGGCTGGAGCTTTGGGGTGGCGGGCAGCCCTCAACCCTGGTGATGTTGGCCGAACGGGTGCCGGAACTGATCCACCTGCAGGAAAAGCTGGCCCAGCTGGTGCGCGTGGCAGGCGTGGATCTGCCGCGGCGCCGGTTCAAACCCCATGTGACGCTTGTGCGGTTCCAGCGGGGGCTGCCGCCTGAGGCACAGTCGCGGCTGGCGGGATTTATGGCAGCAGAGGGCGGCGCCAGCCTGCCATTGTCTGAGGCGGAGAGCTTTTCCCTTTATCAATCCACGCTGACCGCAGATGGCCCGATTTATGAGGCACTGGCGACCTATCCGTTGCAACCGGTTTAAACGGGTCTTGCGCGGCCCGGCCTGACTGCTACGGTGCCGCCAGCAACCGAAGCCAGAAGTGATTTATCGATGATCTACGAACTCCCCGTGCGCGTTTATTACGAAGACACCGATATGGCCGGGATCGTCTATTACGCCAATTACCTGCGGTTTATTGAACGCGGCCGCAGCGAATGGGTTCGTGAGATCGGCATGGACCAGAACGCCATGAAGGCCGAAGGCTATGTCTTTGCGGTGCGCCGGGTGGAGGCCGACTATCTGGCGCCGGCGAAACTGGACGATGAGCTGACCGTGACCACCGAGGTGACCCACGTCACCGGCGCGCGGCTGGTGATGGATCAATGGGTGAAATGCAACGGCAAGGCGCTGTTTCACGCCATCGTCACGGTCATCGTGATGAATGAGGACGGTCAGCCGGTGCGGATGCCGGCAAATATCCGCCAGATGCTGAACTAGAAGGCCGATCTTTGCGCAAAAACACGCGCGTTGACGCCATTTTGTTAGCTTTCCCCTTAATTCTCAGCTAGCTTTGCCTGTAATCAAGGCCCGAAGATAACGGGCCATCAGAGCAGAGCAGGCTAATGGAAACAGAAACCCTTGCCTTGGCGCATGAGATTGATTTCTCAATGTGGGCACTTTTTGCACGCGCCACACTGACCGTGAAACTGGTGATGGTCCTTTTGGTCATCGCGTCCTTCTGGTCTTGGTCGATCATCATTCAGAAACTCATTGCCTATCGGCTGGCCCGTCGCGAAGCGGCGCGGTTTGATCGGGCGTTCTGGTCCGGTGAGCCGCTGGATGCGCTGTTTGATCAGATCGGGGCAGATCCCAAAGGGCATTCCGAAAAAGTCTTTGCCGCTGGGATGATCGAATGGCGCCGCTCCCACCGCGATGATGGCGGGCTGATCGCCGGGGCGCAGGCGCGGATTGATCGGTCGATGGATGTGGCGATCGCCAAAGAGGCCGAGGCGCTGCAAAACGGATTGCCGGTTCTGGCAACGGTGGGCTCCACCGCCCCCTTTGTGGGTCTGTTCGGGACGGTCTGGGGCATCATGGTGGCCTTCATCGGCATTGCAGAACAGCAATCGACCAACCTGGCCGTTGTGGCCCCCGGTATCGCTGAAGCGCTGCTGGCGACGGGGCTGGGCCTGCTGGCCGCGATCCCGGCGGTGATTTTCTACAACAAACTGTCGGCAGATGCGGACCGGATCATCGCAGGCTATGAGGCCTTTGCAGATGAGTTCTCGACCATCCTCAGCCGTCAGCTGGACCTCTGAGCGATGGGCGCGGGCGTGATGAACAAGGGTGGAGGCGGCGGACGCCGCCGGCGCGCCCGTCGTGGCGGGGCGCAGCCCATGTCAGAAATCAACGTCACCCCCTTTGTGGATGTGATGCTGGTGTTGCTGATCATCTTCATGGTGTCGGCGCCGCTGATGACGGTTGGGGTGCCGGTTGAACTGCCCAAAACCGCCGCCAATGCGCTGCCCGGTGAACAGGAGGAGCCGCTGGCTGTCACCGTGACCGCCGAAGGCACGGTGATGATCCAGACCACTGAGGTGGCGCGTGAGGATCTGATCAACCGCCTGCGCGCGATTGCGGCGGAACGGGACGGTGACCGTGTGTTCCTGCGCGCCGATGGATCGGTGCCTTATGAAGATGTGGTTCAGGTCATGGGGGCGCTGAACCGTGCAGGCTTTAGCAACATCGGTCTGGTGACCGATACCGGTGGGCCGTCGCTGGACGGGGCCACTGTTGAGGCTGAGACAACAGGGAACTGAGCCCGAGAATGCAGACCGGTACCATCATTTCAGGCGTTGCGCACGTCAGCCTCATTGGCTGGGCGCTGTTCGGCGGGGTGTTCAAGCCCGCGCCGGAACCGTTTGATGTGACGGAGGTTGTGGCGATCTCTGAGGCGGAGTTTGAAAGCCTGCTGGCCGGGACAGAACCGCCGGAAACCGTGAGCGATCTAATCGTGCCGGAACTGCCGGATGTGACACCGCCGGAGGCCGATACGCCCGCCAGCAGTCAGGCAGATCAGCCGCCCGTGCTGGAACAGCCCGAAGAAACCAAACCACCGCGCCCTGAGGCCCGGCCAGACCGGCCCGAGATCACGCCGCCCACACCGGCAGAGGTCAGCGATGATGTGGCCGTTTTGGCGCCGCCCAATGATGAGCCGGAAACCGACGGTCCCGTCTCGCTCACCCCCAGCCGCCCGCAGGAGGCCCCGCGTGTTGCGCCCGAGGCGATTGCCCCGCCGGAGCCGGAGGACAAGGTGGCTGACGTTGCGCAGGATGTCGACACATCAGATGCCACCGGCGAGGAGCAGTTGCTGGATCAGGAAAAAACCGTGGAAGAGGCGGCCAGCACTGAGATCGTGACCGAGGCGGAAACCGCTGAGCCCCCGGGGCTGGGCCGGTCGCTGCGCCCGCGGGCACGCCCCAACCGCCCAACGCCGCCAGAACCAACTGAGGTAGCGGATGACACGGCACCCCAACCGCAGGACAACGTACAATCCGCGGTGGATGACTTGTTGGCAGGGCTCAGCAATGACACGGCAAACCCGACACCGCCGCGCCCCTCGGGGCCGCCGCTGACCTCAGGCGAAAAGGACGCGCTGCGGGTGGCGGTGCAGAAATGCTGGAACACCGGATCACTTTCGACGGAAGCGTTGAAGACAACCGTTGTTGTTGGCGTATCGATGAATGAAGACGGCACCCCAGACACCGGGACGATCCGCATGATCAGCTCCAGCGGGGGCACTGGCGGATCGGTTCAACAGGCCTTTCAGGCGGCGCGGCGTGCAATCATTCGCTGTGGCGCGCGCGGTTTTGCGCTGCCGTCCGAGAAATATGAACAATGGCGTGATATAGAAATGACATTCAATCCAGAGAAAATGAGGATCAAATGATCAGACGTTTCCTGACCCTCCTGGCGGCCACGGCTGTTTTTGCTTTGCCCGGCCTGACCAATGCCGCCCCACTTCGGATTGAAATTACCGAAGGTGTGATTGAACCGCTGCCCTTTGCGGCGCCGGATTTTGTGGCTGAAAACAGCTCGGCCCGGCAGTTGGCGCAGGATATCGCGCAGCTGGTGGCCGATGATCTGAGCGGTACCGGGTTGTTCCGCGAAATCCCCGACAGCGCGCATATCAGCACGATCACCAGCTTCTCCAGCCCGGTGCAATATGCCGATTGGAAAGCGATCAACGCGCAGGCGCTGGTTTCCGGCGCGGTCAGCCTGCAGCCCGGTGGGCGGCTGACGGTGAAGTTCCGCCTCTATGATGTTTTTGCCGGTGCTGAACTGGGAAGCGGCCTGCAGTTCACCGGCACGCAGGAGGGCTGGCGTCGCATGGCCCATAAGGTGGCAGATGCGGTCTACAGTCGGATCACCGGCGAAAGCGGCTATTTCGACAGCCGGGTGGTGTATGTCAGCGAAACCGGCCCGAAAAATGACCGGAAGAAACGGTTGGCGATCATGGATTATGATGGCGCCAACCTGCAGTTCCTGACCGACAGCCGGTCAATCGTTTTGGCGCCGCGGTTCTCACCCACTGGCGACCGGATCCTTTACACCTCATATGAAACCGGCTTCCCGCGGATCTATGTGTTGGATGTGGCCTCGGTCCGGCGTCGGGTGCTGGAGGAACAGCCCGGCACCATGAGTTTTGCACCGCGGTTCTCACCGGATGGTCAGACCGTGCTTTATTCGCTGACCAAAGGCGGTAACACAGACCTTTACAAGATGAACATCGCCAACGGCCGGTCGCAGCGCCTGACCTCGGCCCCGTCGATTGAAACGGCCCCCAGCTACAGCCCGGATGGCAGCCGGATCGTCTTTGAAAGTGACCGCAGCGGCACGCAGCAGCTTTACATCATGGACGCCAATGGCGGCGAGCCCAAGCGGATCAGCTTTGGCAAAGGTCAGTATGGCACCCCGGTCTGGAGCCCGCGTGGCGACCTGATCGCCTTCACCAAACAAAGCAAAGGCCGCTTCCATATCGGTGTAATGCGCATCGATGGCTCAGAAGAGCGTCTGCTCACGGCTTCGTTCCTTGACGAGGGGCCCACCTGGTCGCCCAATGGCCGCGTGATCATGTTCACCCGCGAAACCCAAGGGGCCGGGGGATCGGCCAGCCTCTATTCGGTGGACATCACGGGGCGCAACCTGAAACGGGTGCGCACGCAGGGCGGCGGATCGGATCCGGCCTGGTCGCCGCTGCAGGAATAAACTTGGCCACCGCGCCTTCCTGCCGATCAGGGGGCGCGTTGGCTTGCGGCGTTTTCAGATCGAAAACGTTATGGTAGTGAAAACAACAAGAAGATCAGTCGAGCGGGGCAATGACATGAAGACGATTCTGGCACGGGCAGTGATGCTGACTTCGGTACTGGCGCTGGCCGCATGTACCAATCCGGGGTTTGGCAATGATGACGTTTACCTCAGCGGCGATCCTGCCGGTGTGAACGATGGATCCGCGGATGATCCGCGCTCGCCGCTTTATTTCCAGCAAACCGTTGGGGATCGGGTTCTGTTCGAAGTGAACCAGTCCACCCTGTCGTCAACGGCTGCGGCTACCTTGGATCTGCAGGCGGATTGGCTGCTGCAGAATATGGATTACACCGCCGTGATCGAAGGCCACGCAGATGAGCAGGGCACGCGGGAATATAACCTGGCCCTGGGCGCACGCCGCGCCAATGAGGTGCAGGAATACCTGGTGCAACGTGGCATCGCGGCCAACCGCCTGAAGGTGGTTAGCTTTGGCAAAGAACGCCCGATTGAGGTGTGTTCGCAGGAAAGCTGCTATTCGAAAAACCGCCGCGCGGTGACCGTCCTGTCCGCAGGGCTGTCCAGCTAAGGCGCGATCATACCGCGATTACCAAAGGCCCGCTAACTTGGTTGGGGCGGGCCGGTTTAGAAAGATGAGGGACCACATGCGCTGGTTTGTTATGGCAACCTGTTTTGCGCTGGCCGCACCGGTCACAGGCGCATTTGCACAGGAACAGGATCAGACCTTGGCGGATATCCGTCAGGAGCTGTCGGTGCTCTACGTCGATCTGCAGCGCCTGAAGCGCGAGTTGAGCACCACCGGCGCGCCCTCGGGTGCTGCGGGCGGTACCATTCTGCAGCGGGTGAACGCCATCGAAGGCCAGATGCAGCGCCTCACCGCCAAAACCGAAGAGCTGGAATTCCGCATCAACCGCATCGCCACGGATGGTGGCAATCGAGTGGGTGATTTGGAATTCCGCCTGTGTGAATTGGAAGCCGGCTGCGACATTGCCAGCCTGGCCGAGGGCAGCACCCTGGGCGGCGATGCCGGCGAACAAGTGGTGAGCCCCGATGTTGGCGTGACCGATGCGCCGGAACTGGCCATTGGGGAAGAGGCCGATTTTGAACGTGCCGACGCTGCGTTGAACGAAGGCGATCACGCCACCGCGCTGACGTTGCTGGATCAGTTTATCGCCACCTATCCCGGCAGCCCATTGACTGCGCTGGCGCATCTGATGCGGGGCGATGCGCTGGCTGCGGATGGCAATCAAACTGCTTCAGCGCGGGCCTATCTGGAAGCCTTTAGCGCCGCGCCGCAGGGCGACAGCGCGCCAGAAGCGCTCTACAAGCTGGGCTTCTCATTGGGGCAGTTGGGCCAAACCTCTGAGGCCTGCGTGACCCTGGCAGAGGTAGGTGTGCGCTTCCCCGGTGCCGATGCCGTTGTTGCTGCCGAAGAGGAACGCGCGCGGCTCGCCTGCTCATGACAAAACTGTCCCCCGCCGAGGCGCTCGCGGCGTCGCTGCGGGGCTGGCAATCGACGGATCCTGCGGGCCCTTTGGGCATCGCGGTTTCCGGCGGCAGTGATTCCCTTGCTTTGCTGTATCTGGCGGCTGATTGGGCGCGCGATCAGGGCGTGGATCTGCACGTGGTGACAGTGGATCACGGCCTGCGTGCTGAGGCCGCGCAAGAGGCCGCATTTGTGGCAGATCACGCCACAACGCTGGGCCTGCCGCATAGGGTTCTGCGCTGGCAGGGCTGGGATGGTCAGGGCAACCTGATGGACCAGGCCCGGCGTGCGCGATATCGGCTGATGGCCGATTGGGCGCGGGAGCAAGGCTTAAACGCCGTTTTGCTGGGCCATACCCTCGACGATCAGGCGGAAACGCTGATGATGCGGCTGGCACGCGGCGCCGGGGTGGACGGGCTGGCGGCGATGGTGGCTGTGGGCGAACAGGCGGGGTTTGCATTCCTGCGCCCCTTGCTATCAGTGCGCCGTGACGCCTTGCGGGCGGAGTTAACTGCGCGCAACGTGACCTGGGTTGAAGATCCGTCAAATGACGACACCCGATTTGAACGGGTGCGCATGCGGCAAAGCCTCACGATGTTGGCGCAGCAGGGGGTTGAGGCCGAAGCACTGAGCCAATCGGCGCAAAACCTGGCCGAGGCGCGTGGCGCGTTGAACTGGGCCGTTGCGCAGTTCGCAGGCGCCCATGTCACCCAGCACGCGGGTGATCTGGCCATAGCGGCGGCGCCTTTTGCTGATCTGCCGGCGGAACTGCAGCGCCGTTTGTTGCAACATGCCTTGGGCTGGATTGCCGGACCGCGCTATGCGCCACGGTCTGAAGCATTGGCGCAACTGCGGGCGCAGGCCTTGGCGGGGCAGGGCGCAACGCTTAGCGGTGTGCGCATGACCCACCGCAAAGGCACGATCTACCTGTTTCGTGAGCTGGCCGCAGTGGCTGAAGTGACCGCAGCAGTGGATCAGCCCTTTGACACACGCTGGCACCTTTCGGGCCCCGGGGGGGCGGATTTGCACATCGCACCATTGGGGGCGGAGGGTTTGCAGGCCTGCCCGAAACCGCGCGAATCTCTGCGACCGGCGGCGGCGCTGCAGGCTGATCCGGCGATTTGGCGCGACAATCAGCTGATTTCCGCCCCATTGGCGGGGTTCTTGCAGGGATGGCAGGCAGAACTTGCGCCCAACTGCCGCGATTTTGCCAAATGGACGGTATCTCGTTGAAGATGGTCGCAGGATCTCTATTTAAGTAGGATGCCGCCTGTGATACCTCCGGTGGCGACCGAAGATTGGGAGATTTTCCTTGGGCAACGCGAAAAACATCGCTTTCTGGGTGGTTCTGTTCCTGTTGGTGCTGGCCCTGTTCAACCTGTTCAGCGGATCAGGCAGCAGCTTGCAAAACAACGCCATCCCTTATTCCGAATTCGTCCAGGCCGTTGACGAAGACAAAGTCAGCTCTGTGACACTGGATGGCGAATCCGTGCGCTTCCGGGGCACTGATGGCCGTGACTATGTCACCATCAAGCCGGATGACGCCGAAGTCACCAAAATGCTGATTGCTGAAAACATCCCGGTCACCGCCGAGAGCCAGCAACAGTCCGGCTTCCAGACCTTTATCCTGAGCCTCCTGCCATTCCTGCTGCTGATCGGTGTGTGGATCTACTTCATGAACCGCATGCAGGGCGGTGGCAAAGGCGGCGCGATGGGTTTTGGCAAATCCAAGGCCAAGCTGCTGACCGAAAAGAACGGCCGCGTCACCTTTGATGATGTTGCCGGGATCGACGAAGCCAAAGAAGAGCTGGAAGAGATCGTAGAGTTTCTGCGCAACCCGCAGAAATTCAGCCGCCTGGGCGGCAAAATCCCCAAAGGTGCACTGCTGGTGGGCCCTCCGGGCACCGGTAAAACCCTGCTGGCCCGTGCGATCGCGGGTGAGGCGGGCGTGCCCTTCTTCACCATTTCGGGTTCGGACTTTGTGGAAATGTTTGTTGGTGTTGGTGCATCGCGTGTGCGCGACATGTTCGAACAGGCCAAGAAGAATGCCCCTTGTATTGTGTTCATCGACGAAATCGACGCCGTGGGCCGTCACCGTGGCGCGGGCTATGGCGGTGGCAACGACGAACGTGAACAGACGCTGAACCAGCTGCTGGTTGAGATGGACGGTTTTGAAGCCAACGAAGGCGTAATCATCATCGCGGCCACCAACCGTAAGGATGTGCTGGACCCTGCACTGCTGCGTCCGGGTCGCTTTGACCGTCAGGTCACCGTGGGCAACCCCGATATCAAAGGCCGTGAGAAGATCCTGGCCGTTCACGCCCGCAAAACGCCGCTGGGCCCTGACGTGGATCTGCGCATTATCTCGCGCGGGACGCCGGGCTTCTCGGGTGCGGATCTGATGAACCTGGTGAATGAGGCGGCGCTGATGGCGGCCCGTGTTGGTCGCCGGTTTGTGACGATGGAAGACTTCGAACAGGCCAAGGACAAGATCATGATGGGCGCGGAGCGTCGCAGCATGGTCATGACGGCCGAGCAGAAGGAAATGACCGCCTATCACGAAGCTGGTCACGCCCTTGTAGGCCTGAAGCTGCCGAAATGTGATCCTGTCTACAAGGCCACGATCATTCCGCGGGGCGGCGCCCTGGGTATGGTGATGTCCTTGCCGGAAATGGACCGTTTGAACTGGCACAAAGATGAGTGTCACCAGAAACTGGCCATGACCATGGCGGGTAAAGCAGCTGAGATTCACAAATACGGTGCGGATCACGTGTCCAACGGTCCCGCCGGTGACATTCAGCAGGCCAGCCAGCTGGCGCGCGCCATGGTGCTGCGCTGGGGCATGTCGGATAAGGTCGGCAACATCGACTATGCCGAAGCCCACGAAGGCTACTCGGGCAACACCGCTGGTTTCTCGGTCTCGGCCAACACCAAAGAAATGATCGAGGATGAGGTGAAACGCTTCATTCAGGAAGCCTATGAACTGGCCTTCAAGGTCGTGACCGAGAATGATGAAGAGTTTGAGCGTCTGGCGCAGGGTCTGTTGGAATATGAAACCCTGACCGGCGAAGAGATCAAACGGGTGATGCGTGGTGAGCCGCCGCATGCGGGGGAGGACGAAGATGACACCCCGGATGCAGGCAACGCCCCATCGGTCACAGCCATTCCCAAGACCAAGCCGAAAGCCAAGCCAAGCGGCGACGGCGGCATGGAACCGGAAATGAGCTAAGCCCATCTGATTAAACCCCCGCCCTGGCGGGGGTTTTTCTTTGTCATCAGATGCTTGCAGCAATCTGGTCACACCCCAGTAAGGGCAACGGTCACAAATCGTCGCAATCACAGGATGTCATTTGCACGCCTTTCATTCTCGGTGCATGCTCCGCCAAAATTGAAGACGCAGCACATCGGGGAGGGTGATATGCCGGTTTTGAAACCAACGGATTTTCGGGGCATGATTGAGTGGATGGGGGTTGTTGAGGATCGCGCGGCTTCGCTGGCCTCCAGCCCGCGTGAGCTGGCCGATCTGACCTGGAACGGTCTGGATGAGGACAGCCATGCCGGTGTGAACCGACCCTCCTGTGGTCGGGTGGCGGCGATGCATGCCCGCGGGACGGAAATCCGCAACACCCGCCAACTGAGCTTGATCAGCGCTGAGGATCTGGCGGAAATTGCCGCGGAACTGCAGATCGCGGATTTTGATCCGGCGTGGATTGGCGCCTCACTGGTGCTGCGCGGCATTCCCGATTTCAGCCGCATACCCCCTAGCGCGCGCTTGCAGGCGCCTTCGGGGGCCACGCTGGTGATCGATATGGAAAACCGCCCCTGCAATCTGCCGGTCAAGGTGATTGAGGCGGCAGCACCGGGCAAGGGCAAAGGGTTCCGGGCCGCGGCCTGGGCGAAACGCGGCGTGACCGCCTGGGTCGAACGACCGGGGGAGATTGCCCTTGGTGATCCGCTGCAGCTGTTTGTGCCGGATCAGCCCGAATGGGCGCATTACGATGCGGTGCGCAGCACGCGCTGAGCCGCAAATCGACACTCCGTAAATCAAAACATCGGGGCGACTCACAGCGACCTGTGCCCCGCCGTCCTGCGACAGCGCGACGCAACCCGCGCTGGAAATGTCGGATTTTGCGGCGCAGCCGGGGCCGTGCCGTCGTTATCTGAGCCAGAACTGTGAATTTCCATGTGTGCCGGGAGGGGTACCTATGAGCTACAAATCCGACATTGAGATCGCCCGCGAGGCCAACAAGAAGCCGATCCAGGAGATTGGCGACAAGCTGGGCATCCCAGCCAGCGATCTGCTGCCCTATGGCCATGACAAGGCCAAGGTGGGTCAGGATTTCATCAATTCGGTACAGGACCGTGAAGACGGCAAGCTGATCCTGGTGACCGCGATCAACCCGACCCCGGCAGGGGAAGGCAAGACCACCACCACAGTGGGCCTGGGCGATGGCCTGAACCGCATCGGCAAAAACGCGATGATCTGCATCCGCGAAGCCTCGCTGGGTCCGAACTTCGGCATGAAAGGTGGCGCGGCCGGTGGCGGCATGGCGCAGGTTGTTCCGATGGAAGAGATGAACCTGCACTTCACCGGGGACTTCCACGCCATCACCTCAGCCCATTCGCTGCTGTCTGCGATGATTGACAACCACATCTACTGGGGCAATGAGGCCGAGATTGACATCCGCCGCGTCGCCTGGCGCCGTGTGGTCGACATGAACGATCGCGCCCTGCGTCAGATCACCGCCAGCCTGGGAGGTGTCGCCAACGGCTTCCCGCGGGAAACCGGCTTTGACATCACGGTTGCTTCGGAAGTGATGGCGATCCTGTGTCTGGCAACCGATCTGAAGGATCTGGAAAAACGTCTGGGTGACATCATCGTGGCCTATCGCCGCGACAAGACCCCGGTTTACTGCCGTGACATCAAGGCCGAAGGCGCAATGACCGTTCTGCTGAAGGACGCGATGCAGCCGAACCTGGTGCAGACCCTGGAAAACAACCCGGCCTTTGTACACGGCGGTCCGTTTGCCAATATCGCGCATGGCTGTAACTCGGTCATTGCCACCAAGACCGCGCTGAAAGTTGCCGATTACGTGGTGACCGAAGCGGGCTTTGGCGCGGATCTGGGCGCTGAGAAGTTCATGAACATCAAATGCCGCAAAGCTGGCATCGCACCTTCGGCTGTGGTGCTGGTTGCCACCGTGCGGGCGATGAAAATGAACGGCGGCGTGGCTAAGGCGGACCTTGGTGCAGAAAACGTGGAGGCCGTGCAGAACGGCTGCGCCAACCTTGGCCGCCACATCGAAAACGTCAAATCCTTCGGTGTGCCGGTTGTGGTCGCGATCAACCACTTCGTCACCGACACAGACGCTGAGGTGCAGGCGGTCAAAGACTACTGTGCCGAACACGGTGTTGAGGCGGTGCTGTCGCGTCACTGGGAACTGGGCTCGGAAGGGTCGGCGCCGCTGGCCGAGAAAGTGGTGGAAATCGTTGAAGGTGGCACCGCCAACTTTGCCCCGATCTACCCCGATGACATGCCGCTGTTTGAAAAGGTCGAAACCATCGCCAAGCGCATCTACCGCGCTGATGAGGTGCTGGCAGACAATAAGATCCGCAACCAGCTGAAAGAGTGGGAAGAGGCCGGCTATGGCCATCTGCCGGTCTGTATGGCCAAGACGCAGTACAGCTTCTCGACCGATCCCAGCTTGCGCGGCGCGCCCACCGGCCATTCGGTGCCGGTGCGTGAGGTGCGCCTCAGCGCCGGTGCGGGCTTCATCGTGGTGGTCTGCGGTGAGATCATGACTATGCCGGGCCTGCCCCGCAAACCGGCGGCAGAAAGCATCTGCCTGAACGACGAAGGCCTGATCGAAGGTCTGTTCTAAAGAAAAGAAAGCCCATCCGGACAGTCGGGTGGGCTTTTTGTTTGGGAAACCTGCCGTTCGGATGGGAAACAGATGGGCGGCAACCTGATCCTGACCGGGTGGCTTATGGCTGGTGTGCAGGCCGCATGCGCGGTACATGCCTCGGCAAGGCGAACGCCTCCGGCGGGAGTATTTTGGGAACATTGAAAGGGTGCTTTGATGACGGCTGACATCATTGACGGCAAGGCCTTTGCGGCCAAGGTGCGCGAACAGGTGGCGGGGCATGTGACCCGTCTGAAAGAAGATCACGGCATCACCCCCGGTCTGGCGGTGGTTCTGGTGGGTGAAGATCCCGCCAGTCAGGTCTACGTGCGCTCAAAAGGCAAACAGACCGTTGAGGTCGGCATGAATTCGTACGAGCACAAGCTGGAGGCGGACACCTCAGAGGCGGATCTGCTGGCGCTGATCAATCAGCTGAACAACGATCCGGCGGTGCATGGCATTTTGGTGCAGCTGCCGCTGCCCGGTCATCTGAACGAAGATCTGGTCATCAACTCGATCGATCCGGCGAAGGATGTGGACGGGTTCCATATCTCCAACGTGGGACTTTTGGGCACGGGTCAGAAATCGATGGTGCCCTGCACACCGCTGGGCTGTCTGATGATGCTGCGGGATCATCACGGTTCGATTTCGGGCATGGATGCGGTTGTGATTGGCCGTTCCAACATCGTGGGTAAGCCGATGGCGCAGCTGTTGCTGAACGACAGCGCCACCGTGACCATCGCGCACAGCCGCACCAAAGATCTGCCGGACGTCGTGCGCCGCGCCGATATCGTTGTGGCCGCCGTAGGCCGCCCGGAAATGGTGCCGGGTGACTGGATCAAAGAAGGTGCCACAGTGATTGATGTGGGCATCAACCGCATTGATGCGCCGGAAAAGGGTGAGGGCAAGACCCGCCTGGTGGGCGATGTGCATTTCGAAAGCGCCGCCAAAGTCGCAGGCGCCATCACCCCGGTGCCGGGCGGTGTGGGGCCGATGACCATCGCGTGTCTGCTGGCCAACACAGTGACCGCCTGCTGCCGCGCCAATGGTTTGGCAGAACCCGAAGGCCTGACAGCCTAACGCAGATCAGCGGGGCGCCATGGGAACCATGGTGCCCTGCATCAGCGCGATCAGGGTTTCCTGATCGCCGTCCCGGGCGAAAACCTCAGAGGTGACAACCACCAGCCGCTTGCCCGGTTTCACCACCTTGCCCCGCGCAATCAGTCGCTCACCGGCAGCCGGGGCCAGCAAGTTGATTTTGATCTCAGAAGTCAGCACCTCATACCCCTCAGGCATTGCCGAAAGCGCTGCATAGCCCGCCGCACTGTCCCCGATGGAAAAGGTCAGGCCCGCATGGCCAAAACCATGCTGTTGCTGACAGGTTGGCAGCACCGGCGCTTCGATCACAGCGATGCCGTCATTGGCGGCGATCAGTTCGGCCCCAAGGGTCTGCATCATCGTCTGTTTTGCAAAACTCTCGCTGACACGTGACTGAATTTTCATGTTTTTCCCCCTGAACACCTAAGAGATTTCTCGTATTCCACGTATTATATGCTTGAAGATGCGCGGATGAAGGTAAATACAGCCTTGCACCGCAACGTAACGGTATCGAGTGGTTAACGTGGTTTCTGAGATCTTTCAGATCTGCAAACTGTCTGGGCAGCGGGTGTTTGCCCCGTCTGTGCTGAGCCTTTGGGTGATGGCGGCTGTGGCTGGCTCCATCATGGGGCCGTTTGGCACCTATTCCGATCTCGATTGGGGGCAGCGGGTTCTCTATTGGGCCGCGATCAGTGGCTGTTCGGTTTTCCTCAGCACCTTCACCCGTGAGATTTTGCTGCGACGCCTGCCTGAGCTGAACGATGGCTGGCGCGAGGTTTGGCAGGCGCTTGGCATCACGGTTTTGATGTCGCCGCTGGTGTTCCTCCTGACCTCGCTTTTCGGGCTTAGGCTGGCGCCGGAAAGTCTGAGTTTCTGGAAAGTGACGCTGTTTGTTTTCCTGATCGCGGTGCTGTTTTCTGCGCTGCGACGGATCTACGGACGCAAGGAGCTGTTGCGGCGGCTGGCGCTGGAGGAAGAGGACGCGCTGGCGCAGGATCCGCTAGGGATGATGGGGGTCACGGAGGTGCCGCTGGAGACATCGAGCGCCGAGGCGGATTGCCGTCTGCTCAACCGGATGCCGCCGGGCATTGGCGGCGCGATCCTGCACTTATCGGCGCGTGACCACTTTGTGGATGTGGAATTGGACCAGTCTCTGGTGACCCTGCGGATGCGGTTCAGTGACGCCGTGGCTGAAATGGACGGGGTCGAGGGGTTTGCGACCCATCGCTCTCACTGGGTGGCGGAGGCCGCCGTGACGGGTGTGGAGCGTGAGAATGGCAAACTGTTCATGACCCTGCGCAACGGCAGCCGCGTGCCGATCAGCCGCAGCGCCCGCCCGCGTCTGGAAGAGGCCGGGATCCTGCAGCGGTTTGCAGTCGAAAGCCGTTAAACATCATCATGCAATGACTTGCGCCGTCCGGGCATCGGGATGGCCTGGGCAATGTTGCCGGTCAAAATCGCCAGAGCTTCCGGGCGCATCAACCCTGCCAGCGCCGGATCATCGCTGCGCAGGCCCCCGGTGTAGCTGCCATAGGCCGGCATGATGATGCGATCGCTGTCGACCAGAAAGCAGGGGCGTGTGATGCTGCCGCCTTTGGTTTTGACCCGGGCCTTGGGATGATAGTGGCCCGAAATTTCACCTGCGCTGCCCGGTTCCGCGATATGGCGGAACAGGATCGGGGGCAGCGGCAGCTCGGCCAGATGGGTGCCGCCAATGGCCAAGGGGCCGGGATCATGGTTGCCCTCAATCCAGACCCAATGTCGGCCGGCCTGCAATCGGGTGATCCAGGTGAACTCCTGTTCCGAGATCCCGCGCGCCGCAATCGAATCGTCAAAGCTGTCACCCAGGCAAATCACGGACTTGGCGCGGGTGCGGGCCAGATCCTTTTCCAGCCGCGACAGCGTATCGCGGGTGTCATAGGGGGGCAGCATAGCGCCGCCAAGTCGCGCAATTCGTTCAGATTTTCCGAAATGCAGGTCTGAGACGCAGAGTAGGCTCTGCGACGGCCAAAACAAAGCGCCGGAGGGCATGGCCTGAAAGTCCTGGCCTGCCAGAGTGAAGGAATGACTGCTCATGAGGGATGTGTTTGCATGGGTTGTAAAACGGAACAAGAGGGCAGATTAAAAGGGTCAAATTTCTGCCAATCCGGCCTCCTGCATCAGCTTGGCAGTTTCTTCCATCAACAAGCGCTCACGCGCTTCACCGTCGATGCGGACCTTGCCCACCTCCAGCAGCAGCGGGGCGGCAAGCGGGGTGATCCGCTCAAGCGTCAGGTGTGTGATCCGGCCCTCACTACGGGCGATCATGTGGCGCAGCCGGGCGAAATCGATCAGACCGCTCAGCGCCTCTTGGCGGGTGATCGACAGCATCAGATGTTCAGGATCGTGGCGTTGCAGGGTGTCATAAAGGATGTCTGAGGAAAACGTGGCCTGTCGTCCGGTTTTGCGCTGCCCTTGCAGGTTTCGCTGGATCAGCCCGGCGATGGTGGCCACACCGCGAAAGGTCCGCTTCATCAGCGCGTTTGTCGACAGCCAGCCCTCCAGATCCTCCTCCAATGTGGTGAGGTCAAACAGTGGGGCCGGATCGGTCAAGGGCTCCAACCCCCAGATCAAAGTGGCTTGATCGGTGGCCACAAAGCCCAAAGGCGCAAGGCCCAGCTCTTCCATCCGGCGGGTGGCCAGCAGGCCCAGCGTTTGCTGAGCATTGCGCCCCGCGTAGCCATAGATGCAGCTGTGGGCCAGCCCGTCATGGGGGAAGCTTTCGATCAGCAACTCCCCCGGTGCCGGCAGCTGGGACATTTGCCGTTGCAGGTGCAGCCAATCGGCGGTGTGGGCGGGCAGGGCCGGCCAATCCGGCTGTTGCAACAGGCGCAGGATCCGCTGGCTGAGCTGGGTGGAGGTGGAGAACTTGGTACCCATAAAGGTGGCGATCTTGGGTTTGCGGCCCTTGTCGCGGCTGACCTGAACCACCATTTCGCGCAACGCTTCATAGCGCACGATCTGGCCCCCGATCAGAAAGGTATCCCCGGGGCTGAGGCTGGCGGCAAAACCTTCTTCGATTTCCCCCAAGGGCGCGCCGTGGCGGCCGCGCATTTTGACCTTCAGCGTATCAGTGTCCTGAATGGTGCCCACATTCTGGCGAATCAGCGCGGCACTGCGGGGATCGCGCAGCTGCCATTGACCATCTGGGTGCTGTTGCAGCCGTTGCCAGCGATCATAGGCCCGCAACGCATAGCCGCCGGTGGCACAAAAGGTCAGACATTCGTCAAACGCGGCGCGGCTCAGCGTGGCATAAGGCCCGGCGCTGGTCACTTCGCCGTAGAGGGCATCAGCGTCAAACGGGCCGGAACAGGCGCAGAGTAGGATATGCTGGCATAAGACATCGCGTGGTCCCGCGGGGCGCGGATCGCCGTCTAGATCGCCCTCCTGCACCGCCTCCAGCGCGGCCAGGCATTCGATGACCTCAAACCGGTTGGCGGGCACCAAAATGGCCTTGGAGGGTGCATTGTAGCGGTGATTTGCGCGGCCAATGCGTTGCACCAGCCGTTTGACGTTTTTTGGTGCGCCGATCTGGATAACCAGATCCACATCACCCCAGTCGATCCCCAGATCCAGCGACCCGGTACAGACCACGGCACGCAGTTGCCCCGCCACCATGGCGGCCTCAACCTTTTCACGCTGACCGCGATCAAGCGATCCATGGTGGATGCCGATTGGCAGGGCATCGTCGTTGGCAAGCCAGAGGTTGTGAAAAAAGATCTCAGCCTGGGCGCGGGTGTTGTGGAAGATCAGCGTGGTCTTGTGCTGTTTGATCTGCTCCAGCACCACTGGGATAGAATAGGCCGCCCCGCCACCGGTCCAGGGCGGTGCCTCCTCGGTGTGTAGCATCGAAATGTCCGGCGCGGGCCCGGGATCGGCCATCAGGATCGGGCAGGGGGCCGGGTTTGGCGCCAGATAGCGGGCAATGGCCTCCGGGTCATCAACTGTGGCCGAGAGGCCTACGCGGCGCAGATCCGGGCACATTGCCTGCAGGCGCGAGAGGGCGAGCATCAGCTGATCACCCCGTTTGCTTTCAGCCAGGGCGTGGATTTCATCCAGCACCACCCGCTGCAGCCCCTGGAAGACACGCGGTGCATCCTCATAGGAGATCAGCAGCGCAAGGCTTTCCGGGGTGGTCAGCAGGATATGCGGCGGATCGGCGCGCTGCCGTTTCTTGCGGGTGTTGGAGGTGTCGCCGGTGCGATCCTCAATCCGGATCGGCAGGCCGATGTCTTCAACAGGGGTGCGCAGGTTGCGTTTGATATCCGCGGCCAATGCCTTCAGCGGTGAAATATAAAGCGTGTGCAGACCCTTATGGCTGCCGTCGGCCAATTCGCAGAGTGTCGGTAGAAACCCCGCCATCGTCTTGCCGCCCCCGGTTGGAGCGATCAGCAGCTGCGCCGGCAGATCAGCACTGTCCAACATCTGGCGCTGATGGGGGTGGAGCGACCAGCCCTTGGTGGTGAACCAGTGCTGGATTGAAGTGGGTAGCGTGACCATGTTCTCTGTTTAGTCCAATTTGCACCCAAGGCAAATAGGGATGGGAATGGCACGCCAAAGAAAGATCAATTGCTATAGGCGTTGATTTTATCGGTTGTTTCAGCAATCTCTTCGGTACAGTTTTAAGGGGAATTATTGTGGCTCATGATTTTGATAAACAGTACCGGGAATCTGAGTGGGTTCTTGATGACTTAGCGTCCAAACACGATCTGCCAGCGATTGCCGATTTCGACTTCTATTTTTCCACAGATGCGGCAACGGCACAGCCATTGGCTGCGGTGAGCGCCTTACAGTCAGAAGGCTTTGCTGCAGCCTATGACGAAGAAACACGTGATATCTGGGTACCGGTCTACGCCTTAACCGTGGATATTGCCGCGATCTGGCGTCACGAAAAGCCGATGACTGAAATCTGCCTGCGCTATGGCTTCAAACCGGACGGCTGGGGCTTTTCGGATGCCTCTGCGGTGAACCTGGTCTAGGCGGGGTCACCTTTCTGGACGGGTTATTTCACAATCTCTTCGTCCTTCACAAACATATTGGCCCATGCACGATCGATAAGCTCGGGCGTCATTTGGTAGGGGATACCTTCAAATTCGCAAATTGAGATCATCTGATCGATCAGGAAGACCGGCTGGTAGTTTGCATAAATGTTGTCGATCGTCGGGTATTTCCGGTGAATAAGATGCACCAATGCAGCCTCATCCAGCGGTACGCCCTTCTTGCGGGCCACAAGTGAGAAGATCTTGAGGAAGTTCTTCTGGTCCGGGCCGTCGATTTTGATCTTGTAGAAAATCCGGCGCAGGGCGGCCTGGTCAAAGATCTCATTGGGGTGGAAGTTGGTTGAAAACACCACCAGCGTGTCAAAGGGCACTTCGAATTTTTCGCCGGATTGCAGCGCCAAAATGTCTTTGGATTCTTCCAAGGGCACGATCCAGCGGTTGACCAGCGCCTGCGGCGGTTCCTGTTGGCGGCCAAGGTCGTCGACGATGAAAATACCGCCCGTGGCCTTCAGCTGCAGCGGTGCCTGATAGGTGCGCGCCGTGGCGTTATAGGTCAGATCTAGCATGTCGATGGTCAGTTCACCCCCGGTGATCACGGTCGGGCGGTCACAGCGGACATAGCGGGTGTCAAACCCCTTCTTGCGGCGCAGCGAGTTTGGATCCTGCTCCTCGGCCTCTGCCTTGGAGTGTACGATCGGGTCGTAAACGGTGATCACCTGACCGGCGTATTCAATGGCGCGCGGCACGTAGATCTTATCGCCCATCGCGTCGCGAATACCGTTCGAGATCGAGGATTTACCGTTGCCCGGCGGGCCATACATCAGGATGGAACGGCCGGAGCTGACTGCCGGGCCCAGGTTTGACAGCAGATCGGGCGGCAGAACCAGATGGCCCATCGCTGCGGTCAGTTGCTGGCGGGTCAGCTGGATATCGCGGATCGACTGGCGTTTGATCTGTTCGCGGTAAACCTCCAGCGGGACCGGCATGGCGCCATAGTATTCTGACTGCGCCAGCGCATCCTCGGTGCGGGACTTACCGGCATCGGTCAGCTGGAACGCCATTTCATTGCCCGCACCGGCGTGCAGGGTGCCCATCGCCTCCATCAGCTTTTGCTCGCGGCACATATCCACCAATTCCTGCACCACAACGCGGGGCAGGCAGACTGCACTGGCCATTTCCGTGATGGTGCTCAGCGATTTGCGGAAACAGGTTTTCAGCAGGATGTCCCGCATCATCGTGATCGGCAGCTGCATCTCTGCCAGCCCGGCGGGAACGGGCGGCGGGGTCACGCGATTGCGAATGGGGGCCTGCAGTGTCATCGGTTTGCCTCTGCCAAATTCTGGACGCAGGTTGCCCTGCTGTTGCCAGCACTTTGGTCAGAGATCATGGCAGAAAAAGGGAGGAAACCGCGCAGGCAGGGGGCATTTCGGGCCAATCGTGCCCTGCTGCCCCTCAGCTGCCGTAAAGCGCGGAGAGCCCCAGGTAAGCCGACAGGGTAGGTCCCAGCGCCAGCCCCATGGGGAAGTCTTTCTTGCGGCCCCAGCTTTTCCATTCTGGTGCCAGATTGCGCAGCGGGGTGACACGGGCCAAACGGTGGGCCGCCACAGCCCCCAGCAGGATCAGCGCGAACAGCAGAACCAGAAAACGCACATCCGTCAGCACCACGTAAGGTGCTGCAGATGCTGCAAATTTTGCGTCCCCCGCACCCAGCAGGCCAAGTGCGTTCATCACAATGCCGACCAGCAGCACGATGACCAGCTGCGCCAATTGCCAGCCATAGACCGGCAGTGGCATCAGGAAGATGCCGACCACGGCAAAGACCGCCGCCAGCGCAATCACCGCATTGTTGCGGATCAGCATATGGCGCAGATCGCTGATTGCGGTCCACAGGCACAGGGGCAGGGTCAGGATAAAGAAGATCAGCGCGGTCTGACGGGGCAGGCTGAGGGTCTCAGCCCCGCCCCACAGAAACAGCATCGGGTCAAAACTCACCGGATCACGCTTCCAGTGCGCGCAGGGCGCGGACCGCGGCCTCAAAGTGCTGCGGATGGGTGTCAATTGCTTCGCGCAGCAGGGTTTTGCCGGTGGTGACATCGCCTTGTTTCACGGCGCTCAAACCCATGGTGTGCAACAGCTGCGCCCGTTCGGTCTGATCCATCGGGATCACCGGCAGGGAGTAGTTGCGCTGCGCACCGCGGGCCAGAACGATGTTGTTCTTGGCGGTGAACAGGTTCTGGTCGTGTTTGATCGCTTCGGCAAACAGGCGCTCGGCCTCGGCGTAATCGCCACGGGTCAGTTTGGAATAACCCCAGTTGTTCAGCACCCCGGCCGGGCGGGTGGTCAGGCCAACGGCGGTTTCATAGAAACTGTCGGACTTCTGCCATTCCTTGTTGCTGTCGGCGACCATGGCCTCCAGACGGTAGCGTTTGTAGGTCTCAACGGTGGGGGGCACGGCATCCAGCACCTGATCGGCCTCATCCCACTGACCGGTGCGGATCAGCGCATCGGCCAGATCGACATTGTCGTCTTGTGTGCTGCCTTCCATGGTGGTCACTTTGCGCCAGGCGGGCACTGCCTCGGTCGCGCGTGAGGCACGCACCAGCGATTGCGCCAGACCGCGCTGCAGATCGATCCGATCGGGGTTGTCTTTGCTGGCGCGCTGGAAGTAGCGCACCGCCTCATCCGCATCTGCCACGGTCAGCATGATGTCAGAGAGGTTGTTTTCATCCACCGCATTGATGGCGGACATGGCGCGGTCAACCTGATCATCACCGCGCAGCTGCGAACAGGCGCTCAGGCTCAGCCCGGCAACCACGCAGAGGGTAAAACGAATGGAATGGCGCATGTGCCTGCGTCCTTCAACTGCTCTTGCCTGTTATGGTATCGCGCGGATCAGATAGTCACTGCTACCGCGTCGTACCAACTTATAGTTTTGTTCTAAGGGTGCATCATAAACGGGATTTTCCGATTTTGCGAGAGCTTTGCGCAAATTGTCCCGAATTGCGTCACTTGCGCCATTGTCCAGCGCATAGGCCTTGCGCAGCACCAGTTGCGCCTCACCAATTTCGCCCTTCTCCAGCAACAAGACACCAAGGTTGTTCCAGACCTCAGGGGCGGCGCCCGGCTTCGCCACCGCACGGCGCAGCAACTCCTCGGCCTGACCCAGACGGCCAAGGGCCAGATTGGCACTGCCAAGCCCTGCCAGAACATCAACGTTCAACCCATGATCCAGCCCGGCGCGGGTGTAGGCGTCAATTGCCAGCTCATATTGGCCCGCATCCATCAGCCTACCGCCCACAATCAGACCATCCACAGCCTCACCCTGGGCCACACCGGGGGCGTACACCTGATCTTCGGGCAGCTCAAAACCGCCTGTGGTGCAGGCGGTTAAGGCAAGCGATGTCAGCAAGGCGGCGGCCAGCATTGTGGCGCAGCGCGGATGTGTCATGTGATCTGCTCTTGGTCTTGGCTTATTGGCCGAGCGCGGTGATCCCCACGACCGACGGTGCCACAAGAATGATCAGCAGCGGCGGAACCGTCAACATCATTGTCGCCAATGTCATCTTGGTGGGCAGTTTGTTGGCCTTTTCTTCGGCCCGCATCACCCGCTTGTCCCGCATTTCACCGGCATAGACCCGCAGCGCTTCGGCGATCGAGGTGCCGAAGCTTTGCGATTGCACCAGCACGGTCACAAAGCTCGAGACATCCTGAACCCCACAACGTTCGGCCATTTCATTCAGAACATTGCCTTTGTCTTTGCCGGCTTTGATCTGCTGGCTGACAATTTCAAACTCATCCGCCAGAGCCGGGTAGGAGGATCTGATTTCCCGGCTCACCCGAATGATTGACTGGTCCATGGATTGACCGGCTTCGACGCAGACCAGCATCATGTCCAGACTGTCCGGGAAGCCTTGGGTGATCTCCTCCTGGCGTTCCTGCTGGCGTTTGGTGATCCAGTATTTCGGTGCCATATAACCCATGATGCCGGGGCCAAGGATCCACATGATCATCTCAGTCGGTGTCGAGTTCGGGCCGGATTTCGCAACAAGGTAATAGAGCATGCCCAGAACCAGCAGACCAAGCCCCAGCGCAAACTGGGCAAAGTGGAAGATCATCACCGCCTCTTTGGTGCGATAACCCGCCTGCATCATTTTCTGCCGCATGGCTGTGAATTCTTCGGCATCCTGTGGCTCCAGGAAAGAGGAATATTTCTCCAGCTTTTTGGAACTGCCACTTTGCGGTCGCAGGTCAACGCCGGCCGCAGTGGCCGCTTGCGGCCGGGCGGCCTCTTTCAGCTTGTCCAGGGGATCAGGCTTGGTGTTGATCAGGAAGGGCAGGGTGCCCAGCACCAACGCCACCCCAAGGAAGCCGACCAGAAACAGCGGTCCCAGACCACCACCAAACATCGTTGTGAGCACGGACATTTCTCAGCTCTCCTCAGACTTTGATGTTCACTAGCATCCGCATGACGAACATATTCGCCACAAGGAAGACACCCACCGCCACACAGGCCGGGATGAACATCGGGTGATCCATGACTTCATCGTAATAATGCGGGTCCATCAGGTTGATGCCGACCAGCGCCAGCAAGGGAAAGCCCGACAGGAACTTGCCCGACCACTGTGCTTCGGCGGTGATGGCTTTCACCCGGCGGAACAGGCGGAACCGGGCGCGGATCACTTTGGCCAGACCATCAAGGATCTCAGCCAGGTTACCACCGGATTGCTGCTGGATGGTGACGGCCACGGCCAGGAACCGCAGATCCTGCATGTCCAGACGGTCCGCCATTTCCTGCAGCGCCTCACCGACGTCGCGGCCATATTGTGCCTCATCGGCGATCATGCCGAATTCGCTGGCCAGCGGATCGGAAATTTCGCGGCTGACAATTTGAATGGCTGAGGAAAACGGATGCCCCACGCGCAGCGAGCGCACCATCAGCTCGATCCCGTCCGGCAGCTGTTCTTCGATCAGCGACATCCGTTTTTTGGCCTTGGCCGAAACCCAGACAAAAATGCCGCCAACGCCCATGGCGATGGACACCCCAGCGCGCACCACCAAGGCGGTTTGCGTGCCAACGGTCAGCGCGACAAAGGCAACTGCCGAGAGCACCCCCATTAGCATCACCAGCTGCAACGGCGAAAAGGCCAGCGCGGCCTTCTGCGCCTTGGAGGCCAGCAGCGAATAAACCGGGAAGTTCTTCCACTGCATGTGCTGGCTCATCTCCTTGCGGAGCGTTTCCATCACCTCAGCGCGCTGTTTGCCCTTTTCCATCAGCTCAAGGCGACGGTTCACCTTGCTGTTGAGGCTGATTGAGCGGCCAAAAACGGTCAGGTACAGCCCCTCGACGATCACCAGAACGCCGATGAACACCAGACCGTAGATCAGGACTTCGATAGGGACTGTCATCACATCACTCCGCTGCTACGGGTTCAAAGATTTCGGCGGGCAGGTCATACCCCCAGAGGCGGAACCGTTCCGAGAAGTGGCTGCGCACACCGGTGGCGGTGAAATGGCCCATGATCTTGTTGTCAGGCGTCAGCCCCACACGCTGGAAGCGGAACACCTCCTGCATGGAGATCACATCGCCCTCCATCCCGGTGATTTCGGTGATTGAGGTCATCCGGCGTGAGCCGTCCTGCAGACGAGAGGCCTGAACGATCAGGTTCACCGCCGAGGAAATCTGCGTCCGCACGGCTTTCAGTGGCATCTCAATGCCGGCCATGGCGATCATGTTTTCCAGACGGCTGATGCCATCGCGCGGGTTGTTGGCGTGAATGGTGGTCATCGATCCATCGTGGCCGGTGTTCATCGCCTGCAGCATGTCGATCACCTCTTCACCGCGGGTCTCGCCCACGATGATCCGGTCCGGGCGCATCCGCAGCGCGTTTTTCAGACAGTCGCGGGGGCTCACCTCACCTTTGCCTTCCACGTTGGGGGGGCGGCTTTCCATCCGGCCGACGTGGATCTGTTGCAGCTGCAGTTCTGCCGTATCCTCGATCGTCAGGATCCGTTCGGAGTTGTCGATGAAGCTCGACAGGGCGTTGAGCGTGGTGGTCTTACCGGACCCGGTCCCGCCCGAGACGATGATGTTCAGCCGGGTGGCCACGGCGGCCTGCAGATAGGCAGCCATTTCTTCGGAAAAGGCGCCAAAGCCCACCAGGTCATCAATGCCCAGCTTGTCCTTTTTGAATTTCCGGATCGAAACCAGCGATCCGTCGATGGCAATCGGGCCGACCATGGCGTTGAAACGGGATCCATCGGCCAGACGGGCGTCTACATAGGGGTTTGATTCATCAACGCGACGGCCCACGGCGGACACGATCTTGTCGATGATCCGCAGCAGGTGCTTTTCATCCTTGAAGGTCACCTCACTGAGGCCCAGTTTACCGTTACGTTCGACAAAGATGCGCTTGGGCCCGTTGATCAGAATATCGCTGATGCTTTCGTCTTTCAGCAGCGGTTCCAGCGGGCCAAGGCCGGTGACCTCATCATAGAGTTCCTGAAACACCAGCTGACGGTCATCCCGGTTCAGTGCGATGCCCTTGTCTTCCAGGGCTTCGACGCTGATCGCATTGATTTCGGCGCGCAGATCCTTCTCGGTCGCGGTTTCCAGCGCGGCGAGGTTCAGATTGTCCAGCAGGGTGTGGTGCAGGTCCAGCTTGATGTCGTTCAAACGCTCTTTGCGCTTGCGCTCTTTGTCCATTGGCAGCGCTTGCGCCGCGGTAAGTTGGGTGGGCCGACGCATGGAGGCGGGTTTGGCTGCCGCTGCCGCAGGGGCAGCCGCGCTGGGCGCTTTGTCGGCTTTGGGCAGCTCAACAACCTTGGCCGCGGTGGGCTTTTCAACCTTTTTGTATTTCGAAAACATCGCGGTCCCCCTCGTTAAAAATCGATCTTACTTGTCGTCAGCGCCGCTGAGCTTGTGCAGCGAGGCCGCCAGTTTGGCGATCTCCTTGCGCAGCGGGTTTTTGGCAGCAGATTGCGCCAGCGGGGTGCCATGATCGCCCGATTGGGTGATCTGCTTGCCGCCGTCTGGCAGTTGAATGTCGATCTTGATGTCCAGGCTGTCCGCCAGGCGTTTGACCCGGCTTTTGCCATTTAGATCGGTGAATTTTGGCGCCCGGTTCAGCACAAAACGCAGCTTGTCAAAGGGCAGGCCCTCGGATTGCAGCGCGCGTTTCAGACGCAGGGTGTTCTGGGCCGAGCGCATGTCCAGCTCAAGCGTGGCAAAGTAGACATGTGCCGCGTGCAGCACGGTTTCGGACCATTGCACCAGCGTTTTGGGCAGGTCGACGATCACATAGTCATAATGTTTGCGCGCCATTGCGATCACGCGTTCAATGTCTTCTGGCTCTACCAGGTCCAGCGGCAGGATGTCAGCTGGGGCGGTCAGGACGTAGAGCTTTTCTTCGAACCCGCTCAGCGCCTGCGAGAAGATATCGTCATCCATCGCTTCGGTATCGCTCAACAGTTCATAAACCACTTCGCGGCGCGGCAGGTCGAGGAAGGTCGAAACCGACCCGAACTGAAGATCCAGATCCAACAGGCAGACCCGCGGCGGGGTTTCTTTCTTCTTGGCTGCATTGACCAGTTCCCAGCCAAGGTTCACGGCCAGCGTGGTTGCACCGGTACCGCCGGCAAGGCCCTGAACGGCGATCACCACACCTTCGCGGTCATGATTGGACTTGCGCGCGGCGGGTTCTGGTTCTGAGGCGGCGGATGCAGGGGCAGCGGCGGCGGGTTCCTCATGCGCTGCGGTTTCCAGCACTTTTGGTTCCGGCGTGCGCACCCGGTCAATGGCGGCCTTCAACTCACCATCTGGCAGCGGGTAGGGCACAAATTCATCGGCCCCCTGGCGCAACAACTGATGCAATGCGCCCGGTGTGACCTCATCTGTAATAAGAATGACCTTGATCAACCGCTCTTTCGCGGCCGCGATCACCTCACCCAGGGCAGGCAGGTTTTGTTCGTCTTCATGATCAACGGCAAGGGCCACAAATTCCAGCTGCGCCGCATCGGGCTGCTGAAAATAGGCCAGCGCATCGGTGAATCCCAGGTCGCCCCAGGCTTCGCCCATGATGTCTTCCATATCCTCGATCAGCAGATCGAAATTCTGTACGTCCCGGCTGATGGTACAGGCCAGGATGGGCGGCACTTCTGCGGAAGAATGTTCGTTACTCGTCATTGCCTCATGTCCTACGTTGAACGTGCAACAGGAGGCGGGCCGATTTTTAGATCGTTGTATCCCTTCCTGTCACACCGTGCCTGGATTTCGCCAAGCACACTGCTCCCAGTGGGACCAAAATCACGTCCAATATGGGCGAGAATGGGGCCAAAAAATCGTAATTGTGCGGAATTGTTGGGCACTCTCCCCATCTGGGGGAGAGTGTTGAAGCGGTCGGGCGTTTATCCGCCCGAAGCCACGCTATTTTCGATGCCGGTCAGAGTCTGCGGCACGGTCGCGCTCTCGACATAGTCGCGGTAGACGATCTGCGCGTACTTTCCGTCCAGCACCAGCGGATGATCACGTACAAAGCCGGTGACTTCGGTCACGGTGCGGCGATTGCGGCGTTCGCGGTTCTGCGTCACGATCAGCGGCTGGGTTTCGCCACGGCTGACAACAGCCTGCAAGCGGCCACGGCTGATGCCCTGGCTGACCAGGAAATTCACCACAGCATTGGCGCGACGTTTGCCCAGCGAGAAGTTATAGTTGTTGGACCCAACGGCATCCGTGTGACCAAAGACCTTGAAGCGTACTTCGGGGAACTGTCTGATCCAGCGGGCCTGTGCGCGCAGCACTTCGGCGGCCTGAGCGTCAATCTGAGCCGAGTTGAAGGCAAAGTTGATGGTGCTCGGCACCTCTTTGGCAAAACGCTGGGCCAGATCGATCACAAATTCACGATCACCGTTTTGAACAAGGGTGTTGTTCATGGTGGCGTTGCCAAAATCACCGCCCGCAACCAATGCGCCGGCTTCACCGGTGAAACTGGAATAGCTGGTGGTGCCTTCACAGGCCGCAAGGGCAAACAGGCTACAGCTGAGCAGGGCAGGGGTGGTCAGGGAACGTCGTTTGGTCATCTGATCACTCCATCACATAGCCGTAGGACCCGTTGAAGTCCTGTTTGGCAACTTCACCCGCAGCCCCTTTCAGGCGACGCGATTCGTCACGGGCCACACGACCAAAGAGGAACAGATCCTTTTCGGACGGCGGTTTGATCCGATCGGTTGGCAGGGCCAGCGCCTCGCCCCGGGTCGGGCTGACCAGATGGGCCGAGATGATGACCACCAGTTCAGACTGGTTGCGCTGGTATTCGGCGCTGCGGAACAGCGCGCCCAGTACTGGAATGTCACCCAGCCAAGGGATCTGGCCGTTGGCATCTACAAATTCGTCCTGCAAAAGCCCTGCAATTGCAAAGCTTTGTCCATCACGCAGTTCCACCGTGGTGGAGGTTTCGCGGCGGCGGAAGGCATCGATGGTGAAGGCTTCGGTCTGATAGCCGTTCGAGGTGTCGATCGCCGAAACCGCGGCCTTCAGTTCCAAGTTTACCAGATCGCCGTCCACAACACGCGGGACGAAGTCCAGTTCAACACCAAAAGGTTTGAATTCCACAGTGATGGTGCCGTTGTCCTGGCTGACCGGAACCGGGTATTCGCCGCCGGCAAGGAACTTGGCCTCTTGCCCCGAAAGGGCCACCAGGTTCGGTTCTGCCAGGGTGCGAACAACACCTTTGTTTTCCAGCGCTTCGATCAGCAGGCCCACTTCGACCGAGCCGACACCGAAGCCAAACAGCATGGCGCCCGCGTTTTCGTTCACCGCGGGGATCGAGCCACCCAATGAGGTCGAAGCGCCGCCGGAGGTGTTGGTGGTGCCCGAACCACCGTTCAGCGTGACGCCATCTTCGATGCCGTTCAGCGCCAGCGAGGAGCTGAGCGATTTGCGCACGTTACGCTGCATTTCGGCAAAGCGCACTTTCAGCATCACCTGCTGCACGCCGCTGACCGTCATCAGGTTCGACACCCGCTCAGGTGCGTAGCGTTCGGCCAGATCAAGCGCCCGCTGCAGACGTTGTGCCGAAGACACCGAGCCCGACAGCACAATACCGTCGTTTGCGGTGCGCACTTCGATCTTTTCGCCCGGCAGGATCTGCTTCAGCCGTTCTTTGAATTCCGTCACATCCGCTGCGACCACCACATCCACATTGGTGATCAACCGCCCGTTTGCATCCAGCAGGGTCAGGGTGGTGATCCCCGGCGCCTTGCCCAGCACATAGATGGTGCGGTCTGACAATGATGAGATATCCGCGATCGCCGGGTTGGCAATCGACAGTTCTGCAAAGGGTGTTTCGCTTTCCACCACAACGGCGCGGTTCATCGGCACATTGAGTGACGACGAGGTCGCGCTTTTGACCACTTTAAGGGTCTCCGCACTGCTAGGTTGCGGCAACGTGCTAACAGCCGTTGCCAGTGCAAAACCGATGCACGCGGCTTTGAAAATAGTCCGATATGTCATGTGACCTGCCTTCTCGATCACGCCTCAGATCCGGGTCTGCTGCCCGCTTTATTGTGCCCACATTGAGCGAATTTGCGGAAATATGCAAGAATCAATGGGATCGGGGCCACAGTTGTACCAGTTTTACGCATTTTCCGGCGGGGTTGCGGCGGAAATGCAACGGGCGCACCTGTCATGGCGCGCCCGGGTTTTTGTCTTCCAGCCTGATCAGTTTGAGCAGGGGATCGGGATTGCCACCACTTCTGCGCCACGGCGGGTGCGGATGGTGCAGACCTGAGGCTCAACCTCTGCTTGCTGAATTTCGCGGGGCGTTTCGACAATGCCCAGCAGGCCGCGTTGGTCGATTTCGATCTGTTCGGCGATGGTGTCATCCCGCGCACCTACCAGCGACAGGGACAGACGGCCGGTCGATTGCGCCTGCGCCAGGGCCGCCACCTGCGCCGGGGTTGCCGCCACAGTAACAGTACGCGCGATGGAGGCTGTTGCGTCATCATCATTGGTGGTCTGGTCCACCGCAATCAACGCAATCGAGCTTTCGATCAGCTTGGTGAACTCACGGCGGGCATTGTTGTCCAATGCAGTGGTGCCGGTCCAATAAACGTCCACGCGGTCACCGGGGCGCAGGAAACCAGACACGCCAGAGGCCACGTCAACCTTAATGGCAAAGGCGCGCTGACCGCGTTCCAGACGCGATGTCAGGCCGGCATCCTGCCCGGGTTTGGTGACTTTCAGCGCCAGAACCGGCTCATTCACTTCCATCTGGCGCAGCACAACGCGGCGCAGATTGGGATCACTGGGGTTCGGGAACAGTTTTTCGGTCTCGGTAAAGAAGCCTTCGGGCAGGGCTTCCTTGGGCCATTTGATCTGATAGACGTCCTCATCTGTCAGCGGCTCGCCGTATTTCAGCTGCCGTTTGGCGACGTAGACGTTCACAGTGGGCATTTCGACCACTTGCGGCTGGGCGTTGCGGGCCTGGGCCAGCTGAGCCTGATAGCCTGCGATGTAGTTTTGAACCATGTAGACGGCGAACCCGGCTAGGCCGAGGCCAACAACAAGGACCAATCCAAATACGGCTCGCATGGGATATCCTTTCCAAAAGGGAGGGGCCAGAGCCCCGGTTCGGGATCGAGTTTGGCGTCAGAATATGGCCAAATCGGGGTGAGCGGGCGGTGATTGCGCGGCCTTAGCTGGCGGCGTCTGTCATCGCGCCTGCAAGTTGCTCGTTTGAGGCGCTGGCCACACCTTCGCTGCTGTCAGCAACCAGGGTGATGGCGCCAATGCCAATGCCGATCACGGAGGCGGTCAAAACAACCCATTCCACCGAAACCGCGCCAGAGTCATCTTTTTTGAAACGGGCCAATTGTGTCTTCAGAAAATTCTTCATTGGGTTCACTCCTGAAGGTTCGCGCCAGATGACCTGAAGGCGGGGACTGAAGGAGGACAGTCAAATCAGGGAAGCTGGGCCATGGGGACCTTATGAAAAGAGCCGCCCGGCGGGGGCAGCTCTGTAAGCCTATTCGCTGATCGTATTAGCGAGTAGGCTCCTTAGTTTACGCCTTCTGCAGCAGTCGAGGTCGCGGCTAGATCGGTCACCAGCGTGGTCGCTGCAGTGTCGATTCCGTTGGATACGGTGGTTACGGCTGCGATGCCCAGGCCAACTACGGCTGCGGTCAGAACAACCCAGTCAACAGTTACAGCGCCGTCTTCGTCTTTGCGGAAGTTTTTGATGAACTTGATCATGATCTCTCTCCAAATTGATCGTTTGTGCCTTGGCGGGGCTAGTGTTTCGAAGCGGTCTCTCACCTCCGCCTCATTGCCATGGCTGAGTATGTTTTGAAGCTAGATTGGGGCGCGAATGGGGCGCGCTTTGGTTTAGAATGGGGTTTGTTTGCGGTAGTTTTGCGAGTTAGCTTTGACCGGAAACTTGGTCGGGGTTTCCGCTACCGCATTTCACAAACAAAAAAGTCCCTTTCACAGCTGTGAAAGGGACTTCAAGGTCAGTATCCACTAAGAGCTGTGCTTAGTTAACGCCTTCTGCAGCAGTCGAGGTCGCGGCCAGATCGGTCACCAGCGCGGTCGCAGCAGTGTCGATTCCGTCGGATACAGTGGTTACGGCTGCGATGCCCAGGCCAACAACGGCTGCGGTCAGAACAACCCAGTCAACAGTTACGGCGCCGTCTTCGTCTTTGCGGAAGTTTTTGATGAACTTGATCATGATCTCTCTCCAAATTGATCGTTTGTGCCTTGGCGGGGCTAATGTTTCGAAGCGGTCTCTCACCTCCGCCTCATTGCCTTGGCTGAGTACGTTTTGACGCTGGATTGGGGCGCGAATGGGGCAGCAAAAGATCAAATTTGCAGCAAATGCATTTTTTGTCGTTTTTAGGTTTAAGTATCTGTTTTAATTTAATTTAAATTTCAAACTTTTTGTTGAAAGGCTGGGTTCTGGCCAGTTGCGGGCCAATCTGCCATACTGCTGTCAAAATCAGAGGCAGAGCAGGCCCAGATATGTTGAAATTTATTCCTATTGCCGCGCTTCTTGGCGCGTCTCTTCTTGCCGTGCCGCTATTTGCGGACGGTCCAAAGCCATTTCCGGACTTCACCTTCAAGAAAGTCAGCCCCCCCGCACCAGGCACCAGCAAGCGGATCACCGTTCAGATTGAGCCTGAGGCGGAACCTGCCCCTGTTGTGGCGGAAACGGCTGAAAGCCCCATTCCAGCCACGACGCGCTATGATTGGTTCTGGCAGCGGGTCTCACCGGATCTGGCAGACAGCGGCCCGGGCCGGCTGGAAGCAGCCCTGACCACCCTGGCCACAGCGCCAGAGGGGCAGGGGGTGGCCGCGCCGCGTCTGGATGGGCTGTTGCGGATTGCGGAAGCCCATGCGCCGCAGATCCTGCTGAATAGTGTGAACTCACGGGTGTCACCGGCGCTGGTCTTGTCAGTGATCGCGGTTGAAAGCGGCGGGCGGGCTGATGCGGTCAGTTCCGCCGGGGCCGAGGGGTTGATGCAGTTGATCCCTGCCACGGCAGATCGGTTTGACGTTGAGGACGCGCTGGATGCAGGCCAGAACATTCGCGGCGGTGTCGCCTACCTTGATTGGTTGCTGCGCGAATTTCAGGATGATCCGATCCTGGCGCTGGCCGCCTATAATGCCGGCGAGAACGCGGTGAAGAACCACGAAGGCGTGCCGCCCTATGCGGAAACCCGCGATTATGTTCCCAAAGTCCTGTCCGCCTTTGCGGTGGCAAAGAACCTGTGCAAAACGCCGCCGGAGCTGATTTCAGACGGCTGTGTCTTTGACCTGCGCCGGTAAACGGGCTGGCCACATTATTAGTGTCACACGCAAAAGCCCCGACCAATTGGCCGGGGCTTTCTTGTTCAGATGCCTGATACCGATCAGTTGACGATCGTAGCCTCAGTCGCGGCGCGCAGTTCATCCTCGGAAACGCCTTCAGCGCATTCCACGATTTTCAGGCCGCCCTCAACAACGTCCAGCACACCGAGGTTGGTGATGATGCGGTCCACAACGCCTTTGCCGGTCAGCGGCAGGGTGCATTCTGTCAGCACTTTGGACTGGCCGTGTTTGTTGGCGTGATCCATCACAACCACCACGCGGCCCACACCGGCCACCAGATCCATCGCGCCGCCCATGCCTTTGACCAGCTTGCCGGGGATCATCCAGTTGGCCAGGTCGCCGTTTTCGGCAACTTCCATCGCGCCCAGGATCGCCATGGCGATTTTGCCACCGCGGATCATCGCAAAGGACTGCGCAGAATCGAAATAGGCGGTCTGCGGCAGTTCGGTGATGGTCTGCTTGCCTGCGTTGATCAGGTCAGCGTCTTCCTCACCTTCGATGGGGAAGGGGCCCATGCCCAGCATGCCGTTTTCCGACTGCAGCGTCACTTCCACACCTTCGGGGATGTAGTTGGAAACCAGCGTCGGGATCCCGATGCCGAGGTTCACATACCAGCCGTCCTGCAGTTCCTGTGCCGCGCGTGCGGCCATTTGATTGCGGTCCCAAGCCATGATTATGCCTCCTCGCGCGGGCGCACAGTGCGCTGTTCGATGCGTTTTTCGTGCTCACCCTTGATGATGCGATGCACATAAATGCCGGGCAGGTGGATGCTGTCGGGGTCCAGGCTGCCGGTCGGCACGATTTCCTCAACCTCAACCACACAGACCTTGCCGCAGGTGGCGGCGGGCACGTTGAAGTTACGGGCGGTTTTGCGGAACACCAGGTTGCCGGTCTCATCCGCTTTCCACGCTTTCACGATGGCGAGGTCAGCGAAGATGCCCTCTTCCATGATGTAGTCTTCCATCGCGCCGTCATCGCCGGTGGGGAATTGCTTCTCCAGCTTACCTTCTGCGATCACGGTACCCACGCCGGTCTTGGTGAAGAAACCGGGGATACCCGCGCCACCGGCACGCATGCGTTCGGCCAGGGTGCCCTGCGGGTTGAACTCCAGCTCCAGCTCTCCCGAGAGGTACTGGCGCATAAACTCGGCGTTTTCGCCCACATAGGACGAGATCATCTTTTTGACCTGCTTGGTCTGCAGCAAGATGCCGATGCCGAAATCATCAACGCCCGCGTTGTTGGAGGCAAAGGTCAGATCTTTGGTGCCAGCCTCTTTGATGGCGTCCAGCAGCAGTTCGGGGATGCCACAGAGGCCAAAGCCGCCAGCGGCAATGAACATGCCGTCATGTAGCAGCCCGTCCAGGGCCGCAGCGGCGTTCGGATAGACTTTTTTCATGGAAAGCTCCCTGTTTCAGGTATGGCCTGGTTGTGACGCTGCGGCACGGGTGAGTCAATCGTCTGACCCCCGGGGGCGTATTACTACGGATGGGCCGTAACAGGGGCTGGGCCCATCCGCTGGGGATCATTGCGGCAGGGCCTCTTGGCTATATTGTGCGGCAAAGGCGGCCGAGGGCGGGATCGGGGTGATGATATCGATCAGTACGCCATTTGGATCGGCGGTGATGAAATGGCGCTGACCGAAATCTTCATCGATGAGGGGTTTCAGCACGGGCAGGCCGGCATCCACCAGGCGGCTGTATTCTGCCGCCGCATCCTCAACCTCGAAATTCAGGATCACCCCGGCAGATGCACCGCGGCCGGGCAGGGGGATGGTGTCATGCTGGCCGTCCAGGATGGCCAGATTGACGGTTGGGTCTGCTTTGGATTGCAGATGCACATACCAGTCTGAGGTGAAGGCAGGCTCAAAACCAAAGTGGTCCTGATAGAAGGCGGTGGTTGCGGTGACATCATTGGTTTGGATGACGGGATAATACTGGGTGGTTTTCATTTTGTTGCATCTCCGAAAATAAAACATACAGTGTGTATGTAGATCCGAAATAAACATACAGGCTGTATGTATGCAAGAAAAGAAATCGATCCCGAACGCTGATCGCCGCGCCCTGATGCGCGCGCGGTTGATTGCGGAGGCGCGTAAACTCTTTGTTGAAAAGGGCTATGCGGAAACATCAACGCCGGAAATTGTCCGCGCGGCGGAGGTGACGCGCGGCGCGCTTTATCACCATTTTGCCGATAAGGCGGATCTGTTCCGCGCAGTGGTGCAACAGGAAGCGGCCACTTTGGCGGCAGAAATCGATCAGGGCGCTGTGGCAGATTCGGGCGATCCGCTGACCTCGGGCAGCCGGGCGTTTTTCGCCAGCATGGCAAAAGAGGGCCGGGCGCGCCTGTTGCTGATCGATGGCCCCGCCGTGCTGGGCCTGGCCGAGATGGCAGAAATTGACGCGGGCGGTGGACGGCAGAGTTTGTTGCTGGGCCTGCAGCAGGCCCGTCCCGATCTGGCCGAGGCGGATCTGCAGGCGTTGTCTGATGTGTTGTCGGCGGCCTTTGATCGTGCCGCGCTTGCGGTGTCTCAGGGGCGAAGCGAGGCGCCCTATTTGGCGGCAATGGAACAGGTGATGGCCAGTTTGATGGCGCCCAGCGGATAAGAGCCGACCGTAAAATTTTCACCCAAGCCGTGAACCTTTTCACCCCCACCGCGCACCTTATTGCAGGAACAACGAAATGGTGATGTGATGATCGGCAAGCGCCGCGCCTTGGAAGAGCTGTTGGTGGTTGAAGCCCGCACAGGGGATCGTGCAGCGATCGAGGCCTTGGTGCGGTTGCGCGGCCCGCGGTTGCTGGTCCATGCCACGCGGCTATTGGGCGATCGCGATCAGGCGCAGGATGCCGTGCAGGAGGCCTGGGTTGAAATCCTGCGTGGCCTGCCGGCGCTGCGCGCGGCGGCGGCCTTTCCGGCCTGGTCCACGCAGATTGTCACGCGGCGCTGTGCGCGGATCATCAAGGGCTTGCAAAAAGGTCGGGCGCTGGCGGCGGAATTGACGCCCCTGTTAGAGGTCGAACAGCCCGAGCCCGACGATGAGGCGGCCCGGCTGCGCTGGGCGATTGATCAATTGCCGGCCGAACAGGCGGCGACCATCGCGTTGTTCTATTTGGAAGATATGCGCCTGGCGGAGGTGGCGATTGCCCTCGACATCCCCCAAGGCACGGTGAAATCGCGTCTGTCCAAGGCGCAGGGTGCACTACGCGCCCTTTTAGAAGGAGAAGGTGATGACCACGAAATCCACTGACGAAATGGACAAGCTGATCGCAGCCGCGCTGAGCGCACAGGATCGCGATATCCTGCATAACACCGAAGAGCTGGGCTATTTCCAGCTGGGCCTCAAACAGTTCGGCGGCAAGCTGGGATGGGTCACCTGGGTGATCATGTTGATCCAGACCGCGCTGTTTCTGGCAGGCGTCTGGTGTGCAGTGCAATTCTTTGGCGCCAGTGATCTGCTGCTGGCGGTGAAATACGGGATCAGCGGTGCTGTGTTGCTGCTGATGTCGCTGATCATGAAGATGAGCCTCTGGCCGCAGATGCAGGCGGATCGGGTAATCCGTGAGGTGAAGCGGCTGCAGCTGTTGCTGGCCAACCATCAGTGAAGGCGGGGCAGACCCCGGCCGCTAGAGCAAATGAAAAAGGCGGGTCGCTGTGACCCGCCTTTAGCTTATTCGTCAGCCTTCTTCGTGGCTTTCTTGGCCGGAGCCTTCTTTTTGGTGGTGGTCTTCTTGGCGGTGGTTTTCTTCGCCGCCGCCTTTTTCTTGGCCGGCTTCTTCTTAGAGGCCTTTTCGTTAACCAGCTCCACCGCCATTTCGACCGTCACATCCTTGGGATCGACGTCTTTCGGCAGGGTCGCATTGACCTTTTCCCATTTAACGTACGGACCGTAGCGGCCTTCCATCACGTTCATGGCGCCGCCATCAGGGTGATCGCCCAGTTCCTTCAGCGGTTTGGCTGCAGCACCGCCACGGCCCGGACCTTTGGCGCGCTTTTCCGCCAGCAGCTCAACCGCGCGGTTCATGCCGATCTCAAACACATCGTTTGGATCTTTCAGGTTGGCATAGGTCGGCTTCGCGTCATCGGATAGCTGGTGCATGATGTAGGGACCAAAGCGGCCGAAGTTTGACGAGATCATCCCGCCATCAGGGTGATCGCCGATCTGACGTGGCAGTGACAGCAGCACCAGCGCCTTTTCCAGATCCATGTCATCTTTGGACCAGCCACGCGGCAGTGAGGCACGCGGTGGCTTCTTGTTCTCCGGGGTGGGTTCACCACGCTGAACATAGGGACCAAACCGGCCCGCCTTCAGCCAGATCTCATCCCCGGCATCTTCGCCCAGCACCCGTTCATCACCATCGGCGCCTTCGCCTGCAATCGGGCGGGTGTAGGTGCATTCAGGATAGTTGCCACAGCCGACGAACCCGCCGGTGCGCGAGGTTTTCAGGTGCAGCTGGCCATTGCCACACTTCGGGCAGACCCGCGGGTCAGAGCCATCTTCGCGCGGCGGGTAGAGCTGCGGTGCCAGCGCATCGTCCAGCACATCCAGAACTTCGGTGATCCGCAGCTCGGTGGTTTCCGAAATCGCGACTGAGAAGTCGCGCCAGAACCGATCCAACACATTCTTATAGTCACGCTCGCCGGCGGAAACGTCATCCAGCTGTTCCTCCAGCTGGGCTGTGAAATCATAGCCCACGTATTTGCGGAAAAAGTTCAGGAGGAAGATCGTAACGATCCGGCCTTTATCCTCCGGGAACAGGCGGTTCTTGTCCTTGCGGACATACTCACGCTCCTGAATGGTGCCCAGCACAGATGCATAGGTTGAGGGGCGGCCGATGCCCAGCTCTTCCATCTTTTTCACCAATGTCGCTTCGGTGTAGCGCGGCGGTGGCTGGGTGAAATGCTGTTCAGGCGCGACCGATCGTTTGTCCGCCTTTTCGCCCTGCATGATCTGCGGCAGGCGTTTGTCATCCTCATCCGCAGCGGCGACATCATCACGGCCTTCTTCATAGACGCGCATGAAACCGTCAAACAGCACCACCTGACCAGTGGCGCGCAGCACGACCTGGCCATCATCGCTGCCGATGTCGACGGTGGTGCGTTCCAAACGCGCGCCAGCCATCTGACAGGCCAGGGTCCGTTTCCAGATCAGATCGTAAAGCTTGCGCTGATCCGCCTCCAGCTTGGCCAGTTGGCCCGCGTCCACCGACATATCTGTCGGGCGGATACATTCGTGGGCTTCCTGCGCGTTCTTGGCCTTGTTCTTATAAATCCGCGGGCTGTTCGGCACATAGTTGTCACCGTAGCGGGTGGCGATTTCATTGCGCGCCATGGTCACGGCTTCGGGCGCCATGTCGATCCCATCGGTTCGCATATAGGTGATGTAGCCTGCCTCATAGAGGCGCTGCGCCGCATTCATACACTGGCGTGCGCCCATGCCGAACTTGCGGCTGGCTTCCTGCTGCAGGGTCGAGGTCATGAACGGCGCCGACGGGTTGCGGCTGCCGGGTTTGGCCTCGACCGATTTGATCGACAGGTCGCGGCTGTTGATCGCCTGCACCGCCAGTTCGGCCTGCGTTTCATTGCTGATTGAGAATTTGTCCAGCTTGTCGCCGCCCAGCACGGTCAGCCGCGCCTCATACTCTTGCCCGCGCGGGGTGGCCAGCATCGCTTTGACGGACCAGTATTCCTGTGGATTGAACGCTTCGATTTCCATCTCACGCTCAACAATCAGACGCAGGCAGACCGATTGCACCCGGCCGGCCGACCGCGCGCCGGGCAGCTTGCGCCACAGAACCGGCGACAGTTTGAATCCCACCAGATAGTCCAGCGCGCGGCGGGCCAGATAGGCCTCAACCAGATCGGTATCGACCTGACGCGGGTTTTGCATCGCTTCGGTCACGGCCGCCTTGGTGATGGCGTTAAAGACCACGCGGCTGACCGGCGTGTCTTTTTTCACCGCACGGCGTTTGCGCAGCGCCTCTTCGAGGTGCCAAGAAATCGCTTCGCCTTCGCGGTCGGGGTCGGTCGCGAGGATCAGTTCGTTGTCGTCTTTCAGCGCATCGGCGATGGCTTTGACGTGTTTGCGTGAATCGTTGCCGACCTCCCAGGTCATGGCAAATTCATTGTCAGTATCGACAGAGCCGTCTTTGGGGGGCAGATCGCGTACGTGTCCGTAAGAGGCTAGAACCGTGTAATCCGAGCCAAGATACTTGTTAATTGTCTTGGCCTTGGCCGGCGATTCTACAACAACGACTGGCATTTTATGGATGGACCTCTTTGGGGAAATACACGGGCGCTCTATGGCGGCGCAAAATGCGGGCTGCAAGAGGGGATTGTCAATTGTTCTATTTGCCGTAAGCATTAACGCGAGACTTGAACAATAGTTCGCCCAATGGGAGAGGCAAATATGAAGACTTGGATCGCCGCTGTATTTCTGGCTTTGGCATCGTCCGTCACCGCAAGCGAGGTCATGGCCCAAAGCTGGTATGAACCCCAGCGCGGCACACAGGAGCGGCGCGATCTGATGGACGCGATCCGCCCCCATGCCTGGTGGAAGCTGGGCGCACCGGTTCAGTTTGTTGTCAAAGACTTGCGTGTTTCCGGCGACCGCGCCTTTGCCTGGTTGAAACCGCAGCGCCCGGGTGGCGGTCAGATCGATCCGTCGCAGACTCCGGCAGCCCAGCGGGATCCTTACTTTGCCGAGGATATGTGGGACGTGGAGCTGCAGGCCATTTTGTGGAAATCCGGCAATGTCTGGGTGGTTGTGGATCACACGGTCGGTGCAACCGAGGCCTGGTGGAGCGCGCCGGAGTTCTGTCAGGGCTGGTACAACGTGATTCGTGATTACTGCAGCAATTGATCGGTTTCACGCCGGTCACACCTCCTGCGGTGCAGCGGCCCGGTCAGGTGCGCTGAGCCGCGCCAACAGACCGCCGGGTTGGCGCTGTACCTCGCCAGCCATTTCCAGATCAGTCAGGGCAGGCAGCACGGCCTGCGCCGGTGCCGCCAGATCGCGGATCAGCTGATCCTCCGCCAAGGGGGTGGGGCCAAGCCGATTGAGGATCTGCTGATGCAGCGCGGCGGTCTCCTGCAGGCTGCGCTTTGGCGCGGGCTTTTCTAGCGGCAATGCGGGATCCGCTGTTTCGGTGGTGGCCTCTGGCGGCAGTGCCTCCAACACATCTGCGCCGTTTCTGACCAGCCGCGCGCCATCGCGGATCAACATATTGCAGCCGCCAGACCGCGCATCAAAGGGATGTCCGGGCACCGCCAGCACTTCACGCCCCTGATCCAGCGCGGTGCGGGCGGTGACCAGGCTGCCGGACCGGCCCGCCGCCTCCACCACCACCAAAGCTTTCGCGAGGCCTGAGATGATGCGATTGCGGCGGGGGAAATCACGTGCCTTCGGTTGGAAGCCAAACGGGCGTTCGCTGAGCAGCAGCCCCTGTTGCCGGATGTTTTGGTAAAGGCCGGTGTTTTCGCTGGGGTAGATCACATCCGCGCCGCCAGCCAGCACCGCCAAGGTGCCATGTGACAACGCGGCACTATGGGCGGCGGCGTCGATGCCCCGCGCCAGACCTGACACGACAATATATCCGGCCGCCGCCAATTCGGCGGAAAGCCCCCGTGCCATGCGCAGCCCGAGTGAGGACGCATTGCGCGCACCAACGAGGCCGATCATCGGCTTGGTCAAAACGGACTGGTCGCCAAGCGCCCAAAGGATTGGCGGGGCATCTGAGGTTTCTGCCAGATCACGGGGATAGTCATCGCTGCCCATGCAGATCATATGCGCCCCCTGCGCGCGGCCAAGGGCCAGTTCATCGCGGGCCCGCGCTGCCTCATAGGGGCGGTAGTCTTTCACACCTGCCGCGGCGGCGACCTCGGGCAGGGCGGCAAGCGCGGCACCGGCGCTGCCGTGTTCCGCCATCAGGCGGTAGAATGTCGAAGGTCCCACCCGGTAAGAGCGCAAGAGGCGAAGCCACAACACCCGGTCATCTTCCGAGGTGGGTGGGAGTAGGGGGTGGGTGGAAGGATGTTTGGGCTCCATCGTTATGCCTCCGCCAGCTTGCGCTGGCAGTGGTAAGGTCAACTGGTTAACAGCTGGTAAAACGACAGCGCATTTTAGGAAAATTGCAACGATTGCTGCAAAACTCACGGCCGAACGAATAAGGGCGGCACCATCGCACCGCCCCAAATCCTGAATCTGCCGGCGACTTAGGCGGCAGAACCGCCAACGGTCAGGCCGCCGATCATCACGGTGGGCTGGCCCACACCCACAGGCACCCACTGGCCCTGTTTGCCGCAGTTGCCCATGCCGGGATCCAGCGCCATGTCATTGCCAAGCGCCCGGATCTGTTTCAGCGCAGTGGCGCCATCGCCGATCAGTGTTGCGCCTTTCACCGGGGCGCCCACCTTGCCGTTTTCGACGCGATACGCCTCGGTGCAGGAGAAGACGAACTTGCCGTTGGTGATATCCACCTGACCGCCGCCAAAGCCCACGGCGTAGATCCCGTCTTTCAGGTCGGCAACGATATCTTCGGGCTTGGCCGTGCCGCCCAGCATATAGGTGTTGGTCATCCGCGGCATTGGGGCATGGGCGTAGCTTTCGCGCCGTCCGTTGCCGGTTGGGGCGACGCCCATCAGCCGGGCGTTCTGGCGGTCCTGCATATAGCCAACGAGGATCCCGTCATCGATCAACACGTTTTTGCCAGAGGGCGTGCCCTCATCATCAAAGCTGATCGAGCCGCGGCGGTCCGGAATGGTGCCGTCATCCAGAACGGTGACGCCAGGAGCTGCGATCCGCTGCCCCATCAGTCCGGCAAAGGCTGAGGATCCTTTGCGATTGAAGTCGCCCTCAAGCCCGTGACCAATTGCCTCATGCAGCAGGATCCCGGGCCAGCCCGGGCCCAATACCACGTCCATCACCCCGGCTGGTGCGGGCACCGCTTCAAGGTTTACTGCGGCGATGCGCAGCGCTTCGCGGGTCTTGGCCTGCCAGTCCTCAGGCGCGATCAATCCGTCGAGGCCGACGCGCCCACCGCCACCGGCAGAGCCGCTTTCGCGACGCCCGTTCTGTTCTACAATGACCGAGACATTGACGCGGGTCATCGGGCGCACATCGCGCAGATGGGTGCCGTCGAGGCGCAGGATCTCAATCTCCTGCAGGGAGGCAGCGATGGTCGCTGAAACCTGGACCACCCGCGAATCAAGCCCACGGGCATATGCATCGATCTCACGCAGCGTCTCGACCTTTACAGGAAAGGCCGCACCGGCGATCGGGTCCTCATCGGTATAAAGCCGTTTGTTGGTCGGGGCAGGGGCATCGGCCAGGGTGCCGCCACCGGATCCCACGGCCAGTTTTGCGGTCTCAGCCGCGCGCTTCATCGCATGTTCAGTCAGCTCGGTCGAATGGGCATAGCCCGTCACCTCACCCCGCACCGCCCGCAGGCCAAACCCTTCGGAGGCATCATAGGATGCGTTCTTCAGTCGACCGTCGTCAAAGACCAACGCTTCGGCGCGCCGACGCTCCAGAAAAATCTCCCCATCATCGGCGCCATGGGTGGCGTCGCGCAGCACATTTAGCGCTGCCTCTTGGTCGATATTGGTCTCAAAAGGGCGAAAAGGCGCATCGCTCATATCTGTTTTTCCCGTCTTTCCAGTGGATCGGAATTGATCTAAATCAAAAAAAGCGTCCGTTTGCCGCACTGGGATTGTTGTTCTGTCTCCTAGAATATGATTTGTAGCGGCGGCAAAACAACGGGATTCCGTACCGCACGGTTGATCCCGCCCGCACATGAATGAAATAACAGCTCAACCGATCAGGGTGACACATGCGACTTATCACTAGCCTTCTGGCCGCAGCAGCAACCGCAACCGCGGCACCGGCCATTGCCCAGGAAGCCGTCGAAACCATCGGCAAGCCCGCCCCCAAAGGCCTTGGCTTCCAGCCAGCGGCCACCGAACTGGCCCGCGACATTCAGTGGCTGGATAACCTGCTGCTGTGGATCATCACCCTCATCACTTTGTTTGTGGTTGGCCTGGTGGCCATCGTGATCATCCGTCACAACCGCAAAGCCAACCCGACCCCGGCGACCTTTACCCACAACACCGGTATCGAAATTGCCTGGACCATCATCCCGATCTTTATTCTGGTGATCATCGGTGCCTTCTCGCTGCCGGTTCTGTTCAAACAGCAAGAGATCCCGGCTGGTGAAGTCCACATCAAAGTGACCGGCTACCAGTGGTACTGGGGCTATGAGTACACCGACCACGACTTCGCTTTCGATCAGTACATGATCGGTCAGCCGGCGACCCTGGACGAAGACGCACGTCCGGCGGATGCGGATGTTTCGGCCTATGTTCTGGATGACGCAATGCGCGCCAAGCTGATTGATGCTGGCTACAACGATGATGAATTCCTGCTGGCAACAGACACTCAGGTTGTTGTTCCGGTCAACAAGATCGTTGTTATGGACGTCACCGGTGCTGACGTGATCCACTCCTGGACCATCCCGGCCTTTGGCGTGAAACAAGACGCCGTACCGGGCCGTATTGCCCAGCTGTGGTTCAAAGCTGAGAAAGAAGGCATCTACTTCGGTCAGTGTTCCGAACTCTGCGGTAAAGACCACGCCTACATGCCGATCACCGTCAAAGTGGTGAGCGAAGAGGCCTATCAGGAATGGCTGAAAGGCGCGATCGAAGAGTATGCCGGCGACATGACCACGCTGCCTGGCTACCAGGTTGCCGCTGCGAACTGATCAAACCCCTGAGGTGGTCCCCACGTCTTTCGTGCGCAGGGACCCCTCTCTGACCCCACCATGTTGCCGCGCCACACTGGGCGCGGTTTTGGAAGGCAAAGAATGAGCGACGCAAGTCTCCATACCCCCTCTCAGACCGGTGAAGCCGGATTCGGCGATTACTTTGCGCTGCTGAAGCCGCGCGTGATGTCGCTGGTTGTGTTCACTGCAATGGTCGGCCTGTTGGCGGCACCTGGCGGCGTGCACCCGTTCATTGCGTTTTGCGCCGTGCTGTTCATCGCGGTTGGCGGTGGCGCCTCTGGTGCGCTGAACATGTGGTGGGACGCTGATATCGACGCGGTGATGAAACGCACCACATCGCGCCCGATCCCGTCGGGCAAGGTAGCCCCGGAAGAGGCGATGGCGATTGGCCTGACGCTCTCGGCGTTTTCTGTGATCATGCTGGGGCTGGCGGCAAACTGGATTGCCGCGGGCCTGCTGGCCTTCACCATCTTTTTCTACGCTGTCATCTACACGATGTGGCTGAAACGCTGGACCCCGCAGAACATCGTGATCGGTGGCGCGGCGGGTGCCTTCCCTCCGATGATCGGCTGGGCGGTTGTGACCGGCGGTGTCAGCCTGGAATCCGTGCTAATGTTCATGCTGATCTTCATGTGGACCCCACCCCATTTCTGGGCTTTGGCGCTGTTCATGAAGTCCGATTACAAGGAAGCTGGCGTGCCCATGCTGACCGTGACCCACGGCCGCAAAGTGACCCGCGCCCATATCCTCGTCTACACTATCCTGCTGGCCCCTCTGGCCATCGGCACTGGCCTGACCTCAATCGGTGGCCCGATCTATATGGTCACCGCAGTGGTGCTGAACGCGCTGTTCCTGTGGGGCGCCTATAAGATCTGGCGCCGCCCGGAAGAGGCAGCCAAAGCCGACATGTACCGGAGCGAGAAGTCGTTCTTTGGTCTGTCGCTGATGTATCTGTTCCTGCACTTCGGCGCGATCCTCGCTGAAGCGGCCCTTAAACCCCATGGTCTGGGAGGCTGGTAATGAGCTTTGAGAAAGTCGAACATGAGCTGCACAAGCGGCGCTCCAGCCGCAACATCGGTGTGGGCCTGACCCTGGTGGCGTTCATTGCCATCGTGTTCGGCCTGACGGTGGTGAAGGTCACCCGTGGCGATTACGAACCCGAAAGCGTTCGTGTTCAGCAGGCGGAGGGCTAAGTCATGGCGATGGATGCCAAAAGCAAAACCGTTGTGAAACTGGTTGGCGTTGTGGTGACCATGGGCGCGCTGGCCTGGGCCTCGGTGCCGTTTTATGACTGGTTCTGCCGTGTCACCGGCTTTGGCGGCACCACGCTCGTGTCCGAAGTGGGCGCGGACGAAGTGCTGGATAAAACCATCAAGATTCGCTTTGACGCCTCAAAAGAGCGCGGCATGCCATGGGAGTTCAAGCCCGTGCAGCGTGAGATGGAGATCCGCATAGGTGAGACCGGTCTGGCCTTCTATGAGGCCTATAACCCCACCGACAAACCCATCGCGGGTCAGTCCACCTACAATGTCGCGCCCTATGCGGCGGGTGGCTTCTTTACCAAGATTGACTGTTTCTGCTTCACCGAACAGGTGCTGCAGCCCGGGGAACGGGTGCAGATGCCCGTGACCTTCTATGTGGATCCGGAAATTGTTGAGGACAGCGAAGGCAAGTATCTGCACCAGATCACTCTGTCCTACACATTCTACGAAATCGACCTGCCCGAGGAAGAGGCTGCCCAACAGGCGGCGCTTGCGACGGACAGCGAAACAAACCTAAACTAAAAGCCTTCCAACGAGGGAAACGAAATGGCGCACGCTAAAAATCACGATTATCACATTCTGCCACCGTCCATGTGGCCGCTTCTGGGCTCGCTCTTCGGCTTCGTTATGCTGTTTGGCGCGGTTGTTTGGATGTCCGGCGGCATGCCGCTGTTCTTCGAAACCGTAAACGTTTCGGGCCCCTGGATGTTCCTGATCGGCCTGGTTGGCGTTCTGTACGTCATGTTCGGCTGGTGGGCTGAGGTTGTGCACGAAAGCGAAACCGGCGATCACACCCCGGTTGTGGCCATCGGCCTGCGCTACGGGTTCATCCTGTTCGTGATGTCGGAAGTGATGTTCTTTGCCGCTTGGTTCTGGAGCTTCTTCAAACACGCCATGTACCCGATGGGTCCTGAAAGCCCCGCGGTAGACGGTGTGTGGCCGCCGGCTGGTATTGAGACCTTTGACCCCTGGCACCTGCCGCTGATCAACACGCTGATCCTGCTGTGCTCGGGCTGTGCCGCCACTTGGGCGCACCACGCCATCGCGCATGAGAACAACCGCAAAGACATGATCAATGGCCTGCTGATCGCAGTGGCCCTGGGTCTGATCTTCACCGTGTTCCAGGCCTATGAGTACACCCACGCCTCGTTCGGTTTTGCCGGCAACATCTACGGCGCCAACTTCTTCATGGCGACGGGTTTCCACGGCTTCCACGTTGTTGTTGGTACCATCTTCCTGTTCGTCTGCATGCTGCGCGCCATGAAAGGTCACTTCACCCCGGAGCGCCACGTGGGCTTTGAAGCGGCTGCCTGGTACTGGCACTTTGTGGACGTCGTCTGGCTGTTCCTCTTTGCCGCTGTCTACATCTGGGCCGGCTAAGCCGTTTTCCTGACGCGAATGTTTGAACCCCCGCAGGCGACTGCGGGGGTTTTCTTTTGTCCGGTGAGCATGGTCATGCGGGGATGTATGTTGGGGGCTCTGCCCCCAGACCCCCGGAGTATTTCTGAAACGATGAAAGGGTTTTTGGCCCCCTGGCTTTGATTGTTCATTGCAACTTGCTGCCAGACGGGCAAAAACGGGCCAGATGCGCAATTGCGCTTGTTTGAAAGGCTGGCCGTTCTGATGCGCCGATTGATCCTTCCTTTGATACTGGGGCTTGTCGGCGCTGCGATCCTGATCAGCCTGGGCAATTGGCAACTGCGCCGTCTGGCTGAGAAAGAGGCCTATCTGGCTGAGGTTGAGGCGCTGATTGGCGCCACCCCGGTCGCCCTGCCTGCGGTGCCTGACCCGGTAGTGGATCGGTTTTTGCCCGTCACCGTTTCTGGCCGCTTGAGCGGTGAAACGGTGCGTGTGCTGGTCAGCCACAAGAAGATGGGCGCAGGCTATCGGCTGATCACCGCGCTGGAGACAGACGCAGGTCGCCGCATCCTTGTTGACCGTGGCTTCATCCGTGTTGCCGCGCCGATGCCGGACCTGCCCGAGGGACCGGTTGAGGTGACCGGTAACCTGCATTGGCCGCAGGAGCGGGATGGTTATACGCCGGACAATGATCTGGTCGATAACATGTGGTTTGCCCGCGAAGTGCCAGTGCTGGCGGACCACCTGAAAACCGAAGAGGTGATGGTGATTGCACGCGCCACCTCCTTCACCGATCCCGGTGTGACGCCCCTGGCTGTTGGCACCGAAGGAATCCCTAACGATCATCTGGAATATGTCGTTACATGGTATGGGCTTGCGGCTGTTTGGCTGGCGATGCTTGGCCTTTTCCTGTGGCGCATGTACAAATCCGCACGCAACCCTCTGAAAGAGACTTGAGCTGTGAAATACGTTTCGACCCGGGGCAAGGCGCCCGTTCTGAATTTCGAAGAAGCCATGCTGACCGGTCTGGCCCGTGACGGCGGCCTGTATCTGCCCGAAACCATCCCAACGATGAGCGCGGATGAGATCGCAGCGCTGGCCGGCCAGCCCTATGAAGAGGTCGCGTTCCGGGTGATGAAACCCTACATCGGTGACACGTTCAGTGATGCCGAGTTCAAAGAGATCATCGCCAAGGCCTATGCCGGTTTTGGCCACGCCGCCCGCGCCCCTATGGTGCAGCTGGGCGACAACCATTTCCTGCTGGAACTGTTCCACGGCCCAACGCTGGCGTTCAAAGACTTCGCCATGCAGCTCATCGGTCAGTTGTTCCAGGCCTCGCTGAAACGCTCGGGCAGCCGGGTGACCATCGCCGGTGCCACCTCGGGCGATACCGGATCCGCAGCCATTGAGGCGTTCAAAGGCTTGGATGCGGTGGATGTGTTCATCCTTTACCCGCATGGCCGCGTGTCTGAGGTGCAGCGCCGTCAGATGACCACGCCTGCAGCAAGCAACGTACATGCGCTGGCGGTGGATGGTCACTTTGATGACTGTCAGGCCCGTGTGAAGGATATGTTCAACGACTTTGACTTCCGCGATGGCGTCAAATTGGCAGGGGTGAACTCGATCAACTTTGCCCGTGTGCTGGCGCAGGTCGTCTACTATTTCTCCTCAGCCGTCAGCCTTGGCGCGCCGCAGCGCAAGGTCAGCTTCACTGTGCCCACCGGCAACTTCGGTGATATCTTTGCGGGCTATATCGCCAAACAGATGGGTCTGCCGATTGACCGTCTGGTGGTGGCTACAAACCAGAACGACATTCTGCACCGCTGCCTCAGCACCGGCGAATACCGCCCAGATGGGGTGGAGCCGTCGATCAGCCCGTCGATGGATATTCAGGTGTCCTCAAACTTTGAGCGCGCGCTTTACTACGCCTACGATCAGGACGGCGGTGCCGTCAGCCAGCTGATGGATGAGTTGCAGGCCGGTGGCTTTACCGTTTCGCAAGGGGCGCTCAGCAAACTGCAGGAGCTGTTTGACAGCGGCAATTGCTCAGAGGCGGAAACCTCTGCCACAATCAAGGATTTCTACGCCACAACAGGTGAGTTGCTGTGCCCGCACAGTGCTGTTGGCGTTAAAGTTGCCGAAGAAAAACGCGATGCCTCGGTGCCGATGATCACCCTGGCCACGGCACATCCGGCGAAATTCCCCGCCGCTGTGGAAGAGGCGAGCGGGCAACACCCGGCCCTACCTTCGCGTATGGCGGACTTGTATGATCGCGCTGAGCGTGTCACCCGTGTGGGCAACGACCTCAATGCGTTGGAAACCCTGATCAAGGACCGTATCGCCAAGTGACTGTAAAACTGCATAGCCTGCCCAATGGATTCCGGGTGGTCTCGGAGTTGATGCCGGGGCTGCAATCGGCGTCGATTGGCATCTGGGTCCTCGCAGGTGGTCGGCATGAGCGGCTGGAACAAAACGGCATCGCCCACTTCCTTGAGCATATGGCGTTTAAGGGCACGGAAACCCGCAGCGCGCTGCAGATCGCTGAGGCGATTGAAGATGTGGGCGGCTATCTGAACGCCTATACCTCACGTGAGGTGACGGCCTATTATGCCCGTGTCCTGCAGGATGATGTGCCGCTGGCGCTGGATGTGCTGTCTGACATCGTGCTGAACCCGATCTTCGACCCACGTGAGATCGAGGTGGAGCGTGGCGTGATCCTGCAAGAGATTGGTCAGGCTCTGGATACACCAGACGATGTGATCTTTGACTGGCTGCAGGAACAGGCCTATCCCGGTCAGGCCTTGGGCCGGACCATTTTGGGCCCAACGGAGCGGGTCAGCAGTTTTGGCCGCGAAGACCTGTCGCGCTTTGTGGCGGAACGCTATGGGCCGGGTCAGATGATCTTGGCAGCGGCTGGGGCCGTTGACCATGATGCGCTTGTCAAAGCGGCAGAACGGATCTTTGGTCACCTACCAGCCCATGACAGTGCGGCCTATGAGATCGCCAAGTTCCGCGGCGGCGAACATCGCCAGATCAAGGATCTGGAACAGGCCCATTTCGCGCTTGGTCTGGAAAGCCCGGACTACGGCAGCGACGATATTCACAAGGCACAGATCTACGCAGGTGTGATGGGTGGGGGCATGTCCTCACGCCTGTTCCAGGAGGTGCGTGAGAAACGCGGCCTGTGCTACACCATTTTTGCGCAGGCCGGGGCCTATGCAGACACCGGTATGATGACGCTTTATGCCGGAACCTCGGGGGATCAGCTGGAGGAGCTGGCCACCGTGACGCTGGATGAGATGAAGCGCGCGGCCGAGGATATGACGGAAGAGGAAGTCGCCCGCGCACGGGTGCAGATGAAAGCGGGCATGTTGATGGGGTTGGAGAGCCCATCAAACAGGGCGGAACGCTTGGCCCGTATGATACAGATCTGGGGGAGGGTGCCCGGGGTGGAGGAGATCGTGCAAAAGATCGATGCCGTCACTTTGGGCGACGTGAAGGGATTTGCCGAAACAATGGCCGTATCCGCACCTGCAGCACTGGCGCTTTACGGGCCAGTATCGCAGGCTCCCACATTGGAGGCGATGCAGGAAAGGCGCGCGGCATAGTGTTTGGTGGCAAAAAGCAGGTTCGGATCGAGACCGAGCGGTTGACCCTGCGTCTGCCGCAACACACTGATTTCAAGGCGTGGAGCTCTCTGCGCCGCACGTCCAAGGAATTTCTGAAACCTTGGGAACCTGCCTGGGCCCCGGATCATCTGAGCCGCAAAGCCTTTGCCAATCGCGTTTACTGGGCCGGGCGGGCGTTTAAGAATGAGACCGCCCTGCCTTTGTTCATTGTCCGCCGTGAAGACGAAGAACTGGTGGGCGCCATCACCCTGGACCATATCCGCCGCGGTCCGGCGCAGGCCGGCACCCTGGGTTATTGGATTGGTGAGAAATATGCCCGTCAGGGCTATATGCGTGAAACCATCGATACGCTGGTTTACCACGCCTTCCACCGTATGGACCTCAGCCGGATTGAGGCCGCTTGCCTACCGGAAAACAAACCCAGCCGTGATCTGCTGGAAAAATGCGGCTTCAAATATGAAGGTGTGGCGCAGAGCTATCTGGAGATTGATGGCCGGTGGCGCACCCATGTGCTTTATGCCCATATCCGAATGGATCGCCGCGGCCGCACGGAAGGCTGAACTGAAGGCTGATCCGCCACATCCGTGACTTGCAGGCTTGGCGCGCTATCTCCGGCTGAAGGAGGTGACGCGATGATCCGTTTCTTAACCGTTTTGACGGCCCTTGCAGTGTCGACATTGGCAATGACGGGCTTTGCAGCCAACGCGCAGACGGCGCAACCGCGTATCGCCAGCCATTGTATTGCGCTGGCGCAATCGGCACCTGGTCTGACCTACCTGCATCACGCTTCGGAAACTGATAATTTCCGCGCTCCTTTGCCCGAATTTGATGTGCGCATTCACTACCTGTCGCATGCATCTTTCCTGATCCAAAGCCCCGGAGGTGCCTCGGCGGTGACGGATTACACGGGCTATATCGGCAATGTGGATTTCCTGCCGGATGTGGTCACTATGAACCACGCCCATGACACCCATTGGACGGCCTTCCCGGATCCGGCGATCCCGCATGTGCTGAAAGGCTGGGGGGAAAGTTTCGGTGCGGGCATCGATCACAACCTGATGGTCAAGGACATGAAGGTGCGCAATGTCTCAACCGATATCCGCAGCCACAGCGGGGTTGAGCCCGAGGGCAATTCGATTTTCGTGTTTGAGGCGGCAGGTCTGTGCATCGGCCACCTTGGCCATCTGCATCACGAACCGGACGCCGCCCAATATGCAGCGTTAGGCCGCATGGATGTGGTGATGGCGCCGGTGGATGGTGGCATGACGCTGGATCTGGATACGATGACCAAGGTTCTGAAACGTCTGCGGGCCTCAGTGGTGATCCCGATGCATTGGTTTGGTCGCTATACGCTGGATCGGTTCTTGGCGGATATGTCGGACCAGTTTGCCATTGAACGCACCGGTAAACACAGCCTGCAACTGTCCCTCAGGGATCTGCCCAAGACACCCACTGTGGTGGTGTTGGAACCGCGACATATTGAGGAATATGAGTGACGCTCTCTTGTCCTGATGGCCCCGGCCACGCTATGCGACAGGCATGGATTTGAACGCTGTTACCCCCGCCTTTCTTGATGCCCTGCGCGCTGATCTGGATGCGCGCTGCTTTCGTGATGTCACCCCAAACTACCTGGAGGAGCCGCGTGGCCGCTGGCAGGGGCAGGCAGGCGCGGTCTTGGCACCGGGATCGGTGGAAGAGGTTTCCCTGATCCTGAAGGCCGCCCACGCGGCCCGGGTTCCGGTGGTGCCTTATGGCGGTGGCACCGGGCTGGTTGGCGGGCAGGTGATGGGGCAGGGGCCCGCGCCGATCATCCTGTCGCTGGAGCGGATGACCAAGGTCCGCGCCTGCTACGCGCAAGAAAACGTGCTGGTGGTTGAGGCCGGCGCCATCCTGCAGGACATTCACGCCGTTGCGGCCGAACATGACCGCCTGTTCCCGATGTCCATCGCCGCCAAAGGTTCGGCCCGGATCGGCGGCTGTCTGGCGACCAATGCTGGCGGGGTCAACGTGCTGCGTTATGGCAATACCCGGGATCTGGTTCTGGGCATTGAGGCGGTTCTGCCAGACGGTCAGATCTGGAATGGCCTCAGCCGGCTGCGCAAAGATAACACCGGCTATGACCTGAAAAACCTGATGATCGGCTCGGAGGGCTCCCTCGGAGTGATCACGGCGGCGGCGCTGAAACTGTCCCCGATCCCGGCAGGGCAGGGCACTGCGGTGATGGTTGTGGAAACCCCCGCTGCTGCGTTGGAGCTGCTGTCGCTGGCGCGCAGCCATATGGGCGAAGCGGTTTCAGCCTTTGAGCTGATCCACCGTCAGGGGCTGGATTTCATGGCCGAACACCTGCCTGACTTGCGTCAACCCTTGGCCGAGGTGCCGGAATGGTCGGTGCTGATCGATGTGGGCCTTGCCCGCGGACTGGACCCGTCCGAGGCACTGGAAACCCTGTTTGTTGAGGCGGCTGAGGCCGGATTGGTCAGTGACGGCGTGATTGCGCAGAACGAACAGCAGCGCCATGAGCTGTGGGAAATGCGCGAACAGATCCCTGAGGCGAACCGTCTGGTCGGGTCAATCTCCAGCCATGATATCAGCCTGCCGCTGAGCCGCATTGCGGAGTTCATCACAGAAGGCTGGGCCGCTCTGACGGCTATGGGCGACGTGCGGGTCAATTGTTTTGGTCATCTGGGCGATGGCAACCTGCACTTCAACGTCTTTCCTGCGGCGGGCAAAAGCCGGGCTGATTATCTGGACATTCGCGATGCGATCAAAACCTGCGTGCATGACATGGTGGCGCGCTATGACGGCAGCGTCAGCGCGGAACATGGCATTGGCCGGTTGAAAGTGGCTGATCTGGAAAAATACGGCGATCCGGTGAAATTGGCGCTGATGCGTCAGATCAAGGATGCCTTTGACCCGCAGGGCATCATGAACCCCGGTGCGGTGTTGCGCGCGGAATAACCGCGCGCATCTTTTTGGGGTGTTAGCCGCGGGCCTCAGCGAGGGCTTCCGGTAAAGCTTGTGCAAAGGCGGCCAGATCTTCAGGCCGTCCGGCGCTGACCCGGATGCAGCGGTTTTGCGGCGCCACAAAGGGCATCCGCACAAAGACGCCGCGGCGGACCAGCGCATCCAGCACCGCCTTGGCAAAACTGCCATCGCTGCCGCAATCAATGGCGACGAAATTGGTGGCCGAGGGAACAACGGTCAGGCCATTATCGGCAGCGATCCGGCCAATTTCATTACGGGCTGCGGCGACATTGGTGCAGGTTTCCTGCAGATACTCCTGATCCGCCAAGGCCGCCAAGGCCCCGGCCTGTGCGGCGCGGTTCATGCCGAAATGGTTGCGGATCTTATTGAAGGCGGTGATCAACTCCGCCGCGCCCAATGCGTAGCCAACCCGCGCGCCCGCCATGCCGTAGGCCTTGGAAAAGGTGCGCATGCGGATCACCCGGGGATCGTCAATGTCGATCTCGGCGGCGGTGCCTTCAGGGGCAAACTCCACATAGGCCTCATCCAGGATCAGCAGCGCGCCCTCTGGCAGCTTGTCCAATGCGGCGACGATTTCAGCCCCTTTGTGCCAGGTGCCCATCGGGTTGTCGGGATTGGCCAGATAGACCAGCTTGGCGCCAACCTCGGCGGCTTTGGCCATCAACGCTTCGGGATCTTCATGGTCACCCCTGTAGGGGACCTTGTGCAACACGCCTCCAAAGCCCGCGACATGGTAGTTGAAGGTCGGATAGGCCCCTTCGGAGGTGACAACCGCATCGCCTGCGCCAATCAGCAGACGCACCAGATAGCCCAACAGACCGTCAATGCCTTCGCCCACCACGATATTGGCCGGGGTGATCCCCAGATCGGCCGCCAGGGCGCTGCGCAGATCATGGTTTTCCGGATCGCCATACATCCAGATCTCAGCGCTGGCGGCCTGCATCGCGGCGATTGCCTTGGGTGAGGGGCCAAAGACGTTTTCATTGGCCCCAAGGCGCGCGTCAAAGGCGCGGCCCATGGCACGTTCCTGCGCTTCGGGGCCGACAAAGGGCACGGTTGCAGGCAGGCTTTCGGTCAGCGGGGTGTAGCGTGGTCCAGTCATGGCCCCTCGATAGCGGCCGGGCGACGCCGGGGCAAGAGAGCCCTGCCGTCACGTTCTGCTGGATTTCATCGGCCGCAAGGATCAAGCTGATCGCAAATTTTCCGGAGGAGCACCCATGTCCCGCGTCAGCACAGTTATTGAAAACCACGTTGCCCATGTCACCCTGACCCGTGGCGATAAGATGAACGCGCTGGACACCGAGATGGTTGAGGCGATCATCGCCGCAGGTGAGGCACTGGTGGACAATGATGAGGTCCGCGCCGTGGTGCTGTCGGGCGAAGGCGGGGCCTTCTGCGCCGGTCTGGATCTGATGAATTTCGCCAAATTCGCCACTCAGGATCCCGAAGACTTTGTGATGAAGCGCACGCACGGCAACGCCAATGCCTTTCAGGAGGTCTCATTGGTTTGGCGCAAGGTGCCGGTGCCGGTGATCGCGGCGCTGCATGGGGTGTGTTTCGGCGGCGGTATGCAGATTGCGGCGGGCGCTGACATCCGCATCGCCCATCCCGAAACCAAACTGGCCATTATGGAAATGAAATGGGGTCTGATCCCTGACATGGGCGGCATGGTGACCCTGCCACATCTGATGCGCGCCGATCACCTGCGCCGTTTGACCTATACGGCCGACCCGGTGCTGGCACCGCAGGCGATGGAGATGGGGCTGGTCACGGAACTCTCGGACGACCCACTGAAGGCCGCACAGGATCTGGCTGCAAAAATCGCGCTGAAAAGCCCCAGCGCCACCCGCGCCGCAAAGCGCCTGTTGGAGTTTGCGGAAACGTCAGATGATGAAGACGCGATCCTGCATCTGGAAAGCCGTGAACAGGCAGACCTGATCGGCAAACCGCATCAGTTGGAAGTGATCAACGCCAACATGCAAAAACGCGCACCGGTCTTTAAATAACAACTCAGCGCGGCCGCAGGGTCACGACATGAACTTGCGCCGCGCATCCCGCGCGATGTTGTAGCGCATTTCCAGATCGGCGATCTTTGCCATGATCGCCTTTTTCTCGGCCTCGCCAGATGCGGACTGCCATTCCTTGCGGGCGGCCTCCAACTCTTTCTTCAGACCGAACTCTTCCGGCACCGCACCGGCCTCAGCCATGATGCGCACGCCTACGGCTGTGGCGGGATCAACCACGCTTGCCTCTGGGTGGTCCGGCAGCGGTTTGCCCTCACCCTCCAGCCCTTCCAATTTCCCCTCAGCTTTCGCCTTGAGGATCTGACGTTCAATCAACTCACGAAATGCACGTAGCATCGACGGGGATCCTTTCGATCACGCTGCAGCATATATGGGGATCGGCGGTGCAGTTTAACAGTAACGTCTTTCCCTTCGCGGTCCAATTCGATAGACGGTTTTGAAACGGATTTGACACGAGATCACGATCATGGCGATGGAAAAAACCTTCAACGCGGCCGAGGCAGAAGCCCGGTTGCTGACTGCCTGGGAACAGGCTGGCTGCTTCAAGGCGGGCGCAAACGCCAAGCCTGAGGCCTCGACCTACAGCATCATGATCCCACCCCCGAACGTCACCGGCGTTCTGCACATGGGCCATGCCTTCAACAACACGCTGCAGGACATCCTGATCCGCTGGAAACGGATGCAGGGCTATGACACGCTCTGGCAGCCGGGCACCGACCACGCGGGCATCGCCACCCAGATGGTTGTGGAACGCACCCTTGCCGAAACCCAGCAGCCTTCGCGCCGCGAATTGGGCCGGGACGCCTTTCTTGAAAAAGTCTGGGAGTGGAAAGAACACTCCGGCGGCACCATCATCAACCAGCTGAAGCGTCTGGGCGCCTCCTGTGACTATGGCCGCACCGCCTTCACCATGTCAGGCGCCCCCGGCGCGCCTGCGGCCGAGGCCGATGGCAACTTCCACGATGCCGTTATCAAAGTCTTTGTGGAAATGTACAACAAAGGCCTCATTTATCGCGGCAAACGTCTGGTGAACTGGGACCCGCATTTTGAAACCGCGATTTCTGACCTTGAGGTGGAAAACATCGAGGTGGCGGGCCACATGTGGCACTTCAAATACCCGCTCGCCGGGGGTGCGACCTACACCTATGTGGAAAAGGACGAGGACGGCAACGTCACCCTTGAGGAAGAGCGCGATTACATCTCCATCGCCACCACCCGTCCCGAAACCATGCTGGGCGACGGCGCGGTGGCCGTGCACCCCTCGGACGAACGTTACGCGCCAATCGTCGGGCAGCTCTGCGAAATCCCGGTAGGACCGAAAGAGCATCGTCGCCTGATTCCGATCATCACCGATGAATATCCTGACAAGGACTTCGGTTCCGGTGCGGTGAAAATCACCGGTGCCCATGACTTCAATGATTATCAGGTCGCCAAACGCGGCGGCATCCCGATGTACCGCCTGATGGACATGCGCGGTGGCATGCGTGCCGATGGTGCGCCTTATGCCGAAGAGGCCGGCAAAGCGCAGGCCCACGCCAAAGGCGCGGCGTTCACCGAAAACGAAGTGGACGCGATCAACCTGGTCCCCGATCACCTGCGCGGTCTGGACCGGTTCGAGGCCCGTAAGGCCGTGGTGAAAGAGATCACAGACGAAGGTCTGGCCGTTATGCAGACCCTCACCAAAACGGTGAAGGACGAAGACGGCAATGAATCCGAGGTCACCGAAGTGGTGCCCTACGTTGAGAATAAGCCGATTATGCAGCCCTTCGGCGACCGCTCCAAGGTGGTGATCGAGCCGATGTTGACCGACCAGTGGTTCGTCGATACCGCCAAGATCGTTGGCCCGGCGCTGGACGCGGTGAAAAACGGCGACGTGAAGATCATCCCCGAAAGCGGTGAGAAGGTCTATTACCACTGGCTGGAAAACATCGAGCCATGGTGCATCTCGCGCCAACTTTGGTGGGGCCATCAGGTGCCGGTTTGGTATGGGCCAACCAAGGAGCAGATAGAGACCGCCAAGCGTGCGCATCAAGAACTGTACGAAGGTGAAGGGCATTTGCCAGCCAAGGTTTGGTCTTGGCCGTCCTCTGCTGAATTCAAAGCTTTCTGCGCGTCGAACGAGCAAGAAGTCATCAAGGTGGCCGCTGCATACTACGGTGACGATGTATTTGGCGTTTCCACGAGCACCACCCATCCGAGCCCTCAGTATTCTTACATCGGCCAAGAAGGAGAAGGGAACTCGGTACGATTGTATCGCGACCCCGACGTCCTCGACACCTGGTTCTCCTCCGGCCTCTGGCCGATCGGCACGCTGGGCTGGCCCGAAGATACCGAGGAACTGGCGAAATACTTCCCGACCTCAACCCTGATCACCGGTCAGGATATCCTGTTCTTCTGGGTCGCCCGCATGATGATGATGCAGCTGGCTGTGGTTGACGATATCCCGTTTGACACCGTCTACCTGCACGGTCTGGTGCGCGACGCCAAAGGCAAGAAGATGTCGAAATCCACCGGTAACGTGGTGGACCCGCTCGACATCATCGACGAATACGGCGCCGACGCGCTGCGCTTCACCAATGCGGCCATGGCGTCGATTGGCGGTGTGCTGAAGCTCGACATGAAACGGATCGAGGGCTACCGTAACTTTGGTAACAAACTGTGGCAGTCGCATATCCTTGCCGAAATGAACGGCGTCTTTGACGTTGACTGCTCCACCCGTCCCGAACCGACCCATGCGGTGAACAAATGGATCATCGGCGAAGTCGGCCGCGTGCGCGAAACCGTGGACCGGGCGCTGACGGATTTCCGTTTCAACGACGCCGCGCAGGCGCTTTATGCCTTCTTCTGGGGCAAGGTCTGCAACTGGTATAATGAGTTCACCAAGCCGCTGTTCCAGAACGAGGACCTGCGTCTGGAAACCCAGCAGACCATGGGCTGGGTTCTGGATCAGTCGCTGATGTTGCTGCACCCGATCATGCCCTTCATGACCGAAGAGCTGTGGTCGAACCGCACCCGCGCCAAGATGCTGGTCCATGCCGACTGGCCGACCTATGGCGGCGAACTGGTGGATGAGGCAGCTGATGCGGAAATCACCTGGGTGATCTCGGTGATCGAAAACATCCGCTCGGCGCGCGCGCAGATGAACGTGCCCGCTGGCGCCTTCGTGTCTCTGGTTCAGACCGAAGCGGATGCTGCAGCGCGTGCCGCCTGGACCAACAATGAGGCGCTGATCAAAAAAATGGCGCGTGTTGAGGCTTTGACCGAGGCGGAGGCCACCCCGAAAGGCTCCGTCGCCATTGCCGCCAAAGGCGCCACCATTGTGATGCCACTGGCCGATCTGATCGATGTTGCCGCCGAAAAGGCCCGCCTGTCGAAGAAGCTGGGCAAAATCCAGAAAGAACTCGGCGGTCTCAAAGGGCGTCTCAACAACCCGAAATTCGTCGCCTCGGCGCCGGAAGAGGTCATTGAGGAAGCCAAAGAAAACATGGCCCTGCGGGAAGAGGAAGAAGCCCAGCTGAACGCCGCGCTGTCGCGTCTGGCCGAACTGGACTAAATCCGCGCCAGTTTACAGATTAAGGGCTGCCCTCGGGTGGCCCTTTTTGTTTCAGGGATGGGTTTTGAGTATTTGGGGAACATTGAAAGGCGCTTTCATCGTTTCCCAAATACTCTGGGGGAATTGGCCGTCAGGCCAAGGGGGCAAAGCCCCATTTTCGCAGTTCTCGTCAGAACCCACGATCAATCTTGGTGCTGAGCTGGATCAAGCTTTCTGAACTGCGCACACCTTTGGCCTCGCCGATCCAATCAAGGGTTTCGTCCAGCTCTTCGGTTGTGTCCGCGCTGATTTCGGCGATCATATCAAACCGTCCCGAGGTGGTGTGCACCCGCATCACATTTGGCAGCGCCTTCAGCCGTGACAGCACCGCCGGGCCAGACCGGGGCTCCACCGACAGTAGCGCCGTGGCCCGCAGCCGCTGCTGCGCGGGCTGGCCCAGCCGCAGCGTGTAGCCTGAAATGGTGCCATTGGTTTCCAGCCGTTCCAGCCGGGCCTGCACGGTGGTGCGCGCCAGATCCAGACGGCGCGCCAGCTGTGCCACGGGCATACGAGCGTTTTCCGCCAAAAGCGCAAGAAGGCGCTGATCGATATCGTCACTCTGCATGGCTCTGGAGTAAATTAGACGATCAAATCTGTCAAATCGATCAGGATGCCCGGACAGTCTGACAAAGATTCGGCCGATACTGACGTTAAAAGAAGACCAAGACCAAAAGAGGTATCCATGCGGCCTGACCCCCATTGGCTGAGCCCCGAGCGCCACCTGAAACGCGAACAGCCCGATCACCCGGTGATGTATTTTTCCCCGGTGGTGCTACAGCAGACCGCGCATCGCTTTATGGAGGGGTTCCCGGGGCTGGTGACCTATGCCGTCAAGGCAAACCCGGCAGAGGCGGTTCTGGTCAATCTAGTTGCGGCTGGCATCACCTCCTTTGATGTGGCCTCGCCGGCGGAAATGTCCGCGGTGCGCGCGGTCTGTCCGGATGCGACCCTGCATTACAACAATCCCGTACGCTCCCTGGCGGAGGTGGAGGCGGCGAAAAGCTTTGCCATCGCATCTGCCTCGGTCGATTGCCTGTCAGAGCTGGACAAGCTTGCCCCCTTGGGCACCGATCTGGAGGTGACGGTGCGTTTGGCCCTGCCGGTGAAGGGCGCGGCCTATGATTTCGGCGCCAAGTTTGGTGTTGGCCCCGAAGGTGGCATTGCCCTGCTTAAAGAGGTGGCGCGCCGCGGCTACCGCCCGGCAATCTGTTTCCACCCCGGCACGCAATGTGCGGATCCCGCCGCTTGGGCTGCCTACATTCAAGAGGCAGCCGATGTCGCCAAGGCAGCTGGTGTGCGGATTGAGCGGATGAACGTTGGCGGCGGCTTTGCCTCGCACCGCGCTGGTCCCAGCCCGGATCTGGAACGGATCTTTGCCGGCATTCGCGCCGCGACCGTCGCCGCTTTCGGCGATGAGGCACCTGATCTGGTCTGTGAGCCGGGCCGCGCCATGGTGGCTGAGGCCTTCACCTTGGCCACCCGCGTCAAAGCGATCCGTGAAGAGGGCGCCGTGTTCCTCAACGATGGGCTTTATGGCGCCCTGTTTGAGTTTCGTGACATGTGTGCGGTGGAGCGGGTGCGCGCAGTCTCGCCCGGAGGGCAGGGGCGAGCTGGAACGGCAAAGCCGATGGTGGTTTTCGGTCCAACCTGTGACAGCATCGATCGCCTGCCAGAGCCGGTGGAACTGCCGGATGCTCTGCAAGAAGGCGACTATGTTCTGTTTGACGGCATGGGCGCCTATTCGCTGTCGCTGGCAACGGATTTCAACGGTTACGGATTGGGCCGCCCGATCACCGTTGCGTCACTTTCCGGATAGGTTTCCCGACAGCGCTGGACATGGCTGTGTAGCAGGTTAACCTTGAGGTTAACCAACGCATAATACGCAGGGTCATGTCATGGAAAAGTTTGGCAAAAGTCAGTCCGTCAAACGTGTCGAAGATATCCGTTTTCTCAAAGGGGCCGGGGGCTATCTGGAAGATGTGGCCCCGGCGGGTCATTTGCGCGCCGTGGTGCTGCGCTCGCCGGTGGCCCATGCTCGGGTGACTGAGCTGGATGTCAGTGATGCGCGCGACGCAGAGGGTGTGCATCTGGTGCTGACCGGGGCTGATCTGGCGGCTGCGGGCATGACCCGTGGCATGATGGCCTCGATCCAGACCAATCGCGATGGCAGCCCGGCTGCTGCGCCGCATCGGCCGGTGCTGGCCGGTGACGTGGTGCGCTTCGTCGGGGAGCCGGTGGCGCTGATCGTCGCTGAAACGCTGGATCAGGCGCGGGATGCGGCTGAGATGGTGATGCTGGATTATGAGGATCTGGAGGTCAAAACCGACCTTGCCGTCGGCGGCGCAACACTCCATGCCGAGGCGCCGGACAACCGCGCCTTTGATTGGGGACTGGGCGATGAGGCCGCGACCGATGCGGCCTTTGCCAAGGCGGCCCGGGTGGTGCGGATGCAGGTGGGTGACAACCGGGTGATTGTGAACTCGATGGAGCCGCGCGGCTGCTACGCCGAGATGGAGGGCGACCGGTTGCATGTCTGTTTCAGCGGGCAGGGGGTCTGGGGCCCACGGGATGAAATTGCCCGGATGCTCGACATGCCGAAGGACAAGGTGCGCGTGACCATCCCCGATGTGGGTGGTGGGTTTGGTATGAAGGCGATGATGTATCCCGAGTACCATGCCGTCGCCCATGCGGCCCGGGTGTTGAACCGGCCGGTGATGTGGGCGGCGGATCGCAATGAGGCGATGCTGTCAGACCACCATGCCCGTGATCTGACCTCAGACGCGGCGCTGGCCTTCGACGAAAACAACCGCATTATCGGCTATAAGGTGCACACCCTGTGCAACCTCGGCGCCTATAACAGCCAGTTCGGCCAGTTCATGCAGACCCAGCTGTTCACCCGTGTGTTGATGGGCACCTATGATGTTCAGGATACCTACATCCGCGTTGAGGGGATCTACACCAATACCACCTATGTGGATGCCTATCGCGGCGCCGGCCGGCCCGAGGCGATCTACCTGTTGGAACGGATGATGGATATTGCGGCACGCGAACTGGGTGTGGACCCGTGGGAGTTGCGGCGCATCAACTTCATTAAACCGGATCAGTTCCCCTATAAATCCGCGACGGATGAAACCTATGATGTTGGGGATTTTGTCCGGGTACTGAACGCCGCCGCAAATCAGTCGGATCTGGCGGGGTTTGCTGCGCGTCGCGCGACAAGCGAGGCGCAGGGCAAACTGCGCGGCATGGGCCTTTGTTACTATATCGAAAGCATTTTGGGTGATCCTTCGGAAGGCGCGAAGGTTGAGTTTAATGAGGATGGCACTGTGACGATCTATGTCGGCACCCAGTCAAACGGTCAGGGGCATGAAACGGCCTATATCGCTTTCCTCAGCGATCAGACCGGCATCGCGCCGGATCTGATTTCGGTGGTGCAGGGCGACAGTGACCGGATTGAGACGGGCGGCGGCACCGGTGGATCCCGCTCGGTGACGGTGCAGGCCAATGCGATGCTGGCCACAGTGTATGTGATGGTGGCCGCCTTTACCCCCTATTTGGCTGAAAAGATGGGGGTGGCAGAGGACGAAGTTCGGTTTGATCATGAAACCTTCCGCGCGCCAGGCTCCAACCTGACGCCAACGCTGGTTGAGGCGGCTGAAATGGCGCGGCTGGATGGCCGCGTCGATCTGCTGAGCCATGAGGCGCGGGCCACCCTGCCGGCGCGCAGCTTCCCCAATGGGGCGCATGTGGCTGAGGTTGAGGTGGATCCTGAAACCGGCCAGATCACCATGGATCGCTACACTGTGGTCGATGATTTCGGCAATCTCATCAACCCGATGCTGGCCGAGGGGCAGGTGCACGGCGGCGTGGCGCAGGGTGTCGGGCAGGCCTTGATGGAACATGTGGTGCATGACGATCAGGGGCAGCTGCTGACGGCGTCTTTCATGGATTACGCCATGCCACGGGCCAGTGATTTGCCAATGATCGGCTTCACGACTGAGGCCGTGCCTTCCACCGCCAACCCAATGGGGATGAAGGGCTGTGGCGAGGCTGGCACAGTTGGTGCAATGGCTTCTAGTACCAACGCGGTTCTGGATGCGCTTTGGTCGCGCGGGGTACGGCACGTGGATATGCCGCTGACACCGCTGAAAACATGGGAACTTTTGCAGGATGCAGCTGAACAAACTTGCTAAACGCTTCATCGAGTGGATCAAACCCGGCCGCTTGTCGGGGCGGTCCCCCGTTGTTGCGACGCGTGGCAATCTTGTTCATGTGATCATTCTGGATGGCACCATGTCATCGCTGGATCCCGGCTGCGAAACCAATGCGGGGCTGGCCTATCGGCTGGTGTCACAGATGGGCGCGCCGGTCTCAGTCTATTATGAGGCCGGGGTGCAGTGGAGCGAATGGCGACAAGCCCCCGACGTGTTGATGGGGCGCGGCATCAATCGCCAGATCCGGCGGGCTTATGGCTACCTGTGCTCCCGCTACCGACCGGGCGATAAGATTTTTCTCTTGGGCTATTCCCGTGGCGCCTATGCGGTGCGCTCCCTCGGGGGGGTGATAGATCAGGTTGGTCTACTGAAGCCAGAACATGCAACTGAACGCAACATTCAGACCGCCTATCGTCATTACCAATGCACCCCGGGCAGCGAGGCCTCGGCGGCCTTTACCAGCGCCTATTGCCATGATGCGGTTGAGATTGAGATGATCGGCGTCTGGGACACGGTGAAAGCGCTGGGTGTCCGACTGCCGTTTTTCTGGAAATGGGCTGAGGTCAAGCACGGGTTCCATTCACATCAGCTGGGCGATGCCGTCAAACACGGATTCCACGCGCTGGCCTTGGATGAGACCCGCGAAGTGTTTGAGCCGGTGCTTTGGACATGTGACCACCCGACCACCTGCCGTGTTGAACAGGTCTGGTTCCGCGGATCGCATGGCGATGTTGGCGGGCAGCTTTCCGGGCGTGAGGCCTCGCGCCCCTTGTCCAATATTCCACTGGTCTGGATGCTGGAAAACGCCGAAGACTGCGGTCTGCCGCTGCCCGAAGGCTGGCGCGCCACTTTCCCGCAGGACGCAGCGGCGCCATCGGTCGGCACCTGGAGTGGTTGGGGTAAAATGTTCCTGCTGCGCAAGAAACGGGCGATTGGTCAGGACCTGTCAGAACAGGTCCATGACAGCGCTGCTGTCGGGGATGGCGCTGGCGAAACCGTGGCGCCGGGCCAACAGGCGACGGGTTAGCGCAGTTTCATAATGATGCAGGTGGTTGATCCGGTGGCGTAGAGCCGCCCGTCTTCAACCCCGCGAATTTCCCCGTTGGAAATCCCGCTGGAGCGGCCCGCATGCTGCACACGACCGGTGGCGCGCACCTCGGTGCCCAATGGGATCGGGCGGATGATGTTCACTTTGAACTCCATCGTTGTGTAGACCGAGCCTTGCGGCACTTTGGTCATCACCGCGCAGGCCATGCAGCTGTCCAGCACAGTGCCGTACCAGCCGCCATGCACGGTGCCCATTGGGTTGCTGACCTCAAACTCGGGCTTGCCGATAAAGCTAACCTCGCCGTCGCTGACCTCCGACAGGTGAAACCCCATCAGCTTGCCAATCGGCGGGCCAGCACTGTCGCCATCCAGAATGCTCTGCATCGCTTCAAGGCCAGACATCGACAACAGTCGCTCCGTGTCCCACAGCTCCTCCGGTGTTTCGGCGAACCGACGTTCCATTTTGTCTGACATGATAAAGCCTCCCTACCTATGGCAGAGAGGCTGACCCAGTAGACCCGGGCAGTAAAGAGGGCAGGGGCGGCTGTTACGCCACGTTTTCCAGGCTGACCTTCGGCGTGACCCCCAGTGCGTGGCAGACATCGCGGGTCAATTCCGGGCGGTTCAGCGTGTAGAAATGCAGGCTGTCCACGCCACCGTCGATCAAATCTGAACACAGCTCGGTGCACAGCGCGGTGGCCAGCAGATCATGGCGATCATCACGTTCGGCCTTTTCAAAGGCCTCAGCCACCCAATCGGGAACCGAGGTGCCGCAGCGTTTGGCGAAGTTGCGTGCCCCTTTGAAGTTTTCGATCGGCAGGATGCCGGGGATGATCTTATCCTCAATGCCCGCCTTGGCGCAGGCATCCCGGAAGCGGAAGAAGGTGTCGGCTTCAAAGAAGAACTGGGTCAGCGCCTCATCCGCGCCAGCGTCAAACTTGCGCTTCAGCCACTCCACGTCCGCCTGATGATCGGGGCTCTCGGGGTGTTTTTCCGGATAGGCGCCAACACGAATGTTGAACTGGCCTGTCCGGGCCAGCGCCTCGATCAGCTCAACCGAACTGCGGAACCCGTCATTATGGGCCTTGAAGCCACCGGATCCTTTTGGCGGATCCCCCCGCAGGGCCACGATATCGCTGACGCCCGCCTTGGCAAAATCCTCGGCAATGGCCATGGTTTCTTCGCGGGTGGCTTCCACACAGGTCAGATG